>NZ_JASKMT010000030.1 GCF_030124175.1 Streptomyces sp. 549 | reverse complement strand
GCCAGCGATCAGTCACACGATCGAGCGATCACGAACCGAGGAAGATCGGACTTAACGTCCACTGAGTGACGGCATCCGGTCGTCCTACGCTCCGACAACGGATTACGGCGCCCTTCCGCACCACGAGTACTCGACAGAAGTGTCCCTTGCCCTTCCCACCCGGTGACATCGTCGCCGCCTTCGGCAGGCACCTGCACTTCAAGCGTCTGGAACAGGTCCTGTGCGGCCGTCATCCCGAGCTGGCCGACCGGGTGCACTTCGACGACGCGAACCTGCTGATGCATCTGAAGGTCACGTTGTCTGGCAAGCAGTCGGTCGCTCTGTCGCAGGTGCGCATGGGGCACACGATCGTCTGGACGGTCGTGGATCCGGTGCTGAACAGTGATCCGTCGATCTGGCCGCCGGACACGCCCGACGAGGTACTCGTCGACGCCCTGCACGCCGTGGCATCCTCGCACCTCACCGGCGTACCGGTTGCCACACCGTGGCGCTGGAACGAGAGCGAGCCGTCCGAAATGACCGAGCTGGCCGACCTCCTGGACGCACGGGGTGTGCGAGTACGGCGCGTGGCAGCAGGCAACGGCTACCTCCCGTACGGCCCTCGCCTCTCGCCGAAACTCGACATCGTGCGCGAACGCGACGGCAGCTTCGTCGAGGCCGAGTTCCCCGACGCGTTGGTACGCGTCTCAGTCAAGCCCGCCCTCGGCTGGCTGGTGGATGTATACCTCGCGGAACGCGGGGCTTGGGCTTGTGTCGATCTGGCCTGGAACCTGTGGCGCAGCACCCGGCCCGCGCCGGGTGTACCCCGTACGGCCGCGTCGGTGGTGGACATCGCCGACGTGCTCGAAGGGACTGGAGACCTGGGACCTGGAGGTGTCCGTGCCGTACGAGCCGACCGGGCACGCAAGACCGGATTCCATCGAGCGCAGGTCGGCGCGGCAGGAGGCCCTCTTCGCAGATGAGCCCGCTCTGCCCGAGTGGCCGGCGGACATCGACACCGATCTCGGCCAGCTCGCCGACGTTTCCGCGCCGAGGGCACCGCGGCGCCCGGCCGACCCTCGGCACATCACTGACACGGTTTTTGAGCAGCTGACGGCACTCGGCTTCGGAGATCTCGAACAAGGGGATGCCGATCAGCCCATCCGGTCGGAGGCATTCCACATCGAATGGCACAGCCGGTCCAACAAGTTGTCCACTTCGGAGGTTCAGCGGCTCAACGGACTGGCTGCGGCGGCCGGTGAGGACGCACCCAAGCGGCTCATCGTGATCACGACGGCCGGTATCAGCCGCCCGGCAGCGGCCTTCACCGACACTGCCAAAGCGTTCGTCTTTTTCGTCGACCGCACAACGCACAAGCTGATGGCCCTGAACTCACGTTCCCACGAGGCGCTTCTTCCTCGTGGGAACCCGGCCGAGCGACAGTTGGAATGCTGGTAGGCCGCGAGCCCGAGGCCATTGCGTCGCGGGGCGCAGGAAGGCTACCGACCAACGGCAGCCCTGCGCCCTCGAAACTCACACGGACAGCACACGCCAGCCTGTCGGCAGCGCCGGACCTAGCCGTGTCCGCGGTGAAGGCCACGTAGGCCAGCAGGGCATCTGTGATGCCGAGAGCGTGAGCAGCCGCTGGCACGTGCCCTGCTCCTGGCGGCGCTACTGGCCCACGCCGCCACTCGACCTGACGTAGATCCTCGTGCTGCCCGGTTCGAACCCATGGGCGTAGATGGTGACGCAGCTACGCAGATGCTTGCCTTCCGGGGTCTCCGTGTCCTCGGGGCAGAGAGCGGTTCGCACCAGGTTCGAGCTGATCGTCTCCGGCTCCGTCAGCCCCAGGTGCGTGAACGGGGCGTCCCCCTTGTAGGCGTCGTGCTTGGGAGCGATGTTGGCAACCATCTTGGTACCTTCGGGCACCATCCGGGCTAGGTAGTCGTTCGCGGTGTCCTCGGGCAGGGTGAAGGCCAGGATTCCGGTGTCGTAGCGGGAGTTGCTCTTCACCCCGGCCTTCGGGTCCGTGGCCTTCTCAGGGATTCTGATGCCGATCCGCTCGCTGAGGCCGGCGGGAGTGACGCCTTTCTCCCAGCAGCACTCCTTGTCCTTGGCCGCCGTCTCGGAGAGAGTGCGGTCGGCGAGCAGTGCCACGGCTGCGACGCCCCCAGCCACGGCCGCGAACACCACACCGAGGACGATGATCACCCTGTACACGCTCGCCGGCCGGCGCGTCCGCTTCGGTGCCGGAGCTGCCGTGGTCGGTCGGCTCAACGCTTTGTCCTCTCTCTGCCCGGGTCCTGCCTCGTGCCTTCGCGGCCGGGATCGTCCGGCGCGGGCAGCGGGTCGCTGCTCGACGTCTCAGAGCCGAGATCGTAGTGCTTCGGGGAACTGCTGCCCTGCATGTCGAACTCCTGGGCCAGTCCGGTGGTGTGAAGCCGCCCGGGCTGGCCGTCCGGAATGCTGAGCGGGCCGATGCCGACGCCCTTCCCCTCGTCCCAGTTGTAGCGGTCCCAGGCGTTGACCTGGTAGTCGAGCCCGACTTTCGGCACGCCGTCGGCGCCGGGCGCCACGGTCACCACGCCGGTGACGTTCGTACGGGTGGAGCCGATCGCGTAGAACCAGTTCTCCTGCGTGTCCTGGGAGAAGCTGTAGTCGTTGTTACCGGTCTCCACGGAGAAAGTGACGGGTCGGCCGCCGTTGCGCCGGAACTCCTCCAGCGCCTGCTCCCGCCACTCGTCCTGCTTCTCACGGATCGCCAGCTCGGCATGGACACGGAGCCCCTCGTCGTCATGCAGCATCTTGTCCACGGGGAGGTCCAACGGCTCTCCCGTGTTCTCGAGGTAGTGCTGCATGTGCCGGGAGGCATCGTTCAGGCCCTTCCAGTCTGAGCCAGAGGCGAGCATCCTCATCTTGTCCTTGGTCATGAGTTCGGTGAAGGTGGGCTCCTCCGCCCCATACCGCCCCGAGCCCCTGTCAGGCGCGATCTGCTTGACCGTGGGAGTGAGCAGTCCGGCTGCCAGCAGATCCTCCTTGCGCGCCTTCCACAGCTCGGCACGCGACTCCGGGCTCAGCGACTGCCAGAGCCGCCGCAGCTCGGCCCGCTGCCCGCCGTTCGCATCCTCACCGAGCGAGGCGAGCTTCATCGCACGCGGCAGCTGGTCCTCATCGAGCGAGGTGTACGACGCGTGGCCGGCGTTGTGCGGATCACCGCCGTGGGACTTGCGCAGGGCGCGGGTGGCCGCGGCATCTACCTCGGCAGCGTGGGAGACCAGACCGGTGAGGGTGTCGGCGTACCACTGCATCCTGTCCTTGGTGCGCTGCGAGGTTCCCTCCACGTCGCACACCGCCTCCATGACCTTCACCGTCCCGTTCCCGCCGTCCGTCACGAGCAGGCCGGGGTCAGGGTCGGGAGATCTGCCCGGGTCGCCCTTCCGCGCCTCGTCAGTCAGGGCCTTCGCCTTCTTCTGGATCTGTGAAAGCTCGGTGTGGGCGTCCGCGAGTACCGCGTGGATGCTCTGGGCCTCCTTGTGCAAGTCACCGAACTCCTTGGCGGTCTTACGCACGAAGTCCCTGGTCACAGCCGCGTTGACGCCCTTCCAGCGGGCCGCTTCGGACTTCTTCAGCAGACCGTCCCTGGCGTCGGTCTGAAGCGTGGCAAGGTTCCCGGCCATCGCCTTCCAGTCGGTGACGGCGGTGCTCAGCCTGCCGAGGTCCAGCGCGATGAGGTCGGAGTAGGTGAAAGCGCCCATCGATGTAACACCGTCCCGTCAGCGCACGTAGGTGGAGATCTCGGAGGCCGGCACGGCGCTCCCGTCCCGGCGGCGAAAGGAAGCCGCGATTGCCGCGTCCTCGTTGGCGTGCAGCTTCTTCGAGTAGTCCAGGTGGTTCGAGATGTGGGCACACATCTGCAGGACGGTCTTCACCTGTGCGTTCCACACCGACAGCGTGGTGTAGAGCTCGCCGCCCATGGCCAGGTTGCGATCGGCGAGTTCCCTGGCCGCCCGCGCGGTGGAGCCCGCGCCGTCCCGGTCGGCACCCGCACCTGCGATGTCCGCCTTTTTGTGCAGCTCGCCGTGGAGCAGGAATGCCTCGTGGCCGACCGCCCCGAGATCGTCCTGCGTGACCACCAGATCCTTGTCGCTCTCGCCACCAGCGTTGCTGCCGGATCCCGGCTCCAACTGGTTGAGCCTCGTCCCCTCGGACTGGCGCTGCCGTGCCTCCGAGACCAGTTGGGCCCACTCGTCGCCGAACGTCATCGTCTCCCCCGTTCCGATCACCGACTGCCGGGCAACGTTAGCAACAGCGCCGAAGATGCACACAGTTGCCGGCTTGGAGCCGCTACCGAGACCCACGCTCCTGCGTCGCGCCCGGCACCAAGGAACCGAACATGAGCCACCAGTCCTCCGAGACCCCTCCTGACACCGCAGGCTCGCTTCGCGAGCTCCTTCTCAGCCGCCTCGCCGACGCCGGCTTGACCCCTGAAGCGCGGGATCTGTTGATCGAACTGCTACCGGAGGAGGTCGGGAGCAGCGGGGGGCGGACCGGTCCCGTCCAGCTCCGTTCCATCACCGCGGCCGGCTGGCGCGGTATCGGGCCCCCGGCCACGCTCAAGCTGCCGCCGGGGCCCGGCCTCGTAGTCGTCGCCGGGCCGAACGGGTCCGGCAAGTCGAGCTTCGCTGAGGCCGCCGAAACCGCGATCACGGGGCGCAACTCCCGCTGGGAGGGACGGCGGGCCGGTGACTGGCAGAAGGGCTGGCGCAACCTCCACAGTCCCGAGGTCACCCCCGAGGTCTGCGTTGAACTGTCGGTGGGAGAGGCAGCCGAAGCCGTCACCGTGCGGCGAACCTGGCACGGAATGAAGCTCGAGGAAGCACTGACACGGGTCGAGGCACAGGACGGCTCGGAGCGGAAGTTGGAGGAGGTCCTCGATGGCGGCGCACTGGAGCTGGCCAGGCCTTTCCTGCCGTACAGCGAGCTCGGCTCGATGATCAACGGAACGCTCGGCAACCTGCACGACGCCTTCTTCAGGCTTCTCGGGCTTGAACTGCTCGCCGAATTCGACGCTCGAGCCAGGGACGCCGTGAGCGAATACGACAAGGCGGACAAGGCTGGGAAGGCCCTCACTGCGAAGCTCCTCGACGACCTCTCCGGAAGCGACGACCCCAAGGCCCGTGAAGCCGCATCAGCACTGTCCGGCACCACACCGGATCTCGTACGGGTGCGGGCGCTGCTGGAGAGCCGTTCACCGGCGTCCGAGGCCGCACTCTCCAGGCTCCGGTTGTACGCGAGCCTCGCAGGGCCGGACCTTCGGGAGGTCAGCGGAGCCGTTGCGCGGCTGCGGGAGGCCGCCGCCGACGCCGAGGAAGCCCGGTACGGCAGTGCCGAGGACTCCCGCCGTCTGGCCCGGCTGCTGGGTGCGGCGCTGGATCACCATGGCCGTTCCGGGAACACGGACTGCCCGGTCTGCGGCAGTGAAAACCGGCTCGACGGGGCGTGGGCTGTTCAGGCACGGGCCGACATGGAGCGGCTCCAGGCGGAGGCGGTCGCTGCCGAAGCCGCCCGGGAGGCCGTGGCGACCACCCTGCGGGCGGTCCACGATCTTGTACAGCCGGTTCCGGTGTGGCTGCGCGACGAGGACACCCCGCTTGTGCCGGTCTGGCAGGAGTGGGCGCTGTGCCGGGACATCACTCACCCGCGGGAACTGGCGGACCGGGCCGAGCGCGCGGCGGCGGTCCTGGACGACGCGTGTCGGCAGGTGCGGGAGGACCACATCAGGCGGCTCTCCGACCACAACGAGGCGTGGCAGCCGGTAGCCGTGCGGCTCGCCGAGTGGCTGGGCGTGGCGGAGGCCGCCGAGGCGGCCCGCGCCCGCCTCCCGCATGCGCGGAAGGCCCGCGCGTGGTTGCGACCGATCATCGACGAGCTGCGCAACGAACGGCTGCGTCCCTTCGCCCTGCGGTCCCAGGAGGTCTGGCGGCTGCTGTGCGAGCACAGCAGCGTGAGCCTCGGGTCGGTCACTCTCGCGGGAACTCCCGGGCGCGGCAGGGTCGTTCTCGATGTCTCCGTGGACGACATGGCGGCCCCTGCGTACAGCGTGATGAGCCAGGGGGAGCTGCACTCCCTCGCGCTCTCCCTGTTCCTGCCGCGCGCAACCCACGCGGAAAGCCCGTTCGGGTTCCTCGTCATCGACGACCCGGTGCAGTCGATGGATCCCGAGAAGGTCGAAGGACTGGCCCGGGTACTCGACGCCTGCGCCCGTGACCGGCAGGTGATCGTCTTCACCCACGACACCCGGCTCGCGCAGGCCGTCGATCACCTCGGCATCCGGGCGACAGTCCTGCACATCACGCGCGGCACCGACTCCGTGGTCGGCTGTCGAGTTGTTCGAGTCGATGCTGCGTGCCCAGCAGGCCACCACGCACCTGGGGGTGTGCGCGCGCGCCGCCGACCTCCTGGCCGGGTCGTCCCCCACGCACGACCACGTCGTCGTCGACGAGGCGCAGGATCTGCACCCCGCGCAGTGGCGTGTCCTGCGCCGCGCGGTGGCGCCCGGCAGCGACGACCTGTTCCTCACCGGCGACCCGCACCAGCGCATCTACGACTCGAAGGTGTCGCTCGGCTCGCTGGGCATCTCCGTGGCCGGCCGCAGCCACCGCCTGCGCATCAACTACCGCTCCACGGAGGAGATCCTCGGCTGGTCGACCGGCATCCTCAGTCCGGTGTCGGTCGACGACCTGGGCGGTGAGGGCAGCGACAACCTGGCCGGGTACCGCTCCCTGCTGCACGGCCGGAGGCCCCACGTGGACGGGTACGGCTCGGAGCAGGCAGAGGTCACGGCGCTCGTCGAACGTGTCGAGGGCTGGATCAGCCAGGGCATCCGGCCGTCGGAGATCGGGGTGTGCGCCCGCTTCAACGTGCTGCTCGACAAGGCGTACGACAGGCTGACCGCGGCCGGGATTCCGGTGGTCCGGGTCAGGGACACCCCCGGGCCCGGCGTGGACGGCGTGCGGCTCGCCACCATGCACGCCATGAAGGGGCTGGAGTTCCGCTGCGTCACCGTCCTGGGGGTGACGGCGAGCGCGGTGCCGTTCGCGCGCGAGATGACACCGGCGAACGTGGACGCGCTGCAACGCGACTCGGACCTGCTGCGGGAGCGGTGCCTGCTTTTCGTGGCGTGCACACGTGCGCGGGAGGCCCTGACCGTCACGTGGAGCGGGTCGGCCAGTTCGTTCGTGCCGTGAGCGCGCCGTTGTACCGGGCGAGCACCGCGACGCTCCCCGTCAGCTCTCCGGGGTGAGCGCGCCGTTGCCCAGTCCGTCCCGTGCCAGTGTCGCCGCGTCCTGGCTCAGCTCCACCACCCTCCGCGCCCGCTGCTCGAACTCCTGCAGCGCGCGGAAGGCCATCCCGTACCGCCGCTGCTCGGTGATGTCCATATGGGGGATGCGGGCGCCCTTGCCGTCGAGCCGGAAGGTGCCGCTGGCGCTCGTGGAGCGCCGGGTGTTGGCCGCGCTGCGCAGGAAGCCCTGCAGGTAGTCGGTGTCGAGCTGGTCGCTGATGGAGACCGGCTCCGGGTCGCCGTACTCGACGAGCCCCGCACGCGCGAGGTCGGCGACGCTGACGGTGGGGCCCTCCAGTGAGCTGGGGCCGTCGCCCGCGGCCAACGCCGGCAGCAGCTCCGCCAACATCCGCACCTGCTCGGCCAGTTCCTGCCGCAGGGTCTGGTACTCGACCGCGTAGTCGCGGTGGGAGTCCTCGACATGACGGCCGGGCGTGAGATCCACGGCATCGTCGAGCAGATCGACCAGGGGGACTTCCGCCATCCGGTCGGGGCCCGGTTCGAGTGAGCCGTCCGGATCGCCCGCCGTCAGATCGACCATGCGGACGCTGGTGCTGCTGTCCTCCGGGGTCCGTGGTCGCCGCAGGTGCCAGAGGTGGACCGGAAGCGCGTGCGAGGACGCCGAGCCCGACGGGAGGGCGGTGATCTGCGTGACGATGCCCCGCCGGACGAGTTCGGCGCGGATCCGGCGACCCGCCTTGCGGTAGGCCACCGAGGCGGGCAGCACCATGAGGACACGACCGCCGGGCGCGGTGTGCGCATACGCGTGCTGCAGCCAGGCGAGCTCGCCCTCGGCGCGGGAGGGGGTGCCGAACTCCCAGCGCGGGTCGAGCAGCAGACCCTCACGCCCCCAGTCGGGTTCGCCGACCGGCGGATCGCAGATGACCAGGTCGGCCCTGAGATCCGTCCACCGGTCCTCGCGCAGGGCGTCCCCCGCGACGACACCGACCCCGGTGTACCCGGTGAGGTCGGCCCGCAACTGCGCGAATAGGGCGCTGCGGGCGTCAAGGTCCTGGCCGTAGCGCTTCGGCCCCTGCCGAGGACCGACAGCCAGCAGCAGGCTACCGATGCCGCAGGCCGGGTCGAAGAGGGTCGCGTCGGACGCCACCTCACCCGCGAAGTGGCGTACGGCACGGATGATGCGCGGTGAGGTGGTCTGGTCCGACCCGGCTCGGCGCACGGAGTCGGTGAAGCGCTCGGCGAGGGCGCTCACCGCCTCGCCCGCACCACCGCTGCCGGCCAGTTCCCGCGCGAGCCGGTCGACGTCCGCCGGAAGCTCCGCGGGGCCCTTTCCCTCGGCAAGGAGGCAGGCGACGTCCAGGAGCCCGCTGAGCGTGTCGTCGCCGTAGGAGCCGCGCAGCGCCTGCCACAGCTGCACCTCCACGGACACCTCCTGCCCCTTGCGCTGCCCGTCCAGCCAGGTCTGCACCTCAGCCAGGTCGAACAGCGGACTGTTGGCACCGCCTCCTGCCGGCCTCGGGAAGTCGTCGTAGCGTCGCCGCCAGTTCGAGACAGCGGCCCGGGTGACGCCTGCCAGCCTGGCGATCTCGGACCCGGTGACCAGGGGGCCGGCCTGTCGGGCGGGGGTGTCCGTCATACGGCAACCGTACACAGCACACCACCCACTATCAACGCAGACATTCGTTGACGACGTTAACAGCGCGGGTCGGCGGGCGTCCCGCAGCAAGTTCCAAGCGCCACTTGTGTCGTGGCTCTGCAGCCCCACTCTGGTCGAGCACCGGGACCGGGTGGTGCCGACCGCCGGACGATCCGGTTTCTTCAGGGCGGATGACGGTACCCGCATCGCCTACGCCACCCCCGACTCGGGGGCGCGGCTGCGGCCTGTCGGACAGGTCCAGGGGGCGAGTGGCCGACGGGCCGGTCCACGGTTGCGCCACCTCCGAGGCCCACTTGCACGCACCGAGGTAACGGTCACTTCGTCGATCTGGGGTTTTTGCGCTGATTGGCAATGAAGCGTGCCTTCTTCTGACGATTCCCGCACGTGTTCATGTCGCACCACTTGCGGGTGCGACTTTGACTGGCGTCGAAGAAGGCGGCTCGGCAGGTCGTTGATGCACACAGGGCCAGTTTTCCGTCTCGCTCGCCTGCGATGAGGCTGATCGCGTCGGCGGCGATCACACTGAGGGCATCCTCCACACTGGCAGCCGAGCTGAGCCGCCATCGCCGCTTGCCCTCGGGCGTCAGGATCGCCGCGGCCCGACCCTGAGTGCTGCAGTCATTGATGGCTTGGACAGCAGACGCAGGGAGAGCGTCCTGGATCGCGGCCGCTGTCGCGGCGGCGTGAATCGACTCCCTCAGCTTCCTGGCGAGGTCGAGCTGGGCGGCGGTCCGCGGACCGGCGCATCGGCGGCCCGCATCTACTACGAAAGCCACAACTCGCTGGACCCCGAACTTCGGGTCGACGTCCCGTCAGCGATCAGCATGTATCCGTGCAACATCGAGAAGTGCCCGCGCCCCTGGGCCCAGGAGCGGTACCGGCAGATCGTCCGATGGATGTCGCCCGAAGTCGGGGGACATTTTCCGTCACTGGAGGTACCCGACTACTTCGTCCAAGATCTGCAAGAGAGCCTTGCGGCAGTGCTGGCCGCCAGGCGGTGATCGGGTGCCGGCACCCGATCACCGCCTGATCCGGTTCAAGGCGTTGCCCGACGGCTTCCAGGACGAGCTCATCGAGACGGCGGAACGTGGTCAGAAATGGGCGGCGAAGGGCGTAGAGCCTGTCGAGGTCTTTCGGATGGCAGGCGTCGGCCCCGTCCCGGCCCCGGCGACGCTGACGGCCTCGCCGGGGGCCGGGTACGCCGTGGCTCAGGCCACCGGCGCCGGGTAGGTCGGGTACTCCACGCCGGAGACGTGCTGGACGACGCGGATGACCTGGCTGGAGTAGCCGAACTCGTTGTCGTACCAGAGATAGAGGATGGCGTCGTCGCCCTCGACCTTGGTGGCGCCGGCATCGACGATCGAGGCGTGGCGGGAGCCGATGAAGTCGCTGGAGACGGCGTCCGGGGCGCTGATGAAGTCGAGCTGACGCTTCAGCGGCGAGGACAGCGACACCTTGCGGAGGTAGTCCAGGACCTCCTCGCGCGTGGTCTCGCGGGCGAGCCGCAGGCTGAGGATCGCGATGGAGACGTCCGGCACGGGAACGCGGATCGAGCTGCCGGTGATCCGCGCGTTGAGGTCCGGCAGCGCCTTGGCCACGGCGGAGGCGGCACCCGTCTCGGTGATGACCATGTTCAGCGGCGCCGAGCGTCCGCGGCGGTCGGAGCTGTGGTAGTTGTCCAGCAGGTTCTGGTCGTTGGTGAAGGAGTGCACGGTCTCGACGTGCCCGCGCAGCACGCCGTACTCGTCCGCCATGGCCTTCAGCGGCGGAACGATGGCGTTGGTGGTGCAGGAGGCACAGGAGATGATCTGCTCGTCCGGCTTGATCATGTCGTGGTTGACGCCGTGCACGACGTTGAGCACGTCGCCCTTGCCCGGCGCGGTCAGGACGACCTTGGAGATGCCGGGCCGCAGGTGCTGCGACAGCCCCTCGCGGTCGCGCCACTTGCCGGTGTTGTCGATGAGGATGGCGTCCTTGACGCCGTACCGGGTGTAGTCCACCGCCGAGGGGTCGTCGGCGTAGATCACCTTGATCGCGTTGCCGTTGGCGATGATCGTGCTGGTCGCCTCGTCGGCGGTGATGGTGCCCTGGAACTGGCCGTGGATGGAGTCGCGGCGCAGCAGCGAGGCGCGCTTGACGATGTCCTGCCCGGCTCCCCTGCGCACGACGATGGCGCGCAGCCGCAGGCCGTTGCCGGAACCGGCCTTCTCGATGAGCAGGCGGGCGAGCAGGCGGCCGATGCGGCCGAAGCCGTAGAGCACGACGTCCCGCGGCTGGCCGCGCTCGATCTTCTGGTCGCCGGTCGCGCCGGCGACGGCCTCGGCGGTGAACTCCTCGACGCTGAGCCCTCGGTCGTCGGCCTTGTACAGGGCGGCGAGCATGCCGAGGTCGACCTGGCAGCAGCCGAGGTCGAGCGTGGTGAGGGCCCGCAGGAACGGCATCGTCTCGGTGACGGAGAGTTCCTCACCGGCGATCTGTCGGGCGAAGCGGTGGGTCTTGAGGATGCTGACCACCGACTTGTTCACCAGGGAGCGGCTGTGGAGCAGGACTGTCACGTCCCGTTCCCGGTGCAGCTTCCCGATGATCGGAATCATCGACTCCGCGATTTCCTCGCGGTGCTTCCAGTTGGTGAACGCGTCTTCGTTGACAGTCACAGGTTTATCTTTCGAGCTAGGCGGTGCTCATATGTTAACCCGCTCTTCGGAGCGGGTTAACGGCGGCCCTCAGCGGGACGCGCGAGGGGGTGAGCGTGCCGCGAGCGGCGGGTCAGCGGCCGGACCACAGCACCGCGACGCCCAGGAGGGCTGCGGCGAGCAGCACCACCCAGCGGCGGCGGGACGGCGCAAGATCGGCCGGGCTGCTGTCCTGCGGTGGTCGCAGTTCTGGGTGGCGCTTCATGAGCGTCAGCAGGTCGGCCGCCCGCCGCGCCTCGTCGGGCCTGCGCAGCAGGCGGCTCAGGAGGCCCGGGAGGAACCTGCCCACCGTGCGGTCCCGGTCACCGTCGCCGTCACCGACCACCACGGCCCCCAGGTACACCGACTTGACGCGGGTGAAGTCCTGCCAGGACAGGAACCGCGTGCCCCAGGCGTTGCGTACCCAGACACCGGAACGGCCCGCCGCCAGTGACCAGTTGGCGAGTGAGCAGGCGAAGTGCAGCCAGGTGGCGACCAACATCGCCCCGAACACCAGCCGGGGCGTGCCGCTCAGCGAGACCTCGTACAGGTGCACCGAACTGGCGGTGATGAGAGCCAGGTTCACGCAGCACAGGACGGCCAGCAGGTGGCTGCCCACACCGGCGCTCCACCCGACGGGTTGGGGCAGCGGCCCGGTTGCCTCGGCGAGCGCGTCCAGGCGGCGGCGCTCCTTCTGCCGTCGCGGCCGCCTGCGATCGTGCGCCCGACCTCTGCCGGCCCCCGCCAGTCGCGCCCACCACGCGGGCTGTTCCCCGTGCATCGCTCCCCCTCGTCACCGGGCACGGCACACTCCCGTCCGGTGCCTGCCCGCCGAGGAGCGTAACCGGTGTGCGTGCCGCACACGGCGGGCAGAGCCCGCAAAAGGGCAGAGCCCGCGCCCCCCGAAGGGGTGCGGGCTCTGCCGGTGGACTGCGGGTCAGCCGCGGGCGGGAAGGTACTGGCGCAGCTCGGCGGCCAGCTCCTCGTGCACACGTGCCTTGAGCAGCGTGCCCTCACCGGTGTGCTCCTCGGAGAGCAGTTCGCCCTCCGCGTGCACGCGGGAGACCAGGCCGCCCTCGGTGTAGGGCACCAGGACCTCCAGCTCGACCTCGGGCCTGGGCAGCTCGTTGTCGATCAGGGCGAGCAGCTCGTCCATGCCCTGCCCGGTGTGGGTGGACACCACCAGGGCGTGCTTCTCGTTGCGCAGCAGCCGCTGGAGGACCAGCGGGTCCGCCACGTCGGCCTTGTTGATGACGACGATCTCCGGCACGTCCGTCGCGCCGACCTCGCGGATCACCTCGCGTACCGCGGCGAGCTGCTCCTCGGGCACCGGGTGCGAGCCGTCGACCACGTGCAGGATGAGGTCGGACTCGCCGACCTCCTCCATGGTGGAGCGGAACGCCTCGACCAGGTGGTGCGGCAGGTGCCGGACGAAGCCGACGGTGTCGGCCAGGGTGTAGAGCCGCCCGCTGGGCGTCTCGGCCCGGCGGACCGTCGGGTCCAGGGTGGCGAACAGGGCGTTCTGCACCAGCACGCCGGCACCGGTGAGCCGGTTGAGCAGCGAGGACTTGCCCGCGTTGGTGTAACCGGCGATGGCCACCGACGGCACCTTGTGGCGGCGCCGCTCCTGGCGCTTGATCTCGCGGCCGGTCTTCATCTCCGCGATCTCCCGGCGCATCTTCGCCATCTTCTCGCGGATCCGTCGCCGGTCCGTCTCGATCTTGGTCTCACCGGGACCGCGGGTGGCCATGCCACCACCGGCCGAGCCGGAGCCGCCACCGCCCATCTGGCGGGACAGCGACTGACCCCAGCCACGCAGCCTGGGCAGCATGTACTGCATCTGGGCCAGGGCGACCTGCGCCTTGCCCTCCCGGGACTTGGCGTGCTGGGCGAAGATGTCGAGGATCAGGGCGGTGCGGTCGACCACCTTGACCTTGACGACGTCCTCGAGGTGGATGAGCTGGCCCGGGCTGAGCTCACCGTCGCAGACGACGGTGTCGGCGCCCGTCTCCAGGACGATGTCCCGCAGTTCGAGTGCCTTGCCGGAGCCGATGTAGGTGGCCGGGTCGGGCTTGTCCCGCCGCTGCACGAGGCCGTCCAGGACGAGCGCGCCGGCCGTCTCGGCGAGCGCCGCCAGTTCGGCGAGGCTGTTCTCGGCGTCCTGGGCGGTACCGGAAGTCCAGACGCCGACCAGCACCACACGCTCCAGGCGGAGCTGCCGGTACTCGACCTCGGTGACGTCCTCGAGTTCGGTGGACAGACCCGACACCCGGCGCAGGGCGGCGCGGTCGGCGCGGTCGAGCTGGTCGCCGTCACGCTCCTCGCCGTCCTCGATGCTCCACGCGACGTCCTCTTCCATCAGGGCGTCGGCTCGGCGGTTCGACTCGGCGATGCGCTGGCCTGGGTGCGGAAGAGAAGAAGAGGAGGTCATTGGATCCTTCACGTCGATGGAGTGGTTCGTGTACGGGGTCAACGCCGTCGTTCCGCGGAACATTCCCGGCGCCGTCCGCACCCTGAGATGGTCGCACGGCACCGGGCGGCGGTCATCCGAATTCCCGCGCCCGCACCCACTCCGGCGCCCTACTCCCCGGTCCGCCGCTCGCCGGCGGCCCGGGCGGCGGCGTCCTCCAGTTCCCGGGCGCCCGCAGGCCCGCCGGGGGCCGCCGCTCCGCCGGACGGGCCACCCGGGGCGGCCGACGGGCCGGTGCCGCCGGCGGCCCAGTCGGGGCGTCCGGGCATCGGCGGCGTGGTGCTGCCGTGCAGCCACTCGTGCAGGAACGAGGTCAGGTCCTGGCCGGACACCTCGTTGGCCAGGTCGACGAAGTCCGCGGTCCCGGCCACCCCGTCCCGGTGCCGCTCCACCCACTCGCGTTGCAGCTTGTCGAAGGCGGTGGCGCCGATGCGCTGCCGCAGCGCGAAGAGCACGACCGCGGAGCCGTCGTAGACGATCGGCTGGAAGATGCTGATGCGGTCGTCGCTCTGCGGCGCCTTCAGCGCCGCCGGCGGCCCGTACCTGCGGCGCCACTCGTCGGACGCCTGGTAGGCGGCCTTCACCCGGCGTTCCATGGCCAGGCCGCCCACCTCCTCCGCGTAGCGCCACTCGTACCAGGTGGCGTGGCCCTCGTTCAGCCACAGGTCGCTCCAGCGCCGCGGGCTGACGCTGTTGCCGAACCAGTGGTGGGCCAGCTCGTGCACCATGATCGACTCGCGGTACCAGTCCGGATAGCCGGGGTTGGTGAAGAAGTCCAGGGAGTACAGGGAGAGCGTCTGGGTCTCCAGGGCGAAGCCGAAGTCGGCCTCGGCGGCCAGCACGCCGTAGGTCTCGAAGGGGTAGTCGCCGACCTGCTGCTCCATCCACTCCAGCTGCCGGGGCGTGCGGGCGAGCCACGGCTCCAGCTTGTCGCGGTGCCGGCTCGGCACGACGTCCCGCAGCGGCAGCCCGCGCGGCCCGTCGCGGTGCACGACGGTGGACCGCCCGATCGCCACCTGGGCCAGTTCGGTGGCCATCGGCTGGGCCGTGCGATACGTCCAGGTGCGGTTCTTGCCGCGGACCGTGCGGATGACCGGACGCCCGCTGGTGACGGCGGTGTACTCCTGGGGCGCGGTGATGCGGAAGGTGAACAGCGCCTTGTCCGAGGGGTGGTCGTTGCCGGGGAAGACCCGGTGGGCGGCGTCGGCCTGGTTGGCGAGGACCAGGCCGTCCCGGGTGCGGATCCAGCCGGTGGGCTTGTCCCCCTCGGTGGGGCTGGTGTGGCGGATGTCGACGGTGAAGGTGCTGCCGGCGGCGACCGGCTCGGCCGGGGTGACGACGATGTCCTCCCCCGCCTGGACCGACTCGGCCGCGCCGCCGTTGACGCGGACCGAGTGGACGCGTCCTTCGGAGAAGTCGAGGTTGAACGTGTCGAGCGCGTCACCGGTCGCCTCGGCCTTGATGCGGGTGCGCGCCTGGAGGTCGTCGGTGTTGTCGCCGCTGTAGCGCAGCGAGATGTCGTAGGTCAGCACGTCGTAACCGGGATTGCCGAGGTGGGGGAAGAGCCGGTCGCCGATGCCGAGCGGTTCGGGCGCCGGGACCGCCACGGCGATCAGGGCGAGCGAGGTGACGGCGACCGCCGTGGCGGTGGCGGTGCGGCGCAGCGCGGCACCGTTGCGGGGGGTGACCATGGTCCACCGCTACCAGCCGCCGGGGTGCCCGAGCGGGCGGCACGTCAGCGGCCCACCTGATCGGCCCATCAGGCCGCGGCCCGGTACACCCGGCCGGGGTCCGCAACCCGCCGGGGCAGGCATCCGGGCTCAGCAGGCGGGGCCGATACGGACGGGGCCATACGGACGGGGCTCAGACGGACGGGGCTCAGACGGACGGGGCTCAGACGACGGGCCGGGTGGCGCGGATGACGTCGTAGACGCCCGGCACGTTGCGCATGGCGCGCATCAGCGCCGGCAGTCCCGTGGCGTCGGGCAGGTGCAGCGTGTAGGTGTGCCGCACACGTTGCTGCCGGGGCGGTTCCACGTCGGCGGCGATCACGGCGGCGCCCTGCACGGCGATGGTCTCGGTGAGGTCGGCCAGCAGCCGCGGTCTGCCGAAGGCCTCGGCGAGCAGCGTGACCCGGCAGCCGGAGTCACCGGGCTGCCAGCGGACCGGCAGCGCGTCGCGGCCGGCCGCGGTCATCCGGGCGACGGCGTCGCAGGTCTCCCGGTGCACGGTGACGGTGGAACCGCGCACCGCGAACCCGGCCACCGCGTCCGGCGGCACCGGTGTGCAGCAGCGGGCGAGCCGCACCTGGCGGCCCGGCAGCCCCACCGCGACGGCGGCGCTCTCGGCGGCCCCGGCCACTGCCCGGTCCTGGCGCGGCGCGGCGTCGCCGGGTACCGGCGGGAGGGAGTCGGGCTGGCGGTCGGCGGTGCCGCTCTCGGGGTGGGTGTCGAGCCAGCGGCGGATCGCGATACGGGCGGCCGGGGTGCGGACGTGGTCCAGCCACTCCGGCGAGGGCCCCGAGGCGCCGTCGGCGGCCATCAGCAGTTCGAGCGCGTCGCCGTCGCGCAGCGTGGTGCCCAGTGCGACGAGCCGGCCGTCGACGCGGGCGCCGACGCAGCGGTGGCCGTCCGCGCCGTGGCGGGCGTAGGCGGCGTCGACGCAGCTCGCACCGGCGGGCAGGTGCAGGGTCGCGGAGTCGGCGGTGCTTCCCGGCGCGGCGCAGTAGACGGTGATCTCGCGGTCCTGGGCGAGGTCGTCGCGCAGCTCGGCCCAGAAGGTGTCTGGGTCGGGTGCGTGGCTCTGCCACTCCAGCAGGCGGGACAGCCACCCCGGTCGGGTGGGGTCGGCGCGCTCGCCCTCGGCGACCGGCTCGTCCGGGCCGGTCGTGCGGTGCGGGTCGCCCAGGGCGATGACCCCGGCCTCGGCGACGCTGTGCATGCGCCGGGTGCGGACGAGGACCTCCACGACGCGGCCCTCCGCGTCGGCGAACGCGGTGTGCAGCGACTGGTAGAGGTTGAACTTCGGTACCGCGATGAAGTCCTTGAACTCGGAGATGACCGGTGTGAAGCAGGTGTGCAGCTCACCGAGGACCGCGTAGCAGTCGGCGTCCTCGGTGACGAGGATCAGCAGGCGCCCGAAGTCGCAGGGGCCCAGCACACCGCGGCGGACGGAGGCCCGGTGCACGGAGAGGGAGTGCCGCGGCCGGATGTGCACGGTGGAGGTGATCCGCGCCTCGCGCAGCACCGAGCGGACGGCGTCGGCGGCGGTCTCCAGCGGGTCGGGCTCGGCGGCGTGCGCGCTGATCAGCGCCTGGGTGCGGGCGTGCTCCTCGGGGTGGAGGATCGCGAAGACGAGGTCCTCCAGCTCCGTCTTGAGCGCCTGCACGCCCAGCCGCTCGGCGAGCGGGATGAGCACGTCCTTGGTGACCTTGGCGATGCGGGCCTGCTTCTCGGGGCGCATCACGGTGAGGGTGCGCATGTTGTGCAGGCGGTCCGCGAGTTTGATCGACATGACGCGGACGTCGTTGCCGGTGGCGACGAGCATCTTGCGGAAGGTCTCCGACTCGGCCGCGGCGCCGTACTCGACCTTCTCCAGCTTGGTGACGCCGTCGACGAGGTAGGCCACCTCCTCACCGAACCCGTCCCGCACCTGCTCCAGGGTGAGGTCGGTGTCCTCGACGGTGTCGTGCAGCAGGGCCGCGGTGAGCGTGGTCGTGCCGGCGCCGAGCTGGGCCAGGATGAGGGTGACGGCGAGCGGGTGCGTGATGTACGGCTCGCCGCTCTTGCGCATCTGCCCGCGGTGCGAGGACTCGGCCAGCAGGTACGCGCGGCGCAGTGCTCCGAGGTCCGCACCGGGGTGGTGAGCGCGGTGGGCCTGGGCGACGTGCTCGATGGCGTGCGGCAGGCCGCCCCGGGCGGCGGTGCCCCGCAGGGCTGCCCGGCTGAGCTTGCGCAGGCTGGTGACCGCGCTCATGGGCAGCCTCCTTCGAGGTGTCGCACCGTCAGTTGCCTGATGCTACCGACCACATCACGCCTGTCCGACCGGCTCCTGCGGACCGTGGTGCGGATCACCCGTTCGAGCGAGCCGGCCCCGGGCGTGGCGCCGGAGGACACGCGTCACGCGGCGGCCAGCCATGCCGGGTCGAACGTGCCCTCGGCCACGATGACCGCGGGCCCGGTCATCCGGATCTCCCCGTCGGGGTCCTCGCTGATGATTAGGCGTCCGCCCGGCACGTCGACGGTGTACGTCACGGAGGTGCCGTCCACCGCAGGGTCGGCGCCGTCGCGGCGGGCGGCGGCGACCATGACCGCGCAGGCGCCGGTGCCGCAGGAGCGGGTCTCGCCCGAGCCGCGCTCGTGCACGCGCAGCGCGACGTGCCGCGGCCCGCGGTCGACGACGAACTCCACGTTGGTGCCGTCCGGGTAGGCGTCGGCGGGCTGGACCGCGGGTGCGTCCAGCAGCCGGCCGGCGTGCGCGAGGTCGTCGACGAAGACGACCGCGTGCGGGTTGCCCACGTTGACGTTGCGGGCCGGCCAGGTGCGGCTTGCGACGGTGACCCGTACCTCGCCCGCGGGCAGCAGGGCGCGGCCCATCGCGACGGTGACCTGCCCGTCTCCGGCTCCGGCCTGCACCCGGCGCACCCCGGCGCGGGTGGCGACCGCGAGCTCCCCGGGCTTGGCGAGGCCGGCGTGCAGCAGGTAGCGGGCGAAGACGCGGACGCCGTTGCCGCACATCTCGGCGACGCTGCCGTCACCGTTGCGGTAGTCCATGAACCACTCGGCGGTGTCCGCGTGCTGCCGCGCCTCGGGATGCGCGGCGGAGCGGACCACGCGCAGCAGGCCGTCGCCGCCCAGGCCGCCCCGCCGGTCGCAGAGCCGGGCCACCGCGGCGGCGTCCAGGTCGAGCAGGCCGTCGGGGTCGGGAAGGATCACGAAGTCGTTCTCGGTGCCGTGGCCCTTGAGGAAGGCGAGGGGCTGCGCTGCGGTGCTCACGGTTCCGATCGTACGGGAGCCGCCGGAGCCGGGGCCGGCGACGCGGCGTCAGCGGAGCCGGGCCACCCGCCACACGGCGAGGGCGACGAGCGTGGTGACGATGACGGCGTAGAGCAGCACCATGCGCCAGTCGGTGCGGTCGCCGGAGCCGCGCGGCGCCAGACCGGGCCAGGTCAGGCCGACCCGCCGGGCCGCCATCATGCCCCAGCCCGCCGCGCAGAAGCTGATGAGCAGTCCGAGCATGGCGACGACGGCCCCGCCGTCCCCGAACTCGAAGGCGAGCGGGAACGCGAACATCAGGGAACCCGTCGCGGCCAGCGCCACGATGGGCGCGAGCTGCCAGATGCGCAGGCGCCGCGGCGGGCGCAGCTCACCGTAGGACTCGTCGCCCGGAGCGGAATCTGCGGGGCCGTCGTCCAGCGGTTCCAGGACGGGGTCGTCGCTGTCACGAGGGCCGGCCTCCATCGCCACGCACCCTCCCACCTACGGCTCACGGCATTGCGGCTGAGCGTCGATGATGGCACGCTCAACCGCCTGCCAGCGCCGTCAGAAGCGTCCCGATGCCATCACGTGATCAGGCTGTGACCGGTCGTTCGACGAGCGACAGCGCGTCCGCCGCGAGACGATCCGAGCCACCGCCGTCACAGCCGCTGTCGCCGCTGAGCCAGTGCACCCGCGGGTCCCGCCGGAACCAGGACTCCTGGCGGCGGGCGAAGCGCTTGGTGGCCCGCACGGTCTCCGCCCTGGCCTCATCCATCGTGCACTCCCCGGCCAGTGCGGCCAGCACCTGCTGGTAGCCCAGCGCCCGTGCCGCGGTGCGTCCTTCGCGCAGCCCGCCGGCCTCCAGCGTGCGCACCTCCTCGACGAGGCCCGACTCCCACATCCGGTCCACCCGCCGGGTGATACGGCGGTCCAGCTCGGGACGCTCCACCCGCACGCCGATCTGCACGGTGTCGTACGCGCCCTGCTCGGCCCCGGGCCCCGGCAGGTTCGCGGTGAAGGGCCGCCCGGTGATCGTGATGACCTCCAGGGCCCGGACGATGCGGCGGCCGTTGCTGGGCAGGATGGCGCGGGCCGCCTGCGGGTCGGCGGACGCCAGCCGCTCGTGCAGCGGCCCGCTGCCCCGCTCGGCGAGTTCCTCCTCCAGCCGGGCCCGCACCTGCGGGTCGGTCCCGGGGAACTCCAGGGCGTCGACCGCGCCCCGCACGTAGAGGCCGGAGCCGCCGACGAGCACCGGGTGGCGGCCCTCGGCGAGCAGCCGGTCGATCTCCGCGCGGGCGAGGCGCTGGTACTCGGCGACGCTGGCGGCGACGGTGACGTCCCACACGTCGAGCAGCCGGTGCGGCACGCCGCCGCGCTCGGCAGGCGTCAGCTTGGCGGTGCCGATGTCCATGCCCCGGTAGAGCTGCATGGAGTCGGCGTTGACCACCTCACCACCCAGCCGCTGGGCGAGGGCGACGCCCAGGTCGGACTTTCCGGCCGCGGTGGGGCCGACGACTGCGATGACCCGGGGGGTGGAGGGTGCGTTCTTCACGGGAGCAGTCTTCCAGAGGGCGGTTGGTGAGGCGATGTCCCGTTTCCCTCGGGAGGGTACTGGTGGTACATCCCAGTGGTGTGTACTTTGGGTTCATGCCCTTGCCCCGATTCGACCGCCTGCCCGCCGAGCGCCGGGAGCAGATCCTGCGCGTGGCGCGCCGCCACTTCGCCGACCACGGCACCGAATCCGCCTCCTACAACAAGATCATCGAAGCTGCGGGCTTCTCCAAGACCGCGGCCTACCACTACTTCGACGGCCGGGAGGACCTGCTCTCCACCGTGCTCGACGACGTCCTCCTGCGGCTGCTCCACACCCTTGGCCCCTGGGTCCCGGCGAGCGGCCGGGCGGAGTTCTGGGCCCGCCTGGAGGCGGGCGCCGGAGCGCTCGCGGCCCATCTGCGCGACCACCCGGACGACCTGGCCCTCGCCGACGCGGCCATCGGGCACACCGGTGACGGGCCGTGGCTGAAGTGGTTCGACGACCTGGTCACCAACGGCCGGCAACTGGGGATCGTCCGAACCGACGTGGACCACGGGCTGCTGGTGACGGTGACGGCGGCGGTCGTCCGGGCCGCCGACGCGTGGGCGCTCGCCCGCATGACCTCTCCGCCCGCGCCCGGGGACGCGGTGGCGGACGAGGAGGGCGCGCAGCTCTGGCAGCTGCTGCGCGGGCTGTGGAGCGGGGCCGGACCGGTCACCGAGGAGGGGAGCGCCGATGCGCACTGACCTGAGGATCGCCTGGGACATACCCGCGACACCCCCCGGGCTCAGCGGCCGCCTGCAGCGGTTCATGGGACCGGGCAAGACGCGCGCGGAGTCGGCGGTGGAGGTCGCCGGCCTCGTCGTCTGCGGCGTGCTGCTGGCCGGCGGGGCGTGGGCCTCGGACGCCCGGCCCCCGTGGTCGGCGCTGCAGCTGGCCGTGGTGGTGCTGGTGGGCCTGGACCTCGTCGGCGGAGTGCTCACCAACGCCACGAACGCGGCAAAGCGCTGGTACCACCGCCCGGCCCCCGGGACCCGGCGGGCGCGGCTGCTCTTCGTCGGCGCCCACCTGGGGCACCTCGCGGCCATGGGGCTGGTCGTCCTGCCGGGTGACTGGCACTGGACGCTGGTCAACGCCGCGCTGCTGCTCGCCGGTGCGGCCCTCGTGGAGTTCGCACCGCTGCACCTCAGGCGCCCCGTCTCGATGGCCGTCCTGATGGCGGCCGTCCTGGTCAACCTGTTCTGGCTGGACGTGCCCGCGGTGCTCGGTTGGTTCGCGCCGCTGTTCTTCCTCAAGCTGCTGGTCTGCCACCTCGTCCCGGAGGCGCCGCTGGAGCGGGGTGACCGTGGTTGAGGCCGCCGGGCGGTGGAGCATCGACCCGGACCCCGACCCTTCCGTCTGCGCCCGCGTGCTGACCGCCGCCTTCGTCCGGGAGCCCGCGGTCTCGTGGATCTGCGGCAGCTCGACGTCGGCGCGGACCCGCTGGTTCGACGCCACGCTGCGGGCCCACGCCACGCTGCCCGCCGCCCGCCGGTACACGCTCACGGCCGCGAACGGGCAGGTGGTCGCTGCCGCGGTCCTCACGCCCCCGGGGGCGGTGCCCGCGCTGACGGCCCGCGCGGTCTGGACAGCGCGGACGGGCGTCCGGTGCGGCCCGCCGGCCCTGTGGAGGACCCTGCGCTATCTCCAGCTCACCGAGGCCGTGGCCCCGGCGGACACGTGGACGCTGGAGTTCGTCGGCGTACGGCCCGAGAGCGCCGGGACCGGGGCGGGAGGGTTCCTTCTGGACCGCGTACTCGCGGATTCCCTGCATCCGGCGGTCCCTCGGGCGAAGGAGGCCACGGCGGTCCCCGCGGGGTGCTTCCTGACCACGGCCGACCCTGCCCTCGTCCCCCTCTACCGCCGCTTCGGCTTCGTCGAGCTCCGGCGGGCCGAGCTGGGGCCGCTCCACGTCACGGCGATGGCGACAACCCGCCCGGCCTGAGCGGCCACGGCCCGCCCGTCGCCCGGCGCCCGTTCCGCGGCCACTGCCCGAACGAGCGACGTGACGCGCCCCGTCCATCCTCGTTCCCCCTTCTTGAAAGCCGCGGAGTACCGCGGAACAAGATCTTCCGGTGCAGCGGGCGCACGGAGGCGCCGAGCGGCGCGGACGTGCCACCGCTCACACCGGACACACGAAAGGTTGGAGAAGGCATGGGTGTTCTCTCCTGGTGGCGCGGCAGGACGTCACGCCCCGCACAGGGCGGCCCGGCGGCGGTGGAGCCGGCAGCGGATACCGACGGGGACGCGGAGGCCGCCGCACAGCCCGCTCCGGCGGGTGACACGCCGGCCGCTGCCGATACGATCCTGGCGGACGGTGACGCCTCCTCGCCCGGTGGGGCCGCGTCGGATGGTGCCGGCATCCCCCGGCAGCAGTCGGCGGCCGAAGCCGCCGACAGCGAGCCCGGCGAAGGCGCCCGCACCTAGCACCCGGGGACTACGGAAGGTGGCGCGATGAGTTTTCTGAAGAAGGCCAAGGACCTGCTGGCCAAGCACGACGACAAGGTCGGCCAGGCCGTGGACAGGGCGGCGGCGATGGCCGACAGCAAGACCGGCGGCAAGTACCGCGACCACATCAGGACGGGCAGCGAGAAGGCCAAGGAGGCCGTGGAGAAGCTGGCCGACGACCCCAAGGGCGCCAGCGGCACCAAGGGGGGTGCCAAGGGTGATGAGAGCACCAGGGGTGACGGGGGCGCAGCCGCCGAGCGCACGCCCGACAGCGGCACGCCCGAAGGCAGCCGTCACGAGGACGGCGGGCCCTCCGGCACGCAGAAGTAGACCGGCCGAGCCGGGCCGTCACGGCCCCGACGGAGCCCGCCGCCGCCCGCCGCACCGGGGCCGCGGCGGGCAGGGCGGTCAGGACCAGCTGGCGACCAGGTAGCCGACGCCGTAGGGCGCGCTGTTGTGCAGCAGGCGCCCCCGCAGCCCGGCGCGCTCCCCGGCACCGGCCAGTACCTGCCAGCAGGCACGCCCGGACACCATCAGGTTCTCGGCGAGCGACACGTCCAGCGCGGCCAGCGCGGCGGTGTCCGCAGTGCCGAGCGCGTGGGCCACGTCGGCGTCGAAGACGCCGGCCTGCTCGTCGAAGTGGCCGGGCGCCTTCTCCGAGCGGCGGGCGCTGCCGTCACCCATGACCAGCAGCGCCATTCGCTCGCCCTCACCGGCGAGTTCACGTCCGGCCTCCGCGCAGCGCTCCGGGGGCAGCCCGGTGCCGACGCCCAGCCCCTCCACGGGGGCGCTGCCCCAGTGGGTGCGGTCCAGCAGCCAGGCAGCGACGGAGAGGGACGCCGGCAGCGCCCGCTCGCCTCCCGGCCCGGTGCCCAGGGCCACCTCCAGGTCCAGTCCGAAGCCCGCGAACGAGCCGCGGCTGCCCCCGGGGAAGACGCCCCTGTCGTCCCGGTCGGCGGGGCCGAGGACCACCAGGCGGTCGGGACGGGCCGCGGCGAGCACCCCCACCGCGTCGAAGCAGGAGGCACGGACGGCGTCCAGTTCGTGGGCGGCACCGCCCGCGAGGTCGGGAAGCAGGAGCGGGGGGCACGGGCAGACCGCGGCGGCGACAAGCATGACCGCAGCCTACGGGGTGCCCCGCCGCTCCCCCGCGCAGGGACGGGCCGCCCGGCGGGCGAGCCGCACTGACGGGGGTCCGGGTCGTCAGCAGGCGTTGCAGCCGCCGGCCGCCGGCGGCAGCGGCTCGGGCACGCCGATCTTCGGCAGTCCGAGCAGTACTCCCGCGCCGGGCTCGCCGGACGCGGCCGGGGCGGCGGTGCGGGCCTCCCAGGCGTCGCCGGCCCGCGTGCGGCGCACGGACAGCGGCGCCCCCTCGGCCAGCAGGTGGTGCGGCGCGGCGTAGGTGACCTCGACCGTCACCATGTCGCCGGGACGCACCGGCTCCTCGGGCCGGGTGAAGTGCACCAGCCGGCTGTCGGGCGCACGGCCGGACAGGCGGCGCGTGGCACCGTCCTTGCGTCCCTCGCCCTCGGCGACCATCAGCTCCAGCGTCCGGCCGACCTGCTTCTTGTTCTCCTCCCAGGAGATCTCCTCCTGGAGGGCGACCAGCCGCTCGTAGCGCTCCTGGACGACGGCCTTGGGGATCTGGTCGTCCATCTCCGCGGCGGGCGTCCCGGGCCGCTTGGAGTACTGGAAGGTGAAGGCCTGGGCGAAGCGGGCCTCACGGACCACGTGCAGGGTCTCCGCGAAGTCCTCCTCGGTCTCCCCGGGGAAGCCGACGATGATGTCCGTGGAGATGGCCGCGTCGGGCATCGCCGCCCGGACCTTCTCGATGATGGACAGGAACCGCTCCTGCCGGTAGGAGCGGCGCATCGCCTTCAGCAGCCGCGAGGAGCCCGACTGGAGCGGCATGTGGAGCTGCGGCATCACGTTCGGGGTCTCGGCCATCGCCGCGATCACGTCGTCGGTGAAGTCGCGCGGGTGCGGCGAGGTGAAGCGGACCCGCTCCAGACCGTCGATCCGACCGCACGCCCGCAGCAGCTTGCCGAACGCCTGCGGGTCGCCCATGTCGCTGCCGTAGGCGTTGACGTTCTGGCCCAGCAGCGTCACCTCGGTGACGCCCTCCTCGACGAGCGCCTCCACCTCGGCGAGCACGTCGCCGGGCCGGCGGTCCTTCTCCTTGCCGCGCAGCGCGGGCACGATGCAGAAGGTGCACGTGTTGTTGCAGCCCACCGACACCGACACCCACGCGGCGTAGGCGCTCTCCCGCCGGGTGGGAAGCGTGGACGGGAACGCCTCCAGCGACTCGGCGATCTCGACCTGCGCCTCCTCCTGGACGCGGGCGCGCTCCAGGAGGACGGGCAGCTTGCCGACGTTGTGCGTGCCGAAGACCACGTCCACCCACGGCGCCCGGCGCACGATGGTGTCGCGGTCCTTCTGCGCGAGGCAGCCGCCGACGGCGATCTGCATGCCGGGGCGGGCGGCCTTCTTCGGCGCGAGCTGGCCGAGGTTGCCGTAGAGCCGGTTGTCGGCGTTCTCCCGCACCGCGCAGGTGTTGAAGACGACGACGTCGGCGCCGTCGGCCTCCTCGGGGGCGCGCACGTAACCGGCCTGCTCCAGCAGACCGGCCATCCGCTCGGAGTCGTGGACGTTCATCTGGCAGCCGAAGGTGCGCAGCTCATATGTCTTCGCAGTCATGTCAGTGGACAAGCCTACGCGCTCCCCCGGCAGGTCCGCCCCTCCCCTTCCCCCGTCGCGGATGGCAGGATCCGCGTCATGGCCCCGATCCGCATCACCCGCCCGGCCGGCCGCGCGGGACTCACCGCCGCCGCAGCCGCAGCCGTGGCGCTGGCGCTGCTGCTGTGGTGGCTGCTGCCGCCCGGCGGCACGCCGCCCAGCGGGCGGGTGGCCTTCGCCACCGGCTCGGCCAGCGGCGTGTACGAGCGGTACGGCGCGCTCATCCAGGAACGGCTGCGGCGGGACCTGCCGGACGTCGAGATGGAGTTGCAGCGCAGCGAGGGCTCGGTCCAGAACATCGAGCGCCTGGTGTCCGGCAAGGCCGACTTCACCATCGCCCAGGCCGACGCGGTCGCCTCCTACCTGGCCAAGGGCGGTCAGGACGCCGACCGGCTGCGGGCCTGCGCCCGGTTGTACGACGACTACGTGCAGCTGGTGGTACCGGCCGACTCGCCCGTCCAGGAGGCCGGGGACCTGCGCGGGCTGCGGGTCGGGGTGGGACCGCAGCGGTCGGGCGTGCGACCGGTCGCGGAACGCCTGCTGCGCGCGGCCGGGCTGGACCCGGCGAAGGACGTCACCGCCGTGCAGGAGGGCATCGACCGGATGCCCGAACTGCTGGAGCGCGGCCGGCTCGACGCGTTCTTCTGGACCGGCGGGCTGCCGACGGCCGCCGTGCAGGACCTCGCCGCGCGGGCTGAGATCCGGCTGGTGGAGCTGGGCGACCTGGTGCCCGCCCTGCACACCGCCGACCCGCAGGCCCGGCACTACCGTGCCGCGGTCATCCCGGGCGACGCCTACCCGTCCGTGCAGCACGGCGAGGGCGTGAAGACCGTCGCCGTGGCGAACCTGCTGGTCACCACCGAGGACACCGGCGCCGCGCTCACCGAGGGCCTGACCCGGTCGCTGATCAGCAGCCGCGACCACATCGGCCGCGAGGTGCACGCAGCGCAGAAGGTGGACCTGCGCACCGCGATCTACACCGACCCGCTGCCGCTGCACGAGGGGGCCCGCCGCTACTACCGGGCGGTCAAGCCCTGACCCGCTGCCCGCGCGGTGCCGCGGGCCGGGCAGCGGACGGGGAGGTCACCGGTCAGGTGCGCAGTGCCTCCTCGCGCGGGCCCTCGCCCAGCAGCGTCTCCGCGCAGGTCCGCAGCAGGTCCGGACGGACCCCGGCAAGCGCCGCGGAGAGGTGGCCGTCGGGCCGGACGACCAGCACCGTGTGCGCCGCCGCACCGGGGTAGTTCTCGGCGACGAGCAGTTCGGCGGGAAACGGCAGCACCCTGACGGCCGCGGCGAGTTCCGGCATGACTCCGGCGTGCAGCCAGTGGCGGCTGTCCCACACCCCGGTACCGGGCGCGACCAGCACCACCAGCAGGTCCCGGCCGAGGCACTGCCACAGCGGCAGGCACTCGCCCTCCAGCGAGGTCACCGGCACGTCCTCCGCCAGGTCCCCCGGAGCGGTGCCGACGGCGACGGTGCCGGCCTGGCCGGGGGCGAGCGGTGACCCGCCGTATCCGGCCGGGCCGCCTATGGAGCCCAGGCCCAGATGGCCGTCGGTGAGCAGTGCGAGCGGGCCGCGGGTGCCGCCCGGCAGCAGCCCGCGCAGCCCCTTGCCGCCGCGTACCAGGGGCAGCGCCTGGTCCAGGGCCCGCAGCCGGCTCACGACCGCGCCGCGCCGCTCCGCCTCGTAGGCGTCGAGCAGCGTGTCACAGGCGCCGTGGTGCCAGGCCACGGCCAGCTTCCACGCCAGGTTGTCGACGTCGCGCAGGCCCTCGTCGACGGACTGCGTGCCCAGCGCCCCCAGCAGGTGGGCGGCGTCACCGGCGAGGAAGACCCGGCCGGTGCGCCAGCGCCGGGCCAGCCGCTGGTGCACGGTGTGCACGCCGGTGTCGAGCAGCTCGTACGCCGGCTCCTGCTCGCCCGTCCACGCGGTGAGCGTGGTGGTGACGTGGCGCATCAGCAGGTCGGGGGTGACGACCTCGCCGCGCGGCGGCAGCAGCCAGTCGAACCTCCACACCCCGTCCGGCAGGGCGCGGGCGCAGATCTCCCCGCGCTGCTCGGGTGGGTCGCGGTGCAGTAAGCCCTCGTTGGGCCACGGCAGCCGGGTGCGCAGCGCGGCGACGGCGTGCCGTTCGACGGCGGTGCGGCCGGGGAAGCGCACCTCCATGAGCTTGCGCACGGTGGACCGGGCGCCGTCGCATCCCACCAGGTAGCTGCCGCTCCAGCCGGTTGAACGCACCCCCCGGGTGCGGGCGGTGACGCCCTCGGCGTGCTGCTCCAGCTCGGTGAGGCGGCTGCCGGTCGCCATGTGCACCAGGTCCTCGCCGCGCACGGCGTCCCGCAACGCCCCGGCCAGGGCGTGCTGGTAGAGGTGCGTGGGCGCGTCGGGAGCGGCGAAGTCCTCCTGGTGCACGGTCTGCCGGCGGCGCATGGTGCGCCACACCCGCCATCGGGCGCCCTCCGGCGGGCGCTCACCTGACAGGCGCCGCACCAGGGCGGCGGTGTCGGGCCGCAGCACGCAGCTGCGCGCGGGACGGGGGGTGACCTCGCCGTCCTCCGTCTCCAGGACGATCGAGGGAACCTCGTGGCGGGCCAGTGCCAGCGCCAGCGCCAGCCCCACCGGCCCGGCCCCGACCACGATCACCGGGTCCACGGCACGACGCCTCCGGGGACCCCGCGGTGCGAGCCGGCCAGGCGGCCGGGTGGTGCCGTGCAGACAGGGGGAGTTGACGCCGGAGGGCCGGTGTGGTGCGTGATCACAGTAGGTCATGCAACCCACTGCCCGTTCAACCGTCAAGTGACGGCGGAACGGGCAGTGGCGGGCCGTGGCGTGAGGTGCCGCGGCGCGGTCAGGTCACATGCCTCTCCCGGTGTCCATGTCCGAGATCGGCTTGGGCCCGGGTTGCTCCAGTTGTTCGAGATCGTCGCGGGTCAGCGTGGCGCCGGTGCTGCGCTTGGCCCGGCGCATCCGCTGTTCCAGCCAGCCGGCGAAGCTGGTGAGCAGGAAGTTCAGCAGGATGAAGATCACCGCGACCACGACGAAGCTGGCGATGGTGTTGGCGTAGTTCGCGTTGAGCTGCCGGACGGAGTTGAGCAGTTCGGGGAAGCCGAGCAGGGCGCCGCCGAGTGCGGTGTCCTTCACGATGACCACCAACTGGCTAACGATGGTCGGCAGCATCACCGTGACCGCCTGCGGCAGCAGCACGGTGCTCATCGTCTGGCCCTTGCGCAGACCGATCGCCTTCGCCGCCTCGGTCTGCCCGCGCGGCAGCGAGAGAATGCCGGCCCGCACGACCTCGGCGAGCACCGAGGAGTTGTACAGGACGAGGCCGGTGACGACCGCGTACAGCGGGCGCACCTCCGGGCTCACGTCGGTGAACTGCGCGTACAGCTCGTTGGCGAACAGCATCAGCACCAGCACCGGGATCGCGCGGAAGAACTCCACGATGGTGGTGGCGACGCCCCGCACCCAGCGGTGGTCGGAGAGCCGGGCGATACCGAGCACCGCGCCCAGCGGCAGTGCGATGACCACCGACAGGAAGGCGGCCTTGAGGGTGTTGCCCAGTGCGGGGAGCAGATAGGTGGTCCACGAGCGGGAGTCGGTGAAGAACGGACTCCACTTCTCCCATTCGAGCTGGCCCGCAGCCGCCACGGTGTCGATCACCCACCAGCAGACCGCGGCCAGCACGACGAGGAAGACCACTGTGTACAGCACGTTGCGCGCCTTGGCCTTCGGGCCCGGTGCGTCGTAGAGAACCGTGTTCATCGCTTCACCGCCACACGCTTGCTGACCCGGCCGAACACGAGACCGGTGGGCAGGGTCAGGATGATGAATCCGACGGCGATGACCATCGAGATGAGCAGCAGTTGCGCCTCGTTCTCGATCATCTCCTTCATCACCAGTGCCGCCTCCGCCACTCCGATCGCCGCCGCGACCGTGGTGTTCTTGATCAGTGCGATCAGCACGTTGGTCAGCGGGGCCACCACCGAGCGGAACGCCTGCGGAAGGATGATGTGGGACAGCACCTGGGAGAAGGTGAGTCCGAGCGCGCGGGCCGCCTCGGCCTGACCGAGCGGCACCGTGTTGATACCGGAACGCAGCGCCTCGCAGACGAACGCCGCGGTGTAGGCACCGAGGCCGAGCACGGCGAGCCGGAAGTTCTTCGTATCGAAGTCGTTCTCCGCCCCGAGGTGGATGCCCAGTGTCTGGGAGAGGCCCAGCGAGGTGAAGAGGATGATGATGGTGAGCGGCGTGTTGCGCACCAGGTTCACGTAGGCGGTACCGAAGGCCCGCATCAGGGGAACGGGGCTGACCCGCATTCCGGCGAGCACCGTGCCCCAGACCAGAGCACCGATGCCCGAGAGGACGGCGAGTTTCACCGTCACCCAGAAAGCCCCGAGCAAGTCGTATTGCTCAAGAAAGTCGAACACGATCTTCCGTGCTTCCGTTTGGATGGATGACGCGGTGTGCCGCCCCGAGGGGCGGCACACCACCGGGCCTTTGTGGCGCTGTCAGCGAGCGCGCTCAGCCCTTCTCGGTGATCTCCGGCGCGGGCTCGTTCTTGTAGTTCGCGGGGCCGAAGTTGGCCTCGACGAACTTGTCCCAGGAACCGTCGTCGACCATCTTCTTGAGCGCGTCGTTGATCTTGCCCTGGAGCTCGGTGTCGCCCTTCTTGAGGCCGATGCCGTAGTTCTCGTCGCTCAGGCTGAGACCGGCGAGCTCGAACTTGCCCTGGTACTGCTTCTGCGCGGCGAACCCGGCCAGGATGGAGTCGTCCGTGGTCAGCGCGTCGAGCTGGCCATTGGCCAGGCCGCTCAGGCACTCCGAGTAGCCGCCGTACGTCTGCAGCTGGGCCTTGGGCGCGAAGTCCTTCTTCACGTTCTGCGCCGAGGTCGAGCCGGTGACCGAGCAGAGCTTCTTGCCGTTGAGGTCCTCGACCTTGCCGATCTTCTCACCGGAGCGGACCAGCAGGTCCTGGTGGGCGAGCAGGTACGGGCCGGCGAAGGAGACCTTCTGCTTGCGCTCGTCGTTGATCGAGTAGGTGGCGGCGATGAAGTCGACGTCCCCGCGAGCGATGAGGTTCTCCCGCTCGGCGCTGGGCGCCTCCTTCCAGGTGATGTCGCCCTCCTCGTAGCCGAGCTCCTTGGCCACGTAGGTCGCGACGTCGACGTCGAAGCCCTCGTACTTGCCGTCGGGCGTCTTCAGGCCCAGGCCCGGCTGGTCGAACTTGATGCCGATGGTGACCTTGTCGTTGCCGTCCCCGTCACCGCTTCCGCTGTCCCCACCGCAGGCGGTGAGGGACAGGCCGAGAGTGACCGCGGTGGCGACGGCGATGCTGGTGCTGCGGAGTTTCATGACTGGTACTTCCCTCGGTTGAGTGGTGTGGAGAATTCCGTCGGGCAGGACTGTCGGGCAGGGCCTCAGTGCGCCAGGATCTTCGACAGGAAGTCCTTGGCACGGTCGCTGCGCGGGTTGCTGAAGAACTGGTCGGGAGTGGCCTCCTCGACGATGCGCCCGTCGGCCATGAAGACCACCCGGTTCGCCGCCGAGCGGGCGAATCCCATCTCGTGGGTGACGACGATCATCGTCATCCCGTCCCTGGCCAGCTGCTGCATGACCTCCAGGACCTCGTTGATCATCTCCGGGTCGAGCGCGGAGGTGGGCTCGTCGAAGAGCATCACCTTCGGCTCCATCGCGAGCGCGCGGGCGATGGCCACGCGCTGCTGCTGGCCGCCGGAGAGCTGCGCCGGGTACTTGTCGGCCTGGTTGGCGACGCCGACCCGGTCGAGCAGTTCGCGGGCGCGCTTGTCGGCCTCGTCCTTGGACTTGCGGCGGACCTTGACCTGCCCCAGCGTCACGTTCTCCAGCACCGTCTTGTGCGCGAAGAGGTTGAACGACTGGAAGACCATGCCGACGTCGGCGCGCAGCCTGGCCAGCTCCTTGCCCTCCGCCGGCAGCGGCTTGCCGTCGATGGTGATCGAGCCGGACTCGACCGTCTCCAGCCGGTTGATGGCCCGGCACAGGGTCGACTTGCCGGACCCCGAGGGGCCGATCACGACCACGACCTCGCCCCGGGCGATGCTCAGATCGATGTCCTGAAGCACGTGCAGGGCGCCGAAGTGCTTGTTGACGTTGTCCAGTACGACCAGCGGATCCGCCTTCGGCGCGGCGTCCTTGGTCACCGATACTTCGCTCATCGGCGTCACTCGCTCCGTCCTCATCGATTGGGGGGACCTTAGTGACCTGCGGGAACCGGCGTCATCACATCTGAGCGGAACTTGAGGATAACGATCCGGCCACGCACGGGCACTCTGGGTGACCGGTCCGCTCGGGAGAGTACCGGGTCCGCAACGAAAATCCGACCGTGCCGGAACAGGGTTGACGCACCCGGTCCTGTCGGGGTGTATGCATAAGCGTGCCCGCACCCCGCGGGATACGCCACGCAGCGCGCGGCGAAGGACGACGGATCCGGAGGGAGGCCCGGTGAGACTGCTGCTCGTCGAGGACGACGAACACGTCGCCGCGGCCCTGAGCGCCGTGCTCAGCAGGCACGGCCTGGACGTGGTGCACGCGCGCAACGGCGCCGAGGCCCTCGACCACCTGCTCCCCGCGGACGGCGTGTCGCCCTTCGCGGTGGTCCTGCTCGACCTGGGTCTGCCCGACCAGGACGGCTTCGAGGTGTGCGGCCGGATCAGGCGGCGCACCAGCACTCCGGTGATCATGGTCACCGCCCGGGCCGACGTCCGCTCGCGTATCCACGGCCTCAACCTGGGCGCTGACGACTACGTCGTCAAGCCCTACGACACCGGTGAACTCCTCGCCCGAATCCATGCCGTCAGCCGCCGCAACGCCCCCGACGAGCACACCGAGCAGCCCGACGAGAGCCGCGGCCCGGCCGGTGACGGTGACGCGCTGCGCTTCGGTCCGGTCCTCATCCACCTGTCCACCCGCCAGGTGACCGTGGACGGCGCCCCCGTGCAGCTGACCCGCAAGGAGTTCGACCTGCTGACCCTGCTCGCCCAGCGGCCCGGTGTGGTGTTCCGGCGGGAGCAGATCATCAGTGAGGTGTGGCGCACCAGCTGGGAGGGCACCGGCCGCACTCTGGAGGTGCACGTCGCCTCCCTGCGGTCCAAGCTGCGCCTGCCGGCGCTGATAGAGACCGTCCGGGGCGTCGGCTACCGGCTCGCCGGGCCGGCGTCCTGAGGCCTCAGACCGTGCGCTCCCGCCTGCTTCCCCTGCTCATCGTGCTGTCCGCCGGGCTGCTGCTGGGCCTGGGCGTGCCCCTGGCGGTCAGCATGGCCGCCCGCGAGCAGCAGCGGGTCGTCGTCGACCGGATCGACGACACCGCCCGGTTCGCATCCCTGGCGCAGTTCGTCACCGCCCGGCCCGTCGACGGCTCGCTCGCCTCCGCGGAGAACCGCGCCGCCCGCGAGGAGCAGGACGAGCGCCTGGCCACCCTCACCGAGGAACTGGCCCGCTACCACCAGCTGTACGGCATCCGGGCCGGCGTGTTCTTCCGGGACGGACGTGCCATGGCGGCCTCACCCGACGGCTGGAGCGTGCCCGCGGAAGAGCCCGGCGCCGAGGCCTTCGCGGAGGCCCTCGCCGGGCGGCGCAGCCACGACCCGGCGCAGGTGTGGCCCTGGTCGGACCACCGCATCGCCATCGCGTCCCCGGTGATCAGGGACGGCGACGTGATCGCCGTCGTGCTGACGTCCTCGCCCGGTGACCAGCTGGGCTCGCGCATCCTGCGCAGCTGGCTGCCGCTGGCGGCAGGCGAGGCCGCGGCGATGCTGCTGGCGGTGATCGCGGCGTTCCGCCTCACCGACTGGGTGCTGCGCCCGGTCCGCACCCTGGACAAGGCGGCGCACGACATCGCCACCGGCAAGCTCGCCTCCCGGGTCGCCGCGTCCGGCGGCCCACCGGAACTGCAGCGGCTGGCGCACTCGTTCAACGAGATGGCTGACCACGTCGAGGACATCCTGGAGCAGCAGCGGGCGTTCGTCGCGGACGCCTCGCACCAGTTGCGCAACCCGCTCGCCGCCCTGCTGCTGCGCATCGAACTGCTCGGGCTCGCCCTGCCGGACGGCAGCGCCGAGTTCGCCTCGGTCCAGGCGGAGGGCAAGCGGCTGGCCCGCGTACTCGACGACCTGCTCGGGTTGGCCCTCGCCGAGCACTCGGCAGCCGACATGCAGGTGACGGACGTGGCCGCACTGGTGGCCGAACGGGTGGACGCCTGGCACACGCTGGCAGAGCGGCGCGGCGTGGAACTCGGCACGGCGGGCAACACCGCGGTCACCGCCTGGACCGACCCGGTGGCGCTGTCCAGTGCGTTGGACGCGGTGGTCGACAACGCGCTGAAGTTCACCCCTGCGGGTGCCGCCGTCACCGTCTCCACCGAAGCCAACGGTGAGCACGTCACCATCGAGGTCGCCGACGGCGGCCCCGGGCTGGACGAGGACGAGCTGGAACGCATCGGTGACCGGTTCTGGCGCAGCGGCAAGCACCAGAACATGCCCGGTTCGGGGCTGGGCCTTTCCATCACCCGGGCGCTGCTCACCGCGGGCGGCGGCACGGTCTCCTACGCGCCGAACGAACCGTGCGGGCTGCGCGTCACCTTCACCGTGCCCCGCACGTCCCCCTGAGGCCCCGGAGCACCGTACCGCCGGGGGCCGGCCGTCGGAGAGGGCAGTACAGGGCACAGCACAGGGCACAGCGGAAGGGGCCGGCCGGGCGGGCTCTGCGGACGGCCGGGGGCGCGATGTGGCCGATGTCGCAGGAGGTACGGGGCCGGGCGGCGCGATCGGCGAGGCAGGATGGCCGGATGCTCGATCCGGCAGACCCGGCCTTCGCCCGCGACCCCTACCCTTTCTACGCCCGGCTGCGCGCCCAGGGCCCGGCGGCGTGTGTGCCGCTGGCCAACGGCAGCAGCGCCTGGCTGGTCACGGGATACGAGCAGGCCAGGGCCGTCCTGGCGGACTCCCGCTTCTCCAACGTGCCGCCCCGGGGCGCCGGCCGACCGAAGGCGGACTCCCCGGCCCAGCGGGCCAGGGCCCGGCTGGGACGGCACATGCTGAACACGGACGCGCCGGACCACACCCGGTTGCGCCGCCTGACCGCCGCCGCGTTCAGCCCGCGCCGGGTGAACGCGCTGCGGCCCCGCATCGAGGTGCTCGTCAAGGAACTGCTCGCCGAGCTGGGCAGCCGCGCCGTCGGCGGCACTCCGGTCGACCTGGTCGACGGGTTCGCCTTCCCGCTGCCGGTGCTGGTGATCGGTGAGGTGCTGGGCGTGCCCGAGGCGGACCGTGCCGACCTGCGGGCCTGGACCTACCGCGTCGGTTCACCGACCGACGCGCTGCCGGCCGGAGCAGTGGACGCCGCCTGGGTGGCACTGCACGACTACTTCGAGCAGTTGATCGCGGACAAGCGCGCACGGCCCGGCGACGACCTGTTCAGTGATCTTGTGCATGACTCCGCCGAGGGCGGCCTGACGGACGGCGAACTCCTGGCGATGGCCTTCCTTCTGCTGTTCGCCGGCTACGAGACGACGATGAACCTGCTCGCGTCGGCCTCGCTACTGCTGCTCGCCCACCCCGCCGAACGGGCAGCAGCCGAAGCGGACCCCTCCCGCCGCTGGCCGGCCGTCGTGGAGGAGACGCTGCGGTACGCCAGCCCGCTGGAGGGCACCACCTGGCGCCGGGCCACCCGGCAGGTCGACCTGGGCGAGGGCGTGCACATCCCGGCGGGGGCCTCCGTACTGGTGGTGCTGGCCGCGGCCAACCGCGACCCGGCGTTCTTCGACGACCCGGACACCTTCCACCCAGCCCGCTACCTACCGGCTCCGGGAAGGGCGCGCCCGGCACCGCACGCCGCCTTCGGCCATGGACCGCACTTCTGCGTGGGCTCCGGGCTCGCCCGGCTGGAGGCGCAGATCGCGCTACCGCTGCTCTTCTCGCACCTGCCGGACCTCCGCCTGGCCGCGGACCCGGCGCGGCTGCCCTACCGCCCCGGCCTGCTGGTACGTGGTCCGCAGACACTGCCCGTCCACCTGGACGGCAACTCCACCACCCGCTGAGGGCGCCGGCGCGCCTCCCCGGGCGGCCTCACACCGGCCCGCGGCCCGGTGCCGCCTGGGGCTCCACCCTCGCTGCCACGGCCGGCTCCCCGCTACTCAGGGAGAACCGGACCCGCCGCACGCTTCCCCGTTCTACGCGTCCCCGTACGCGCCTTCCCCCGTTGAGTCCTCCTCCTCAGCCTTGAGCGCCTGCCGCACCACACGCAGTGCCAGGCCTTCCGAGTAGCCGCGCCGGGCGAGCATGCCGGCCAGTCGCCTGATCCGCTTCTCCCCGTCCAGGCCCCTGGTCGCACGCAGCTTGCGTTCCACCAGGGCCAGCGCGGTGGCCTCCTCCTGCTCCGGCTGGAGCTGGCCGACGGCTTCCTCAATGACGGCCGACTCCACACCCTTGGTGCGCAACTCCTGCGCCAGCGCCCGCCGGGCCAACCCACGTCCGCGGTGCCGGGACTCCACCCAGGCGTCTGCGAACGCCGCATCGTTGATGAGTCCCACCTCTTCGAAGCGGGACAGCACCTGCTCGGCTGCCTCGTCGGGGATGTCCCGCTTGCGCAGGGCCTCGGCCAGTTGCTGTCGGCTGCGCGAACTCCCGGTGAGCAGCCGGAGGCAGATCGCCCGCGCTTGCTCGACCGGGTCCCGGGGAGTGGGCGGTGGTCCCGCGTCGGCCCTCGACGACGAGGGACCACCGCTGTCCTTGGGGGCTGCCGGGCTCTCCGACCACTCGGTGCGGCGCGCCATGCCGTCAGCTCTTGGCCGCGGCGGCAGCCTTGGTGGCCTTCCCCTTGGCCGCTGTGGCGGGCACGGCCTTCGCCGCGTCCGCCACCGGCTCGGCGGTGACATCGGCGGCGTCCTTGCCCGGTTCGGCCTCCGGCTTCTCGGTCTTCGGGCCGATGCCCAGCTTCTCCTTGATCTTCTTCTCGATCTCGTTGGCCAGGTCGGGGTTGTCCCGCAGGAAGTTGCGGGCGTTCTCCTTGCCCTGCCCGAGCTGGTCGCCCTCGTAGGTGTACCAGGCACCGGACTTGCGGATGAAGCCGTTGTCCACGCCCATGTCGATCAGACCGCCCTCACGGCTGATGCCGATGCCGTAGAGGATGTCGAACTCAGCCTGTTTGAACGGCGGTGCGACCTTGTTCTTCACGACCTTGACCCGGGTGCGGTTGCCGACGGCGTCGGTGCCGTCCTTGAGGGTCTCGATCCGGCGGATGTCCAGACGCACCGACGCGTAGAACTTCAGCGCCCGGCCACCGGTGGTCGTCTCCGGCGAGCCGAACATGACGCCGACCTTCTCCCGGAGCTGGTTGATGAAGATCGCCGTGGTCTTGGAGTGGTGCAGCGCACCAGTGATCTTCCGGAGCGCCTGGCTCATCAGACGGGCCTGGAGACCGACGTGCGAGTCGCCCATCTCACCCTCGATCTCGGCCCGGGGCACCAGCGCGGCCACCGAGTCGATGACGATGAGGTCCAGGGCCCCGGAGCGGATCAGCATGTCGACGATCTCCAGCGCCTGCTCGCCGTTGTCCGGCTGGGACAGGATGAGCTGGTCGACGTCGACGCCGAGCTTCTTGGCGTACTCCGGATCGAGCGCGTGCTCGGCGTCCACGAAGGCGACGGTGCCGCCCTGGCGCTGGGCGTTCGCCACCGCGTGCAGCGTCAGCGTCGTCTTGCCGGAGGACTCCGGGCCGTACACCTCCACCACACGGCCGCGCGGCAGGCCGCCCACGCCGAGCGCGACGTCCAGTGCGGTCGAGCCGGTGGGGATGATCTCGATGGGTTCGTCCGGGCGCTCGCCCAAGCGCATCACGGCGCCCTTGCCGAACTGCCGCTCGATTTGTGCGAGAGCGGCGTCCAGCGCCTTCTCGCGGTCGGTTCCTGCCATGGGGGCCACCCGGTTTGCTTGAGTCGATCGCTTCACGTTGAAGACGCTAGCGGCTGCCACTGACAATCGGCTCCGAGGGCACCTTCGCCCGACCCCCGGACCGACTCAGCACCTCCATGGGAATCCATGTTCGATTTTGATGTCAAGTGACACGCCGAGCCTGTGGACAGAACTAAAACCGCAGGTCAGCGAGGTGTCCGCAGGGAGAACACCAGGCGGCGGCCCCGCCGCGGACCCGCCAACACCTGGCCGATGTCCCCGCCCAAGCCCCCCGAAGATCCGACGAAGACCGATCGGAATCAGGCTTCGGGCGCAGGTCAGCACAGGTCAGCGCAGGTCAGCGGGTACGTCGACGGCCGCACACACCGCGCGCCACACCCGCTTCACCTCCCACCCCGCGTCGAGCGCCTGGTGGACCGTGCGCCCGCCCAGCTCTGACATCACGTGGTCGCGGGCGAACGAGTCGGCGTAGGCCTCACCGAAGTGGGCGGCCATCCGGGCCCAGAAGGTCGTCAAGCGCATGGGCCCAGTATCGCCCCCGCCCGGCCGACCCCCGCCCGGCCGGACCGACGCGCCGCCCCGGCACGCGGCCGGACCGCCGCGCTGCCCCCGCGCCCTGCCCGCTCATCCGCCCAGAGCCCGGACACCGGCGGTGACCAGCACCGCTGCTGCCACCACCACCAGGAACGGCGCGCGCAACAGCAGGGCCACCGCCGCCGCTGCCAGACCCGCCGCCCGGGCGTCCACACCGAACGTGCCCCCGTCTCCGCCGAAGGTCTGCAACGCGGTCAGCGCGGCGAGCAGCGCCACCGGCAGCAGGACGGCGAGCCGCCGCACGACGGGCGCCCGCAGCACACTCGCCGGCACGGTCAGGCCGGCCAGCTTCACCAGGTAGCAGCCGAGCGCGGTGAGTCCGACCGCGATCCAGACGGTCATCGCTCCCCCTCCGCCCCGGCCCGGGGGCGCCTTCGTCGGCCCACGAGTGCCAGCGGGGCGGCCAGCGCCGCCACCAGCACCGGCACTCCCGCGGGCAGCAGCGGCAGGGTGGCCAGCGCCAGGACGACCGCCAGCGCGGCGACGACGCGGGCCCGCACGGAGTCGAGCATGGGCGCCAGCAGTGCCAGGAACACCGCCGGGCCGGCGGCGTCGAGACCCCAGTCGGCGGGGTCGCCGAGCGCACCGGCACCCAGCGAGCCGAGCAGCGTCGTCAGGTTCCACAGCACGTACAGCGTGGCGCCGGTGACGAAGAAGCCGAGTCGGGCGCTGCGGCGGTCGGGCTGGGCCAGGGCCACTGCCGACGTCTCGTCGATCACCCACTGGGCGGCGAGCGGCCGGTAGCGGCCGGGCAGCCGGAGGACCTCGGACAGGCGCAGCCCGTAGAAGGCGTTGCGCAGGCCGAGGAACAGCGCCCCCGCTGCGGCGGCGGCCGCACCGCCCCCGGCTGCGAGCGCGCCGACCAGGGCGAACTGAGAGGCGCCGGTGAAGACCAGCAGGCTGAGCGCGCAGGTCTGAGCGAGGCTGAGGCCGGCCCCGGCGGCGGTCACCCCGAAGGCGAACCCGGAGAGCCCGACCGCGACGCCCACGCCCAGCGCATCGCGGACCGCCGCCCGGTCGGCCCTGGAGACAGGAACGGGTTCGGATGCGCAACGCGGGGCGGGGCAGGGGGCGGGATGCGGGTCGGGATGCGGGTCGGGCCCGGGGCCGTCCTCGGAGGCGGGCGCGGGGGCGGGACCAGGCGCGGCACCCGGGGCGCCTGCCGGGCCGGCCGCTGTCGTCGTGCGTTCTTCCACCCGGCGCACGCTAGCCACCACGCGCACCCCCGGTCTTGTACGTTCTTGCGCCCCTCGCCTCCGCCCCGGGCTCCCTCCGCCCCGACCCATCTCCCGCCCACCTGGTCCGCTCCCCCGCTCGCGGCGCGCCTCGGCGGCGCCGGCCTCCGTCGACGGCGTCCGGGCGCGTCAGGGGCGTCAGGGGCGTCAGGAGTGCGTCAGCGGCGTCCACGTTCACGCTGGTAGGCGCCGGGCGGGACGCCGACGATGCGGCGGAAGTGGCGACCCAGGTGCGGCTGGTCGGCGAAGCCGACCGCGAGCGCGGCCTCGGCCGGCGGAACGCCCTCCTCCAGCAGCAGCCGCGCCCGGCGGACCCGGGCGTCGACCAGCCAGGTGTGCGGCGGCATGCCGAAGCGGTCGCGGAAGGCACGCAGCAGCGCGAACGGCCCGCTGCCCAGTTCGGCGGCGAGCGCGGCCAGGGTGGGCGGGTCCGCCATGCGCTGCTCCAGCAGCAGCCGGGCGCGTTCGGCGACTCGTGCGCCCGCGGTCTGTACGGAACGCGCCGGCAGGGCGCCGCCGTGGCTGCGCAGCAGACGGGCGACGGCCACCCGAAGCAGGCTGTCGGCGGCCAGTGCGTCCCCGGCCTCCGCCGACCGGTGCACGGCCCGTATCAGGTGGGAGACGGTCGGGTCGTGGGCCACGTCCGCGGTGAATCCGGGTGTGCCGCGAAGCCCGGTGGTCTCGGCCGCCACCTCCGCGACCAGCGGCAGCGCGGGGTACAGCGTGAAGTACGCCCAGCCCTCCGGAACCCCCGCCCGGGACGTGTGCACCACCTCGGGGTTGATCATCACGACCGAGCCCGGACCGGCCCGTTCCGTGCCGTGCGGCAGCCCGACCTCCTGGATGCCGCCGGTGACCGCGCCGAAGGTGTAGCCGTCGTGACTGTGCCTGGGGAAGGAGTGCTGGATGTAGTGGGCACGCAGCAGGTCGACGCCGGGCAGCCCGTCGTGGCGCCAGTGCCGTGCCCACTCCGTCGCCGCCATTCCTCCATTCTGCGGCCCGGGTCCGACATCCCGCCCGAAGGCCCTTCCCTGTAGCGACCTGTAGCGACCTGCCCTGCCCTGCCCCGGTCGGCTGCCCCGGCCGGTCGCGTCCCGGCCGCCGCTGTCGGTGCCGGGGTGCACGATGGGGTCATGGGTCAGTCCTCGGCTCTCGCCGCCTTCTCACCAGCCACCCGCGCCTGGTTCACCGGTGCGTTCCGGGCGCCCACCGCCGCCCAGGAGGGCGCCTGGCAGGCGCTGGCCGAAGGTTCCGACGCACTGGTCGTCGCACCGACCGGCTCGGGGAAGACCCTCGCGGCGTTCCTGGCCGCCCTGGACGGGCTGGCGTCCCAGCCACCGCCGGCCGACCCCGCGCGGCGGTGCCGGGTGCTGTACGTGTCACCGTTGAAGGCCCTGGCGGTGGACGTGGAACGCAACCTGCGCAGCCCGCTGACCGGCATCCGGCAGGAGTGCGTGCGCCGCGGCCTGCCCGAGCCGGGCATCTCGGTGGCGATCCGCTCCGGCGACACCCCCGCCGCCGAGCGCCGCTCCATGGCGCGCCGACCGCCGGACATCCTCATCACCACCCCCGAGTCGCTGTTCCTGATGCTGACGTCGGCCGCCCGGGACGCGCTGCGCGGGGTGCACACGGTGATCCTCGACGAGGTGCACGCCGTCGCCGGCACCAAGCGCGGCGCGCACCTGGCGCTGTCCCTGGAGCGGCTCGACGAGCTGCTGGACCGCCCGGCGCGGCGCATCGGCCTGTCCGCGACGGTCCGGCCCGTGGACGAGGTCGCGCGCTACCTGTCGCCGCAGCGGTCGGCGAAGATCGTACAGCCGCCGTCGACGAAGCGGTTCGACCTCAGCGTGGTCGTGCCCGTGGAGGACATGGGCGAGCTGGGGTCCTCCCCCGTGCAGGATGCGGGGGGCGAGGCCGCCGCGTCCTCCCCGTCGATCTGGCCGTCGGTAGAGGAGCGCATCACCGACCTGGTGCAGGCCCACCGCTCGACGATCGTGTTCGTCAACTCGCGGCGTCTCGCCGAGCGGCTGTGCAACCGGCTCAACGAGATCGCCCACGAACGGGCCACCGGCGAACCGATGCCCGAGGCGCACACCCCCGCGCAGCTGATGGGCGGTTCCGGCGCCGCACAGGGCGCGCCGCCGGTGCTCGCCCGGGCCCACCACGGTTCGGTGTCGAAGGAGCAGCGGGCGCAGGTCGAGGAGGACCTCAAGGCGGGCCGGCTGCCCGCCGTGGTGGCCACGTCCAGTCTGGAGCTGGGCATCGACATGGGCGCCGTGGACCTGGTGGTGCAGGTCGAGTCGCCGCCGTCGGTGGCGTCGGGCCTGCAGCGCGTCGGCCGGGCCGGGCACCAGGTGGGCGCGGTGTCGGCGGGAGTGTGCTTCCCCAAGTACCGCGGGGACCTGGTGCAGTCCGCGGTGGTGACCGAGCGCATGCGGGAGGGCGCCATCGAGGCGCTGCGCGTTCCGACGAACCCGCTGGACGTGCTGGCGCAGCAGGTGGTCGCGATGACGGCCATGGACACCTGGGACGTGGACGAGCTGCTCGCCGTGGTGCGGCGGGCGGCGCCCTTCGCGTCGCTGCCGCAGTCCGCGTGGACGGCGGTGCTGGACATGCTGGCCGGCCGGTACCCGTCGGACGCCTTCGCCGAGCTGCGTCCGCGCCTGGTGTGGGACCGGGTCGCGCACACCGTGACGGGCCGCCCGGGGGCGCAGCGACTGGCGGTGACGTCGGGCGGGACGATCCCCGACCGCGGCCTGTTCGGCGTGTTCCTGGCGGGCGCCGACCCGCGGCGCGGCGGCGGCCGGGTGGGCGAGCTGGACGAGGAGATGGTGTACGAGTCCCGGGTGGGCGACGTCTTCACCCTGGGCACGACGACATGGCGCATCGAGGACATCACCCGGGACCGGGTGCTGGTCTCGCCCGCGCCGGGGGTGCCCGGCAGGCTGCCGTTCTGGAAGGGCGACCAGCTGGGCCGGCCGCTGGAGCTGGGCCGGGCGCTGGGCGCGTTCCTGCGGGAGCTGGGCGGCCTGGACCGGCCCGCGGCCGAGCAGCGGCTGGCCGCGGCGGGGCTCGACGCGTGGGCGTCGGCGAACCTGCTCGCCTACCTGCGGGAGCAACGCGAGGCGTGCGGCCACGTCCCGGACGACCGCACGATCGTGGTGGAGCGGTTCCGGGACGAGCTGGGCGACTGGCGGGTCGTCGTCCACTCCCCCTTCGGCGCGCAGGTGCACGCCCCGTGGGCGCTGGCGCTGGGCGCGCGGCTGACCGAGCGGTACGGGCTCGACGCCCAGGTGATGCACGCCGACGACGGCATCGTGCTGCGGCTGCCGGACGCCGACCTGCTCAGCCTTGGCCCGGACGACGGCTCCGGAGCCACGGATGCCGGGGGCCTGCCGGGCGGCTCCGCGCACGGCGCGGACGAGGCCCCGGTGGGAGCGGCGGACGTGCTGCTGGACCGGGACGAGGTCGAGCGGACGGTCACCGACGAGGTCGGCGGCTCCGCGCTGTTCGCCGCCCGGTTCCGGGAGTGCGCGGCGCGCGCCCTGCTGCTCCCCCGGCGCAGCCCGGGCCGGCGCACTCCGTTGTGGCAGCAGCGCCAGCGGGCGTCCCAGCTGCTGCAGGTCGCCAGTGACTTCGGGTCGTTCCCGATCGTGCTGGAGGCGGTCCGCGAGTGCCTCCAGGACGTCTTCGACGTACCGGGCCTGACGGAGCTGATGGGCGACGTGGAAGCGCGCCGGGTCCGCCTGGTGGAGGTCTCCACGCCGGAGCCGTCACCGTTCGCCAGGTCGCTGCTGTTCGGCTACGTCGCGCAGTACCTGTACGAGGGCGACTCGCCCCTCGCGGAGCGGCGGGCGGCTGCCCTGTCGCTGGACTCGCGACTGCTGGCGGAGCTGCTGGGCCGGGCGGAGCTGCGGGAACTGCTGGACGCCGAGGTGGTGGCCGCGCTGGAGCGGGAGCTGCAGTGGAGCACCGAGGACCGCCGCCTCAAGGACGTCGAGGCGGTGGCCGACGTGCTGCGGCTGCTCGGCCCGCTGACCGGCGAGGAGCTGGCGTCCCGGGGCGCCGAGCCGGGCTGGGCCGGGGAGCTGGCCGAGGCCCGCCGGGCCATCGGGGTGCGGATCGCCGGGCGGGACCACTGGGCGGCCATCGAGGACGCCGGGCGGCTGCGGGACGCGCTGGGTGCGGCGCTGCCGGTGGGCGTGCCGGAGGCCTTCACCGAGCCGGTGCCCGACCCGCTGGGGGACCTGCTGGCACGCTTCGCCCGGACCCACGGCCCGTTCACCACACAGCAGGTCGCGGCCCGCTTCGGGCTGGGGTCCTCGGTCGCCGACGGCGCCCTGCACCGCTTGGCGGCAGAGGGGCGGCTGGTGCAGGGCGAGTTCCATCCGGCGGGCAGCGGCCAGGAGTGGTGCGATCCGGCGGTGCTGCGGCGGCTGCGGCGCCGGTCACTCGCGGCGCTGCGGGAGGAGCTGGAGCCGGTTCCCGCCCCGGCCCTGGCGGCGTTCCTGCCGCAGTGGCAGCACGTGGAGTCCGGCGGGCTGCGCGGCGTGGACGGCCTGCTGCGGGCGGTCGAGCAGTTGCAGGGGGTGGCGGTCCCCGCGTCGGCACTGGAGCGGCTGGTGCTGCCCGGCCGGGTCACCGGCTACAGCCCGGTGATGCTGGACGAGCTGACCGCGGCGGGTGAGGTGGTCTGGGCGGGCGCGGGCGCGCTGCCCGGCAAGGACGGCTGGGTGGCGCTGTATCCGGCGGACAGTGCGCCGCTGCTGCTGCCACCGGAGCATCCGCTGGAGCTGAGCGAGCACCACCGCGCGGTGCTGGACGCGCTGGCGGGCGGCTACGGGCTCTTCTTCCGGCAGATCGCCGAGCAGGCCAGGGCGGTCGACGGGCAGGTCACCGACCTGCGGCTGGCGGAGGTGGTGTGGGAGCTGGCGTGGTCGGGACGGCTGACGAACGACACGCTGGGTCCGCTGCGCAGCCTGCTCGGGTCGGGGCGTACCGCGGGCGCCACCGCGCACCGGGCGCGCCGCACGGTCCTGCGGGGGCGGTACGGCGGCCCGGGTGCCCGCCCGGCGGGCCGGGGCGGACCGCCGACGGTCGCCGGCCGCTGGTCGCTGCTGCCGGAACGCGCATCGGACCCGACGCTGCGGGCGCACGCGCTGGCCCGCACTCTGCTGGACCGGCACGGCGTGGTGACGCGCGGCGCGGTGGCCGCCGAGGGTGTGCAGGGCGGGTTCGGCGCCGCGTACCGGGTGCTGGCGGCCTTCGAGGACACCGGCCGGGCCAGGCGCGGGTACGTGGTGGAGGGTCTGGGCGCGGCGCAGTTCGCCGTGGACGGCGCGGTGGACCGGCTGCGGGCGGTGCACACCGCACGGGAGCGGCAGCGGGAGCCGTCCGCGGTGGTGCTGGCTGCGGCGGACCCGGCCAACGCGTACGGGGCGGCGCTGCCCTGGCCGGACCCGCCGGACAGCGCCGGCCACCGGCCCGGCCGGAAGGCGGGCTCGGTGGTGGTGCTCGTCGACGGCGAGCTGGTGCTGTACCTGGAGCGCGGCGGTAGGAGCCTGCTGGTGTGGGAGGAGGACGGGCCGCGCCGGGCCGCGGCGGTGGCGGCGCTCGCCCGGGCGGCGAAGGCGGGCACGCTGGGCCCGCTGACGGTGGAACGCGCGAACGGGGTGGCGGCGCTGGGCTCCGCGCTGGGCTCCGCACTGGAGGCGGCGGGGTTTCACGCCACGCCGCGCGGCCTGCGGCTGAGACCCTGAAGCCATGCCTGAGGGAGACACGGTATGGCGTACCGCGCGGCGGCTGCACGAGGCCCTGTCCGGTTCCCGGCTGACCGGTTGCGACCTGCGGGTTCCGAAGCTTGCCACGGTCGACCTGAGCGGCCGGGAGGTGCTGGAGACGGTGCCGCGCGGCAAGCACCTGCTGACGCGGTTCGAGGGCGGCCTGACGCTGCACTCGCATCTGCGGATGGACGGCGCCTGGCGGGTGCAGGCCGCCGGTGAGCGCCCCAGGGGCGGGCCCGCGCACCAGATCCGGGCCCTGCTGGAGACCGCGGACCGGTTCGCGGTCGGTTTCCGGCTGCCGGTGCTGGAACTGCTGCGGACAGCGGAGGAGGCCTCTGCGGTCGGGCATCTGGGCCCTGACCTGCTGGGCTCCGACTGGGACGCCGCCGAGGCGCTGCGGCGGCTGCTGGCGGCGCCCGCGCGGCCGGTGGGTGAGGCGCTGCTCGACCAGCGCAACCTGGCCGGTGTGGGCAACGTCTACCGCTCGGAGCTGTGCTTCCTGACCCGCATGGTGCCGTGGCTGCCGATGGGCGAGGTTCCGGAGCCGGAGCGGCTGCTTGCGCTGGCGCACCGGCTGCTGCTGGTCAACCGAGACCGCGCGGAGCGTTGCACCACCGGGGAGCTGCGACGCGATCGCCGGCTGTGGGTGTACGGGCGGGGGCGGCGTCCGTGCCTGCGGTGCGGCACCCCGGTGCGTGCCGCGGAGCTGGGACCGGCGGACGCACGGCGTCCGGTGTACTGGTGCCCGAGCTGCCAGCCCGACCCGGAAGGCCTCATCCCCACGAGCTGATCCCCGTGTACTGAGCCCTCACACTGGTCCTGCACCCTGAGCCCCCGCGGGGCCTGCTCCGGCCGGCGCTACGGGCAGCAGGGGCAGGGCACACGTGTGCGCCGCACCGGGCCGGTGTGCGGTCGGTGCGGCGCTGTGTCGGGTGTGCGTCAGGCTGCGACGACGTCCACGGCCTCGGAGGGCCGCTTGATCGTCACACGCTCCTCCGGACGCCCCGTGACGGACGTCACGGAGACCGGATTGAGCATCGACCGCATCGGCGCGGGTACCGCGTCGCTTGCGGCGGACTGCGCCAGTTCGGCCAGGGCCAGCTCATCGCTGACCTCGCGCATCAGCTCGGACATACGAACGTCCAGCGCGTCACAGATCGAGGACAGGAGCTCGGAGGAAGCCTCCTTCTGTCCTCGCTCGACCTCGGACAGGTAGCCGAGTGAGACGCGCGCGGATGCGGAGACTTCGCGCAGGGTGCGGCCCTGACGCTGGCGCTGCCGACGCAGCACGTCACCAAGCAGGCGACGGAGCAGAATCATCGGTGGCTCCCTCCTCGGACCGCGGACCTGGATCCTTCATGCCCCACCGTACCGTCTACAACCCCGGCCGTGCGGGGAGCAATGTCGTGTTCACTCAGGGCTGCAAACATGCGTCCTCCCCACGGTGTTCCGTGTATGGTCCCTACCCATTCTCGACCAGTTCCCTGTACAGCAACCGGAGAACGGCTCGGACGCTTTCGTTCCGGATCTCCGCGCGCCCGCCGCGCAGGGTCAGCCGACGGCCGATCACCAGGCCGCCCGGGCCCGCCACCGCGACGTGCACCGTCCCCACCGGCTGCCCGTCCTGGGGTTCCGGACCGGCCACACCCGTGGTGGCGGCACCCCAGTCGGCGCCCAGTCGGGAGCGCACTCCGGCCGCCATCTGCCGGGCCACCTCGGCGTCGACCGCGCCCCGCTCGGCGAGCAGTGCGGCGTCCACGTCCAGCAGGGTGTGCTTGAGCGCCGTGGCGTACACGGTGACCGAGCCGCGGAAGCACCGCGAGGCGCCGGGCACCGAGGTCAGCGCCGCCGCCACCAGACCGCCGGTCAGCGACTCGGCGACTGCGAGCGTGCCGTTCCGCCCGGCGAGCAGGTCGAGTACCCGCTTCGCCTCCGTCCCCACGCTCCCGGTCGGTTCCGTAGCCTCAACGCTCCCGGCCAGTTCCGTCTTCCCCGGCCCAGCACCCGTGCCGCCGGCCGCCGGCAGGCGCTCAGTCGGCACAGGACCGTTCCGCCGCCAGGCCGGCCCGCCGCAGCAGCACCGCCTGCCGCACGTAGTCGGCGGCGGTGCCGACCGTCAGGACGACGGCGGCGCCCATCACCCACCAGCGCAGTGACGCCAGCCCGCCGGTCATCACCAGGATGTACATGCCGACCGCGACGCCCTGGGCGAGCGTCTTCATCTTGCCGCCGCGGCTCGCCGGGATGACGCCGTGGCGAATGACCCAGAACCGCATCAGGGTGATGCCCAGCTCGCGGGCGAGGATGATGCCCGTGACCCACCAGGAGAGGTCGCCGAGCGCGGACAGGCAGATCAGCGCCGCCCCCATGATCGCCTTGTCCGCGATGGGGTCGGCGATCTTCCCGAAGTCGGTGACCAGGTTGTACCGCCGCGCCAGCTCGCCGTCGAAGAGGTCGGTGATCATGGCGACGGTGAACGCCGCCCAGGCGAAGGCGCGCCAGACGGGGTCGTGGCCGCCCTCGACGAGCATGAGGGCCACGAAGCCCGGCACCAGCGCCAGCCTGAGCATGGTGAGGATGTTGGCGATGTTCCACAGGCCCGCCTGCTGACGTGCGGCGGGCGCCTTGCGCTGGGCCATGGAACCGCCGCCGGCCGCGGGGGCCGGGATGCCGGTCATCTGGGCGCCTCCTCACAGTCCAGCGGTTCGGCGACCAGGTCCACTCCCTCGCTGGCCACCGCCTTGGCCTCGACCATGCGGCCGGGCGTCAGCGTCCGGGCGCCGGGCCCGGTCAGGCGGACCTGGCCGTCCGTCTCCGGTGCCTGGTGCTCGGCCCGGCCCAGCACGCCGTCCTCCTCGTCCACGGTCTCCACCAGCACGGAGAGCGTCTCACCGAGGCGCTCCTCGGCGCGCTGCGTGGTCAGTTCCTCGGCGAGCCGGCTGAGGTGCGCCAGTCGCTCCGCGACCGTCTCCGGCTCGTTCTTGTCCTCGTAGCCGGCGGCCTCGGTGCCGTCCTCGTCGGAGTAGCCGAACACGCCGATGGCGTCCAGCCGGGCGCCGGTGAGGAAGCGCTCCAGCTCGGCGAGGTCCTGCTCGCTCTCACCGGGGAAGCCGACGATGAAGTTGGACCGCACACCGGCCTGCGGCGCCTTGGCCCGGATCGTCGCCAGCAGGTCCAGGAAGCGGTCGGTGTCGCCGAAGCGGCGCATCGCGCGCAGCACCTTCGGCGCGGAGTGCTGGAACGACAGGTCGAAGTACGGCGCGACCTTCTCGGTGCCGGTCAGCACGTCGATCAGGCCGGGGCGCATCTCGGCGGGCTGGAGGTAGCTCACCCGGATCCGCTCGATGCCGTCGACGGCCGCCAGCTCGGGCAGCAGGGTCTCCAGCAGGCGGATGTCCCCGAGGTCCTTGCCGTAGGAGGTGTTGTTCTCGGAGACGAGCATGACCTCCTTGACGCCCTGCTCGGCCAGCCAGCGGGTCTCGCCCAGCACGTCGGAGGGGCGGCGGGAGATGAACGAGCCGCGGAAGGAGGGGATGGCGCAGAACGAGCAGCGCCGGTCGCAGCCGGAGGCCAGCTTCACCGAGGCGACGGGCGTGTTCCCCAGCCGGCGCCGCAACGGGGCCCGGGGGCCGGAGGCGGGGGCGACCCCCGCGGGCAGGTCACCGGGCGGGGACGCCGGCTGGTCGCCGTGCCCCGGCAGGGCGACGGTGGTGGTCTGCCGCTCGGCCGGGCTGATGGGCAGCAGCTTGCGGCGGTCGCGGGGGGTGTGGGAGGCGTGCACCCCACCGGCGAGAATGGTCTGCAGCCGGTCGGAGATGTCGCTGTAGTCGTCGAAGCCGAGCACACCGTCGGCTTCGGGCAGCGCCTCGGCCAGTTCCTTGCCGTAGCGCTCGGCCATGCAGCCGACGGCCACGACGGCCTGGGTTCTGCTGCCGCCGCCCTTGAGGTCGCCCGCTTCGAGCAGGGCGTCCACGGAGTCCTTCTTTGCGGCTTCGACGAAGCCGCAGGTGTTGACGACGGCGACGTCCGCGTCGGCGGCTTCCTCGACAAGGTCCCAGCCGTCCGCCGCCAGGCGGCCCGCCAGCTCCTCCGAGTCCACCTCGTTACGGGCGCAGCCAAGAGTGACAAGGGCGACAGTACGGCGTTCGGGCATGGGCTCAGCCTACTTTGTCCCGGCCGGGCAGTCGGCCGGTGCCTGCCGGCGACCGGCCGTCCGCCCTCGTCAGGGCCCCTCGTGCGGCCCGTCAGCCCTGCTCGGGGTCGCCCTTGGTGTAGCTGACCCGCTGGACCTGGCCGACGTCACCGATGCGCTGCACCTTCTTGCCGTTGACGAACAGCTCCACCGCACCGGCGTTGCCGAGCACCAGGTCGATCTGCTGCTTGTCGGTGAAGGTGCGGGAGTCGCCCTGTTTGAGCACGCCCTCGTGCATCAGCCGCCCGGTGTGGTCCTCGGCCGAGATCCAGCTGTTGCCGCCGTCCGCGACGAGCCGCACCGTCACCTTGTCGGCGGGGGCAGCCGCGATGGCGCTCTTGGACGGCTTGGGCTTGGTCTCGGTGGACTTGCCGGGGCTGGGGGTGGCCGGCGGACCGCTGCTGGGCGCGGTCTCGGCGACGTTGCCGGAGGTGTCGCCGCCGCCGCTGAACAGCGTGAAGCCGACGAAGCCGATCACCGCGACGATGGCGGCGACCATGGCCGCCGTCCAGTTGGGCCGCCGGGGCTCGGGGCGGATGCGCTCCGCCTCGAACAGCGGTGCGGCCGGGGTCGCCGTGGGGCGTCCGCCGTGCTCGTCGTCGTACCTGGCGACCAGCTCGGCCGAGTCCAGGCCGACGGCTCTGGCCAGGGTGCGGATGTGGCCGCGCGCGTAGACGTCGCCGCCGCACCGGGAGAAGTCGTCCTGCTCGATCGCGTGGACGATCGGGATGCGCACACGCGTGGCGGAACTGACCTCGTCCACGGTCAGTCCCGCGTCGATACGGGCCTGCTGGAGGGCTCGACCGACCGAAGGCCGGTCCTCTTCGGGTGTGTTGCCGAGGGACACGAGAGAGCCTTTCGAGCGTGCAGCCACCTGCTGGAGGTTCAGTCTAGGGGGGTGAGGAAAGAGTCGGGCAAGCGGGCGGGCGGACTTTGTCCGCCATCGGGATTGCCGTACGTCCTGTCGGCGGAACGCGCCGCCGCTCCCCGGAGCGTGCGCCGGGACGCAGGGCGTGTGTACACCGCTTACCCAACTAACGGGACGCGGCACACACGGAAACGGTTGCCCGGCTGCTCCTTACGAGTGACCGCCACCGCGGATCACCTCCAGCACGCCGTCCAGCTCGTCCGGTTTGACGAGCACGTCGCGCGCCTTGGACCCCTCGGTGGGCCCGACCACCCCGCGGGACTCCATCAGGTCCATCAGCCGGCCGGCCTTGGCGAACCCGACCCGCAGCTTGCGCTGGAGCATCGACGTCGAACCGAACTGCGTGGACACCACCAGCTCCGCCGCCTGGCAGAGCAGGTCCAGGTCGTCGCCGATCTCCTCGTCGATCTCCTTCTTCTTCGTCTGCCCGACGGTGACGTCCTCCCGGAAGACCGGGTTCATCTGTTCCTTGCAGTGCGCCACCACGGCCTGGATCTCGGTCTCGGCGACGAAGGAACCCTGCATGCGGACGGGTTTGTTGGCACCCATCGGCAGGAACAGTCCGTCACCCTTTCCGATGAGCTTCTCGGCCCCGGGCTGGTCGAGGATGACCCGGCTGTCCGCGAGCGAGGAGGTGGCGAACGCCAGCCGCGACGGCACGTTCGCCTTGATGAGGCCGGTCACCACGTCCACCGACGGCCGCTGCGTGGCCAGCACCAGGTGGATGCCGGCGGCCCGGGCGAGCTGGGTGATGCGCACGATGGCGTCCTCGACGTCACGCGGGGCGACCATCATCAGGTCGGCCAGCTCGTCCACGATCACCAGCAGGTACGGGTAGGGGGCGAGCTCCCGCTCGCTGCCCTCCGGCGCGCTGACCTTGCCGCTGCGCACCGCCGCGTTGAAGTCGTCGATGTGCCGGAAGCCGTAGGCGGCCAGGTCGTCGTAGCGCAGGTCCATCTCGCGCACGACCCACTGCAGGGCCTCGGCGGCCTTCTTGGGGTTGGTGATGATCGGCGTGATGAGGTGCGGGATGCCCTCGTAGGCCGTCAGCTCGACCCGCTTGGGGTCCACCAGCACCATCCGGACGTCCTCCGGCGTTGCCCGGACCATCACCGACGTGATGAGGCAGTTGATGCAGGACGACTTGCCGGAGCCGGTGGCTCCGGCCACCAGCAGGTGCGGCATCGACGTCAGGTTCACCTTGACGTAGCCGCCCTCGACGTCCTTGCCCAGCGCCACCAGCATCGGGTGCGTGTCCCCCACCGCGTGCGCCGACCGCAGCACGTCACCGACGTTGACCATCTCACGGTCGCTGTTGGGGATCTCGATGCCGACGGCGGACTTGCCCGGGATGGGCGAGATGATCCGCACGTCGGGGCTCGCCACGGCGTAGGCGATGTTCTTGGCCAGCGCGGTGATCTTCTCGACCTTGACCGCGGGGCCGAGCTCCACCTCGTAGCGGGTGACCGTCGGACCGCGGGTGAACCCGGTGACGGCCGCGTCCACCTTGAACTCGGAGAAGACGGTCGACAGCGAGGCGACCACCGCGTCGTTGGCGGCGCTGCGGGTGCGGCCGGGGCCGCCGCGCTCCAGCAGGTCAAGTGACGGCAGCGCGTAGGTGACGTCGCCGGCGAGTTGCAGCTGCTCGGCTCGCGGCGGCAGCGGCCCCTCCGCGACGGCGCTGGGTTTCGTCAGGTCCGGAACCGCGCTGCGTCCGGAGTCCGCGTACGCTCCCGGCTCCGCACCGGCGTCCGGCGGCGGCGCTGCGAGCGCCTCGGCGCGCTGGCGGGCGATGCCCGCGGTGAGGTCGGCGACCAGCGGTGAGGGCTGCACACCGTGCAGCACCGCGCCGTCCAGGTCCGCGGCGGCCGCGGCGGCGACGTCCACCGCGTGCAGTCCGCTGTCCGGCCCCGCGTCGTTGACCGACGGCGTGTGGGCGGCTCCGCGCCGGGAGCGGCGCCCGCCGCGCCTGCGGTCGAGCGCCTCCTTCTCGGCGTGGATCGCGTCGACGTCCTTGCGGAAGTCGGGTCCGCGCGGGCGGCGGTACTCCCCCGCGGCGGGCACCTCGCCGTAGCCGTCGTCCTCCTCGCCGTAGCCGTCGTCGAGGTCGTCCTCGGCGTGCGCGCCCCGGGCGCCCCGGCGCCGGCGCGGGGACTCCTCGGACGGCGGCGCCGCCACGACGCCCAGCCGCACACCCAGTTGCCGCAGCCGCTGCGGGATGGCGTTGACCGGGGTCGCGGTCACGACCAGCAGACCGAACACCGTGACCAGGACCAGCAGCGGCACCGCGAGCACGTCGCCGACGGTGAAGATGAGCGGCTTGCTCGCCGCCCAGCCGATCAGGCCGCCCGCGTCCTGCAGCGCGGCCGTGCCCTCTCCGCGGCCGGGCGACCCGCAGGCCATGTGCACGAGCCCGAGCACCCCGACCACCAGCGCGGACAGCCCGATGACGATGCGTCCGTTGGCGTCCTGCTTCTCCGGATGCCGTATGAACCGGACGGCCATCGCGCCGAGCAGTATCGGCACCACCAGGTCCAGCCGCCCGAACGCCCCGGTGACCAGCATGGTGATGAGGTCGCCGACCGGGCCCCGCAGGTCCGACCAGGTGCCCGCCGCGACGATCAGGGCGAGGCCGAGCAGGAGCAGCGCCACCCCGTCCTTGCGGTGCGCAGGGTCGAGGCCGCGTGCGCCGCGCCCGATGCCGCGGAACATCGCCCCCACGGTGTGCGCGAGGCCGAGCCACACCGCCCGCACCAGGCGGTAGACGCCGTTGGTGGGCGACGGAGCTGGTTTGGCGGGCGCGCGCTTCGCGGGCGCCTTGCGCGGAGTGGCCTTCTTCGCCGGAGCTCTCTTGGCGGCTGCCTTCTTCGCGGGCGCCTGCTTGGCGGCCTTGCCGGACGTACGTGAGGCCATGGTGGTGAGGTTACCGCCGTCCGGGGCGCAAGGCACGGATGAATGCGCCTGTATGCCTGTGTGACGTGGCGTCAGCCGCGGGGCGAACCGTTCACTGCTGCGAGCGCGCCGGGGCGGCGGAACCCTCCGTGCCGGGTTCCAGGGCGTCAAGCGCCCTGCGCAGCCCGGTCAGTTTGCGTTCCAGGTGTGCGGCGGTGGACACCGCCGCGGCGTCCGCGCTGTCGTCGAGCTGCTTGGAGAGCGCCTCCGCCTGCTCCTCGACGGCAGCGAGACGGGCCGAGAGCTCGGCGAGCAGCCCGGCCGACTCCCGGGCGTCGCCGCCGCTCTGGTGGCCGTTCTCCAACTGGAGCCGCAGCAGGGAGGCCTGCTCGCGCAGCTGCACGTTCTTCATGTACAGCTCGACGAACACCGAGACCTTCGCCCGGAGCACCCACGGGTCGAACGGCTTGGAGATGTAGTCCACCGCGCCGGCCGCGTAGCCGCGGAACGTGTGGTGCGGGCCGTGGTTGATGGCGGTGAGGAAGATGATCGGGATGTCCCGGGTCCGCTCGCGCCGCTTGATGTGGGCGGCGGTCTCGAAGCCGTCCATGCCCGGCATCTGGACATCCAGCAGGATCACCGCGAAATCGTCGGTGAGCAGTGCCTTGAGTGCTTCCTCCCCTGACGATGCCCGCACCAGCGTCTGATCGAGCGCGGAGAGGATCGCCTCCAGCGCCAGCAGATTCTCCGGCCGGTCATCGACCAGGAGGATCTTGGCCTTCTGCACCATGGCCCGTCCTCCTCGCCCCGGCGACGTCGAGGACGCCACCCCTGGGGACGACTTCTTTGCGCCGCCCGTCCTTGTGCCGGTCATGGTAGCCGCACCCTGCCGCCCACCACACCCTGTCACCGTGATGTCACTGTGCACGTAGCCAGAACGCGCCGGGGCACGGGGAGGTTCCCCGTGTTCCGTCACTTCCGCGTGTCACCTGACACCAGCGGACCGGGCGGTACCAGCGGTCCCACCCGTCCCGACAGCCAACGTACCCTGCCGGGCGGGCGTCCCTCATGTCACCCCGTCATGTCACGCAGACATGTCACCCCGTCCTCATCCACTGGCGCATGACTCCCAGCAGGTGGTCGGTGTCCACCGGCTTCGTCACGTAGTCCGACGCCCCCGAGTCGATGCTCTTCTCCCGGTCGCCCTTCATCGCCTTCGCGGTGAGCGCGATGATCGGCAGGCCGGCGAACTGCGGCATCTTGCGGATCGCCACCGTCGTGGCGTAGCCGTCCATCTCCGGCATCATGATGTCCATCAGCACCAGGGCGACGTCGTCGTGCTGCTCCAGCACCTCGATGCCCTCCCGGCCGTTCTCCGCGTACAGCACCTGCAGCCCGTTCTGCTCCAGGACGCTGGTCAGGGCGAAGACGTTGCGGATGTCGTCGTCGACGATGAGCACCTTCTCCGAGTGGAACCGCCCGCCGGCCGAGGGCCGTGCCGGTTCCTGCTCGCCGTCCGACGGCCAGGACCCGTTGCGCCGCGACCGTCCGGTCACCTGCGGCGCCGACTCCGGCGCGGTGCCGGAGGATTGCGCTCCCGGTGCCCGCCGCGCGACGGATCCGCCCGAGGAGGGCGGCGGGAGGAGCTGCGCCGGCTGCGGGCCCGCCTCGATCGCCGCGGCCGTCTCGTGCCCGACCGTGTTCTCGTGCCCCTCTCCGTCGCCCCCGTCGTCGTCACCGGCCGGGCCGAACCCGTGGCTGAGCAGGCCGGCAGGGTGGAGCGGCAGGTACAGGGTGAACGTCGACCCGCGCCCGGGCTCGCTGACGGCGTGGATCTCCCCGCCCAGCAGCCGGGCGATCTCCCGGCTGATGGACAGCCCCAGGCCCGTGCCGCCGTACTTGCGGCTGGTCGTACCGTCGGCCTGCTTGAACGCCTCGAAGATGACCCGCATCTTGCTCTGCGCGATACCGATACCGGTGTCCGTCACCGAGAACGCGATCATCTCCGCGTCGGCGTCGCGCAGCGAACCGGCCTCCAGCATCTGCTCGCGGATCGACACCGGCACGTCGGCCGCGGCCGAGCGGATCACCAGCTCCACCGCGCCGCTGTCGGTGAACTTGACCGCGTTGGACAGCAGGTTGCGCAGCACCTGCAGCAGCCGCTGCTCGTCGGTGTGCAGCGTCGCCGACAGCTCGGGCGAGACCCGTACGGAGAAGTCCAGGCTCTTCTCCGCGGTGAGCGGCCGGAAGGTGGCTTCCACGTAGTCGACCAGCTGGACCAGCGCGATCCGGGTCGGGCTCACGTCCATCTTGCCCGCCTCGACCTTCGACAGGTCCAGGATGTCGTTGATCAGCTGGAGCAGGTCGGAGCCGGCGCCGTGGATGGTCTCCGCGAACTCGACCTGCTTCGCCGACAGGTTCTCCTCCGCGTTGTCGGCGAGCAGCTTGGCGAGGATGAGCAGCGAGTTCAGCGGGGTGCGCAGCTCGTGCGACATGTTCGCCAGGAACTCCGACTTGTAGCGCATGGACACCGCGAGCTGCTCGGCCCGCTCCTCCAGCACCTGCCGGGCCTCCTCGATCTCGGAGTTCTTGATCTCGATGTCGCGGTTGGTCTGCGCGAGCTGCTTGGCCTTCTCCTCCAGCTGGGCGTTGGAGTCCTCCAGCGCCTTCTGCCGGCTCTCCAGCTCGATCGAGCGTTCCTGAAGCTGCTCGGTCAGCTCCTGCGACTGCTCCAGCAGCACCTCGGTCTTGGTGTTGACGCTGATGGTGTTGACGCTGGTGGCGATCATCTCCGCGATCTGGCTCAGGAAGTCCTTCTGGATCTGGGTGAACGGCTGGAACGCGGCGAGTTCCACGACGCCCAGCACCACCGACTCGAAGACCACCGGCAGCACGATGACGTGAGCGGGCGGCGCCTCGCCCAGGCCCGAGGCGATCTTCAGGTAGCCGGGCGGGGTGTTCTCCATCAGGATCGTGCGCTGCTCCTTCGCGGCGGTGCCGATCAGGCCCTCCCCCGGCGCGAACGAGGTGGGCATGAGGCCCTGCGTGTAGCCGTAGGCGCCGAGCAGCCGCAGGTCGTAGGAGCCGTCCGCGCCCTGGCCGACGCCGACGTCCTCCGGCCGCCCGCCGTCCGGCACCGCGAGGAAGAACGCGCCGTGCTGGGCGGACACCGCGGGGGTCAGCTCGCTCATGATCAGCTGGGCTACGTCCTTGAGGTCGCGGCGGCCCTGCATCAGGCCGGAGATGCGGGCCAGGTTGCCCTTCAGCCAGTCCTGCTCCTGGTTGGCGAGCGTGGTCTCGCGCAGGTTGCTGATCATCTCGTTGATGTAGCCCTGGAGCTTGAGGATCTCCCCGGCCGCGTCCACGTCGATCTTCACGCCGTGGTCGCCGCGGGTCACCGCGGTGGCGACCTCGGCGATGGCCCGCACCTGACGCGTCAGGTTGCCGGCCATCTCGTTCACCGACTCGGTGAGGTCCTTCCAGGTACCGGCCACGTCCCGCACCCGCGCCTGGCCTCCGAGCTGGCCCTCGGTGCCCACCTCGCGGGCGACCCGGGTGACCTGCTCCGCGAACGAGGAGAGCTGGTCGACCATCGTGTTGATCGTGGTCTTGAGCTCCAGGATCTCGCCGCGCGCCTCGATGTCGATCTTCTTGGTGAGGTCGCCCTTGGCGATGGCCGTGGTGACCTGGGCGATGTTGCGGACCTGCCCGGTCAGGTTGTTGGCCATGCCGTTCACCGACTCGGTGAGGTCCTTCCACGTGCCCGAGACACCCGGCACCCGTGCCTGGCCGCCGAGAATGCCCTCGGTACCCACCTCACGCGCGACCCGGGTGACCTCCGCTGCGAACGAGGACAGCGTCGTCACCATCGTGTTGACGGTGTCGGCGAGCTGCGCGACCTCGCCGCGGGCCTCGACGGTGACCTTCTTCGTCAGGTCGCCGCTGGCGACCGCCCCGGCCACCTGGGAGATGTTGCGCACCTGCGACGTCAGGTTGTTCGCCATCAGGTTGACGTTCTCGCTGAGGTCCTTCCAGATGCCGGTGACACCCGGTACCTGCGCCTGGCCGCCCAGCCGGCCCTCGGTGCCCACCTCGCGCGCCACCCGCGTCACCTGCTCCGCGAACGAGGAGAGCTGGTCGACCATCGTGTTGACCGTGGTGACCAGCGCCAGGATCTCACCCTTGGCGTCAACGGTGATCTTCTTGGAGAGGTCGCCGTCGGCGACCGCCGTGGTCACCTCGGCGATGTTGCGCACCTGCGAGGTCAGGTTGTTCGCCATGCCGTTGACGGACTGGGTGAGGTCCTTCCAGGTGCCGGAGACGCCCTTCACCTCGGCCTGGCCGCCGAGGATGCCCTCGGTGCCGACCTCGCGGGCGACCCGGGTGACCTGCTCCGCGAACGAGGAGAGCTGGTCGACCATCGTGTTGATCGTGGTCTTGAGCTCAAGGATCTCGCCGCGCGCGTCCACGTCGATCTTCTGCGACAGGTCACCGCGCGCCACCGCGGTGGCGACCTGCGAGATGTTGCGCACCTGGGCGGTGAGGTTTCCCGCCATGCCGTTCACGGAGTCGGTGAGGTCGCGCCACACCCCGGCCACACCGGGCACCTGCGCCTGGCCGCCCAGCCGCCCCTCGGTGCCCACCTCGCGGGCGACCCGCGTCACCTGGTCGGCGAAGGAGGAGAGCTGGTCGACCATCGTGTTGATGGTGCTCTTGAGCTCAAGGATCTCGCCGCGCGCGTCGACCTCGATCTTCTGCGACAGGTCACCGCGCGCCACCGCCGTCGTCACCTGCGCGATGTTGCGCACCTGCGAGGTGAGGTTGCCCGCCATGAAGTTGACGGAGTCGGTGAGGTCCTTCCAGGTACCGGAGACACCGTCCACGTGGGCCTGGCCGCCCAGCCGGCCCTCGGTGCCCACGTCGCGGGCCATCCGGGTCACCTGCTCGGCGAACGACGACAGCTGGTCCACCATCGTGTTCACGGTGTTCTTCAGCTGCAGCATCTCGCCGGAGACGTCGACCGTCACCTTCTGCGACAGGTCCCCGTTCGCCACCGCCGTCGTCACCTGCGCGATGTTGCGCACCTGGCCGGTGAGGTTGCGGAACGCGGTGTTGACCGAGTCGGTCAGGTCCTTCCACGTGCCGGCGGCGCCCGGGACCTGCGCCTGGCCGCCCAGCTCGCCCTCCACGCCGACCTCGCGGGCCACCCTGGTGACCTCCGCGCCGAACGCGGACAGCTGGTCGACCATGGTGTTGACGGTGTTCTTGAGCTCCAGCATCTCGCCGGAGACGTCGACCGTCACCTTCTGCGACAGGTCCCCGTTCGCCACCGCCGTCGTCACCTGCGCGATGTCCCGTACCTGCGCCGTGAGGTTGCGGAACGCGGTGTTGACCGAGTCGGTCAGGTCCTTCCAGATGCCGCCCGCCCCGGGCACCTGCGCCTGGCCGCCGAGCACGCCTTCCGTGCCGACCTCGCTGGCGGCCCGCGTCACCTCGTCGGCGAAGGTGCGCAGGGTCTCCGTCATCGTGTTGATGGTCTCGGCGAGCTGCGCGACCTCGCCGCGCGCGTTGACCGTCACCTTCTGCGACAGGTCCCCGTTCGCCACCGCCGTCGTCACCCGGGCGATCTCCCGCACCTGCGAGGTGAGGTTGCCCGCCATGAGGTTCACCGAGTCGGTGAGGTCCTGCCAGACGCCTGCGACGCCCTCCACCCGGGCCTGGCCGCCCAGCTCGCCCTCGGTGCCCACCTCGCGGGCGACCCGGGTGACCTCCGACTGGAACGACGACAGCTGGTCCACCATCGTGTTGACGGTGTTCTTCAGCTCCAGCATCTCGCCGGCCACGCGCACGGTGACCTTGCGGGACAGGTCGCCCTTGGCCACCGCCGTCGTCACCAGCGCGATGTCGCGCACCTGCGCGGTGAGGCGGGACGCCATGGTGTTGACGGAGTCGGTGAGGTCCTTCCACGACCCCGACATGCCGCGCACCTTCGCCTGGCCGCCGAGTTTGCCCTCGGTGCCGACCTCGCTCGCCACCCGCGTCACCTCGTCGGTGAACACCGACAGCTGGTCGACGAGCCCGTTGACGGTCCGGCCCACCTTCAGGAACTCGCCGCGCAGCGGCTGCCCCGACCCCTCCGCGGTGTGCACCCGCAGGTCCATGCGCTGTTCCAGGTCACCCTCGGCGACCGCGGCCAGCACCCGGCCGACCTCGGACACCGGGCGCACCAAGTCGTCCACGAGGGCGTTGGAGGCGTCCACGGACGCCGCCCAGGCCCCCTCGAAGGCCCCTGGCTCCAGCCGCTCGGTGAGCTTGCCCTCCCGCCCGACGACCCGGCGGACCCGTGTCAGTTCGTTGGCCAGGTGCAGGTTGCGGTCGGCGACCTCGTTGAAGACCGCCGCGACCTCCGCCAGCGGCCCGTTGCCGGCGACGGTCAGGCGGCGCCGGAAGTTGCCGTCCCGCATCGCGACCAAGGCGGAACGCAACCGGTCGACGGCCGCGGCGTCCACTTCGATCGTCCCGCTCTTCCGGGGCCGTCCGCCCTTCGCGCGCGTGCTTGTGCCCCGCGCTGCTCCGCCAGACTCCACCGTGTCCCTCCCGCAGGGGTCGACCATTTGCGCCCGGGTACCTCTTCGAGCCTGTCCCAGTGTTTCACCCCGCGAGAACCAGGCGATAACAGTTCGGCAGCATCGCATACCGGCGGCCCGGCAGGGCGGGAAGAGGAAACACCCGCATCCGGCGCCCACGCACCCCGGCAACGTAAGTAACCTGGCCTCCGGCTGTCCATCCCGTCCCGGTTCCCGGGCTCGGGCCGATTGTCCCCACCGGCGGCGGGATGCGGGCGGTGGAGCGAGCACGACGGGTTACGGAGGGGCGCCGCGATGGAGAAGCAGAGCGCCGAACAGCGAGGGCGTATCGCCCGTGTGGGGGCACAGCGAACCCCCCTCGCTCAGGAGCGGACGGACAACGGCGACATCAGTGAAGCCATGGGGAGACACGTGATCACCGCGCGGGCAGCGGCAACCTTCGAGCCGGTCGGGCGATCCGTCGCGACCGCCCGCGGATTCGTGCGCGACACCCTCCAGGGCTGGGGGCTCTCCGACATCGTCGACGACGCCGTCGTACTCACCAGCGAACTCGTCACCAACGCGGTGGTGCACGCCGGCACGTCCGCCGAGGTGCTGTGCCTGCGGGACGCGGCGGGTGCCCGGATCGAGGTCGCCGACCGGTACCCGGACCGGGAGGTGCCGATCCACGACGCGTCCAGGGCGCACCCCGGTCCCGACCGCGAGGGCGGGCGGGGCCTGCTGCTCTGCTCGGCCCTCGCCACCCGCTGGGGCGTCGACTACGCGTCCGCGGAGAAGCGCGTCTGGTTCCGCCTCGACCTGCCGCAGCGCTCGGTGGGCATGCGCAGCTCCGGCCCCGAGGTGCCGGACGCGGCCCTGCCGGTCACCGACTCACACGTCCGGGTGGCCGTCGTCCAGGTCGACCGCGGCGGCGCCATCGCCGCGTGGAACGACGACGCCCGCGACCTCTTCGGCTACCGGCCGGAGCAGGTCGTCGGCAAGCCGCTCAACGACTTCGCCGCCTGGCCGCACACACCGGGCACGGGCACCGGCATCGCCGAGGCGCTGGTCTTCTCCCGCTGGGAGGGCACCTACGGCTTCCGCGACGCCCAGGGCCGCACCGTGCCCGTCTACGCCTCCCATCTGCGGGTCCGCGACCCGCAGGGCGAGCCCTCCACGGTCTGCCTGCTGGTTCCCGAGGACGAGCGCGCCGTGCTGGCCTCCCCGCAGCGGGCGCCGGCCACCGAACCCGTCGGCGGCCACGACGGCCGGGAGCGCCCGGGGGTGGACCCGTTCGAGATGTTCATCGGTTCGCCCCCGCCGGAGGATCTCGACGGCCTGCTGCAGCGCACCGTGGAGCGCGCCCGGGACATGCTCGACGGCGACGCGGCCTTCCTGCTGCTGGCCACCGACGACGAGACCGAACTGGAGGTGCGGGCCTCGACCGGGCTGCCCTCCGCCCGGCAGCGCTTCGCCCGGGTCCCCGTCGAGGCGGGCAGCGGACGCTACGGCAGCGCCCGCATGCCGTCGGTGCACGAGGACCTGACCGCGGTCCCCGGCGCGGTCCCGCTGCTCACCGGCACGGGCATGCGCTCGGTGGTGACGGTGCCGCTCAAGGTCGAGGGGCGCCTCACCGGTTCGATGGGGGTGGCTGCCGAGACGTCCGGCCGCTACACCAACGAGGAGGCGCTGCGCCTGCAGTTCGCCGCCGACCGCATCGCCCTGGCCGTGGAGTCGGCGCGCCTCACCGAACTGGAACGGCTGCGACGCGGCTCGCTGTCCTTCCTGGTGGAGGCCTCTGACCTGCTGGCGGGGACTCTGGACCGTGACCAGACCCTCGCACTGATGGCTCAGATGACGGTCCCCACCCTCGCCACCTGGTGCGCCGTCTACACCATCGCGGACCCGGCATCGGAGCCGGAACTCTCCTACGTGCTGCACGAGGACGAGGACCGCATCGACGGCCTCAAGGCCCTGCTGGCGAAGGTCGACGCACCCGACCCGGTGCCCACTCCCGGCGCACGCGGCTGGAGCGCCCCCGGCGACGCTGCGCACTCCAGCGCACTGCGCAACTCGCTCCGCAGCCTGCAACTGGACGAGCCGACGCTGCCCGCCCCCGGCACCACGCTGGCCACCGCCTCGGCGGTCGGCGGCGAGACGGTGGTACTGCCTCTGGTGGCGCGCAACCGCGTCATCGGCATGATCGTGCTGGGCAAGCCGACCGACGAGCGGTTCCGCCAGGAGATCCTGGAGCTGGCCGAGGACCTGTCCCGCAGGGCGGCACTGGCCCTGGACAACGCCCGTCTGTACTCGGAGCGGACGGCGATCAGCCAGTCGCTGCAGCGCAGTCTGCTGCCGCCGGAGCTGCCCGACGTGCCGGGCGTCGAGGTCGAGGTGATCTACCGGGCCGCGGGTGAGGGCAACGAGGTGGGCGGCGACTTCTACGACCTGTTCCCGATCCGCGACGGCGCCTACGGCTTCGCCATCGGCGACGTCTGCGGCACCGGCCCGGAGGCCGCCGCCGTCACCGGCCTGGCCCGGCACGCGCTGCGTCTGCTCGCCCGGGAGGGCTTCAGCGGCCCGGCGGTGCTGGAGCGGCTCAACGCCGCGATCCTGGACGAGGGTGCCCGCAGCCGCTTCCTGACCCTGCTGTACGGCGAACTGTGGCCGCAGGAGGACGGCAGTGCGCTGCTGAAGGTGGTGTGCGCCGGCCACCCGCTGCCGCTGCGGCTGCGCCCGGACGGCACCGTGGAGCCGGCCGCCGAACCTCAGCCGCTGCTGGGGGTGATGGACGACCTGGAGCTCTACGAGGAGACGCTGACCCTGGAGCCCGGCGACGTCCTGCTGTGTGTCACGGACGGCGTCACGGAGCGGCGCGAGGGCACCCGCATGCTGGGCGACGACGGACTCGCCGAATGCCTCACGACGTGCACGGGCCTGACCGCCGGGGCGGTGGCGGCCCGCATCATGCGGGCCGTGGAACGCTTCGCCGCAGACGCCCCGTCGGACGACATGGCCATTCTCGCGATGCGCGTGCCGAAGTAGTTTCCGCAGGGGCCGGGAAAACAGTGCGGAAAAGCGAAACGGCCCCCGCCGTGAGGCGGGGGCCGTTCGCTTGCGGAGCCCCAAAACGGAATCGAACCGTTGACCTTCTCCTTACCATGGAGACGCTCTGCCGACTGAGCTATTGGGGCGCGTCGACGGGGAAAAGCATACCCGACGCGGGACGTCGTCCCGCACGCCCCCGCCCGTTCCGGACAGGGTCCAGCGCGGCGGTGCGCCCTCCCGTCAGGCCGCTTCGAGCAGCAGGCCTCCCAGGGCCCTGCAGGCGGAGACGATGCGCTGGAGTTCGCGCCGGGTGATGTCCTCGTGCACGGGCAGGGCGAGCGTCTCGGCTGCGGCACGTTCGGTCTCGGGCAGCCACAGCTCGCTGCGGAAGTCGTGGGTGCGGTGCGCGGGTGTGGGTATCGGGATGCGGCTCACCACACCCCGTGCAAGCAGTGCGTACCGGAAGGCGTCCCGGTCGGGCCGCCCGTTGCCGGGGACCCGCACCACGTACTGCTCGTAGGTGTGCTCCACGCCCTGGGCGACGGTCGGCGTGAGGACCCCGCGGAGACGCACGTCGAGGTAGGCCGCGGCGTGCTGCCGGCGCCTGGCCGCGGCGTCGCTGACCCGCCCGAGCGGTTCGCCGGTCTCCACCAGTCGCAGGCCGTGCCGCTCGGCGAGAGCGTGCAGGCACACCATGTCGGCGGGGTGCCCGAAGAGGTGGACGGGCACCACGGCTGTGGTGCGTTCGGTGACGGCGGCCTCAACCGCGTGCGGGGCGAGGCAGTAGCTCGCCCGGTCGATGTCCACGAACACCGGGGTCGCCCCGACGTCCCGTACGGCCTGGGCCGCGTGCTCGCCTCCGAAGGACGGGACGATCACCTCGTCCCCGGACTTCACTCCGGCTGCGGTCAGCTCTGTCGTCCCCATGCGCCCGATGCTCGCGGCCCCACATGAACAGCCGGTGACGGAACACAAAAAGACTCGGGCCCCTGGAATGAATTCCAGGGGCCCGAGCCCAATATTTGTTCGGCGGCGTCCTACTCTCCCACACGCTCCCGCATGCAGTACCATCGGCGCTGAAAGGCTTAGCTTCCGGGTT
>NZ_JASKMT010000003.1 GCF_030124175.1 Streptomyces sp. 549 | reverse complement strand
CACGGCCGGGCCGTTGTCCGGGATCGCCAGGTCGTCGGTGTTCTCGTACTCACCACCGCCGGGCGGCGGCGTCGTCTCCTGGCCGAGTGTCCAGACGGCGTGCGCCAGGGCGTCGCTGTTGCGGTCCAGCGCGGTGTCGTTGATGTTCGACGTGGTGTCGCAGGACGAGTGGTAGCACCGGTCGAACGCCTGGCCGGCCGTGCCGCCCCACTTCTGCGCCTGCGCGGCGGTCTTCGTCCGGCCGGCCCCGGTGAACAGGCCGCCGACGCGGATGCCGGCGTTCTTGAACGAGGCGTGGTCGGACCGGCCGTCGCCCTCGGTCTCGATCTCCGTCGGGACGCCTCGTGCCGCGTACCAGTCCTTGAACACCGCTTCCAGCTGCGGGTCGTCGTCGTAGACGAAGTAGCCGGGGTTGGGTGAGCCGATCATGTCCAGGTTGAGGTAGCCGTCGATCTTGGCGCGTTCGGCGGACGGCAGGTTGTTGACGTAGTGCCGCGAGCCCAGCAGGCCCAGCTCCTCCGCGCCCCACCAGGCGAAACGCAGCTGCTTTGCGGGCTTCAGGTCGGCGCGGGCGACGGCCAGTGCCGTCTCCAGGATCGCCGCGGAGCCCGAGCCGTTGTCGTTGATGCCCGCGCCGCTGGTCACCGAGTCCAGGTGCCCGCCGACCATCAGGACGCGGTTCGGGTCGCCGCCCGGCCATTCGGCGACGAGGTTGTAGCCGGTGGCGCCGCTCGCCGTGAACTGCTGCACGGTGGTGCGGAATCCGGCGGCGTCCAGCTTGCCCTTCACGTAGTTGACCGACGCCAGGTAGCCGGGCCGGCCGTGCGCCCGGTTGCCGCTGTTGGCGGACGCGATGGACTGGAACTGCGTGAGGTGCGCCTTGACGTTGGCCAGCGGGATGTCGGGGGCGGCCAGAGCCGCTGCCGTGTCCTGCGCGGCGGTGGCAGACGCGGTCGAGGTGCCGTACGGGGTCGCGGCGGCGGTGGGCGCGGTTGCCAGCAGGCCACCGGCGAGTACGGCGACGAGGCCCGTGGCGAGGGCGGCGCGACGGCGTGCCGGTCTCCGTAAGGCGGGGTGCGGGGGGTGAGCGACCATGAGGGCTCCCAGTCAGGTGGTTGACGTGAGCATGATGCTCGGGCGAGGTGCGTGCACTGTCAAGACGCTCTGCGTATAACGGTGTTGAATGACCGCTCAGCGGACACGGGGACGCACCCCTGCGGTGGGGACGCGTCGGAATCCGGTGGTCCCTCAGGCGGTTCGCCGGGCATACTGCCCGGTCATGGCAACCAGCGCGCCCACCGGGCCCCTGTGCACCCGCGAGACCCTCACCCGCGACCTGCGGGACCTCGGGCTCCGCCAGGGAGGGGCCGTTCTCGTGCACACCTCGCTCAGCTCGCTCGGCTGGGTGTGCGGCGGCGCGCCGACCGTCGTGCGGGCGCTGCTCGACGTACTCGGTCGCACCGGCACGCTTGTCGTCCCCACCCACTCCGCGGACAACTCGGATCCGGCTGCCTGGGCCAACCCGCCGGTGCCCGAGGCGTGGTGGCCCCGGATCCGGGCCGCCATGCCGCCTTACGACCCGCGCACCACCCCCACCTTCGGCATGGGCGCCGTCCCCGAGGCGGTGCGGAACTGGCCGGGCGCGGTGCGGAGCGCGCACCCGCAGTCCTCCTTCGCGGCGATCGGCCCCCGCGCCGCCGCGATCACCGACGGGCACGCGCTGGACTGCGCACTGGGCGAGCGCAGCCCGCTCGCCCGGCTGGAGCAGGCCGGTGCGCAGGTCCTCCTGCTCGGCGCCGGGTTCGCTTCCTGCACGGCGCTCCACCTGGCCGAGTACCGCGTCCCCGCGCCTCGGTTCGACAACGCCTTCGCCGTACTGACGCCCGACGGCCGTCGCTGGCACACCGTGCGGGACGTCTCCGTCAACGAGGAGCGCTTCGACGAACTGGGCGCCGACTTCGAGCGCGAGCGACCCGTGGCGCGGGGAACGGTGGGTGCCGCCCCCGCCCGGCTCTTCGCGCTTCCCGACGCCGTCGCCCACGCCGAACGCTGGCTGGCCGACAACCGGCCGTACGGGGGCGGGTGAGAGCCGGTGCACGACGCGGCCACGGAGCCGCCGGGGGAGACCGCCGGGGGAGGGGCGCGGCAGGCTGCCGCCGACGGCCAGGTCAGGTCGGCTCTGCCAGGTCCCGTCAGTCCGACGGCGATCAGCCCGGCGAAGGCGGCCCGGGTGCGTACGGGCAAGGGGTCCGGCTGGGTCGCCCACAGCACGGCGATCAGTACAGCGCCGCACCCTTCCTGCCATACCCACGGACATGTGGCCCATCCGCGAGCGCAGTGAGAGCCCGGCGGCCAGCGCGCGCTCCAAGCCCCGGGGCACGCTCCGACGTGCCTTGCGGCTCCCGTCGTTCATGCGTGGTGGCCCCCGTCAGGGGACGGCGAGTCGTCTGGCGAAGGTGCGCTGACGGTCCAGCCCTGTCCTGTGGCCAGGGCGCAACCATCCCGGCGGTGGCGGAGTCTCCAAGGGCAACACAGGTCGTGGAAAGAAGGACGCCGTGGAAGAGATCCTGCTGAGGACCGTGAGGTGGGTTGCCAGCGGAGCGGGGCTCGCCCTCGACTACCTCTACGCGAGAGCCGGCTTCGAGCACCTCCGACGCCGAGCCCGAAAGAGGACCGGCTAGTGCTCTGAGCGCATGGGACCGCCGGGTTGGTGGTCGTGGTGGTTGGATGTGCGGTGGCATCCGATTCGATCACCGGATGCGCGGTTGCTGAGCCCGCCGTCGATGGTCCCGCCGCCACCTTCGGAGTCCTGGTGCACGAACGTGCCGTCGATGAAGTAGGTGACGGTTGCAAGAACGTCACGCGCTCCTGGTCAGGGAGAAACCGCAACCGGACGGGGACGACCCGCGTCCATCAGAGGGAAAGGCGAGACAGAGGGGACGCAGTGGCTCCAGGCACGGGTTTCATGCTCGTCGTGGTAGTGCTCGCACTCGTCATGGCGATCCTTCCGGGCCGGACCACTTGGCAGGTCCTGCACGCTTGGCAGTTCCGAAACCCGGAAGCCAACGAACCCTCCAACGCCGCCCACGCCGTACGACGCCTGAGCCTTCTGTTCGGCGCGGTGCTCCTTGGCACCCTCTGGTTCCAGCTACAGGACGGGGACCTGGGGTTCGGGTCAGCGGGGAGCAAACTCCGCGACACGGTGGACGCCGCGGTGAGCGACCTCGACCAGGACAGCCACACCCGTTTCACCCGTCTCACCGAGCCGGCGGGCAGCGGCTCCTACGAAGGTCGCGTATCGCAGGCCGTGCGTCAGGCGGCACCCAGATCGCTTTCGGTGGAGATCGAGAGCACCGGAGACGAGAGCTACACGATCACGGCGGAGGGGACCAGCGACGCGTACTGCCTGCGCGTCCGCGAGACCGAGTTGGAACCGGTCACCGACTACGGCGAGGCCGTCGCCGAGCGCGTCGCGCGCGTCACCCTCTCAGCCAGTGCGACGGACCAGGCCTGCTAGTAGCCAAGCCGACTCCTCGGCGGGCCGGTCGTGCTGCCTGCACGCCGGCCAGAGCTGCGGCCGCGTGGGTTCGCTGACGCGGCCTTCGACCGTGTGACGCGGGCGTGACGCCGCTTGTGGCCGGTCCTGGCGGACTACGGTGGCCGACCACCACCTGAGCTGTGCCCCCGGCGCCGTACCGTGGCGTCATGACGACTCAGATGATCATTCTCAACGGTGGCTCCAGCTCGGGGAAGTCCGAGATCGTGCGGTGTCTGCAAGCCGAACTGCCGGACCTGTGGATGGCGTTCGGATGTGACTCGTTCGTGGACGCGCTACCCGCGAGGATGCAGGACTCGGACGCGGGGATCACGCTGGCGGCGGACGGCGAGGTGAGCGTCGGGGCGGACTTCCGGGAGCTGGAGGCGGCCTGGACGGACGGCATCGCGGCGATGGCAAGGGCAGGCGCCAGGATCGTCATCGACGAGGTCTTCCTCGGTGGAGCGGCGTCCCAGCAGCGGTGGCGGAACGCTCTGGGCGGAGTGGCCGTGCTGTGGGTCGGCGTCAGGTGTGACGGTGCGGTGGCCGCAGCCCGTGAGGTGGCACGCGGAGACCGCGTCCGGGGAATGGCCGAGGCGCAGGCGGAAGCGGTTCACCGAGGCGTGGTCTACGACCTGGAGGTGGACACCACGCACACCGAGTCCCTGGTGTGTGCGCGGGCGATCATCGAGCGCGCCGGCTGACAGCGGGATCGGCAACGCAGCGAGTCACCGCGATCACGCACCGCTGACCTGCGCTTCCTCCCTCGGATCAGCGCTTCACTCCCACGAGACAGGCCGGTAGGACAGGCGTAACTTGGAATGATCAGGACGCTCCGGACTAATAGGAGATGAGCGTCATGTCATTCGTTCAAGTGATCGATTGTCGGACGAACCACGTCGACGAGCTGAACAGGGTGATGGACTCCTGGGCGGAGGCCACCAAGGGCAAGCGGACGGCGACGCACGCCATGATGGGGCAGGACCGCTCGGACGCCTCGCACATCGTGGAGATCGTCGAGTTCCCCTCCTACGAGGAGGCGATGAAGAACTCCCAGCTGCCGGAGACGGACCGGATCTTCCGGGAGATGGTGGCGCTCTGCGAGACAGAGCCCTCCTTCACCGACCTGGACGTCATCCGGGACGAGCAGCTCAACAAGGAGACGGTGCGCCGCTTCTTCGACGAGGTCGTCAACGGCGGCAACTCCGACGTCATGGACGAGTTGTGCACGTCCGACTACCGCGAACACGACCCGTCGCTGTCCTCGTACGACATGGGAATGGAGGACGCCAAGCGGGAGACCCGGGAGATCATGGAGGCGTTCCAGCCGCGGACCGTCGTCGAGAGCATGGTCGCAGAGGGCGACACGGTGGCGGTGCGGTTCAGCTTCGCCGGTCGGCAGGTCGGCGCCTACAAGGGCATCGAGGCCACCAACAAGGAGGTCACGGGCACCGGTCACGGAACCTTCCGCTGCGTAGGCGGCAAGTTCGCCGAGAGCTGGTGGAACACCGACGACATGGGCATCATGCAGCAGCTGGGCGTGATCGAGGGATAGCACACCGGCAGGTCCACGGCACGGGCTGAAGGTCCGTGCCCGGTCTACCGGCACGGCCTGCCGGTCACGTCTCCGCACTGCGGATCTGGAAGGTGAGACCCTCCGGGCTGCTCAACCGGGCAGCCCGGCGACCGGAGCCCTCGTCGTCGGTGATGGAGCCCTGGCCCAGGCCGTGCTGGCCCTGGTGGTGCGCGCCCTGGTGGTCCACACGGCTGACCAAGCGGTCGAGATCAGCGACCTCGACCGCTAGCTCCCACTGCGGGGCGGATACGTCGCGCCCGGGTGCGGGGACGAAGTCGGCACAGGCCATGGGAGTGCCGGTCAGCTCCCGGTAGAAGTCCCGGGCTCGGTCGGGCTGGTCGCAGGCCAGCACCATGCGGTGCGGAGCACCCGCTGTGCCGGGCGGGTACGTCCATCCGGCGAAGTGGCGGGCCTGCCACAGGGAGAAGGCGGCACCCACCGGGTCGACCAATGTCGCGATGCGGCCCTGATCACCCGCGTCAAAGGGAGGAAGGACCAGGCGAGCGCCCTTCGCCGTCGCCGCTTGGGTACGGCGGTCGACGTCGTCGACCGCGAGGTAGTAGGCGACGTGCGCGGGTGTTCCGGGTGGGTAGACCGGATTCGCCAGGTCACTGACACTGCCGATCAGATGGCCGCCGGCGGAGATCTTGACGGCCTTGCGCCAGTCGTCCTCGTCCACCGCGAAGCGCCAGCCCAGCGTCTTCGCGAAGAAGGCGGCGGTGCCGGCCGTGTCGCGGGTCTTGAGGTCCATCCAGCAGAACTCGTTCAGTGAGCCCGGACGGGTCGTCATGTGTCGCTCCTTGTCGTCTCGACGCCCTGACTACCGCCGGCCCCGGCCGGTCCGCAAGCGGATTTCCGCAAACGCAGGCGGCTGCCGGGAGCCGCGAGTGACGACTGGACCCGCGCTGCCCGCCGGGGGTCTGCCGGTCCGGTGGTCTGGTTGCATGAGGCGCATGAATGCCATAGCCACGAGTGTCATCGCGGTCCTCGGTACGCTGCTGGGCTCCACGGTGACGCATGTCTTCCAGCAGCGGTCCGTCCGGCGCATGGAGGAGACCGCTCGCAGGGAGCGGCTGCGCCAGGAGCGGTTGGACGTCTACGGCACCTACGCTGGACTGCTCGTCGACTTCCGCCAGGCCATGCTGCACCACTGGTTCTGCGTGCACGAGGGCCGTGACGCGGAGGATGAAGTCGTTCTGCGTGGGCGCTCGTTCGAGCAGCGCGCCAGTGCGCAGCAGAAGCTGTTCCAGCTCCAGCTGATCACCGACGCGCCCGAACTGGTCACCGCCGCGGTCGCCGCCTTCAGGGCGATCGGCGACATCAACCGTGCGCAGGACCGCGCTGACGTCGTCACCCGACGGGACGCGACCCGGGAGTTGATCGACGTGTTCGTGGCGACGGCCCGCGGGCACGTCTAGGCCCGTATTCCGCGGGTCGCTGATGCGACTGGAGAGCGGGGCCGGGCAGCGTCCGCACAGGCCTGTCAACGGGGTGCTGGTGGCCGACCGGGAGCTGACCCGCCAGCCCGCGGCCGCCCGCGGCGAAGGCAAGGGCCGGAAGACCCGCCGCCCTCGCCGGACACGATGCGGCGATGAGTTTTCCAGGCCCGGCCGGTCTACCGTTCGTCGAGTGACCAGAAAGCGCGAAGCAGGAGGAGCGGCATGAGCCAGTTGCTGCGGGTCCAGAACTTCACCGTCTCGAGCGACGGGTTCGGCGCCGGCGAGGGCCAGAGCCTGGAGAAGCCGTTCGGCCATGCCGATCCGGGGAACCTGCTCGCCTGGGCCTTCGCCACCGACCACCCACCCATCTACCGCTCCGAACCTGGTGGCAGCCGAGGTCTGGACGACTACTTCACGCGGGACTACGCCCGCAACATCGGCGCCGAGATCATGGGCCGCAACAAGTTCGGGCCGCAGCGCGGGCCCTGGCAGGACCACGAGTGGCAGGGGTGGTGGGGTGACGAGCCCCCGTTCCACACGCCGGTGTTCGTCATGACGCACCACAGGCGCCCGTCGTTCACGCTCTCCGACACCACGTTCCACTTCGTCGACGGCGACCCGGCCGCGGTGCTCGCCCAGGCGAAGGAGGCGGCTCAGGGCCGGGACGTCCGGCTCGGCGGTGGGGCCACGATCATCCGGCAGTTCCTCGACGCCGACCTCGTCGACACCTTGCATGTGGCGGTCGCGCCGACGAAGCTCGGCTCCGGGGCCCGGCTGTGGGAGTCCCCCGATGAGCTGCTCGACCGGTTCCACCAGGACGCCGTGCCCAGCCCGAGCGGCGTGACGCACCACCTGTTCTGGCGGAAGTGAGGCCGGACTCCTGAGAGCGCCGACCCTCGTGACGGTCTTCCTGCCTGGGGCGGTGGCATCCGAGAGCGTTCCGCCAGCCGTGACGAGTCCTGCGGCGGCCGGCGGCAGACGGTCGTAGTGTCGAACCCGTACCCGAGGAGGGCTTCTGATGCGCAGCGTGACCTACTCGATGAACGTCTCACTTGACGGCTACATCGTCGCGCCGGACGGCGGTTTCGACTGGACGGTGCCCGACGACGAGGTCTTCCGCTTCTGGATCGACGAGATCCGAGAGGTCGGCGTCCACCTGCTGGGACGGCGGCTGTACGAGACGATGCTGTACTGGGAGACCGCCGACCAGGACCCATCGCTCGACAGCGCCACGCTCGAATGGGCCGCGCTCTGGAAGCCGCTCCCCAAGGTGGTGTTCTCCACCACCCTGTCGGAGGTGCAGGGCAACGCCCGCCTGGTCTCCGGCGGCCTGGCGGAGGAGATCGAGCGGTTGCGAGCCCAGCCCGGGGAGGGCGACATCGCGATCGGCGGCGCGACTCTCGCCGCCGAGGCGGCAGCCTCGGACCTGATCGACGAGTACCGGGCCGTGGTCTACCCGGTGCTGGTCGGCGGCGGCACCCCGTTCTTTCCCCGGCGTGAGCGTCGGGTCGATCTCGACCTCGTCGAGACCCGTACGTTCAGCTCGAAGGCTGTCTACCTCCGCCACCGGGTGACGCACCGACCCCTGCCTTAGACGAGTGTCGCTGCTTCTACAAACTTCCTTGTTCTTCCCTCTCTGCTACCTTGTAGGGAATTCTGTGGAGTGTGAGGGAAGGATCGGATAGCTTGTGGGGGACAGGCAGCTCTACACCGTCGACCAGGTGGCCGAGCTTCTCGGCCTGCATCCGAAGACGGTGCGCGGCTACATCCGCGACGGGCGGCTGAAGGCGACCCGACTCGGCTCGCGGTACCGCATCGCCTCCGAGGAGGTGGAGGCGTTCACCGGTCGTTCGGCGTCCCCGCCCGCCGGTGACGACGTCCGCCGCAGCCCTCGGACGCAGGTGTCCGCGACGGTGCACCTGGACGCGGTCTCCCCGGACGCGGTGCACCGCATCGACGTCCTGCTCGGCGCGGCGGTGGCGCACCACGAGGGCGGTGAGGGCGCGCTCCAGGTCCACACCGCCTACGACGAGGTACGGGCCTCGGCGCGCATCGTCCTGCTGGGCGGGCCGAGCCGGGTCGCGGGTGCGCTGCAGGTCCTTGCCATGGTGACGGAGGAGGGGTCATGACGTACGACGGACGCGGCGACCGGATCGAGCACATGGGCGAGGTGGCCGTGCTGGTGTGCGCGGACGAGGGGCCCTCGATCCGGGGCGTGCAGGAGGCCCTTGACGTCGTCGGCACGGCGTTCGGCGGTGGCGCGGTCTGGGCGGCTGTCCCGGCCGGCCGCCTTCATGAGGACTTCTTCCAGCTGCGCACCGGAGTGGCCGGAGAGGTGACGCAGAAGTTCGTGCAGTACGGCGTCGGCCTGGCGGTGGTGGGGGACATCAGCGCGCACACGGCGGCGAGCGCCGCCCTGCGCGACCTGGTCCGCGAGGGCAACCGCGGCGGCGGCCTGTGGTGTGTCGCCGACCTGGACGAGCTGCGGGCCCGACTCGCCGGCTGACCGGGGGCGTTGCTGTGGCGGCGACGCCCCCGGCGTGCGGCGTCAGCGGCGGCCGGGCTCGGCGGGGGTGCTGGTGCAGGCGGCGACGGCCGGTTCCCTGACTTCCGCCGCTTCCCTGGCCGCCGCCGCGTTCTCCGGCACCACCTGGGCGGCGGTGGCGCGCAGCCGGGCGCGGCCCCGGTGGGCGTTGCGCAGCGCGTCGAAGGTCAGCAGGGCCAGGGCGAGCCACACCAGCAGGAAGCCGGCCCAGCGCTCGGGCGGCATCTCCTCGTGGAAGACGGCGACGCCGAGCACGAACATGGTCGAGGGGGCGATGTACTGCATCAGCCCGATCGTCGAGAGCGGCACCCGCACGGTGGCGGCGCCGAAGAAGATCAGCGGCAGGGCGGTGGCCAGTCCGGCTCCGGCCAGCAGCAGGGCGTGGGTCGGTCCCTCGGTGGTGAAGGTGGACTCGCCGCGGGCGCTGAGGAACACCAGGAAGCCGAGCGCGGGCAGGAACTGGAGGGCGGAGTCGGCGCTGAACCCCTCCAGGCCGTCGAGTCCTGTCTGCTTCTTGACCAGCCCGTAGGCGGCGAAGCTCACGCTCAGGACGAGCGCCACCCACGGCATCTGCCCGTAGGCGATCGACATGACGACCACGGCCAGCGCGCCCACGCCGACGGCCGTCCACTGCGCCGGGCGGAGCCGCTCGCGCAGCACCACGACGCCGATGGCGATGGTGATCAGGGGGTTGATGAAGTAGCCGAGCGACGCCTCCAGGACCCGGCCGACGCTGACCGCCCAGATGAACAGCCACCAGTTGACGGATATCAGTGCGGCGGACAGGGCGACCAGGACGAGCTTGCGGGGCTGGTGCAGCAGGGTGCGTATCCAGGACCAGCGGCGTACCACGACCAGCATCAGCACGGCCGTGGGCAGCGACCAGACCATGCGGTGGGACAGGACCTCGCTGGCCGCCGTCGTCGACAGCAGGTGCCAGTACAGGGGGAGCAGTCCCCACATGCCGAAAGCTGCGAACCCGAACAGCAGCCCGGTGCGGGCCTCACTCCTCGACGACATGGTTCCTCCCCTGTACGCCCCCGGTGAACCCCTCGAAGGTAGCGCCACGGGGGTCCGCTTGTCATGTTCGTAAACACGGAACACTCCTGTCGCATTCCGTGACCGTGGCATGGCGCCGCGCTGTCCGGAAAGCGACATGCGTGTTCGTTATGCGGACGCTTTGCGGGTGGCGAGCCGGGCATGTGTGAGGGACGGGCGGGTCAGCCCGCGCTCGGGTCCCAGCCGCCATGCGGACGGCGGGACGCGCCCTCGCCGCCCGTCACGTCCTGCGTGCCGATCACGGGCAGCAGCCCCAGTCGGGCGGCACCCTCCGTACCGGGCTCGGCGCTGAACCACAGCAGCCGCTGCCGGCCGTCCTCACTGAGCAGGCAGTGGCGTTCCAGCTCGATCACGCCCAGCGTGGGGTGGACGATGCGCGTGCGGTCGGTGCGGTGCAGGGAGACGTCGGGCATGTCCCACAGGGCGGCGAACTCCGTACTGCGGCCGTGCAGCTCCGCCACCATCGCGGCCACCCCGGTGTCCCGGCCGCGTCGGGCCCCGGCTGCCCGGAGGTCGGCGACGAGGACCCGCGAGTGGTGGGCGTGGTCCTCGGGCGGGTAGAGCGTGCGGGCCGAGGGGTCGGTGAACCAGCGGTAGACGAAGCTGGCCTCCCGACCCCGGCGCGGCGTCTCGCGGCCGAGCAGCGCGGCGGCCGGCTCGTTCTGCGCCAGCGTCTCGTGCAGGTCCGTGACGACCTGGGCGGGCTGGGCGGGCGTGGTGCTGAGCCGGTCCAGCAGGCCGAGCAGCCCCGGCTGCACGTGGGCGGTGGGGTTCACCCCTCCATCGTGCCGTCCGGGACCCGTCCCAGCCAGGGGACGGCAGCGCGGCGGCCCGGGACCCGCGTACAAGGGGTCCCGGGCCGCCGCGCTGTGCCGGGTGGGCGTGTGCCGGGTGGGCGTTGCCGGGTCAGCCGGCGACGGTCCAGGTGTCCCTGCCGTGCAGCAGCGCGGACAGGTCGCCCTTGCCGTGCTGCTCGACGGCCGTCTCCAGCTGGTCGGCCATGAGGGTGTCGTAGACCGGCCGGCGGACGTCGCGGAACACGCCGATGGGCGTGTGGTGCAGCGTGTCCGGGTCGGCGAGCCGGGACAGTGCGAAGGCGTTGGTCGGCGACTCGGAGTGGCTGTCGTGGACCAGGATGCCGTCGGTGCCGTGCTCGGCGACCTCCACGATGCGCAGGTCGCCGGTGGCCTGGTCGCGGACGACGCCCTTGGAGCCGAGCCCGTCCTCGGCGGGCACGCCGAAGCGGATCGGCGCTCCGTGCTCCAGCCGGATCACGGCCTCCTGGGCCTGCTGCTTGTCCTTCAGCACCTCGAAGGCGCCGTCGTTGAAGATGTTGCAGTTCTGGTAGATCTCCACCAGTGCCGTACCGGGGTGGTCCGCCGCCTGACGCAGCACCTCGGTGAGGTGCTTGCGGTCGGAGTCGACCGTCCGCGCCACGAAGCCGGCCTCGGCGCCGAGCGCCAGCGACACCGGGTTGAAGGGCGCGTCCAGCGAGCCCATCGGCGTGGACTTGGTGATCTTGCCGGCCTCGGAGGTCGGCGAGTACTGGCCCTTGGTGAGACCGTAGATCCGGTTGTTGAACAGCAGGATCTTCAGGTTGACGTTGCGGCGCAGCGCGTGGATCAGGTGGTTGCCGCCGATGGACAGCGCGTCGCCGTCCCCGGTGACGACCCACACCGACAGGTCGCGCCGGGCGGTCGACAGGCCGGTGGCGATGGCCGGTGCGCGGCCGTGGATGGAGTGCATCCCGTAGGTGTTCATGTAGTACGGGAAGCGGGAGGAGCAGCCGATGCCGGAGACGAAGACGACGTTCTCCTTCGCCAGGCCCAGCTCCGGCATGAAGCCCTGCACGGCGGCGAGCACGGCGTAGTCGCCGCAGCCCGGGCACCAGCGGACCTCCTGGTCGGACTTGAAGTCCTTGGCGCTCTGCGGGGCGTCGGCCTTGGGTACCAGCGACAGCGCGTCGGTCGGCTGCCGCTGGATTCCCCCGATAAGAACCTCAGCCATGGTCGATGGCCTCCTTGAGGACGTTGGCCAACTGCTCCGCCTTGAAGGGCAGACCGGTGACCTGCGTGAAGGACCGCGCGTCGACAAGGTACTTGGCGCGCAGCAGAGTGGCGAGCTGTCCGAGGTTCATCTCGGGCACGATCACCTTGTCGTACGAACGCAGTACCTCGCCGAGGTTGGCGGGGAACGGGTTGAGATGCCGCAGGTGGGCCTGGGCGACCACGCCTCCGGCGGCGCGCACCCGGCGCACCCCCGCGGTGATCGGCCCGTACGTCGAACCCCAGCCCAGGACGAGCACGCGGGCGTCGCCGCCGGGGTCGTCCACCACCAGGTCGGGCACCTCGATGCCGTCGATCTTGGCCTGGCGGGTGTGCACCATGAACTCGTGGTTCGCAGGGTCGTACGAGATGTTGCCTGTGCCGTCCTGCTTCTCGATGCCGCCGATGCGGTGTTCCAGGCCCGGCGTGCCCGGCACGGCCCACGGGCGGGCGAGCGTGCGCTCGTCGCGCTTGTAGGGCCAGAACTCCTCGGTGCCGTCGTCCTTGACGTGGTTGGGCGACGTGGCGAACTGGACCCGCAGGTCGGGCAGTTCGTCGATGTCGGGGACGCGCCACGGCTCGGACCCGTTGGCGAGGTAGCCGTCGGAGAGCAGGAAGACCGGCGTGCGGTAGGCCAGCGCGATGCGTGCGGCCTCCAGCGTCGCGTCGAAGCAGTCGCCCGGGGTGGCCGGTGCCACGATCGGCACCGGCGCCTCGCCGTTGCGCCCGTACATCGCCTGGAGCAGGTCGGCCTGCTCGGTCTTGGTGGGCAGACCGGTCGACGGGCCGCCGCGCTGGATGTCGACGATCAGCAGCGGCAGCTCCAGGGAGACGGCCAGCCCGATCGTCTCCGACTTCAGCGCCACGCCGGGACCGGAGGTGGTGGTCACCGCGAGCGAACCGCCGAAGGCCGCGCCCAGCGCGGCGCCGATGCCGGCGATCTCGTCCTCGGCCTGGAAGGTCCGCACGCCGAAGTTCTTGTGCTTGGCCAGCTCGTGCAGGATGTCCGAGGCCGGGGTGATCGGGTACGAGCCGAGGTACAGCGGCAGGTCCGCCTGCTGAGACGCGGCGACCAGTCCGTAGGACAGGGCCAGGTTGCCCGAGATGTTGCGGTACGTCCCGGCCGGGAACGCCTTGGACGCCGGCGCGACCTCGTAGGAGACCGCGAAGTCCTCGGTCGTCTCGCCGAAGTTCCAGCCCGCCCGGAAGGCGGTGACGTTCGCCTCGGCGATCTGCGGCTTCTTCGCGAACTTGGCGCGCAGGAAGGACTCGGTGTTCTCCGTGGGCCGGTTGTACATCCACGACAGCAGGCCCAGCGCGAACATGTTCTTCGACCGGCCCGCCTCCTTCCGGCCCAGCTCGTAGTCCTTCAGCGCCTCGACCGTGAGGGTGGTCAGCGGTACCGGGTGCACGGAGTACGCGTCCAGCGAGCCGTCCTCCAGCGGGCTGGTCGCGTAACCGACCTTCGCCATCGCCCGCTTGGTGAACTCGTCGGTGTTGATGATGACCTCGGCGCCGCGCGGCACGTCGGCGATGTTCGCCTTCAGCGCCGCCGGGTTCATCGCGACCAGGACGTTCGGCGCGTCACCCGGGGTGAGGATGTCGTGGTCGGCGAAGTGCAGCTGGAACGACGACACGCCGGGCAGCGTGCCGGCGGGTGCGCGGATCTCGGCGGGGAAGTTCGGCAGCGTGGAGAGGTCGTTCCCGAAGGACGCCGTCTCCGAGGTGAAACGATCACCCGTGAGCTGCATGCCGTCCCCGGAGTCCCCCGCGAACCGGATGATCACCCGGTCCAGGCGCCTGACTTCCTTGGCGCGGTCGTGGCTGACCTGACTGGTCACGTGCAAAGACCTCCCTCGAGGCGGCGGCTCACTGTCCATCGTACGTGGGTAAGGTTTGCCTTCCTGGAGGCGATCATATGGTGGACACCGCCGTGAGACGCCGTTTCACCCGGATCTGACCGGCTTCTGCCCGAGTCCTGACATGCCGGCCGACCCCCACCTCGCCCTCCACCACCCTCGCCCCCGTCACCCTGACGGCCCACGATGGAGGCTCACTTCATTGTCGGACGAGCGTCACGACTTCAGATAGGTGAGAACTGCCAGCACCCGACGGTGATCTCCGTCACTCTGCGACAGGCCCAGCTTCATGAAGATGTTGCTGATGTGCTTCTCCACCGCGCCGTCGCTCACCACCAGCTGCTTGGCGACCGCCGAGTTGGTGCGGCCCTCCGCCATCAGCCCCAGCACCTCGCGCTCCCGCGGCGTCAGCCTGGCCAGCACGTCCTGCTTGCGGCTGCGGCCCAGCAGCTGCGCGACGACCTCGGGGTCCAGCGCCGTGCCGCCCCGGGCGACCCGGCTCACCGCGTCGACGAAGTCCCGCACGTCGGCCACCCGGTCCTTCAGCAGGTAGCCCACGCCGTGGCTGGAGCCGGCCAGCAGCTCCGTCGCGTACTGCTCCTCCACGTACTGCGACAGCACCAGCACCCCGACCTGCGGATACCGCGCGCGCAGCCGGACCGCCGCCCGCACCCCCTCGTCGGTGTGCGTCGGCGGCATGCGCACGTCGGCCACCACCACGTCGGGCAGCTCCCCGGCCGCGCCCAGCTCACCGACCACCCGCACCAGGGCGTCGCCGTCGCCGACGCCCGCCACCACCTCGTGGCCGCGGTCGGTCAGCAGCCGCGTCAGGCCCTCCCGCAGCAGCACCGAGTCCTCGGCGATGACCACCCGGACCCTGTCCACCTCGACCACCCGTTCCCCCGTCCCCGCTTCCGGCACCTGCCGTGCCCTGTCCCTGAGCTAGCCGCCCAGCATTCCAGACCGGCGGCCCCCCGGAGCCCCGACGGTCCGCGCACCGGACGCGTGCCCGCTGCGGCCGGCTGCCGGGCCCGTCATGGGGTTTCCTCGGGCAGCGGGTTCGTGGGGGTCTTGGTGCGGTCGCGCCAGGGGAGGCCGGCGGTGATGGTGGTGGGTCCTCCGGGTGGGCTGTGGATGAGGAGGTGGCCGTCGACGGAGTCGAGGCGTTCGGCGAGTCCGGCGAGTCCGGTGCCGTGGTGGGCGGTTGCGCCGCCTTGGCCGTTGTCGGTGACTTGGAGGAGGAGTCGGTTGTCGGTGCGCCACAGGTCGAGGGTGGCGTGGTGGGCGTTGGCGTGTTTGCTGATGTTCTGGAGGAGTTCGGAGGCGGTGAAGTAGGTGATGGATTCGATGGCGGGTGCGGGGCGGGTGGTGGTGTCGACGGTGACGGTGACGGGGATGGTGCAGCGGGCGGCGAGGGAGGACAGTGCGGCGTCGAGTCCGCGGTCGGTGAGGATGGCGGGGTGGATGCCGCGGGCGAGGTCGCGGAGTTCGGTGAGGGCGGCTTTGACTTCGCCGTGGGCTTCGTCGACCATGCGGGCGGCTGCTTCGGGGTCTTCGGTGAGTTTCTCCTTGGCGAGGCCGAGGTCCATGGCGAGGGCGACGAGTCGGGCTTGTGCGCCGTCGTGGAGGTCGCGTTCGATGCGGCGCAGGTCCGCGCTGGCGGTGTCCGTCACCGTCACCCGATCCGACTCCAACTCCCACATGCGTGCCGCCAGCCGGGAGGGGCCCAGCAGCCCGCTGACCATCAGCCGGTCCACGGCCGTCAGGGCCCGGAACCACCACGGCGTGCCCAGCACCAGCAGCAGGCCTGCCAGCGACGTCAGCGCGATCTCCGGCGGCGAGTCCAGCCAGACGCCGTTGCCCTCCCCGTCGCCGTAGAGCTGCAGGCCGGGCTGGTCGGTCCAGGTCGGGAACACCCAGAACCACAGCGGATAGGTCAGCATCGACCAGCCGCACGTCCACAGCACCAGTCCCGAGACGAACGAGAACAGCGCCCACGGGAAGTAGACGATCCCGTACAGCAGGTGCCGCCAGGAGGCGCCGTTCTTGAGCACCGCGCCGATCCTCGCCATCGGCCCGCTGCCGCCGGCCGACAGGCCGACGGGCTCCGGCTCGGCGACGTCCAGCCCCAGCAGCGCCCGGGCCCTGGCCCGTTCCAGCTGCCCCAGCGCGCGGGCGGTGAGCAGGGTGAAGGCGAGCAGCGGCACCCCGACGAAGGTCACCAGCAGGCCCGCGCTGGCCGAGAAGAGGGTGATCAGCACGCTGAAGGCGGTGACGGCGACGGGCAGGCCGGTCAACAGGTAGCCGAACTCCCGCCAGGTACGCCCCGAGAGCGGGGCACGCAGCAGGTTCATGGGGTTTCCTCGGGCAGCGGGTTCGTGGGGGTCTTGGTGCGGTCGCGCCAGGGGAGGCCGGCGGTGATGGTGGTGGGTCCTCCGGGTGGGCTGTGGATGAGGAGGTGGCCGTCGACGGAGTCGAGGCGTTCGGCGAGTCCGGCGAGTCCGGTGCCGTGGTGGGCGGTTGCGCCGCCTTGGCCGTTGTCGGTGACTTGGAGGAGGAGTCGGTTGTCGGTGCGCCACAGGTCGAGGGTGGCGTGGTGGGCGTTGGCGTGTTTGCTGATGTTCTGGAGGAGTTCGGAGGCGGTGAAGTAGGTGATGGATTCGATGGCGGGTGCGGGGCGGGTGGTGGTGTCGACGGTGACGGTGACGGGGATGGTGCAGCGGGCGGCGAGGGAGGACAGTGCGGCGTCGAGTCCGCGGTCGGTGAGGATGGCGGGGTGGATGCCGCGGGCGAGGTCGCGGAGTTCGGTGAGGGCGGCTTTGACTTCGCCGTGGGCTTCGTCGACCATGCGGGCGGCTGCTTCGGGGTCTTCGGTGAGTTTCTCCTTGGCGAGGCCGAGGTCCATGGCGAGGGCGACGAGTCGGGCTTGTGCGCCGTCGTGGAGGTCGCGTTCGATGCGGCGCAGGTCCGCGCTGGCGGTGTCCGTCACCGTCACCCGATCCGACTCCAACTCCGCGATCCGCAACTCCAGTCCGTCGGAGGGGCTGAGCAGCCCGCGCACCATCGCCCGGTCGCCGAGCGTCAGCAGCCGCGCCACCCACGGCAGCAGCGGCCACGCCGCGAACAGCGACACCAGCGCCACCGTGAACGTCAGCACGCCCCACGGGAAGCGCACGAAGCAGTAGAGCGCGTGCCGCCACGCCACCGGGTCGCTCAGCTGCGCCCACAGCCAGCCGAGGAAGCCCGGCTGGGCCGCCCGCAGCGGCGACGGGTCGTCCACCCGGACGTCGAGGAGGAGGCGCGCCCTGGCCCGTTCCAGGGAGCCGAACCAGCGGCAGCCCACCAGGCCGAGCGCCAGCACCGGCAGCCCGACCACGGTGACCGACAGCAGTGCCCCGCAGAAGATCCACACGCAGACGTAGACGAAGCCCAGGAGGTCCATCGGCAGGTTGGCCAGCAGATGGGCGATCTCCTTCCAGGTCACGGCGGAGAGCGCGGCACGCGGCGCGGGCAGCCGCTCGTCCTGGTCGGCGGCGGCGGCGCTCTTGTCGGCCGTGGCCGTGGCGGTGGTGTCGGCTGTGGTGTCGGCTGTGGGGGCGGGACCTGGCGGTTCCGGTGGGTCGGGGAGGTCGGGTCTGGCGCTCATGGTGCTCAGCCTGCCGCGTCCCCGGCCTCCCGGGCCATGGGGGCCGTCGGTGAGCCGAGGTGGGGTTTTCCCTACCCGGGCAGGGACCTGGCGCTTTGGCGGGGACGGAGGCGTGGGCCGGGTGACTCGTGGGACGGGAGGCGGGAGAGGGGAACCGGCGCACGTCCTTCGTACGTCTCTTCGGGTGTGCGGGGGCAGTCCCGGTGCCGGAGGGATCCGTGTGGAATGTGTCTCGGTCCCGGAACGGACGTTGCCTTCGCATCTGTGATGTTGGTACGCATGACAGGTCGTACCGGTGGGCGGCTCGGCGGGGTCGAAGGCCTCACCCGCTCGTCCAACCACCGTGCACGGCAACGGGGAAGCCGGTGCGCCACGCACACCGGGACACCACGAACGGGAGGGCACAGCTCGTGGGAATGAAGTTCGACATGGGGAACCAGGCGCTGACGACGCTGATGAAGCAGTCGCGCGGATCGTCCACCGACCTGGGCACCCTCATCAAGCAACTCGTCGTCGCGGCACAGCCGTTGGAGGGCAAGTTCAACGGCGCCGGCCGGCAGGCCTTCGACGCCTTCAAGGCCAACTCCGACGAGATCACCGCCTCGCTCAACGGCGCGCTCAGCTCGATCCTCGGTGGCCAGTCCGGCATGGAGCAGGCCTTCGGCTCGGGTGAGCAGGAGACCGCGGACAACGCGCGTCAGTCGATGGCGTCGGCCAACTTCGACGCGGCCCGGTTCTCCGGCCGCTGACCTCAAGGGGGAGAAACCATGGCTGGTGAGGACCGCCGCAGCTACGACACCGCGGCCTCCGGTGAGGTGCAGGGCAGCCTGCAGGGCATCATCGGGCAGCTGGAGCAGGTCATCGGCGACCGCGACCGGCAGGTGAAGGCGGCGATGGCCGACTTCCAGGCCGACGGCGTCTCCGAGCAGTACCACGGCGCCGAGCAGCGCTGGAACCGCTCGGCCAACGAGGTGCGGGCCATCATCAAGCTGCTGCGCACCACGCTGGAGAAGAACGACGGCACCGCGCAGCAGACCCTGCAGCGGGCCAAGTCGGCAGTGGACGGAATCGGCTGACCGGTCAGGGCGCCGGAACCGAGGAGGACCCGTTTCGGGGGAAGTGGGGGTAGGCCGTGTCGGGCTGGGATCTCAAGCCTGAGGGGATCAGCGGGGCGCTGGAGAAGACCGCCGAGGTCGCCAGGGGCCTGGAGAAGAAGGTCAAGTCCTACAGCGACAACCTGGAGAGCGCCGCCAAGTCGGCAGGCACGCTCGCCATGGGCGGAGAGCGCCCGGAAGCCGGCCTGGTCGGTGCCGCGCTGGCACAGTTCGCGGAGGGGACGCAGAAGGACCTGCAGTTCGTCGCCGCACGGTCCGGCAAGTCCCTGGAAGGCGCCACCAACGCCACCAAGGCCTACCTGGCCGGTGACCTCGCCATGGCCGAGGAGGCCCAGCGGGAGGCGCTCAAGGCCCCCGACCTCAACCTCGGCAAGGGCGGCAACGGCGGCAACGGAGGACCCGACAAGTGAGCGGCGTCGAGCGGGTGGACCCCTCCGGCATACCGGAGTTCACCGGAAACCTGGAGCAACTGGAGCAGGACGCCTCGGCGTTGAAGGGCGACGCGCGGACCATTCGCAGCACCGGCTCGCGCATCCACACCGACTTCCAGGGCCTCAAGGCGTTCTACGACGCCCCCGAGGCCGACCAGTTGTTCGCCACGACCAAGCCGGTCTCGGACCGGGCCGACGACTTCGCGGACGACCTGGAGAAGGTCGGCACCGCGCTCGACGGTTTCGCGACCGAGGCGCGTCCCATCGTCGCCAAGCTGCGCCGCCTCAAGGGGGAGGCGACGGCGTTCGTCAACTCCATCAAGGACGACGACGACTGGCAGTACGACGGCGACAAGACCGACCGCAACAACGACCTGCTCCAGGACATCTCCACCGCCGTCGCCGAGTTCTGGGCCGCCGAGCGCGCCGCCGCCAACAAGATCACCCGTCTGGTCGGCGGCACCCAGTGGGCGGCGGACGACGGCACCGGCGCCGAGAACATGTACGGCTTCAGCGTCGACGACATGAGGCAGGCCGGGGAGACGCCCTGGGGCAAGGCCGTCGAGGAGAAGCGCCACTGGTACGAGGTGCACCACCACCTCAAGAGCTTCGTGTGGGACGGGTTCATCGTCGACGGCGTCTGGGGCACCCTGGTCGGCCTGGGCGGACTCGTCGGCCTCCAGGGCTGGGACACCTTCAAGGAGTCCTGGAAGGGCCTCGGTCAGCTCGCCACCGGCCTCGCCGTGCTCTCCACCCCCGGTGCCCTGCTCGCCACCCAGTTCCTGCCCGACGGCGCGGTCAAGGACTGGGTCGACGAGAGCATGAACACCACCAAGGAGGTCGGCAAGTCCCTGGTGGCGTGGGACGAGTGGGGCAAGGACCCGGCCCGCGCCGCCGGACTGGTCGTCTTCAACGTCGTCACCACCATCGGCACCGGCGGAGCCGGCCTCGTCGCGAAGACCGGCACGGCCGGGAAGATCGCCAACGCCGCAGGCAAGGTCGGCCACATCGCCGACCCCATGACCTACATCGGCAAGGGCGTCTCCGCCACCCTCGGCGCCCTGCCGAAGATCGGCGACGTGACGGCGGGCCTCAAGGGCCTCACCACCATCAAGGCCATCGAACTGCCCGACGGCCGTCTCGCCCTGCCCGACGGCCAGGTGATCCCGCAGACCGGCCCGCTGCCCGAACTGCCGCCGGGCCGCACCGCCGTGGAGATCCCCGACGGCTCGGTGAAGCTGCCCGACGGCAACCTGCTGACGCCCGACGGCAGCCTGCTCGACCCGGGCGGCCGACCCGTCCAGTCCGGCGACAACGCCATGGTCGAACCGTCCGCGGGCGACCGGGCGGTGCTCGACGGCGGCAACCCGGCAGGCAACCCCGCGGGCGCGGCCGACAACGCTGCGAACCCGGCCGGTGGTCCCGCGAACCCGGCCGGCAACGTGGTCGACAACGCCGCTGTGCGGGAGCCGGAACTGGTGTCGGTCGGCGGCGGCGACCGCGCACCCGGCAGCGCAGCCGGCGACCTCACCCCGGGCGGCCCGGTTCCGGGCCTCGGCGACAACCTGCCCGGCGGCCCTCGCGAGGTCCCCGGCACAACCCCCGGCAGCACCGCGCCGGGGTCCACTGTCCCGGGCAGCACCGTGCCGGGCAGCACCGTGCCCGGAGGCACGGGACCCGGCGGCTTCGGGCCGGACGGGCCGACCGCCGGCTACCGGCAGGACGGCACCGGCGGCGGGCCCAACGGTCCCACCGGCCCGACCGGCGACGGCCTGCCCGGCGGCGCCGCCCGGGAGACCCCGGGCGGCGGCCCGGCGGGCGGCGCAGCCGACAACGCCGGGCGCGGCGGCACGGGCGGTCCTCCCGGCGGCCCCGTGGCGGGCGGCTTCGACGGCCCGCCCTCGGGCGCTCTGCCGGACGGACCCACCGGCGGCCAGGGGCTGTCGGACGGCCCGCCCGGAGCGGGTGCGCTGCCGGACGACCCCGGCGCCGTCCCGGCCGCCGGCCGCACGGCCGACGACGCCTCCCCGCTGCCGACGGACCGCACCGGCATGACCCCGGAGGAGGTCGTCCGCCACCAGCTCGACCTGGCGAACGCCCCGGACGGGAAGTGGTTCGAGCAGTACTACAACAAGGTCGGTCACCGCCGCAGTGTCGAGACGCCGGACGCCTTCGGTGACCTGCTGCCGCAGCTGAGGTGGGACGTCAACGCGCCCGGCGGTCCCCGGTGGATCGCCGCCAGCGACATGCCGCCCGCCTCCCCGCCCCGTTACCTCGACGGCAACGGTGTGCTGGGCGACCGTGCCTCCGTCCGGCCGGAGCACGTGCAGACGCTGGAGGACGCTGCCGCGCGTCGGCAGGAGGCCATCGACGCTGACCAGTTGGCGGAGAAGGACCTCGCGAAGACAAGGGAAGCCCACAAGGCCGACCCGACACCCGAGAACCAGGCAGCGGTCGAACGCGCCGAAGCCGACCACAGCCCGAAGCACAGGGATTCCAACCTCAACAGCGAGAAGCTCGGCGACCTGGCCGCCGAGTACCACGCCATGCCGGACCACTACCCGGACTTCACCCGCGTCGACAACAAGGCCACCGGCAACAACCGCTTCGACCAGATCTGGAAGGGGCCCGACGGGCGTTACGTGGTCGTCGAGGCCAAGGGCTCCACCAAGGCCCAACTGGGCGACCGCAACGGCCTCAACGGCCGCCGCGTAATGCAGGGAACCCGAGAGTACTTCGAGACCATCCTGCAGGAGATGCGTACCAGGACGCGGATCGATGCGGAGGAGGTCGCGCTCGCCAGGGAACTGCGCATCGCTCTTGACAGCGGAAAAGTAGACTACGTCCTGGTCAAGGCCGACCCGAACGGCTCTCGATATGGTGGTTACCAGATGAAGCAGTTCAAGATCGATTAAGGGAGTGGTTGTGGAGAGAGTGCCCAGGCATCCCTTTCCCGAAGGAAACCTCAAGGCTGTCGCCGACATTCTGAGTCTGGACGCGAGGGAGAGCATTGACTCCCTCACGGCCCATCCTCGGTCCTTCGGTATGGCGCTTGACTCCAACACTGCTTATCTGGCGGTACGTTGCGCCATCGATCCGCCGGCTGGCGAGTTGGAGACGTGGGAAGCGTGCGTTTCGGTGATGCAGGTGGGTTCTGCCTTGTTCGAAGCGGGGGTACGGGTCGAAGGTTCAGCGGGATGCCGGATCGCTGGGAAGGAGTTGTCCATCCCGGCGACGGGCCCACAGCATTTCACTGACGCCGGAAACTGGCTGACGGCCTACTACCTCGCGCTCATCTGCCGTGAGCAGGGGCGGATGACGCGATTGAGCCACGTTCCCCTGCAACTGCTGCGGGATTCAGGGGCGGTGTACGACGAGTACATCTACCACTGGGTAGACGCGTTGCAGACCTACTGGCAGGAGGGTCCGAACTTCGGCGACAAGTTCACCTCAGCGTTCGAGGGGACGGATCCGGCCAGAGTTCGGGTGGCCAGTCGTGAGCTGATGCTGAAGATTCTGTATCCGCCGCTGAATCTGTTCTATCGGTATTTTCGTCAGGATCACGAGGGTTTCAACGCGGCGCTGAAGCAGGCGTTGGAGCTGCACAAGGAGTACTGGACGGCGGACGAGGAACGGGCAACCAGCTCGGCGGGTGCGATCGCCCTCGGGCCGCTGGCGATGGCGTGTCTGGCGAAGGACGCCGGTTTCCCGATCGAGGTGGAGTCGGAGTACATCCCCAAGCACCTGGTGCAGGGCACCTGGCTGGGGGAGTTCCCAACCTGAGCCGCGCGCCCCGTGGTTGAGCGGGCAAGCCGCCGTTCTCGGCACCGCGGATGTCAGGTCTACAGCCGAGCTTTCGAAACGTTCAGCCGTCTTCTTCTTCCTCGCAGTAGTCCTGGCCGTCGATGAGGGGGATGTCGTCGCCGCAGGCGATGGCGCCCCATTCGAGGTCCAGAGTGTAGGGTTTGCCGTTGGCGCGGTAGTCGATCCACATGTTGTTCATGTAGGCTCCGCGCTTTCCTACCTTGAACTGGACGAAGAGTTCGGTGTATCCGTTCTCGATTTCTACCTGGTCGCAGTTCTGGGTGATCTTCAAGCCCGGCTTCGCCTGAGTGATGGTTCCTGGGAGGCGGCCGTCCTGGGTGTCCGGAAGTCTTCCGACGCTGCTGTACTTCACGTTGTACATGTTGGAATCTTCGTCTTCCCAGCCAGGGCGTAAATCGCTGGGGCGTAGGGTTCGCAGCCTCAGTTCCTTCTTGAGGGGGTTCACCTCTGTTTTCAGGCGAAAATTTTCGATCTCGATGGCGGAGCCGTCGGTGGTGCACAGTTGATGGCCGCCGAAGGCCGCATCCCAGGGTTGGGATTCAGGTGCGTGGGCTGACAGGAGAATTCCGTACGCTTGCGACGAGAGTGGCCCTTCATCCTCTCTGTGCGTCTTTCTGTCCTCGTTGGTCAGCATGCAGGAGGTGAGGAGGAATGCGGTGGTGGCCAGTATCAGTCCCGCTGAGCGGGAGGCCCGCCGGGGGCATGCTCGGGGCATGGGCCGGCGGGCTTCCGTTACGCTTGGCACAGCGCCCTTCCTTAGTTGCGGTACTGCGCGATCTTGCTTGCCTGTCCCGGTTTCTCGTTGTTGCCGCAGAGCATCCTGGTGGACTTGCTGAGGCTGTAGGTGAGCTTCGAGTTGGAGGCGTAGTTGCGGCTGGTGCTGAGATCAATGCCGATGATCTTCTGGATCTTCACGCCAGTGGAGAGCGAGTAGCTCTTACCGCTCGAGCTGGTTCTTGACCAGGTACCGGTCGTCAAGTCGCCGCAGCGCTTGCCGGCGCCCTTTCCCTTGTTCCATTCGGGTCGTTTGCTCAGCTTCTTCTCGGTGGTGACGCCGGTCTCCACCATGGGGCGCCATCTGCGGTAGAGCTCTAGCCGCAAGGGCACATATGGCCCCTCCCGCGATGCTGCGTAAGCCTGTGGTCCTCTGTCTGTTGCTCACGTGGTTCCCCCTGGTCCGGTGTCTGTGTGAGGACACGGCAAGCGGTGCCTACTTCCCCCATGGTCCGCCCCCGTTTTGATTGACGAAACCTAGGGTGTCTGTCTGGTCACGGTCAATATGATGTCGAATACTTGAGGTGAATCTGAGCTACACCGGCTCGATGGAGAGCGCCCTGGGCAGGGCTTGCATCGTGAGGTGCGGTGCATTTCAGGAGGCGCGATGCATTTCAGGAGGTGCAGGACCTCCTCGCAAGGTTGTCGCAACAGGCTGGTGGAAGCTGACCGAGTTCTATTCCGGGGCGGGGCTCTGCCTTTCCAGCAGCTGGTGTTGGTCACCTGGCTGAAAGTCCCCCGTCTGAGCCAGGATCCGACCTCCGCAGGTCCGACCTGGAATCCGCCGCCTCACGCGCCCAGGGCTGTTGCAAAGTCCGTCGGCAGATCGAGTCCCGCCGACCAGATGGATGTTCGGGCAGAGCGTCTCCGCTGACCACAGCCTCCGACGAACGCCGTAGTCCCTGACGGTCCATCACGTCTACGAGGATGCACTGCGAGCTACCCTCGCGCTGACCAGCGCGGATACCGAGAGCACGGGACTTTGCAACAGCCCTGCTCACGCGCCGCAGCGGAGAAGGAAAGCGGAAGTGGCTCGGTCAGGTGCGGTTGGTGGGGAAGGCCTCGGACGGGCGGGCCCGGCTGCGGCACATGGAGTGGATAGGTGTGGCGGAAGGGAGCCCCCCACCCCTGGCGTCCACGGTCAGCTCCGGGCCACTTCTACCTGTTCTCCGTACGCGGTGCGCGGATCGTTGTGGCCGTTTCCTAGAGTAGGCGGGCTCGTGCCGCCGCGAGCCGCGCGTGGACGCAGACCCTGACCGTGGACCTCCAGGAGCGACGTTGACCACCCCGCCCCCGTCTTCACCGCAGCAGCCCGGGGACGGCGAAGTCCCGCCCCCTGCGCAGTCGCCGTCCGCCGAGGCGACACCGGCCGACGCGCCGCCTTCCCCGGCGCTGTACGGCCACCCGCCGCATGCGGCGCCGGGCGCGGCGTATGTGCCGCCTCCGGCCGCCGGGCCGCCGTCGTACGGGCAGCCGGTCGCCTCCGGCCGCTCGCAGGGCGCCAACGCCGCTTACTCACCGCCTGGTTACCAGCAGGGCGCGCCCCAGCCGCCGCACCCGGGGTACGCACAGACGCCGTACCCGCAGGGCCCTCACCCGCCGCAGGCGCAGTACGCGCAAGGGCCTTACCCGCCCGCCGGCGGCTACCAGCCCGGCGGCTACCCGCCCCCCGGGGGCTGGGCCGGGCAGCAGCCGTCACCGGGGTACGGGGTGCCGCCGGTCGGGCCGCCGCCGTGGGCGCTGGCCAACCAGGGGGCCCGGCTCGGCGCCCGGGTCATCGACCTCGTGCTGTGGTACCTCCTGCTCCTCGTCGGGACGGTGCCGCTGTCGATGTGGATCGACGGCACGGACAGTGTGCTGCCCCAGGTGCTGATCGGTGTGTGGATCCCGGTGTCGGCTGCGCTGTACTTCGCGCTGCCGGTGTCCCGGGTCGGCTGGACGCTGGGCAAGCTGATCTGCGGAGTGCGCGTCGCCCGGCCCGCGGACGGTGGGCGGCTCGGGTTCTGGCAGGCGGTCGGACGCGAGCTGTTCTGGCTGCTGACGGTCGGACTGCCGGTCGTCGGCATGCTCAACTCGCTGTGGTGCTGCTGGGACAAACCGTTTCAGCAGTGCCTGCACGACAAGCTGTTCCGGTCGGTCGTGGTGCGCAGGACGCAGGGCTGACCGAACCGGTGTGCGTACCGGGCGGGACCTTGCGGATGCTTGCGTCGTAAGGTGACTCGGGCGCACGCGGGTGGGAGGGGAGCCGATGGCGCGGGACTACGACAGCCAGTTGCTGGAGTCGGTGGCGGTACGCCGCCGACGCCTGCGCGACGCGCTGCTGTTCGGGCCGCAGCGCATCCGCCGCACCCTCGACGAGAGCTTCGGCAAGATCTTCGGCGGAGTCGCGCTGGCCGCGGTGCTGTGCGCGGGCTGCGTGGGCTGGTCCTTCATCTCGGACCGGATGAGCGATGGCGGCTTCTCCTCCCCGAGGCCCCGCAGCGCCGCGCAGCCCGCCCCGGCCCCGCAGGACGAACGGGCGGCGGCGGCGACCGGCACCACGGGCACGACCGGCACATCGGGGGCGATGGCGGCATGGTGACCTCGGCAGGGCAGCGCACCGGGCTCAGCCGGGTGACGCTGGTGGGCGACCGCCGCCGTATCGACCTGGTGCTGCCGGCGGACGAGCCGGTGGGTGAACTCCTGCCGGACATCCTGCGCATGCTCGGCGACCGGGTCGCCGCCAAGCCGATGCTGCGCCGCCTGGTGACACCCGACGGTTCGGTACTGGCCCAGGACGACACGCTCGCCTCGGCGAACATCGCCGACGGCGCCGTGCTGCGCCTGGTGCGCGAGCAGGAGACACCGGCCGCACCCGTGGTGCACGACGTCACCGACGAGGTGGCCGAGGACCTCGACGTGCGCGGCTGGCGCTGGGGTGAGCGGACCCGGGTGTGGACGGCGGGTACCGCCAGCGTGCTGCTGGCACTGGTCACCGCCGTGTGCGCCCGGCTGTGGCTGGACGCCGGCGCGGTGGCCGCGGGCACGGTCGCGGTGGCGGCGGTCGCCGCCGCCTCCGGCGCGCTCGCCGCGCGGCTGCGCCGACGCGAACTGGGCACCGCGCTGCTGCTGCTCGGCGGTGCGCTCGGCGTGCTGGGCGGCTGGACGATCACCGACTCGGCGTCCGCCCGGCTGGCCGCCGTGGGGCTGGCGGTGACGCTGGTCCTGGTGCTGCTCGGCCTGTGCACGGCGGTGGGACGCGGCGGACTGGTGGGGGCGGCGGCGGTGGTCGCGTCGGTCGGCGGCTGGGAGCTGGCACGGGCGCTCACCGCGCCCGAACGGGCCGCGGTCGCCGTGGGTGTGGCCTCGGTGCTGGCCCTGGGCGTGCTGCCGCGACTCGCCCTGATGGGGGCGGGGCTGACCCGCCTGGACGACCAGCGGGCCGGTGGCGCCTCGGTCAGCCGGCACCGCGTGGACCTGGCGCTGAGCGCCACCCACCGTGGACTGGCGCTGGCGACGGTGGTGACGGCGGCGTCCGCCGCGGCGGCGGGCTGGCTCGCCGTCGGAGAAGGGGAGCGGCTCACGCCGTGGACGGTGGCGGTGACGTCGCTGATCGCCGTGGTGCTGTTCTCCAGGTCGCGTGCCTACCCGCTCGCGGTGGAGGTGGTGGCGCTCCAGGCGGCCGGCGCGCTGCTCGTGGTGCGGCTGCTGGTGCTGTGGGCCGGGCAGGACGGCACCGGCCCCGCGCCGGTGCTCACGCTGCTCGCCGTGGTGGCGCTGCTGCCGCTGGTGGTGCTCGTCGTACGCCCGCCGGACCATGTCCGGGTGCGGTTGCGGCGGTTGATGAACCTGGTCGAGTCGATCAGCGTGGTCGTCCTGATACCGGTCGCGCTCGGCGCGTTCGGTGTCTACGGGCGCCTGCTGAACACGTTCTGAGAGGGCCTATGTCGGCGCAGGGGGACTGGCAGCACGAGGTGTTCCGCGAGCTGGGCGGCACAGGCGGCCCGGGCGGCCCACCCGCGCCCGGCGGCGCCCCAGCGCCCGCGCCCGGCGGCGCCCCCGCGGCCCCCGTCGCGGAACCCGCAGCAGGCGCCCCCGTCGCGGAACCCGCAGCAGCCGCCCCCACCCCCGTCCCGCCGCGCGCTCCGGCGCAGCTGCCGGCGGACCTGGGGGCCGCCGCGCGGGCACGCACGCGGCCCGGGCCGCCGCCCAGCCCGGTGCCGGTCCCGGTGCTCGCGCCGGAGCTGGCCGCGGCGCAGGGCCGGCCGCGGCACGGCGACTCCGTCGCCCGGCGGGCCGGGCTGCTGCTGCGGCGCCTGGTGGCGTCCGCCGCCCACGACGCGGCGACGGCCACCGAGACCGCGCAGGCCATCCAGCAGACGGTGACCACCGGACGGCAGATCGCCGTCACCAGCATCCGCGGCGGGTCCGGCAAGTCGACCGTCGCCGCGCTGCTGTCGCTGACGTACGCGCACTACCGCACCGACCCGGTGCTGACGGTGGAGGCCGATCCGGCGCTGGGCACGCTGCCCCGGCGCCTGGGCGCGACCGAGGTGCGCTGGTCCTGCGCCGACCTGGCCCGCATCGTCGACCCGTCGATGAAGATCACCGAGCTGACCGGCTACCTGCTGCCCTACGCGGGAGGCGGCTGGCTGCTGCCCGGCAGCCAGGGCTCGGTCGGCGCGCAACTGGACGTCGACACCTACCGCATCGTGATGACGTCGCTGCGCCGCTGCTTCGGCACCACCGTCGTGGACTGCGAGACGCTGCCCGCCGAGGTCGCAAGGACGGCGCTGACCACCACCCAGGCGCGGGTCCTGGTCAGCCCGGCGACAGTGGAGGGCGTCGCCGCGACCCGGACCGTGCTCGACTGGCTGGGCGGGCTGCACCGCAGCATGCTGCCGACGACCGTGGTCGCCCTGACCCGCACCGCGCCCGACACCGGCCTCGACCTCAAGGCCGCCGCCGCCTGCCTGGAGGCCGGCGGCGCCCGCGTGCAGGTGCTGCCCTACGACCGGCACCTCGCCGCAGGCGGGGAGATACGCACCGACCTGCTCGGGCAGGCCACCCGGGAGGCGGCTGCGGCACTCGCCGCCGCCGCCATGGACCGTGCGGTCTCCCGTACCCGGCGGCGATGAGCCCGCGATGAGCACCCGCGTCGTCCACCGTCCCGCCCGCACCACCCGCCCGCTGCCCGCACCTGCCGAGCGGTTCGTCGAGCCGCCGCCCAACCTGCCGGACGGCAAGGGCGGTTCGGCCGCGACCTCGCTGCTGCCGATGGCCGGGGTGATGGGCTCGGTGGTGATGATGACCGTCATCCGCAGCAGCCAGTTCGCCGCCATCGGCGCGGTGGTGCTCGTCGTCGCCGTCATCGGCGGCGTGCTGCTGCTGTTCTCGCAGCGCGGCCGGGCCCAGCGCACCCGCCGCACGCAGCGCGAACGCTACCTGGAGTACCTGGAGGAGCTGCGCGAGGAGCTGAGCGCGGAGGACCGCGAGCGCCGGGCCGCCGCCCGGGTGCTCGCCCCGCCGCCGGAGGCGCTGCACGACCTGGTCGGCGATCCGGCCCGGCTGTGGGAACGCCGCCGCCTGGACCGGGACTTCCTCGACATGCGCGTCGGCACCGGCGAGACCCCGGTGCGCACCCTGACCATGGAACGCCAGAGCGGCACCGTGCTCACCCCGCCCGACCGGTTCATGCTCAACGAGGCCGCCGGCCTCCAGGACCGGTTCGCCACCGCGCCCGACATGCCGCTGACCGTGCCCCTGGACCGGGCCGGCAACGTCACCGTGATCGGCTCCCGCGCGCACGTGCTTCGCGCGGTCCGCGCCCTGGCGGTGAACGCGGCGGTCTGCCACGCCCCCGACGACCTGGCGTTCGCGCTGTCCGCCGCCGAGGAGCGGCTGGCGGACTGGGAGTGGGCCAAGTGGCTGCCGCACGTGCTGGACCCGCAGGAGTGGGACGGTCCGGTCAGCGCCCGCCGCATCGCGCCAGGGCCGGGGGCGCTGTCGGCGGCGCTCGCCGGGGAGCTGCGCGCCCGGGCCGCCTACGCGGCCGAGGTGCGGCGCGGGCTCGCAGGACGGGAGGCGCTGCGGCTGGGCAAGCGGCTGCTGGTGCTCAGCGACGGCCACGGCGAACCGGCGCACGAACCGGTGCGGCCCGACGAGGCCGTGCCGTTGGCCGACATGGGCGTCACCGTGCTGCACCTGCTGTCCCGGCGCATCGACGAGCCGGGGCAGGTGTCGGTGCGCATCACCGTCGACGACGACGGCCACGGCGTCACCGTCGAGGACCTGCGCGGCGAGGAGCCCGTCGTGGTCCGCGGCACGCTGGACGAGGTGACGCCCGCAGGCGCGCTCGGCATCGCCCGCAGCCTCGCCCCGCTGCGGCTGTCCCCGGAGTCCGCCGCGTCCGGCGCGCCGCTGTCAGGGCCGGTCGACTTCACCGAGCTGATGGGCATCGAGGACCCCGCCGACCTGGACGTCGACCGGATGTGGGCGCCGCGCGGCGACCAGGCGTTCCTGCGGGTCCCCATCGGGCTGGGCGACAACCACGAGCCGGTGCTGCTCGACCTCAAGGAGTCCGCCGAACTCGGCATGGGACCGCACGGGTTGTGTGTCGGCGCGACCGGGTCCGGTAAGAGCGAGCTGCTGCGCACACTCGTCCTGGCGCTCGTCGCCACCCATCCGCCGGAGGACCTCGCGATGGTGCTCGTCGACTACAAGGGCGGCGCCACCTTCGCGCCCTTCGCGTCGCTGCCGCACGTCGCCGGCATCATCACCAACCTGGAGAACCGCGCCGGGCTCGTCGAGCGGGTGCACTCCTCGCTGGCCGGCGAGGTCAAGCGCCGCCAGCAGGTGCTGAAGGACGCCGGCAACATCGCCGACATCTCCACCTACGCCGCCACCCGCGCCCAGCGCCCCGAACTCGCCCCGCTGCCGCACCTGTTCGTCGTCATCGACGAGTTCGGCGAACTGCTCACCGCCAAGCCGGACTTCATCGACCTGTTCCTGTCGATCGGCCGCATCGGCCGGTCCATCGGCGTGCACCTGCTGCTGTCCAGCCAGCGCATCGAGGGCGGCAAGCTCAAGGGTCTGGACACCTACCTCTCCTATCGGCTGGGGCTGCGCACCTTCTCCCCGGACGAGTCCCGCACCGTGCTGGACACTCCCGACGCCTTCCACCTGCCGCCGATCCCCGGCTTCGGCTACCTCAAGGTCGACACCAGCGCCTACGAGCGGTTCAAGGCCAGCTACGTCTCCGGCCCGCACACCGGGCCCGCCCGGCGCGGCACCGACGACGACGAGCGGCCCGCGGTGCTGCCCTACCCGGCCTACAACACGCTCGACGACACCGACGGCGGTGCCACCGACGGCAACGCCGACGGGCAGTCCGCCTCGCCCGCCCCGGCCCGCCGCACCGTCGGCCCCACCCTGCTGTCCACGCTGGTCGACCGGCTGGCCGGTGCCGCCACCCCGGTGCCGCAGATCTGGCTGCCGCCGCTGCCGGAGGCGCTGCCGCTCGACGCCGTCGGCGGACCCGTGCAGGCCGGGCGGCGCGGCATGCAGCTCACCCACCGCCCCGCCGGGCCCATGCGGGTGCCGCTGGGCCTGCTGGACGACCCCGCCCGCCAGTGGCAGGGCCAGTGGCTGCTGGACCTGACGTCGGCGGGCGGCCACGCCGCCGTCATCGGCGGCCCGCAGTCCGGCAAGACGACGCTGCTGCGCACCCTGATGCTGTCGCTGGCGCTCACCCACACCCCGCAGGAGGTCGGCGTCTACGGCCTGGACCTGGTGGGCGGCGGCCTGCAGACGATGGCCGGCCTGCCGCACGTCGGCGGCGTCGCCGGGCGCGCGGACCGGGAACGGGCGATGCGCACCGTCGAGGAGGTGCGCAGCATGCTCACCGCCCGCGAGGAGGTCTTCCGCGAGCACGGCATCGACTCCGTGGAGCAGCTGCGCCGCATGCGGGCCGACGGGAAGCTGCCCCAACTGGGCTGCACCGACGTGGTGCTGGTCATCGACGGCTTCGGTGAACTGCGCGACGACTTCGAGGAGCTGGACGAGGCCGTCACCGACCTGCTCAAGCGCGGCGGCGGCTACGGCATCCACGTCGTCGCGGCGATGCTGCGCTGGAACGACGTGCGCATCGCCGCCCAGTCGGCGTTCGGCACCCGCATCGAGCTGCGGCTCAACGACCCCGGCGACAGCAGCGTCAACCGGCGGCTCGCCGAGACGCTCGCCGCCGACGAGCCGGGCCGGGCGCTGACCGCGGCGAAGCTGTTCGCCCACACCGCGCTGCCCCGCATCGACTCACTCGCGTCCGCCGACGACCTGGGCGCCGCCGCCGAGCAGGCCGTGCGCACGGTCCGCGCGGCCTGGTCGGGGGAGCCCGCGCCGCCGGTGCGGGTGCTGCCCGCCCGGCTCAGCCCGCGCCGGCTGCCGTCCGCCGAGGACGAGCCGCGCCGGGTGCCGATCGGCCTTGACCAGGGCGCGCTGGAACCCGTCATGCTCGACCTGTTCCGGCACGACCAGCACCTGGTGGTGTTCGGCGACAGCGAGTGCGGCAAGACGAACCTGCTGCGGCTGGTCGCCCGCGGCCTGATGGCGCGCTACGACGACGAGGAGCTGGTGTTCGCCGTCATGGACCCGCGGCGCGGCCTGCACAGCCTGGTGCCGGAGGAGTACCGCGGCGGGTACGCGCACAATCCGAAGCTGGCGTTCGGGCTGGCCGGGGCGATCTCCACCGAGCTGGAGAAGCGCATGCCGGACGACTCCGTCGCGCCGGAGGTCCTCGCCGCGGGTGGCTCCGCGCCCACCGGGCCGCGCATCGTGGTGCTCGTCGACGACTACGACGTCCTGGCGTCCGCAGGGCAGCAGCCGCTGGAGCCGTTCCTGCCCTACCTGCCGTCCGCACCGGACATCGGCCTGCACTTCGTGCTCACCCGGCGCGTCGCGGGGGCGTCCCGGGCGCTGTACGAGCCGTTCCTGATGACGCTGCGGGAGAGCGGCACGGCGGCGCTGGTGATGACCGGGGACCGCACCGAGGGCCAGCTCTTCCCCGGCGTGCACGCGGCGGCCCGGCCCACCGGCCGCGGCACGTTCGTGCGGCGCGGCGAACCGAACCGCCTGGTGCAGACCGCGCTCGACGACAGCTCACCGCCCGCCGCCCCCGACCACCGCAGCCGGTGACGGGTGTGACGGGCGTGACGTGCACGCCGTGCACGCACACCGTGCACAGGGCGGTCCATGAAGAACCCGGGGGAGGAGTGACCACCGCATGACGCAGGACGTGATCGCGCTGACCGAGCGCATGCCGGACGCGTGGAGCCTGGTCGCCGGGCTGATGTCCGGCGGGCCCGAGACCCGCCTGGACACCGCCGGTGACGGCGCGGTCCTGCAACTGTGCGACGCCGACGGCCGGCCGCTGGCCTCGGTGGAGGCGCCCATGCTGGTCAAGGTGCCCGGCGAGGTCCGCCGGCTGCTGGGCACCGACGTGGACGGGCCGGTGTGGTGGACGGAGGTCCGCGCCGCCACCGCCGCCCGCAACGCGGGACGGCTCGCAGGCACCGTCGCCGGGCGGCTCGCCGCCCAGCTCGGCGGCGTGGTCTGGCCCGCGGACGCCGCCCCCGGAGGCGGCGTGTCCGAACCGGTCGCCGAGGTCGACTCCGTCACGGCCCCGGCCGCCGCGCAACCGGCCGTCGACGTGCTCTCCGAAAGCTCCGCCGTCGTCATCCAGGACCGTCCGGTCGTCGCCATGACGGCCTGGCTGTCGGACGCGCTGCGCGCCGCCGCCGCCAGCGGACGCGGCCTGCAGATCGTCACCCCGCGCACGTCCCGGCTGACGCTCCCCACCCGCGCCGCGCTGTCCGGGCTGCCCAACCGCTGGGTCGTCAACGACGGCGAGGGCGGCTACTACGACGGCCTGTCCGGTGCCGAACTGCGCTGGCAGGACGGCACCTTCGCCAGCACCGGCAGCCCCGCAGCGGCCTTCACCGAGCACGCCCGCAGCACCGGCAGCCTCACCGCCGGCGGCGAACGGCAGCTCGCCGTGACGATCCGCACCCGGCAGCCCGCCGACCGGGACCTGCTGCTCGGCGGCGCGCTGGAGACGCTGTGGTGGCGGCTGGCCGGAAGCACCCCGGGCGGCTGGGGCACCGGCGAGCCGGCCTGCCTGACCTGGTCGCGGCACGAACTGACCGAGTACACCCGCGAACGCGCCCCGCAGGCGACCTGGCTGGTCGTCGTCGGGCGCCCCGACCGCCCGGCGCTCGCCACCGTCCGGGTGTCCCGCACCACCGGCGGCGTCGAGGAGGACATCACCTTCGCCATGGGCCTGCGCCCCGGCGAGGACGACCCGGCCGACGAGGAACTGCGCGCCCTGGCCGCCCGGCTGGTCGCCGAGCACGGCCTGGTCACCATGCTCGTCCAGCGCCGCGAGGCCCGCGCCGACCTGACGTTCCACCCGCAGGTGGAGATGCCGCCGACGCCGGTGGCGTTCACGCTGGGCAGCGGGGACGTGCGCGGCATCGGCGTCACCCGCGCCCGGCGCCCCCCGCTGCCGGACCGGCCCGTCCAGCTCGGCCCGCTGCACGAGGCCGGGTTCCACTACCCGCTGCGGGAGGCCGGCTGGGACGGGTTCCGCAAGCTCGTGGAGCATCTGCGCACCGAGGACGAAACGGGGACAACCAGCCCGACCCGGTGACGGGCTACTGCCGTCACCGGGAGCAGGCCCTAGACTCCCGTGCGTACAGATCGACGAACGCCCACCACAGCGACACGGACCCTAGGGACGGATGGACGTGCCGGACTACTTCCACGGCTACTCGGTCGTCGGGCTGGTCGCCGTGGTCGGGGTGCTCTTCGTGGCCGTGGCCTTCGGGTCCGGCCGCCTGCTCCGGCCCGTCGTGCCGACGCGGGAGAAGATGCTGACGTACGAGTGCGGCGTCGACCCCGTGGGCGACGACTGGGCGCACACCCAGGTCCGCTACTACGTCTACGCGTTCCTCTACGTGATCTTCGCCATCGACTCGATCTTCCTGTTCCCCTGGGCCACGGTGTTCGCCGCGCCCGGGTACGGCGGAGCCACCCTGGTCGAAATGTTCATCTTCCTCGGCTTCCTCGCCGTGGGTCTGCTGTACGCATGGAAGAAGGGCGTCCTCACATGGGCGTGACACCGCTCGGCCTGCCTGGTCCCGCCCCGGACGCCGGCTCCCCGCCCTCCGACGCGCCCGCCCGCCTGGGCGTGCTGTCGCGGCTCGCACCTCAGCCGATGAAGGTCGTGCTCAACTGGGGCCGCCGCTACAGCCTGTGGGTGTTCAACTTCGGGCTGGCCTGCTGCGCGATCGAGTTCATCGCCGCGTCCATGTCCCGCCACGACTTCATCCGGCTCGGCGTCATCCCGTTCGCGCCCGGCCCGCGCCAGGCGGACCTGATGGTGGTCTCCGGCACGGTCACCGACAAGATGGCCCCGGCCGTGAAGCGGCTCTACGAGCAGATGCCCGAGCCGAAGTACGTCATCTCCTTCGGCGCCTGCTCCAACTGCGGCGGGCCCTACTGGGACTCGTACTCCGTCACCAAGGGCGTCGACCAGATCATCCCCGTCGACGTCTACGTGCCCGGCTGCCCGCCGCGCCCGGAGGCGCTGCTCCAGGGCATCCTCACGCTCCAGGACCGCATCGCCCACGAGTCGCTGGCCGACCGCTACGCCGCCCCGGGCGGCGGGCCGTCCACGGCCGCACTCACCAGCGGCCTGGTCAGCCCGCCGCCCGCACCCGCGGCTGAAGCACCGCCTGCCCCGGACGCACCGCCTGCCCCGGACGCACCGCCTGTCTCGGGCGCACCGTCTGCCCCGGACGCACCGGCGGAGGACGGACGATGACCGAGCCCACCGCCGAGGACCTGCTGCCGCAGCCGGTCGAGGAGCTGTTCGGGCCGGACGCGACCGCCGCACACGCCTACGGCCTGCTGACCGTCGACGTGCCCGCCGCAGACTGGCCCGGCGCGATGGAGACCGCCCGCACCGCGCTGGGCTGCACCTTCTTCGACTGGCTGAGCGCCGTCGACGACGGCGAGGCCGGCTTCCGCATCTGCGCCCACCTGGTCGCCCTGCCCGCCGCCGACGGCTCGGACGCGGACGCCTCCGACGGTCCGGACACGGCCGGTGCGCCGGGCGGACTGCGGCGGCTGGTGCTGCGCACCACCGTGCCGCACGACGCGCCCGCCCTGCCGACCGTCACCGGCGTCTTCGCCGGTGCCGTCTGGCACGAGCGGGAGACGCACGAGATGTTCGGCGTGGAGTTCACCGGCCACGACGCGCCCGCGCCGCTGCTGCTGCCGGACGGCTTCGAGGGCCACCCGCTGCGCAAGGACTTCGTGCTGGCAGCCCGCGTCGCCAAGGCGTGGCCGGGCGCGAAGGAGCCGGGCGAGTCCTCGGCGGCGGCCGGTCACGGCGGCCCCAAACGCCGCCAGATGCTGCCGCCCGGTGTGCCCGACCCCAACGAGTGGGGCCCGCTCAAGGGCCAGCTCCCGCCGGCGCCCGCGCGCCCCGCCCGGGGCCGCGCGGCGGCGGGCGAACGCCCGCCGCGCCGCACCCGCAGCGCCTCCGCAGGCTCGGCCAGCCAGCAGCCGTCAGCACCGGCGGCCGACGCCGCCCCGCCCGCGGCCGCCCCGGCAGCCACGCCCGGAGCTGACGCCGCCCCCACGCCATCGGGGCCCCCACGCCGGTCCGCGCCGCCCGGCCGGTCCGCCGACGCACCCTGGCACGACCCCCAACCCGCCTTCGGCGAGCCCGCCGGCCCGCAGGAGGCGAAGCCCGCCCGCGAGCCGGACGCGACACCCGAGCCGTCTCCCGCCCCCGAGCCGTCCCCCGCCCCCGAGCCGTCCCCCGCCCCCGAGCCGGGGAGCGGCGCGGGCCAGGCGGACGGTGCCGCCCCCGAGCCCGAGCGGCGGCAGCGCGCAGGGGAGGAGGACTGATGGAGTTCTTCGACGTCGCGTGGCGGCTGCTCGCGGTCATGGTGGCCTTCCTGACCCTGCCGCTGCTCGTGGGGCAGGCCGAGCACAAGGTCATGGCCCACATGCAGGGCCGGGTCGGGCCTATGTACGCGGGCGGGTTCCACGGCTGGGCCCAGCTGGTCGCCGACGGGGTGAAGTTCGCGCAGAAGGAGGACGTCGTCCCGGCCGCCGCCGACCGGCGGGTCTTCCAGCTCGCGCCAGCCGTCGCCCTGGTCCCGTACCTGGTGGTGCTCATCGCCATCCCCATCGCCCCCAACGGGGTGGTGGGGCAGGTCGTCGACGCGGGCATCTTCTTCGTGCTCGCGGTGCTCGGCGTCGGCGTGATCGGCCAGGTGATGGGCGGCTGGGCGTCCGCCAACAAGTACTCGCTGCTCGGCGGCATGCGCACCGCGGCCCAGCTGATGGCCTACGAACTGCCGCTGCTGCTGAGCGCCGCGTCCGTCGCCATGGCCGCCGGCACGCTGTCGCTGCCCGGCATCCTCGACGCGTGGCAGTGGTGGTGGCTGCCCTGGCAGCTGATCGGCGCGTTCGTCTTCTTCACCGCCGGTGTCGCGGAGCTGCACCGGCCGCCGTTCGACGCGCCGTTCGCCCCCGAGGAGATCATCTTCGGCCCGCTCACCGAGTACGGCGGGCTGCGCTTCGCGCTGTTCATGCTGTCGGAGTACGCGGGCATCGTCGTGGTGTCCGCGCTGACCTCGGTACTGTTCCTCGGCGGCTGGCACGGCCCGTGGCCGGACCAGCTCGGCTGGCTGTGGATGCTGCTGAAGACCGGCGCACTGAGCTTCCTCGTCATCTGGATGCGGGTCGCCTGGCCCCGGCTGCGTGCCGACCAGATCCAGCGCTTCGCCTGGACGGTACTGGTGCCCCTCGCCCTCGCGCAGATCGCGCTCACCGGCGTAGTGAAGGTGGTGTTCTAGACGTCATGGGCCTTCCCGGCTCCGGTCTGGCCAAGGGCCTGGCCGTCACCCTGCGCACGATGACCCGTCGTTCGGTCACCGCGCACTACCCGGACGTCCAGCCCGAGCTGCCCGCGCGCAGCCGCGGTGTCATCGGGCTGTTCGAGGAGAACTGCACGGTCTGCATGCTGTGCGCGCGCGAGTGCCCCGACTGGTGCATCTACATCGACTCGCACAAGGAGACGCTGCCCGCCGCCGCCCCCGGCGGCCGGGAGCGCAGCCGCAACGTGCTGGACCGGTTCGCCATCGACTTCTCGCTGTGCATGTACTGCGGGATCTGCATCGAGGTGTGCCCGTTCGACGCGCTGTTCTGGTCACCGGAGTTCGAGTACGCCGAGACCGACATCCGCGAGCTGACGCACGAGCGGGACAAGCTGCGCGAGTGGATGTGGACGGTTCCCGAGCCGCCGCCGCTCGACCCGGCGGCCGAGGAGCCCAAGGAGGTCGCCGCCGCCCGCAAGACCGCCGACAGACTCGCCGCCCAGCAGGCCGAGGCAGCCGAGCAGACCTCGCAGGCCGAGCAGACCGGCGAAACGACCCCGCCGACCGGGCAGGCCGACCAGGGCCCGCAGGCCGGGCAGGGGGACGAGGCATGAGCGCCGCCGTGACCCTCGCCGCCGAGTCACCCGGGTTCCTGTCACCCACCGGCGTGGAGATCGTCTTCCTGCTGGTCGGAGCCGTCACCCTGGGTGCGGCGATCCTCGCCGTCACCACCCGCCAGCTGGTGCACGCCGCGCTGTGGCTCGTCGTGGCGCTCGGCGGCATCGCCGTGGAGTACCTGCTGCTGACGGCCGAGTTCATCGCCTGGGTGCAGGTCCTCATCTACGTCGGCTCGGTCGTCGTACTGCTCCTGTTCGGCCTGATGCTGACCAAGGCGCCCATCGGCCGGTCCGAGGACGCCGACTCCGGCAACCGGCCCGTGGCGCTCGCCGTCGCGCTCGCCGCCGCCGTCACCCTGGTGACCGTCGTCGTCGACGCCTTCCGCTCCACCTACCTCGACCTCGGCACCCCGCAGGGCGACACCGCCACCATCGGCGAAGCCCTCTTCCGCCACTGGGTGCTGCCCTTCGAGGCCCTGTCGGTGCTGCTGCTTGCCGCCCTCGTCGGCGCCATCGTGCTCTCCTCCCGCCGGAAGAAGGAAGCACGCTGATGCATCTCGCCTACCCCGCGGTGCTCGCCGCCCTCCTGTTCTCCGTCGGCCTCTACGGAGTGCTCGCCCGCCGCAACGCGGTCCTGGTGCTGATCTCCGTCGAGCTGATGCTCAACGCCGTCAACCTCAACCTGGTCGCCTTCGACGTGTGGCTGCGCGACACGCTGCACGCCGGCCAGACCCTCACCCTCTTCACCATCGCCGTCGCCGCCGCCGAGATCGGCATCGGCCTGGCGATCGTGCTCCAGGTGCACCGCAACCGCGGCAGCTCCGACCTCGACCGGCTGCGCGACCTCGCGGAGGAACCGCCCGGCACCGCCCCGCAGCCGCCGCACGGCACCGACGCGCAGAAGGCGGAGGCCACCGCGTGACACTCACCACCCTCGCCGTGCTCGTCCCCCTGCTCCCGCTGCTCGGCGCCGCCGCCGGTCTGCTCCTCGGACGCCGCGCCCCCGGCTTCGTCCGCCCGCTCGCCGTGCTGCCCACCGCCACCGCCGCGGTGCTCGCCGTCGTCGTCGCCGTCCGGCAGGGCGGTGGCACCGGCGACCAGGCCGTGACCGCCGCCGTCCGGCTCACCGGCACCGGCAACAGCGCGCTCCCCGTCGAGCTGGCCTTCCACCTCGACGGCTTCGCCGTGCTCGTCGCGGTGCTCGTCGCCGTCGTCGCGACCTGCGTGCAGATCTACTCCACCGGCTACCTCCACGACGACCCGCGCTACGCCTCCTACGCGGCGCTCGTCTCCCTGTTCACCGCAGCCATGCTGCTCGTCGTCTACAGCGACGACCTGATCGTGCTGCTCGTCGGCTGGGAGGTCATGGGCATCTGCTCGTACTTCCTCGTCGGCCACTACTGGGAGACCGCCGCCGCCCGCGCCGCGTCGCTGAAAGCATTCCTCGTCACCAAGCTCGGCGACGTGCCGTTCCTCATCGGCATCCTCGCCCTGGGCTCCGAGGCCGGCACCTTCCGCATCAGCACCATCACCACCCGCCTCACCTCCAGCCTGTCCGACTTCCAGCTCGACCACCCCACGCTCATCGCGCTGCTGCTCCTGGCCGGCGTCGCGGGCAAGTCGGCGCAGTTCCCGCTGCACACCTGGCTGCCCGACGCGATGGCCGGCCCGACACCGGTGTCCGCCCTCATCCACGCCGCCACCATGGTCGCGGCCGGCGTCTACTTCATCGCCCGCCTGCTGCCGGTCTTCACCGCCTCCTCGGCCGCGCTCGTCGTACTCGCCGTCATGGCCGCCGTCACCATGGTCGGCTCCGCGCTCGCCGCGCTCGCCCAGGACGACGTCAAACGGGTGCTCGCCTACTCGACCGTCGGCCAGCTCGGCTACATGGCCGGCGCGCTGGCCGTAGCCGACCGCGGCGCGGCCGTCTTCCACCTCGTCTCGCACGGCGCGTTCAAAGCGGTGCTGTTCCTCGGCGCGGGCGTGCTCATCCACGCTGCCGGCACCAACTCGCTCGCCGCCATGTCCCGCATGCGCGGCCTCGCCAAGCGCGCCCCCGACGCCTACTGGACGATGACCGTCGCGCTGCTCGCGCTCGCCGCCGTCCCGCCCTTCGCCGGCTTCTTCTCCAAGGAAGCCGTACTGGCCGCCGCCGAGCACGCCGCACTCGACCCGGCGGGACCGGTACCCGCCTCCGCCGGCTGGCTGGTCCTCACCGCCGGACTCGCCACCGCGCTGCTCACCGCCGCCTACGCCGCCCGCCTGTGGCTGCTGGCCTTCCACGGCCGCGGCGAACCCGCTCCCGACCACGGACGGCAGCCGCTCAGCATGAACGCCGTCCTGTGGGTGCTCGCCGTGCCGTCCCTCGCCTTCGGCCTGCTCTACGGCCGACTGCCCGAGTGGTTCGGCGGCGGCAGCCTCGACCCCACCCTCACCACCACCGTGCTCGGCACCGCCGCCGCCCTCGTCGGCGGACTCGTCATGGTCGGCGCCTGGCGGCACACCGCCGCCCGCGCCGACCGGGTGCCGATGGGCGCCGTCGCCGCCCACCCAGGCGCCGACCCGGCCGTCTCCGAGGCGGAGGCCATCGCCAGCCACCGGCCCGCCTACGGCAGCGCCGCCGCCGCGGCCGACCCCGCCGACCCCGGCCGCCTGCTGCTCGGCCCGCTGCACCGGCACGCCGCCACCGGCTTCCACCTCGACGCGCTCTACGACCGGCTGTTCACCGCGCCCGTCCGCGGCGCCGCCCGCCTGGTGCGCTTCCTTGACCGCGAGGTCGTCGACAGCTACGTCACCGGCGCGGGCACCCTGCCCGGCTGGCTCGGCAGCGCCGTGCGCCGCGCCCAGACCGGCAACGTGCAGACCTACCTGAGCGCCCTGCTCGCCGGCTCCCTCGTGCTGGTCATCGCCGTCCTCGTCGCCGGAGCGTGAGCTGTGCCCGTCCTCAACGACACCGTGCTCCAGCTGCTGCTGCTGGCCGTCGTCCTGCTGCCGCTGCTCGGCGCCGCCGCCGCACTGCTGCCCGCCCCGCCCGGCCTGCGCGGCAGCAGCCCCGACCAGGCGGTACTGCGCCACGGCGTGACCGTCACCGGCCTCGTGCTGCTCGCCTCCCTGGTCCTCGCCGCCGGCTTCGACCACGACCGCGCCGGCCAGATGCAGGCCACCACCGACATCAGCTGGATCCCCGCCCTCGACATCCGGCTGCACTTCGGAGTGGACGGCATCTCGCTGCCGCTGATCGTGCTCACCGCGCTGCTGACGTTCCTGTGCGCCCTGCACACCTACGCCCGGCGCGGCGACGGCGGACCCTCACCCAAGGCGTTCGTCGCACTGCTGCTCGTCCTGGAGACCGGCACGCTCGCCACCTTCGCGGTGCTCGACCTGATGCTGTTCTTCCTCGCCTTCGAGATGGTCCTCATCCCGATGTACTTCTTCATCGCGCGCTGGGGCGGCGCCGGACGCGAGAAGGCCGCGTGGAAGTTCATCCTGTTCACCCTCGTCGGCTCCGTCGTGATGCTGCTGGGCCTGCTCCTCGTCGGCCTGGAGGCCGGCACCTTCGACATGGTCGCCCTCGCCGAGCAGCAGGGCGCAGGCCTGGCCCGCGGCACCCAGCTGCTCGCGGTGCTAGCCATCGGCATCGGCCTCGCCGTGAAGACGCCCATGTGGCCGCTGCACAGCTGGCTGCCCGACGCGCACACCGCCGCCCCCACCGTCGGCTCGGTGCTGCTCGCCGGAGTGCTGCTGAAGATGGGCACCTACGGCCTGGTCCGCATCGTGCTGCCCATCGCCCCCGAAGGCGCCCACTACTTCGCGCCCTACCTCGCGGCGTTCGCCGTCGTCGGCATCCTCTACGGCTCGCTCGCCTGCCTCGCCCTCGTCCGGCAGGGCGCCGGCGGCGACCTGAAGCGCCTCATCGCCTACTCGTCCGTCGGCCACATGGGCTTCGTGCTGCTGGGCATCGCCACCCTCACCCGCGGCGGCGTCAACGGCGCACTGTTCGCCAACCTCGCGCACGGCCTCATCACCGGCCTGCTGTTCTTCCTCGTCGGCGCGCTCAAGGACCGCACCGGCACCACCGACCTCGACCAGCTGGCCGCAGGCGGGGGAGCCGCCCTCTACGGGCGCTCGCCGCGCTTCGGCGGCCTGCTCGCCTTCGCCGCAGTCGCCAGCCTCGGACTGCCCGGCCTGGCCGGCTTCTGGGGCGAGATGCTCGCCCTGCTCGGCGCCTACCATCCCGCCGACGGCCTGAACCGGCCCGCCTACCTGGTCTTCATGGCAGCCGCCGGCTTCGGCACCCTGCTGACCGCCGCGTACCTGCTGCTCGTGGTCCGCCGCGTCTGCATGGGCGACCGGCCACCGGCCGACGCCGCCCTGCCCGACGTGCGCCGCCACGAGTACGCCGCCTGGACCCCGCTCGTCGTCCTCACCCTGCTCGCCGGGCTCTGGCCCGCCCTGATCCTCGGGCTCACCGACCCGGCCGTGCAGAACCTCCTGCCAGGAGTCAGCCGATGACCGTTACCGCCGCGGACGTCATCCAGTCCGTCGACTGGCAGGCGATCGCCCCGCCCGCGCTCACCGCCCTGGCCGGACTGCTCGTCCTGGTCGCCGACCTGTTCCTCGACGAGCGCCGCAGACCGCTGCTCGGCTGGTTCGCCACCGGCGCCCTCGCGGTCGCCTTGCTGACCCTGCTGCCGCTCGCCGGCGCGGACCGCAGCACCTTCTGCCTCACCACCGACCCCGCCCTGTGCAGCTACACCGCCGACAGCTTCGCGCTCGCCCTGCAACTGCTCGTGCTCGGCGGCGCGCTCGTCACCGCCCTGCTGTCCATCACCACCGTGCGCGACAGCGCCCTGCCGGCCGGCGAGTACTGGTTCCTGCTGCTGTCCTCCGCGGCCGGCGCGGCACTGCTGCCCGCCGCCCGCGACCTGGCGACGCTCATCATCGCCCTGGAGGTCGCCTCCCTGCCCGCGTTCGCCCTCGTCGCGCTGCGCCGCGGCGACCGCAAGGGCTCCGAGGCGGCACTGAAGTTCTTCCTGTCGTCCGTCGTCGCCACCGCCGTCACCCTCATGGGCGTCAGCTTCGTCTACGCCACCACCGGCAGCCTGCACCTCGCCGCCATCGCCGACGGCCTCGCCGACGTCGACCCGGCCCTGTCCACGCTGGCCACCGCGGGCGTCGCCCTCACTCTCGTCGGCTTCGCCTTCAAGACGGCCGTGGTGCCGTTCCACTTCTGGGTCCCCGACACCTACGTCGGCGCCCCCGTCCCCGTCGCCGCCTACCTGTCCGTCATCGGCAAGGCCGTCGGCTTCGGCGGGCTGATCCTCGTCACCGTGCACGCCTTCCCCGCCTACTCCGGCACCTGGGGACCCGCGCTCGCCGTCCTGGCGGCCCTGACCATGACCGCCGGCAACGTCGCCGCGCTGCGCCAGCGCCCCGACGCCGACCGCAGCGCGGTACGGCTGCTCGCCTGGTCCTCCGTCGCGCAGGCCGGCTACCTCATCGTGCCGATCGCCGCAGCCGCCACCGCCGACGACCCGCAGCGCGCCGTCGGCGCCACCGTCGTCTACGCGCTGATGTACGCGGTGGTCAACCTCGGCGCGTTCGCCGTCGTCGCACACGTAGGCCGCCGGGCCCAGGACAACCGCGTCACCGACTACCGCGGCCTCTACGCCGCCCACCCCGTCGCGGCCCTGGCGCTCGGCTTCTTCTTGCTGTGCCTGGCCGGACTGCCGCCGGGTGTCATCGGGCTGTTCGCGAAGGTCACCGTCTTCGCCGCCGCCGTCGACGGCGGCCTGGGCTGGCTGGCGGCCGTCATGGCCGCCAACGTCGCCATCGCGCTCGTCTACTACCTGAAGTGGACCGCGCTGCTGTTCCGCCCGGCCCCCGAGCCCGCCCCGGCCCGCCAGCCGTTCACCGTCCCCCTCACCTGCGCCCTCGCCCTCACCGCAGCCCTCGCGGTGGCGACCTCCGGCGCGCCGCAGCTCCTCCTCCGGTTCGTCAACGTCACCCTGCTCTGACACGCCCGGGCGGAGTGCTCACGGGCGCCTGCGGGTGCTCACTGGTGGTTGTCGGGTGCTCACGGGGCCTGCGGCCCTCTGCGGCCGTCTGCGCGCGGTGCCCTGCCTGGGCCGTCCTGTACTGCCCCGCCCCCTCCGTACGCCACCGACCTGGGACGGGCCGCCGCCGTGCGCCGGCGCGCGGGGAACCTGCATCCGCCGGGCGGCGTTGTCCCTCCGTGGGGTCCGCCGAACAGGCGAGCCACCCCCATCGGACATCAGGGTTGCTCTGCTGCACCACTGGAGGGCGTACCGTGCACGGCCGACACAACGGATTGCGGACGGCGCTGCTGCTGGGCGCCATGAGCGCACTCATCCTCGTCATCGGCAGCCTCTTCGGCCGCACGGGCCTCGTCGTCGCCCTCGTCGTCGCCCTGGGCACCAACGCCTGGGCCTACTGGAACAGCGACCGCCTCGCGCTGCGCGCCATGCGCGCCCGGCCCGTCAGCGAGTTCCAGGCCCCGCAGCTCTACCGCATCGTGCGGGAGCTCTCCACCGCCGCCCGGCAGCCCATGCCGCGCCTCTACCTCTCGCCCACCCAGGCACCCAACGCGTTCGCCACCGGCCGCAACCCGCGCAACGCCGCCGTCTGCTGCACCGAGGGCATCCTGCACCTGCTCGACGAACGGGAACTGCGCGGCGTGCTCGGGCACGAACTGAGCCACGTCCACAACCGCGACATCCTCATCGCCTCCGTCGCCGGCGCGATGGCGTCAGCGGTGCTCTTCGCCGTCAACTTCGCCTGGCTGATCCCGTTCGGCCGCTCCGACGACGACGAGGGCCCCGGGCTGCTCGGCATGCTGCTGGTGATGATCCTCGGGCCGCTCGCCGCGACCCTCATCCAGCTCGCGGTGAGCCGCTCCCGCGAGTACGAGGCCGACGCCGCGGGCGCCCAGCTCACCGGCGACCCGCTCGCCCTGGCGTCCGCCCTGCGCAAACTGGAAGCGGGCACCGACCGGCTGCCGCTGCCCCGCGAGCCCCGCCTGGAGACGGCCGGCCACATGATGATCGCCAACCCCTTCCAGCGCCGGACAGGCGCCTCCCGGCTCTTCGCGACGCACCCCCCGATGGCCGAACGCATCGCCCGACTCGAACGAATGGCAGGCTGGCGCCCGTGAAGACAATCCTCAACATCCTCTGGCTCATCTTCTCCGGCGTGTGGATGGCGATGGCCTACGCGGTGGCCGGACTCATCTGCTGCATCCTGATCATCACCATCCCGTGGGGCATCGCCTGCTTCCGCATCGCGGTGTACTCGCTCTGGCCATTCGGCTACCGGGTCGCGCCCAAGGCCGGCGCCGGAATCGCCTCCGGCATCGGCAACATCATCTGGCTCGTGGTGGCCGGCATCTGGATCACGCTGGGCCACCTGGCCGCCGGTATCGCGTTCTGCGTCACCATCATCGGTATCCCGTTCGGCATCGCCCACTTCAAGATGATCCCGGTGTCGCTGATGCCGCTGGGCCGCGAGATCGTCCCCACCGACGCCCCCACCTATCCTGCCTACCGCTGGTAGCCGCCCGCAGCGCGCGTCGTCCGCCGCTGCGGCCGTGCCGCCGTTGTGCCGCCGCTCGGCGGCGGCACAACGGCATGGGCGGTGCCGTGCGGACAGCGGTGGTCCGCGTTCAGCGGTGGTCCGCGTTCAGTGGTGGTCCGCGTTCAGCGGTTCACGCTCAGCGGTAGTTCACGAACTGCAGCGCGAAGTCGAAGTCCCTGCCCTTCAGCAGGGCGATGACCTCCTGCAGCGCGTCCCGGCTCTTCGCACTGACCCGGAGCTCGTCGCCCTGGACCTGCGCCTTGACGCCCTTGGGGCCCTCGTCCCGGATGATCTTCGCGACCTTCTTGGCGTCCTCCTGCGAGATGCCCTCCTTCACGGAGGAGAAGATCTTGTACTCCTTGCCGGAGGCCTGCGGCTCGCCCGAGTCGAGCGCCTTCAGGGAGATCCCGCGCTTCACCAGCTTGGTCTGGAACACGTCAAGCACGGCGTTTGCGCGCTCCTCGGAGTTCGCCTTGATCTCGATACGCTCGCCCGACCAGGCGATGGAAGCACCCACGCCCTTGAAGTCGTACCGTTGCGAGATCTCCTTGCCGGCCTGGTTGAGCGCGTTGTCGACCTCCTGCCGCTCGACCTTCGAGACGATGTCGAAACTGGAGTCGGCCATCGTGAGTTGGCTCCTCGTACGTAGGGTGATCAGGGAAGACGGCCCACCCCGGCGGGCCGCGCGCCCCGCAAGCCTAGCCGCGCCGCCCCCGGCCCGCCCCGCCCAGAACCGAGTGGCGAGGCACCCCCCACCATCGGGTAAGGTTTACCCCGTTGCCACGGAGCACGGCTCCCGGCAGCCATTCCCAGGCGGTGTGCCCGAGCGGCCAAAGGGAGCAGACTGTAAATCTGCCGGCTCAGCCTTCCCAGGTTCGAATCCTGGCGCCGCCACACGGAAGCAGAACGGCCCGTGACCTGCGTTGATCGCAGGTCACGGGCCGTTTCTGGTATCTCCGGCCTCCTGTGCCGGCACTGCGACGCTGACCCTTCCGCGTTCCCCGGCCGTCCCCGGTGGACGCCCCGTGGACGCCCGGTGGACGAGGACGGTGGAGGACATCGACAGAGGACGCCCCGCGGCCTTCGCCTGCCGGGGGCGTCCTCGGGTCCACGGGCTCCGCTACTGGTCAGCGGGTCAGGTCTGCCACCGCGTCCGGCACCGGGGTGTCGCCGTTGACGAGTTCGAGGGTGCGGCCGGCGGTGGCGGGGGTGTCGAGCAGGGCGGCGAGCACGGTGGCCACGTCGTCGCGGGTGATGCGGTCGCGGCCGGTGGACTCGGCCAGGTGCACGCGGCCGGTGCCGGGGTCGTCGGTGAGCATGCCCGGGCGCAGGATCGTCCAGTCCAGGTCGTCGTGGGCGCGGACGGCCGCGTCGGCGGCGCCCTTGGCGCGCAGGTAGGCGGCGAACACCGGGTCGGTGTCGGCAGGCGGGTCGGTGTCGGCGCCCATCGAGGAGACGACCAGGAAGCGCCGCACGCCGGCCTTCGCGGCGGCGTCGGCGAGCAGTTCGGCGGCGGCGCGGTCCACGGTGTCCTTGCGTTCGAGGCCGCTGCCGGGGCCGGCGCCCGCGGCGAACACGGCGGCGTCCGCGCCCACGAGCAGTTCGGCCACCTCGTCGACCGTCGCCGACTCCAGGTCGCAGACCAGCGCCTGCGCCCCGGTCGATCGGACCTGCTCCGCTTTGTCGGGGTTGCGGATCAAGCCCGCGACGTCGTCTCCGCGCCCGGCGAGCAACCGCTCCAGCCGCAGCGCGATCTTTCCGTTTCCACCAGCGATGACTGTGCGCATTCTCCCGACCGTACGCCTTCACCGCAGCGGAAGCCGGGCTCCCGCGCTCGTGTCTGCGCCGCCCCCGAGCGGGCCTCAGCCCTGGGCCTGGCGTGGGAGGTCGAGGGTGTCGGCGGTGTCGCCGGCGTCGCAGAACTCGCGGACGGCGCTGGTCCGGGCGACGACCCGGCCGCGGTGCAGTACCACCCGGCTGTAGGACAGGGACAGCACGCCGGGGACGTCCTGGCCGCGCACGGCGAGGAGTTCGGCGGGGAAGCCCGCCTCGACGCGCACCTCGGGCAGCCCCATGACGGCCCGGGCGCGGGAGCTGACTGCCTCGTATGCGGCGTCCGGTGCCAGCTCGCCCAGGGTGGCCAGCAGGTAGGCGGCTTCGAGCGGGTCGCCGCGGCCCACGGGGTTGGCGGCGTCCCGCAGGGCCCCGCTGCCGGCCGCGACGTGCACGCCTGCGGCGCGCAGCAGCCGTACGGGCGCGGTGACTTCGGGTGTGCGGCGGGTGAGGAGGGAGCAGCCGCCCTGGGGCAGGGTGACGACGCGGACGCCCGCGGCGGCGAGTTGGTCGGCGGCGCGGGACGCCGCCTCGTGGGGGAGGCGGCCGAGGCCGCCGCAGGGGCCGAGAGTGACGCCGGGCCGCAGGCCGCCCGCCATTGCGGCGAGCCGGGCCAGGCGTGCCGGGTCGTCGGCGTCGGTGTGCAGGTCCACGGCGCAGCCGTGTTCGGCGGCGAGCTCCAGCACCGCTTCGGTGTAGCCGCCGGGGTCGGGGTCGAGGTCGGGGCAGCCGCCGACGACGTTGGCGCCCATCTTCACGGCGTCCCGCAGCATGGCGAGGCCGTCGGCACCGGCGGCGCCGGTGAGCAGCCGGGGCACGGCGACGGTGGTCAGTTCGGTGAGGCCGCGCAGCGCCCGGCGGGCGGCGAGCACGGCCTCCAGCGCGGCGAGTCCGGCGACGTCTCCGATCCGGACGTGGGTGCGGGACGCGGTGGCGCCGTGGCCGAGTTGCAGCAGGGCGGCCTCGGTGGTGCGGCGCTGTGCCTCGTGCGCCTCGCGGCCGGGCGGGCCGGGGGGTTGCCCGGTGAGCGCGGTGTCGAGGTGGGCGTGCGGTTCGGCGGGGGCGGGGAGCAGCAGGAAGCCGTTGAGGTCGACGCGGGTGCCGCCGGGGGCGGCGGTGGGGGAGAGGCTGCCGGCGGTGCCGACGGCCTCGATGCGGCCGTCGGCCAGACGTACGTCCACGGTGCGCCCGTCGGCGAGGCGGGCACCGCACAGGACGAGGCTGCTGCCCTCGTGGGCCGAGGCCGGCCGGTCGGTGCTTCCCGGCTTGCCCGGCTCGTGCGGCTGACTGTCCGACATCGGGCTCCCGCTCGCTGAGATGGCGGCGGCCGGCACCCCCGGGCCGCCGCAGGTTCACGCCGTGCGAGTCGAGCGTAGGACGCGGTCGCCGCCGGAAGCGGCAGGCGCTGAATAGTCGTACCGGCGTGGCCCACACAGTCGTACCGGCGTGGCCCACGCAGTGGTACCGGCGTGGTCCGTGAGCAGTGGGAGCAAGGCGTGGAGGAGTGGGGCGGGGCGGGACGGAGGAGGGGGCCGGGGCGGGGCGGAACGAGGGGCGGAGGAGGGGGCGGTGGCGCGGTCGGAGGCCCCGCCGATACGGATTTCGCCTTCGGCGGCCGAGCGTGTAATGTCTTCATCGCTCGCCCCAATAGCTCAGTCGGCAGAGCGTCTCCATGGTAAGGAGAAGGTCTACGGTTCGATTCCGTATTGGGGCTCTGGTGTGAGGTCGTCCGCCCGGTTGGGCGGGGGACCGTTCACATCGTGGCGGCGTAGCTCAGTCGGTAGAGCAAACGGCTCATAATCGTTGTGTCACCGGTTCAAGTCCGGTCGCCGCTACTTCACCGCAGTAGCCGATTGTGGGGTCGGTCCTTCGATCGGCTACTCTTTCATGTGTTGAACCCCTGTCCATCCGCCGTCCAAGGAGCACTCACGTGGCTGCCACCGACGTCCGCCCGAAGATCACGCTGGCCTGCGTGGAGTGCAAGGAGCGGAACTACATCACCAAGAAGAACCGGCGTAACAACCCGGACCGTCTTGAGATGAAGAAGCACTGCCCGCGTTGCAACTCGCACACTGCGCACCGCGAAACGCGATAACACCAGGCTCGTTCTTGAGGCCGCTCCCGTTCCGGGGGCGGCCTTGAGGCGTTTTCGCGGGGCCGTGTCCCCGGCCCCGCCCCGCACGTGCCAGCCCTGTCCCGCACGTGCCAGCTCTCACATTCCCAGGAGGTAGCGGGCCATGGCGCTCGACCAGTCCTTCGTCGGGCGGAACTTTCCGCCCACTGCCCCGTACGAGGTCGGCCGGGAGAAGATCCGCGAGTTCGCCGAGGCACTCGGCGACCCCAACCCGGCGTACACGGACCCGGAGGCGGCCAGGCAGTTCGGCCACCGGGACGTGATCGCGCCGCCCACGTTCGTGTTCACCATCACCTTCCGGGCCGCCGGCGAGGTGGTGCGGGACCCGGCGTTCGGCCTGAACTACGACCGGGTGGTCCACGGCGACCAGCGGTTCGTGTACTCCCGCCCGGTCCAAGCCGGCGACCGGCTGACGGTGACGTCCACCATCGAGGCGGTCAAGTCCCTGGCCGGCAACGACATCGTGGACATCCGCGGCGAGGTCCACGACGAGGCGGGCGAGCACGTCGTGACCGCCTTCACCAAGCTGGTCGCCCGAGCAGCCGAGGAGGGCGAGCGATGACCGCCACCGTCAGGTACGCCGACGTCGAGGTGGGCACCGAACTGCCCGCGCAGACCTTCCCCGTGACCCGCGCCGCGCTGGTCCAGTACGCCGGTGCCTCCGGCGACTTCAACCCGATCCACTGGAGCGACCGGTTCGCCTCCGAGGTCGGCCTCGAGAGCGTCATCGCACACGGCATGTTCACCATGGCCCTGGCCGCCCGTGTCGTCACCGACTGGGCGGGCGACCCGGCCGCGGTCGTCGAGTACGGAGTCCGGTTCACCAAGCCGGTGCCGGTGCCCGACGACGACAAGGGCGCGGTGGTGGAGGTGTCCGCGAAGGTCGCCGCCAAGCTGGACGACGACGCGCGCACCGTCCGTGTGGACCTGCTCGCGACGAGCGCGGGCAACAAGGTGCTCGGCATGTCCCGCGCGGTGGTCCGGCTCGCCTGACCACCGCCCGGCGCCGGGCGGCTCCGCCAGGCGCCGACGAGCCGCGCCGACGAGCCGCGGCGACGGGACGAGACATGACGACGAGGGGGCGGCGGTGACGCACCGGCGCCCCCTTACGCTTGTCCCCGTGCAGGAACTCACCAACGCCCCCCTCGCCCCGCTGACCACCTTCCGGCTGGGCGGACCGGCGACCCGGCTGCTCACCGCCACCACCGACGACGAGGTGGTGGAGGCGGTACGCGCCGCAGACGCCGCAGACACGCCGCTGCTGATCGTCGGCGGCGGCAGCAACCTCGTCATCGGCGACGCCGGCTTCGAGGGCACCGCGCTGCGCCTGGCCACCACCGGCTACCGGTTGGACGGCACCGCGCTGGAGCTGGCCGCCGGGGAGAACTGGTCGGAGGCGGTGGCCCGTACCGTCGAGGCCGGGCTCGCGGGGGTGGAGTGCCTGGCGGGCATTCCCGGGTCCGCGGGGGCGACGCCCATCCAGAACGTCGGCGCCTACGGGCAGGAGGTCGCCGACACCGTGTCCGAGGTCGTGGCGTTCGACCGCCGGGAGCTGCGCACGGTCACGCTGCCTGCCGCCGACTGCGGGTTCTCCTACCGGCACAGCCGGTTCAAGGCCGACCCGGACCGCTACGTCGTGCTGCGGGTCCGCTTCCGGCTGGAGGACGCGGGCGGCCTGTCCGCGCCGCTGCGCTACGCCGAGACGGCCCGGCTGCTCGGAGTCGAGCAGGGCGAGCGGGTGCCGGCCGCCGAAGCCCGCCAGGCGGTGCTGAAGCTCCGCACCGGCAAGGGCATGGTGCTCGACCCGGAGGACCACGACACCTGGTCGGCCGGCTCGTTCTTCACCAACCCGATCCTGGACGACGACGCGTTCGCCGCCTTCGCCGCCCGCGTCGCCGACCGCCTCGGCCCGGACGCGGCACCCCCGGCGTTCCCCGCGGGTGACGGCCGGACCAAGACGTCCGCGGCGTGGCTCATCGACCGGGCCGGCTACACCAAGGGCTACGGCAGCGGCCCGGCGCGCATCTCGGGCAAGCACACCCTGGCGCTGACCAACCGCGGCGGCGCGGCCACCGAGGACCTGCTGGCGCTCGCCCGCGAGATCCGCGACGGAGTGCACGCCGCCTTCGGCGTGACCCTCGTCAACGAGCCGGTCACCGTCGGCTGCGCACTCTGAGCCGACCCGCACAGCCGTACACGACGGAGCACAGCGGTACGCACCGGAGCACAGCGGTACGCGCCGGGACGCGACGGATTCCGTTCCGGTGCGGGCGTCCGTCAGGCCGAGGCGACGCCGACGGGCTGCCGGAACGTGGCGCGGTCCTCGACCATGGCGAGCATCGCGCAGGCGAGGTCCGCCCGGGACACGGTGTGCCGACGCGGCACGCTGCCGCCGACACAGGTGCGGTAGCGGCCGGTGAACGGCCAGTCCAGCAGACGCGGTGGGCGCACCGCCGTCCACTCGGTGCCCGACTCGCGCAGCCGTCGTTCCATCGCGGCCAGGTCCGCGTAGACGTGCCGGAAGGCGAACCGGACGAGCGGGTTCAGCACCGCGCGGAACAGCGGCCCCTCCTCCGGAGGCACCGGCCCCACCGGGGCCGCGCTCACCGCCAGCAGCCGCCGCACCCCGGCCTCCCGCATGGCGTCCAGCACGACGGCCGCGGTGCGCTGCGCCACCGGCGGCTTGCCGCCGAGGCCGGACAGCACCGCGTCCCGTCCCCGTAACGCGGCGAGCAGTTGCCCGGGTTCGGTGAGCGCGGCCGGGAACACCTCCAGCGACGGATGCGCGCCGAGGTGCAGCCTGGCCGGGTCGCGCACCACCGCGGTGACCTCATGGCCGGCGTCGAGCGCCTGCTGGACGAGGTGCCTGCCGGTGCCGCCGGTTGCGCCGAGAACGGTGAGCTGCATCTTGCCCCTCCCAAGTGAGTGAGTGTTTACTCATCTCGCCAGGGTGAGTAAACACTCACTCTGCCGTCAACCCCCAGGGAGCCCCCGTATGACGCCGCCACCGGCTGACGCGACCGCGCCCGTGCCCCTGACCCGTACCCGCATCCTGGACGCAGGCCACTCGCTGCTGCTCACCCTCGGCCTGGCCCGCGCCACCACCAAGGAGATCGCCCGCGCCGCGAACTGCTCGGAGGCGGCGCTCTACAAGCACTTCCGCAGCAAGGAGGAGTTGTTCGTCGCCGTGCTGCGCGAACGGCTGCCCGCCCTCAACCCGCTGCTGGAGCAGCTCACCGCCGCACCCGGCGAGCGCACGGTGGAGCAGAGCCTGACCGAGATCGCCCGGCAGGCACTGCTCTTCTACCGGCAGAGCTTCCCCATCGCCGCCTCCCTCTACGCCGAACCGCGGCTGCGCCGACGGCACCAGGAGGCGATGCGGGAACTGGGCACCGGACCGCACGTCCCGATCGAGAGCCTGCAGGCGTACCTGCGCGCCGAGCAGGCGGCCGGACGTGTAAGGGCGGACGCCGACCCGCACGCCGCTGCCGCGCTGCTGCTCGGTGCCTGCGCGCAGCGCGCCTTCGCCTACGACGCGGACGGTGGCGCCGAGCCGCCGCAGAGCACCGAGGACTTCGCCGCCGGCCTCGCCCGCACCCTGCTGGCCGGCATCGGCGTGTAGGGAAACGGGGCCCGCAACCGGGTGGAGCGGTTGGAGCGGGTTGGAGCGGGAGGGTTTCAGGAAGCGAGCCAGGCGTCGATGTCGGCGAGGATCGCGGCCCGGACCTCCTGCGGGGCCTGCGCGGCGCGGATCGACTGGCGGGCCAGCTCGGCCAGCTCCTCGTCGGTGAAGCCGTGGTGCTCCCGCACGAGGTCGTACTGGGCCGCGAGACGGGAGCCGAACAGCAGCGGGTCGTCGGCGCCCAGCGCCATCGGCACACCCGCGTCCCACAACCTGCGCAGCGGCACGTCCTCGGGCTTCTCGTAGACGCCGAGCGCCACGTTCGACGCCGGGCACACCTCGCAGGTCACGCCCGAGTCGGCCAGCCGGGCCAGCAGCCGCGGGTCCTCCGCGGCCCGCACCCCGTGCCCGACCCGTCCGGCCTGCAGGTCGTCCAGGCAGTCCCGCACGCTCGACGGCCCGGACAGCTCGCCGCCGTGCGGGGCGGCGAGCAGCCCGCCCTCGCGGGCGATGGCGAACGCCCGGTCGAAGTCGCGGGCGAATCCGCGCCGCTCGTCGTTGGACAGGCCGAAGCCGACGACGCCCCGGTCCCGGAACCGCACGGCGAGCCGGGCCAGGGTTCGGGCGTCCAGCGGGTGCTTCATGCGGTTCGCCGCGACCAGCACCCGGATGTGCAGGCCGGTCTCCCTGGACGCGCGGTCCACCGCGTCGAGAATGATCTCCAGTGCGGGGATCAGGCCGCCCAGGCGCGGTGCGTAGGAGGTGGGGTCCACCTGGATCTCCAGCCAGCGCGACCCGTCCTTGACATCCTCCTCGGCGGCCTCGCGGACCAGCCGCTGGATGTCCTCGGGGGTGCGCAGGCAGGACCGGGCGATGTCGTACAGCCGCTGGAAGCGGAACCAGCCCCGCTCGTCCGTCGCCCGCAGCCTGGGCGGCTCCCCGCTGCTCAGCGCCTCCGGAAGGTGCACGCCGTACCGGTCGGCGAGTTCCAGCAGCGTGCCGGACCGCATCGAGCCGGTGAAGTGCAGGTGCAGATGGGCCTTCGGCAGCAGCCGGACATCGCGGCCGGAAGCCGCGGGCACGCCGGGACCGCCGGGACCGCCTGGACTGGCGGGACTGGCGGGACTGGCGGGACTGGCGGGACCAGCAGGAACCTTGGAACCGCCGGGGGGACGAACACTCTCCATCCCAAGATCCTGCCGCATGCCGGACCCGGTCGGAAGCGGCTTTCCTCAAAAGAGCGCCCCACCGAACACGCGGAGGGGCGCCCGGAACCCTCCCGGACGCCCCTCCGCCGCCGGACCGGCGGGCCGCAGCTCAGCAGAGGTGCGGGCCCGGTCCGGTCGCCCGATCAGTCGCGGGCCTCGGCCAGCAGCTTCTGGATCCGCGACACGCCCTCGGCCAGGTCCTCGTCGCCCAGGGCGTAGGACAGCCGCAGGTAGCCGGGCGTCCCGAACGCCTCACCGGGGACGACGGCCACCTCGGCCTCCTCCAGGATGATCTCCGCCAGCTCCACCGAGCTGGCCGGACGGCGGCCCCGCAGCTCCTTGCCGAGCAGGCCCTTCACCGAGGGGTAGGCGTAGAAGGCGCCCTCCGGCTCGGGGCACTCCACGCCGTCGATCTCGTTGAGCATGCGCACGATGGTCCTGCGGCGCCGGTCGAACGCCTCCCGCATCGTCGCCACCGCGTCCAGGTCACCGGAGACCGCGGCCAGAGCGGCGGCCTGGGCCACGTTGCTCACGTTGGACGTGGCGTGCGACTGGAGGTTGGTGGCCGCCTTCACGACGTCCTTGGGGCCGATGACCCACCCGACCCGCCAGCCCGTCATGGCGTACGTCTTCGCCACGCCGTTGACGACGACGCACCGGTCGGCCAGCTCCGGCACCACCACGGGCAGCGAGTGGAACTCGGCGTCGCCGTACACGAGGTGCTCGTAGATCTCGTCGGTCAGCACCCACAGGCCGTGCTCGGCGGCCCAGCGGCCGACCGCCTCCACCTGCTCGCGGGTGTAGACGGCACCGGTCGGGTTGGACGGCGACACGAACACGAGGACCTTGGTGCGCTCGGTGCGCGCGGCCTCCAGCTGCTCGACGGACACCCGGTAGCCGGTGGTCTCGTCGGCCACCACGTCCACCGGCACACCGCCGGCCAGCCGGATCGACTCGGGGTAGGTGGTCCAGTACGGGGCCGGGACGATGACCTCGTCGCCCGGGTCGAGGATCGCGGCGAAGGCCTCGTAGATCGCCTGCTTGCCGCCGTTGGTGACCAGGATGTTCGCCGGCTCGACGCGGTAGCCGGAGTCGCGCAGCGTCTTGTCGGCGATGGCCTGCTTCAGCTCGGGCAGCCCGCCGGCCGGGGTGTAGCGGTGGAACCTCGGGTCGCGGCACGCCTCCACCGCGGCCTCGACGATGTAGTCGGGCGTCGGGAAGTCCGGCTCACCCGCGCCGAAGCCGATCACCGGCCGGCCGGCCGCCTTCAGCGCCTTCGCCTTGGCGTCGACGGCGAGGGTGGCGGACTCCGAGATCGAGCCGACGCGGGCGGACACCCGGCGCTCGGTCGGCGCGGAGCCCTGGGTGGACGGGGACTGTGCGGGAGGGGTTGCAGCGCTCATACCGGCATCGTTGCAGACTCCGCCGGGCCCCGGCACGGGGTCCCACGGCTTGGCGGCGGGCGTCCCACCCAGTGGCACGGCCCCGCGCGGGCGGCGGCCGCGCGCACCGGGACGGCCGGGGCGTTCGCCAGGCCCGGAGGGGCAACGTGTTCGACGACCGGCCGTCGAGCACGTACACTCAACCGTCGTTGGCCTCCGCCGACCGTCGTCAGGCGCGCACTCCGTGCACCCGCCCGAATGCGGTAGGTTGGAGGAACCACAAAGGGTCGTAGCTCAATTGGTAGAGCACTGGTCTCCAAAACCAGCGGTTGGGGGTTCAAGTCCCTCCGGCCCTGCTCACGCATCTTCACCAGAGACGGTGCGTGCAGGCGTACGTACTGAATTGCACCGCCGTAAGGCAGGATCGGACGCTGCACGGCGGTGCTTTTCACGACTCCGGATCAGGTGAGGACGAGTGGCGGAGATCACGGACACTGCCGAGGTCCCCGAGCCCGGACGGTCGTCTGACGACAACAAGCCGAGGCGCGGCGGCCGGCGGGGCAAGAAGGGCCCGCTCGCCCGACTCGGGCTTTTCTACCGTCAGATCGTCGCGGAGCTCCGCAAGGTCGTCTGGCCCACCCGGCACCAGCTCACGACGTACACCATCGTGGTGATCATTTTTGTGCTCATCATCATCGGCCTGGTGTTCGTGATTGACTATGGATTCTCGGAAGCCGTCGACTTCGTCTTCGGCTGATCCGTACGCGGAGGCGCCTTAGTGGTGCTCCTCCGTATGTTCGACCCCAAGAGCCAGGAAGAAGCAGCCACGTGTCTGACCCGAACCTGAACGACGCCGCCGAGTCCGCCAAGGGCGACGACGCCGCGCTCGACATCGTCGAGGCGGCAGACGGCAGCGTCGACCAGGCCGAAGCTGCCGACGCGGCGGCCGGTGAGCCCGCCGAGTCCGCCGCCGTGCGCGTCGAGGACGCGGACGGGGCTGCCGAGGGGGCCGACGAGGACACCGCGCCTGCTGCCGACGCCGCGCCCGAAGAGGACGCCGAAGCCGTGGACGGCGAGGCGGAGGGCGAGGCCGACGCGGAGGGCGAGGCGGCCGAGAAGGAGCCCGAGCCGGTCGACCCGGTCGTGGCGTTGCGCGAGGAACTGCGCGCCCTGCCCGGCGAGTGGTACGTGATCCACACCTACGCCGGTTACGAGAACCGCGTGAAGACCAACCTCGAACAGCGCGCCGTGTCGCTCAACGTCGAGGACTACATCTTCCAGGCCGAGGTGCCGCAGGAGGAGGTCGTCCAGATCAAGAACGGCGACCGCCGCACCGTCCGCCAGAACAAGCTTCCCAGCTACGTCCTGGTACGGATGGACCTCACCAACGAGTCCTGGGGCGTCGTCCGCAACACGCCCGGCGTGACCGGCTTCGTGGGCAACGCCTACGACCCGTACCCGCTGACGCTGGACGAGGTCGTCAAGATGCTCGCCCCGGAGGCCGAGGAGAAGGCCGCCGCGGCTGCCGCCGAGGCCGAGGGCCGCCCCGCGCCGAGCCGCAAGCTCGAGGTGCAGGTGCTGGACTTCGAGGTCGGCGACTCGGTCACCGTCACCGACGGCCCCTTCGCGACCCTGCAGGCGACGATCAACGAGATCAACGCCGACTCCAAGAAGGTCAAGGGCCTCGTCGAGATCTTCGGCCGCGAGACCCCGGTCGAGCTGAGCTTCGACCAGATCCAGAAGAACTGAGCCGCCCGAGAACACTCCGGAAGCGCCCCCGTCCCGCCGGTCACCGGCGGTGTGCGGGGGCGCTTCCGCGTGCTGGGAACTGGCGGAGTAGGGGCCGGGCACAGTGGTCTCTGACCTGCCGGTTTCCTCCCTCGGGGGGTACCGGCTATCGTGGTGCGGTATGCCTCCATCCGGATGACGGATGGCTCGGCTCAAATCCTCTCACTCAAGACCCGGAGAGAGCATGCCTCCCAAGAAGAAGAAGGTCACGGGGCTCATCAAGCTCCAGATCCAGGCCGGCGCCGCGAACCCGGCTCCGCCGGTCGGCCCCGCGCTGGGCCAGCACGGCGTCAACATCATGGAGTTCTGCAAGGCCTACAACGCCGCGACCGAGTCGCAGCGTGGCTGGGTCGTGCCGGTGGAGATCACGGTCTACGAGGACCGCTCCTTCACCTTCATCACGAAGACCCCGCCGGCCGCGAAGATGATCCTCAAGGCTGCAGGTGTCGAGAAGGGCTCCGGCGAGCCGCACGTCAACAAGGTCGCGAAGATCACCCGCGAGCAGGTGCGTGAGATCGCCACGAACAAGATGCCCGACCTGAACGCCAACGACCTGGACGCCGCCGAGAAGATCATCGCCGGCACCGCCCGTTCCATGGGCATCACGGTCGAGGGCTGACAGCTCACCTCGCACCACACCGTGGGAGGGCCGGCGCGGCCCGCACCACGACTCCACCTCAGAACCCAGGAGCAGCAGTGAAGCGCAGCAAGACGTTCCGCAACGCGGAGGCCAAGATCGACCGGGAGCGCGTCTACGCCCCGCTCGAGGCCGTCCGCCTCGCCAAGGACACCGCCTCGTCCAAGTTCGACTCGACCGTCGAGGTCGCCATGCGTCTGGGTGTCGACCCGCGCAAGGCCGACCAGATGGTCCGCGGCACCGTGAACCTCCCGCACGGCACCGGCAAGACCGCCCGGGTCCTGGTCTTCGCGACCGGTGACCGTGCAGCCGCCGCGGAGGCCGCGGGCGCCGACATCGTCGGCGCCGACGAACTGATCGACGAGGTCAGCAAGGGCCGCCTGGACTTCGACGCCGTCGTCGCCACCCCGGACCTGATGGGCAAGGTCGGTCGTCTCGGCCGCGTGCTCGGTCCGCGTGGTCTGATGCCGAACCCGAAGACCGGCACCGTCACCCCCGACGTGGCCAAGGCCGTCACCGAGATCAAGGGCGGCAAGATCGAGTTCCGCGTGGACAAGCACGCGAACCTGCACTTCATCATCGGCAAGGCCTCCTTCGAGGAGAAGCAGCTGGTGGAGAACTACGCAGCCGCCCTCGACGAGATCCTGCGCCTGAAGCCGTCCGCGGCGAAGGGCCGGTACATCAAGAAGGCGTCGATCGCCACCACCATGGGCCCCGGCATCCCGCTGGACGGCAACCGCACTCGCAACCTCCTGGCCGAGGACGAGTCCGTCTGACCGGTCGGCCACGGCTGATCCACACCCCGCACGGCAGAAGGCGGGCCTCCGCCACCGGAAACGGTGGCGGAGGCCCGCCTTCGCCGTGCCCGGGGCGTGTCGTACGGGTGTCCGAGGGCTGGGATACGGTATGGGCTCCAAAACGATCAGTGGCCCTGCGATGCGCTCAGGCATGCGCTCAGGGCCCAGCAGGGGGAGAAACATGCACAGGACCGGCAGGAGCACACTGGGAGCGCTGGCCGTGGTGCTGGCGGTGACGCTCACCGGTTGCACCGGGGACGACAAGGCCGCCGACCCGGGCAAGGACTCCAAGGAGACGTCGGCTGCCGCAGGGGCGGGCGAGGCGCGCTCGGCGCTGAAGGTGATGACGGCCGCGGCCCAGAAGACCGCCGAGGCGAAGTCGGCCCGCGTCGACATGACCATCTCCACGCCGGACGGCGACATGACGAGCAAGGGCGTCATGGGCTGGGACCCGATGGTCATGGACATCACCACCAGTGGTGAGGCGCTCGCCGAGGAGGGCGGCCCGGGGGAGATGCGGGTGCTCTGGCTCGACGGCGTGATGTACATGAACGCCGGTGAGGCCAGTGGCGCTCCGGACGGCAAGAGCTGGATGAAGCTCGACATGAAGGCCGCCGCGGAGGCCGCCGGTGACCAGGATCTGCTGACGGCGATGACCAGCGGCATGGAGAACACGCAGCAGGACCCGGCGCAGCAGGTCGCCCTGCTGCTGGACTCGCCCGAGATCGAGTACGTGGGCGAGAAGAAGCTCGACGGCGTCGACACCCGCCACTACCGGGGCACGCTGACCGTCGAGGAGGCGATGAAGTCGAACAAGTCGCTCGACGTGCTGGACAAGAAGCAGCGCGAGGAGCTGCTGAAGTCCATGAAGGAGTCCGGGATCAAGGGCTTCGACATCGGGGTCTGGATCGACGGCGACGACCTCCCGGTGCGGATCGACACGGACATGGCCACCCCCGAGGGTGACCTGAAGGTCAGCCAGCGGCTCAGCGAGTACGGTTCCAAGGCCGATGTGAAGGCCCCGCCGGCCGACGAGACCGTGGACATCTTCGAGATGCTCAAGGAGGCGGGCGGCGCCTGACGGATCGTCCCCTACGGGACGGATTTGCCTCTGCACGGGCCGGGCGTTTACAGTGCTCCGGTAGCCAAAGACCGCTGGTCGTTGCCGTGTGCCCAACAGCTCACGGCGGCCGAAGGATCCGCTTTTGTGGCGGACGGCCCGTGCAGGTGTATGAGGTAAGACTCCCGCAGGGGCGCAAGCCCGTGCGGTCGAGTGACGCCCCGTGTGCCTGCACCGGGGCGTTCGTCGTGTGCAGCTCCTCTCCTTGTGTGCCCGTACGGGCGGTCCGGCGCGTGCCCAGCCGACTGCGGCACTCCTCGCGGAGTCCGTCGGAGGCCGGGCGAAGTGGACGGTCGTAAGACCGGCCAAAAGGACCATCACCCGGAAAGGAGGCCGAGGCTCATGGCGACGCCCGACAAGGTCGCAGCCGTTGAGGAGATGACGGACAGGTTCCGCAACTCCAACGCCGCTGTGGTCACCGCGTACACCGGACTTTCCGTGGCGCAGCTCAAGGAGCTGCGCCGCTCGCTCGGTGACAACGCTCAGTACCGTGTGGTGAAGAACACGCTGACCAAGATCGCGGCCAAGGAGGCCGGGGTCACCACGCTCGACGAGTTCCTCACGGGCTCGACGGCAGTTGCCTTCGTGACCGGTGACCCGGTCGAGGCGGCAAAGGGTCTTCGTGACTTCGCCAAGAACAACCCCGCCCTCGAGGTCAAGGGCGGAGTCCTCGACGGCAAGGCGCTGTCCGCCGACGAGATCAAGAAGCTTGCGGACCTCGAGTCCCGCGAGGTGCTGCTCGCCAAGCTGGCCGGTGGCATGAAGGCGTCGATGGCCAAGGCCGCCGCGACCTTCCAGGCCCCGCTCACGAAGTTCGTCCGCACCGCGGACGCGCTTCGCGACAAGGTCGAGCAGGGCGGTGCCGGTTCGCCGGCTCCCGCCGAGGCTGCCGAATAGCCGATCCAGGCTCCCAAGCAGTCGCAGCGGGTCCGTGACGAAGTACGCCGCAAGGCACACGCCCGCCTCCCCATACGCAGGACATCCGGCACCAGCCGATTTAGTGGAAGGACCGCCATCATGGCGAAGCTCACCCAGGACGAGCTGCTCTCGCAGTTCGAGGAGATGACCCTCATCGAGCTCTCCGAGTTCGTGAAGGCATTCGAGGACAAGTTCGACGTCGAGGCTGCCGCTCCGGCCGCCGTCGTCGCCGCTGCTCCGGGTCAGGGCGGCGGCGCCGCCGTCGAGGAGGAGCAGGACGAGTTCGACGTCATCCTCACCGGTGCGGGCGAGAAGAAGATCCAGGTCATCAAGGTCGTGCGTGAGCTGACCTCGCTGGGTCTGAAGGAAGCCAAGGACCTGGTCGACGGCACCCCGAAGCCGGTCCTCGAGAAGGTCACCAAGGAGGCCGCGGAGAAGGCCAAGGAGTCGCTCGCGGCTGCCGGCGCCTCCGTCGAGGTCAAGTGATCCACGGCTGACCTCCCTCTAGGAGGCCAGCCTGCTGCCGCGCGCAGCGTCACCTCCGTGCTCGTCACCCTTGCGTGACGGCACACGCCAAAGGGCGATCACCCGTTCGGGTGGTCGCCCTTCGGCGTTGCCGCGCAGCCTTCCTTGCCTGCGAGGACATGCGCGGTAGGGTGATCACCGCCGCCCTCGCGCCGGTGGCCCGCCCGGGCCGCCACGGGGTGGGGGCCTTGACGAACCGCACGCGGCACGCGATTCTCGGAACGCTTCGTCGCGTTCTGTGCGCCGCGTACGGCGGCACATCGGTTCGGGGTCCCAGGCATGGATCGGCGGCGATGTGGGAAGTCTTGCGGCAGACGCCGAGGGACGTCGCTGAGGGATGACGAAGAGCAGGCCGGCAACGCAGCTCACGCAGCTGACAACAACGAGGGGGAGACCCCTCCCGGAGGGAGAGAGAGGCCCTGCGCCGATCTCCGGAATTCCGTTCTGGACATCAGTGTGCCTTGTGGCTACACTGACTCTTTGCGCTGCCTGTTAGTCGCCCCTGCCGTCACCCGGGGGCACCGGTATGCGCGTAGTGAGTCCGAGCCCTCGGAAGGACCCCCTCTTGGCCGCCTCGCGCAACGCCTCGACCGTCAATTCGAACAACGGCGCCAGCACCGCCCCGCTGCGTATCTCTTTTGCAAAGATCAAGGAGCCCCTCGGGGTTCCCAACCTCCTTGCGCTCCAAACCGAGAGCTTTGACTGGCTGCTCGGCAACGAGGCATGGAAGAGCCGCGTCGAGGCTGCGCTGGACAGCGGGCAGGACGTCCCCACGAAGTCCGGTCTGGAGGAGATCTTCGAGGAGATCTCCCCGATCGAGGACTTCTCCGGGTCGATGTCCCTGACCTTCCGCGACCACCGTTTCGAGCCGCCCAAGAACTCCATCGACGAGTGCAAGGAGCGCGACTTCACGTACGCCGCCCCGCTCTTCGTCACGGCTGAGTTCACCAACAACGAGACCGGTGAGATCAAGTCCCAGACCGTCTTCATGGGCGACTTCCCGCTCATGACGAACAAGGGCACCTTCTGCATCAACGGCACCGAGCGTGTCGTCGTGTCGCAGCTGGTCCGCTCACCTGGCGTCTACTTCGACAGCTCCATCGACAAGACGTCCGACAAGGACATCTTCTCCGCCAAGATCATCCCGTCCCGGGGTGCCTGGCTGGAGATGGAGATCGACAAGCGCGACATGGTCGGCGTCCGCGTCGACCGCAAGCGCAAGCAGTCCGTCACCGTCCTGCTCAAGGCGCTCGGCTGGACCACCGAGCAGATCCTCGAGGAGTTCGGCCAGTACGAGTCCATGCGCGCCACCCTGGAGAAGGACCACACCCAGGGTCAGGACGACGCGCTGCTCGACATCTACCGCAAGCTGCGTCCGGGCGAGCCGCCGACCAAGGAGGCCGCGCAGACGCTGTTGGAGAACCTCTACTTCAACCCGAAGCGCTACGACCTGGCCAAGGTCGGCCGGTACAAGATCAACAAGAAGCTCGGCGGTGACGAGCCGCTGAACTCCGGCGTGCTCACCAACGCCGACATCATCGCCACGATCAAGTACCTGGTGAAGCTGCACGCCGGCGAGACCGAGACGGTCAGCGCCGAGGGTGACTCGATCGTCGTCGAGACCGACGACATCGACCACTTCGGCAACCGCCGCCTGCGCAACGTCGGCGAGCTCATCCAGAACCAGGTGCGTACCGGCCTGGCCCGGATGGAGCGTGTGGTCCGCGAGCGGATGACGACCCAGGACGTCGAGGCGATCACGCCGCAGACCCTGATCAACATCCGGCCGGTCGTCGCCTCCATCAAGGAGTTCTTCGGCACCAGCCAGCTGTCCCAGTTCATGGACCAGACGAACCCGCTGTCGGGCCTGACCCACAAGCGCCGTCTGTCCGCGCTGGGCCCCGGTGGTCTGAGCCGTGAGCGGGCCGGCTTCGAGGTCCGTGACGTGCACCCCTCGCACTACGGCCGCATGTGCCCGATCGAGACGCCGGAAGGACCGAACATCGGTCTGATCGGCTCGCTCGCCTCCTACGGCCGGGTCAACGCCTTCGGCTTCGTGGAGACCCCGTACCGCCGGGTCGTCGACGGTGTCGTCACCGACGAGGCGCACTACCTGACCGCCGACGAGGAGGACCGCTTCGTCATCGCGCAGGCCAACGCGCCGCTCACCGACGAGATGACCTTCGCCGAGAACCGGGTACTGGTCCGCCGCCGCGGCGGCGAGATCGACTACATCCCGGGCACCGAGGTCGACTACATGGACGTCTCGCCGCGCCAGATGGTGTCGGTCGCGACGGCCATGATCCCCTTCCTGGAGCACGACGACGCCAACCGCGCGCTCATGGGCTCCAACATGATGCGGCAGGCGGTGCCGCTGCTGAAGGCGGAGGCCCCGCTGGTCGGCACCGGCATGGAGTACCGCTGCGCGGTCGACGCCGGCGACGTCATCAAGGCCGAGAAGGACGGTGTGGTCCAGGAGGTCTCCGCGGACTACGTCACGGTCGCCAACGACGACGGCACGTACACCACGTACCGGATCGCCAAGTTCTACCGGTCCAACCAGGGCACCTCCTTCAACCAGAAGGTGCTCGTGGACGAGGGCGACCGCGTCATCGAGGGCCAGGTGCTGGCCGACGGCCCGTCCACCGAAGAAGGTGAGATGGCGCTCGGCAAGAACCTGCTCGTGGCCTTCATGCCGTGGGAGGGCTACAACTACGAGGACGCGATCATCCTGTCGCAGCGCCTCGTGCAGGACGACGTGCTCTCCTCGATCCACATCGAGGAGCACGAGGTCGACGCCCGGGACACCAAGCTGGGCCCCGAGGAGATCACCCGGGACATCCCGAACGTCTCCGAGGAGGTCCTGGCCGACCTCGACGAGCGCGGCATCATCCGCATCGGTGCCGAGGTCGAGGCCGGGGACATCCTGGTCGGCAAGGTCACGCCCAAGGGCGAGACCGAGCTGACGCCGGAGGAGCGCCTGCTGCGCGCCATCTTCGGTGAGAAGGCCCGTGAGGTCCGCGACACCTCGCTGAAGGTGCCGCACGGTGAGACCGGCAAGGTCATCGGCGTGCGTCTCTTCGACCGCGAGGAGGGCGACGAGCTCCCCCCCGGCGTGAACCAGCTGGTCCGCGTCTACGTCGCCCAGAAGCGCAAGATCACCGACGGTGACAAGCTCGCCGGCCGTCACGGCAACAAGGGCGTCATCTCGAAGATCCTGCCGGTCGAGGACATGCCGTTCCTGGAGGACGGCACCCCGGTCGACATCATCCTCAACCCGCTCGGCGTCCCCTCCCGGATGAACCCGGGCCAGGTCCTGGAGATCCACCTGGGCTGGCTCGCGTCCCGCGGCTGGAAGGTCGAGGGCAACGAGGAGTGGATGGAGCGCCTCAAGGCGATCGGCGCGGACGACGTCCAGCCCGGTACCAACGTCGCCACCCCGGTGTTCGACGGCGCCCGCGAGGACGAGCTGGCCGGCCTGTTCGGCCACACGCTGCCCAACCGCGACGGCGACCGCCTGGTCCAGCCGTCCGGCAAGGCCCAGCTCTACGACGGCCGCTCCGGTGAGCCGTTCCCGGAGCCGGTCTCGGTCGGGTACATGTACATCCTGAAGCTGCACCACCTGGTCGACGACAAGCTCCACGCCCGTTCGACCGGCCCGTACAGCATGATCACCCAGCAGCCGCTGGGTGGTAAGGCCCAGTTCGGTGGCCAGCGGTTCGGCGAGATGGAGGTGTGGGCACTTGAGGCGTACGGCGCCGCCTACGCCCTCCAGGAGCTGCTGACCATCAAGTCCGACGACGTCACCGGCCGCGTGAAGGTCTACGAGGCCATCGTCAAGGGCGAGAACATCCCCGAGCCCGGCATCCCCGAGTCGTTCAAGGTGCTGATCAAGGAGATGCAGTCACTGTGCCTCAACGTGGAGGTGCTGTCCTCGGACGGCATGTCCATCGAGATGCGTGACACCGATGAGGACGTCTTCCGCGCCGCGGAAGAGCTCGGTATCGACCTGTCCCGGCGGGAGCCGAGCAGCGTCGAAGAGGTCTGACGGGCTGGCCGGGGGACACCCGCAGGAGACTGCGGTATGTGTCCCCCGGCTCTCTCCCCGGACCCCCGTTCAGACCATTGATTGACACGACCCTGAGAGGGATTGACGAGAGTGCTCGACGTCAACTTCTTCGACGAGCTGCGGATCGGCCTGGCCACCGCTGACGACATTCGTCAGTGGTCCCACGGCGAGGTCAAGAAGCCGGAGACCATCAACTACCGCACCCTCAAGCCCGAGAAGGACGGACTCTTCTGCGAGAAGATCTTCGGTCCGACCCGGGACTGGGAGTGCTACTGCGGCAAGTACAAGCGAGTCCGCTTCAAGGGCATCATCTGTGAGCGCTGCGGCGTCGAGGTGACCCGCGCCAAGGTGCGCCGTGAGCGGATGGGGCACATCGAACTTGCCGCCCCCGTCACCCACATCTGGTACTTCAAGGGCGTTCCGTCGCGGCTGGGCTACCTGCTCGACCTCGCCCCGAAGGACCTTGAGAAGGTCATCTACTTCGCCGCGTACATGATCACGTACGTGGACGAGGAGCGCCGCACGCGCGACCTGCCGTCGCTGGAGGCCCACGTCTCCGTCGAGCGCCAGCAGATCGAGCAGCGCCGCGACTCCGACCTGGAGAACCGGGCGAAGAAGCAGGAGTCCGACCTCGCAGAGCTGGAGGCCGAGGGCGCCAAGGCGGACGTGCGCCGCAAGGTGCGCGAGGGCGCCGAGCGCGAGATGAAGCAGCTGCGCGACCGCGCCCAGCGCGAGATCGACCGTCTCGACGAGGTGTGGAACCGCTTCAAGAGCCTCAAGGTCCAGGACCTCGAAGGCGACGAGCTTCTCTACCGCGAGCTGCGTGACCGCTTCGGCACCTACTTCGACGGTTCGATGGGTGCCGCGGCGCTGCAGAAGCGCCTGGAGACCTTCGACCTCGACGAGGAGGCCGAGAAGCTCCGCGAGATCATCCGCACCGGCAAGGGGCAGAAGAAGACCCGCGCGCTCAAGCGCCTCAAGGTCGTCTCCGCGTTCCTGCAGACCCGCAACAGCCCCAAGGGCATGGTGCTGGACTGCGTGCCGGTCATCCCGCCGGACCTGCGTCCGATGGTGCAGCTGGACGGTGGCCGCTTCGCGACCTCCGACCTGAACGACCTGTACCGCCGCGTGATCAACCGGAACAACCGCCTGAAGCGCCTGCTCGACCTCGGTGCGCCCGAGATCATCGTGAACAACGAGAAGCGGATGCTCCAGGAGGCCGTCGACGCGCTGTTCGACAACGGCCGCCGCGGTCGTCCGGTCACCGGTCCCGGCAACCGTCCGCTGAAGTCCCTGAGCGACATGCTCAAGGGCAAGCAGGGCCGCTTCCGGCAGAACCTGCTCGGCAAGCGCGTCGACTACTCGGCCCGTTCGGTCATCGTCGTCGGCCCGCAGCTCAAGCTGCACCAGTGCGGTCTGCCGAAGGCGATGGCGCTGGAGCTGTTCAAGCCGTTCGTGATGAAGCGCCTGGTGGACCTCAACCACGCGCAGAACATCAAGTCGGCCAAGCGCATGGTCGAGCGCCAGCGCACCGTGGTGTACGACGTGCTCGAAGAGGTCATCGCCGAGCACCCGGTGCTGCTGAACCGCGCACCGACCCTGCACCGCCTGGGCATCCAGGCCTTCGAGCCGCAGCTGGTCGAGGGCAAGGCCATCCAGATCCACCCGCTCGTGTGCACCGCGTTCAACGCGGACTTCGACGGCGACCAGATGGCCGTGCACCTTCCGCTGTCCGCGGAGGCGCAGGCCGAGGCCCGCATCCTGATGCTGTCCTCGAACAACATCCTCAAGCCGGCGGACGGCCGCCCGGTCACCATGCCCACGCAGGACATGGTGCTGGGTCTGTTCTTCCTCACCACCGACGAGGCGGAGCGGGTCACCAAGGGCGACGGCAGGTCGTTCTCGTCCACCGCCGAAGCGATCATGGCGTTCGACGCGGGAGAGCTGTCCCTCCAGGCGAAGGTCGACATCCGCTTCCCCGTCGGCACCCAGCCCCCGCTGGGCTGGACGCCGCCGGCGCCGGAGGACGGCGAGTCGGAGTGGCAGCCGGGCGACTCGTTCCGCCTGGTCACGACGCTGGGCCGGGCGCTGTTCAACGAGCTGCTGCCCGAGGAGTACTCCTTCGTCGACTACACCGTCGGCAAGAAGCAGCTCTCCCAGATCGTCAACGACCTGGCCGAGCGGTACCCCAAGGTCACGGTCGCCGCGACGCTGGACAACCTCAAGGCGGCCGGTTACTTCTGGGCCACCCGGTCCGGTGTGACCATCGCCATCTCCGACGTGGTCGTGCCCGAGGCCAAGAAGGACATCATCCTCGGCTACGAAGCGCAGGACGAGAAGGTCCAGAAGCAGTACGAGCGCGGTCTGATCACCAAGGACGAGCGGTCGCAGGAGCTGATCGCGATCTGGACCAAGGCGACCAACGAGGTCGCCGAGGCGATGAACGCGAACTTCCCCAAGACGAACCCCATCTTCATGATGGTCGACTCGGGCGCTCGCGGAAACATGATGCAGATGCGGCAGATCGCGGGTATGCGCGGTCTGGTGTCCAACGCGAAGAACGAGACCATCCCGCGGCCGATCAAGGCGTCGTTCCGCGAGGGTCTGTCCGTGCTGGAGTACTTCATCTCCACGCACGGTGCCCGTAAGGGCCTCGCGGACACCGCGCTGCGTACCGCCGACTCGGGTTACCTGACCCGTCGTCTGGTGGACGTCTCGCAGGACGTCATCATCCGCGAGGAGGACTGCGGCACCGAGCGCGGCCTCAAGCTGTCGTTCGCCGCGAAGGGCGCCGACGGCGTGCTGCGCAAGGCGGACGACGCCGAGACCAGCGTGTACGCGCGCTGCCTCGCCGAGGACATCGTCATCGACGGCAAGGTACTGGCCCCGGCCGGCACCGACCTGGGCGACGTGCTCATCGACGAGCTGGTCCGCCACGGTGTCGACACCGTCAAGACCCGCTCGGTCCTCACCTGCGAGTCCGCCGTCGGCACCTGCGCCATGTGCTACGGCCGTTCGCTGGCCACCGGCAAGCTGGTGGACATCGGCGAGGCCGTCGGCATCATCGCGGCCCAGTCGATCGGTGAGCCCGGCACCCAGCTGACGATGCGCACCTTCCACACCGGTGGTGTGGCAGGTGACGACATCACGCAGGGTCTGCCGCGTGTCGTCGAGCTCTTCGAGGCCCGTACCCCCAAGGGTGTGGCCCCGATCTCGGAGGCCGCGGGCCGGGTCCGCATCGACGAGACCGAGAAGACCCGCAAGGTCGTCGTCACCCCCGACGACGGCTCCGAGGAGATGCCGTACGCCGTCTCGAAGCGCTCGCGCCTGCTGGTGGGCGAGGGTGACCACGTCACCGTCGGCCAGCCGCTCACGGTCGGTGCGGTCAACCCGCACGACGTGCTGCGCATCCTCGGCCAGCGCGCCGTCCAGGTCCACCTGGTCGGCGAGGTGCAGAAGGTCTACAACTCGCAGGGCGTGTCGATCCACGACAAGCACATCGAGATCATCATCCGGCAGATGCTGCGCCGTGTGACGATCATCGAGTCCGGCGACGCGGAGCTGCTGCCCGGCGAGCTGGTGGAGCGGTCGAAGTTCGAGGGCGAGAACCGTCGTGTGGTCACGGAAGGCGGCCACCCGGCCTCCGGCCGTCCGCAGCTGATGGGTATCACCAAGGCGTCGCTGGCCACCGAGTCGTGGCTGTCGGCGGCGTCCTTCCAGGAGACGACCAGGGTCCTCACCGACGCGGCGATCAACGCCAAGTCGGACTCCCTGATCGGCCTCAAGGAGAACGTCATCATCGGCAAGCTCATCCCGGCCGGTACGGGCCTGTCCCGCTACCGCAACATCCGGGTCGAGCCCACCGAGGAGGCGAAGGCCGCGATGTACTCGGCCGTCGGTTACGACGACATCGACTACTCGCCCTTCGGCACCGGCTCCGGCCAGGCGGTCCCGCTGGAGGACTACGACTACGGTCCGTACAACCAGTAGGCAGTATCTCGCGGTTCGCGGTTCGCGGTTCGCGGTTCGCTGGCGCAGGGCGGTTCCCCTCCGGGGGAGCCGCCCTGCGGCATGTCCGCGGCTTGTGACGGATCCGTGGCCGGGGAACCCGGCGATCCCCCCGTGCGTCAAGGACAATGGGAGACGCCGGGCTGTACGTGCGCTATGCGGGGAGGTGCTGTGGATGTCGCTCCACTGGCAAGGCGGGCAGTTCGGTCCACCGGAGCCCTACGGGAAGGGCGGCCACCACGGCCGGCCCGGACCGCCGGTCCCGTACGCCCAGGGCGCCCAGGCCGGCGGCCAGCCGGGCACCCCGATGATGCGTGCGTCCGACGCGGACCGGGAGCGGGCCGCGGACGTGCTGAAGGCCGGATACGCCGAGGGCAGACTCGGCCACTCCGAGTACGAGCGGCGGCTGCACCTGCTGCACCAGGCGGGCACCTACGGCGAGCTGCAGCCCCTCATCGCGGACCTGCCCCAGGGGCCGGTCCCGCTGCCGCAGATGCAGAGCCAGCCCGTTCCCGCCACCTTCTGGGCGCCGGTGCCGCCTCCTGTGAGCGTCACCAACGGCAGCGCCACCGCGGCGCTGGTCTGCGGCATCCTCACCCCGTTCACCTGGGGGGTGACGGCGATCCCGGCGGTCGTCCTGGGGCACAAGGCGCGTGCCGACATCCGGCGGACCGGTGAGCGCGGCGACGGTTACGCGGTGGCCGGCCTGGTGCTGGGCTACCTGGCGCTCGGGTTCGCCGCGCTGATGATGCTGTTCGTCGTGGGCTTCGCCGCGGGCTCCTGAACGCCGCCCGCCCGCGTGCGCGCGGGCGGGGAAACCGGTGGCGGGGCTGTGCGTGTTCCTTCGCTTTTGACCGCAGCCGATGCGGTAGGTACGCTCTGACCTTGTGCCTGGGGTATCCCCTGCGCTTCTGCACGCGCCCGATCAAGCGCGAGAAGCCCAGCAGGCGAGGCCGATTTCTGCATCTCCCACCCACAGCGGGACCGTGCAGCATTCGACACACCCGACCGCGTGGGTCGGAGATGTGGCCCAGGTTAGCTTCACCGAGACGGCACACAGAAACCGGAGAAACTGTGCCCACGATCCAGCAGCTGGTCCGCAAGGGCCGGCAGGACAAGGTCGAGAAGAACAAGACGCCCGCGCTCGAGGGTTCGCCCCAGCGTCGCGGCGTCTGCACGCGTGTCTTCACCACCACCCCGAAGAAGCCGAACTCGGCCCTGCGTAAGGTCGCGCGTGTGCGTCTGACCAGCGGGATCGAGGTCACGGCCTACATTCCGGGCGAGGGCCACAACCTGCAGGAGCACTCCATCGTGCTCGTGCGCGGCGGCCGTGTGAAGGACCTGCCGGGTGTTCGCTACAAGATCATTCGCGGCTCCCTCGACACGCAGGGCGTCAAGAACCGCAAGCAGGCTCGCAGCCGCTACGGCGCCAAGAAGGAGAAGTAAGAATGCCTCGTAAGGGCCCTGCCCCGAAGCGCCCGGTCCACATCGACCCGGTCTACGGCTCTCCTCTGGTGACGTCCCTCATCAACAAGGTGCTGCTCAACGGCAAGCGCTCCACCGCGGAGCGCATCGTCTACGGCGCCATGGAGGGTCTGCGTGAGAAGTCGGGCAACGACCCGGTCATCACGCTCAAGCGCGCGCTCGAGAACGTGAAGCCGACCCTCGAGGTCCGCTCCCGTCGTGTCGGTGGCGCCACCTACCAGGTGCCGGTCGAGGTCCGCCCCGGCCGCTCCTCCACCCTCGCGCTGCGCTGGCTCGTGGGCTACTCGCGGGCCCGCCGCGAGAAGACCATGACCGAGCGGCTGATGAACGAGCTGCTCGACGCCTCCAACGGCCTCGGCGCGGCCGTGAAGAAGCGTGAGGACACCCACAAGATGGCCGAGTCCAACAAGGCCTTCGCGCACTACCGCTGGTAGTCGCTACCCCATCGAGACCGAGAGAAGACCGAAGCCTTATGGCTACCACTTCACTTGACCTGGCCAGGGTCCGCAACATCGGGATCATGGCCCACATCGACGCGGGCAAGACGACGACCACCGAGCGGATCCTGTACTACACGGGCGTCAGCTACAAGATCGGTGAGGTCCACGACGGCGCCGCCACGATGGACTGGATGGCGCAGGAGCAGGAACGCGGCATCACCATCACGTCGGCCGCGACGACCTGTCACTGGCCGCTCAACGACGTCGACCACACCATCAACATCATCGACACCCCGGGCCACGTCGACTTCACCGTCGAGGTGGAGCGTTCGCTGCGTGTGCTCGACGGTGCCGTCACGGTGTTCGACGGTGTCGCCGGTGTGGAGCCCCAGTCGGAGACGGTGTGGCGTCAGGCGGACCGCTACGGCGTGCCGCGGATCTGCTTCGTCAACAAGCTGGACCGCACCGGTGCCGAGTTCCACCGCTGCGTCGACATGATCGTCGACCGCCTCGGTGCGATGCCGCTGGTCATGCAGCTGCCGATCGGCACCGAGATGGACTTCAAGGGCGTGGTCGACCTCGTCCAGATGAAGGCGCTCGTGTGGTCGGCCGACACCAAGCTCGGTGAGGCGTACGACGTCGTCGACATCCCGGACACGCACACCGAGGCGGCCGACGAGTGGCGCGGCAAGCTGCTCGAGTCGGTGGCGGAGCACGACGAGGAGATGATGGAGCTGTACCTCGAGGGCGTCGAGCCCACCGAGGACCAGCTCATGGCGGCCATCCGCCGCGTCACCCTCGCCTCCACCGGCGCCGAGGGCACCACCACCGTCACCCCGGTGTTCTGCGGTACCGCGTTCAAGAACAAGGGCGTCCAGCCCCTGCTCGACGCCGTGGTGCGCTACCTCCCGTCGCCGCTCGACATCGAGGCCGTCGAGGGTCAGTCCGTCAAGGACTCCGAGGAGGTCATCCGTCGGACGCCGTCCGAGGACGAGCCGATGTCGGCGCTGGCGTTCAAGATCATGAGCGACCCGCACCTCGGCAAGCTCACCTTCGTCCGGATCTACTCCGGTCGCCTGGAGACCGGCACCCAGGTGCTGAACTCCGTGAAGGGCAAGAAGGAGCGCATCGGCAAGATCTACCGGATGCACGCCAACAAGCGTGAGGAGATCGACGCTGTGGGCGCCGGCGACATCGTCGCCGTCATGGGTCTGAAGCAGACCACCACGGGCGAGACCCTCTGCGACGCGGCGAACCCGGTGATCCTGGAGTCCATGGAGTTCCCGGCCCCGGTGATCGAGGTCGCCATCGAGCCGAAGTCCAAGGGCGACCAGGAGAAGCTGGGCATCGCGATCCAGCGGCTGGCCGAGGAGGACCCGTCCTTCCAGGTCAAGACCGACGAGGAGACCGGCCAGACCATCATCTCCGGTATGGGCGAGCTTCACCTCGACGTCCTCGTCGACCGCATGCGGCGCGAGTTCAAGGTCGAGGCGAACGTCGGCAAGCCGCAGGTGGCCTACCGCGAGACGCTGCGCAAGCCCGTCGAGCGGCTGGACTACACGCACAAGAAGCAGACTGGTGGTTCCGGCCAGTTCGCGAAGGTGCAGATCGCCATCGAGCCGCTCGAGGGCGACGGCTACGAGTTCGTCAACAAGGTCACCGGTGGCCGCATCCCCCGGGAGTACATCCCCTCGGTGGACGCCGGCTGCCAGGAGGCCATGGAGTTCGGCGTGCTCGCCGGCTACCCGCTCACGGGTGTCCGGGTGACGCTGCTCGACGGCGCCTACCACGACGTCGACTCGTCCGAGATGGCCTTCAAGATCGCCGGTTCGATGGCCTTCAAGGAGGCCGCCCGCAAGGCCAGCCCGGCCCTGCTGGAGCCGATGATGAAGGTCGAGGTCACCACACCCGAGGACTACATGGGTGACGTGATCGGCGACATCAACTCGCGTCGTGGCCAGGTGCAGTCCATGGAGGACCGCAGTGGCGCCAAGCTCGTCACGGGCCTGGTTCCGCTGTCCGAGATGTTCGGCTACGTCGGCGACCTGCGGAGCAAGACCTCCGGTCGCGCGAGCTACTCGATGCAGTTTGACTCCTACGCGGAGGTTCCCCGGAGCGTCAGCGAGGAGATCATCGCGAAGGTCCGGGGCGAGTGACGTCGGTTCGCCGCCGTAATCTCACCCCTTAGGCTGTAGCAAAGGCCTCCGGGGCGCCGACGACAACACGCGAAAGCGTGGAGTCGCCGGTCGCCCCGAGCGCCAGCCCCTAGATACGAACAGGTCAAGGGCGTCCCCCTCGGGGTCCTGGCCGGTTCACCGACCACCTGAAAACCTTCCGCAAGAGCGGGGGGCGTACAGCACCAGTCCACAGGAGGACCCCAGTGGCGAAGGCGAAGTTCGAGCGGACTAAGCCGCACGTCAATATCGGCACCATCGGTCACATCGACCACGGTAAGACGACTCTTACCGCGGCGATCACCAAGGTGCTGCATGACGCGTTTCCCGACCTCAACGAGGCCTCGGCCTTCGACCAGATCGACAAGGCTCCCGAGGAGCGCCAGCGCGGTATCACCATCTCCATCGCGCACGTCGAGTACCAGACGGAGAGCCGTCACTACGCCCACGTCGACTGCCCGGGTCACGCGGACTACATCAAGAACATGATCACCGGTGCCGCCCAGATGGACGGTGCCATCCTCGTGGTCGCCGCCACCGACGGCCCGATGCCGCAGACCAAGGAGCACGTGCTCCTGGCCCGCCAGGTCGGCGTCCCGTACATCGTTGTCGCGCTGAACAAGGCCGACATGGTGGACGACGAGGAGATCATGGAGCTCGTCGAGCTCGAGGTCCGTGAGCTGCTCTCCGAGTACGAGTTCCCGGGCGACGACCTGCCGGTCGTCAAGGTCTCCGCTCTGAAGGCGCTCGAGGGCGACAAGGAGTGGGGCGAGTCGGTCCTCAACCTGATGAAGGCTGTGGACGAGTCGATCCCGGAGCCCGAGCGGGACACCGAGAAGCCGTTCCTCATGCCCATCGAGGACGTCTTCACGATCACCGGTCGCGGCACCGTCGTCACCGGTCGTATCGAGCGCGGTGTGCTGAAGGTCAACGAGACCGTCGACATCATCGGCATCAAGCAGGACAAGACCACCACCACGGTGACCGGCATCGAGATGTTCCGGAAGCTGCTGGACGAGGGTCAGGCCGGTGAGAACGTCGGTCTGCTGCTTCGCGGTATCAAGCGCGAGGACGTCGAGCGCGGCCAGGTCATCATCAAGCCGGGTTCGGTCACGCCGCACACCGAGTTCGAGGCCCAGGCCTACATCCTGTCGAAGGACGAGGGTGGCCGTCACACCCCCTTCTTCAACAACTACCGCCCGCAGTTCTACTTCCGTACCACGGACGTGACCGGCGTCGTCACCCTCCCCGAGGGCACCGAGATGGTCATGCCGGGCGACAACACCTCCATGACCGTCAACCTGATCCAGCCGGTTGCCATGGAGGAAGGCCTCAAGTTCGCCATCCGTGAGGGTGGCCGGACTGTGGGCGCCGGCCAGGTCACCAAGATCGTCAAGTGACCTGACGCTCCCTGGAGCACCTACCGGCCCCGGCCGGGAGCAGGGCCCGTACGAACGCCTCACGGCGGACGTACGGGCCCTGCTCGTTGCGTGCCGCCCCTTCCCGGGTGCGGGTGCCGCCCCTTCCCGGGGGCGGCGGTACCGACCGGCGGGTGTCAGCGGCGGATGACGACCGCCCAGCCCGGCTGGTGGGTGCCCGGCACCGGGTGGCGGGGCCAGTCCTCCGCCCAGGGCGGGGGCTCGGTCTCGCGCAGGATCACCGCGTCCGGCTCCTCCACCCAGTCGGTCTCCAGCGAGGTGCAGCCCGCGGTGTGCGCCAGCGGGATGGTGCCGATGCCACTGGTGACCACACACGGGGGGCGCACCCCGTTCTCGTGCAGGACCGCCGCGACCTTGCGCCAGTCGCCGCGCACCTTCTCCTGGATGTTCCCGTGCCGGTAGGCGAGCCCCGCCTGGACGGCGAGGTGCCCGAGCAGCACCAGCACCAGCGCCGCGGCGGCCGGCCGCGACCTGCGTGCGCGGTCCGCGGCGGCCAGCAGACCGAGCGCGGCGGGCAGTGCCAGCAGCGCGTAGGCGGGCAGCAGGAACCGCGGCGCCGCGTAGGGCACGAAGAAGAAGTACGGCACCGAGGCCGCGAGCGCGACGCCCACGGCCAGCCACAGCGGGGCCGTCGCCCGGCCCGAGCGCCGGGTGGCCCACAGGCCGAACGCGACCAGGGCCGGGAGCAGCACCCACCACTCGACCGCCCACAGCCGCACGGTGTCCCCCTCGCACGGCCGGCACAGCAGCGGCCCGTCCAGCGCGGTCAGGTGGTGGACGACGGAGAACACCGGACGCATGCCGCCCTGCACCTCGCTGGCGTCGGCGAGGCGTTCCATCACCCCGCCGTAGCGTTGGTAGGCCTCGACGAGCCATGGCAGGAACCCGGCCGCGACGCCGCCGACCACACCCGCCACCCGCCCCGGGCTTCGCCAGGCCGGGACCGCCACCGCGGCGATGAGCAGCGGCGCGGCGACGGCGGCCCCGTCGTTGGGCCGCATCAGGGTGACCACGGCCAGGCCGGCCACCACCCCGAAGTGGCACGGGCGCCGCTGGAGCAGGCAGCCCGTCGCGGCGGCGGCGCCCATCGCGGTGTAGTGGTTGGGCATGGCGGACGCGGCGTAGAACTGCGGCACCCACAGCGTGCCGTACAGCGCCGCGGCCACCCAGACGGCGTGCGGGCGCGTCAGCACCTTCAGCCACGGCCGGAATCCCAGGTAGAGCGCGGCGGCGGCCAGCAGCAGCAGCCACACCCGCAGCAGGACGAGGGAGTCGCTCCAGGAGGCGACGGGCGCCACCAGCAGCGGCACGCCGCGGGTGCGAGGTGAGCTGAACGGCGTCGCGGGGCCGAACGGCCCGAAGCGGCTGGCGTAGACGAGCTCGTCCCAGCCGAGTGGCAGGGTCAGCGGCACCAGCACGGCGGACAGCAGGGCGAACCCGCCGCAGACGAGCAGCAGCCCCCGGTGGGCCCGCCGCCACCCGTCCGGCGGCGCCTGCGGTGGGGGAGTGCCGTCGTCGGTCGTGAGCGGCGGGGAGCTGGTGCGCACGTGACGTCTTCCTCCGGAGGCTCTGCGCGGCCCGTTCGGCGCACGGACGGTGGGCCGGGCGGTGCGGCCGTCGCGCGGGGTGGACGTCCCGGTGTACCCGGTTTCGGCACGGAACAGGCTGGTTCGTCGGAGTGGTGGAGGGGATTCGCCCCCGCTCGGCAGTGCGGGCACCCGGCCGGGTGCCCGCACTGCCCGTCCGGCTGCCCGTCCGCCTGCCCGTCCGCCTGGCCGAGGCCGCCGTAGGTCGGCGGGTGCTACCAGCCGGCGGGTGCCGCCGAACCGGAGTCGAGGCGGCGGCCGCACTCGGCAGGACGGGGAGCGTCCGCGCCGTTGACCTCCTGCTGCCACAGGTAGTCGCACACCCACCGCACGGCGGCACTGAGGTGCCTGCGGTAGGTGCTGAACGGCAGTTGCAGGCGCCGGGCGGCTGCCTCCTGGGTGGGCGCGCCCGCCAGGTACGTCGTCGCCAGCGCGCGGTGCTGCTTGTCGCCGCCGCGTTGTTTCGGCAGCGCCTCGACCGCGTTCCGCAGGGCGGTGTCGAGGCTGACCTCGTGATCCACGACGACGCGGCTGCGGCTGAGCGGGTTCCGCCGCAGCTGCTCGGGGTCGCGCAGGGCCCGCAGCGCGTCGCGGACGGCGGAGTCGAACTCCGCCCGGGACAGCACGGTGAGCTGCCCGTTGTCGGACGTTGTGCCCGTGTCGGGAGCACCGGAGAGCATCACCCTGGTCCGTTCCTCCAGCCAGGGCGCCACCGGGTGGGTACGCCAGTCGTGGGCGAGCAGCCGGTGGGTGCGGTGGCCGGTCTGCGGGCGGTGGGGCAGGGAGTGCATGTCGAAGTGCAGGAAGCGGCCGTCGCCGTGCCCCTCGGCAGGGGTGACGACAAACGACCAGGCGAGCCGGTCGGCCCGCAGGATCTCCCCGAGGGCCCGAACCTGCATCAGATCGGGCGACGCCGTCGCTCCGGCGTCCTCCTCCGGCGCGACGGAGAAGCGGGCGATGCCCACGCTGTCCCCGGCGCGCAGCGGTCCGGCCGCACGCACATGCGTCCAGGCCGCGGCGACGACCGGGTCCACGTCCGTGCCGACGGGTTCCTGCATCCGCAGCCAGGCGGAGAAGGCGACGACGGTGTCGCGCCGCGTGGAGCGGTAGACGCGGAACGCCTCCGGACAGCGGTCCAGCCAGAACGCGACGAGTGCCGCCGCGTCCTCGCCCTCCGCCCGGCGGGCCAGTCGCAGGACCTGCTCCCGGTGGGCGGGCTCGTAGAGCAGTTCCCGCACCTGGCCCTCGCAGTCCCACACCTGGAGCCGGGACAGCTGCCGGTCGGTCCGGTACAGGAACAGCAGGGCGGCGACCGCGGGCAGCAGCTGCGTCTCGGACACTGTCCGGATCCTGTCCAACTGGGCCTGGAGCAGTCGGCGGTGCATGTCGGCGAAGCCGTCCGGGTCGCGCCAGCGCAGATCCGCGCCGAGCGCTTCGCGGATCGCGTCGTGCGGGCAGAGCCCGGCGTGGGTGGACTCCACGAACGGCTGCCGGCGCAGCCACGCGAACAGGTCGGTCGCACGGTCGCCCAGCACTGAGCGCAGCAGTGCCTCGGAGGTGACGTGGGCGTGCGCGCACACCTCCAGCGCCCTTCGGTGCTCCGGCCCCGGCAGGTCCCCCACCAGCTGGCACAGCAGCGTCGAGACGACGTCCTGCGTCGGCGCCCAGTCCGCTGACGCGGCGCCTTCGCGCACGGCCACCGCCGCGGCGAGCGACAGCGCCAGCGGGTTGCCGCCGGTGAAGCACAGCAGCGCGTCGTGGAACCGCTCCGGTACGCCGCGACGCCGCAGCAGCAGTGCCGCCTCGTGAGGGGCGAGATCGCCCAGGGGCACGGTGTGCAGCAGGTCGGTCCAGGCGGAGTCCGCCGTCCAGCGCGGGCTGGGCGCGTCCCGGCCGGAGACGACCACCGTGGTACCCAGCGGGATCCGCGGCAGGAACCGGTGCACCAGCCAGCCCTCCAGGCCCTGGCACCGCTCGAAGGTGTCCACCAGCAGGACGGCCTCGGGCTCGGTGAGCGCGGCGGCGGCTGCCGCGGTGAACGCCTCGGGTGTCGGCTCCAGCGCACGTCCGTCCACGGTGACGACCGCACGTCCCGCGCGCTGCGCCTCCACCGCGAAGCGGTGCAGCAGCGTCGACTTGCCGATGCCGCCCGGCCCGTGCAGATAGAGCACCGGCCGGCTGTCGGGGCCGCCGGCCAGGGTGGTTCTGAACAGCTCCAGCTCCTCCTCCCTGCCCACGAAGGCCCGGTCACGGGCCGCGGTCAGCCGGGTCTGCAGTAAGGCGGCGTGCGAGTCGGTGGTCACGGAGTGGTCAGCTCCGCGTGTCGACGATTCCATGACGGTCGGTCTCCCCGCTTCGAAGTTTCCCCCGAGACAAGGACAGTAATAGCGGACGCCGGTTGCCGGACTCTTGCACACCCTCCGACCTGCGTGTTTCGCCCTGCGGCGTGATGGCGCGCGGAAGGGGCGGGGTGCCGGCAACGGCACTCCCGCCCCTCCACGGTGCTTGCCGGAGGGGCGTCAGCCCGCCCCGAACGGCGTTCAGGTAGGTCAGCGACGGTGGAACGTCACCACGTTGTCGTTGCGGGTGAACTTGCCGTAGAAGGCCCAGTTCCGGTAGCCGCCGTCGCCCTTGCGGGTGAACTTGCCGCTGCCCTTGAACACCACCCAGTGGTACGTGGCCGTGCCGAAGACCTGCTTGCAGGGCTTCGCCGTGGTCTTGCCACGGGCGACGACGTTGTTGAAGTTGCTCGACTTGTGGGCGGAGTCCTTGTAGACGACGATGTTGTTGCTCTTGTCGGAGCCCCAGTCCTGGAGTTCCTGGATCTTCGTGCTCAGGTCGCACGGGTTGAGGTAGTCGCTCGCGGCCGTCGCCGTCTGCGGCACGGTCACGCTCAGCGCGCCGGCCATTGCGAGCAGGGCGACGCTGCGGGCTGCGTTCTTGCGCAGGGTCTTCATGTCACGGTTCCTTCGTCGGGAGGGCGCGCGAAGCGCGGGGACACCGCGGGAGAACCACGGCGGAGGTGCCGTGCCCGGCCGGGGTCAGCGGCGGTGGAACTTCACGTGGTTGTCGTTGCGGGTGAACTTGCCGCTGAAGGCCCAGTTCCGGTAGCCGCCGTCGCCCTTGCGGGTGAACTCGCCGTCCCGGAAGACCATCCAGAAGTAGTTCGCCTTGTCGCCCGTGACGGTCTTGCAGGTGGCGTTGCGGGTGTGACCCCGGACCTGGACGCCGTTGAACTTGGAGCTCTTGCGGGCCGATTCCTTCCACACGATGATGTTGTACTTGCCGTTGGTGTCCCAGGCGCGTAGTTCCTGGACCTTCTTGCTCAGGTCGCAGGGAGAGATGTCGGCGGCCATGGCGGCCTGCGGGGACATGACGGTGAGTGCGCCGGCCATCGCGACCAGGGCGAGGCCGTAGGCCGCTGCGCGCTGCTTGGTCTTCATGTGTACGGGTCCTCTTTCGGGGTGGTTGCCAAGCGCATTACGGGCGGCGGAAGGTGACGGTCATGCCGTTGCGCTTGTACCAGCCGCGGAAGGCCCAGTTGATGTAGCCGCCGTCGCCCTGGTTGGTGAACGTGCCGGTCTCGGCGATGTACAGCCCGTAGTAGATGCCCCCGTACTGGACGTTGGCGTAGAGCCGCACCGTGTTGAGGTTCTCCTTGTGCTTCTGGGCGAGGTTGATGATCACGACGTTGTAGCGCTTGCCGCTCTTCTCGAAGGCGGCGTCCCGTGCCTTCTCGACGAACTTTCCGCGGTTCTTCTCCCGGATGTTGCTGATCGCGTTGGCGACCTGGACGCCGTTCGCGCCCTTGTCCGTGTGGATGATCACCCTGGGCTTCGGCGCGTCGGCGGCGACCGACACGGACTGCTCAGCGACGGCGGTCGCGGTGGTGGCGGCCGGGCTCGCCGCGTGCGCCGGAAGGGCGGCGGTGCCCAGCAGGGCGGCGGTCACCAGCGGCACGGCGACCAGGGACGTCTTCAGGTTCTGGCGGTTCATGGAGTTGTTCCTCTCGGCTGCGACGGCGGGGGTGTCACGGTGGTGGCCGTGCCGACTCACTTCTTGCGGAAGTTGACGGTCATGCCGTCGCGCTTGTACCAGCCGCGGAAGGCCCAGTTGTCGTAGCCGCCGTCACCGCGGTTGGTGAACGAACCCGACTCGAAGACGATCACCCGGAAGGTCGGGTAGTTCCCGCCCTTCACCTTGGCGTCGTACACGATGCGCTTGAGGTTCGAGGAGTACTTGTGGTCCGCCTTGATGATCATGACGTTGTAGCGCTCGCGGGCGTCGTAGAACGCGCCCTCGCGCAGGCTCTTCACGTAGCCCGACCGGTTCTGCTTGTGCGCGATGGCCTGGCTGATGATGTTGTAGAGGCGGTTGCTGATGTCCACGGTGGAAGTCACCACGTCGATCTTGATTCCGGCCGCCCGGACCTCCCCGGGCTGGGTCACCGCGGTGTTCTGCTTCGCGGGCGCCGCCGCCGCCATGGAGGCGGGTACCAGCAGACTGCCGAGGGTCGCGGCGCCGACGACCAGCACCGTCGCCTGCTTCCGGAAGGTGTTCATGTGGACTCTCCCCTGATCCTTGCCCGGCCGATGTGCCGCGGCCTTCGGATCATTGGGCTGGAAGCCGCTCACTTACCAGCTCAACTGCTGCCCACTTGTGCTCACTCCGGGATGCCGGTGATCACCGGCATCCCGGAGTGACGAACACCGTAGGCGCGGCCTCAGAGGTGCAGCACCAGCTTGCCGCGCACCTGACCGGACCGGCTGACCCGCTGGGCCTCCGCGGCCTGTTCCAGGGAGAACGCCTGCTGGACCTCGACGCGGACGCGACCGGCGTCGACCAGCGCGCCGATGCGCCGCAGTGTGTCGCCGTCGGGGGTGACCACCACACGCAGGCCCGTCACGCCGGGCACGCGGTGCGACTCGTCGATCGGCTCCGGCAGGGTGACAAGCGTGCCGCCGGGGTTGAGGACCTTCCACGAGTTCCGCTGCACGTCCCCACCCACCGCGTCGACGACGACGTCGACCGGCTCGACGGGCAGCCCGCCCGACGTCCGGTCCACGACCTCGTCGACGCCCAGTCCGACCAGGAAGTCCCGGTTGCGCGGCGACGCCGTCGCCAGGACGTGCGCACCGCGGACCTTCGCGAACTGCACGGCGAAGTGCCCGACCCCGCCCGCGCCGGCATGCACCAGCACGCGTCGCCCCGCGAGGTCTCCGGCGGCGTCCAGGGACTGCCACGCCGTCAGGGCCGCCATCGGCACCGCGGCGGCCTGCCCGAGCGGCAGCCCGGCCGGCCTGGGCGCCAGCGCCGAGGCCGGGACCACGGCGAACCGCTGGTACGCCCCCGGGGAGGTCAGCGGCAGCATGCCGTACACCTCGTCCCCGGCCGTGAACCCGCCCGCTCCGCCCGCTCCGCCCGAGGGAGCGCCGCCTGCGACGACCCCCGCCACGTCCCAGCCCATGCCCTGCGGGAACGGCTGACCGAAGCTCACCGCACCCTCCCTGAACTTCCAGTCGATCGGGTTCACCCCCGCCGCCCGTACCTCGACCAGCACCTCACCGTCGCCGGGCTGCGGAACGGGCCGGTCGGTGAGTTCCAGCACGCTGCCGTCGCCGTGCCGGGAGAACGTCACTGCACGCATCTTCGCTGCTCCTGCTGTTTCTGTTGCTTCTGCTGCCTCTGCGGATGCCTCAGCCGGTGGCGGCCGGGCCGGTGCGGTCGCACCCGTGACCACCGTCGACCCGGCCCGACCGCCGAGCCAGTACCCCGCGAGTACCAGGCTCGACGGCGGCGGGGTTCGGGGCGGGGCGGCACCCGTCGGCGTCCGAGGGTGGTACTGGCAAGGACAGGACGGCCCGCTGCCCGGCGCGCATACTGGCGGCGGCGGAGAGCGGTCGGCGCGGAGGGCGGTCGGCGACCGCCTGCCATGACCGCACGGAGACGGACGACGATCAGGGGCAGTGCATGGACCCGGCGCAGGAACTCGGCGCGTTCCTCAGATCACGACGCGCCCAGCTGACCCCGCAGGCCACCGGGCTCCCGCCGACGCTGGGCCGACGCCGGGTGCCCGGCCTGCGCCGCGAGGAGGTGGCCGAACTCGCGGGAGTCAGCCTCGTCTACTACGTCCGGCTGGAGCAGGGCCGCGCCGCCAACCCCTCGGACGCCGTTCTGGAGGCGCTCGCCCGCGTCCTGCGGCTCGGACCGACCGAGCGGACCCACCTCCGAGACCTGGCACGACGGCCCCGCACCCGTCTCGCGCACGTCGCACCGTCCGAGCCGCAGCCGCCCCGGGTGCGCCCGGGGCTGCGCCGCCTGCTCGACGCCGTCGGCGCCACACCCGCCTACGTGCTCGCGCCGAGCATGGACGTGCTGGCCGCCAACGACCTGGCCCACGCCCTCGTCCCCGGTCTCGCCGACGCGTCGTTCGGACCGCCGAACATCGCCCGCCACATCTTTCTGTGCACCTCGGCACGCGACCTGTATCCGCAGTGGCCGGAGGTGGCCCGGCAGACCGTCGGCTTCCTGCGCTTCGCCGCCGCCCGCCACGCGGACGACGCCCGGCTGTGTCACCTCGTCGCCGAACTCAGCAGGTGCAGCAACGAGTTCAGGGAGCTGTGGGCGGCGCAGGAGGTCCGGGAGAAGACCCACGGCACCAAGACCTTCACCCACCCGGTGGTCGGCAGGTTCACGCTCACCTACGAGACGCTCAGCCTGCCGGCCGAGGACAGCCAGGCGCTGGTGGTCTTCACCGCCCCCGACAGCACCGCCGAGACCGCCCTGAGGCTCCTGGGGAGCTGGGCGGCCACCGGCCTGTCGGCGGTCTGACGCGGGGGTGGTGCGTTCCCGCCACGGTCGACGGTCGACGGTCGACGGTGGTGAGGTGCCGGGCCGGAGGAGCTTCACGCGCAGAGCCGGTGCCTCCGTGTAGGTCGGAGGCACCGGCTCGGTCGTGCGGGGAGACGGGGATGGGTCAGACGCCCGCCACCGACTGGATCCAGGCGCGGTAGGCGGTCACGTTGGTGTAGGCGGTCGTGGTCTGGCGGTCGCTGGTGGACGCGACACCGACCTGGATGCCGTTCGCCATCATCGGGCCGCCCGAGTCGCCGCCGGCGGTGATGCCGTCGCCACGGCGGGCGCAGATCGCCGAGCCGCCGTAGGCGTCACGGCAGGCACCGGTCACGGTGACGTTCGCGACCTTGAGGAACTGGGACTGGCAGTTGGCCTCGGAGCCGCACCGCGAGGTGGCGCCCCAGCCGTAGACCTGGACGTTCTGGCCGACCTGCACAGAGCCCGGTTGGCCGAGGCGGGCGTAGGTCGCGCTGACCGACCGGTCGAGGCGGACCAGCGAGAGGTCCGAGCTGTGGTTGACGGTCTGCACGCCGTTCGCGACGGTTCCGCCGTTGTGCTGGTCGAGGCTGCCGATGCGGAACGACAGTCCGCCGCCGGTCACGCAGTGCCTGGCGGTCAGGATCCACGTCGGGGCGATGATCGTCGCGGAGCAGGTCTCCCGTCCGTTGGAGAACAGGCGGGCGGCCCAGGGACCGCTCTGGGCCTGGCCTCCGCCGATGATGGGCTGCGGGGCCTTGGTGCTCGGCGGGGGAGTGGCGTCGGCGGCTGTGGCGGTGGGGACGAGAAGGGCCAGAACGGAGACCACTGCGGCCACGAGGGCAGGAACAAGCCTGGATATTCGCAAGGTTCCTCGCTAGGGAAGACACGCTGGGGGGCGTGTGCGGTGGGGGGTTACCGCGCACAGACTTGCTGATGAACATTCAACTTGGGTACTCACATCTGGCTATAACGCCGTGCTATACCCGCCCCGACCAGCCACTTCGCTCGTATCGGGCCCCAAGTGCCCCGGTCCCGGCGCCCGGGACGCAGCCCCCGGCAGCGGCATCCGGTGCGCGCCCTGGTTCGTATGGGCCACCCGCCGCGAACGTCACGTGCACAGGTACTGTCGTTCGCAGATCGGCAGCGCAACGGGCGAGGGAGCCATGGGGGTTGTATGACCTGGAGCGAGTGGGAGCAGGCCCGGGAGCGGGTGACTGCCACCCGGCTGAATGGCCTCGACGACGGTTCCGGCGGCTACGGCAGGCCCGGCGACGCCGGGGGCAGAGACCTGGCAGTCAGGGACGACGAACTAGGTGCACTCGGCGGCATGGCCTACGAGTTGCGTCTGCGCCTCACGGACGACGGCGACCACGCCCGCGAGTCCACATCCGAAGCCGCCACCGGACTCACGGCCGACGGGATGTCCTGCGGGAAGGCGCTCACGGAGCTGCACGATGCCTGGATCACCAAGGTGGGCACGTTGAAGGAGGCGTGCGCCCACATCTCCAACCACCTCGACTACACGAGGGGAGCGCATGCGAAGGACGAGGAGAAAATCACCACCAGCATGCGCAACGCTGAGGGCAAGGAGATGACCGTCTCCCGTATCCACGACTACATAAAGTGAGGGCGGTCGTCTCGTGGTCACGTTCCAGGAACTGAGCGACCTGCGGCTGGGCAAGCTGAAAACAGCGGTGACCGACTGGGAGCAGATGGTCGGAAAACTGGTGAAACTCGCCGACGGCGGCGACGGCGGCACCAGTGCGGCAAGCCTGGAGAAGAAGGCCAAGGCGGCTGACTGGAAAGGGCACAACGCCGTGGTGACCAAGAGCTTCGTCACCACCACGGCGTCCGAGTTCCAGGACGCCGTGACCGCCGCGCGCAGCATCCACACCGTTCTCAGCGGTGCCCACACGCGCTTCACCAAGCACAAGCAGGACCTTGCGGAAGCAGTCGACCGGGCGGCGAAGAAGAACATCTACGTGAACGCCAAGGGCGGTGTACGCGCCTCCGTCCCTCCGCCCCACGTGGCGGGGGACGCGAAGATCGAGGAGCCGACGCAGGCGCAACTGGACGCGGTGGCCAAGGAGATCGGTGACATCCTCGACGCCGCAGCCGAGACCGACCGGACGACGGCGACGGCGCTCAGGTTCCATGCCACCGAGAAGTACGACTTCCGGTCCGAGGGCTTCAAGAGCTTTGACGCCGCCGAGCGGAGCATCAAGGACTCGAACGAGGCGGTCGGTCTCGGCCGCAAGGATCCCACCGAGCTGAGCAACAAGGATCTCGACCGCTTCAACAGGCTGCTCCAGCGGAACGCGGACGATCCCGTCTTCGCCGAGCGCGTGGCGACGGGCCTCGGCCCGGACCGGACGCTGAGGTTCTACGCCGGTGCGGCCGACCTCGACCGTTGGCAGAACAACGAAGCCAACGGGCTGAAGGGCAGGGAAGAGCGGACAGAACTGCTGGCCGTCATGGAGAAGCAGCTCGGCACCACGGTCGCCACCGCGACCCGTTCGGGTAGCGATGCCATGGCTGCGTTCAAGGAACGAGTCATTGCCCTGGGTGGCCAGGACGTCAGCGGCCTCAGCAGACCATCCACTCGGTCGCGCGTCTACGGCTTCCAGGCGATGAGCGGCCTGATGCGGCATGGGGTCTACGAGCGCGAGTTCCTGGGCGACTACGGCGACGCGCTGGTGAAGTACGAGAAGGAGAACACCGGCGACGTCCGCGACCCGGGGCCTGGCGGTAAAACTCGCGAGAACGTGCTGCCTTGGGACAAGAGCCCCTCCTACGCCCGGATCGATCAGCTCCATTATGGCGATGACCAGGACGCCGGTCGTGATCCCATGACGGGCTTCATGAAGGCGCTCTCCCGCAACCCGGAAGCGGCTACGGACTTCTTCAGCTCGACCGAGCCGCAGGACAATGCGGAATGGGCGTTGAAGGACAGGCCGTCCTTCAACGACATTCCCTCGAACGCCCTTGGGCACGGCAAGAATGCTGACGATTATAAGGGCCCCAGTGCCGCGTATGAGGCAACAGGAGAGGCGCTCCTCGCCGGTGCCACTGGCGTGCGTCCGGACGGGGAAGACTCCCGGCCAGTGGAGCACACCGGACAGCATAGGAAGGTACTCGAAGGCTCTCTCAAGCATCTCGCCGCTCGGGGTGATGACTTTCCCGCAGAGCTACGTGACGACATGGCGAAGGTACTGGTCAGCCATGGCAGCGTCGTACACGCTACGACGAGTGATCTGAGCAACCGGCCTCCGCTTAACTGGGAAGATCTTGCTGAGGTCGCCAAACAAGTGTCCCGTGATCAGGACGCTCATGCGGATCTCAACGTGGGCTTGGAGGTCGCCATGCGCAAGGACTTTCGAGCCGGTGCGGAAAACCCGGAGGACAGCCTTGTCGCTGCGGGGCTTACGGTGGGATTCATGGAGCAGGTCCGATACGAAACGGTCGGTGACCGGTATGGTGACGGGCTGAGTGAAATCGGATGGAAGAAGAACTGGAGATACCACGGGGTTGGTGCACTTCTCAGCCTAATTCCAGGCGGCGGTGATGGCCTCCAGCGCGGTCTGGATCTAGGGGCAACCAGTCTGGCAGAAGACGAACAGAAACGACTGCAGCAGGAGCTTTCGGAAGAAAATCGCACCACTTTCAAATCGAGGAACGCGCAGTTGGCCTCTCTTGCCGAGGATTGGTACCTGGAAAACAAGGATTGGACGGATGGCAAGGTAGGCTTCTCTGCTAATAGCGGCATCTACAACGTGATCAGGGACGCTGCCAATAACGCGAACCAGGACGTCGGCAAGAACGCGGGAGGTCTCGAATGAAGGTGCTCAAGCCTCGGGTGGTCGGCGGGCTTCTCTGCCTCGCGGCTCTGGCCGCCTCCCTCACGGCGTGCACCGGGGGCGGCGGCGGTGAGTACGCCCTTCCGGAACGTGTCTGCGGCGTCGAACTTGCTCCGGAGGTCGTTGAGCCGCTGTTGCCCGCGGGGGAGTCGCTGAAGGAGCGGGGCGAGGTCTTCCCGGAGCGGTACGGCGACTGCTGGTTGGTGGTTGACAGGGCGGACGTTCTGACGGTGACCTTCGTCCCGCTGGACGCCTACAACGACCCGGCAGTCGAGGCGCGCACGCTGCGGTACTCCGGTCTGAAGCCGCTCGAGAGGCTTCCGTTCCCCGGTTCGGGGGTTCTCGGCGACCAGGGGAGTGTGGTCACCGCCCGTTGCGGAGGAGCAGGGCCGGCCTATTTCGCCGTGCAGGTCGCATCGGACAGCCTCCACCCGGCGGAGACCGGGGAGCGGCGTGAGGCCCTGGAGGCGTTCACCGTGGCCTACGTCTCCGGCGCCAGGCAGGAGAACGGCTGCGAGTAGGGACGGCTGCGCAGGAGAACGGCTGCGGGTAGAAACGCAGAACCGCTCCCGCGTGGTGGTCGGATTGGGACCGGGGCGCGAGGGGTAGGCTGCTGGGCGTAGCCGGTGAGGGCGGGGTCACGTGGCACCCCACTCGCCGGGCGGCCCCGGAACGTGGTAGGGGACCGGGAGGCGGCTCGGCCACCGTTCTCCGCGCCCCCCGAGGGGCGCGTCGAGGCGTGCTGAGGCCGATTGGCATGGGGTCTGCCCCATATGGCACACTGTCCAGGTTGCTCGGTTGAGTGCCGATGCTGTGCGCCTCCCGCCGGGAGGACCGGAAGCGAGTCCCAACGTACTCGTCGTCCCTTATCAGGGGCGGACGTACGGGAATCTTCCGGGAAGCGCAGGAGGGGCTTCCAGCCAGGCATCCGGTGGGTTTCTTTCCCCCAGCTTCCTTGCAGCAAGGATTCCCGTGCGGCGACGTACGGGAGGGGAAGCGACACGCCCGACCGCGTGGGTCGGAGGTGGAGTGGGAAGCACCGGGTTCCAGAGCGTTACGAGAGACAGGACTACGAAGTAGCCATGGCGGGACAGAAGATCCGCATCCGGCTCAAGGCCTACGACCACGAGGTCATCGACAACTCGGCGAAGAAGATCGTCGAAACGGTGACGCGTACTGGTGCGTCGGTCGCGGGCCCGGTGCCGCTGCCCACTGAGAAGAACGTGTACTGCGTCATCAAGTCGCCGCACAAGTACAAGGACTCGCGCGAGCACTTCGAGATGCGCACCCACAAGCGCCTGATCGACATCCTCGACCCGACGCCCAAGACCGTTGACTCGCTGATGCGCCTGGACCTTCCGGCCGGCGTCGACATCGAGATCAAGCTCTGAGGGGTCGGGAAAAATGGCTAAGCAGATCAAGGGCGTCCTGGGCGAGAAGCTCGGCATGACCCAGGTCTGGGACGAGAACAACCGTGTCGTCCCGGTCACTGTGGTCAAGGCCGGTCCCTGTGTCGTCACCCAGGTGCGCAGTGCAGACAAGGACGGCTACGAAGCCGTCCAGATCGCCTTCGGCGAGATCGACCCGCGCAAGGTGAACAAGCCCCTCAAGGGCCACTTCACCAAGGCCGAGGTCACCCCGCGCCGTCACCTCGTGGAGCTCCGCACCGCGGACGCCAGCGAGTACACCCTGGGCCAGGAGATCACCGCTGAGGTGTTCGAGTCCGGTGTCCGGGTCGACGTGACCGGCAAGTCCAAGGGCAAGGGCACCGCCGGTGTCATGAAGCGTCACGGCTTCCACGGCGGCAAGGCCTCCCACGGCGCGCACCGCGTGCACCGCAAGCCGGGTTCGATCGGTGGCTGCGCCACCCCGGGCCGCGTCTTCAAGGGCATGCGCATGGCCGGCCGTATGGGCAACGAGCGGGTCACCACCCAGAACCTGACCGTCCACGCCGTTGACGCGGAGAAGGGCCTGCTCCTCATCAAGGGCGCGGTCCCCGGTCCGAACGGCGGCCTCGTCCTGGTCCGTACCGCGGCCAAGGGGGTCTGAGGAAGATGAGTACCCCGACCAGCATTGACATCCTCTCGCCGGCAGGCGACAAGGCCGGGTCCGTCGATCTCCCCGCGGAGATCTTCGACACCCAGGTCAGCGTTCCGCTGATCCACCAGGTCGTCGTCGCCCAGCTGGCCGCTGCCCGCCAGGGCACGCACAAGACCAAGACCCGTGGCGAGGTCCGCGGTGGTGGGCGCAAGCCCTACCGCCAGAAGGGCACCGGCCGCGCCCGCCAGGGTTCGACCCGTGCGCCGCAGTTCGCCGGCGGTGGCGTCGTCCACGGCCCGCAGCCGCGTGACTACTCGCAGCGGACCCCCAAGAAGATGAAGGCCGCCGCCCTGCGTGGCGCCCTCTCCGACCGGGCCCGCAACAACCGCATCCACGTCGTCTCCGGCGTGGTCGAGGGTGACGCGTCCACGAAGGCCGCCCGGACCCTGTTCGGCAGGATCAGCGAGCGCAAGCACCTGCTCCTGGTCGCCGAGCGGGCCGACGAGGCCGCGTGGCTGTCCGCCCGCAACCTGCCCCAGGTGCACATCCTGGAGCCGGGCCAGCTGAACACGTACGACGTGCTCGTCTCCGACGACGTGGTCTTCACGAAGGCCGCCTTCGAGTCCTTCGTGGCCGGACCGGCTGCGGCCGGCAAGGCCACCGCTTCCGAGGCCGAGCTCGAAGGGAGCGACGCCTGATGAGCGAGACCACTGCCGTCAAGGCAGAGGCAGCCGAGGTCACCAGCAAGACCTTCACGGACCCCCGTGACATCCTGGTCAAGCCGGTGGTCTCCGAGAAGAGCTACGCGCTGCTGGACGAGAACAAGTACACGTTCATCGTCGACCCGCGTGCGAACAAGACCCAGATCCGGCAGGCCGTCGAGACGGTCTTCCAGGTCAAGGTCACTGGGGTCAACACGATCAACCGCCAGGGCAAGCGCAAGCGCACCCGCACCGGTTACGGCAAGCGCAAGGACACCAAGCGCGCCATCGTGACCCTCGCCGAGGGCGACCGTATCGACATCTTCGGCGGCCCGGTCTCCTAGCGGAGGTCGAGTCGTCCGATATCGGACGAGGACTGAGAAATGGGTATCCGCAAGTACAAGCCGACGACCCCGGGCCGTCGTGGCTCCAGCGTCGCCGACTTCGTCGAGATCACGCGGTCCACGCCGGAGAAGTCGCTGGTCCGCCCGCTGCACAGCAAGGGCGGCCGTAACAACGCCGGTCGTGTGACCGTTCGCCACCAGGGCGGTGGCCACAAGCGCGCCTACCGGGTGATCGACTTCCGTCGTCACGACAAGGACGGCGTGCCGGCCAAGGTCGCGCACATCGAGTACGACCCCAACCGCACCGCGCGCATCGCGCTGCTGCACTACGCCGACGGCGAGAAGCGCTACATCCTCGCGCCGGCCGGCATGAAGCAGGGCGACCGCGTCGAGAACGGTCCGGGCGCAGACATCAAGCCGGGCAACAACCTGCCGCTGCGCAACATCCCTGTCGGTACCGTGCTGCACGCCATCGAGCTGCGGCCCGGCGGCGGTGCGAAGTTCGCCCGCTCCGCGGGTGCCTCCGTGCAGCTGCTGGCGCGGGAGGGCTCGATGGCCCACCTGCGCATGCCGTCCGGTGAGATCCGCCTGGTCGACGTCCGCTGCCGCGCCACCGTTGGCGAGGTCGGCAACGCCGAGCAGTCGAACATCAACTGGGGCAAGGCCGGCCGTATGCGCTGGAAGGGCGTTCGCCCGACCGTCCGCGGTGTGGTCATGAACCCGATCGACCACCCGCACGGTGGTGGTGAGGGTCGTACCTCCGGTGGCCGGCACCCGGTCTCGCCGTGGGGCAAGAAGGAAGGACGTACTCGCTCGCCGAAGAAGGCCAGCAACAAGTACATCGTCCGCCGCCGCAAGACGAACAAGAAGCGCTAGGAGCGGGTTTAGATGCCGCGCAGTCTCAAGAAGGGGCCCTTCGTCGACGACCACCTGAGCAAGAAGGTGGACGTACAGAACGAGGCCGGCTCCAAGAACGTCATCAAGACCTGGTCCCGCCGCTCCATGATCGTCCCGGCCATGCTCGGCCACACGATCGCGGTGCACGACGGCCGCAAGCACGTCCCGGTGTTCGTCACCGAGTCGATGGTCGGCCACAAGCTTGGCGAGTTCGCGCCGACCCGCACCTTCCGCGGCCACGTGAAGGACGACCGCAAGTCCCGTCGTCGCTGATCGGGCGGAGTGCGAAGACCATGACTTACACCGAAGGGACAACCATGGAAGCCAGGGCCCAGGCGCGCTACGTGCGCGTCACGCCCATGAAGGCCCGCCGGGTGGTGGACCTCATCCGTGGCATGGACGCCACGGAGGCTCAGGCGGTCCTGCGTTTCACTCCGCAGGCCGCGAGTGTGCCGGTCGGCAAGGTGCTTGACAGCGCCATTGCCAACGCCGCGCACAACTACGACCACACCGACGCCGACAGCCTCGTCATCTCCGAGGCGTATGTCGACGAGGGCCCGACCCTCAAGCGGTTCCGGCCGCGTGCCCAGGGCCGCGCCTACCGGATCCGTAAGCGGACCAGCCACATCACGGTGGTCGTCAGCAGCAAGGAAGGAACCCGGTAATGGGCCAGAAGGTTAACCCGCACGGGTTCCGGCTCGGCATCACCACGGACTTCAAGTCCCGGTGGTACGCCGACAAGCTGTACAAGGACTACGTCAAGGAAGACGTCGAGATCCGCCGCCTGCTCACGCAGGGCATGGAGCGGGCCGGCATCTCCAAGGTCGAGATCGAGCGGACCCGTGACCGGGTGCGCGTCGACGTTCACACCGCCCGTCCGGGCATCGTGATCGGCCGTCGTGGTGCCGAGGCCGAGCGGATCCGCGGCAAGCTCGAGAAGCTCACGGGCAAGCAGATCCAGTTCAACATCCTCGAGGTCAAGAACCCCGAGACGGACGCTCAGCTGGTGGCCCAGGCCGTCGCCGAGCAGCTCTCGTCGCGGGTCTCCTTCCGTCGGGCCATGCGCAAGAGCATGCAGTCGACGATGAAGGCCGGCGCCAAGGGCATCAAGATCCAGTGCGGCGGTCGCCTCGGCGGCGCCGAGATGTCCCGCTCGGAGTTCTACCGCGAGGGCCGTGTGCCCCTGCACACCCTGCGTGCGAACGTCGACTACGGCTTCTTCGAGGCCAAGACGACCTTCGGCCGCATCGGTGTGAAGGTGTGGATCTACAAGGGCGACGTCAAGAACATCGCCGAGGTCCGCGCCGAGAACGCCGCGGCGCGTGCGGGCAACCGCCCGTCCCGCGGTGGCGGTGGCGGCGGCAGTGACCGTCCGCGTCGCGGTGGCGAGCGCGGCGGCCGCGGCGGTCGCAAGCCGCAGCAGGCGCCGGCCGAGGCCGCGGCGGCACCCAAGGGTGACGCCACCGCTGCTCCGGCGGCGGAGGCTGCGTCCACTTCTACCGGCGGAACGGAGGCCTGACCGTCATGCTGATCCCGCGCAGGGTCAAGCACCGCAAGCAGCACCACCCGAAGCGCAGTGGTATGGCCAAGGGCGGAACCGAGCTTGCCTTCGGCGAGTACGGCATCCAGGCCGTCACCCCCGCCTACGTGACGAACCGGCAGATCGAGGCAGCTCGTATCTCCATGACTCGTCACATCAAGCGTGGTGGAAAGGTCTGGATCAACATCTACCCGGACCGTCCGCTGACGAAGAAGCCTGCCGAGACCCGCATGGGTTCCGGTAAGGGTTCGCCGGAGTGGTGGGTCGCGAACGTCAAGCCCGGTCGGGTGATGTTCGAACTGTCCTACCCGAACGAGAAGATTGCTCGTGAGGCGCTCATCCGCGCTGCTCACAAGCTTCCGATGAAGTGCCGGATCGTTCGGCGCGAGGCAGGTGAGTCGTGATGGCGGCCGGAACCAAGGCCAACGAGCTCCGCGAGCTGAGCGACGAGGAGATCCTCCTCAAGCTCCGCGAAGCCAAGGAGGAGCTGTTCAAGCTCCGCTTCCAGGCGGCGACCGGACAGCTCGAGAACAACGGCCGGCTCAAGGTCGTTCGTAAGGACATCGCCCGGATCTACACCCTGATGCGTGAGCGCGAGCTCGGCATCGAGACGGTGGAGAGCGCTTCATGAGCGAGACGAATGTGACTGCAAACAGCCAGCGCGGCGACCGCAAGACCCGTGAGGGTCTGGTCGTCAGCGACAAGATGGACAAGACCGTCGTTGTCGCTGTCGAGGACCGCGTCAAGCACGCCCTCTACGGCAAGGTCATCCGCCGTACGAGCAAGCTCAAGGCGCACGACGAGCAGAACGCCGCGGGCACCGGCGACCGCGTCCTCCTCATGGAGACCCGGCCGCTGTCCGCGACCAAGCGTTGGCGCGTCGTCGAGATCCTCGAGAAGGCGAAGTAACCCCATAAGGTTCCGAGTCCGCTCGGGATTTCAGTTCCGCCAGGCTCGGCAGGGGCCACCCGGTGACCGGGAGCCCCTGCCGGGAACCGGCAGACGATCAGGAGATAGACGTGATCCAGCAGGAGTCGCGACTGCGTGTCGCCGACAACACTGGTGCGAAGGAGATCCTTTGCATCCGTGTTCTCGGCGGTTCCGGTCGCCGCTACGCGGGCATCGGCGACGTGATCGTTGCCACCGTGAAGGATGCGATCCCCGGTGGCAACGTGAAGAAGGGTGACGTCATCAAGGCGGTCATCGTGCGCACCGTGAAGGAGCGCCGCCGTCCCGACGGTTCCTACATCCGCTTCGACGAGAACGCCGCCGTCATTCTGAAGAACGACGGCGACCCCCGCGGCACCCGTATCTTCGGCCCCGTGGGCCGAGAGCTGCGCGACAAGAAGTTCATGAAGATCATCTCGCTCGCGCCGGAGGTGCTGTGAGCATGAAGATCAAGAAGGGCGACCTGGTTCAGGTCATCACCGGTAAGGACAAGGGCAAGCAGGGCAAGGTCATCGTGGCCTTCCCCCGCGAGGACCGCGTCCTGGTCGAGGGTGTCAACCGGGTCAAGAAGCACACGAAGGCCGGCCAGACCGCCCGTGGTTCGAAGACCGGCGGCATCGTCACGACCGAGGCCCCGATCCACGTGAGCAACGTCCAGCTCGTGGTGGAGAAGGACGGCAACAAGGTCGTCACCCGCGTCGGGTACCGCTTCGACGAGGACGGCAACAAGATCCGCGTTGCCAAGCGGACCGGTGAGGACATCTGATGACTGCCACCACTGCGCCGCGCCTGAAGCTGCGCTACCGCGAAGAGATCCAGAGCAAGCTGCACGACGAGTTCAAGTACGAGAACGTCATGCAGACCCCCGGTCTCACCAAGATCGTGGTCAACATGGGTGTGGGCGACGCCGCCCGCGACTCCAAGCTGATCGAGGGCGCCATCCGCGACCTCACCACGATCACCGGTCAGAAGCCGGCCGTCACCAAGGCCCGGAAGTCCATCGCGCAGTTCAAGCTGCGCGAGGGTCAGCCGATCGGCTGCCACGTGACGCTGCGCGGCGACCGGATGTGGGAGTTCCTGGACCGCCTGCTGTCGCTCGCGCTGCCGCGCATCCGCGACTTCCGCGGGCTGTCGCCGAAGCAGTTCGACGGCCGGGGCAACTACACCTTCGGTCTCACGGAGCAGGTCATGTTCCACGAGATCGACCAGGACAAGATCGACCGGGTCCGGGGCATGGACATCACCGTGGTCACCACGGCGACCAACGACGACGAGGGCCGCGCCCTTCTTCGTCACCTCGGCTTCCCGTTCAAGGAGAACTGACCGTGGCGAAGAAGGCTCTGATCGCTAAGGCCGCCCGCAAGCCGAAGTTCGCGGTGCGTGCGTACACGCGCTGCCAGCGTTGCGGCCGGCCCCACTCCGTCTACCGCAAGTTCGGCCTGTGCCGCGTGTGCCTTCGTGAGATGGCTCACCGCGGCGAGCTGCCGGGCGTGACCAAGAGCTCCTGGTAGTCCCCGCAACGCGGGACTCCTGGAACTCTCGGTAAGCATCCTGGCCGGCGGGAGCCCGCCTCACATGCCGTAGGCTTGTGGGGTTGGGCGCCCGCCGCCCGTGACCGCCCGCGGGCACTGCCCGCTCAACGTCGCTTACTACGCCGTAGGTCCCCGCGCCGCACCCGTCCCGCCGATGAGCGGGGAGAGGGATGGCGCATACAGGAAACCCCGGCGAGAGAGGCCGAAGGCCATCACATGACCATGACCGATCCGATCGCAGACATGCTGACCCGTCTGCGGAACGCGAACTCGGCTTACCACGACGACGTCGTGATGCCGCACAGCAAGATCAAGTCGCACATCGCGGAGATCCTCCAGCAGGAGGGCTACATCACCGGCTGGAAGGTCGAGGACGCCACCGTCGGCAAGTCCCTCGTCCTGGAGCTGAAGTTCGGCCCGAACCGCGAGCGCTCGATCGCCGGCATCAAGCGCATCTCGAAGCCTGGCCTCCGGGTCTACGCAAAGTCCACCAACCTGCCGAAGGTGCTCGGCGGCCTGGGCGTGGCGATCATCTCCACGTCCCACGGGCTCCTCACCGACAAGCAGGCCAGCAAGAAGGGCGTGGGTGGGGAAGTCCTCGCCTACGTCTGGTAGCGGAAGGGAACGGAGGAAAAGCCATGTCGCGAATCGGCAAGCTCCCCATCCAGGTTCCCGCCGGTGTGGACGTCACCATCGATGGCCGCACGGTCGCGGTGAAGGGCCCCAAGGGCTCTCTCGCGCACACCGTCGTCTCGCCCATCGAGGTCGCCAAGGGTGAGGACGGCGTCATCGTCGTCTCCCGCCCGAACGACGAGAGCCGGAACAAGGCCCTGCACGGCCTGTCCCGCACGCTGGTGGCGAACATGATCACTGGCGTGACCCAGGGATACAGCAAGCGTCTCGAGATCAGCGGTGTCGGCTACCGCGTCCAGGCGAAGGGCTCCAACCTGGAGTTCGCGCTCGGATACAGCCACCCGATCCTGATCGAGGCCCCCGAGGGCATCAGCTTCAAGGTCGAGTCCCCGACCAAGCTGAGCGTCGAGGGCATCGACAAGCAGAAGGTCGGCGAGGTCGCCGCGAACATCCGCAAGCTGCGGAAGCCCGACCCGTACAAGGCCAAGGGCGTCAAGTACGAGGGCGAAGTCATCCGCCGCAAGGTCGGAAAGGCGGGTAAGTAAGCCATGGCATACGGCGTGAAGATCGCCAAGGGCGACGCGTACAAGCGGGCTGCCGCCAAGCGCCGTCACATCCGGATCCGCAAGAGGATCTCGGGTACTCCCGAGCGCCCGCGGCTGGTCGTGACCCGCTCCAACAGGCACATGGTCGCCCAGGTCATCGACGACATCGCAGGCCACACGCTGGCCTCCGCTTCGTCGCTGGACGTCTCCGTCCGCGGTGGCGAGGGTGACAAGAGCGCGCAGGCCAAGCAGGTCGGTGCACTGCTCGCTGAGCGTGCCAAGGCCGCCGGCGTCGAGGCTGTCGTCTTCGACCGCGGTGGCAACAAGTACGCCGGGCGCATTGCCGCCCTGGCCGACGCCGCCCGCGAAGCCGGGCTCAAGTTCTGAGCCGGTTCCGTAGCTAGCGGACATAGAGAGAGGTAATTCCAATGGCTGGACCCCAGCGCCGCGGAGGCGGCGCCGGTGGCGGCGAGCGGCGGGACCGTAAGGACGGGCGCGGCGGCGGTCAGGCTGCTGACAAGACCGCATACGTCGAGCGTGTCGTCGCGATCAACCGCGTCGCCAAGGTCGTCAAGGGCGGTCGTCGCTTCAGCTTCACCGCGCTTGTCGTGGTGGGCGACGGTGACGGCACCGTCGGTGTCGGATACGGCAAGGCGAAGGAGGTGCCGGCTGCCATCGCCAAGGGTGTGGAGGAGGCCAAGAAGAACTTCTTCAAGGTCCCCCGGATCCAGGGCACCATCCCGCACCCCTTCCAGGGTGAGAAGGCGGCCGGTGTCGTGCTGCTCAAGCCGGCTTCCCCCGGTACCGGCGTCATCGCCGGTGGCCCGGTGCGTGCCGTGCTGGAGTGCGCCGGTATCCACGACGTGCTCAGCAAGTCGCTCGGCTCGTCCAACCCGATCAACATCGTGCACGCCACGGTGGCCGCTCTGAAGGGCCTTCAGCGCCCCGAGGAGATCGCTGCCCGCCGTGGCCTGCCTCTGGAGGACGTCGCTCCCGCAGCTCTGCTGCGGGCGCGGGCTGGGGTGAGCGCGTAATGGCTCAGCTCAAGGTCACCCAGACGAAGTCCGTGATCGGGACGAAGAAGAACCACCGTGAGACGCTGCGGACCCTCGGTCTGAAGCGTGTCAACGATGTGGTCGTCAAGGAAGACCGCCCCGAGTTCCGCGGCATGGTTCACACCGTGCGGCACCTCGTGACGGTTGAGGAGGTCGACTGAGATGGCGGAGCAGAAGCCGCTGAAGGTCCACAACCTCCGTCCGGCCCCGGGCGCCAAGACCGCCAAGACCCGTGTCGGTCGTGGTGAGGCGTCAAAGGGTAAGACGGCCGGTCGTGGTACCAAGGGCACCAAGGCCCGCTACCAGGTTCCGGAGCGCTTCGAGGGTGGGCAGATGCCGCTGCACATGCGGCTGCCCAAGCTCAAGGGCTTCAAGAACCCGTTCCGCACCGAGTACCAGGTGGTGAACCTGGACAAGCTCGCGTCCCTCTACCCCGAGGGCGGCGAGGTCACGGTTGCCGACCTGGTCGAGAAGGGCGCGGTTCGCAAGAACAGCCTCGTGAAGGTGCTGGGTTCGGGCGACGTCTCCGTGGCGCTGCAGGTGACGGTGGACGCCGTCTCCGGCTCCGCCAAGGAGAAGATCACCGCTGCCGGCGGTACCGTCACCGAGCTCGTCTGAGCATGATGGCGTGAGACCAACCGGGGATGCCCAGGAACGGGCATCCCCGGTTGGTCGTTCCTAGGGAGGGCCTGTCGCCGGTATGGTGGCGGGCACTGCCTGCTTCCGCGTCGCGACCGGCGCGGACGCTTACCAGTTCTCTTATCCGTCGTTACACAAGACCGTCACCTCTCGCGCCACACGCGGGGGGCGCAGGAGGTACCGTGCTCAGCGCGTTCGCCCGGGCGTTCAAGACGCCCGACCTGCGCAAGAAGCTGCTGTTCACGCTGGGCATCATCGTGCTCTTCCGGCTGGGTGCCCACATCCCCGTGCCGGGCGTGAGCTACGAGAACGTCCAGCAGTGCGTGACTGAGGCCGGGAGCGGGGACAAGGGCCTCTTCGACCTGGTCAACATGTTCAGCGGCGGCGCGCTGATGCAGATCACGATCTTCGCGCTCGGGATCATGCCGTACATCACGGCGAGCATCATCCTCCAGCTGCTGGTCGTGGTCATCCCCCGGCTGGAGGCCCTCAAGAAGGAGGGCCAGTCCGGCCAGGCGAAGATCACCCAGTACACCCGCTACCTGACCATGGCGCTCGCCGTGCTCCAGGCCACCGGCCTGGTGGCGACCGCGCGCAGCGGCAGCCTCTTCCAGAACTGCACGGTCGGCAGCCAGATCGTGCCCGACCCGTCGATGTTCACCATCATCTCGATGGTCATCACGATGACCGCGGGCACCGCGCTCATCATGTGGCTCGGTGAGCTGGTGACCGACAAGGGCATCGGCAACGGCATGTCGATCCTGATGTTCGTCTCCATCGCTTCGGGCTTCCCCGCCGCGCTGTGGGCCATCAAGGGCTCCGGCACGCTGGCCGACGGCTGGATCGAGTTCGGCACCGTGATCGTCTGCGGTCTGGGGATGGTGGGCCTCGTCGTCTTCGTCGAGCAGGCGCAGCGCCGCATCCCCGTGCAGTACGCCAAGCGCATGATCGGCCGGCGTTCCTACGGCGGCACCTCGACCTACATCCCGCTCAAGGTGAACCAGGCCGGTGTGATCCCGGTCATCTTCGCCTCGTCGCTGCTCTACATCCCGGCTCTGATCGTCCAGTTCAGCGGATCCCAGTCCGGCTGGGCCGACTGGATCCAGCAGAACTTCCAGAGCCAGGACGCGCCGATCTACATCATCACGTACTTCCTGTTGATCGTCTTCTTCGCGTTCTTCTACGTCTCCATCACCTTCAACCCCGAAGAAGTTGCAGACAACATGAAGAAGTATGGTGGCTTCATCCCGGGCATCCGGGCCGGCCGTCCCACGGCGGAGTACCTGAGCTACGTGCTGAACCGCATCACGTGGCCCGGATCGATCTACCTTGGTCTGATCGCACTCGTGCCTACCGTTGCGCTGATCGCGTTCAACGCCCAGGGCGAGTTCCCGTTCGGAGGAACAAGCATCCTCATCATCGTGGGCGTCGGTCTGGAGACCGTGAAGCAGATTGAGAGCCAACTCCAGCAGCGCAACTACGAAGGGTTCCTCCGCTGATGCGTATCCTCCTCGTTGGGCCGCCTGGTGCGGGAAAGGGCACGCAGGCCGCGTTGCTCGCCCGAAGTCTCGGCATCCCGCACATCTCCACCGGCGACCTGTTCCGGGCCAACATCAGCCAGGGCACCCCGCTCGGGCAGCAGGCCAAGGCGTTCATGGACGAGGGCCGGCTGGTACCGGACGAGGTCACCATCGGCATGGCCAAGGACCGCATGGAGCAGCCGGACGCCGAGGGCGGCTTCCTGCTGGACGGCTTCCCGCGGAACGTGGCCCAGGCCGAGGCGCTGGACGTCATCCTCAAGGAGGGCGGCCTGACGCTGGACGCGGTGCTGGACCTGGAGGTCCCCGAGGACGAGGTGGTCAAGCGGATCGCCGGCCGCCGGATGTGCCGCAAGGACAGCAGCCACATCTTCCACGTCGTCTACAGCCCGTCGAAGGCGGACGGGGTGTGCGACGTGTGCGGTGGCGAGCTGTACCAGCGTGAGGACGACCGCGAGGACACGGTGCGCAAGCGCCTGGAGGTCTACCACACGGAGACCGAGCCGATCATCGACTACTACAAGTCGCAGGAGCTGGTGACGACGATCCCGGCCCTGGCCGAGGTCTCCGAGGTGACGCGCCGCGCGATGGCGGCGCTGGGCCGCGACTGACGGACCTCTTCAGCGATACGGCGGCGGTGCCCTGGTGGGCGCCGCCGCCGTATCGTGTATGCACGGCAGGCGTGCGCGGCACGACGGTCCACACAGCACAGCGGTTCACAACGGTTGAGGAAGGCGCAGTCCCCATGGTGGAGCTCAAGACCCCCGAGCAGATCGCGAAGATGCGTGCGGCAGGGCTGGTGGTCGCCGCGATGCACCGCGCCTGCAAGGAGGCCGCCGTGCCGGGGGCCACCACGAAGGACCTCGACGAGGTCGCGGCGAAGGTGCTCGCCGACCACGGCGCCAAGCCCAACTTCCTGGGGTACGGCGGCTTCACCGGCAACATCTGCACCTCGGTCAACGAGGTGGTGGTGCACGGCATCCCGAGCCGGGACACGGTGCTGAAGTCGGGCGACCTGATCTCCATCGACGCGGGCGCGATCATCGACGGCTGGCACGGTGACGCCGCACTGACCGTGTTCGTGGGTGAGGGGCACTCCGCCGAGGTGGTCGAGCTGAGCCGGGTCACCGAGGAGTCCATGTGGGCCGGCATCGCCGCCATGCGCAAGGGCAACCGGTTGGTGGACATCTCGAAGGCGATCGAGGGCTACGTCCGGCGGCAGCCGCGTCCGGCGTCCGGCAAGTACGGCATCGTCGAGGACTACGGCGGCCACGGCATCGGCAGCCAGATGCACATGGACCCGCACCTGCTGAACTACGTCGACCGCCGCCGTGGCAAGGGGCCGAAGCTGGTGCCGGGCATGTGCCTGGCCATCGAGCCGATGGTGAGCCTGGGCACGGCGAAGACGCACGTGCTCGACGACGAGTGGACGGTCAAGACCAACGACGGCAGCTGGTCCAGCCACTGGGAGCACTCGGTGGCGCTGACCGAGCAGGGCCCGCTGGTGCTGACCGCGCCGGACGGCGGCCGGGCGAAGCTCGCCGAGTACGGCATCGAGGCGGCACCCGACCCGCTGGGCTGAAGCCAGGCGCCGCCGGGGGCGGCGGGCGTCGACCCGCTCGGCGTCGCCCGTCCCCCGTCCGGGTGAGGCGGGTGCCGGGCGGCTGTCGTGATCGCCCCGGTTCGGTGCGATCCGCCGCCTCTACCCGCTTAGGGATCTTGTAATCGGGGGAGAATCCCCGGATTCGTCTTTCCGGGGTCCCTGACGTAGACTGGCTCGTCGGTCCTGGTGTATCCGTATGCCCGGACCGATCACAGGTAGCCGATCCACGGAAGGTGAAGCGCTCAAGCATGGCCAAAAAACAAGGGGCCATCGAGATCGAGGGCACCGTCGTCGAGTCTCTCCCGAACGCGATGTTCAAGGTGGAGCTCCAAAACGGGCACCAGGTCCTCGCGCACATCAGCGGCAAGATGCGGATGCACTACATCCGTATCCTTCCCGACGACCGGGTCGTGGTGGAGTTGTCTCCCTACGACCTGACTCGTGGACGGATCGTCTACCGCTACAAGTAGATCTTGCCGGCGCCTCGTCTCGGCGAGGTGGTGGCCTGACCCGGAGAACCTCACATCCCATGAAGGTCAAGCCGAGCGTCAAGAAGATCTGCGACAAGTGCAAGGTGATCCGCCGTCACGGCCGGGTCATGGTCATCTGCGACAACCTGCGCCACAAGCAGCGCCAGGGCTGACGCACGACCCGCACCTCGCAGTTCTTCGCGCGACGCAAGCAGACAGATAGAGACGCAGTCACCCGACCCCCCACGTGAAGTGTGGGGACGACACCCCCGGTCGGAGGCCGGGGACCCGGCTCGTAACGCTCAGGAGCCTTACGGGAACGGTGCTGCGCCAGACCTCCGAATAGCCATCAGGAGCCACGTCAATGGCACGCCTTGCAGGCGTTGACCTTCCGCGCGAGAAGCGCGTGGAGGTCGCCCTCACCTACGTCTTCGGCATCGGCCGCACCCGGTCCCAGGAAGCCCTGGAGAACACCGGCGTCAACCCGGACACCCGGGTTCGCGACCTCGCCGAGGAAGACCTCATCAAGCTCCGCGACTACGTGGACGCCAACTTCCAGACCGAGGGCGACCTCCGTCGGGAGATCCAGGCCGACATCCGTCGCAAGGTCGAGATCGGCAACTACGAGGGTCTGCGTCACCGCCGCGGTCTCCCCGTCCGTGGCCAGCGCACCAAGACCAACGCCCGCACCCGCAAGGGCCCGCGTCGCGCGATCGCCGGCAAGAAGAAGCCGGGCAAGAAGTAGTCCTCACCGGACGCTACCCAGCGGTCCGAGCTGTAGGACCGACCACCTCCACGGGAGAAGAACTATATGCCTCCGAAGGGCCGTACGGCCGGCGCCAAGAAGGTGCGCCGCAAGGAGAAGAAGAACGTCGCCCACGGGCACGCTCACATCAAGAGCACGTTCAACAACACCATCGTTTCGATCACCGACCCCACCGGCAACGTGATCTCCTGGGCCTCGGCCGGTCACGTGGGCTTCAAGGGCTCGCGCAAGTCCACGCCGTTCGCGGCGCAGATGGCTGCCGAGTCCGCCGCCCGCCGTGCGCAGGAGCACGGCATGCGCAAGGTCGACGTGTTCGTCAAGGGTCCCGGCTCCGGCCGTGAGACCGCGATCCGCTCCCTCCAGGCCACCGGCCTTGAGGTCGGCTCGATCCAGGACGTCACGCCCACCCCGCACAACGGCTGCCGTCCCCCCAAGCGCCGCCGCGTCTGACCGAAGCGGGCGGGCGGCACCCAGGTGCCCGCCCGCTCCTCGGGCGTCCGATCGGGCACGCTCAGCAGTACCCAGCAGTACCGGTCGCTCGTCGGTAGTACCGAGTAGTCGGTAGTACCCAGTAGTACGAGCAGAACCGGTTTGAGTGCGGGCGGTCTGTCGCTGCGGCGGCAGGTCGCCCGTACCCTTGCAGTATCAGGTCCCGGACGTCCGTCCGGGAGCTCGGCATCAAATAGCGGTTGCCGAAGATCTGGAGGCATCACCCATGCTGATCGCTCAGCGCCCCTCACTGACCGAAGAGGTCGTCGACGAGTTCCGCTCCCGGTTCGTCATCGAGCCGCTGGAGCCGGGGTTCGGCTACACCCTCGGTAACTCCCTGCGTCGCACGCTCCTGTCCTCGATCCCCGGTGCGGCTGTCACCAGCATCCGGGTCGACGGCGTCCTGCACGAGTTCACCACCGTGCCCGGCGTCAAGGACGACGTGACCGACCTGATCCTCAACATCAAGCAGCTCGTCGTCTCCTCGGAGCACGACGAGCCGGTCGTGATGTACCTGCGCAAGCAGGGCCCCGGCCTGGTCACCGCCGCGGACATCGCGCCGCCGGCCGGTGTCGAGGTGCACAACCCCGACCTGGTCCTGGCCACGCTCAACGCCAAGGGCAAGCTGGAGATGGAGCTGACCGTCGAGCGCGGTCGCGGCTACGTCTCCGCCGTGCAGAACAAGCAGCTCGGCCAGGAGATCGGCCGCATCCCGGTCGACTCCATCTACAGCCCCGTGCTGAAGGTCACCTACAAGGTCGAGGCGACCCGAGTCGAGCAGCGCACCGACTTCGACAAGCTCATCGTCGACGTCGAGACCAAGGAGTCCATGCGTCCCCGTGACGCCATGGCCTCCGCGGGCAAGACGCTGGTCGAGCTGTTCGGCCTGGCCCGCGAGCTGAACGTGGACGCCGAGGGCATCGACATGGGCCCCTCGCCCACCGACGCCGCGCTCGCCGCCGACCTGGCGCTGCCGATCGAGGAGCTGGAACTCACCGTCCGCTCCTACAACTGCCTCAAGCGCGAGGGCATCCACTCCGTGGGTGAGCTCGTGGCGCGTTCCGAGGCGGACCTGCTCGACATCCGCAACTTCGGTGCGAAGTCGATCGACGAGGTCAAGGCGAAGCTGGCCGGCATGGGCCTGGCCCTGAAGGACAGCCCGCCCGGATTCGACCCGACGGCCGCCGCCGACGCCTTCGGCGCGGACGACGACGCCGACCAGGGCTTCGTCGAGACCGAGCAGTACTGATCCAGTACGGATCAGCATGATCCACTCCGGGACGGGCAGCTCACGCCTCCCGTCCCGGGGCTTCGTGCCGTTCCGCGTGCCCCTCGCGGGTGACCGGGACGGCACACCCCGGTCCGGCGTCCGCCGGTCCGGCCTGACACCGGTACCTGACACGGCCGGTGCAGAGAACAAGGAGAATCACCATGCCGAAGCCCACCAAGGGCGCCCGTCTGGGCGGCAGCGCGGCGCACCAGAAGGCCATGCTTGGCAACCTCGCCACCAGCCTTTTCGAGCACGGCCGCATCACCACCACCGAGGCGAAGGCCCGCCGCCTGCGCCCGGTCGCGGAGCGTCTGATCACCAAGGCGAAGAAGGGCGACCTTCACAACCGCCGCCAGGTCATGCGCACGATCCTGGACAAGAGCGTCGTCCACGCGCTCTTCACCGAGATCGGCCCCCGCTACGAGAACCGCCCGGGTGGCTACACCCGGATCACCAAGATCGGCAACCGTCGCGGCGACAACGCGCCGATGGCGGTCATCGAGCTGGTGGAGGCCCTGACCGTGCAGCAGACCGCTGTCGGTGAGGCCGAGGCCGCCACGAAGCGCTCCGCCAAGGACGCCGCCGGCGAGCAGGCCGTCGCGGACCTGAAGAAGGACGCGGCGAAGGACGACGAGCCGAAGGACGCGGCCCAGGCCGACGCCGAGGCCACCGACTCCGACAAGGCTGCTGACGCCGACAAGGCAGACGCTGCCGAGGCTGACGCCGACAAGGGCGACGCCGACAAGGCCGCCGAGGAGAAGAAGGACGCCTGAGCGTCCCCTTCCCCGCAGTGAACGTACGGGCCCGTCCCTCCGGGGGCGGGCCCGTACGCCGTTCCCCGAGAGGATCACCTTCGTGAGCGACGCACCGGAGCCCGGCTTCGTCCGGGTACGGCTCGACCTGTCCTACGACGGCAAGGACTTCTCCGGCTGGGCCGTCCAGCACGGCCGCCGCACCGTGCAGGGCGAGCTGGCCGAGGCGCTGCGCGTCGTCCTGCGCCTGGGCGCGCCGGTCGAGCTGACCGTCGCCGGGCGCACGGACGCGGGCGTGCACGCCCGCGGGCAGGTCGCGCACTGCGACCTGCCCGCCGAGCTGTGGGCCGACCACCGGGAGCGGCTGCTTCGCCGCCTCGCCGGACGCCTGCCCTGGGACGTCCGCGTGCACCGCGTCAGCGAGGCCCCCACCGACTTCAACGCCCGCTTCTCCGCGATCTGGCGCCGCTACGCCTACCGCGTCAGCGACCACCCCGGCGGCGTCGACCCGCTCCAGCGCGGCCACGTGCTGTGGCACAACTGGCCGCTGGACGAGGACGCGATGAACGCCGCCGCCCAACGCCTTCTGGGCGAGCACGACTTCGCGGCGTACTGCAAGAAGCGCGAGGGTGCCACGACCATCCGCACTCTCCAGGAGCTGCACTGGGTCCGCCGCCCGGACGGCGTGCTGGAGGCCACCGTCAAGGCGGACGCCTTCTGCCACAACATGGTCCGCTCCCTGGTGGGCGCCATGCTCTTCGTCGGCGACGGCCACCGCCCGCCGACCTGGCCCGGCGAGGTACTCGCCGCAGGCGTCCGCGACTCCGCCGTCCACGTGGTGCGCCCGCACGGCCTCACCCTGGAGCAGGTCGGCTACCCGGCCGACGCCCACCTCGGCGCCCGCAACCGCGAAGCCCGCAACCGCCGCACCCTGCCGGGAGCGGGGGACACGGGGGCGGCGGGTACGGGGGTGGCGGGTACGGGGTCGGCGCTCGACGCGGGGTGCTGTTGAGGGGCCGGGGTGGGCAGGCAATGCTCAGCCATGCGGCACATGCGACTACAGGGGGGAGCGGAGATGTCGCGAAGTCCGAGGGATGAGTTCAGGGACGGCCCGGGGTGGATCTACTTCAGCATCCTGTTCTGTGCGTGGACAGCAGCCAGCAGCGGTACCGCGACCTGGGCGAGAGTTGCCGCGGCGGTGTTCCTGGTGGTTTGGGTGGTATTGCTGGTGCAGCACTTCCTGCGGCGTCGTAGCGGTCGAAAGTCCCCTGAGGATCTGGACAGAGCGGCATCTTGAACCTGCCCCTACCCGGACGGACCGCAGCGGTCGAGGATCTTGTACAAGAATCGTTCGATTCAGCGGAGTGGAGATCTGGTGACGCCGCAGGGGGAGAAGTCGCGGGCGGCACGGGACGGCGTTCCGGGTCAGAGAAGGAGAACTCTCTCGTGTCAGAGTTGATTGAGTTCGACGACTTTACTCAGGTGCAAGCACTTCTACGTGCTGGCATGGAGCTGAAGTTCGAGCTATCCAGTGATGCGGACGTCCTGAACGGCAGTCCGATCTATGCGTCGGCGCTGAATCACCTGCGTGAAGGGTTGATCTCGGGAATCCGGTCGAGTGACACGCCGGGAAGGGCCCAGGTCCTGGTCGACTGGTATCAGCTTTCGGGGCATCGGCATCGTTGGGATGTGATCGCACGGAGGGCTGTCCTGCATGCAGAGTGGGGAGAGTTGAACGCCATCGACCTGCGTGAATGGATCGAAACGCTGGCAGCCCCGCTGAGTGTGGACGACAAGATGGCGGAAGTCATCAAGGTGTTGGGTGATGAGATCATTCGTCGCCGCTGAGGCGAGAATGCGGTTACGGCCAGTACCGGGGCGACCGGTGCCAACGCCGTCGTCGAGGTCGGCCGTGCGCGTGTGAACCTGCCGCGTCTCAACTGGGCACTGTCACGGTTGAAGGTGGAGCACGTCACCCAGCAGGCGGCCGAGGCGTCGGCCGCGCTGCTCAAGAGCGCTGGCCTGCACGGTCACAAGTACGCGATCGATTCCATGATCGCTGAAGCAGCCCTTCGTCAGCAGGGCCCGGTGGCCCTGCTGACGTCCGATGTCGACGACATCGCCAAGCTGTGCGGTGACCGGGTGCATCTCGTCCGTCTCTGACGACGCCTCCGGTTCGCGGCCACAGCTCGGCCGGGCGCGTCGAGAGCCGCGAGGCTCAGGCGCCCCGGCCCGGGTGGAGGACGGCGTTGATGAGTTGCTTGGCGAGGTAGAAGGCGCCGAGGGTGGCGAGGACGGCGCGGAACCAGCCGATGTCGGGGGACCACCAGGCGTAGACGGCGAAGCCGGTGAGGACCACCAGGCCGACCGAGCGCAGCAGCCACCAGCCGGTGGTGCGGTAGGTGGTGGCCGATGTCGGGGTGGCGGAGCGGGCGTCGGCGCCGGAGAGGGCTTCGTGGAAGCCCTCGCGCAGGCCGCGGCGGGCGACGAGGCGGGTGCCGGGGGTGGTGGCGAGGACCTCCGGTCGGTCGTCCAGGCCTTCGGGCAGTGCAGGCAGGGCGAGGGCGGTGAGCAGCGCGTCGAGCTGGTGGCGGGGGTCGCCTGACCCGCGCAGCAGTCGGGTGAGGGGGCGCGCATCGGGCAGGTCGTAGGCGAGCGCGAGGGCTTCAGCGGTCGCGGTGGCTTCGGCGTGGTCGGTGATGCCGGCGCGCGGGTCCCACCAGTGGGACGCGGTCAGCTTGCCCTTGTGCACGAGGCTGAAGCCGTGGCGTTCGCCGCTGCGGTGCAGGACGAGCGTCGGCCAGGTCTCGCCGGTGGTGAGGATGCCGGCGGCGTCGGTTACGGTCTGGGCGCCGAACCCGGAGCGCTTGGCGGGCGCGGTGTCGGGGGCGCGCTCGACGTGGCTGTGGGCGGAACCGGCCGGGGCGACGCGCAGGGGCACGCCGGACATCGACGCCCCCTCGGCGACGGTGTCGGGGCGGGCGGCGGCGACGGCCAGGGACCAGACCCGCTGCGACCCGGGGGCTGAAGCCGCCGCCGGGTCGGCGGTCGTGCCGGACGCGGAGGCGGCGGGTGCACCTGTGGCGGGCGCGGCGTCGCGGTCCGCCGCCGGGTTGCCGAGCGGGGGTGCGGGTGGAGCCGGGGGAGTGCCGAAGAGGGGGACGTCGGCGGCTATCTGCAGGCAGACCTCCTCGCGGTGCTCAAGGAAGACCGTTCGTGCTTCGTCACTCAGGTACGCCCAGGGGAACTCGGTGACGTGCGTGCCGGCGGCCCGGAACCGCTCCAGGGCCTCGTGCGGACGGCCCCACAGGCTGAGCACCAGCGCCAGGTGGTTGTGCACGTCGGCGGTGCGGGGGTCGCCGGGCACGCAGCGGGCGGCGAGGGCCTGGGCGCAGGCGATGGCGGCCTCGACGCGTTCCTCGGTGACCGGGCCGTCCGTGTGGTCGTCCTCGGAGACGACCACGTACTCGATGGCGGCGATCAGCGGCAGCAGTCGCAGCTTGGAGTCCTCGGGCGCGGTCTCGGCGGCGCGCTCGGCGAAGGCGAACATCTCCTCGTGCGAGCCGTACCACTTGTCGCACAGGTACTGGAGGGCCGACTGGTGGCAGTCGAAGTCGTCCGGGTCGCGCCTCAGCGCTTCGGCCCAGTAGCTCTCGAAGACCTCGCGGGGTGCCTGGATGCCCCGGCAGTGGGTCAGGGCGAGTTGCAGCGGCACGGGGTCGCCCGGGTTGAGCCGCGCGGCCTCGCTGAGCGTCGGGACGGCGTCGTGCAGGACGGAGAAGAACGCGCGGAAGCGGTCCTCGGCGACGTCTTTCGCCCGGTGGCCGGTGCGGATCGTCCAGGCGTGGTGGATGTACCAGGCGGACTTCACCAGCAGCGCGTCCGGGTCCTGGGGTGAATCGTTCAGCCACGTGTCCAGCCAGCCCGGATGGTGCTCGGTGTGCTTGGCGAGCTGCCACACGTGGGTGCTGCGCAGCGCCCAGTCCTGCTGCTGACGACTGGCCGCCAGCAGGCGGGCGGCGGGGCGGTGGTCACCGGCGGACGCTGCGAGCCGGGCGGCGTGCAGCGCGGGGTCGTCGGGGTCCAGTTCCAGCGCCGCGGCAGGCGGCAGCCCGGCTCTGACGGCGGGCGCGTGCTTGAGCATCCGGGACACGGCGAACGGGGAACGCACGGGATGGAACCTTCGGCAGAGGACGGCGGCCAGGGCAGGCCGGGTGGGTGGGGGCAGGGCGGTCAGTGGCGGGCGCGGGTCAGGCAGGGGAGCCGGGCCGGGTTGGCGGCTGGGGCGACCACGGGCCGGGGCCGGCGGCCGCTGCCAGGGTGGCGGCGTGGTCCTCGGTGCGGATGCGCCGGTCGGTGTAGAGCAGTGCGGCGATGGCGTACGTGAACGGCAGCATCGTGACGGTCGGCGCGACCATCACCAGCGCGACGATCAGCAGGGCCACCACCGTGCCCGTCGAGCCGGCGTCACCGGTCGCGAGGGCGAGGAACGTCAGCGGTACGGCGACGACGAGCAGCGCGCTCTGCGCGACCTGGGCGAGCGCGCCGGACAACACGCTCGCCAGCGCGGTGACACCGAACGTCCGCCACCAGGCGCCCTTCACCAGCCGCCCCGAGCGGCGCAGCGCCGCCATCGGCGGCTTGCCCTCCAGAACGCAGACGGCCGAGCTGAAGGCGAACCGCACGTAGAGGTAGGCGGCGGCGGTGAGAGCGGCGAGCCCGCCGAGCAGCAGCGGCAGCACACCGGCCAGGGATGTCTGGGCGGCGCCGAACACGAAGGTGCTGACGAGCATGCCGTAACCCGCGGCGCCGAGGCACCCTGCGGTGAGGGCCAGCAGGAGCCGGCAGAGCACGAGGGACGGCAGCTTCGCCCGCACCCGGGTGTGCAGCTCACCGGGCGCGGGCCGGGTGCCGACGACCGCGTGGGAGACGGCGACAAGCGTCGCGGCCTCGACTGCGGAGCCCGCGACCAGCACCACGGCCACGCACACCGTGACGAGCAGGATGAGCACCCCGAGGGCGAACGTGCCGCCGGCGCCCCCCGAACCGGTTCTGCCGGCGTCCCAGAGGCTGACGCCGGCGACCGTGTGCGCGAGGAGGACGGCCGAGCTGATCACCAGTGCGGCCAGCCCGGCGACCTTGCCGACGTAGCCGTAGAGCGGCCCGCTGAGTCTGCGGATGGTGTTGAAGGCGCCGCCGAGGAGGTCACCGACGAGCAGTGGGGCAAGCGGGATCACGCCCGGCTTGTTCGGCGGTACGTGCCAGCCCTGGTACGGGCCCTGGTGAGGTCCGTGGTGCGGGCTGTGCGGTTGCTGCGGGCCTGGAGGCGGGAAGCCTGACATGTGTGTTCCCCCGTGGGTACGTGCTTGGTCGGTGGTGCGGATGGTGCGGATGGTGCCGGTAGTACGGCTGGTGCGGGTGGCGCCTAGGACTGGGGCGTCGGCGGCTGAGGCCGGGTCAGGGCGATCAGCTGCAGGTCGAAGCGCTCGGTGCGGATGCGGCGGTCGGTGTAGAGCAGGGTCGCCGCCGCGTAGGCGTAGGGCGTGGTGACCAGGGAGGCGGCCAGCAGGGGCAGCCCGACGGCGATCATGCCGGCCACCAGCAGACCCAGGTCCGACTCGAAGTTCGTCAGGGCCGGGACGATGACGACCATGGCGACCATCATCACCACGAACTGCGCGATCTGGTCGGCGATCATGACGAGCATCCGTACCAGCGCGGTGATGCCGAACGCCTGCCACCAGGACCGGTGCAGCAGCCGCCACGAGCGCCGCAGCGCCACGGTGGGCGACTGGTCCTCCAGGACGCAGGCCGGAGCGGCCAGGTGCAGGCGGACGTAGAGGTAGGCCCCGACGCCGAGGCAGGCGAACAGCACCAGCACGGCCAGGAGTTGGGTGAGGGCGCTGCGGCCGTCCGGGTCGCCGAGGAAGATCGGGCTGGTGAGGACCTGGAACCCGAGGACCACGGGGACGGAGACGGCCGTGCCGGTGATCAGGCCGGTGCCCAGCAGCGCCCAGAACCGGGCGCGCGTCTTCCGCCACACCTCGGGCGCGGTTACGGCACGTCCCAGGACGGCGTAGGAGGTGACGACCACCGACGCGCCCTGGATCAGGGTGGCCGCGACGACGGTCACCACCGTGAGCACGGCCACCAGCATGACCAGGGCACCGACGAGCATGCCGCGTTCGGTGGCGGTGATGCCGGCGGTGGCGTACTCCCAGCCGTTGAGCAGGTCCCAGAGCAGGCCGCCCGTAGTCGAGTGGGCGACCACCACCGCGACACCGACGATCAGCGCGGCGACTCCCGCGACGCCGTAGACCAGGCCGTAGAGCGGGCCGCGGTACTGCTTCAGCGTCTGGAGGCTGCCGCCGAGGATGTCACCCGCGAACAGCGGATGAAGCGGAACGACCCCGGGCTTGAACCACGTGGAGCGGTGTCCGCCGCTGCTTCCGTCCATGCCTGGTTGCTCGGACATGGCCCCCCTGCCCCTGTGTGGTTCCGCGTCGCGACCGGGCCGGGCGGATCGCCGGGCCTTCGGTGCCGTGCCCGGTCCCGACGGCCGAGCTGCGTCGCTGATGGTAGCGGGCGGTGTTCGAGCGGTGCTCGCCGGTAGGGGTCCCGACGGGCGGGCCCGGCCCCGGCGTTCAGTCGGGGGCGCTGGTCGCCGCGGCGGTCGCCTGCTCCTCGCCGCGCTGCCGGATCTGGCCGAACGCGTAGCGGGCGACGTCGAGTCCGGCGGCGCGCGCCTTCGTCTCCTCGGTCGTCACGTTGGTGCCGTCCAGGTAGCCGGAGACGGTGAAGTAGCCGTACCTGCCGACGGAGTTGGCGCTGGTGCGGCAGGCGGCGAAGCGGCAGAACTCAGGGGTGCCGCCGCCGGGCAGCGGCGCGATGTTGGGTTGCGCGTTGTCCTTGGCCTTCTTCGCCGCCGCCTCGGACTCGAAGACGGCGATGCCGACGGTGACCGCGATGCCGTCCCGTACGTAGGTCGCCCGGTGCACCTCCTGGCAGCCGTTCGCGGTCAGGACGGGACCGAGCGCGGCGGTGGCCACACTCGCGCAGTCCTTGGCGGACCTGCTCGCCGTCTTCGTGTAGGCGCTCTCCCCGCTCTCCATCGACTTGCCGGGGAAGAGGGTGGCGACGCTGATCGGCGCGGTGTCCTTCTCCGGGTCGGAGATGAACTCCATCGGGTTGGGCGGCGGCGGGGCCTCGGTGTTGAACGACGGCTTCGGCTGCGCCGGACTGGGCGGCAGTTGCTCCGGTGAGGGCAGGGCGGCGGACGGCCGGTCCGACGGCGTGCCGTTCTTGCTGACCACCGTCACCGCGACCACGGCGGCCACTGCCACCGTCGCCAGCGCGCCGCCGCCGATCAGCAGCAGTCGCCGCTTCCGGGCCTTGGCCGCCTCGGCCTGCTCGGCGAGCGCGTTCCAGTCCGGCGTCTGCGGTCCCCCGGAGGGGCCCTGGCCCCAGGCGGGCCCCCCTTGGCCAAAGCTCATGGCGCGCATCTTAGTGGCCCGGCTCGGGTGCGTCCCTGCGGCGGACGCGGGATACGGACGTACAGGGCCGGGCGGCACGCGCGTTGACGCTCTCTCGGCTCGGGTCAGCGTCCCGGGCTCTGCTCCTTCGCGACGTTGTCCAGGGCGGAGCCCGACCCGTACTGCGAACGAGGGACCACGCTGAAGCTGCCGTCGGTCTCCAGCACCACGGCCCGCACGTCCTCCACCGCGCCCGTTCCCTGGGCGCGGATCGCCTGGCGCACCTCGTCCGGCGTGACCCGCTGGCTCCGCAGCGCCTCGTCCAGCATGCGGCCGTCGCTCAGGAGCAGCGTCGGCTCGGCCTTCACCAGGCGCCGCACGCTGCGGAGGCGCACCGACGCCGTGGCGGTGACGAACTGCAGGGCGACCAGCGCCCCGAGCGCGAGCACCCCTTCGAGGAGAGCGACCTGCCGGTTGAGCAGGATGGTGGCCAGGGTCGATCCCAGCGCGACCGTGACCACCATGTCGAAGGCGTTCATCTTCGCCAGCGTCCGCTTGCCGGACACCCGGACCACGGCGATGAGGATGAGGTAGGCCAGCGCCGCCATGGCGAGTACGCGGACCAGGTCACCTGCGGAGTTGAAGAGCATGGGCCGGCGGGTACCCAGGCTTCGGGGCGTCTCCCGCCCCTGCGGCACCCGTCTCACCCGCCTCGGTGGCACGCGCGGGGGTGCGTGCCACCGTCGGCGGACGGGTCACCTCATCAGCTGTGCTCAGCGGCAGTCGGGTCCCGGCTGGTGTCCGGCCCGAGGCCCGCCCGGCGGGAGTGACAGCCGCAGCCGCAGCTCTCGTAGACGACGCCCGGAGTGGCCGCCTCCCTGGGCAGGTCCTCCGCGCAACCGTGGTGGGTGCCGATGCGGCAGGCGTACGAGGCGTAGCCGGGCGGCGGGTGGAGGTGCCCCGGCACAGGACGTTGCGGCGCCAAGGCGGTGAGGTCCGGGGCGGTGAGGCCTCGGGCGTTCGCGGTGCCGGCCCAGGCGTCGGCGAGGGCGCGGTCGCGGCACACCCATCGGCGGCCACGGCCGTCGCGGCAGTTGCCGACGTGACCGGACGGCCGGACGCAGCACCAGTCCGGCAGCGGCGGGCGCGAGCCGCACCGTGCCTCGCTCACTGGGCGCCACCGACGAGCACGCCGTGGATCCGGGACGGTCCGGCGTCGATGCCGATCGTCGCCAGCCACAGCTCCCGGCGCCGCCGTCGCTGCGCGTGGCCCTCGTCGGTGTGCCCTGAGCCGTCCTCGTCGTGCCACCACTGGGCGGGGGCGAACGGGCGGCCCGGCGGCAGACCCGTGACGAGCGGCCCGGTGTCGCGGGCGTAGGGCGACCGGGGGCGGGGCAGCGGCCTCAACGACGCCCGGGTGGGGCGGGAGACGGGGACGGGGGTGGCGTCACCGGGCAGGTCCGGTGCGGCGGCGACCCTGCGGTGGCGTCCCGGGGGCGGGAACGCCTGTCGTAGCAGGGCAGCAAGAGCCCGAAGGCTAGGGTGAATCACGTCAGCAGCTCCTGAGTCAGCTGTTGGCCACGCCCCCGGACAGTTGGCGCTGTCGCGGGGGTCTTCTGGTTGTTGCAGCGATCACTCTAGCGACTACTGCGTCCCTGTGCACCCCACTGAGTTCCATCGCTGCTCGACGCGTCCGGCCGCGTCCTAGTGATGTAGGACGCCCCAGGGCGCGGCAGGCTGGACGTATGACCGAGTTGCCGCGCTACGAATACGAGAAGCTCGCGGACCTCATCGCTGCGGACATCGCGTCGGGCAAGCTTCCGATCGGTGCCGCACTGCCCGGGGAACGTGCGATGACGCAGATCCACGGTGTGAGCATCGGTACCGCCCGGCGCGCTCTGCGGGAGCTGCGCCGCCGTGGGCTGGTCGCGACCCTGCCGCACAAGGGGACATTCGTGATCAACGCCGAAGCCCAGGCCGACGACGGCGAGAGCCAGTAGGCGCCGCCCCCGCGGAAACCCGGTTGGTAACCGGGCTCCGCCACCGTCACAATCGGGTCCCATGGGACACGTCGAAGCCGCGCATCTGGAGTTCGTACTGCCGGACGGGCGGGTGCTGCTGGACGACGTGTCGTTCCGGGTCGGCGAGGGCGCCTCGGTGGCGCTGGTCGGTGCGAACGGCGCCGGCAAGACGACGCTGCTGCGGCTGATCGCCGGTGAGCTGACCGCCGACGGCGGCTCGGTCACCGTCAGCGGCGGGCTGGGCGTGATGCCGCAGTTCGTCGGGTCGGTGCGGGACGAGCGCAGCGTGCGCGACCTGCTGGTCTCCGTCGCGCCGCAGCGCATCCGGGCCGCCGCCCACGCCGTGGACGCGGCCGAGCTGGCGCTGATGGAGCGCGACGACGAGGCCGCGCAGATGGGGTACGCGCAGGCGTTGTCCGACTGGGCGGAGGCGCAGGGCTACGAGGCCGAGACGCGCTGGGACATGTGCACCATGGCCGCGCTCGGCGTCCCGTACGAGAAGGCCCAGTGGCGGTTGGTGCGCACGCTCTCCGGCGGCGAGCAGAAGCGGCTGGTCCTGGAGTCGCTGCTGCGCGGCTCGGACGAGGTGCTGCTGCTCGACGAGCCGGACAACTACCTCGACGTGCCCGGGAAGCGCTGGCTTGAGGAGCGGCTGCGCGAGACGAAGAAGACCGTGCTGTTCATCTCGCACGACCGGGAGCTGCTGGCCCGCTCGGCCGAGAAGATCATCAGCGTCGAGCCCGGCCCGGCAGGGTCCGACGTGTGGGTGCACGGCGGCGGCTTCGCGACGTACCACGACGCGCGGCGGGAGCGGTTCGCCCGCTTCGAGGAGCTGCGCCGCCGCTGGGACGAGAAGCACGCCCAGCTGAAGCAGCTGGTGAACACCCTCAAGAACAAGGCGGCGTTCAACGACGGGCTGGCGTCCCGCTACCAGGCGGCGCAGACCCGGCTGCGCAAGTTCGAGGAGGCCGGGCCTCCGCAGGAGCCGCCGCGCGAGCAGGAGATCAGCATGCGGCTGCGCGGCGGCCGGACCGGCGTGCGCGCGGTGACGTGTGCGGACCTGGAGCTGACGGGCCTGATGAAGCCGTTCTCGCTGGAGGTCTTCTACGGCCAGCGGGTCGCGGTGCTGGGCTCCAACGGCTCTGGCAAGTCGCACTTCCTGCGGCTGCTCGCCGGGGAGGACGTCGGCCACACGGGGACGTGGAAGCTGGGCGCGCGGGTGGTGCCCGGCCACTTCGCGCAGACCCACGCCCACCCGGAGCTGGCGGGGCGGACCCTGCTGGACATCCTGTGGACCGAGCACGCCAAGGACCGCGGCCAGGCGATGGCGGCGCTGCGCCGCTACGAGCTGGACCGCCAGGCCGAGCAGCCCTTCGACCGGCTGTCCGGCGGCCAGCAGGCCCGCCTGCAGATCCTGCTGCTGGAGCTGGCCGGGACGACGGCGCTGCTGCTGGACGAGCCGACCGACAACCTGGACCTGGAGAGCGCCGAAGCACTCCAGACGGGCCTGGAGGCCTACGAGGGCACGGTGCTCGCCGTCACGCACGACCGCTGGTTCGCCCGCGGCTTCGACCGCTACCTGCTGTTCGGCGCCGACGGCCGCGTCCGCGAGACGCCCGAGCCGGTCTGGGACGAGGGCCGCGTCGTCCGCGCCCGCTGACCGGTCGGCGGGCGGGCGGGCCCCGGCTGCGGCTACGGCTGGGCCGGTGTGTGAGTCGGGTCACGTGAGACCATGGGCTGCGGTGGACGGTAAGGCGACGGCGACCGGTGTGGGAGGAACAGGCGGATGACACTGCTCGACGACCTGCGGCGGAACCCCTCCGGCCCGCTGAGCACCGAGGGGTACGTCGTCGAGGTGGTGGACGGAAGGGTGATCATGACCCTCCAGGGGCCGGACCAGGACGAGACCGTCTTCGAGATCCGCACCCAGATCCGGGACAAGCACGGAAGGTCGTTGCGCACGGCCTCCGACGTGTTCGTGGACTTCCCCGGTGAGACCTCGCTCGCTCCGGACGTTGCCGTACTGGTTCCGGACGCGGTGCGGCACGGCAACCGCTACGTCTGTACGGACGTGCTGGCGGTGGTCGAGTTCGTCTCGATACCGGACGACCCCAACGACTACATCACCAAGGTCGCCAAGTACGGCCGGTTCGGTGTCGCCTCCTACGTGATCGTCGACCCGTTCCGCGCGCTGTGCACCCTGCTCGACGAGCCGCGCCCGTCCGGTTACGGCAGGCGGGAGGAAGTGCCGTTCGGTGAACCGGTGGAGATGCCGCTCGCCGACGGCCGGACGGTCACGCTCGACACCTCCGGCTTCCCCCGGAAGTGAGCCCGCCGGGCCGGGCGGCCACTCGGCGGGCCCACTCGGCCGGCCGCCCGCTGACCCCGCGCGCATGCACCGCCCGCTCAGCCGTCCAGTGTCACCAGCAGGCCCGGGCCCAGCAGAACCGCGCACACCACCAGGTTGACGGCCCGGTGCTCCCAGAAGACGGCGACGAACTCGCGGATGGTGGCGCTCGGCCAGAAGTAGCGGGCCGTGGGGGAGCCGAGGACCTGGCCGTTGACTCCGGCCCGGCGGGCCGTCATGGCCGCCCGGAAGGCGTGGAAGTTGTTGGTGACGACCACACACCGGTAGTCCGGCTTCTCCTCCACCATCAGGGCCCGGCTGAACTGCATGTTCTCCTGCGTGGTCCGCGACCGCCGCTCCAGCCGCAGGTGCTCCTCGGGCACGCCGCGCGCCAGCAACCAGTCCGCCATGGCCCGCGCCTCGGGCACCTTCTCGTCGGGGCCCTGTCCGCCGGAGGTGAGCAGCAGCGGCGGGCGGCTGCCGCGTCCGGTCTGCGCCAGGTAGATCTGCCGGGCGCGGTGCAGCCGGCCGGCCAGCAGCGGCGGCACGCGGTCGCCGCCGAGCAGGCCGGCGCCGAGCACGACGACGTAGTCCACGTCGCCGCGTACCGCGAGGCGCCCGTAGAGGTAGGCGTAACCGAGGAAGCAGGCGAAGAGGAACGACACGTAGGCGCTCAGCAGCACGGTTGTCGTCATCAGGCCGTCGAGTGCGGCGGAGCCGCCGCTGCGCGCGGCCAGCAGCAGGGCGATCACGGCGAAGACGGCCAGGCCGGTGAGCAGGGACAGTAGGTTGCCGAGGCTGCGCCCCTCCTTCCTGACCATGGTCAGGCCGTTGGCGACGAGGAACACGCCCAGGGCCAGCAGGCCCAGCGCCGGGACCAGGACGACCAGCATGATCACGATGTCGGCCGTCACCGGCGGGAGCTGCGGGATCTGCAGCAGCAGGCCCAGCAGCAGACAGGTGAGGCTGAGGCCCAGCAGGACGGCGTTGCGGAACCGCCGGCGGTCCGCGCGTACGCTGACCAGGAAGAACACCATGAACAGTGCGGACACTGCGAAGGCTGCCATCTCGATCATGTCGGTCATCGTGGGACGGGTCTCCTGAGGGAGTGCGGGCCGGGTGGTCGTGTCGTGCGGGCTGGGCCGAACGGGGATCGGGCGGCGGTTTTGACCCGTACGGGTGGGGAGCGGTATTCTGCCGGTTCGTTATGTGTATTGGCTTGCTCATTCTCACGTGAGGGGCCCTTACACCGGCCTACCGGTCGATGACCAGCGATCTGCACTCGGTTGCGTCCCGATGTGCGGTCACGGCTGTTGTGATCTGCCTGGTGGCCTTGTCAGGACCCACTCACTGAAGAAGCGAAGGCTACGACCGTGCGTACGTACAGCCCCAAGCCCGGCGACGTCCAGCGCCAGTGGCACGTCATCGACGCCCAGGATGTCGTCCTGGGCCGGCTGGCCTCTCAGGCCGCCACCCTCCTGCGGGGCAAGCACAAGCCCGTATACGCCCCGCACGTCGACATGGGTGACTTCGTCATCATCGTCAACGCCGACAAGGTGCACCTCTCCGGCAACAAGGCGACCCAGAAGCTCGCCTACCGCCACTCGGGCTACCCGGGCGGTCTGCGCTCGGTGCGCTACGACGAGCTGCTGGCGAAGAACCCCGAGAAGGCCGTCGAGAAGGCCATCAAGGGCATGATCCCCAAGAACACCCTGGGCCGTCAGATGCTCTCGAAGCTGAAGATCTACGCAGGTTCCGAGCACCCGCACGGTGCCCAGCAGCCGGTCCCGTTCGAGATCACCCAGGTCGCGCAGTAAGTCCGGCCACCGTACAGACTGAAGAGAAGCAGAGGATTACCGTGGCCGAGACCACTGCCGAGACCCCCGTCGTCGACGAGGTCGAGGAGTACACCACCGAGACCCCCGAGACCGACGAGTTCACCACCGAGTCGCTTTCCTCCCGGTTCGGCGACCCGCAGCCCGCAGGCGGCACCGGCCGACGCAAGAACGCCATCGCGCGCGTTCGCATCGTGCCGGGCAGCGGCCAGTGGCGGATCAACGGTCGCACCCTTGAGGGCTACTTCCCCAACAAGGTGCACCAGCAGGAAGTCAACGAGCCCTTCAAGGTGCTCGAGATCGACGGCCGCTACGACGTCATCGCCCGCATCAGCGGCGGCGGCATCTCCGGCCAGGCCGGTGCGCTGCGCCTGGGCGTGGCCCGTGCGCTGAACGAGGCGGACGTGGACAACAACCGCGCCCCGCTGAAGAAGGCCGGATTCCTGACCCGTGACGCGCGTGCCGTGGAGCGGAAGAAGGCCGGTCTGAAGAAGGCCCGTAAGGGCACCCAGTACAGCAAGCGCTGATTCGCGCTTCGCTGCCCTGTCGCAGCGCGAACGCCCCGGCGGCACTTCCCGTGCCGCCGGGGCGTTCCCGTTCCGCCACCGCGCACGACGGACCGCGCACGACGGACCCGGCCCTCGGCCCCGTCGGCGGGGCCAGCCGCCGCACCGGCGTGCCGACGGCCCCGCGACTGCACACCGCCGCACGCGGGGCGTATACCTGGAAGAGCCGTCCGGATCAGCCCCGGCGGTCACGGTTTGCACATCTCGGAGGAATCACGTGGGACGACTCTTCGGAACGGACGGGGTGCGGGGCGTCGCCAACGCCGACCTCACCGCCGAGCTGGCGCTCGGGCTCTCGGTCGCGGCGGCGCATGTGCTCGCCGAGGCGGGCACCTTCGAGGGCCACCGCCCGGTGGCGGTGGTGGGCCGCGATCCGCGTGCGTCGGGGGAGTTCCTGGAGGCCGCCGTGGTCGCCGGGCTGGCCAGCGCGGGCGTCGACGTGCTGCGGGTGGGTGTGCTGCCGACCCCGGCGGTCGCCTACCTCACCGGGTCGCTCGGTGCGGACGTGGGCGTGATGCTGTCCGCCAGCCACAACCCGATGCCCGACAACGGCATCAAGTTCTTCGCCCGCGGCGGCCACAAGCTGGCCGACGCGCTGGAGGACCGCATCGAGGCCCTGTACCTGGGGCACAGCTCCGGTGACGGCTGGGACCGTCCCACCGGTTCCGGCGTGGGCCGCGTCACCGACTACGCCGAGGGCTTCGACAACTACGTGGCCCACCTGACCGGGGTGCTGCCGAACCGGCTCGACGGCCTGAAGGTCGTCATCGACGGCGCGCACGGCGCCGCCGCCCGCGTGTCGCCGGAGGCGTTCGCCCGCGCCGGCGCGGAGATCGTCACCATCGGTGCCGAGCCGAACGGCCTCAACATCAACCACCAGTGCGGCTCCACCCACCTGGACGGCCTGCGTGCCGCGGTGCTGGAGCACGGCGCGGACCTGGGCGTCGCCCACGACGGCGACGCCGACCGCTGCCTCGCGGTGGACGGCGACGGCGCCGAGGTGGACGGCGACCAGATCCTCGCGGTGCTGGCGCTCGCGATGAAGGAGTCCGGGGCGCTGCGGAAGAACACCGTGGTCGCCACGGTCATGTCGAACCTGGGCTTCAAACTCGCCATGGAGCGCGAGGGCATCGAGCTGCTGCAGACCGCCGTCGGCGACCGCTACGTGCTGGAGGAGCTGAAGCGCGGCGGCTACTCGCTCGGCGGCGAGCAGTCCGGGCACGTCATCGCCCTGGACCACGCCACGACCGGCGACGGCACGCTGACCGGCCTGATGCTGGCGGCCAGGGTCGCCGCGACCCGCAAGCCGCTTGCCGAGCTGGTCGCCGTGATGGAGCGGCTGCCGCAGGTGCTGATCAACGTGCCGGACGTGGACCGCTCCCGGGTGAAGACCTCCGCCGAGCTGGCCGCCGCCGTCGGCGACGCCGAGCGTGAGCTGGGCGAGACCGGCCGGGTGCTGCTGCGCCCGTCCGGCACCGAGCCGCTGGTGCGGGTCATGGTCGAGGCCGCCGACATCGAGCAGGCCCGCGCGGTCGCCGGCCGCCTCGCCGACGTCGTCAAGACCACCCTGGGCTGAGCCCGCCCGCAGCCCGTCCCCTCGTGGGCGCGGACGTGGCGCGCCGGGAGCTGAGCGTGTGTCAGGGGGTCGCCTGCCGGAAACCCGGCGGGCGACCCCCTGACGTTGGCGCCGCTGGCCCGCTAACCGACCCGCTGCATCGCCTTGCGGCGTCGTTCCGCCACCGCGGCCCCGGACTCGCGGCGGGCCATCCGGCGCAGGACGGAGGGTGCCAGGAGCAGCCCGGCGACCGTCCAGGCGCCCAGCACACCCGCGGTCTCCAGGAGCCGCCAGGACTCGCCGATCTCGGCGGTGACCGCCTCGGCCGGCAGCAACGCGGACCGGAGCCCGAGGCCGAGCCAGTACACGGGGAAGACCTGCCCCACGGTCTGCAGCCACTCGGGCAGGTTCGACAGGGGGAAGTAGATCCCGGAGATCGCGACGAGCCCCATCACCGGAAGCATCAGCAGGCCGACGGTGCGCGGGCTGTCGACGAGTGAGCCGATGACGGCCCCCATGGGCAGGGTCGCCAGGAGCCCCAGCGGCACCACCCACACGAGCGTCAGCAGTGCACTGCCGCCCTGGCGGGCGACCCCGTCCACCAGGAGCACGCCGACGGCGAAGAGCAGCGCCATGGAGGCGAGGGCCGTACCCGACACCATGATGATCTTGCCGACCAGATGGCCGACCATGCCGTGGGGCACGGCCTTGGCCCGCAGCAGGGTTCCGTCCTCGCGCTCGGTCGCGAGCAGTTGCGCCGTGGTCATCAGCCCGGTGAACGCGAGTGTCATCCCCACCAGGCTCGGCAGCATGAACGCGCCGACCGACACGCCGCTGTCCAGCACGTCGTCCCTGAGCAGGAACAGCGGCACGATGAGCAGGACCGTCCAGATCGCGTAACCGAACAGGTCCTGGCCGGTGGTGAAGGTCTGCCGGAGTTCCGTCCAGCCGCGCCGAACTCCCACACCCGCCGCATACCACACCGGACTCATCGCGGTACCTCCTTGAAAGTGTGTGCCGCCTGCTCGCCGGAGTCGCTCTCCGCCTCCAGCGCCCGCACCATCGTCAGGTAGGTGTCCTCCAGGCTCGCCCGGCGCACCTCCAGATCGTCGATCGCCTCGCCGTGCTCCTCGAACAGCCGCCGCACGAACCGGGTGGGTTCGGCGGTCGCCTCCTCGAAGGGCCGTCCGTCCCGCGTCCAGCGCACGGTGGCCTCGGATGACGCCAGCCGGGACAACTCCCCGGCCGTTCCGTCGGCCACGATCCGGCCGCCCGCCAGGATGAGGATTCGGTCGGCGAGCTTCTCCGCCTCGGCGAGGTCGTGCGTGGTCAGCAGCACGGTGGTGTTCTCGTCGGCGAGCCCGCGCACCAGCCCGTGGAACTCCTTCCGGGCCTCCGGGTCCAGGCCCGCCGTCGGCTCGTCCAGGAACAGCAACTCGGGCCTGCCCACGATGCCGACGGCGACGTCGAAACGCCTGCGCTGCCCGCCGGACAGGCTCCCGACCCGCTTGTCCGCCTGCTCGGTCAGCCCCACCGAGTGGAGCAGCTCGTCGACGTCCCACGGCCGCCGGACGAGGGCGGTGGAGTACGGCGCGTAGTACGAACCCAGATGGGCCAGCAGCTCCCGCACCCGCCACTTGCCGTGGTCGCGCCAGGACTGCAGCACGATGCCCAGGCGCGCACGCCACTCCTCGCCGCCGCGGGCCGGGTCGGTGCCGAGCACCGTCACGTCACCGGCCGAGCGCATCCGGAAGCCTTCCAGGATCTCGATCGTGGTCGTCTTGCCCGCGCCGTTCGGGCCGAGCAGCACGAGGACCTCGCCTCGCCGTGCCGTGAACTCGACACCTTTCAGCACATCATGGCTGCGGTAGCGCATCCGCAGATCCCGTACGTGGATGACCGTGTCGCTCTCCGGAGGTGGGCTGCCGCCCGCCTCGGAGAGGGCATGAGTGGTCGTCATCGGTGTTCCCCCGTCCGTCGCGTGGTCCGTGCTGCGGGGAGATGGGCCAAGGGCCCTGCCGACGCCCGTGGTCGCGGGACGTCTTCACGGCCGCGGCGCCGTCCGTCAGCACCGTTGGGGCCCTCCCCGGGCGAACACGTTACCGAACGGCTCGGACGTTCGTGCCGTCCCGTCCGGGCGGGGGCGCCGCACGGCCCGGTGGCCGTGCGGGCGTTCAGAGCTTGCGGAGGGACAGGCGCTGCACGGTGTGGTCGGGGCCCTTGCGCAGCACGAGGCCGGCCCGGCTCCTGGTCGGGGCGATGTTCTGCTCCAGGTTCGCCCGGTTGATGTTCCGCCAGGTGGTGCGGGCGTACTCCATGGCCTCCTCCTCGGAGACCTGGGTGTACTTGCGGAAGTAGGAGAACGGGTTCTGGAAGGCCGTCTCCCGCAGCTTGCGGAAGCGGTCCAGGTACCAGCGCTCGATGTCCTCGGTGCGGGCGTCCACGTAGACGGAGAAGTCGAAGTAGTCGGCGACGCCCACCCGGGTCCGCCCGTCCTTGCCGGGCAGGGCCGGCTGGAGCACGTTCAGGCCCTCCACGATGAGGATGTCCGGCTGCCGCACGGTGAGCCGCTCGCCCGGCACGATGTCGTAGATCAGGTGCGAGTAGACGGGCGCGCTGACGTTGCCCTTGCCCGCCTTGACGTCCGCCACGAACCGGGTCAGCGCCCGGCGGTCGTAGGACTCGGGGAAGCCCTTGCGGGACATCAGCCCGCGCCGGTGCAGCTCGGCGTTGGGGAAGAGGAACCCGTCGGTGGTGACGAGCTCCACCCGCGGGTGCTCCGGCCAGCGCGCCAGCAGCGCCTGCAACAGCCGGGCCGTCGTGGACTTGCCCACGGCGACGCTGCCCGCGACACCTATGACGAACGGCGTGCCGGTCTGCGCGCCGGTGCCGAGGAAGGTGTTGACCGCGCCGCGCAGGCCGTGGGTCGCGCCGACGTAGAGGTTCAGCAGCCTGGACAGCGGCAGGTAGATGTCCCGCACCTCGTCCAGGTCGACGACGTCCCCCAGTCCGCGCAGGCGTTCCACCTCGTCCGCGGTCAGCGGCAGCGGCGTGCGCTCGCGCAGCGCGCTCCACTCGGCGCGGCTGAGGTCCACGTACGGCGTGGGCGTGGCGTCGCCGCGCCGCCGCGCTGCGGTCGGCGGCTTCGGCGAGGAGGGGGTCGCTGCGGGGATGCGGGGCACGGTCCCATTGTCCGCGTGCCGGGCCGGCCGGGCGTGCCCGGGGCACCCGAGCGGCGCACGGCGTGCCGGGCGGGTGTGCGCTGCACGCCCGGCGTACCGGACGGGCGTGCGCCGCGCGCGACGGGAGCGGGGACGGTCCCGTGCCCCCTCGGCGCGGCTCCGAACGCCTCCGGCCGAATATGACAAAACCCTGTACCTACCCGGCGGTCGGCGTTACGTTCCCTGCACCGACGACGCCGTCCTGCCGGGCCGGCATGAGGGGGCCTTATGCCTTCCCACCTCGACGATCTCATCGAGCACCTGCCCGACGAGGACATCGCCGACGATCCGGACGACACGCTCGACCTGTACCGGATGGGCAGCAAGCCCCGCTGTGAGGAAGCCGAATACCTGGCCCTGCTGCACGAGGCCGCCGCCGGGGTGGTGCCGCCGGTCCCGTCTCCCCGCGGGGCCGGCGCACGCCGCCGCTCACACCTGCCGCACCCCAGCGCCCGCACGGGCCTGCGGCTGCTGCGGCGCCTGGCCGCCGACCGGGTGCTGGGCCACACCCGCCATCACACCCGTCCCCGCACCCGTCCCCTCGCCCCCGGCCGTGCGGCGGCCACGCGCTGACCGCGCGAACCGCCGAACCGCCCTGCGGCGGCCGACCCGCCGCCCCGGGCGTCGTAGGCTGCCCGCATGTGCGGCATCGTCGGATACGTGGGAGGGCAGTCCGCCCTCGAAGTGGTCATCGCCGGGCTGCGGCGGCTGGAGTACCGGGGCTACGACTCGGCGGGAGTGGCGGTGCTCGCCGACGGCGGGTTGGCCGCCGCGCGGAAGGCGGGCAAGCTCGCCAACCTGAGCAAGCTGCTCGTCGAGCAGCCGCTGCCGAGCGGCGGCACCGGCATCGGGCACACCCGCTGGGCCACGCACGGCGGACCGACCGACGCCAACGCGCACCCGCACCTGGACAACGCGGGCCGGGTCGCGGTCGTCCACAACGGCATCATCGAGAACTTCGCCGCGCTGCGTGCCGAACTGGAGGAGCGCGGGCACCGGTTGGAGTCGCAGACCGACACGGAGGTCGTGGCGCACCTGCTGGCCGAGTCCTTCTCCTCCTGCGGTGACCTGGCCGAGTCGATGCGGCAGGTGTGCCGGCGGCTGGAGGGCGCGTTCACCCTGGTCGCGGTGCACGCCGACGAGCCGGACACGGTGGTCGGCGCGCGGCGCAACTCGCCGCTGGTGGTGGGTGTCGGCGACGGCGAGTGGTTCCTCGCCTCCGACGTCGCGGCGTTCATCGAGCACACCCGGGAGGCCGTCGAGCTGGGCCAGGACCAGGTGGTCGAGCTGAGCCGGGGCGGCGTCACCGTCACCGGCTTCGACGGCGCGCCCGCCGAGGTCCGCGAGTACCACGTCGACTGGGACGTGTCGGCCGCCGAGAAGGGCGGCTACGACTACTTCATGCTCAAGGAGATCGCCGAGCAGCCCAAGGCGGTCGCGGACACGCTGCTGGGCCGGATCGACGACGCGGGGGTGCTGCGACTGGACGAGCTGCGCTTCCCCGCTTCGGTGCTGCGCGAGGTGGACAAGGTGGTGATAGTCGCCTGCGGCACGGCCTACCACGCCGGGATGATCGCCAAGTACGCCATCGAGCACTGGACGCGCATCCCCTGCGAGACCGAGCTGGCCAGCGAGTTCCGCTACCGCGACCCGATCCTCGACGCCCGCACGCTGGTCGTCGCCATCTCCCAGTCCGGCGAGACCATGGACACCCTGATGGCGGTCCGGCACGCCCGTGAGCAGGGCGCCCGGGTGCTGGCCGTGTGCAACACCAACGGGTCGACGATCCCGCGTGAGTCCGACGCCGTGCTCTACACCAGGGCCGGGCCCGAGGTCGCCGTCGCCTCGACGAAGGCGTTCCTGACGCAGCTGGTGGCCTGCTACCTGGTGGCGCTCTACCTGGGTCAGGTGCGCGGCACCAAGTGGGGCGACGAGATCGACTCCGTGATCAGGGAGCTGGCCCGGATCGGGGACGACGTGGAGGCCGTGCTCGCCACGATGGAGCCGGTCAGGGAGCTGGCCAGGTCGCTGGCGGACAACAACACCGTGCTCTTCCTGGGCCGGCACGTCGGCTTCCCCGTCGCCCTGGAAGGCGCGCTGAAGCTGAAGGAACTGGCCTACATGCACGCCGAGGGCTTCGCCGCCGGGGAGCTGAAGCACGGGCCGATCGCCCTCATCGAGCCGGGCCTGCCGGTGGTCGTCGTGGTGCCCTCCCCGCGCGGACGCTCGGTGCTGCACGACAAGATCGTCTCCAACATCCAGGAGATCCGGGCGCGCGGCGCGTTGACCATCGTGATCGCCGAGGAGGGCGACGAGAGCGTGGTGCCCTACGCCGACCACCTGGTCCGCGTGCCCGCGACGCCGACGCTGCTCCAGCCGCTGGTGGCGACGGTGCCGCTCCAGGTGTTCGCCTGCGAGCTGGCCACGGCCCGCGGCAACGAGGTGGACCAGCCCCGCAACCTGGCCAAGTCGGTGACGGTGGAGTGAGCGGCACCCGGCACACCGCTGGAGGCCACCGGGCCGCCCGCGTCCGCTCCGGCCGGACCGGGGCGGGGGAGCGGCGGTGATCATCGGCGTGGGCATCGACGTGGCGGAGATCGACCGGTTCGCGCAGTCCATGGAGCGCACCCCCGGGCTGGCCGCCCGGCTGTTCCTCGACGGCGAGCTGTACCTGCCCAGCGGGGAGCGCCGCGGCGTCGCCTCGCTCGCCGCCCGGTTCGCCGCCAAGGAGGCACTGGCGAAGGCGCTCGGTGCGCCCGGCGGGCTGCACTGGACGGACGCGGAGGTGCGCACGGCCGACTCCGGCCGGCCGTCGCTGGTGGTGCACGGCACGGTCGCGGCCCGCGCCGAGGAACTGGGCGTGCGCGAGTGGCACGTCTCGCTGTCCCACGACGCCGGGGTGGCGTCCGCCGTGGTCATCGCCGAAGGCTGACCGCGCCGGGCGGCCCGACGGGCGGCCCGCAGCTCGCTACCCGCAGCCCGCACGTCGGGCCGCGGCCCGGCCCGGTGGTTGCGACACTGGCCGGTATGAGGACTGCATACCGGGTGGAGGCGGTTCGGGCCGCCGAACGGGAGTTGATGGCGACGCTGCCCGAGGGCGCGCTGATGCAGCGCGCCGCGGCGGGGCTGGCCGTGGCGGCGGCGGGACTGCTGGGACGGGTGTACGGCAGCCGGGTCGCGCTGCTGGTCGGCAGCGGCGACAACGGCGGTGACGCCCTGTACGCCGGGGCGCGGCTGGCCCGGCGCGGCGCCGGCGTGGTCGCCGTCCCCGTGGACCCCGCGCGGGTCCACCAGGGCGGGCTGGCCGCGCTGCGCACCGCCGGGGGCCGCACGGCGACCGGGCCGGACGCACACGAGGTACTGGGCCGGGCCGACCTCGTCGTGGACGGCATCACCGGCATCGGAGGCCGGGGCGGGTTGCGGGAGGCCGCCGTCGCACTGCTGGAGCGGGTGCGCGGCCCGGTGCTGGCGGTGGACCTGCCCAGCGGCGTGGACGCGGACACCGGCGAGGTGGCGGGTGAGGCCGTCCGGGCGGCGGCCACCGTCACCTTCGGCGCCTACAAGCCGGGCCTGCTGATCGACCCGGGCCGGTCGCGTGCCGGTGCGCTGCGGCTGGTGGACATCGGCCTGGGACCGCTGCTGCCCGCCGTGCCGGACGCCGCAGCGCTCCAGCACGCCGACCTGGCCCGCCTGCTGCCCAAGCCCGACGGTGAGAGCGACAAGTACCGGCGCGGTGTGGTCGGCGTCGCCGCCGGCTCCGCGACGTACCCCGGTGCGGCCGTGCTGGCCGTGTCGGGGGCGCTGCGCGGAGGCGCGGGCGCGGTCCGGTACGCCGGGCACGCGTCCGAGGAGGTGCTGGCCCGGCACCCGGAGGTGCTGGTGTCGAAGGGGTCGCCCCGGTCGGCCGGCCGGGTGCAGGCGTGGGTGGTGGGGTCCGGGCTGGCCTCCGGTGACGAGGCGGAACGCGCCGTCCGCGAGGTCCTGGAGGACCGGGTGCCGGTCCTGGTCGATGCGGACGGCCTGCGGCTGCTCGACCCGGACGAGGTCCGGCGGCGGCCCTGCCCGACGGTGCTCACCCCGCACGCCGGGGAGGCGGCGGCGCTGCTCGGCACGTCCCGGGAGTCGGTCGAGGCGGCACGGCTGGACTCCGCGCGGCGGCTCGCGGAACGTTTCGGCGCCGCCGTGCTGCTGAAGGGCGCGACCACGGTGGTGGTGGGCCCGGACGGCGGCACCGCCCGGGTCAACCCGACGGGCAGCCCGTGGCTGGCCACCGCGGGCAGCGGCGACGTGCTGTCCGGGCTCGTCGGGTCGCTGCTGGCGGCCGGCCTGGACGCCGTGGACGCCGCGTCGGCGGGCGCCTACCTGCACGGCCTGGCCGGCCGGCTGGCCGCCGCGCCGCCCACCGCGGCGGACGTCGCCGAGGCCCTGCCCGCCGCCTGGCACCAGGTCGCCCCGAACGACTGAGCGCCAGGCCGCACCGGACGGGTGGGCGGACGCCGGGCCAAGTGACGTGGCGCACGGAGGCTTTCGCGCCGCTCGCCGTCGGCGGGCGGGCTCGTTTCGCGGGGCACGGCACGGGTACCCAGACGTCTCGGCATAGCAGGACAAGCCTGGAGGAACAGTGCCCACGACCGAGGACCAGCAGAACCCCGCCGAGCAGCATGCGCAGCCCCCGTTCCCGCAGCAGGAGGACGAGCACCCCGGGTACACCGAGAACATGGATCCGCAACCGGACCACGGTGAGGACACCTACCGGGGAAGCGGCCGACTGGAGGACCGAAAGGCCCTGATCACCGGCGGCGACTCGGGCATCGGCCGCGCGGTCGCGCTCGCCTTCGCGCGGGAGGGCGCCGACGTGGTGCTGGCGTACCTGCCGGAGGAGGAGGAAGAGGCCCGCCGGACGGTGTCCCTGGTCGAGGACGCCGGCCGCCGCGCGGTGCCGCTGCCGTGCGACATCCAGCGGGAGGACGAGTGCCGCCGCCTCGTCGACCGGGCCGTGCACGAGTTCGGCCGGATCGACGTGCTCGTCAACAACGCGGCCTACCAGATGGCCCAGCCCAAGGGGCTGGAGGACATCACCACCGAGCAGTTCGACCGGGTGATGCGCACCAACCTGTACGGCATGTTCTGGCTGACGAAGATGGCCCTGCCGCACATCCCGGAGGGCGGCAGCGTTCTCAACACCACGTCCGTGCAGGGCTACAAGCCGTCCACGCACCTGCTCGACTACGCGATGACGAAGGCCGCCATCATCTCGTTCACGCAGGGACTGGCCGGCAACCTCGCCGAGCGCGGCATCCGGGTCAACGCCGTGGCCCCCGGCCCGGTGTGGACGCCGCTGATCCCGGCGACGATGCCCGACACCTCCGAGTTCGGCAAGCAGAGCCCGCTCGGCCGGGCCGCGCAGCCCGCCGAGATGGCACCCGCGTACGTCTTCCTGGCCTCGCAGGAGGCCAGTTACATCACCGCGGAGATCGTCAACGCCACCGGCGGCACGCCGCTGCCCTGAAGGGGCCCTGGAGGGTGCCCGTCACCCGCAGGACCTGACGGCCCGGCACCGGGTCCGACTCGGTTCCGGGCCGTCACATCCCGCGCGGATACGCGGCGCAGGCGGGGCGTCAGGGCTGGAAGACGACCTTGACCATGCCGTCCTTCTTCTCCTGGAACAGCTTGTAGGCGTCCGGCGCCTCGGTCAGCGGCACGTGGTGGGTGGCGAAGTCCTCCACGCCCAGCGGGTCCTGGTCGGTCAGCAGCGGCAGGATGTCGGGGATCCACCGCCTGACGTTGGCCTGGCCCATGCGCAGCTGGATCTGCTTGTCGAACAGGACCAGCATCGGCAGCGGGTCGGCCATGCCGCCGTACACGCCGCTCAGCGAGACGGTGCCGCCGCGGCGGACCATGTCGATGGCCATGTTCAGTGCCGCCAGCCGGTCCACGCCCGCCTTGGACGCCACCTTCTCCGCGATGCGGCCCGGCAGCATCGCGGAGGCGTCCTGGAGCAGCTTGCCGGCCTTGCTGCCGTGCGCCTCCATGCCGACCGCGTCGATCACGGCGTCCGCGCCGCGGCCCTCGGTGCGTTCGCGGACCGCTTCGGCAGGGTCGTCCAGCTCGTTGAGGTCCAGCACGTCCACGCCGCGGGCGCGGGCGCGCTCCAGGCGCTCGGGCACGAGGTCCACGCCGATCACCTGCCGCACGCCCTGCTGGAGCGCGATCCGGCACGCCATGTCGCCGATCGGGCCGAGGCCGAGCACCACAAGCGTGCTGTCCTTCGGCGCGTCGGCGTAGGCCACGGCCTGCCAGGCCGTCGGCAGCACGTCCGACAGGTACAGGTACCGGTCGTCGGACGGGCCGTGCGGGACCTTGACCGGCCCGTACTGGGCCTGCGGCACCCGCAGGTACTCGGCCTGCGCGCCCGGTACCGAGCCGTAGAGCTTGGTGTAGCCGAACAGCGCGGCCCCCGAGCCCTGGTCTCGCACCTGGGTGGTCTCGCACTGGGTCTGCAGCCCCTGGAGGCACATGAAGCACGAACCGCAGGAGATCTGGAACGGCACCACCACCCGGTCACCGGGCGCCAGGTCCGTGACCTCGGCGCCCACCTCCTCGACGACGCCCATCGGCTCGTGGCCGAGGATGTCGCCGGGGGTCATGAACGGCCCGAGCACCTCGTAGAGGTGCAGGTCGGAACCGCACAGGCCGCTCGACGTCACCTTGATCACCGCGTCGGTCGGCTTCAGGATCTTCGGGTCGGGCACGTTCTGGACGCGGACGTCCCGCTTGCCGTGCCACACGTTCGCCTTCATGTCGCCTCGCCTCCTTGCCGGGGTCCCAGGGCCGGCCGGGTACCCGCCGGGCCGCCGTTCAAGTAGGTCAAGCCCTGGTCCACAGGAAGACGGCGTAGACGAGGAAGAACGCCGCCATCAGGCCCGTCACGACCGCGATGGCGGCCAGCGGTCCCTTGGCCCAGCCCTTCGTCGGGTTCTGGGTGTCCCTGGGGCCGGCGCCCGACGTGCTGTCCTCGCCCGGTGGCGTCTCACCGGGCGGCACCGTGCCGCCCGGCTTCAGGCCGGGAGTACGGCGGGGGTCCGGGTCGGTGTTGTTGTCCATGCCCCACGAGTGCCTGGAATGCCAGGTTTCACACCCTCCGCACGGGCGAAACGCCCCACCGCGTCCCCGGGCACGCCGGACTTCGGACCCTCCGCGTCCGCGGACACCCCGGCCCCCGGTGCGCGGGACACTCGTGGCACGCGTGGCCCCCGCGGCGTCAGGCTCCGAGCTGCCGGGAGAGGCGGCGGGCCTCCGCGAGTAGCGGACCGAGTACTTCCGCTTCGGTGGAGTCCGCCACGGGCCGCTCGGCGAGCTGCTGCCGGAGCCGGTCGTACGCCCCGTCCAGCTGCTCCAGGGCGTGCTCCAGCTCCTGCTGCGCGTTCTGGCCTGTGCGGGCCGCGGACTCGCCGTACGCGGTCACGGCAGCCGAGACGACCCGCAGGAACCTCTCGAACGCGTCGGAGTGGGCGGCCACCGGGTGGACGCCGTCGGGCCGGCTGTCGGCGACCTCCAGCAGGGTCCGGCTCATCTCCCGTATGTGGTCGCTGAGGTGCCACAGCGTGTTCACGGTGTCGTGGTACGACGCGGAGTGGTACGACGCGGAGTGGTACGACGCGTCACGGTACGACGAGTCGGGGGTGGGTTCCTGCAGGCTGCGGCGGTGCTGGATGTTCATGCGCACGCTCTCCTCGCTCCAGCGGGTCGCCGAGCGCACGTCCTCCACCAGCGTCGGCAACCGGCTCGCCCGGTCGAACCAGCGCCGTGCGCCCTCCGCGGTCAGGCCGTCGCGGACCCCGTCGGCCATGGCGTCCAGGATCTTCCCGGCCTCCCGGGTCGCGAAGAGCAGCGTCTCGCGGGTGCTGCGCAGGTAGGCGGGCGGGAACAGCAGCGCGTTGACCGTGATGCCCACGGCCGCGCCGATCAGCGCCGCCGCCACCCGTTCCGCGCTGACCTCCAGGGTCAGCCCGCCGCCCGCCACGGCGAAGATGGCGGACGTCGCGACGTAGATGCCCTGTCCGCCGAACCGGGGCCAGTTGCCGATGAGCAGCGTCACCGGCAGCACCAGCGCGAGCGCGGTCATCGTGTGCCCCACGAGCAGGGCCGTCCCGGTGGCCAGCGCCGTGCCCAGCACGATGGCGAGGGCCTGCCGGACGCCCTGCGACACCGACTGGTACACCGTGGCCTGCACCAGGACCACCGCGACCCAGGGCGCCATCAGCGACAGCGGGTCCGGCAGCCACCAGGTGGCCAGCGCCCACGCGATCAGCGCCGCCAGCGCGCTCTTCAGCGACTGGACGACCAGGACCCGTTCACGACCGGACTGCCGCACGGCCTTCGCCAAGGCCACCGCGACGTACGCCGCCTCACTCCGGACGGCCGTGGCGGCACGCCCGGCCGCACCTCGCACTGCTGGGAAGGACATCACTCACCTGACGGACACGGGGGCCCCGGCGCGGGGCCCCGGACGGGGATCGGAGGGCTGCCGCCGGGCTGCTCGTGCCGGCGGCAGCCCTCCCGGTACCCGTTTGGCGCCGACTATCCCCCCGTCCGTCCCCGCCCGCCCGCCGACGCGGCGGCAGGCGGGCGGGTCCCGGTCCGGTGTTTGAGGGGACGGGGGTCGCGGATACCCGTACTCCCGCCGACCCGCCCGGCGGGTGAGACGACACGAAGGAGACCAGGCAGACATGGGACACGGCGGCAACGTCATCGACGAACTCACCACCGACCACCGGGAGGTCGAGGAGCTGTTCGGACGCATCGACAGCCTGCCGCTGGCGGACGCCCGGCGGAAGACGCTCGTGGAGCAGGTCACGATCGAACTGGTCAGGCACTCCATCGCCGAGGAGGCGTACGTCTACCCGGCGGTCCGCGAGTACCTGCCGGACGGCGACGCGATCGCCGACAAGGAGATCAAGGAGCACGCCACCGCCGAGCAGCTGATGAAGGACCTCGAAGGCACCGAACCGGGTGAGCCCGAGTTCGAACGCCTGGTCAGCGCACTCACGGCCGAGATCCGCTCCCACGTGGCCGACGAGGAGCAGAACCTCTTCCCCCGGCTGCGGGCCACCGCGGGCGAGGAGAAGCTCGACGAGCTCGGCGACCAGGTCCGGCGGGCCAAGAGCGCGGCCCCCACCCGGCCGCACCCGTCGGCCCCCGACACGCCGCCCGCGAACAAGCTGCTGGCCCCCGGCGTCGGCTTCGTCGACCGCCTGCGGGACGCGATCACCGGCCGCGGCAAGGACGACTGACCGTTCACGCCTGCGCCACCGGGCCCGCCCGTTCAAGCCCGGGCCGCCGGGACCCGCCCGGGGCGTCCGGCGGGTACGGCGGCGGGGCGCTGCGGCGCCCTGAGACACTGGAGCGGTGAACACCGCACCACGTACGCCGCCGAGGCTGCGCGCCGAGATCGACCTGGACGCCCTGCGCGGCAACGTGCGCGCCCTGCGCGCCCGGGCCTCGGGCGCCGAGCTGATGGCCGTGGTGAAGGCCGACGCCTACGGGCACGGTGCCCTGCCCTGCGCCCGTGCCGCCCGCCAGGCGGGCGCGAGCTGGCTCGGCACGGCCACGCCCGAGGAAGCCCTGGCGCTGCGCGCGGGTGGCGACCGCGGACGCGTGCTGTGCTGGCTGTGGACGCCGGGCGGCCCCTGGGCGGAGGCCGTCGCCGAGGACATCGACGTCTCCGCGAGCGGACGCTGGGCCCTGGACGAGATCACCGCCGCCGCGCTGCGCACCGGCCGTACCGCCCGCGTCCACCTCAAGGCGGACACCGGCCTGGGCCGCAACGGCTGCCAGCCCGCCGACTGGGCGGACCTGGTGGCGGCGGCCCGCGAGGCCGAGGCGTCCGGACTGGTCCAGGTCACCGGCGTGTGGTCGCACTTCGCCTGCGCGGACGAGCCGGGCCACCCCTCGATCGCCGCCCAGCTCGCCGCGTTCGGCGAGGCCCTGGGCGCCGCCGAACGCGCCGGGCTGCGGCCCGAGGTGCGGCACATGGCCAACTCGCCCGCCACGCTGACGCTGCCCGCGTCCCACTTCGACCTGGTACGCCCCGGCGTCTCCGTCTACGGCCTGTCGCCGTCGCCGGAGGTGGGCGTGCCCGAGGACTTCGGACTGCGCCCCGCCATGACGCTCGTCGCCGCCCTCGCGCAGGTCAAGGAGGTGCCCGGCGGGCACGGCGTGTCCTACGGCCACTCCTACACCACGCCCGGCCCCACCACGCTGGCCCTCGTCCCGGCCGGCTACGCGGACGGCATCCCGCGGCACGCATCCAACACCGGGCCGGTGCTCGTCGCGGGCAAGCCGCGCACGGTCGCCGGGCGGATCGCCATGGACCAGTTCGTCGTCGACCTCGGCGGCGACCGTGCCGCGGTGGGCGACGAGGCCGTACTCTTCGGCCCTGGTGACCGCGGCGAACCCACCGCAGAGGACTGGGCGCGTGCGGCGGGCACCATCGGGTACGAGATCATCACTCGCATCGGCCCCCGGGTACCGCGGCTGTACGCGGGGGAGTGAGCAGCACGAGCGGAGAGCAGACCGTGACGGCAGAGGGCTGGGCGCGCCGGGCAGGCGTCGCCGGGGCGGCGCTGGGCGTGGTGGCGGCCGGCGTGGCGGTCGAACGGCTGACCGTGCAGCGGTCCGTGCGCCGCAAGGCCAAGCTGGCACTGGACGCCACCGGCCCCTACGGCACGCTGCGCGGCACCGCCGGCACCGCGATCGCCGACGACGGCACCGAGTTGCACTACGAGGTCGACGAGCCCACCGAGCAGCCCCCGCGCCGCCACCGCTTCCGCCGCACCGACCCGGCACCCACCCTGGTGTTCAGCCACGGCTACTGCCTCACCCAGGACTCCTGGCACTTCCAGCGGGAGGCGCTGCGCGAGCTGGGCACCGTCCGGGCCGTCTACTGGGACCAGCGCAGCCACGGCCGGTCCGAACGCGGCCGGGCGCAGGCCGCCGGTGCCCGCGGCGCGGTGCCGGTGAGCATCGAACGGCTGGGCCGGGACCTGCGGGCGGTGCTCGACGCGGCCGTCCCCGACGGGCCGGTGGTGCTGGTCGGGCACTCCATGGGCGGCATGACGATGATGGCGCTGGCCGCCCAGTTCCCCGACTGGGTCGCCGAACGTGTGGTCGGCGCGGCGTTCGTCGCCACCTCGGCGGGCGGCCTCGGCGAGGTCACCTACGGACTGCCCGCCTCCGGCATGCGGGCGCTGCGCCGCGTGGTACCCGGTGTGCTGCACACGCTGGCCGCCTACTCGACGCTGGTCGAACGCGGCCGGGCCGCCACCGCGGACCTGCTCGCCGGCCTCGTCAAGCACTACTCCTTCGGTGAGCCGCGCACGGTCGACCCGGCGGTGGCCCGCTTCGCCGAGCGCATGATCGAGGCCACCCCGATCGACGTCGTCGCCGAGTTCTACCCCGCGTTCCACGGCCACGAGAAGACGGAGGCGCTGACCGCGTTCACCGCCTGCGCCTCGCTGGTGATGGCCGGCGACAAGGACCAGCTCACCCCGCACGCCCACAGCGAGGCGATCGCCTCGCTGCTGCCGGACGCCCTGCTGGAGATCGTCCCCGACACCGGCCACCTGCTCATGCTGGAACGGCCCGAACTGCTCAACGGGCGGCTGCTGGACCTGATGGAACGGGCCTGCACGCCGCCCCCCGGCCGCCGCATCCCCCGCGCGGCCCGCGGCGCCCGCACCACCCGGCGCTGAGCACCCGGCCGCCGTCCGGGCCCGACGGACGAGCGGGTGGCCAGGCACCATGGGGGCATGGCGTCCGCCGCGCACACCCGCATCCCGGCCGAGGGCCTCTTCGGCGCCGGGTCGGTCTCCTGGCGCGTGCACGCCGACCCGGCAATGGGACTGGCCGGACTGCGCGCGCTGCTGCTCCAGGCGCTGCACCCGCTGGCGATGGCAGGGGTGGCCGAGCACTCCGCGTTCCGCGAGGACCCGTGGGGCCGCCTCTACCGGACCGCCTCCTTCATCGGCGCGGTCACCTACGGCACCGGCCCGGAGGTCGAGGCGGCCGTGGCGAAGGTGCGGCAGGTGCACCTGCACGTGCGCGGCACCGACCCGGTCACCGGCCTCGACTACCGCGCCGACGACCCCCACCTGCTGACCTGGGTGCACTGCAGCGAGGTCGACTCCTTCCTCGGCGTCACCCGCCGCTCCGGCCTGCGCCTGACCGACGCGGAGGCGGACACCTACCTCCGCGAGCAGGCCCGGGTGGCGCACCTCGTCGGCGTACCCGATGACCACCCGGTCCCTTCCGGCACGGCGGAACTGGCCGACTACTTCACCGCGATGCGCGGCGAGCTGAAGCTCACCCCGGCGGCCCGTGAGGCAGCCCGGTTCGCGCTGCTGCCGCCGCTGCCCACCTGGGTCCAGTTCGCCACCCCGGCCCGCCCGGTCTGGGTCGGCCTCGCCGGGCTGGCCTTCGCCATGCTGCCGGGCTGGGCCCGCCGCATGTACGGGCTGCCCGGCTGGCGTCTCGTCTCCCCCGTGACCGACGTCCAGGCCCGTGCCCTGCGCGCCGGCCTGTCGCTGCTGCCGCGCACGGTCAAGGAGGGCCCGCACCTGCGGGCCGCCCGCCGCCGCTGGTCCACCGGCGCCGGCGAGCCCGCCCCGGCCGCCCGGGCGGGTGCGGAGGGGCCGGCGTGCGCGGAGGGGCCAGCCGGTGCGGAGGGGCCGGAAAGTGCGGAGGGCCCGGAAGGTGCGGAGGGCCCGGAGAACCCGTCCGGCACGTAGGCCCCGATTCCGCCAGGCACACAGCCCCGGCGGCACGGTGGCAGCCTCACGCCCGGCAGTCGCTTCCCGCCCGGTGGCCGTCGTCCCGCCCGGTGGCCGCGTCACGTCCGGGCGGTGCAGGATCGGGCGCCCGGCCCGGGACCCCCGGGCAGGTCCAGCCGGGGCCAGTCCGCGAGGTCCCGCAGCAACTGCCGGTCGTGCGTCGCGACGACGACGGCAGCGCTCGTGCCGCGGATCGCGCCGGTCAGCTCCTCGACCAGCGCTGACGACAGGTGGTTGGTCGGCTCGTCCAACAGGACCAGCCCGGGACGCCCGGACAGCGCCAGCGCCAGGTCCAGCCGCCGCTGCTGCCCCTGCGACATCCGGCCCACCGGAGTCCGCAGGGCGTCCGACCCCAGCAGGCCGAGCGTGCCGAGCGGCACGGCGTCGGCGTCCCGCACCGTCCCGCCGGCCACCAGGCGCTCCACATGGCGCCGGTACACCTCGCGGGCGGTGAGCGCGGGGTCCTGCTCGGCGGTCTCCTGCGTCACCAGGACGATCCGCGCCCCCCGGGCCGCCCGGACGTGCCCGTCCGTCGGCTCCAGCGCACCCGCCAGCACGGCGAGCAGCGTGGACTTGCCCGCGCCGTTGGGCCCGGTGACGAGCAGCCGGTCGCCGCCGTCGAGGGTGAGATCGACCGGGCCGGGCAGCCGCCCGTCCACCGCCACCCCGTGCGCCCGCGCCTGCGGCGCCCCGGGCCGCACCGCGAGGTCGGGCCACCGCAGCACGGGCGGCGGCTCCGGCACGTCGACCCGGTGCGCCTCCAAGGCGTCCTGCTGCCGCTTCAGCGCCTGGACGACACCCGGGGCCCTGGACTGGCGCTGGTGCTTGCCGGTCCCCTTGTCCGGCCGCCAGCCGGTGGAGAGCCGGTCACGGGCCCGCGACGCCGCCTCCTGAAGCCGCCGGTGCTCGGCCTGCTGCTCCTCGTGGTCCTGCTCCCAGCGCTCGCGCTCCCGGCGCCGGGCCGCCTGCCAGGCGTCGTAGCCGCCCGCGTACAGGCGCGGCCTGCCGTCGCGGGTCGGGTCGAGGTCCAGGAACCGGTTCGCGACGTCACGCAGCAGCGCCCGGTCGTGGCTGACGACGGCGAGCCCGCCGTCGTGCGCGCGCAGTCTGCGGGTCAGGAAGTCCAGGCCGTCGGCGTCCAGGTGGTTGGTCGGTTCGTCGAGCAGCAGCACGTCGTGCCGCACGCCGAGCAGGCACGCCAACCGGACCCGGTAGCGCTGCCCGACCGACAGCGTGGACAGCGGCCGGTCGCGGTCGCGGCAGGCGCCGAGCGCCGCGAGGGCCACGTCGACCCGGCGCCCGGCGTCCCACGCGTCGAGCCGGGTCGCGGCGTCGAGCGCGGCGGCGTAGCGGTCGTCGGCAGCGGGTTCACCCTCGGCGAGTGCGAGGGTCGCCGCGTCCAGCGCGGCGAGCGCCGCGAGCGGCGGGCCCAGCGCCTCCGCCGTCAGGCTGCCGACGGTCTCGCCGTCCCGTGCGGACAGCTCCTGCCGGGCCAGGCCGATCGTCCCGGTGCGCCGCACGGTGCCCTCGTCCGGGGTGACCACTCCGGCGAGGACGTGCAGCAGCGTGGTCTTGCCGCGGCCGTTCTCGCTTACGACGGCGACGCGCGACCGCGCGGAGACTGGCCTTGTCCACGAGTTTGGACGGCAATTGTTCAGCACTCCGGACAGCACTCAGCCCTGCCGGCGTTCGATTTGAGGGCAGGGTCGGGGCAGTCGGGAACAGCCAGTGGGAGCGGACCGCCTGGCAGGAAGGGCCGTGGCTCGACGCGGTGCCGGGGCTCAAGCCAGGTAGGACACCGCCGTGGGCGGGCGCGTGCGCCGTCGCTCCCGTCCGCGCCTGGCGACAGCCGGGTCGGTTTTCACCGTAAGGCTGGTCGTGGCTGTTTTCCGCCAGATTGAGTAGCCCTGAGGCCAATCAGTGACTCTATGCAGTCATCACTCTGCGCTATGCGTGCATCCTGATGTCCGCCGGAATCCTCGAGTCACGAGCCCGGGCAAGCCGGTACGACACTCACCAGTGGAGAGGAAAAACCATGGCCATTGACCAGTCCACCGAGTCCCAGGACAGCGCGCCGCAGAACAGCGGGCTCTACGACACGCCACCGCCGGAGCTGGTGGAAAGGGCGGAGCACGCACGCAAGGAGCTTGAGACGCTGGGCGCCACCGTTCGGTTCGAGGCGAAGTGGTGGGGGTTTGAGGTTCACCTGAACCAGGCGGCGGTGGACGCGTACCTCGAGATCAAGGACCTCCTCGCGGACATCCTCGGCGAAGCTCTCAAGGAGCCCCTGTCGACGCTGGTCACTCTGGCGGCCATGGCGCAGAAGGTCTGGGTGCAGGCGGTGTCGAGGGGGTATGGCTGCAAGCTGGTCTCGCCGTGGATCTCGCCGACGATGCTCATCCCGATCGGTATCAATCCCTCCGAGGACCCCAACTTGTGGTGGACGGTGTTCGGTCGGAGCGCGGATACCGGTCACTTTCAGTGGAACGAGGACACCATGTTCCCGGCCCATGCCAGCGCCGCGAACCCGGCGGCGGCGGTGTTCAACGGCCGTCTGATCCTCGTCCACCGCGGCTTCGACGACCAGCAGCTGTGGTGGACCTCGTTCGACCCCGACAACGGCTGGTCTGTGGACACGGAGTTCGGCGCGCACTCCAGCGCCGCCGGCCCGGCTCTGGCGGTGTACGACGGGAAGCTGCACTGCGTCCACCGCGGGCACGGCAGCGACACCAAGTTGTGGCACACCACCTTCGACGGCCGTGGCTGGTCCGCAGACAGGCCGCTCGGCGCCCATTCCAGCTCTGTCGGCCCGGCTCTGGCGGTGTACGACGGGAAGCTGCACTGCGTCCACAAGGGCGCCACCTCTGACAGCACGTTGTGGCACACCACCTTCACCAGCGCCGGAGGCTGGGCCCAAGACACCCCGCTCCCCGGCCACTCCACAGCCTCGAACCCTGCACTGGCGGTGTATGGCAGCACGCTCCACATGGTCCACCGAGGCAGCGGCGCCGACACCTCCCTGTGGCACACCACCTACACGAGCGCCGGGGGCTGGGGCTCGGACAACAAGTTCCGCGCCCACTCCAGCCTGGAAGGGCCCGGCCTGGCAGTCTTCGACAACAGGCTCTACTGCGTCCACCGCGGCCACGGCAACGGGGACCAGAACCTGTGGTGGACCAGCTACAAGCCCGGCAGCGGCCCCTGGACCGACGACCAGAAGTTCCCCGGCCACACCAGCGGCGCCGGACCAGCGGTCGTCGTCTACCGCGACAAGAACGGCACGCAAGACCAACTCATGGTCATCCACCGCGGCTACGGCAACCGCGCAGCTGGCACCGACAGCGCCGAAGTGCAGGCACAGATCGCCGCGGAGGAAGACGCCAGCTGATCACCGCGCTCCCGCCGACCGGTCCTGATCACCGGTCGGCAGGGGCCCCACCCGCCCCGGCCTACCGGTGTCTGTCACCCATCTGGCGGCGCGCGAAGAGAACTGGACCGCGCCGCCCTTGGCGCGGTGAGAGCCGAGGAGTATCGCGCAGTTGGGCGATCGGTTCGATGCCGTAACGCCGCTCCTTGCAACTGCTTGCTGTTCGATTCGAGAGCTCCCCCCAGTGCTGTCCGAAGTGCTGAACAATTGCTGTCCATTCTCGTGGACAAAGCCAGGAGACGGTGACCGAGACGCCGTCCAGCACCCGTCGGGACGCGCGCACGACGCCAACGCCGTCGGCGCGGACGTGCGCGCTGCCCCCGGCCCCGACGGGCGGTGACCCGGCTTCGGCGTTGAGGGCAGGGGCGGTGGCAACGGTGGTGGCGGGGGTGGTGGCAGGGGTGGCATCAGGGCGTGAGGTGGGGTTCAACGCGTGCTCCGCAGCTCGCAGGGGAGCCGGGCAGCGGGAAGTGGCCGCCCGGCGGGAACCGGGACGGCGTGCGCGGATTCAGCAGAGTGAGGGGCGCCGCCGTCAGCGGGCGGAGCGCGTCCTCTGCGACCAGATACCTCGAGCCATGGCAACGAGGCTAGCAGCGCCGGCGCCGCGGCTTCCCGGATTTTCCGGCCCCTGGCGGCCGTCCGCCGGGGAGGGACCGGGGGAGGGCCGGGCAGCGCTTAGCATCGTCGGTATGCGCACTGCGATCACCGTCACGACGCCGGAACGTATGCAGGAACTGGGCCGGCGGCTGGCCGCCGTGCTGCGCCCCGGGGACCTGGTGCTGCTCACCGGTGAGCTGGGCGCGGGCAAGACGACGCTCACCCGCGGTCTGGGGGAGGGGCTGGGGGTGCGGGGCGCGGTCACCTCGCCGACCTTCGTGATCGCCCGCGTGCACCCGTCGCTGCACGGCGGCCCGGACCTCGTGCACGTGGACGCCTACCGGCTCGGTGGCGGACTGGACGAGATGGAGGACCTCGACCTCGACGTCTCGCTGCCGGAGTCGGTGGTGGTCGTCGAGTGGGGTGACGGCAAGGTCGAGGAGCTGTCCGACGACCGGCTGCACGTGGTCATCGAGCGCGCGATCGGCGCGGACGCGGCCGGTGCGGAGGACGGCGGCCCGGACGAGCGGACCGTGACGCTGACCGGCGTGGGTGAACGCTGGCGGGACGCGGACCTGGCCGCCCTGACCGCACCGGCCTGACCCGGCCCGCTCCCCCTCGTCACGCCCCCTGTCACGGCGATCACCGGTCGGGGGCATCCGGTCGCGCCCCTGCGGCGGAATCAGTCGTGCCACCCCCGAACCGCGCCTCCGCTCTCGCGGGCCGCTGTTCCGACACACTGTCGGTAAAATCTTGCGTAGGCGGCGGGGTGCGTGTTCCCATGGGAGTCAGGTCGGGTTAGGTAGACCTAACCCGGAGGGAGGAGGGGTCATGCCGCAGCACACCCGGTCGTCGTCGGCCGGTGACCCGCCGTTCGCGGCACTGCTCGCGTCCTGCGCCGCCGCTGAAGCGGTCTCCACCCCGCCGGAAGCGCCGGAGCGCGGGCAGGCGTCCGGCACCGAGCGGACTCCGCGCGGCGGACGGGACCACTCGCCGCGGGCCTCCTCAGGCGACGCGGCCACACCGGACGCCGCCTGACACGCACTACCGCCTGACACGCACACGCCCGCGCCACGTGACGCGGTGAGGCGTCCTGCGGGTCAAGGGGGCGACACCGGGCGCCAGGGAACGGGCGTCAGGGAATGACGACGACCTTCGTGCCGATGGTCGCGAAGACCCACATCGCGGCGCCGTCCTTGCGCTTCTCGCGGATGCCGCCGGTCTTCTTCTCCGGGTCGGGCGCGGGCGCCTTGCCGTCGAGAGCGGCGCTGAAGCCGACCACGGCCTCACCGACCTGCGCGAACCGCACCACGTTCTCCACCGGCACACCGTCCGAACCGGTGATGTGCGCCGAACGGGACGACACCGTGTACTCGCCGGGAAGCGGGCTGACCGACCCCGGCGTCACCTCGTACGTGCGGTTGACCTTGCCGCTCTCGTCCACCAGCCACACCCGTCCCGCCTCCAGCGCGTACACCACACGCCGGCCGGTGCCGGAGTCCGCGGGCAGGGCGGCCGGGTCGGCGGCCTTCTCGGGAGAGGCGCCGGGCGCCGGGGAGGAGGTCGCGGGGGGCTTGGACTCCCGCGCCTGCGGGGCCTTGTCCTGCGCGGCGGACGCCTGGTAGGCGAGCACGCCGACAACCGCCAGGGCCGCCGCGGTCAACCCGGCCACGAACATCCCCGCGCTGTTCCGCGCCACGGTGGGTCACCTCTCGTACAGCTGACTGGTCCACACCTGACGTTAGCAGCAGAGCACCGCCGTTCCCGGCCCGCCGGGGCCGTGCCGGACCACCGGGCGGGCGCGCACCCCGCGCCGCCCGAGCCGTAGGCTTGGCCCGTGCTGCTGCTTGCTCTCGACACCGCGACCCCCGCCGTCACCGTCGCCCTCCACGACGGGCACCGGGTGCTCGCCTCCCGGGACCAGGTCGACGCCCGGCGCCACGGCGAACTGCTGCTGCCGGCCGTCGACCGGGTGCTCTCCGACGCGGGCCTGACACCGTCCGCGCTCACCGGCGTCGTGGTCGGCGTCGGCCCCGGCCCGTACACCGGTCTGCGCGTCGGCCTGGCCACGGCCGCCGCCTTCGGCGCCGCGCTCGACGTGCCCGTGCACGGTCTGTGCACGCTCGACGGCATCGCCTTCGCGACCGGCCTCGCCGAGCCTTTCGTCGTCGCGACCGACGCCCGGCGCAAGGAGGTCTACTGGGCGCGTTACACCGACCACCGGACCCGGGCCACCGAACCGGCGGTGGACCGCCCCGCCGGGATCGCCGAGCAGGTCGCCGGTCTGACCGCGGCCGGCGCGGGCGCCGTGCTGTACGCCGACACCTTCACCGGCGTCCGCCCGGACCTGCCGCAGCACCAGTCGGCCGCCGCCCTCGCCGAACTGGCCGTCGGCATCCTCCGGGACAACCCCGGTACCGGGCCGGGCTTCCTGCCGCCGCAACCGCTCTACCTGCGGCGCCCCGACGCGCAGGTGCCCGCCAACTACAAGGTGGTCACGCCCACGTGACGCGGCACCCGGCGGAGGTGACGCTCCGCGAGATGCGCTGGTGGGACATCGAACCGGTGCTGGCCCTGGAGCACGAGCTGTTCCCCGACGACGCCTGGTCGCCCGGCATGTTCTGGTCCGAACTCGCCCACGCCCGCGGCCCGCACGCCAACCGCCGCTACCTCGTCGCCGTCACCGCGACCGGCCGCCTGGTCGGCTACGGCGGCCTGGCGGCCGTCGACGGCACCGGCGACGTGCAGACCATCGCCACCGCCCCCGACCACCAGGGCACCGGACTCGGGTCGCGGCTGCTGACCGCGCTGCTCGCCGCCGCGTCCGCCTTCGCCTGCACCGAGGTGCTGCTGGAGGTGCGGGTCGACAACGACCGCGCCCAGCGCCTGTACGCACGCTTCGGTTTCGAGCCCGTCGGATTCCGGCGCGCCTACTACCAACCCGGCAACGTCGACGCCCTGGTGATGCGCCGCCCGCACACCGAGGCGCCCGACGCCGCCGCACCCACCGACCAAGGAACCACCGCCCATGGCTGACGAGCCGCTTGTCCTCGGCATCGAGACCTCCTGCGACGAGACCGGCGTCGGTGTCGTGCGCGGCCACACCCTGCTGGCCGACGCCGTCGCATCCAGCGTGGACGACCACGCCCGGTACGGCGGCGTCGTCCCGGAGATCGCCAGCCGCGCGCACCTGGAGGCCATGGTCCCCACCGTGCAGCGCGCCCTGAAGGAGGCCGGAGTCGCCGCCTCCGACCTGGACGGCATCGCCGTCACCGCGGGCCCGGGACTGGCCGGGGCGCTGCTGGTCGGCGTGTCCGCCGCCAAGGCCTACGCCTACGCGCTGGGCAAGCCCCTCTACGGCGTCAACCACCTGGCCTCGCACATCTGCGTCGACCAGCTGGAGCACGGCCCGCTGCCCGAACCGACGATGGCGCTGCTGGTCAGCGGCGGCCACTCCTCGCTGCTGCTCGCACCCGACATCACCTCCGACGTCCGCCCGCTGGGCGCCACCATCGACGACGCGGCGGGCGAGGCCTTCGACAAGGTCGCCCGGGTGCTGCACCTCGGGTTCCCCGGCGGCCCGCTGATCGACCGGATGGCCAGGGAGGGCGACCCGACCGCCATCCACTTCCCACGTGGTCTGACCGGCCCGCGCGACGCCCCCTACGACTTCTCCTTCTCCGGCCTGAAGACAGCCGTCGCCCGCTGGGTCGAGGCCCGCCGCAGGGCCGGTGAGGACGTGCCGGTCGCCGACGTGTCCGCCTCCTTCCAGGAGGCCGTGACCGACGTGCTCACCCGCAAGGCGATCCGGGCCTGCAAGGACGAGGGCGTCGAGCACCTGATGATCGGCGGCGGCGTGGCCGCCAACTCCCGGCTGCGCGCCATGGCCGCCGAGCGCTGCGCCGCGGCGGGCATCACGCTGCGGGTGCCGCGCCCCAAGCTGTGCACCGACAACGGGGCGATGGTCGCCGCGCTCGGCGCGGAGATGGTCGCGCGCAACCGTCCCGCCTCCGACTGGGACCTGCCCGCCGACTCCTCCCTGCCCGTCACCGAACCCCACGTGCCCGGCGCCGGCCAGCCGCACGAGCAGGACCACGACCACCCGCCCGACCACCCGCACGACCACGCCCACGGGCATGCACACGACCACGACCACGTGCACGAACTCAGCAGGAAGAACCTCTACGACTCGTGACGACGACCACCACCGCCCTGATGTGGGAGGCCAAGGCGGCTCCCGGACGGGCCGACGACCTGCTGGCCTGGGCCCGCACCCGGCCGCTCGCCCCGGAACCCGTCCGCCGCGAGACGTTCACCGCGCCCGGTGACCGCGTCCTGGTGATCACCTGGTGGCACGCGGCCTACGACGCCGACCTGCCCGAGATCCCCGACCCGCCCCCCGGCACCACCGCCCGACCGGTCCACCGCTGGCGCTTCCAGCAGGTGTGACGCACGAGCCGCCGGGGCCGGGTGCGGCGTACGAGCCGCCGGGGTGTCAGACCGGGTGGCCGAGCAGCATCGAGGGGGCGCCGGCGACGCGGGTGAGGAAGACGGTCGCGGAGTGCGGGCCGGACAGCTTCATCCGGCGGCGGAACTCCTCGGGCTCCACGGCCGAACCCCGCTTCTTCACCGTCAGCACCCCGACCCCGCGTTCCCGCAGCAGGGCCTTGAGCCGCTTGAGGTGGAAGGGCATCACGTCGGTGATCTCGTAGCTGCGGGCGAACGGCGTGCGGTGCAGCTCGTCCGCCGTCAGGTACGCGATCGTCGGGTCGATCAGGCGGCCGTGGACCTGCTGCGCCACCTCGGCGACCAGGTGGGCCCGGATCACCGCGCCGTCCGGCTCGTGCAGGTAGCGGCCGACCGGGCCCGGCTCCGGATCGGGCAGCCCGGCGCCGGGCAGCGAGTGGCCGCCGGGCAGCAGCGTGGCGCGGCGGCCCGGCGTGCCGCCGAACCAGAGCACGGCCTCCTTGACGTCGCCGCCGTCGGAGATCCACTCGGCCTCGGCTGCCTCGGGCAGCGCCTCGTGCGGCACGCCCGGCGCGATCTTCAGCGCGGCGTGCGGCACCCGCGCGGCCACCTCCAGGGCCCAGGACAGCGGCGGCGAGTAGGACTCCGGGTCGAAGATCCGCCCCCGGCCGCCCCGGCGGGCCGGGTCGACGAACACGGCGTCGAAGCCGCCGAGGGCGACGTCGTGCACCTCGGCCTGCCGCACCTCGATCCGGTCGGCCAGCCCCAGCGCGGCGGCGTTGGCCCGCAGGACGGCGCAGGCCAGCGGCGAGCGGTCGACGGCCAGCACGTCGACACCGGCGCGGGCGAGGGCGAGCGCGTCGCCGCCGATGCCGCAGCACAGGTCGGCGAGCCGGCCGACGCCCAGGTCGGCGATGCGCCGGGCCCGGTACGCGGCCACCGAGGACCGGGTCGCCTGCTCGACGCCGTCGGGCGTGAAGTACATCCGGTGGGCGTCGTCCGCGCCGAACTTGGCCACCGCCCGCTGCCGCAGCCGGGCCTGCCCCAGCGCCGCCGACACCAGGTGCGGCGGGTGGTCGCGGCGCAACCGGGTGGCGAGGGCCAGCTCGCGGGCCGGGTCGTGGTCGCGCAGCTCGTCCAGCAGCTGCTGCCCCTCGTCGGTCAGCAGCGCCTCGAAGTCGGCGACGTCGGCGTCGGCGTCGGGTGCTGCGGGGGCGCCTCGGACCGCGGACTGCTCGCCGTGGAGAGCGGCGCCGGGCGTGTCGGGCGTGTCGGGTGATTCGGATGCGGCCACACGGGCCATTTTCCCAGCCCGCACGGAATGCCGACGCCGCCCGCGCCGGTCCCGGTGACAGCATCCGGCGTTATGTCGCTCATCACACAAATGGGACACGGAGTGCACAACCGCCCCGTGCAACGCCGCCTGCGCCGAGCCTGCGGCGTCTCCCTGGTCGTGTTGCTCGCGGTCTCCTGCGCGGCCACCGGAGGCCCCGACACCGCCGACACCCCGCCCCGACTGGACGAACCGCTGGCCGGTGAGGCGCCGGGACGGCCCGGCGTGCTGCCCGGCGCGCCGGGTGTGCCCGCCGCGCCGGGGCTGCCGGACGGGCGGCCAGGCGCCCTGCTGGCCGGCCCCGAGCCCGCGCTGGGCGCTCCCCAGCGCGCCCAGGCGGAACTGGCCGCCGCCTCGCTGGCCGCCTACGCCGACCGGCTGCGCCGGGCCGAGGCCCGGCGGGCGTCCGCGGCGGTGCGGTGGAAGGTGAAGAAGCTGCCGCTGCGCCCGCCCCCGCCGCCCGCCGAACGGCTGGAACCGGTCAGCGACCCCTGGCACCTGTCGGGCCGCGGACTGCCGCCGGTGATCACCCGCGTGCCGACCGAGGACAAGGTCGTCTTCCTGACCATCGACGACGGCCACGAGAAGGACCCCGAGCTGCTGACCATGCTGCGGGAGCTGGAGGTGCCCTACAGCGCGTTCCTCGCGGACTACGTCTCCAACGACGACTACGGGTACTTCCGGCGGATGCGGGACGACGGCGTCGCCATCCACAACCACACCCTGCACCACAAGGAGATGCCCAAGCTCTCCTACGAGCAGCAGCGCAAGGAGATCTGCGGGCAGCAGGAGGTGCTGAGGAAGGAGATGGGCGAGGCGCCCGGCCTCTTCCGTCCGCCCTACGGCGCCTACAACCGCGACACGCTGCGCGCCGCCGCCTCCTGCGGCATCAGGGCGGTCCCACTGTGGGCCGAGGAGGCCTGGGCGAAACGTTTCGACTGGAGCCGGGCCGACCAGAGGTTCCACCCCGGCGACATCATCCTCACCCACTTCCGCGGCCCCGAGCAGTGGGGCGGGAGCATGACCGACATGGTCCGCCGCACCCTGCGCGTGGCGGCCGACCAGGGCTACGCCTTCGCGAAGCTGGAGGACTACATCTGACGCCCCGGCCCGCCCGGGACACCGGGCGGGCCGGCCCTGTTCAGCGCCGGTAGAGCGCGGTCAGGTCGATGTCCATCGCGAAGGGCACGGGGACGGTCATCCGGCCGCGGTGGATGCCGGTGGGCACGTAGCTCCCGGTGGTGTCGTCGAGTTCGCAGACGTGCACCACCGGGGCGTCCTGCCCGGCACCGCCGCCGCCGTCCTCCCGTTCGACCCGCCAGAAGTGCCGGATCCCCGCCTCTGCGTACCGCTGGGGCTTCGCCCTGCGGTCCCGTTCGCGGGACTCGGCGGAGACGATCTCCACGGCGAGTTCGACCTCGTCGGGGGTGAAGGCGGTACGGGTGGTGGTCGGCGCGGCGTTGACGACCAGGATGTCGGGCTCGGGACGCTGCCTCTCGCCGAGCCGCACGGTCATCTCCACCACCACTCGGAGGTCCCCGGGGGCTGCGATCTCCATCGCGTTGGCGAGCCGCCGCATCACCGTGCTGTGGAAGTAGGTCTGCGGCGAGCGCAACACGAGGGTTCCGTCGATCAGTTCGAAGCGGGGCGCGGACGGTGGCAGCCGGTCCAGGTCGTCGGCGGTCCAACCGTTCGGCGGGGGATAGAACCAGGCCGGCAGGGGGGCGTCGTCCGCTTCGGAGGTCACTGGTTCTGCGGTCATCCGCGCAGCCTCTGTGCTCGGCACGACGCTTGGCGCGGCGCGTTGCGGTCCTTCGCCCAGGGTAGCTTCCGTGGGCGTCCGGCGGGGTGCGAAGGGCTGCCGGGGGACGTGTGCGGGGGCGCTGGATTGGCACTCGGCTTGACCGAGTGCTAGCAGCGGCATAATGTCGGCGTTGGCACTCTCCCTAAGGGAGTGCCAGAAGTACGGCAGGCAGGTCCGGCACCCGCGACGACGGACCTACCAGGTCGTACCCCAGACATTGACCCCGTGAGATCTCCGAAGGGGGAGGTCGGATCGTGACGACCGCCAGCTCCAAGGTTGCCATCAAGCCGCTCGAGGACCGCATTGTGGTCCAGCCGCTCGACGCCGAGCAGACCACGGCCTCTGGCCTGGTCATTCCGGACACCGCGAAGGAGAAGCCCCAGGAGGGCACCGTCCTCGCTGTGGGCCCGGGCCGGATCGAGGACGGCAAGCGTGTCGAACTCGACGTGAAGGTCGGCGACATCGTGCTCTACAGCAAGTACGGCGGCACCGAGGTGAAGTACAACAACGAGGAGTACCTCGTCCTCTCGGCTCGCGACGTTCTCGCGATCGTCGAGAAGTAAGCCACCACAGTATTTCCGTTCCGCGCCCTGATCCCAACTGTTCCGACAGCCGGGGCCGGGGCGCGGTTCGCATGTTGAGGACTGAGAGGACACCCGTAAGCCATGGCCAAGATCCTGAAGTTCGATGAGGACGCCCGCCGCGCTCTCGAACGCGGCGTCGACAAGCTGGCCGACACCGTCAAGGTGACCATCGGCCCCAAGGGCCGCAACGTCGTCATCGACAAGAAGTTCGGCGCGCCGACCATCACCAACGACGGCGTCACCATCGCCCGTGAGGTCGAGCTCGACGACCCGTACGAGAACCTGGGCGCCCAGCTGGTGAAGGAGGTGGCCACCAAGACCAACGACATCGCTGGTGACGGCACCACCACCGCCACCGTGCTGGCCCAGGCGCTGGTCCGCGAGGGCCTGCGCAACGTCGCCGCGGGTGCCTCCCCGGCCGCGCTGAAGAAGGGCATCGACGCCGCCGTCAAGGCCGTGTCGGACGAGCTGGTCGACTCCGCCCGCCCGATCGACTCCAAGTCGGACATCGCCTCCGTCGCCGCACTGTCCGCTCAGGACAAGCAGGTCGGCGAGCTGATCGCCGAGGCGATGGACAAGGTGGGCAAGGACGGTGTCATCACCGTCGAGGAGTCCCAGACCTTCGGTCTCGACCTGGACTTCACCGAGGGCATGGCCTTCGACAAGGGCTACCTGTCGCCGTACATGGTGAGCGACCAGGAGCGCATGGAGGCCGTCCTCGACGACCCGTACATCCTGATCCACCAGGGCAAGATCGGTTCCATCCAGGACCTGCTGCCGCTGCTGGAGAAGATCATGCAGGCCGGCGGCTCCAAGCCGCTGCTGATCATCGCCGAGGACGTCGAGGGCGAGGCGCTCTCCACCCTCGTGGTGAACAAGATCCGCGGCACCTTCAACGCCGTCGCGGTGAAGGCCCCCGGCTTCGGCGACCGCCGCAAGGCGATGCTCGGCGACATGGCGACGCTGACCGGCGCCACCGTCATCGCCGAGGAGGTCGGCCTCAAGCTCGACCAGGTCGGCCTTGAGGTGCTCGGCTCCGCCCGTCGCGTCACCGTCACCAAGGACGACACCACCCTCGTCGACGGTGCCGGCAAGTCCGACGAGGTCCAGGGCCGCGTGGCCCAGATCAAGGCCGAGATCGAGTCCACCGACTCCGACTGGGACCGCGAGAAGCTCCAGGAGCGCCTGGCCAAGCTGGCCGGTGGCGTCTGCGTGATCCGCGTGGGCGCGGCCACCGAGGTCGAGCTCAAGGAGAAGAAGCACCGTCTGGAGGACGCCATCTCCGCGACCCGCGCCGCGGTCGAGGAGGGCATCGTCTCCGGTGGCGGTTCCGCTCTCGTCCACGCCGCGAAGGTGCTGGAGGGCGGCCTGGGCAAGACCGGCGACGAGGCCACCGGTGTCGCCGTCGTGCGTCGTGCCGTGGTCGAGCCGCTGCGCTGGATCGCCGAGAACGCCGGCCTCGAGGGCTACGTCATCACCTCGAAGGTCGCCGAGCTCGACAAGGGCCAGGGCTTCAACGCCGCCACCGGCGAGTACGGCGACCTGGTCAAGGCCGGCGTCATCGACCCGGTGAAGGTCACCCGTTCCGCCCTGGAGAACGCCGCTTCCATCGCGTCGCTGCTGCTCACGACCGAGACCCTGGTCGTCGAGAAGCCCGCCGAGGACGAGGACAACCACGGCGGCCACGGTCACGGCCACTCGCACTGACGCCGCAGGCGCCCGCCGTTCGCGGCGGGTGCCGCACCCCGGACGTGCCGTTCAGGCCCGCCACCCCGCAGGTTCACCCGGGGCGGCGGGCCTGACCCGTCACCGGGGGCCGCAGCCCGTCACCCGTGGCCGCGGCTCGTCACTGCGGGCCGTAGCGGCGGCCCGAGCCGGACGACAGCTTGCCGAGCACGCCGCGCGGCACCAGCTTGGTGGCGCCCATCAGCGTCTTGTAGCGCGGGTCCGGCACCGACAGTGTCTTGCCCCGGGCGAGGTCCTTGAGCGCGGCCTCCACCACCCGGTCCGCCTCCAGCCACATCCAGCTCGGCACCGAGTCCACCGCCATGCCGGCCCTCTCGTGGAACTCCGTGCGCACGAACCCCGGGCACAGTGCCATCAGCCGCACACCGCTGTCCGCCAGGTCCTCCGCGGCGCCCTGGGTGAACTGCACGATCCACGCCTTGCTCGCCCCGTAGGTGCCGCGCGGGACGAACGCCGCCACCGACGCCACGTTCACCACCCCGCCGCGGCCCCGCTCGCGCATCTGCCCGGCCGCCGCCGACGTCAGCCGCAACACCGCCTCGCAGTGCACCTTCAGCATGGTCAGCTCGTCCGCCATCGGGACTTCCAGATAGCGGCCCTTGAGCCCGAATCCCGCGTTGTTGACCAGCAGGTCCACCGGGTGGGTGCGGTCGGCGAGACGTTCCTCGACCGCACTGATGCCCTCGTCGGTGGACAGGTCCGCGGCGAGCACGGACGCCTCGATGCCGTGGCGGTCGTGCAGCTCGGTCGCGTGGTCGCTCAGCCGGTCGGCGTCCCGCGCGACCAGCACCACGTCACGCCCGTCCCGGGCGAGCCTGCGGGCGAAGGCGGCACCCAGGCCGGCGGTCGCCCCGGTAATCAGTGCAGTCGTCATACCGGAACGGTAGCGGCCGCCCGGTGGCCGCCGTGCTGCTGCCGGGCACCCTGTCCCCGGTGCCCGGCTTCGCCCCCCTCCGGGCCACTTCCTCTCGGGTGCGGCGGATACGACGGGTGCGCCGGGTGCGCGGGCGCGGGCGCCATGTGCGTGCCGGGGCCGGTGGTTCAGTCGGTGCGCTTGCCGGCCGCGGCCCGGATGTCGGCCGGAAGCGCGTCCCCGGCGGCCAGCACCCCGGGGAGCAGGTGCGGTTCGGTGGTGCACGCGCGGAAGAGGAACGTGACGCTCACCTCGTGGTCCGGCCGGTGCGTCCGCTCGACGACGTCCCCCGAGCGCACCTCGCCCGGTTCGACGACCCGCAGGTACGCGCCCGGCCGGGCCGCCTGCGTGAACCTCCGCACCCAGCCCCGCTCACCCAGCCGGTCGGCGAACGTGCGGCACGGAATGCGCGCGCAACTGACCCCCAGCAGCGGCCCGTCCGGCCCGCCGATGCGCCAACGCTCACCGATCAGGGCCTCGTTGACGTCGACGCCGCCGGTGGTGAGGTTCTCCCCGAACGAGCCGTGCGGGAGCGGGCGTCCCAACTCGGCGGCCCAGTGGTCGAGATCCTCACGGGCGAAGGCGTAGACGGCCTGGTCGTCGCCGCCGTGGTGCTTGAGGTTGACGATGGTGTCGCCCGCGAGGCCGCTGCCGCCGACGCCCTTCGGGCCCGGGGCGCTGATCCGCACCGGTCCGGCGGCGGGGCGCTTGGTGATGCCGGTGGCCTCCTTGCCGCCGTGCGGGTGCTCGAGCGGCGTCGCGGTGCCGAGGTTCACGGAGATCAGCTGCATACCGGGAACGGTAGGACGCATGCTCCATAAGTGGCAAGAGGATATTCGCACCGCGCCCCAAGTGTCGCTTATGGTGGGGGAATGATCGAAGCCCGTCACCTGCGGGTGCTGCGTGCGGTCGCCGGCACCGGCTCGTTCTCCGCCGCGGCCCGTGAGCTCGGCTGTACCCAGCCCGCCGTCAGCCAGCAGATGAAGGCGCTGGAGCAGTCGGTGGGCACGCCCCTGCTGATCCGGACGGGAAGGGAGATGCGGCTCACCGAGTCCGGCGAGGTGCTGGCGCGGCACGCCGCGTCGGTGCTCGCCTCGCTGACCGCCGCCGAGGAGGAGGTCGCCGCGCTGACCGGGCTGCGTGCCGGGCGGGTCCGGCTGGTGTCCTTCCCCAGTGGCAGCTCCAGCCTGGTTCCCGCCGCCGTCGCCGCGCTGCGGGCCGACCACCCCGGCACCCGGGTGTCGCTGGTGGAGGCCGAGCCGCCGCGCTCGGTGGAGATGCTGCGCGCGGGCGACTGCGACATCGCGCTGGCGTTCCGCTATCCGGGTGACGCCGGTGACGCGGACGAGTGGCACGACCTGGTGGTCCGCCCGCTGGTCACCGACCGCCTGGTGGGCCTGGTGCCCGACGGTCACCGCTTCGGCCGGGCCGAGCGTGTCGGCATCGGCGAACTCGCCGAGGAGCCGTGGATCGCCGGGTGCCCGAGGTGTCGCAGGCACCTGGTGCAGGTGTGCGAGGCGGCGGGGTTCAGCCCGCGCATCGACTTCGCCACCGACGACTACCCGGCCGTCGTCGGACTGGTCGGGGCGGGGCTCGGCGTGGCTGTGCTGCCGCAGCTGGCGGTCGAGTCCGTGCGCACCACCGGCGTGCGCACGGTGGAGATGGTGCCGGAGGTGCGGCGCGAGGTCGTCGCGCTCTCCCTGCCCGACCTTGCGCGTGTGCCCGCGGTCGCGGCGATGCTGGACCGCCTCGCCCGCACCGCCGCCCGCTGACCCGCGTCCGCCCGCTGACCCGCGTCCGCCCGCCGCCCGGCGGGCCGACGCGCGCCCGCCGCAGCTGTGGCCCGCTGCGGCGGCGCCGGGTGGCGGCGGCCTCTTCCGCCGTCACCCGGAAGCGCTGCCGATACGTTTCTTCGCCTGTGTTCCCCGGAGCTCGGGTCAGTGGGCGGGGCCCTGCGCGGTCACCAGGCGGGTGCGTGCCCGGCCCATCAGCTCTTCCCGTTCGTCCTCGGTCAAGCCGCCCCAGACGCCGTACGGCTCCCGTACGGCCAGGGCGTGTGCCGCGCAGTCCGCGCGGACCGGGCAGCGCATGCACACCTCCTTCGCGGACGTCTCGCGTGCGCTGCGGGCGGCGCCGCGTTCCCCCTCGGGGTGGAAGAAGAGCGAACTGTCGACTCCCCGGCACGCTGCCAGGAGCTGCCAGTCCCACAGGTCGGCGTTGGGGCCCGGAAGGCGGGAGAAATCTGCCATTGCTCGTCCTCTCGGAGCACTGCTGCTGGTGGTCGGCCGGCCGTGGGCACCGGAGGCGGTGGTCGGAGCGGAGCACTCACCAGGGACGCTCTCGTGCACTCAGAGCGACCACGACACTGCCGACCGTACATCTATCTTCTTAGTAGATGTAAATATGACTCTTTGCGAATTTAGCCATGGACGCCACAAAAGGGAAGCAAAAGCCTCCATATAGGGCACAGTGGGATTGCTCGAAGAGGGTGACCGCTTCGACTCCCTGGGTGCGCACGCGCTCACACAGGGTGCCGAAGGCCGATCTGCTCACCCGTAACTCTTTTGGGTGACCGTCGTTGAGTGTGCGAGGCGGTTGGCGTAATACGCACTCGGGCAGGTGTCCGGGGCAGTCGACCGCTCAGGTGACGATTCGTAACAGCCTGGAGGCTCAAGGTGATGCGCAGCAGCAGCGGAGGGCGGCCATGACTTCCGTCCTCGTATGCGACGACTCCCCGCTCGCCCGAGAGGCGCTGCGCCGCGCGGTCGCGACCGTGCCCGGTGTCGAGCGGGTTACCACGGCGGCCAACGGCGAGGAAGTCCTCCGCCGCTGGGGGGCCGACCGGTCCGACCTGGTCCTGATGGACGTGCGCATGCCCGGCCTGGGCGGCGTCGAGACGGTGCGGCGACTGCTCTCCGCCGACCCGGGGGCCCGCATCATCATGCTGACCGTCGCGGAGGACCTGGACGGCGTGGCGCTCGCCGTCGCCGCCGGAGCGCGCGGCTACCTGCACAAGGACGCCTCCCGGGCGGAACTGCGGGCCACGGTCACCCAGGCTCTGGCCGACCCGACCTGGCGGCTCGCGCCGCGCAGGCTCAGGTCCGCCGAGATGGGCGCGGCGCCGACCCTCACGGCCCGGGAGATCCAGGTGCTGGAGGGCATGAGCCACGGCCGCTCGAACGCCGAGATCGGCCGGGAGCTGTTCCTCTCCGAGGACACGGTCAAGACTCACGCCCGCCGGCTGTTCAAGAAACTCGGCGCCTCCGACCGGGCGCACGCCGTGGCCCTCGGCTTCCGGTGGGGTCTGGTGCGCTGACCGCCGACCTGCGGCCGGGGTGCCTCCCACCTGCACGGGTGGGAGGCACCGTGCGTCCCGGGCCGGATCGGCGACGCGCGGACTCCGCACATTGCCGCCCGATGCCGCATGCTGGAGGGTGATTCCTCCCCGGCCGCCGCCGGGGCTTCTCATCCGAGCGAGGGGCCTTGATGACGGACAAGCCCGGCCCGGTGCCGCCAGGCCCCGGGGCACAGCAGCCGGGCACCGGCGGAGAAGGCGGGGATCTACCCGGATTGGGGAGGGCTGGCGGGATGGCTTCGAGCGCACTCCGGTATAACGCTTCGGTGCACAACCAGGAGCTCGGTGCGACGGATTCCGCGGGGTCGGTGCACCATGGACCGATGCGCGATGACGAGCCCACGGCCGTTTCGGCCATCGGCACGCTCGTCCGGCGTGCTGTGGACGGTGACGAGCAGGCCACCCACGACCTGCTGGCCCACGTGCACCCCCTGGCGCTGCGGTACTGCCGCACCCGGCTGAGCCGGCTCCCCGGCGACGCGCGCCACTTCGTCGACGACCTCGCCCAGGAGGTCTGCCTCGCGGTGCTGTGCGCGCTGCCGCGCTACCGCGACACCGGCAAGCCCTTCGAGGCGTTCGTCGCCGCGATCGCCCACCACAAGGTCGCCGACCTCCAGCGGGCCGCCATGCGGCATCCCGGCTCCACCGCCGTGCCGTCCGACGAGATGCCCGAGCAGCCCGACGACTCGCTCGGCCCCGAGGAGCGCGCGCTGCTCAGCAGCGACACCGCCTGGGCCAAGAAGCTGCTGGCCAGCCTGCCCGACCACCAGCGCGAGCTGATCCTGCTGCGGGTCGCGGTGGGGCTGACCGCGGAGGAGACCGGGCAGATGCTCGGCATGTCGCCGGGAGCCGTCCGGGTCGCACAGCACAGAGCGCTCAGCCGCCTGCGGGCGCTCGCCGAGCAGTAGTGTCCACTGAGTGCGGGGGTGTCCCGTTCGGCCGTTAGCATGGACCAACGTGCCGGGGCAAGACCATTGGGGAAGGTGTCATGACTGACAACGTCGACGGAGTGCCCGAGAAGTTCGCGATGCTCGGGCTGACATACGACGACGTGCTGCTGCTGCCGGGCGAGTCCGATATGGCGCCGCAGGACATCGACACCTCCTCGCACGTCTCGCGCAACGTCAAGGTCAACATCCCGCTGCTCTCCGCCGCGATGGACAAGGTCACCGAGGCGCGGATGGCCATCTCCATGGCTCGGCAGGGCGGCGTGGGCGTGCTGCACCGCAACCTGTCCATCGAGGACCAGGCCGCCCAGGTGGACCGGGTGAAGCGGTCGGAGTCGGGCATGGTCGCCGACCCGATCACCATCCGCCCGGACGCGACACTGCGCGAGGCTGACGCCCTCTGCGGCCGGTTCCGGATCAGCGGCGTGCCCGTGACGGACGCGGCCGGCAAGCTGCTCGGCATCGTCACCAACCGCGACATGGCCTTCGAGTTCGACCGTGAACGCCAGGTCCGCGAGGTCATGACCCCGATGCCGCTGGTCACCGGCCAGGTCGGCATCGCCCGCGAAGCGGCCATGGAGCTGCTGCGTCGGCACAAGATCGAGAAGCTTCCGCTGGTCGACGGCGAGGGCCGGATCAAGGGCCTGATCACCGTCAAGGACTTCGTCAAGGCGGAGAAGTACCCGAACGCCGCCAAGGACGAGGAGGGCCGGCTCATCGTCGGCGCCGCCGTCGGTGTGGCGGGCGACGCCTACGAGCGCGCCCAGGCGCTGATCGAGGCCGGTGTCGACTTCGTCGTGGTGGACACCGCGCACGGGCACTCCCGCCTGGTCGGCGACATGGTCGCCAAGATCAAGTCGAACTCCTCGGTGGACGTGGTCGGCGGCAACGTCGCCACCCGGGACGGCGCCCAGGCGCTCATCGACTCCGGCGTGGACGGCATCAAGGTCGGCGTCGGTCCGGGCTCCATCTGCACCACCCGCGTCGTCGCCGGCATCGGAGTGCCGCAGGTCACCGCCATCTACGAGGCCGCGCTGGCGGCCCGGGAGGCCGGGGTGCCGGTCATCGGCGACGGCGGCCTCCAGTACAGCGGGGACATCGCCAAGGCCCTGGTGGCCGGCGCCGACACCGTGATGCTCGGCAGCCTGCTCGCGGGCTGCGAGGAGTCGCCCGGGGAGCTGCTGTTCATCAACGGCAAGCAGTTCAAGTCCTACCGCGGCATGGGCTCGCTGGGTGCCATGCAGACCCGCGGCGAGCAGCGCTCCTTCTCCAAGGACCGCTACTTCCAGGAGGGCGTCAGCGGCGACGACAAGCTGATCCCGGAGGGCGTCGAGGGCCAGGTGCCCTACCGCGGCCCGCTCTCCGCCGTCGTGCACCAGCTCGCCGGCGGGCTGCGCCAGTCGATGTTCTACGTCGGCGGCCGGACCGTGCCGGAGATGAAGGAGCGCGGCCGCTTCGTCCGCATCACCGCGGCCGGCCTCAAGGAGAGCCACCCGCACGACATCCAGATGACCACCGAGGCGCCGAACTACTCGCGCCGCTGACCGAACCGGCGCCGCCCGCGAGGCGGCGCCGACCCAAGGACCGTCCCGGCCGGGCCGCCCGCAGCAGCGGCGGCCCGGCCGCCGTCCGCCGGGCCGCTCGCCGCACGAGCGGTCCGGCACGTCGGCGATACTGGGACGCAAGCCGAGAGCGGAAGGGCAATACCACGTGACTGAGATCGAGATCGGGCGCGGCAAGCGCGGGCGCCAGGCCTACGCCTTCGACGACATCGCCGTAGTGCCGAGCCGGCGCACGCGCGACCCGAAGGAGGTCTCGATCGCCTGGCAGATCGACGCCTACCGCTTCGAGCTGCCGTTCCTGGCCGCCCCGATGGACTCGGTGGTCTCACCGCGCACCGCCATCAGGATCGGCGAGCTGGGTGGGCTGGGCGTGCTGAACCTCGAGGGCCTGTGGACGCGGCACGAGGACCCCGAGCCGCTGCTCGCCGAGATCGCAGAGCTGGACGAGACGCGCGCCAACCGCCGCCTCCAGGAGATCTACGCCGCGCCGATCAAGGAGGAGCTGATCGGCCAGCGCCTCAAGGAGGTGCGGGACGCCGGAGTGGTGACCGCCGCCGCCCTGTCGCCGCAGCGCACCGTGCAGTTCTCCAAGGCCGTCGTGGACGCCGGGGTCGACATCTTCGTCATCCGCGGCACCACCGTCTCCGCCGAGCACGTGTCCTCGGCGGCGGAGCCGCTCAACCTGAAGCAGTTCATCTACGAGCTGGACGTGCCGGTCATCGTGGGCGGCTGCGCCACCTACACCGCGGCGCTGCACCTGATGCGCACCGGGGCGGCCGGCGTGCTGGTCGGCTTCGGCGGCGGCGCGGCGCACACCACGCGCAGCGTGCTGGGCATCCAGGTGCCGATGGCGTCCGCGGTCGCCGACGTGGCCGCGGCCCGCCGCGACTACATGGACGAGTCCGGCGGCCGCTATGTGCACGTCATCGCCGACGGCGGCGTCGGCTGGTCCGGCGACCTGTCGAAGGCCATCGCCTGCGGCGCCGACGCCGTGATGATGGGCTCGCCGCTGGCCCGTGCCGAGGACGCGCCCGGCCGCGGCCACCACTGGGGCATGGAGGCCGTGCACGAGGACGTGCCGCGCGGCAAGAAGGTGCACCTGGGCACCGTGGGCACCACCGAGGAGATCCTCACCGGCCCGTCGCACACCCCGGACGGGTCGATGAACTTCTTCGGCGCGCTGCGCCGGGCGATGGCCACCACGGGCTACTCCGACCTCAAGGAGTTCCAGCGCGTCGAGGTCACCGTCGGCCGCTCCCGCTGACGCCTGCCGCTTTCCGCACCTCTTCCGCACCTCGCAGGGCCTGCCCGGCAGCACGACTGCCGGGCAGGCCCTGCGGCGTTCCCGGGTGCGGTTTCCCGGAGGTCAGAGGCTCAGCAGGGAGCGCACCATGCGGCAGGTGGTGTCGGACGGCGGGCGCACGCCGATCAGCGGAGCGATGGCGCGTATGCGCCGGTTGCGTGCCTGGGAGGGGTGGTAGGCGCCGGTGGCGAGCAGGGCGGTGGCCAGGCGCAGCGCCTTCAGCCTGCGGTTGTGGTCCTCGTACCACTCACGCGGCAGCCCGGCCGGCAGCGGCTTCACCCGCAGCGGCTTCCGGTACGCGGGGGACGCCGACGTGCTCGCGGCGTGGGCGGACTTCGACTGGGCGGACTTCACGGAGGCCGACCGCACGGCCTTCGAGTGTGCGGTCCCAGGCAGCACGGGCAGCGGTGTGACGACGACGTTCATGGGCATCCTCCCCGGACATTGACGCACCGTTCGAACACTTTCGATTCTACCGGCGGCCACTGACAACGATCCTGGTCAGAAGCGGTTCTGAGGCGGCGTCGACCCGCCTGTCCGTCAGGTCGCAGCGGCCCCACGAGCCTCCGAAGCGGGGCAGGACCGGACGCGGTCCCACGGCGGGCTTGGGCCGTCGCGGAAACGGCTGGCGTAGCCGCGTCGCCTCGCCCATCATCAGGCCATGGCCCGGACCGAGACCCTTGCCCGCGTGGACGCCGACCTTGCCGCCGGTCGCACGCCGCTGGCCCGCCAGCGGTTGCGCGGGCTGGTGTCGAGCTACCCGCAGGACCTGACGCTGCGCCGGAGGCTGGCCGAGGTGTACCGACTGCACGGGGAGGCGGCGGAGGCGGGTCGGTGGATGTACCTGTGCGAGGACCGCGACGAGGAGGAGACCGCCCGCTTCGAGGCCCGCTACCACCATCCGCGCCGCCGCATGAAGGCCCTGGCTTGGCGCGGCCAGGAGTCCGACGCCGGTTCCGCCTTCGCCGCCGAGCAGCTGGCGTCGGTGCGTGCCGCCTGCTCCGCCGCCCTCGGCCGGCCCGTCTACTGGGGTGACGAGCTGGGCGACGACGACGACGACGAGGAGGGCGGCGGCAGCGGCACCGACGTCAGCGACCGGCTTGCGGGCATCGGCTGCTTCCTGGCCGTCGGGGCCTCCTTCGCGCTCTGGATGCTGGGCCTCGTCACGCTGCTCGGCATGCTCTTCTGATCCCTGTCGATCCGCGCCCCCGACGAGCACGTCCCCTGATCCCTACAACCGGTGCGCGGCCCCCGCCGGGCTGGCGCCTCGGGTGTCGAGGAGGAGTTGCGCCTTGGCGGAGAGGCCCTGGAGGTCGTAGGTGCGGTGGTGTTGGAGCAGCAGCGTCAGGTCCGCGTCGGCTGCCGCCTCGTAGAGCGAGTCGGCGCGCGGCACGGGCTGGCCGGAGACCTGCCACTGCGGCACGTACGGGTCGTGGTAGCTGAGTTGGGCGCCGAGGTCCATCAGACGGGTGGCGATCTCCCGGGCCGGGGCGCCCTGCTGGTCGGCGAGGTCCTGCTTGTAGGTGACGCCCAGCAGCAGGATGCGGGCGCCGCGGGCCGACTTGCCGTGCTCGTTGAGCAGGGCGGTGGCGCGCTGGGTCACGTAGCGCGGCATGCGGTCGTTGACCTCGCGGGCGAGTTCGACGAGCCGCAGCGGATGGCCCAGTGCGCGGCTGCGGTAGGAGAGGTACGTGGGGTCGATGGGCACACCGGGGCCGCCGACGCCGGGTCCCGGGCGGAACGCCTGGAAGCCGAAGGGCTTGGTCTCCGCGCAGCGGATGACGTCCCACAGGTCCACGCCGAGGTCGTGGCAGAGGATCGCCATCTCGTTGACCAGGGCGATGTTGACGTGCCGGAAGTTGGTCTCCAGCAGCTTGGTCGTCTCGGCCTCGCGGATGCCGCGGGCCCGGACGACCTTGTCGGTGAACCGGCCGTAGAACGCGGCGGCCGCTTCGGTGCAGGCGGGGGTGAGGCCGCCGAGCACGCGAGTGGTGCGCGCGTGGTCGTAGGCGCGGTTGCCGGGGTCCAGGCGGCCGGGCGCGCAGGCCAGGTGGAAGTCGCGGCCGGCCCGCAGCCCCGAGCCCTGTTCCAGCAGCGGGCGCAGGGTTTCCTCGGTGGTGCCCGGGTACACGGTCGACTCGACCACGACGGTGGTGCGCGGGCGCAGCCGTCCGGCCAGGGCGGTGGTGGCGGCGCGTACTTCGGTGAGGTCCAGTGCGCCGTCCTCCCCGAGCGGGGTGGGCGCGCAGATGAGGGCGGTGCGGACGCGGCCGAGCACGGCCGGGTCGCTGGTGGCGCGGAAGCCGGCGGAGAGCATGCGGCGCACGGCCGAGGCGGGCAGCGAGCCGTCCAGGGGGGCGCGTCCGGCGGCGAGTTCCGCGACGGCGCGAGCGTCGGGGTCGAAGCCGAGGGTTCCGATGCCGGCGTTGGTGGCGGACTGGGCGGCGGGCATACCGAGGTGACCGAGGCCGAGTACGGCGAGATCTGCGGGCATGGTGGCGGACATCCTTCCCGGACGTCGTGGACGGGAGACGCGGAGCGGCGTTACGTCAGGTTAAGCGCATATATGACAGATATGGTGGATATCGCGAGCCGTGCCAGATCCGGGTCAGGGTGCCGGAAACAGGGGACCATCGGCTGGTGAGGGCCTGAGACGCGCGACACCACGGGAGGCAGCGTGAGGACAGCGACGATGGGACCGGCCGAGCGGGCGGAGTCACTCGCCCGAATGGCCGAACGAGAGCTCGACATCCTGGTCGTGGGCGGGGGAGTGGTCGGCGCCGGCACCGTGCTGGACGCCGCCACCCGCGGCCTGACCACCGGCATCGTCGAGGCGCGGGACTGGTCGTCCGGCACGTCGAGCCGGTCCAGCAAGCTCATCCACGGCGGTCTGCGGTACCTGGAGATGCTGGACTTCGCGCTGGTGCGCGAGGCGCTGAAGGAACGCGGGCTGCTGCTCGGCCGCCTCGCCCCGCACCTGGTGAAGCCGGTGCCGTTCCTCTACCCGCTCCAGCACAAGGGTTGGGAGCGCTGGTACGCCGGTTCCGGGGTCGCGCTGTACGACGCCATGTCGCTGTCCTCCGGGTACGGCCGCGGCCTGCCCGTGCACCGGCACCTCTCCCGCCGCCGGGCGCTGCGGGTGGCGCCGGGGCTCAAGAAGGAGGCGCTGGTCGGCGCGCTGCAGTACTACGACGCCAGCACCGACGACGCCCGGTTCGTCTCCACGCTGGTGCGCACCGCAGTGGCCTACGGCGCGCACGCCGCGAACCGGGCCCGGGTGGTGGGTTTCCTGCGCGAGGGCGAGCGGGTCGTCGGCGCCCGCATCGAGGACCTGGAGCAGGGCGGCGAGTTCGAGGTGCGGGCCAAGCAGGTGGTCAACGCCACGGGCGTGTGGACGGACGACACCCAGGGCCTGATCGCCGAACGCGGCCAGTTCCACGTGCGGGCGTCCAAGGGCATCCACCTGGTCGTGCCCAAGGACCGCATCAACTCCTCCTCCGGCCTGATCCTGCGCACGGAGAAGAGCGTGCTCTTCGTCATCCCGTGGGGGCGGCACTGGATCGTCGGCACCACCGACACCGACTGGGACCTGGACAAGGCCCACCCGGCGGCCTCCAGCGCCGACATCGACTACCTGCTGGAGCACGTCAACACGGTGCTGACCACGCCGCTCACCCGGGACGACGTCCAGGGCGTGTACGCGGGTCTGCGCCCGCTGCTGGCCGGGGAGTCCGACGCCACCAGCAAGCTCTCCCGCGAGCACACCGTGGCGCACCCGGTGCCGGGCCTGGTGGTGGTAGCGGGCGGCAAGTACACGACGTACCGGGTGATGGCGAAGGACGCGGTGGACGAGGCGGTCCGCGGCCTGGACCGCCGGGTCGCCGACTGCTGCACCGAGGACGTGCCGCTGGCCGGCGCGGAGGGCTACTCCGCGGTGTGGAACGCGCGCGCCCGCATCGCCGCCCGCACCGGCCTGCACGTGGCCCGCGTCGAGCATCTGCTGAACCGTTACGGCTCGCTGGTAGACGAGGTGCTGGCGCTCGTCACCGCCGATCCCGCGCTCGGCGAGCCGCTGCCGGCGGCCGACGACTACCTCAAGGCGGAGATCGTCTACGCCTGTTCGCACGAGGGCGCGCGCCACCTGGACGACGTGCTGACCCGCCGGACCCGCATCTCCATCGAGACGTTCGACCGCGGCACCCGCAGCGCCCGTGAGTGCGCCGAACTGATGGCCACGGTGCTCGACTGGGACGAGGAGCAGATCAAGAAGGAGGTCGAGCACTACGAGAAGCGCGTCGAGGCGGAGCGCGAGTCGCAGCGCCAGCCCGACGACCAGGCCGCCGACGCCGCCCGGTTGGGCGCACCGGACATCGTTCCCCTGTAGTTCCCCTGTGGGACGTATCGCAGTTCGCCCGGTGCCCTTGCCCGAGACCCGCCGTCCATGGGTGACAATGGGGCAACTGCTGGGGCGGGCTGATCGCGAGGGGAAGCATGGGCGAGAACGGCGACAGGGCTGTCGGAGCCGACGCCGCCACCAAGGGCAGGGAGACCGGGCGGCTGCTCGCCGGTCGCTACCGGCTCGGCGGGGTCCAGGGTCGCGGCGGCATGGGCACGGTGTGGCGGGCCGAGGACGAGATCCTCAGCCGCACGGTGGCGGTGAAGGAGCTGCGCTTCCCCTCGGACATCGACGAGGACGAGAAGCGCCGGCTCATCACCCGGACCCTGCGTGAGGCCAAGGCCATCGCCCGGATCCGCAGCGGCAGTGCCGTCACCGTGTTCGACGTGGTGGACGAGGACGACCGCCCCTGGATCGTCATGGAACTCGTCGAGGGCCGCTCCCTCGCCGACGTCATCCGGGAGGACGGCCCGCTGGAGCCGCGCCGGGCGGCGGAGGTGGGCCTGTCGATCCTCGCGGTGCTGCGGGCCGCGCACCGCGAGGGCATCGTGCACCGCGACGTCAAACCCTCCAACGTGCTGATCGAGGAGGAGACCGGGCGGGTCGTGCTCACCGACTTCGGCATCGCCAAGGTCGAGGGCGACCCGTCGGTCACCTCCACCGGCATGCTCGTCGGCGCGCCCTCCTACATCTCGCCCGAGCGCGCCCGCGGCCAGCTGCCCGGCCCGCCCGCCGACATGTGGTCGCTCGGCGGTCTGCTCTACGCCGCGGTCGAGGGCCACCCGCCCTACGACAAGGGCTCGGCGATCGCCACCCTCACCGCCGTCATGACCGACCCGCTGGAGCCGCCGCAGAACGCCGGCGGCCTGGAGGAGGCCATCTACGGGCTGCTGCTGAAGGACCCCGAGAAGCGGCTCGACAACGCCGGCGCGCGCCCGCTCCTGGAAGCCGTGGCCAACGCCCCGGAGGAGCCGGCGGACAAGCCCGGCAAGGACACCTCCACGGCCACCGCCACCGTCGCCATCCCGGCGAAGCCGCCCGCCGCCTCCACCGCCCGCATGCCCTCCCAACGCCCCGGCCCGTCCACCAAGCCCGCCGCGTCCGTGCGCACCGCCAACGCCTCAGGGGCCGGCGGGGCGTCGAAGCCCGGTGACGGGGGCGGCTCGTCACTCGTCGCCCGGCTGCCCGCCGCGTGGCGGCAGCGCGGCGCGGTCATCGCGGTGGTGGCCGTCGTGGTGCTCGGTGTGCTGGGCGCGGTACTCGCCTTCGCCCTCAACGGCAGCGCCGGGGACTCCGGCAACTCCGGCAAGGACAACGGCAGCGCCGCCGGCGGCGCCGCGGGCGGCCAGGCGGAGCAGGACGGCCAGGACACAGCGGACGGCAAGAACGGCGACGACGGCAAGCAGGACGCCTCGGAGGCCGACAGCGGCAAAGCCGACGGCAGCTCCGAGGACTCGGCCGGCAACGGGGCCGACGAGGGCTCGGAGGCCGGCAGCGACGCCCAGGACAGCGCGGGCAAGGGGTCAGGCGACAGCGCACTGCCCGAGGGGTACGCCATGGTGACCGACGAGCAGTTCCGGTTCAGCATGGCGATGCCGAAGGACTGGAGCCGCGTCGGCACGGCCGGCGTCAGCTCCGGCGGCAAGTACGGCGCCGCCCCCGACTCGCTACCGCGCATACAGGTCGACTTCAGCAACAGCCCGCGCAGCGACGCCGTCCAGGCGTGGCGGCTGCTGGAGGCGGCCGTCGCCGGCGCCAGCACCGACTACAAGAAGCTGGACATGCGGGCCGTGCAGTGGCGGGACTACCCGACCGTCTCCGACTGGGAGTTCGAACGGACCCAGAGCGGCGCGAGGGTCCGGGTTCTCAACCGCGGCTTCAAGGTCGACGGCAGCCGCGGCTACGCCATAATGATCACGTGCAAGGCGTCGGAGTGGGACGGCAAGGAGTGCGCCACGCTGCGCGACACCGCCTTCGACACCTTCAAGCCCGCCGGCTGACAGGCGGTCAGGCCGCCGAGGAAGCGGCCCGGTCGAGTTCGGCGTCGAGGGCCATCGCCGCCGTGATGAGGGCGAGGTGGGTGAACGCCTGCGGGAAGTTCCCCAACTGCTCGCCGGTCGGCCCGATCTCCTCCGCGAACAGGCCGACATGGTTGGCGTACGTGAGCATCTTGTCGAACGCGTAGCGGGCCTGGTCCAGCCGGCCCGCTCGCGCGAGTGCGTCGACGTAGAGGAAGCTGCACAGGGAGAAGGTCCCCTCCACACCGCTGATGCCGTCCGCCGCGGCAGCCGGGTCGTAGCGGTGGACCAGGCTGTCGCGGACCAACTCGTCCTCCATGGCGTCCAGCGTCGACAGCCAGCGGGGGTCGCGCGGCGAGAGGAAGCCGACCACCGGCATCAGCAGCAGCGACGCGTCCAGCACGTCACCGCCGAAGTGCTGCACGAACGCCTGGCGTTCCTCGCTCCATCCGCGCTCCATGACCTGGTGGAACAGGGCGTCGCGGGCCGCGGTCCAGCCAGGCAGGTCCGCGGGGCGCCCGTGGGCAGCCGCCTGGCGGATGCCCCGGTCCAGGGCCACCCAGCACATGAGACGGCTGAAGGTGAACTCCTTCCGCCCGCCCCGGGTCTCCCAGATCCCCTCGTCGGGCCGGTCCCAGTTGCAGGTGAGCCAGTCCAGCAGACCCGTCACCCTCTGCCACCCCTCGTAGGAGGCCACGTCCGCGGAGCCGCTCGACAGCGAGAACGCATGGACGGCCTCCCCGTAGATGTCCAGCTGCAGTTGCCCGGCGGCCCCGTTGCCCGCCCGCACCGGAGACGAGCCGCGCCACCCCTCCAGGTGGTCCAGCACCTCCTCGGCCAGGTCCGGCTCACCGTCGACGCGGTACATGATCTGCAGCGGCTCCCCGTTCGGCGCGTTCCCCGCACGCAACCGGGCACCCAGCCAGGCACGGTAGGCGTGGGCCTCCTCGGTGAAACCGAGATCGATCATGGCGCGCACCGACAGGGAGGCGTCGCGGACCCACGTGTAGCGGTAGTCCCAGTTGCGCTCTCCGCCCTCCTCCTCGGGCAGGCCCGTCGTCGCGGCGGCGATCGGTGCTCCGGTGGGCGCGTAGGTGAGCAGTTTGAGGGTGATCGCGGAGCGGTTCACCGTCTCCTGCCAGCGCCCCCGGTACCGGCACCGGCCCACCCAGGTGTGCCAGAAGCGCCGCACGGCGTCGAACTCCGCGTGCAGCGACTCCGGCGTGACCGGGGAGGGCGGCTCGGCATCCGCGCTGTCCGTCGTCAGCACGACCGCGGCCAACTGGCCCGCACGCAGCTCCACCGCGGCCTCCACGTCCTCTCCGTCGCGTTCCAACCGGACGGGGCCGACGGCCTGAAGGTGGGCGGCGATGCCGGGGCCCCGGAAGTGGGCGTCGCGCTCACCGAGGACAAGTCCGTGCGTCTGGCGGCCGTAGTCGAAGCGGGGGCGGCACCGCAGAGTGAACTGCACGGTGCCGCGCACCACCCGCATGATCCGCACGATCCGGTGGCGGTCGCTGACCGTGCCCGGCGAACCGAGCGGCATGAAGTCGGCGACCTCGCCGACGCCCTGCCGGGAGAGGAAGCGCGTCACGAGGATCGCCGTGTCGGCCAGGTACAACTGCCGCACGGTGGTCCCGGGATGGTCCACGGTGATCGCGAAGTAGCCGCCGCGGTCGTGGTCGAGAAGCCCGGCGAAGACGCTCGGGGAGTCGAAGCGCGGTGCGCAGAACCAGTTCAGCACCCCCTCGGAGGAAACCAGTGCGCAGGTCTGGAGGTCCCCGATCAGGCCGTGCTCGGCGATGGGCGGATAGCGTCGCATCGTCCTCCTCCGGGGTCCTCACCGTCGTGCTCGGGGTCGTCACCGTGCTCGGGACCGTCAACACCGTGCGCGGGGCGGCCACGACCGTGCTCGGGGCCTCCGTGACGTGGGCACGTCGGTGGGTGTGGTGGTCCGGTGGGTGCCGTCGGAGCGGTGGGTGCCGTGCGGGATCGATCCGCCTCCTCTGATCACGTCACAGCATCGCCCGGGCCGCCGGCCGCGACCACACGGCCGCCGCCGAACGGGTGAAGTCTCCGGCCGCGCACCTGCGACGCCCGGAGAGCACGGCCGAGGCCCCCGGCGCACGCCCCGCGCCCCGGTCCCGGACCGGCCGCAGTTGGCCCGGAGCCGTCCCACTGGGCCGAGTTGCCACGTATCGTGAATGTCCGGAGGCCGTACGCATCCGCAATCAGGCCGATGCGGAGCGGATTTGACGGTTTCGCACGCTGTGGGGAGGCGTTGTGGACGATTACGCCGGCAGGTTGCTGGCCGAGCGCTACCGCTTGCCGCTTCCTCCTTCCGACGAGTACGAACTTCGCGAGGCCCGCGCCTACGACACCGCCAGCGGGCAGGAGGTCCTCGTCCGCCAGGTCCCGCTGCCCGAGGTCGTGGACGCCGAGGTCGTCGGCGAACCCGGTGGCGGCCTCACCGCGGGCCGAGCGACCCGGGCCCCGGCCGACCCCGCCGTCCGCCGTGCCGTCGAGGCGGCCCTGTCCGCCGCCCGCATACCCGACCACCCCCGCCTCGACCAGGTCTTCGACGTCTTCGTCGAGGACGACGGCCTGTGGATCGTCAGCGAACTCGTCGCCGCCCGGCCGCTGGCCGCCGTGCTCGCCGACCGGCCGCTGAGCCCGCACCGGGCCGCCGAGATCGCCGCCGACCTGCTCGCCGCGCTCAGCGCCGTCCACACCTTCGGGTGGACCCACCGCAACATCACCGCCCGCTCCGTGCTGATCTGCGACGACGGCCGGGCCCTGCTCACGGGTCTCGCGTCGGGCGCCGCGGAGGAGGCGCTCTGCGGTTACGACCCGCTGCCCACCGAGGGCCCGATGGCCCCGGACCCGCGACCGCCCGCCCCGCCTGCCGGCGGACGCGGCCAGGCCGCGAAGGCCCCGGCGGCGGTCGAACCGACCAAGACCGCGGAGTCGTCCGCCGGACGTGCGGCCGTGCCGCACCGCGCGGCCCGCAGCGGTGCCATCGCCGCCTACCGGGCCGGCGCCGCCGCCGCCCGCAGCGGCGCGGGCGTCGCCGAGGAGGAGCGGCCCCGGCACGGCCCCTGGGGCGGCGACAAGCCCGGACCTGCCACCCGCGCCCCGTCCCCGTTCCCCGCCGACCTGCCCGCCCCCTACACCGCCCGCCGCACCGGCGACGGCGAAGGGCCGCACGGGGAGGTCGCGTACGGGGAAGGGGCGTACGGCGACGGCGGGTACGGGGATGGCGGGTACGGGGAGGTCGCGTACGCCGACGACGCGCACTCCGCCGACCCGTACGCCGACGACTGGGACGAGGAGCGCCCCGGCGCCGACGGCCAGGCCGCCCCGGACACCCCGGACGACGAGGACGACGAGCGGTCCGTCGCCTGGGGCGCACCCGATCCCGGTGACGACGGCCGCTACCGCGGGCCCACCACCGCGCTCGCCGCCGAGCGCGCCCGGCAGGCCCGCATGACGATGGTCGGCGCCGTCACCGAACGCTGGGCGCCCGAACAGGCCGGGCCCGTCTACGAGAACTGGCGGCTGGCCCCGCCCGTCGGCCCCGCCGCCGACCTGTGGGCCCTCGGCGCGCTGCTGTTCCGCGCCGTCCAGGGCCACGCCCCCTACCCGGAGGAGAGCGTCACCGACCTGGTGCAGTGCGTCTGCTCCGAGCCGCCCGCGTTCGCCGAGGAGTGCGGCGCGCTGCGTCCCGTCATCGAGTCGCTGCTGCGTCCCGACCCGACCGAGCGCACGCAGTTCGAGGAACTGAGCGGCTGGCTGCGGTCCATCATCCGGTCCGCGCCCGAACCCGAAGTCGGCCGCCGCACCGTCACCGCGCAGCCGCTGCTGGAGCCCGGCGGTCGAACCGACCCGCGCCGCCTGCCGATCCTGCGGCGACGCGGTGAACTGGTCAGGCGACGCAAGGCGGAGAAGCATCCGGTGCACGTCGAGCGGCGCCGCCACCGCCGCGCGCAGCGTGCCCACAACCCGCAGCGGCTGGGCCGCCTGCTGCTCGTGCTGGTGCTGCTGGGTCTGGTCGGCGCGGTCGTCTACGCGGTGGCCTTCATGCCGAAGGCCGACACCGCGGGCGGCACCACCAACCAGCGCGGCACGGTCAGCGACGACCCCGGCAACGCCGAGCCGGCCCCCGCTCCCAGTGCCGACGCGCCCTCGACCCCGCCGTCCGCGTCCGCCGCACCGAGCACACCCGGCAGCGACCGGACCCCGCAGTCCACCCAGCCGGGCGGCCCGGCGCCCGCCGGCTACACCATCCGGGACGATCCGTCCGGGTTCCGCATCGCGGTACCGGAGGGCTGGGCCCGGGGTCAGACCAGCGGCGGCCAGGTCCGGTTCAGCAAGGGCGACCTGGAGGTCGTCGTGGTGCCCGGCCGGGACGGCACCGACCGCTTCGGCACCGACCCGCGCGCCTACCAGCTAGCCGACCAGCCCGAGCTGGCCGCCTACCGCGACAGCAACGGCTGGAAGACGGTCAGCGGCGTCCGCAGCATCACCGTCGGCGAGACAGCCATGGCCGAGGGCGAGTTCGGCTGGGAAGGCGGCAGCGGCAAGGTGGTGCTGCGCAACCGGGCGATGGTGCTCGGCAACAAGTACCACGTGGTGCTCGTCCGCGGCCCGGAGAGCAGACAGGCCGAGATCGACGCCCACTTCTCCCAGATCGTCGACACCTACCGCGCCACCGGCTGACACCCGTTCGGGCGTGCGGCCCCGCGACGTGGGAGCGGCGGGATCAGAGCGGACCCGGGGCCGGGTCCGGGCCCGGGTCCGGGTCCGGGTCCGGGGCCGCTCGCAGCAGCAGGTAGAGCAGTGCGGCGGCGAGTTGCAGTCCGGCGATGGTGAGCAGGAGCAGCGCCGGCGGCATGCCCGCGGCGACGCCGACCAGCGCGGCGCCGCACGCCGCTGCCGAGATCTTCAACCCGGCGCCGACCGTGAAGACGTGGGCGCGCAGGCGAGCAGGTGTGTGATCCGCGCGCAGGCGCAGGGTGGCGCTGAGCACCGGGCCGTCGCACATCCCGGCCACGGCGAAGACGGCAGCGCTGAGTGCCGGATGAGGGCTCCACGCGGCGGCGCCCAGCGCCAGGCCGGTTCCCGACAGGCCCACGGTCACCATGCGGTGGGCGGTCCAGGGCTTGCGCTGCCGCGCGGCGAGCACACACCCGGCCAGCGCACCGAGGGCAAAACCCGTCAGCAGCAGTCCGGCGAGGCTCGGACGCCCCCAGCTGTCGGTGAGCAGCACGGCGGTGGTCGACAGCGCACCGAGACCCACGAACGCCGTACTGGTGGCAGCGGTCACGGCCCGAAGCTCCCGCACGCTCATGATCACGGACAGCCCGGCGACCGCCTCTCGCAGCACCGGAGTCCTCACACTGACGGCGGCCTCGCGGGGACTCGGCGGTGCGTCCGGTGCGCGCCCGTGGAGGACGCCGACGACCAACGCGGCGGCGCACGCGGAGCTGCCACCGAGCACGACCATGGCGGTGGCCGGGGACAGCAGCGCGGCAAGCGCGGCGACAGCCGCAGGTCCGGCTGCGGAGGCCGCGTTGTAGACCGCCGCATCCCACGCGTAGGCATTGTCCCGGGCGGGGCCGGGCGAGGCGAGCCCGGCCACCAGGCTGGACAGCCCACCCGAGACGAAGGGACCGCAGCTCCCTCCGGCCACGGCGATCGCGCACGACAGTGCGGTGGGAAGCCGGCCCACCGCCAGGGACAGCACCGCGATCGAGACGGCGAAGGCAGCCAGCGCGCCCGCGTACAGGGCCACCGGACGGCGTACGCGCGCCACCGCCGCGCCGGTCAGCGGTGCGGCCAGCACATGCGGAGCCAGCCACGCGGTGAGGACGAACGCCCCCTGCCCCGGGCTGCCGGTGCGGTGGAGGGCCAGCAGAACCACGGCAACCGGCATGCCCTCGTCGGCCAGCCGAGCGGAGAACGCCGTCGCCGTGTAGAGCCGCACGGGGTAGGACACGCGCGCCACTCCTCACCACCTTCGTAACGGCTAATCTATATAAGACGTTACAAGGCCTCGGCGGGGACGCGGGGCAGGTTCGTAGAAGGAGGAGAAGATGGGTACCCCTGACTCCCCGCGAGGTTTCCGTCCGGCGCATCGGCTGCTCACTCTCGCGAACGCGCTACGCGAGCAGCCCGACCTCGCCAGGAGCGGGCTGGCCGAGATTCTGCTGCATCACGGAGAACGGCCCGAGGACCTCACCGGGGGAGCGTTCTCGGCGGCGGACGCCGAGGGCCTGCGCCGGGCCGTCGTCCGGATGTCCGCCGTCCTCGCCGAAACGGACGTGGATCGGGCCGCACAGGCGCTCAACCAACTGCTGGACGCCTGCGGGGCGAGGCCGAGGCTGACCCGGCACGACGGCCACGGCTGGCACCTCCACGTGGACCGTGGCGACGAAGCAGGGTGGGACGAGTGGTTCGTCGCTTCGAGCAGCATGGCCCTCGCCCAGCGACTGAGCGAACACGGCCGCCTCACATGGGGCGTGTGCGCCGCAGCCGGCTGTTCCGCGTACTACCTGGACGACGCGCCCGGAAGCCCCCGGCGTTACTGCTCCACGCGGTGCGCTTCGCGTGCACGGGTGGCCGCGCACCGAAGCCGCAGACGCCGCGACGGGTGACCGGGCGGTCCGGGTGGGTCGCCGGAGGAGTCGTGACGGTTGCGAGGATGGGCGGATGAGTGCTGTGGAGGACGAACATCCGGAAGAGGCCTGACGCCGACTTGCGGAGTTGGCCGACCGGTTCCCGGACGACACCGGGCTGGCGTACCGGACGGCCTGTGCGCACGACCGCATGGGCCTGGAGGCCGAGGCCGTGCCCTACTACGAGCGGTGCCTGGCCGGAACCGGCCTGTCCGACGAGGACCGCCGGGGTGCCCTGCTCGGCCTGGGCAGCACCTGCCGTGTGCTGGGCCACTACCCGCGTGCTGTCGAGGTCCTGCGCCGGGGTGTGGCGGAGTACCCCGACGACGGCGGCCTGCGCACGTTCCTCGCGATGGCGCTGTACAACACCGGCGAGCACCACGAAGCCATGCGCCTGCTGCTGACGCTGCTGGCCACCACCAGCCAGGACCCCGCCGTGCGGGACTACCGCAGGGCCATCGGGTTCTACGCCGAAGACCTCGACGCCACGGTCTGACCGACGGCCGCACGGGCGCGCCGAGAACACAGGCGGGTGGTCAGGGTGAAGACGGCGAGGGCGGTGGCCAGCGCCACGGGCAGGTGGGGCTCGTCGACGGCGGCGAGCACGGTGTGCCCGGCGGCCGTGACCAGCCGGCAGACCACAGCCACCGCTATCTGCCAGCATTCACTGGCGGATTCCGTGAAAATGGTTACCGGTGGGTACCCACGGTCGGTGCCACGGGCTTACGCTCGCCGTTATGACCAACTCGCAGGACAGCAACCCGGTGGCGCCCACTCCCTCAGGTGCCCGCACAGCGGCCGACGTGGTCACGCCCGAACTGGTAGCCCGGCTCACCGCCGGCGTGCCCGGCTCCGGCACCACGGCATGCCACAGCCCCTTCACCGGGGAGAAGTTGGCGGACCTGCCGCTGGCCGCCCCCGAGGACGTGGCCGAGGCGTTCGACCGGGCCCGCTCGGCGCAGCGGGAATGGGCGGACCGCCCGGTGCGGGAGCGCGCCGCGGTGCTGCTGCGGTTCCACGACCTGGTGCTCCGGCGCCAGAGCGAGGTGCTGGACCTCATCCAGCTGGAGACGGGGAAGGCCCGGCTGCACGCCCACGAGGAGGTCCAGGCCGTCGCCAACAGCGCGCGGCACTACGGCCGCCGCGGGCCCGCCTACCTGAGGCCCAAGCGGCACACCGGCGCGATCCCCGTCCTGACCCAGACGCGCGAGCTGCGGCAGCCGCGCGGTGTCGTCGGGCAGATCGCCCCCTGGAACTACCCGCTGGAGCTGTCGGTCGGTGACGCGCTGCCGGCCTTCGTCGCGGGCAACGCGGTCGTCATGAAGCCCGACACCGAGACGGCCCTGACCGCCCTGTGGGCGCGGTCCGTGCTGATCGAGGCCGGGCTGCCCGCCGAGCTGTGGCAGGTCGTGCTCGGTGACGGGCCGGTCATCGGCCCCGAGGTCGTGGACCGGGGCGACTACGTGTCCTTCACCGGTTCCACCCGCACCGGACGCGAGGTGGCCCAGCGTGCGGCGGCCCGGCTGGTGGGCTGCTCGCTGGAGCTGGGCGGCAAGAACGCGATGATCGTGCTGGACGACGCCGACCTGGACCGGGCCGCGGCCGGTGCTGTGCGGGCCTGCTTCTCCTCGGCCGGGCAGCTGTGCATCTCCATCGAGCGCCTCTTCGTGCACGAGGCGGTGGCCGACGCGTTCCTGGAGCGGTTCGTGGCCCGGACCCGGGCCGTCCGGCTCGGCTCCGCCCTGGCCTACGGCGCAGACATGGGCTCGCTCGTCTCGCAGGCCCAACTGGCGAACGTCACCCGGCACGTGGAGGAGGCCGTCGAGAAGGGCGCCACCGTACTCGCGGGCGGCAGGCCGCGGCCGGACGTCGGCCCGCTGTTCTACGAGCCGACGGTGCTCGACGGCGTCGAGGAGCCGATGGCCGTCTGCACCGAGGAGACGTTCGGGCCGGTGGTCTCCGTCTACCGCTTCACCGACCCGGCCGACGCCGTCGCCCGCGCCAACGACACGCCGTACGGGCTGAACGCCAGCATCTGGTCCGGCTCCGCCCGGCGCGCCGGCACGCTCGCCGCCCGCCTGCGCAGCGGCACCGTCAACATCAACGAGGGCTACGCCGCGGCCTACGGCAGCACGGGCGCGCCGATGGGCGGCATGGGCGACTCCGGGCTCGGCCGGCGGCACGGCTCGGAGGGCATCCTGAAGTACACCGAGGCGCAGACCATCGCCCACCAGCGGCTGCTGCCCATGGCACCCTCCCTCGGCATGGACGACGCCGGCTACGCCGAGTTCATGACCCGCTCGCTCAAGGCGCTGAAGGCACTCCGCCTCCGCTGATCGAAGACCAGCGGGGCCGCGTCCCACCACGGAACGGGACGCGGCCCCCGCAGGCCCCGCACAACCGGCCCCCACCGCCCCCACCGCCCTACACACCCCTGAGGCCCGTCCCGACAGCACCCCGGCCCCGCCCGGCTTCCCGATCCGCACGTCCTCCCGGAGGTCACCGTGTCCCCGCATGAGCCCGTCCGGCCCCGGCCCCCGCACGACCGGGAAGCCCCCGCCGAGCCGACCACCCCCGACCCCGCAGTCGTGACCGCTCCCGCCGCGACCGGTGGCGCCGACCCGGGAGACGGCGACCCGGGGAAGGACGGCCGGGACTTCGACGTCCTGGTCATCGGTTCGGGGTTCGGCGGCTCGGTGTCGGCCCTGCGCCTCACCGAGAAGGGCTACCGCGTCGGGGTGCTGGAGGCCGGTCGCCGGTTCAGCCGGGAGACGCTGCCGAAGACGTCCTGGGACGTGCGGAACTACCTCTGGGCGCCCGCGCTGGGCCTCTACGGCATCCAGCGCATCCACCTGCTGAACAACGTCATGATCCTCGCCGGTGCCGGGGTCGGCGGCGGCTCGCTCAACTACGCCAACACCCTCTACGTGCCGCCGGAGGCCTTCTTCCAGGACCGCCAGTGGGCCGGCATCACCGACTGGCAGGACGAGCTGCGCCCCCACTACGAGCAGGCCAGCCGCATGCTCGGCGTCCGGCTGAACCCGACGATGACGCCCTCCGACGTGCACCTGAAGGCCGTCGCCGAGCGCATGGGGGTCGGCGACACCTTCCACTTCGCGCCCGTCGGCGTCTTCTTCGGCGACGGCAGGGACGCCGACGGCAAGGCCGTCGTGCCCCCGGGGACAGAGGTGCCCGACCCCTACTTCGGCGGCGCGGGACCGGCGCGCAGCGCCTGCTCGGAGTGCGGCGAGTGCATGACGGGCTGCCGCCACGGCGCCAAGAACACGCTCAACGAGAACTACCTGTACCTGGCGGAGAAGGCGGGCGCCACGGTCGTCCCCATGACGACGGTGACGGGCGTCGAGGAGGACGGCGAGGGCGGTTTCCGCGTCACCACCGTGCGCACCGACCGGCGCCGCCGAGGCCGTCCCCGGGTGCTGACCGCCCGCCGGGTGGTCGTCGCCGCAGGCACCTACGGCACGCAGACGCTGCTGCACCGGATGCGCGACGAGGGCCGGCTGCCCCACCTGTCGCCCCGCCTGGGCCATCTCACCCGCACCAACTCCGAGGCGCTGGTCGGCGCCCAGACCGTCAGCCGGCGCTACCGCGCCAAGCACGGCAAGGACAGCACGCTCGACTTCACCCGGGGTGTGGCGATCACCTCGTCCATCCACCCGGACGCCAACACCCACATCGAGCCCGTCAGGTACGGCAAGGGCTCCAACGCCATGGGCTCGCTCACCACGCTCCAGTCGCGGCAGTCCACGCGGATGCCGCGGCTGCTGGCCCACGCGGTGACCTGCCTGCGACATCCGGTGCAGCTGATGCGCTCGCTGTCGAACTACCGGTGGTCCGAGCGCATCATCATCGGCCTGGTGATGCAGACCCACGACAACTCCCTGACCACCTTCCGCAGGCGCAAGCGGCCCGGCCGGGGACTGCTCACCGCCGCGCAGGGCCACGGCGCGCCCAACCCGGTCCACATCCCGCAGGGCGCCGAGGCGGCCCGGCACCTGGCCGAGGAGATCAACGGCTTCGCCGGCACCAACGTGGGCGAGGTGATGGGGACACCGCTGACGGCGCATTTCCTCGGCGGCTGCCCGATCGGCGCGGACCCCGAGCAGGGCGTCATCGACGCCTACCACCGGCTCTGGGGGCACCCGGGGATCTCCGTGGTGGACGGCTCCGCGGTGTCCGCGAACCTCGGCGTCAACCCGTCGTTGACCATCACGGCGCAGGCCGAGCGTGCGATGTCGCTGTGGCCCAACAAGGGTGACGCGGACGCCCGGCCCGAGCAGGGCACGGAGTACGTCCGGCTGCCCGCGGTCGAGCCCGCCTCCCCGGCGGTGCCGGCGGACGCGTTCGGCGCGCTCAGCCCGCCTGTGCTGCCCATCCCGGTCGTGCCGCCCAAGCTGATGGACTGACCCGCCACTCCCACACGCGGCGCGTACCCTGACGTGCGCTCGCCCCGGGGGCGCCCCGCTCCGGGAGCACGAACGGGCCCGGCCTCCCCGCGAGGGGGAGGCCGGGCCCGTTCGTGTCAGGCGTTCACGCCCGCGCTGCCTCAGGCAGCGGCGGTGGCGTCCGCGTCGTCGTTGCGACGGCGGCGGACCACGAACATGGCGCCGGCGCCGAGGGCGACGGCAGCCGCGCCCGCGAGGGCGAACATCGGCAGGTTGGAGTCCGAACCGGTCGCGGCCAGCTCACCGGTCACCTTGACCTCGGAGACCTTGTCCGCCTCGATCGGCTTCTTGCCACCGGTCTGGGGCTTGGGCTTGGCCTCGCCCGGCTTGCCCGGCTTGGCACCCTCTTCCAGGACCTCGAAGAGGTACACCCAGCCGTTGTCGTCGTGCGAGACCCAGCAGCCGCCGTCGGCGGTGGAGTACTCGCCGGCGCCGACGGCGATGCCCAGCGAGTAGGGCACCTCGGCGTCGACCTTGAGGCGCAGCTGGAAGGTGCGCTTCTCGCCGGCCTTGAGCGAGACCTGGGTGAAGTAGCCGCCGGCGCCGATGCCGTCGCTGACGACCTGCCACTTGCCGGAGGCCGTGTCGTACGCCTGGAGCGCGAACTCCTCGAAGAAGACGTCTTCCTCGTTCTCGGCCCAGACGGCGACGAACGGCGAGACACCGTCGATCGCGGACTTGCCGGTGTTGTGCATCTGGAGCTGGAAGGTGTTCCAGCCGGAGCCGGCGACAACGGCGTCGGGCAGGCCGGTCAGGGAGGTCTTCAGGTCATCGCTGATCTGGTAGACCTCGTCGCCGTCCTCGTCGACCTCGCACTCGAAGGGGCGGGAGCCGTCCTTCTCGCCCTCGCCCTCCTTCTCGTCTTCCTTGTCCTTCTCCTCGTCCTTGTCCCTCTCGTTCGCGGGGGCCTCGGACTCGGAGTTCTCGTCGGCGGGGGCCGTCTCCTCCGGAGCGGTCTTGTCCTCGCCCTCGGTCTCCTCGGCGGGGGTCTCCGGCGCGGAGGTCTCCTCGTCCGTCGCCTCGGTGGTGTCCGGGGTCGGCTCGGCGGACTCGCTCGCGGACGGCGGCTCGGTGTTCTCCGTCGCGTGGGCAGCCGACGCCGCCAGCAGGGCGGCGGGGGCTATGACGGCGGTCGCGGCGGCGGCCGCAACTGCACGGCGGATACGCATGGATGACCTCTTCGTGGTCGGGTGATGGCAAAAGTGAAGGGGCCGTCGCTGCGGTGGGGCGCGGCTCGGCAGAACTGCAGAGTAAAGCCGAGTTAAACGCCTTGTCAGGAGGTATGAACGGGACAGAAGTGACCTAAGGCGTAACGCCTGGCGGTCAAAACGGTCACGTCAGGGCAGTTGCCCACCCTTGACGCGGTTTTCCTGTGGGCTATGTCACTGTGCGATCCACAGGGGTCGTTGCCTTTTCGTGACCAAACCCCAGGCAACCTTTTCCTGCTCAATGCGTCGAGGTTTTCCCGTCCCGCTTCACTTCTACTTCCTCGCCGCCCGCTGATTCCTGCGTTGCCGTGCGGGAGTGCAAAGAAAACGCTTGCGGAATTCCGAGTTCCAGTAATCGTCCACCCGAAGTACACCACCCGCCGGACGCTCTCTCCGCACGCTCTCTCCGAGCGCCCTCTCCCGGACACCGCCGGACGCCGCTTGTCGGGAGCCGCGCCCGGCGGAGCACCAGCGTCCGGCGGAGCACCAGCGGTTGGCCGGGTCAGCCCGGCAGCAGCCCGTCGCCGGCGCCCAGTACGGTGCCGGTGGCAAAACCGAGCAGCTGGGAGGCGGCCTGCGTGGTGCTGTGCACCGGGATTCGCGACTGGCCGTGGCCGTCGACCACGTCGACCACGGCACCGCGCTCGCCCTGGAGCGTCGGCGTGGTCAGGGTCGCGTCGGGCATCGCCGGACGCGGCATGCCCGACTCCTCCGCGCCGGGGTTGGTCAGCGGCAGCGCCGCGTCGAGCGCCGGCGTGATCGCGGTCAGCGGCGTGCTGTCGACGCTCACCCGGGCCGTCGTGGAGTGCTCGTGCCGGTCGGTGCCGGGCAGCGGTACGGCCACGTCCGCAGTCGGCGTGTCCAGGATCGTGCCGACGGCGGGCAGCAGCGGCACCATCAGCTGGTCGTCCTTCATGACCTCGGGGGTCGAGGGCGGCAGGATGGGCTGGGAGGGAACGGTCGCGTGAATCGTCGGCGCGTCGAGCGGCAGCACCATCTCCACGCTCTCCAGCGGTACCTCCACCGGGACCTGCGAGCCGTCCGCCGCCGCTGCCGTGCCGGCGGGGGTCACCGCCGCAGCCGCACACATCGCCAGTGCCGTGAACGCGCCCTGCTTCGCCAACCTCATGCGGGTCCTGCTCCTCTCATACCCCCCGGTACCTGACTGCTGCGTGAACGAGCGGCGCGGGCGGGAAAGCACGGCATTCCACCTGATCGGCGCATTCGTGTGATGAAAGGGCGCCGCAATGGGCGACCCGCGCAGGGCGACGGACGACTCCGCGCTGCGGGCCGGACATGCGACGCGGCCGGCTCCGGGCGTCCCCGGAAACCGGCCGCGTCATCCGTGACCGGGCGGCTGTCCCCTGCTGTCCGGCCACAACACCGGAGCGAGGTCCCACGACGGACGCCTCACCTCGTCGGGAGAGCGTCCGTCTCATCGCTCCGGTGGTGCCACCCCATTGCCGCCGGGCCTCCAGCGTCATCGGGGACACTTCACTCAACGAACGCCGTTCGGCCCGGTCACGCGCCGTACGGGTGACAGGCCGTGCGGACGCACGGTGCTCACGCACGGCCCCGGCAGAGCTCCAGCAGGGTCATCGCCAAGGTGGTGCCGGGTCGGCCCAGCTCCGCGCGGAAGCGGCTGAGGATCTCCATCTCACGCGACAGGTGCACCCGGCGACCGCCGGTGGACACACGCGCCTGCTGGATGCCGGCCGAGACCGCCATGCGCTCCCGGACCAGTTCGATGATGCGGCCGTCGAGCGTGTCGATCCGCTCCCGGGCGGCGCCGATCAGCTCGGCCGCCTCCGCCGCCGACCCCGGCGTCCCGGCCGCGGTGGCGGCATGGAGGTCGGTGGGGGCGTGGCCGGAGGCGGCGTGGGCGTCGGCGGTGGGCTGGGTCTTGGTGGTGTGCACGGGGGCTCCCTGAGTGTGGTGGGCCCCGCGAGCCGTCTCGACCCGGGTCGGGAGACGAACGGGCGCCCCGGGCCTTGATCGGCCCGGGGCGCCCGGTGAAAGTCGCTGTTCGTGAGGTCAGCAACGCCACCCATGGCAGCCGGTCGGGCCGGTGCCATAGGTAAACCAGAAGGTCATGCGGGTGCGGTGCTGAGTCACGGGTCCAGTATGCCCCAGGGCGGGGCGGCGATCGACGTCCGGGCCGGTAGACTCGGGGCATTCCTCCCGCTCCACCGCCGAAAGGCAGCCTCGTGGCTTCAACGCCCCATGCCGCGCCCGACACGGTCAGCTCCCCGGACCCGGTCCTCGTCGTCGACTTCGGCGCGCAGTACGCCCAGCTCATCGCCCGCCGCGTCCGCGAGGCCCGGGTGTACAGCGAGGTCGTGCCGTCCACCACGCCGGTGGCCGAGATGCTCGCCAGGAACCCGAAGGCGATCATTCTCTCCGGCGGCCCGTCCTCCGTATACGCCGAGGAGGCACCCGGCCTGGACCGGGCGCTGTTCGAGGCCGGCGTGCCGGTGTTCGGCATGTGCTACGGCTTCCAGCTGATGGCCCAGGTGCTCGGCGGGACCGTCGACAACACCGGCGCGCGGGAGTACGGACGCACCCCGCTGAAGGTCTCCAAGGCCGGCTCGACCCTCTTCGAGGGCACCCCGCTCGACCAGCAGGTGTGGATGTCGCACGGTGACGCCTGCTCGGCGGCGCCCGAGGGCTTCGACGTGACGGCGTCCACCGACGTGGTGCCCGTCGCGGCCTTCGAGAACGACGAGCTGAAGCTCTACGGCGTCCAGTATCACCCCGAGGTGCTGCACTCCACGCACGGCCAGCAGGTCCTGGAGCACTTTCTCTACCGGGGTGCGGGCATCGCCCCGGACTGGACGGCCGGCAACATCGTCGAGGAGCAGACCGAGGCCATCCGCGCCCAGGTCGGCACCAAGCGCGCCATCTGCGGCCTCTCCGGCGGCGTGGACTCCGCGGTGGCCGCCGCCCTCGTGCAGCGCGCCATCGGCGACCAGCTGACCTGCGTCTACGTCGACCACGGCCTGATGCGCAAGGGCGAGACCGAGCAGGTCGAGAAGGACTTCGTCGCCGCCACCGGCGTGCAGCTGAAGGTGGTCGACGCCGAGGAGCGCTTCCTGTCCGCACTCGCCGGGGTCAGCGATCCCGAGCAGAAGCGGAAGATCATCGGCCGGGAGTTCATCCGGGTCTTCGAGCAGGCCCAGGCCGAACTGGTCGCCGAGGCCGGCGCCGAGGGCGAGGAGGTCGCCTTCCTCGTGCAGGGCACGCTCTACCCGGACGTCGTCGAGTCCGGCGGCGGCACCGGCACCGCCAACATCAAGTCCCACCACAACGTCGGCGGACTGCCCGAGGACCTGGAGTTCGAACTCGTCGAGCCGCTGCGGCAGCTCTTCAAGGACGAGGTCCGCATGGTCGGCCAGGAGCTGGGCCTGCCGGAGGAGATCGTCCAGCGCCAGCCGTTCCCCGGCCCCGGCCTGGGCATCCGCATCGTCGGCGAGGTCACCAAGGACCGCCTTGACCTGCTGCGCGAGGCGGACGCCATCGCCCGCGAGGAGCTGACGGCGGCCGGCCTGGACCGCGACATCTGGCAGTGCCCGGTGGTGCTGCTCGCCGACGTGCGCTCGGTCGGCGTCCAGGGCGACGGCCGCACCTACGGCCACCCGGTGGTGCTGCGCCCGGTGTCCTCCGAGGACGCCATGACGGCGGACTGGTCCCGGCTGCCCTACGACGTGCTGGCCAAGATCTCCACCCGCATCACCAACGAGGTCAAGGACGTCAACCGGGTCGTGCTGGACGTCACCAGCAAGCCCCCGGGCACCATCGAGTGGGAGTGACCGCTCGCGCTCGCCTCCGGTTCCCCGGCGTGCGCTGAGCCCCGGGCGTCACACCCGGCCGACGTCAAACGCCGCCGCCACCGTTCACTCGTTCGAACGGTGGTGGCGGCGTTTCTGGTGGGTACGCTGGCGTAAGGCTCCATGCTCGTGCTCATGGGAGGAACCATGACCGCCACGCCGATGTCCGAAGCGTCCGTCGCAGGTGACGGCGCTGCTGGCCCTGCCCCGCACTGGCCGATGCCGCCGCAGGACGGCTGGACGGTGGACGACCTGTTCACGCTGCCGGACCTCCCGCCGCACACCGAGCTGATCGACGGGAGCCTGGTCTTCGTGAGTCCGCAGCGGGAGTTCCACACGCTGACGCTGTATCTGCTGGAACACGGCCTGCGCACGGACGTGCCTGAGCACTTCCGTGTCCGTCGTGAGATGGCGGTGGTGCTGACTTCCAAAACCGTGCCCGAACCGGACCTGGTGGTCGTGCGGGCCGAGGCCGCCAACGACTGCAACCGCACGCGGTACGACGCCCCTGACGTGGTGCTGGCCGTCGAGGTCGTCTCACCGGAGTCGGAGGAGCGGGACCGCGACACCAAGCCCCGCAAGTACGCTGCCGCCGGCATCCCGCACTTCTGGCGGGTGGAGAAGACCGGCGAGCAGAACCAGCCGGTCGTCTACGTCTACGAACTGGACCCGGCTACGCGTGCTTACGCCGTGACCGGCATTCACCACAACCGGCTCAAGGTCTCCGTGCCCTTCGACATCAGCATCGACCTCACCGCCATCGACCGCATGTGAGCCGCGCCGCCGCCCGCCCCGAACGGGCGGCAACGCGGGCGTCCGCGTGCGGGCGCAGCCAAGGCCCGTGACGCACCCGGATTCAAGCTGATCACAGCGCCGCAGTCACTTGTTTAGCGGTGTACGTGTCGCGGCCCGACAGGCCGAGCCCCGACAGGCCGAGCGACGAGGCTACGTCTGCGGCTCGTCCCGGAGACGGCCGAGGAAGGCCGTCCAGGCGGCGGGTGAGAGGCGGAGCTGCGGCCCGCCGGGCCGCTTGGAGTCCCGGACGGCGACGGATACGGGGGCGCTGACAGCCACTTCCACGCATTGGGAGTCAGGCTGACCGCCGCTGTAGCTCGACTTGCGGAAGTGGAACTCGGCCACGGCTACATCTCCTTGCGGATGCTGTTGATGAGTCCGCCGGAGTCGTGCTGAGACAGGCTCAGCCGGGCGATGCGGTCGAAGACCGAGCTGTGGTGCTGGGCGTCCGCCTCGCTCTCCAGCCAGAGCTTTACCGAGAGTGTATCCGCGCGAACCACGTCGAGGGCTCCGGGCTGCGCGAAGGACAGGACGGTGAACGCGCTTGTCATCCCCGGATGGGCGCCCACCTGGTAGGGGAGGACCTGGACGCGAATGTGCGGCAGTCCGGAGATCTCCAGCAGGTGCGACAGCTGAGCCCTCATGACGTGTGGGCCGCCAACGAGTTGGCGAAGCACCGCCTCGTGCATGATCGCCCAGAGCCGGAGCGGCTGGTCGTCGTGAAGGCGGGCCTGCCGGGTCATGCGCGCCTCGACGAACGGTTCCACCTCGTCGATGTCCTCCCAGTCGTGGTTGCCGACGGCGAGCGCACGAGCGTAGTCAGGTGTCTGCAAGAGGCCCGGGATGAATGCCAGTTCCCAGCTACGGGCCTCGGTGGCCATCTCCTCCAAGGCGAAGTACTCCGACATGGCCGCGAGTTGTGGGTACTGGTCCCACCAGCCCTTGGCCCTACGGCGATCTCGGTCGGCTTTCGCCAGGTGGAGGAGGCGTTCGATCGCCGAATCGTCGTTCATCCCGTAGAGGTGGCACAGGGCGCGAACGTCTGGGTCGCGTATGGGGACCATGCCCCGTTCCATCTTGGCGACCTTCGCCACGGAACTGGTGAGCGCCGCTGCCGCGTGTGGTTGCCGCATACCGCAGGACTCCCGCATGCGGAGCAACTCCCCGCCAAGTCGGCGGCCCAGCACGGTAGACACCGTCGCCCCTCGGCTTGCCCTGGTCCCCATCATGCTCGTCTTCCTATCCGGCCGCCGGTGTTGTCTGCAACCAGTCAGCTTCCCGTCGAACACCAATTCAGGAAATATTTCTGCAAGAACAACTTGATGCGAGTATCGATCGATGGCTACCTTGGGTGATGTGGGCGCTACTCGGGGTTGATCGGGGCGCGCACGGCCTGCCCGATCCCCGCAAAGGTGTGAGGAAAAGTGACCCAGTCTGACCGCAGTGCGCCTCCCGTTGCGGCCCTCCGCGAGGACCGGCTTGACTACACGCCGTTCGCGGGGAGTGTGCAGCTGGCCCGGCGGCGGGCGGCGCGGCTGGTCTGCGAGTGGGGGCACGCCGAACTCGCCGGTGACACCGCTCTGCTGGTCAGCGAGTTGGCCGCGAACGCGCTGCTGCACGGCTGCGTGCGCGGCAGGTTCTTCCGCGTCCGCCTGCTGCTGACGGCCTCGGTCGTCCGGGTCGAGGTGACGGACCCGCGCGGCGAGCGGGCCGTGCGACTGCGCGAGGCCGGTGACGAGGACATGTCCGGGCGGGGACTCGTCATCGTGGACGCGCTCGCCTCCCGTTGGGGCGTCCTCCCGCGCACGGTCGGCAAGACGGTCTGGGCGGAGATCGACCTGCGCTGAGCCCGTGCCCCCGTACCTCCGTGCCCCCGTACCTCCCGGCCGCCACCTCCCGACCGTCGCCCGGCCGTCGCGGGGTTGCCTCAGACCAGGCGGCGGGCGGTGGCCCAGCGGGTGAGTTCGTGGCGGTTGGAGAGCTGGAGCTTGCGCAGGACCGCGGAGACGTGCGACTCGACGGTCTTCACCGAGATGAACAGCTGCTTGGCGATCTCCTTGTAGGCGTAACCGCGCGCGATGAGCCGCAGCACCTCGCGCTCGCGCTGGGTGAGGCGGTCCATGTCCTCGTCGACGGGCGGTGCGTCCGTGGACGCGAAGGCGTCCAGCACGAACCCGGCCAGTCGCGGCGAGAACACCGCGTCGCCCTCCGAGACCTGGAAGATCGCCCCCACCAGGTCGATACCGGTGATGGTCTTGGTGACGTAGCCGCGCGCACCGCCGCGGATGACACCGATGACGTCCTCGGCGGCGTCGGACACCGACAGCGCCAGGAAGCGCACCGGCTGCTCGGCGTCGCCCATCATCGACTGGCTGCGCCGCAGCACCTCCACGCCGCCGCCGCCCGGCAGGTGCACGTCGAGCAGCACCACGTCGGGGCGGGTCGCGGTGATCACGGTGACGGCCTGGTCGACGTCGCCGGCCTCGCCCACGACCTCCACTCCGGTGGTCTCGGTCTCGCCGATCTCGGCCTGGACCCCGGCCCGGAACATGCGGTGGTCGTCCACCAGCACCACCCGGACCCGGCGGGCCTGCCCCTCGCTCACGTCGGTCGCCTCGGTCGTGTCGTTCACGGCTCAGCCCTCTCCATCTGTAGCTCCACCTCGGTGCCCTCACCCGGGGCCGTGCGGATCCGGGCCGTACCGCCGTTGCGTTCCATCCGCCCGATGACGGACTCCCGCACCCCCATACGGTCGGCGGGCACGGCGTCCATGTCGAAGCCGGGACCGCGGTCGCGGACCGAGACGAACACCGTCCGCCCCTCGACCTCGGCGAAGACCTGCACCGCGCCGCCGCTGCCACCGTACTTGGCCGCGTTCACCATCGCCTCGCGCGCGGCCTGGATCTGCGCACCCAGCCGTTCGTCCAGCGGGCAGTCGCCCACGCACACCACCTCGACCGGGACGCCGTGGTGGTCCTCGACCTCGGCTGCTGTCGCCTTCACGGCCTCGGCGAGCGTGCTGGGCTCGTCCTCCTCGGCCTTGCCGTTGCCCTCGCCGCCCTTGTACAGCCAGGCGCGCAGCTCGCGTTCCTGGGCGCGGGCCAGCCGCGTCACCTCCCGCGGCTGGTCCGCGTTGCGCTGGATCAGGGTGAGGGTGTGCAGCACCGAGTCGTGCACGTGTGCGGCGACCTCGGCCCGCTCCTGGGCGCGGATGCGCATCAGGCGCTCCTCCGAGAGGTCCTGCGTGATGCGCACCAGGTAGGGGCCGGCCAGCAGCGCGATGCCGACGAGGACCGCGACGGACGCCTGCAGCACCGAGCCGAGCTGCCGTCCCGACCCCTGGATCACCACGAAGCCCGTCACGCCGACGCCGACCAGGATGACACCCGCCGCCGACCTCGCCAGCGGCAGCAGCCGGCTGCGGCGGCTGACCTCCGACCAGTGCGCGCGCCGCGAGTTGTCGGCCTGCCGCCACACCACGGCGACGCCGACGCCGATCAGCAGCAGCGGCCAGACGTAGGCGTTGGCCTGCCCGAACTGGAGGTTCTCGCCCAGCGCCACCAGCGCGGCGATCACCACGACGACGGCGAGCACGTGCCCCTTGTCGGCGTGCCGCATCAGGTGCCGGCGGCCGTCCGCCGACGTCATGGACCGCGGCCCGCGGGACGCGTCGACGCCGCCCGTACCCAGCGGCACCACGAACCAGAAGACGGCGTACAGCAGCGCGCCCAGGCCGCTGCTCACGAACAGGATGAGGAAGACCGCCCGCACCCAGAACACGGGCAGTCCCAGGTGCCCGGCGAGACCCCGGGCCACGCCGCCGAGCCAGCGGCCTTCGGAACTGCGGTACAGCTTGCGCAGGGGCAACGCCTGAGGGGGCGGCGGCGCGGCGGTGGTCATGGACCGATCGTCACACGTGCCGTCCCCTGGGCACATCAGGGTCGGCCCCTGAACGACCCCCGACCGTGGAAGTCAGGGACACTTCCGGGCAGGTCCCGGATACCGCCGGGGCGCCCCGGCGGTGAGGATGGAGCCATGACCAAGGACCAGGAGCCCGCCGGGACGGCCTCCGCCCGCCGGGCGGCCGCCTCCGAGAGCCCGCCGCCCGCCCGGCTGGAGCGCAGCGCGCGGCACAAGGTGGTGGCAGGCGTGTGCGGCGGGCTGGGACGGCACTTCGGTGTCGACCCGGTGATCTTCCGGGTGCCGCTGGCGGTGCTGTCGGTGATCGGCGGTCTGGGGCTGCTGTTCTACGGGTTCGCCTGGCTGCTCGTGCCGCTGGAGGGCGAGGACGAGAACGAGGGCCGGCGCATGCTGTCCGGCCGGGTGGAGGGCTCGTCGCTGGCGGCGGTGCTGTGCGCGCTCGCCGGAAGCGGGCTGGTGCTCGCCTCCCTGGGCAGCAGCCGCAGCATCACCTTCTCACTGCTGGTCGCGGTCGCCGTCGGCGCGGCCGTGCACTGGGCGCGCAACCGGCAGGGCGAGGTCGACGACGGCCACGAGCCACCGCCCGCCGCGCCCCCGGAGGCGCAGGCGCCGCCGGTCCCGTCGTCGCCGTCGTGGTGGCGGGGCACGGCGGCGGCGGGCGACGGGTACCTGTGGGGCCCGGAGGACGCCCAGGTCACCACGGTGCCCGGCGGCGCGCCCATGCCGGTGTACACCGCCACCAAGGAGGTGGTCCGCTCGCCCAGGGAGCGGTCCATCGGCGGACTGGTCTGCCTGTCCGCCATGCTGGCGACCGGGCTGGTGGCGGCGCTCAGCTGGTCGGCGCATCCGCTGGGCACGGTGCTGGTGCTGGGCCTCAGCGCGGGGCTGGCCGTGCTCGGCCTGGGGCTGACGGTCAGCGCCTTCGTCGGGCGCACGGGAGCGGGCACCGTCCTGGTCGTGCTGATGACGGCCGGTCTGCTGACCGCGGCGACGGTGGTGCCGAAGACCATCACCACCGACTGGATGGACACCACGTGGGCGCCCACCCGGTCGGACCAGGTCCTGGAGGAGTACCACGTGGGCACCGGACGCAGCGTGCTCGACCTGTCCGGGCTGCGACTCGGCGAGGACGAGAAGGTGGCCACCACGCTGCAGCTCGGCGCGGGAGAGGCGGTGGTGCGCGTACCGGAGAACATGACACTGGACCTGGAGCTCAAGATCGGTGCCGGCGGCTACCGGCTGCCGAGCCAGCGGTACGAGGGTGGTGACGACGGGACGGTGCACGGGGGCGGCCTGGGGCTGAACGAGAACTACACCATCGAACCCCGCGGTGAGCAGCCCGCGCGCGGCACGGTGCGACTGCGGCTGGACGTGGGCGTAGGCGAGGTGGTGGTCGAGCAGGTCCCGGTCACCGGACCGGGCGACGAGGCCGGTGACGGGACGGGCGACGAGGCGGGGTCAGGGTCGGGCGAGGAGGCCGGGTCAGGGGCGGGCCCGGAGTCGGTGTCGGGGGCCGGCACTCGGGATGACGCGGCGCGCGGTACGGCTGTGAGCGGTTCGGCTGCGCACGGTCGGGCTGCGGTCGGCAGCGAGAGGGAGTCGGCGGAATGAGCAGGCGTCAGCGTTTTGACCCGGCCCGGCTGGTGCTGGGCCTGTCCCTGATGGGCGTCGCGGCGGTCTTCCTGCTGCGTGAGGCCGGCGAGGTGGCGGTGCCCGGCACGGTGCTGGTGGGCATGCTGCCGGCCGCGCTGCTGCTGGCCGGACTGGTCGCCGCGGTGGACCACCTGGTCCGCCGCGACCGCCGCGCCCGCGGCGAGCTGGGAAGCGGCGCGGGAACGGGCGGCGGAGGGCGCTGTTAGGGCGCGGTACCGCTCCGGCGGCTTCTAGGCTCTGGCCCATGACGACAACGCACGCCTACGGCGTCACGGTCGAGTGGACGGGCAACCTCGGATCAGGCACGGACAGCTACCGGTCCTTCAGCCGGGACCACGAGGTGCTGGCGGACGGCAAAGCCGGGATCGCCGCCTCCTCGGATCCCGCGTTCCGCGGTGATCCCGCGCGATGGAACCCTGAGGAGTTGCTCGTGGCCTCCGTCGCTCAGTGCCACATGCTCTGGTATCTCCACCTGTGTGCTGCCGGCGGGGTCACCGTCACCGAGTACGAGGACCACGCCCGCGGAGTCATGACCATGGACGAGAGTGGCGGAGGAGGCCAGATCAGCGAGGTCGTCCTGCGTCCCGAGGTGACAGTCGCCGACGCGTCGATGGCGGACAGGGCCCGCTCGCTGCACGGCGACGTGGCCGCCGTGTGCTTCATCGCCCGCTCGGTGAACTTCCCCATCACCCACACCCCCGTCGTACGGGTCAGGGAGGACTGAACAGCGTTCCGGCAGCCCCCGGCTCACAGGGGCACACCGGCCGACGCCCCTCCGGGAGCCTCCGCTGAGCAGCTTCGGGTCAGGGGGCGGGGTGGCACGGGTGGCTCGTGGCCTGTCAGCCGTAGAGGCGGCTGCCGCGGCGCCTGCGGCGCTGGCTGATCCACGCGTCCAGTGAGAACAGCGGGGCGCCCGCGATGATCAGCGGGATCCACGCCACCAGGTAGGGCAGGTCCTGGCTGTAGTAGTAGGGGCCGACGTCCCAGCTGATGGTGAGCCAGAACGACAGCGAGATCAGCGCGCCGCCGAGCGCGGCGAGGCGGGTGAGCAGGCCGACCAGCGTGCCCAGGCCGACGGCTATCTCCCCGAAGGCGATGGCGTAGCCGAAGCTCTCCGGGTCGTTGAGCGCGAGGTCCAGCAGCCAGGGCGCCGCGGCCCCCGGGATCGACTGGAGCAGCGCGGTCATGGACGCCGGGAACGCCGGGTCGGTCAGCTTGTCCAGACCGGCGTAGACGAAGGTCACGCCGAGGAACAGCCGCAGCGGCAGCAGCGCCAGCCGGGCGGTGTCGTTCCGGGGACCCGTGTCGGACGGGTCGCGCTGTGGACCGTCGTGCCGATCCGGGTGAGCCGAGTGAGCCATGGTGCTGCCCCTTCCCGCCGAGGTGAGCCGGTCCCGTGCCGCCGGTGGCCCGGCGCGGACCGGGATGCCGGCGTCCGTGGTGCCGGTCGTGCCGGTGTGCGTGGTGCCGGCCGCTGGCGCGGACGGCCGGGGAGTGCTCCCCGCTGATCTCTCGCGAGGCAGTACGTGAGCGCCGGGCGGCGGGTTCAGCGCGTACCCGTGGTTACCGCCCTCAGCCTGCCCGTCCGGCCTCGGCGGGTCAACGGACCCACCGGACGGTCGGCGGAGGTGGCTCCAGCCCTCCCTCAGTCCGTGACCTCGATCGTGTAGCGGTTCGACTCCGCACCGGCCGCCGTGACGACCTGAACCTCCAGCGTGCCCGGCTCCACCTCGGCCGGCACGGGCACCCTCAGCGCCGTGTCGGCCGGGTTGACGAAGCCGCCCCTGACGGGGATGAGCGGCACGTGCGCGTGCACGGGGCCGATACGGACGATCGTGCGGGCCAGCAGGTGCGGCGGCTGCGCCCCCGGCGGCACGAAGCCGGCGCCGCGGATCTCGATGTCGTCGCCCGGCCGGATCGACGCGTCCAGGTCGCCCGCCGCCCGCGCCCGTACGACGGACAGCACGACCGGCGGCCCGGCGTCGGCCAGCCGGCCGGTGAGGTGCACCGCCGCCGATACCGTCGTCAGCAGCACCAGCCCCCAGGGCAGGTCGGGCAGCCGGTCGGGCTCCCTGACCAGGGACGCGGTGGCGTAGCCGAGCGAGACGGCGGCGCACAGCAGGTACTGGGCGGCGGGGAAGCTGCCGCGTCCGGCGTCGTCGGTGACCAGGTCGACGGCCCGGGGCCGCTCGGCGGGGACCTTCTGGGACCGGCCGCTGCGGACCCGCGAGGCGGTCAGCCACGGACCGGCCACCGCCACCGCGCAGGTCAGCGCCAGCACGGCGAGCAGGGCAGCGCCGCGCTCCGGGGCGAGCCCGGCGGCGCCGTCCGCACCTGAGACCGCCAGCCGCAGCGCGGCCATCAGTACGGCGAACGCGGTCAGCAGCACCCAGCCGGTGGCGACCGCACGTGAGGTGGACAGCCGGTTGTCGTCACCCAGCAGCGGCGCCGGCACACCGTCCGCCGCCCGCTGCCGGTAGACGGCCAGCGTGAACACGGACGCGGTGGCGACCGCGGCGAGCAGCGCGGCGGTCCGGGTGTCGGTCCAGCCGGTGCGGGCGGCCGTGACCGCCTGCGCGGCGAGCAGCAGCACCACGGCGGCCCACACGACGGCGACAGCGCGCTGCCGTTGGCGGGCAGGCCGGGCGGACTCGACGTCCCGGGCCCGGTCGGCGACCGAGACGGCGGCCAGGGTCAGTTCGTCGGACACCCACTGGCGGGCCGCGGCAGGGGAGTGGGCCAGCGCGGCCGGCACACCGCCGCCACCGACCAGCTCGTCCCGCCGCCGCAGGAAGCCCGCCAGGGCCTCGCGGTACCGGTGGACGGCGCTGTGCGGGCAGTGCGCGCAGTCGCACAACGCGCGGTGCGCGGACCGCCGCTCGCCGGGCACCGTGTCGCCCGACTTGTCCCGAGAGGTGTCCACCGCCACCTGTACCCGCCCTGTTCGCTCTGCCGGTGGCCCGATCGCCGCCAACTTCCGGATGTTGCAAGGGGATTGTGCCGTACCGCGCGACCCTTCGGGGCCGCCGGGGACGGCTGCGGCAGCCGCCGGGCGACGGCCGCGGCCACCGCCGCCGGACCGGGGGCGCCGGGCGCACCCGTCCTGCCGGGCCGCTGCCCACCCCCGACGTCGTCGGGCAGCGCCCTGGCGTGCGGTTTCCGTGTCCGGCTCGGGCGACGCCCGGGCCGGCGGGGCGCCCTCCGCCCAGCGGGGGCGCGCGCCGGGCCCGGCGCTCCCGGTTTCGCGCCTCACACGAACGAGTGAGTTGATCCGGTGGTGAGTTGATCGCCACCCCGCCCCGTCCGGCTGGGCAGCGGCAGCCCTCGCCCTAGGCGACCGACCTCGACGTCCGGCCCGACCGCGGCGGCCCCCGCCCTCGACGTCCGGCCCCTGCCTCATCCGCGCATCGCCGCCCGTAGGGTGCACACGTGGCAGACGAGGACGAGCGGGCCGTTGAGGCGGCCGTCGCGGCGGAGATGCGGCTTCTCGACCCCGAGGTGCGTGCTTCGCCGGCCCTCGTCTCGGAGCTCCTGGACCCTGGTTTCACCGAGATCGGAGCCTCCGGAAGGCGCTGGGACGCCACGTCGATCCTCACCGTGACGAGCGCCGGCTCCGCGGACCCGGGGCCTCCGGTCGAGGTCAGCCAGATGAGCGGGACCGTCCTCGCCCCGGGCATCGTCCACCTGACGTACCTCACCGACGACGGGCGCCGGGCATGGCGCAGTTCTCTGTGGCGCAGGACGGAATCCGGCTGGCGCATGTACTTCCACCAGGGCACCTTGGCGGGTTGAGCGGCGCGGATGCGGACGGCCGCCGCCTCAGGCCGGGCGGGTGGCGGTGTTGAAGGGCATCTCGTCGATGGGGGCGACGCGGACCGGGGCGCCGGGGCGCGGTGCGTGGATCATCTGGCCGTTGCCGATGTAGAGGCCGACATGGCTGAGACCGGAGTAGAAGAACACCAGGTCGCCAGGGGCGAGTTCACTGCGGGCGACGCGCCGCCCGGCGTTCACCTGGGTGTACGTCGTCCGGGGCAGGGCGACGCCCGCCGCCTGCCACGCCGCCTGCGTCAGCCCCGAGCAGTCGTACGCGCCGGGCCCGGTGGCGCCCCACACGTACGGCTTGCCCAGGGCGGTGCGCGCGTAGGCGATGGCCTGCGTCGCCCGGGGCCCGGCCGCCTGGTCGGGGCCGATCCCGCCGCGCGCCGCGGTACGTGAGCTGCGTGCGGCCTCCGGACCGCCGTGGCCGTCCTGCGCCAGCAGTGCTTCGCGCTGGGCCGGTGCCAGCTGCGCCAGCAGCCGGTCCGCCTGGGCGAGTTTGGTCTCGACGGTCCGCTTGTGCTCCCTCGCGGTGCGCTGTGCCGCCCGCAGCGCCGACAGCTTCGCGTCGGCCTCGGAACGCAGTTGCTGCACTCCGCGCAGCCGCGTCCTCAGCCGGTCCAGCGTCCGGGCCTGCTGGTGGCCCACCCGGTCGGCTGCCGCCGCCCGGCGCAGGAACTCCTCCGGCGCCGAGGACAGGGCCAGTTGCACGGTGGGGTCGATGGCACCGCCCTGCCGGTACTGCGCGGTCGCGTAGGAACCCAGGGAGTTGCGCACGGCGTTGAGCCGCGCGGTCTGTCTGGACGCCTCGTCCCGGAGCGAGTTGAGTTTTCGCTCGGTCTTGCCGGCCTGCTCGGTGGCGCCGTTGTACCGCTCCGTGGCCTGTTCGGCCTCGTGGTGCAGCCGGTCCACCTTCGTCCTGACCTGCTCCGCCGAGGGGCGGGGGTCGGCCTGTGCGGTGCCGCCGGAGGTGGCGGCCGTCGCGGTGGCGGCTCCCGCCAGGGCCAGGGCCCAGGTGGCGGAACGGGGCTTGGAGTTGCGGGGGGTGCGGATCTTTCGGTGCGCGGCCATGGATCTGGACGCTAGAACGGACGGCGCGAGCCGAGCGGACGGTGACCGGGACTGGCCGTTCCGTGGCCTTCTTCCGCCCGGTACTGACCACCGAATGTCCGGCGGTGCCGGTTCTGTACCGGGAACCGACCACTGTGCGCAAGGGGGTCGCGGAACCCGCCGCCGCGTGCTTCTACGTCACCGGCGCCGCGTACGACACCCGCCCGGCGTACGTCACCCGCCCCGCGTAGGCCACCGTCGTCGCCGCGCACGTCACCGTCGTCGGACACGCCGGGGGTGCCGACGTGCGGGTCAACCGGGACGGACCGCGCTGTGGCACGGACGTGTCCGTGGTCAGGCCCCGGGGCGCTTGGGAGGACCGGCGAGCGGTATGTCCCGATACCTATTCGTTATCAACGCGGCCGTTGTCCAGGCGGCCGTTGTCAACCCGGGCGCCGTCATCCCGGCCGCGGACTGTTCGGGGCCGCGTTGCTACGAGGACCTGTCGCGGCGGCGCCAGGTCTCCCAGCGGTTGAGGTGGCGGATGCGCACGTCGCCCATGGCCGCGCGGCCCGACACCTCCAGCGTGGGCGCACCCGGCTCGGGCGGCTCGGTCGCCCGGTTGCGGACCGAGCCGATCGACGCCTTCAGCCCGTGCGAGCGCACCGACCAGCCCACGGGGACGATCACCGTGACGTTGCCCATGCCGGCGTTGACCTCCAGGAACACCTCGGAGTGCCGGCACACGGCCTGAGTGAAATCGATCACGATGTTGCCCATCCGCGACACCGCGGTGATCCGGGACGGCACCACCCAGTGGCCGGCCTGCGAGAGGTCGCCCACACCCGACCGCAGCTCCATCGGCTGCTCGTCGCGCGGATCGACCGCCGCGGTCTCCACCGGCAGATCGGCGGTCAGCGGGGCCAGTTCGCCGTAGGTGCGCGCCGAGAAGGCCCGCTCAAGCCGCTCCTCCAGCTCCTCCAGGTCGATCCGCCCGTCTCCCGCGGCCTGCCGCAGCAACTCGGCGACCGCTTCCCGGTCGGCGTGCGAGGCCCGCAGATCAGGATCACGACCGGGACGGGGCGCCGGCGCACGCGAGGGGTCAGTCATGGGGACAATTCTAGGAGTCGGCGGCGCCGTCAGTGGGGCGGCCTAGACTCGGTAGGCGATGAGCAGCCTCTTCGACGACAGCTTCCTGGCGGACCTCGAGCCCCCCGCGGGCCAGGAACCGCCGCCCGACTCCGCGCACCCCTCGGACCCGCCCACCGAGGAGGTGCCGGAAGGGCTGTTCACGGGCGCCTACACAGGGGGCCGCGACGCCTACTACCGGGACGGTGCGCCGCGCCCGGTGATCGATCCGCAGGCACTGCTGGACGGCCTCAACGAGCAGCAGGGCGCCGCGGTGGTGCACAGCGGGTCGCCCCTGCTGATCGTCGCCGGTGCCGGCTCCGGCAAGACGCGGGTGCTCACCCACCGCATCGCCCACCTGCTGGCCGCCCGCGGCGCGCATCCGGGGCAGATCCTCGCCATCACCTTCACCAACAAGGCCGCCGGTGAGATGAAGGAGCGCGTCGCGGAGCTGGTCGGCCCGCGCGCCCAGTCGATGTGGGTGTCCACCTTCCACAGCGCGTGCGTGCGCATCCTGCGGCGGGAGAGCAAGAAGCTGGGCTTCACGTCGTCGTTCTCGATCTACGACGCCGCCGACTCCAAGCGGCTGATGGCGCTCGTCTGCCGGGACCTCGACCTGGACCCGAAGCGCTTCCCGCCGAAGGCGTTCAGCGCGAAGGTGTCGAACCTGAAGAACGAACTCGTCGACGAGGAGGACTTCGCGTCCAGGGCGGCGGACGGCTTCGAGAAGACGCTCGCCGAGGCCTACTCGATGTACCAGTCCCGGCTGCGCGAGGCCAACGCGCTGGACTTCGACGACATCATCATGACCACCGTGCACCTGCTCCAGGCGTTCCCGGACGTCGCCGAGCACTACCGCCGACGCTTCCGGCACGTCCTGGTCGACGAGTACCAGGACACCAACCACGCCCAGTACACCCTGGTCAGGGAGCTGGTCGGCCCCTCGCAGCCGGGGTCGGCCCCGGCCGCGCCGGGGGGCGAGCCGGGCCCGCCGCAGGCGGAGCTGTGCGTCGTGGGCGACGCCGACCAGAGCATCTACGCCTTCCGCGGCGCGACGATCCGCAACATCCTCCAGTTCGAGGAGGACTACCCGGACGCGCGCACCATCCTGCTGGAGCAGAACTACCGCTCCACGCAGACCATTCTCAGCGCGGCCAACTCCGTCATCGAGCGCAACGAGAACCGCCGCCCGAAGAACCTGTGGACGCAGGCCGGAAGCGGACCGCGCATCACGGGCTACGTCGCCGACACCGAGCATGACGAGGCCCAGTTCGTCGCCGACGAGATCGACCGGCTGACCGACGCCGGGGACGCCAAGTCCGGTGACGTCGCCGTCTTCTACCGCACCAACGCGCAGTCCCGGGTCTTCGAGGAGGTCTTCATCCGGGTCGGGCTGCCGTACAAGGTCGTCGGCGGGGTGCGCTTCTACGAGCGCCGCGAGGTCCGCGACGTCCTGGCCTACCTGCGGGTGCTGGCCAACCCCGAGGACACCGTCCCGCTGCGGCGCATCCTCAACGTGCCCAAGCGCGGCATCGGCGACCGTGCGGAGGCCATGATCGACGCCCTCGCCGCACGCGAGAAGACGACGTTCCCCGACGCGCTGCGCCGGGTGGACGAGGCGTACGGCATGGCCGCCCGGTCGGTCAACGCCGTCAAGCGCTTCAACGTCCTGATGGAGGAGCTGCGCACCGTCGTCGAAGCCGGCGCGGGCCCGGCGACCGTGCTGGAAGCGGTTCTGGAGCAGACCGGCTACCTGGCCGAACTCCAGGCGTCCACCGATCCGCAGGACGAGACGCGGGTCGAGAACCTCCAGGAACTCGCTGCCGTGGCGCTGGAGTTCGAGCAGGAACGCGCCGAGGACGAGCCCGGCACGCTGGCCGACTTCCTGGAGAAGGTCGCCCTGGTGGCCGACTCCGACCAGATTCCCGACGACGCCGAGGAGGGAGCGGGCGTCATCACGCTGATGACCCTGCACACCGCCAAGGGCCTGGAGTTCCCCGTCGTGTTCCTCACCGGCATGGAGGACGGCGTGTTCCCGCACATGCGGGCACTCGGCCAGCCCAAGGAACTGGAGGAGGAGCGCCGGCTCGCCTACGTCGGCATCACCCGCGCCCGGGAGCGGCTCTACGTCAGCCGGTCCACGCTGCGCAGCGCCTGGGGCCAGCCCTCCTACAACCCGGCCTCGCGCTTCCTGGAGGAGATCCCGCCGGAGTACCTGGAGTGGCGCCGCACCGGCGGCAGCGCGGGCGGCGGTGGCGGATCGATGGCGCCGACCTCGGGCATCGGCGGCTCGATGCTGTCGTCCGTCTCGCGCCGCGGCGCCTCGGGTTTCGCCACCCGCAGGGCGAAGGAGCGCACCGTGGTCCAGCTGTCGGTGGGGGACCGGGTGACGCACGACAGTTTCGGCCTCGGCACGGTCGTCGAGGTGAAGGGCAGCGGCGACAGCTCCGAGGCCACCGTCGACTTCGGCGATCCCAAGCCCAAGCGCCTGCTGCTGCGTTACGCCCCCGTCGAGAAGCTCTGACTCACCGCGGCGCCCGGCATCCCTCCCGCGGGATGCCGGGCGCCGCGCTTTTCCGGGGCGGCGGGGACCGCGGGCTCAGCAGTGGAAGAAGATGCTCTTCCAGCCGAAGGGCTGCTTGCTCTCCGCGTTGCCGCGGAAGGTGTAGTGCACGACGCCCCGGCAGTCCCGCGCGTTGTACATGGCGGCGGTCTGGCCGGTGTAGGTGAAGCGGTAGGCCGCCTTGAACCTGTCGTCGATGTTGTGGCATCCGCAGGCGTGCACCTCCTTGGCGCGACCGGTGTTCTGCGGGCCCTCCCAGCTGAGGAAGCTGCTGGCGAACGCGGCGCCGGTGCCGAAGGTGAGTACGACGGCCATCACGAGCGAGGTGACGGCGGCACGGAGGGTTCGACGGTTGCGCATGGCACTCCTGACCTGTGGCCGTGTGCCGGAGGCGCTCTGTCGCCCCGGTCGGCACGGTGTGTACTCATTCGACTTCACAGGGTTATGGGTGCGGAAGTGGCGTGCGAACGCACAGCGGGGGCGTGCGACGGCGTGCACCGGCGGCACGGGCGGGCGCGCCCCGACTCGCACCATGACGGGGAGCCCGCACACGCCGCACACGCCGAACGGCCGGTCCGCTGTCGCGGACCGGCCGTTCGGGGCACGGCGGGAGGGCTGCCCGGAGCCCGGTGGGCACCGGGCCTGCCCTGATCGCTTACGTCGGGTCCAGGCCCTTGGTGCGGAACCAGGCGACGGGGTCGACGGCCGAGCCGCCGCCGGGGCGTACCTCGAAGTGCAGGTGCGGGCCGGTGGAGTTGCCGGAGCTGCCGGCGTAGCCGATCGTCTCGCCCGCCTTCACCGGTCCGGACCGGATCTTGGTGCTGCTGAGGTGGCAGTACCAGGTCTCGGTGCCGTCGGCCGCGGTGACGATGGCCATGTTGCCGTAGGAGAGGTCCCACTTGGTCGACACGGTGCCGTCGGTGGCGGCGAGCACCGGGGTGCCGTAGCCGACCGGGAAGTCGATGCCGGTGTGCACGGACATCCAGTTGATGCCGGCCTGGCCGTAGTAGGCGCTCAGTCCGTGCTGGGCCACGGGCAGGGCGAACTTCGGACGCAGCGCCTCCTTGCGGATGGCCTCCGCCTCCTTGCGCTTGCGCTCGGCCTCCTGCCGTTCCTTGAGGTCGATGCGCTCCTGCGTCCGGCTGGCCCGGTCGGCGAAGTCCCCGGCGTCCGCCGAGAGCCCGGCCAACTGCGTGTCCAGCTTCCGGTTGGCGGCCGACGGCTTCACCGGCGCACCGTCGGCAGCGGCCTGCACGGGCTTGTCGTCGAGGTCCTCCGCCGGAGCGCCGACCGAGGCGGCGGCGATGCCGGCCACCCCCATGACGGCGACCGAGGGCACGGCCACCGTCAGCAGCGCCGAGCGCCGCGGCTTGACCGCGCGCCGCCGTCCGCGTGAGGACGGTGCGGCCGGGTGGGCGGCTCCCGCTGCTCCCACCGGTTCGCGGACCGGCGGCTCCTCGTCGGGCAGCGCGTCCGCGCCGAGGCCGTCGGCTCCCGCGTGGGCTTCGTGCTCGGCACGGTGGTCGTGGTCGTGGTCGTAGGCGTCGTAGTCGTTGGAGGAGTACTCGCTGTCGCGGAACTCGTCGCGCTGCTTACCGGATTCGGCGAGGCCGGTGTTGCGGAAGTCGTTCTCCGCCGTGTCGGCATCGTGCGAGGGACCGTCGGGGTTCGGGTCGTCGGGGTGGTGGCCTTCGCCGTGGTACCCGCCGGTGTGCTGATCCGGGTCGGCCGGGTACTCGCCGGTGCGGCTGCCCGAGGGCTGGCGCGGCACGGAGGTGAAGGCGGCGGTATCCCAACTGCCGGTGTCCCAGCTGCCCGAGGCGTTGGCGACCGGCTCCCAGCTGACGGTGGCGTAGGCGCCGCTCTCCCAGCCGTTGGCTCCGGAGCCGTCCGCGGCCTGCTCGGCGTAGCCGCCGTCCTGGCCGGGGGACGGATCGTGGTGCTGGTCGCCCGGCTGCCCCGCCTGGCCGCCGTCCCACTCGGTGGTCCGGTACGCGCCGGTGCCGTAACCGCCGGTACTGCCGCCCCCGGCGTACGGGTCGAAGCCGTAGGCGTCCGACACGTAGGGGTCAGCGGGGTAGGCGCCGTGCGCGGCGTCGGGGACGGTGCTCCACTGGCCCGAGGAGTCCGGCGACCAGCCGGAGTTGCCCTGCTGGGACGAGGGGTCCGGGAAGTGCCGCGGGTCGGGAGCGTTCTGCTCGGGAGCGTCCTGCCAGGACGCTGCAAAATCGTGACCGGCTGTCTGGTGGCTGCCCGTGTCGTAGGCACCGGTGCCGTAGTTGTCCGTGAGAGGGGCGGAGTTGTCCGAGTGGTGGCCGGTCGCGGCGAAGGCGTCGAAACCGGTGGCCGTCGGTTGTCCGTGGTTGTCCGGCATCGCACCGAAAAGCGGATCGTCGGCGTAGGCGCCGCCGGCGGGGTAGCCGTACGGCACACCGTGTCCGTCGGACGGTGCGTAGCTCGCGTCGTAGGGGGGATACGAGGCGTCGTGAGCGGTACCGGTCGGGGTTGTAACTCCCGATGGGGGACGGTCGTTCACCACCAACTTCTCTTTCGCCTCGGAGACAGGGGCTGCCAGAGCAGTGCCGCGACTGTACCCGGCGCCGAGCGGCGGCGACAATCTTCCGCAGGTTTCACCCCCGGGAAACCAGGGCAATCGACCGCCTTTCGGCGGCTACCGGCCGGTAGTCGAGCCTCCGTTCGCACCCTGTTCGACGCTGCCGGTGCCGTTCGGCCCTCGCGGGATCACGCGATCCCGTACGCCGGTCCGGCTTTCGGCACACCCGGCAGCGCCTCCTGCAACTCCTGCCGGACCCGGGCCGCGACGGCCCAGTGGGCGGGCATGGCGAGGTGCCCGACGCCCTGAACCCGGACGGTGCGAACCAGCAGGTCGGGATGGTCGAGCCGGGCTGTCAGCACAGGTGCCATCACCCGGTCCACGTCGCTCCAGAAGCTGACGAACCGGGTCGCGCAACCAGGGGCGGGTGCGGCGAGTTCCTCGATCAGTTCCGACCCGGGCCGCATCTGCCGCACGATGGGGTGCACCGAGAGCGGCGCCGCCGCGCTGGTCCCGGAATGCGGAGTGCCGAGGGTCACAAGTGTGTGTACGCGCGTGTCGCCCGCCAGTCGCTGCGCGTAGTAGCGGGCGATCAACCCTCCGAGACTGTGTCCGACCACGTCCACCTGCTGGTGGCCGGTGACCGCGCAGAGCTCCTCGATGCTGCGGCCCAGCGACTCGGCAGCCGTACGTACGTCGCAGGTGAGAGGGGAGTAGTTGAGGCAGACGACCTGCTGCCAGCCGTTGCGGGCGAGCGAGCGGCGCAGCAGGGCGAAGACGGACCGGTTGTCGACGAAGCCGTGCAGCAGCAGCACCGGACGCGGCCCGGGGATGTCGGAGGGTGCCCGGGGAGCGGGGGCCTCCTGCCACAGCCCGGACGGGTACATGACCAGGCGCCCCGCCAGCGCCACCGCCTCCAGGGCGGTTGCACACAGCGCGGTCAGTTTCGGTGAGGCCTGATCCATCTGCTGACCCCCGGGGGCCGCCCGGTACGCCGCCAGCGGCCTACCGGGGCGGCGACCTTGTCGCGGCTCCCCGCTCCGGCCGAACGGGGCCGTCGCGGTGACTGGTCTGCGCCGTGTGGGCGGCGCATGATGATGAAGTTGTCCCACTGTGTGATTTCCCCCTCCCCCCGCACCTCAAAACGATCGGGTACGGGATGCTGGGGGATAACGTTCGTTCACACCGGCACCCAGCAGCGGAGCCGGCGCCGCAGTCAACGTCGATGGAGGCAGTGATGGGTGTGTCGGGTCCGATCCGCGTGGTGGTCGCCAAGCCGGGGCTCGACGGCCACGACCGCGGGGCGAAGGTCATCGCCCGCGCCCTCCGTGACGCGGGCATGGAGGTCATCTACACCGGCCTGCACCAGACGCCCGAGCAGATCGTGGACACCGCGATCCAGGAGGACGCCGACGCGATCGGCATGTCGATCCTCTCCGGCGCGCACAACACCCTCTTCGCCAAGGTCCTCGACCTGCTGCGGGAGCGCGAGGCGGAGGACATCAAGGTGTTCGGCGGCGGCATCATCCCCGAGGACGACATCGCCCCGCTGAAGGCCCGCGGCGTCGCCGAGATCTTCACCCCCGGCGCCCCCACCACCGAGATCGTCGAGTGGGTCCGCACCCACGTGCGTTCTGTGTCCGCCTGAGGTCCTGCCCAAGACCCTGCCCAAGACCCTGCCCTCAGGGCGCTCAGGTGTCGGCCAGCTCGTCGAGCATCGCCGCGCGGGTGTGCAGAGTGGCCACGAGCCGCTGGAACGACTCCGCCCAGTAGCCGCCGGCCCCCGGCGCGCCGGCCTCCGACTCGTCCGGATGCGCCGCCAGCGGTATCAGGCGGTCGGCGTGCCGCGGGTCGAGCGAGCGCTCGGCCAGGCCGAGCACACCGCTGAAGCTCCACGGGTAGCTGCCCGCGTCCCGCGCGATCTCCAACGCGTCCACCACCGCCCGGCCCAGCTGCTCCGACCAGGGAACCGAGCAGGTGCCCAGGACGCGGAACGCCTCCGACAGGCCGTGGGCCGCCACGAACTCCGCCGCCCAGTCCGCCCGGTCCGCCTCCGGCAGCACGGCCAGCAGGCGGGCCGAGTCTCCGGGGGTGTCCGCAGCCGACGCGGACGGCTTGCCTGTCAGCGCCCGCGCCCAGGCGACGTCGCGCTGGCGGACCGCGGCGCGCGCCCAGGCGGCGTGCAGGTCGGCCTGCCAGTCGTCCGCCACCCGCAGCGCCACGATCTCGGCGGGACTCCGGCCGCCCAGATGCGCTGACCAGTCGCCGAGCGGGGCCGCCTCCACCACCTGGCTCAGCCACCACGACCGCTCGCCCCGCCCCGCGGGCGGCTTGGGCACCACACCGTCCCGCTGCATACCGGCGTCGCACTCGTGCGGCGCCTCCACTACGAGGCCGGGCCGGGCGGTCAGCCCCGTGCGGTCCGCACTGACGCAGGAGCGGGCCCGCTGCGACATGCGGGCGGCGAGTGCCGACTGCGGCAGGGCCGACAGCAGCTCGGCGGCGGTGGCCCGGACCGTCCGGCTGCGGTCGCCGAGCGCCTGCTCCAGGAACGGCTCGTCGGCCGCGCCCAGCTGCTCCCGCAGCGAGTCGAGGAACATCAGGCGGTCCTCGGCCCGCTCGGTGGACCAGGTGCTCTCCAGCAGCCGGCGCCCTGCGTCCGGGTCGCGGCGACGGACCGCGGCCAGCAACGCCACCCGTTCGGCGAACAGGCCCTCCGTCCACAGGCGGCCCTGCGCCTCCGCCTCGTGCGGCAGGGCCGGGACCCGGCCCGCGCTGCTGCGCAGGGCGAACCTCCACTCCGGGTTGAGGGCCGCCAGCCACCGGGCGCGCGGCCCGGCGAACTCCAGGACCGCCGCGCGCAGATCGGTGCGGGCGCGCGCCGCGTCCAGCAAGGTGGGCAGCAGCGCGGGCGGCGGCCGGTAGCCGTGGCCGTTGGCCGCCGCCAGCCACTGCGGCAGCAGCTCGCCGAGATCCGGTGTGCTGCCGCGCCGGCCACCGCTGCCGGCCCCCTCCGTCCGCCCGGCGAGCAGCAGGGAGAGCCGGCGCCCCGCGGCAGCCGGCAGCGCGGGCCGCGGGTCGTCGGGTGCCGGGGCGGGCAGTGCCGCCGCCCTCGCGGGCAGCAACCCGGCCCGTCGGCGCACGGTCGCCACCGCCGCGAGGTCCAGCAGGGCGGTGGTCGAGCCGCCGGGCGGGGGGCGGCGCTCGGCGCCGAGCAACGCGGCCGTGACCAGCTCCTCCCAGCCGGTGGCCGCCGATTCGCCGGCCACCGGCTGGCCGCCGGGTTGTTCAGCCTGCCCGCCTGCCTCCGGCTGGCTGCGGGCGCCCGCCTGGCCATCGGCGTCTGGGGCTGCCGCCTCCGAGCGGGCGGCCTCCCGGCCTGGGCGGTCGCCCGTCGGGTTGTCCGCCGGGTCGCCCACCGCCGCGTAGCCCGTCATGGACGCCACCTCCGCGTCAGTCACTGTCGCCTGCGCCGTCGCAGCCCTCGCCGCCGCCGCGCCTGTCGCACCCGCCGCGCCTGCCGCAGCCGCCCGGGCTGTCGGGGCCGTCGTGGAAGTCCCGGACGTCACAGCGCCACCGCCTGGGAGCCGGACCAGACGGTGTGCGGTACGAACCCGCGGTGCCCGCAGGTACCGAACACCGTGACCGGCCCGCCGCCGGAGACCGCTGCCAGCCGCCACAGGGCGGACCGAGCGTCGCAGACCAGCGGCAGTGCCGCCGTGCCGTCGGCGTCGGCCAGCTGCCACCTGCCCTCCGCGCCGTCGGGGACCGGCACCACCCCGGACAGCACGGTCGGGCGGTCGTCCGCCCATGGGTCCGACGCCAGCACCGCACCGTAGGCGGCGAGCGCCGTGCCCACGTCCGTCCCCGGCGGTACGGGCCCGGCGGGGGAGGAGCCGTGGCGCTCGCCCAGCGCGGCACGCACCTGCTCGGCGCCCGGGTAGAACGCCAGCTCGGCGTCGAGTGTGCTGCCGACCGGCAGCGCCGTCTCGGGGGACCGCCCGGCGGGACCGAAGGACAGCAGCAGGGCGAACCGGGCCGAGCGGGTGCCGTGCAGCCAGAGCCGCCGTACCGCCAGGCGGCCCTCATCGGTGTCGGACCGGCCGACGACCAGCCACTCGTCGCGCAGCAGCGCCTCCCGGTCGGCGAGCAGCCCCGCGGTGTCGACCGTCAGCCCGACCTGCGCGCGCACCGTGGCGGCCAGCGGCTCGGGCAGCCCGTCGAGCCCCAGGAACCCCTGGTCGAGCAGGTGCAGCAGGGCGCACTCCTCCAGCAGCCGGCCCGGCCAGCCGGCGCCGGACGCCGGTATCGCGGCCAGCTCCCTGATGCGCCCGGCGAGGCCGGGTGCCTGGGCGTCCACCATCCGGGCCGCCGTCTCGTCCCAGGCGCCGTAGCCGGCGCGGTCCGCACCGGCGATGCCGCCGCGCAGCAGGTCGTTCAACCGTTCCTCCAACTCCGTCGCGCCCGCAGTGATCCGGGCGAGGCGCCGCTCGGTGCGCCGCCGTGCGGCGGCCGGGTCGGCCGGTGCCGCGGTGGCCGGGCGGGCGGCCCCCTGCGGCGGCCGGGTGCGGCGGCCGGTGATCCACGTCCCGGCCCACTCCGGCGGTGGTTCCGTGCCCGGCGCCACCGCCTGCGGGCCCGCCGCCCACAGCAGCAGCAGGCCCAGGGCGTGCTTGCAGGGGAACTTGCGGCTGGGGCAACTGCACTTGTACGCGGGGTCGTCGACGTCCACCACCGTGCGGTACGGCGTGCTGCCGCTGCCCTTGCACAGCCCCCACACGGCCCCGCCGCCGGTGCCCGTGCCCGACCAGGGCGCGGGCCCGGACAGCTTGCCGCCGGCCTTGCGCGACGCGGCGTCGGGCGCGAGGGCCAGCACCTGTTCCGCCGTCCAGCGGACCTGGTCTCCAGTCATGGGAACGACCGTACGACCGACCACTGACACCGGGACCCGTAAGCAGACGCCGTGCGTCGTCCGATGACCGCCCCGACTCGCCCCGCGGGCCTGTGATCTGACGAAGTCCCAGGTCGCGGCGATTGTCAGAGGGCGGGTGCAGGCTGGGAACCAGTACCGGACCACCGGGCCTCACCGGAGGACGAGGGGGAGTTGTGAGCGTCACCCAGAACGAGTCGGCAGCCCTGCGACCGCACGCCGAGCAGGCGTTCGCCGACGAACTCGCCGCGCTGGCGGCGGCCGACGACCGGCCGCGCCCGGAGCGCTGGCGGCTCTCGCCGTGGGCCGTGGCCCTGTACCTGCTCGGCGGCACCCTGCCCGACGGCACGGTCATCTCCCCGAAGTACGTGGGCCCGAGGCGCATCGTGGAGGTCGCCGTCACCACGCTCGCCACCGACCGGGCGCTGCTGCTGCTCGGCGTGCCCGGCACCGCGAAGACATGGGTGTCGGAGCATCTGGCCGCCGCAGTCAGCGGTGACTCCACCCTGCTCGTCCAGGGCACCGCGGGCACCTCCGAGGAGGCCGTGCGCTACGGCTGGAACTACGCGCAACTCCTCGCGCACGGCCCCAGCCGCGAGGCGCTGGTGCCCAGCCCGGTGATGCGGGCCATGGCCGACGGCATGACGGCCCGGGTCGAGGAGTTGACGCGCATCCCGGCCGACGTGCAGGACAGCCTCATCACCGTGCTGTCGGAGAAGACGCTGCCCATCCCGGAGCTGGGCAGCGAGGTGCAGGCCGTGCGCGGCTTCAACCTCATCGCCACCGCCAACGACCGCGACCGCGGGGTCAACGAGTTGTCCAGCGCACTGCGCAGGCGCTTCAACACCGTCGTGCTGCCGATGCCGGCCACCGAGGAGGCCGAGGTGGACATCGTCTCGCGCCGCGTCGAGCAGATCGGCCGGTCGCTGGACCTGCCCGGAACCGCCCAGGGTATCGACGAGATCCGGCGGGTGGTCACGGTCTTCCGCGAACTGCGCGGCGGCGTCACCGCCGACGGCCGCACCCGGATCAAGACCCCTTCCGGCACCCTGTCCACCGCCGAGGCGATCTCGGTCGTCACCGGCGGGCTGGCGCTCGCCGCCCACTTCGGTGACGGCGTGCTGCGGGCCTCGGACGTCGCCGCCGGAGTGCACGGGGCCGTGGTCCGGGACCCGTCCACGGACCAGGTCGCCTGGCAGGAGTACCTGGAGACGGTCGTGCGTGAGCGCGAGGGCTGGCAGGACCTCTACCGGGCCTGCCGCGAGGTCGGCGCGTGACTGCCGGGCCGCTGCTGATGGGGGTGCGCCACCACGGTCCGGGCTCTGCCCGGGCCGTGCTCGCCGCACTCCGCGCCACCGAGCCCGCCGTGCTGCTGGTCGAGGGCCCGCCGGAGGCCGATCCGGTGCTGCACCTCGCCGGAGACGCCCGCATGCGGCCCCCCGTGGCGCTGCTGGCGCACGCCGGCGGTGACGAGCCGGGCCGGGCGGCGTTCTGGCCGCTTGCGGCGTTCTCACCGGAGTGGGTCGCCCTGCGCTGGGCCGTCGAACGCGGCGTGCCCGTCCGTTTCATCGACCTCCCGGCCGCCCACAGCCTGGCGATGAGCGACGACCCGGCCGGCGAGTCGGCCACGCCCGCCGGGCCGGGGCCGGAAGAACCGGGGCTGGAAGAACCGGGGCAGGAGGGCCCGCGACCTGAGGCTTCGGAGCAGGAGGCCCCGCGGCAGGAGGCCACGCGCGGCCGGGCCGTGCGCATCGACCCGCTGGCGGTGCTCGCCGAGACGGCCGGCCACGACGATCCCGAGCGCTGGTGGGAGGACGTCGTCGAGCACCGCGGCACGACCGACGGCCCGGTGGGGGAGGGCGCGACCGGCGCCGCCGCCGGGACGGCCGCGGCGGCCGGAGCGCTCGGTGCGTTCCGGGCACTGGAGGAGGCCATGACGGCACTGCGGCAGGTGCACAGCCCGGCCCCGGGCGCCGCCGCTGCCCCCGGCGCTCCGGAGACCGGCGACTCCCGCGACCACCGCGACGACGTGCGCGAGGCGCACATGCGGTTGCGCCTGCGGGAGGCAGTGCGCGAGTTCGGCGCGGACCGGGTCGCGGTGGTGTGCGGTGCCTGGCACGTGCCCGCGCTGCGCGAACGGCGGGCCGTCACCGCCGACCGGCAGCTCCTGAAGGGGCTGCCCAAGGTGCGGGCGGAGATCTCGTGGGTGCCCTGGACGCACCGCCGGCTGTCCCGCCACAGCGGCTACGGCGCGGGCATCGAGTCGCCCGGCTGGTACGGGCACCTCTTCACCGCCGCCGACCGGCCCGTCACCCGGTGGATGACCAAGGTGGCGGCCCTGCTGCGGGAGGAGGACCTGCCCGTCTCGTCGGCGCACGTCATCGAGGCGGTGCGGCTGGCGGAGGCGCTGGCCGCCATGCGCGGACGGCCCCTCGCCGGGCTGAGCGAGACCTCGGACGCCGTCCGGGCCGTGCTCTGCGAGGGCTCCGACGTGCCGTACGAGCTGATCAGGGACCGGCTGATCGTCGGCGACGTGCTCGGGGAGGTCCCGCCGGACGCCCCGGCCGTCCCGCTGCAACGCGACCTCGACCGGCTGCACCGCTCGCTGCGTCTCAAGCCGGAGGCCCACGAGCGCACACTCGAACTGGACCTGCGCAACAGCACCGACGCGGCCCGCAGCCGGCTCCTGCACCGGCTGCGACTGCTCGGCGTCGAGTGGGGCGAACCGGTCCGCGCCCGGGGCGGTACCGGAACCTTCCGGGAGAGCTGGTCCCTGCGCTGGCAGCCGGAACTGTCCGTACGGATCGCCGAAGCGGGCGTCTGGGGGACCACGGTCGAGGGCGCCGCCACCGCCAGGGCCGAGGCCCTGGCGACGGAGGCCGGCGCGCTCGCCGACGTCACCGCGCTCGCCGAACGCTGCCTGCTCGCCGGGCTCGGCGACGCCCTGCCGGTGGTCATGCGGGTGCTCGCCGACCGGGCCGCGCTGGACGCCGACGTCGGCCACCTCGCCCAGGCCCTGCCCGCCCTGGTGCGCTCCGCGCGGTACGGCGACGTACGGGGCACCGACGCCGTCGCGCTGCGCGAGGTCGCCGAAGGGCTGGCCGAGCGGGTCTGCGTCGGCCTGCCGCCCGCCTGCGCCGGGCTGGACGCCGACGGGGCCGCCGCGATGCGCGGCGACCTCGACGCCGCCCATCAGGCCGTAGGGCTGCTCGACACCGAGGGGCTGAGCGCCCGGTGGCGGGCGATGCTCGGCTCCCTCACCCGCCGGGACCGCGTGCCGGGGCTGCTGCGCGGCCGGGCGACCCGGCTGCTGCTGGACGCGGGCGACCTCCCGGAGCAGGACGCCGCCCGCGTCATGGGTCTCGCGCTGTCACCCGCGGCACCGCCGCAGGAAGCGGCGTCCTGGGTGGAGGGCTTCCTCTCCGGCGGGGGCATGCTGCTGGTCCACGACGAGCGGCTGCTCAGCCTGGTCGACACCTGGCTGGCAGACATCCCGCAGGACGTGTTCACCGACGTGCTCCCGCTGCTGCGGCGCACCTTCTCGGTGTTCGAGGCCGGTGTGCGCCGCACGGTCGGCGAGCTGGTCCGCCGCGGCACGGGGGTCCGCGGCGGACCGCCCGCCCCGGCGGCGGCCACCGGCTTCGATGCCGCGCTCGACGCGGCGCGCGCGGACGCCGTGCTGCCCACCCTCCGCCTGCTGCTCGGCCGCCTGCCCGAGCCACCGGGCGCGCCGACCCGCGGTGCCACCTCGCCTCCCGGCGCCGCCACGAGCCCCGGCACCCACACGAGCCCCGGCACCCGGACACCGCCCCTGCCGCCGCCCTCCTCCGAGCCGCACCCCATCACCGCGGGAGCCCTGCGATGAGCACCACGAACCCCGCCACCGGACCCGCAACCGGCCCCGGCCCCGACCCCGGCCCCGGCCTCACGGCGGCCACGGGCTCCGGCGGCGACCCGGCGGAGCGGCTGCGGCGCTGGCGGCTGGTGCTCGGCGGCGGTGAGGGCGCCGAGGGCACAGGCTGCGAGTTGACCGGCCGGGACGCCGCCATGGACCGCACGCTCTCCCAGGTCTACGGGCAGGAGCGCACCGCGGGCCTCGGCGGCTCGGCCCCCCGGGTGGCGCGCTGGCTCGGAGACATCCGCACCTACTTCCCCAGCTCGGTGGTCCGGGTCATGCAGCGGGACGCCATCGACCGCCTCGGCCTGGCCGCGATGCTCGCCGAACCGGAGATGCTGGAGGCGGTCGAGGCCGACGTGCACCTCGTGGGCACCCTGCTGTCCCTGGGCCGCGCCCTGCCCGAGACCAGCAAGGAGACGGCCCGCGTCGTCGTGCGCAAGGTGGTGCGCGAGCTGGAGCAGCGGCTCGCCACCCGGACCCGGGCGACGCTGACCGGCGCGCTGGACCGCAGCGCGCGGGTGAACCGGCCCCGGCACCAGGACATCGACTGGAACCGCACCATCCGGGCGAACCTGCGGAACTACCTGCCGGAGTACGGCACGGTCGTACCGGAGCGGCTGATCGGCTACGGGCGGGCCTCGCAGGCGGTGAAGAAGGACGTCATCCTCTGCATCGACCAGTCCGGCTCGATGGCCTCCTCGGTGGTGTACGCCTCGGTCTTCGGTGCCGTCCTGGCCTCGATGCGTGCCCTGAACACCCGGCTGGTCGTCTTCGACACGTCGGTGGTGGACCTCACCGACCAGCTAGACGACCCGGTCGACGTGCTGTTCGGCACCCAGCTCGGTGGCGGCACGGACATCAACCGGGCACTGGCCTACTGCCAGTCGCGCGTCACCCGGCCCGCGGAGACGGTCCTCGTACTGATCAGCGACCTCTACGAGGGCGGCATCCGTGACGAGATGCTGAAACGGGTCGCCGCGATGAAGGGATCAGGTGTGCAGGTCGTCACCCTGCTGGCGCTCTCCGACGAGGGCGCGCCCTCCTACGACCGGGAGCACGCGGCGGCGCTCGCCGCACTCGGTGCGCCGGCGTTCGCCTGCACGCCCGACCACTTTCCCGAGGTGATGGCCGCGGCGATAGAGAAGCGTCCGCTGCCGGTTCCGGCCGAGTGATCCCTGCCCCGCCGCAGCCTCCGCGACGGGCGTACCGGGATGAGGGGCGGGCGTGCCGGGGCGGGGCCGCGCGGTGGGAGCGGGCCGGGAGTGCGCCGGGTGCGGGCGGCGCGTGCTCCACCTGTGGAGGTGGCGGGGCGCAGCCGGCCGGAGGCCGTATGTGACCGGTCTCACCGCGCCGGTGTGACGTGGAATTTATGCCGTGCAGAGAGGCGGGGCTAATCTGCAAGGCGGACATGCCGCGGACATCGCTGACGCGGCCACGCGGCACGCCCACGCTGAAAACGAACCGCGAAAACTGATGAGGGACGGACGCGCGTGGACCTGTTCGAGTACCAGGCGAGGGATCTCTTCGCCAAGCATGACGTACCGGTGCTGGCCGGTGAAGTCATCGACACGCCCGAGGCGGCGCGCGCGGTGGCCGAGCGACTTGGTGGTCGCGCGGTTGTGAAGGCGCAGGTGAAGACCGGTGGCCGAGGCAAGGCCGGCGGTGTGAAGCTCGCCTCCGACCCGGATGACGCGGTCGCCAAGGCGGGCCAGATCCTCGGGATGGACATCAAGGGGCACACCGTTCACAAGGTGATGCTCGCCCAGACGGCGGACATCGCGGAGGAGTACTACGTCTCCTTCCTGCTGGACCGCACCAACCGCACCTTCCTGGCCATGGCCTCCGTCGAGGGCGGCGTGGAGATCGAGGAGGTGGCCGCCACCAAGCCGGAGGCGCTCGCCAAGATCCCCGTCGACGCCATCGAGGGCGTGACCGAGGCGAAGGCCCGAGAGATCGTCGAGGCGGCGAAGTTCCCCGCCGAGCTGCACGACCAGGTGGTCTTCACCCTGCAGAAGCTGTGGGACGTCTTCATCAAGGAAGACGCCCTGCTCGTCGAGGTGAACCCGCTGGTCAAGACCGGCGACGGCAAGGTCATCGCCCTTGACGGCAAGGTGTCCCTGGACGCCAACGCCGAGTTCCGCCAGCCCGGCCACGCCGAGCTGGAGGACAAGGAGGCGGCCGACCCGCTCGAGGCCAAGGCCAAGGCCAAGGGCCTCAACTACGTGAAGCTCGAAGGCCAGGTCGGCATCATCGGCAACGGCGCGGGCCTCGTGATGAGCACCTTGGACGTCGTCGCCTACGCCGGTGAGAAGCACTCCGGCGTCAAGCCGGCGAACTTCCTCGACATCGGTGGCGGCGCCTCCGCCGAGGTCATGGCCAACGGCCTGGAGATCATCCTGGGCGACCCCGAGGTCAAGTCCGTCTTCGTCAACGTCTTCGGCGGCATCACCGCCTGTGACGCTGTCGCCAACGGCATCGTGCAGGCGCTGGAACTGCTCAAGTCCAAGGGTGAGGACGTCAGCAAGCCGCTGGTCGTCCGCCTGGACGGCAACAACGCGGAGCTGGGTCGCAAGATCCTCACCGACGCCGCCCACCCGCTGGTCGAGCAGGTCGACACCATGGACGGCGCCGCCGACCGTGCTGCCGCGCTGGCAGCGAAGTAACCCCGGACCGGGACTGACGAGGACAGACGAGGACAACGACAACCCATGGCTATTTTCCTCACCAAGGAAAGCAAGGTCATCGTCCAGGGGATGACCGGCTCCGAGGGCCAGAAGCACACCAAGCGCATGCTGGCTTCCGGCACCAACATCGTCGGCGGCGTGAACCCGCGCAAGGCGGGCACCACGGTCGACTTCGACGGTCAGGAGATCCCGGTCTTCGGCGGCGTGAAGGAGGCCGTCGAGGCCACCGGCGCTGACGTCACCGTCATCTTCGTGCCGGAGAAGTTCACCAAGGACGCGGTCATCGAGGCGATCGACGCCGAGATCCCGCTCGCCGTGGTGATCACCGAGGGCATCGCGGTGCACGACACCGCCGCCTTCTGGGCACACGCCGGCGCCAAGGGCGGCAAGACCCGCATCATCGGCCCCAACTGCCCGGGCCTGATCACGCCGGGCCAGTCCAACGCCGGCATCATCCCGGCCGACATCACCAAGCCGGGCCGCATCGGCCTGGTCTCGAAGTCCGGCACGCTCACGTACCAGATGATGTACGAGCTGCGGGACCTCGGCTTCTCCACCTGCGTCGGCATCGGCGGCGACCCGATCATCGGGACCACCCACATCGACGCGCTCGCCGCGTTCGAGGCGGACCCCGACACCGACCTGATCGTCATGATCGGTGAGATCGGCGGCGACGCCGAGGAGCGCGCGGCCGACTTCATCAAGGCCAACGTGTCCAAGCCGGTCGTCGGCTACGTCGCGGGCTTCACCGCGCCGGAGGGCAAGACCATGGGCCACGCCGGCGCCATCGTCTCCGGTTCGTCGGGCACCGCCCAGGCGAAGCAGGAGGCCCTGGAGGCCGCCGGTGTCAAGGTCGGCAAGACCCCGTCGGAGACCGCGCGCCTGGCGCGCCAGATCCTCGGCGGCTGACGCCCGGGCCGCATCGCGGCCCTCGCGTGACGGGTTCGGGCCCGCCCCCTTCCACCGGGGGCGGGCCCGAACCCGTAAGCGCCCGAACCGACGGGTGCTGCCGCCGTCAGCGGGACAGCTGCTGGAGCGCGGCGGGCAGCACCTGCGGAATGAGCGTGCCGCTCTCCGTGGTGGCGACGGTGAACGACGTCGCCGCGACCATGGCCACGGTGAGGCCGCAGGCGGCCACTATCCAGCGCCTCGACTGCCGCTCGCTGCCGGTCCGCACGATGCGTGCCGGCACCGTGCGCACCGGCTGGGCGGCGGCGACCCGTCGCAGCAGACCGCCGATCAGCTCACCCCGCTGCTCCGGCGGGGTGCCGTCCACCTCGGGCAGGAGTCCGGCGAGCGCCTCCCGGGCGTGCACCAGCCGGCCCGCCGTCGCCGGAGTGCTCGCCTCCGACTCGGCCGCGGTCTCGGCCAGCCCCAGCCCTATGCCGTCGTGCAGGAGCAGCGTGCGCCGGTAGCAGGGCGGCAGACTGAGCAGCGCGTCAAGGCACTCCTTGTCCTCCGGCAGCCCGGCGTAGGTCTCCGGGGAGTGGTGACCGGGCCGCAGCCGGTTCCACGGCGACAGCGCGTACTCGTGCGAGCAGGCGCGGACCCAGCCCGCCGGGTCCCGGTCCACCGCCACCTCGGGCCAGCGCTCCCAGGCCGTGTGGAAGGCGCGGCGGACGGCGGACTCGGCGAGGCCGCGATGGCCGGTCAGCAGGAACGTCTGCCGGGTCAGAGGCCGCACGTGCCGGGTGTAGAGCGCGTCGAACGCGGCTGCCGCACCGACCGCGTCGCACCCCGACCGGGAACGCCCGTCCGGCCCGTCCGCTACCTCCCCGTCGTCCTCACCAGCCGCGATGGCCTCAACACCCTCGACCGCGTCGCTGTCCTCGGCGGCCTCGCCACCCTCGGCGGCCTCGACCTCTTCGACCTCTTCGACATCGCCGGCCGCCCCGGCACGCGGTTCGACGGCCGGCCTGCGGTGGGCGGCACGGGACGCGAACCGGCGGGCTTCCCGTTCGCTGCGCGCCCACGAGGGGGCCCTGCCCCGGTCCTGGTCACCGGACCCGGTACCGGATCCCTCCTTTGCGCGGCGGCGGGGTGCCGCCCGCTGATCGAGTTCCGTCATGGCTGCCTCTCGACGGGTCGCGCACCATCGGCAACAGGGCTCGGATGTGCGGGGACCGCACGAGTGCCCGGTCTGAAAAAGTGCATAACGACATATTGGGCGACACAACGAGTTTTTGCGCGCTACCACGTCGAAACGGGTGTTGTTGGCAGCATGTGGGCGTGAGCCAAACGAAGCACCTCCGCTCGCGCCGCCGGATTCCGACGGCCGTCACCAACCGACTGGTCGAGGGGGCTTTCGCGGCCTGTCTCGGCCTGGCCGCGCTCGCCATGCTCGTCCTGCTGCTGTGGATCACGTCCCCCTACCCGGACAGCGGAGCCGGTGGCGCGCTGCGGACGGCGGCCGGCCTGTGGTTGATGGCGCACGGCGCCGAACTGGTCCGCACCCAGACCCTGAGCGGGGCCCCGGCACCCGTGGGGGTGGTCCCGCTGCTGCTCGCGGTCCTGCCGCTGGCCCTGCTCTACCGGGTCGCGCGGGCCGCGGAGGGCCCCGCACGGGCCACCGTGCCCTGGCTGAGCGTCGGCTACCTGCTGGTGGCGGCTCTCACCTGCTGGTTCTCCTTCGGCACGTCGGTCCGGGTGGACCTGCTCAGCGCCGCAGTGCGGCTGCCCGCGGTGACGGTGGCCACGATCGCGGTCGGTGCCTGGGTCACCGCGGGCCGGCCGGCCCCGCGCAGCGACTGGCGGCGTCTGCCGCCCTGGCTGCGCTGGACCCGGGTGCGCACCGCGGCGGGCGCCACCGGAGTGGCGACCGCTGTGCTGTGCGGCGGCGGCGCGCTGCTGGCGGCGGGCGCGCTGGTCTGGCACGGCGTTTCCGCGGCTGAGGCGTTTCCGCAGCTCACCGACGCCTGGTCGGGTCGTATCGCGGTGCTGCTGCTCTGTGTCTCCCTGGCGCCCAACGCCGCCGTGTGGGGTGCGGCCTACGGCCTGGGGCCCGGGTTCGCGGTCGGCGCGGGCAGTTCCGTCGGGCCGCTGGCTGCCGGGGCCACGCCCCAGCTGCCGCACTTCCCGCTGTTCGCCGCCCTCCCCGGCGAGGGCCCTGGAGGGCCGCTGACCTGGGCGCTGGCCGCGCCGCTGCCGCTGGCCGCGGGTCTGGCGGCGGGCTGGTACACGGCCCGCGTCGCCGTCCCCGTGCCAGGCAGCGGGCACGGCTCGACGGGTAGGCGCGGCACGCTGGCCACCGTGCTGCTGGCGGCGGCGGGGTGCGGTCTGGCGATGGCACTGCTGAGCGAACTGGCAGGCGGGCCGTTGGGCTCGGGGGCGCTGGCGGACTTCGGGCCGGTGCCCTGGCTGACGGGGCTGGCGGCCTGCGGGTGGACGCTGCTTGTCGCCGCCCCGGCGGCACTGGCGGTCCGCTGGTGGCGGCTGCGCGATCCGCACCTGCTGCTGGCCGCCGGTGTCGGCTGCCGCCGGGCCGGGGCGTGGTGCGCGTCGCTGCTGCCGAGCCCGCCGCCGCCCGCACCTGTGGAGGACTGGCACGCCACCGGCGCCCGCCGGACCCGGTGGGCGGCGATCAAGCAGGCGTCCGGCGGCCTGGTCCCCGCGTTCGAACCGGACGGCCCCGCGACCTCGATCCCCTCGCCGGGCAGCCCGGAGCCGGACGGTTCCGCCACCGCCCCCTCCCGGCGCCGCACTGCCCGCCACCGCCTCCCGCCCGCCACCGCGGCACCCGCCCCGAGGACCCCGAGCGCCCCGGCGACCCCGGACGAGCCGTACGGCGCGGGGGACGGCCGGGCAGGCGGGCGGCGCGGGTTGACCCGCCGCCTCTTCGGCGCGGGCCGCAACCGCCCCCGTCCGACGCCGGAGACCGGCGGCTCCCGCACCACCAACGCCACCCGCACCACCGCCGCCACTCGCCCCGACGCCGACTCCGCCACCGAGCCCACACCGTCCGCCGCGCCCGAGTCGTCCATGCCGGCCTCGCCGTTCACGCCGACCCGCGCCGAGCGGCGGGCGGAGCGCCGGGCCCGGCGGCGGGCGGAGCGGGACGCGTCCGCCGGTCCCGGCGCGACGCCGTGACCACCCGCCCGCGCCTGCCCCGGCGCGACGCCGCGACCCGCCCGCGCCCGCGTGCAGGTCAGCGGAACAGGCCGCTGTAGGCGTTCAGCGCGGGTTGGCCGCCGAGGTGCGCGTAGAGCACGTTGCCGTCCCGGGGGATGTCGCCGTCACGGACGAGGTCGATGAGCCCGGCCATCGACTTGCCCTCGTACACCGGGTCGATGATCACTCCTTCGAGGCTGCCGGTGAGCCGCATGGCGTCCAGCGTGGACTCGACGGGGACGCCGTACTCCTCACCGGCCCAGCCCTCCAGGACGGTGATCTCCTCATCCCGCAGGTCGCGGCCGAGCCCGATCAGCTCCGCCGTGCTGCGGGCGATCTTCGCCACCTGCGCACGGGTCTCCGCCACTCTGGCGGAGGCGTCGATGCCGATGACCCGGCGCGGCCGGTCCTGGCCCGCGAAGCCGGCGATCATTCCGGCGTGGGTGCTGCCGGTCACGCTGCACACCACCACGGTGTCGAAGAAGACGCCCAGCTCTCGTTCCTGGGCCTCGACCTCGCGGGCCCAGCGCGCGAAGCCCAGGCCGCCCAGCGGGTGGTCGGACGCGCCGGCCGGGATGGCGTAGGGGGTGCCGCCGCGCTGCCGGACGTCCTCCAGTGCCTGGTTCCAGCTGTCCTTGAACCCGATGCCGAAGCCCGCTTCGACGAGCCGGACCTCCGCCCCCATCACCCGCGACAGCAGGATGTTGCCGACCTTGTCGTTCACCGCGTCCGGCCAGTCCACCCAGCTCTCCTGGACGAGCACGGCCCGCATGCCGAGCCGGGCGGCCACGGCGGCGACCTGCCGGGTGTGGTTGGACTGGACCCCGCCGATGCTCACCAGGGTGTCCGCGCCCTGCCGCAGCGCGTCCGGGACCAGGTACTCCAGCTTGCGCGTCTTGTTGCCGCCGTAGGCCAGGCCGCTGTTGCAGTCCTCCCGCTTGGCCCAGATCCGGGCGCCGCCCAGATGCTCGCTCAGCCGGTCCAGGGGGTGCACCGGGCTCGGCCCGAACAGCAGCGGGTGGCGGTCGAAGTCGTCGAGGGACACGGGAGCCTCCAGGGGGAGTCGGGGAAGCGGAACGGCTTCCGCCGGGGACGGACGCCGCACGGGGTGCGTGCGCGGCGGCTCAGGGCCGCTGGTCCGGGCCGTCGTCGCCCAGCCGGGTGTCGAGCAGCGGCGTCAGCGTCTGCCAGTTGAGCCGGGTCGCGGCGGCGGCGCCCTCGGCGTCCCCGGCCGCGCACAACGCGATGATGCGGTCGTGCTGGGCGACCGAGGCGCGACCGCACAGCGAGGAGAAGCGCAGCCGCTCCACCCGGCGCAGCACCGGCGTGAACTGTTCCAGGACCGTGCGGACCGCCGCGTTGGCGCTGGCGGTGACGGGCACGTCGTGCAAGTCGTCGTCGGCCCGCAGCGCCGCATCGACGTCGTTGCCGCGCAGGGCGGTGGCGAACCGGGTGTTGGCCTCGCGCATGGCGTCGAGTTCGGCGGCCGACAGGTGCGGCACGGCTTCCCTCACGGCGAGTTCGTGCATGGCGGCGGTGACCGACTGGGCGGCGTGCACCGCCCGCACGTCGAGCGGGCTGACCAGGGTGTGGCGGCCGGGCTTCGTCTGCACCAGCCCGGCCTGCTCCAGGCGGGCCAGGGCCTCCCGGACCGGGGTCCGGCTCACGCCGAGCCAGGCGACGAGCGAGGCGTCGTGCAGCCGCTCGCCCGGGGCGAGCGTGCCGTCCACGATGGCGTCCCGGATCGCCCGGTAGGCGTCCTCCCGCAGCAGTGAGCGGCTGACAAGTCCTCGGCTCTCCGGTACCGGCATGCAATATATTGCACGCCGCCGACCTCTCACCTGTCAATGGCCGGACCACGCGGGCCCGGCGCGCAGACGGGTGGGGCGGGGCCCGTCCGGGGCCCGCCCCACCCGTCGCTGTGTCGCTGCCTCTCTGTGCTCAGTCGCGCTCACCGAGCAGCGGGCGCAGCCGCTCCGGCAGATGCCGCTCGCACGCCTCTCGTGAGGTGGTGGTGAGCGCGTCGTCCACGCAGTGGTAGTAGTCCTGGTAGATCAACTGGAACGAGAAGGTCGCCGCCACGATCAGCAGCGACAGCGAGCCGATCACGATGCCGCTGATCGCCGCCGTGGTCTGCTGGCGCACGGTCCGCACGGCGGGTGCCGGTCCCGGGGTGTCACGGCCGCCCGCGCCGCCGAGACCACGGCGCTCACCGCCCGCGTCCCCGTCCTTACGGGTCGCGCCGGGGGCGCCGCGCAGCGCGCTGATGCCCCAGTAGAGGGCCAGCGCGCCCAGCAGCAGGGCGACCGGCGGGATGTTGAAGAGCGCGAAGAAGAAGCCCCACATGCCCGAGAGCAGGGCGTAGCGGGAATGCCGCTGCACCGGGTCCCTGGGGTCCCAGCGCAGGCCGCCGGACCCGTCGGGCTTGCCGTTCCCGTTGCCCTTGGGCTCGCCGCCGTTGCGGCTGCCGAAGCCGCCGCCGCCGCGTCCGGGCTGCCGGCTGCTCCACTGGCTGCCCCACCGCTTGCGGTCCGACGGCTCGTCGCCCGACCCCGTCCCCGACCCCGGTCCGGACGCGCTGCCGGACCCGTCGCCGTCCTGCTCGTCCTCGGGCCGGTGGCGGGGCTGCCAGGGCTGGTCGGGGCGGTCCGCGGGCGGCGGTGCGAAGGGGTTGTCGTGCTGTCCGGACTGTTCCTGCCCGGACTGTTCGTGCCCGGACTGTTCCTGCCCGGACTGTCCGGTGGAGCGGCGTCGGTCCGTCATGTGGTGTGTTTCTTCCCCTTCGTGTGTCCGTGCGGCGGTCCGCGGCGCCCTGGGTGGCGCGGATCCGACGGAACCCTGGGCCCGACGCTACCTGCTGGCCCGGGGCCCGTCCCGTGGGGGCTGCACGGGACTGCCGGTATCGTTGCTGACGGCCGAGCGCTTCGTAGGGTTCCCTGAGTGTTCCCGCCCGCCGCGTTCGTCCGATCGCACAAGCCCGACCGGCGCCGCCGGTTCGGCCTGCACGCTGCTCCCGCTCTCGTGAAGGCTGCTCCCGCTCCTGTGAAGGAAGGCCCGCCGTGGCTGCACCCGCGTCCCCCGCCCGGCTCGTCGTACTCGTCTCGGGGTCGGGCACGAACCTGCAGGCGCTGCTCGACGCCGTCGCCGAGCACGGTCCCGCCGGGTTCGGGGCCGAGGTGGTGGCGGTCGGCGCCGACCGGACCGGCATCACGGGTCTGGAGCGCGCCGAGCGCGCGGGCCTGCCCACCTTCGTCTGCCGGGTCGGCGACCATGCCACCCGCGAGGAGTGGGACCGGGCACTGACCGAGGCCACGGCCGCGCACCGGCCGGACCTGGTGGTCTCGGCCGGCTTCATGAAGATCGTCGGCAAGCACTTCCTGGCCCGGTTCGGCGGCCGGCTTGTCAACACCCACCCGGCGCTGCTGCCCAGCTTCCCCGGCGCGCACGGCGTGCGCGACGCGCTGCACTACGGCGTGAAGCTGACCGGGTGCACCGTCCACTTTGTCGACGACGGCGTCGACACCGGTCCGATCATCGCCCAGGAGGCGGTGGAGGTCCGCGCTGAGGACGACGAGTCCGCCCTGCACGAACGCATCAAGGACGTCGAACGACGGCTCCTGGTGGACGTGGTGGGCCGTCTGGCCCGCGAGGGCTATTCCATTGAAGGACGAAAGGTACGGGTTCCGGCATGACTGCCGAAGGTACGAAGCGGCCGATCCGCCGCGCGCTGGTCAGCGTCTACGACAAGAGCGGGCTGGAGGAACTGGCGCAGGGGCTGCACGCCGCCGGTGTGCAGCTCGTCTCGACCGGCTCGACCGCCGCCCGGATCGCCGGCGCCGGAGTGCCGGTGACCCCGGTCGAGGAGCTGACCGGTTTCCCCGAGTGCCTCGACGGCCGGGTCAAGACGCTGCACCCGCGGGTGCACGCCGGCATCCTCGCCGACCAGCGGCTGGAGGACCACCGCTCGCAGCTCGCCGAGCTGGGCGTGGAGCCCTTCGACCTGGTCGTGGTGAACCTCTACCCGTTCCGGGAGACCGTCGCCTCGGGTGCGAGCCCGGACGAGTGCGTCGAGCAGATCGACATCGGCGGCCCCTCCATGGTGAGGGCGGCGGCGAAGAACCACCCGTCCGTGGCGGTCGTCGTCAACCCCGGCCGCTACGGGGACGTCCTGCAGGCCGCGGCCGACGGCGGCTTCGAGCTGGCGACGCGCAAGCGCCTCGCCGCGGAGGCGTTCCGGCACACCGCCGCCTACGACGTGGCGGTGGCCTCCTGGTTCGCCGACGGCTACGCGGCGGACGCCACCGAAGGCGACGCCGGTGACACCCGCTTCCCCGAGTTCCTGGGCAGCACGTTCGAGCGTGCGCAGGTGCTGCGCTACGGCGAGAACCCGCACCAGCCCGCCGCCCTCTACACCGACGGAACGGGCGGCCTGGCCGCAGCCGAGCAGCTGCACGGCAAGGAGATGTCCTACAACAACTACACGGACACCGACGCCGCCCGCCGCGCCGCCCACGACCACGCCGAGCCGTGCGTGGCCGTCATCAAGCACGCCAACCCGTGCGGCATCGCGATCGGCGCCGACGTGGCCGAGGCGCACCGCAAGGCGCACGCCTGCGACCCGCTGTCGGCGTTCGGCGGGGTGATCGCGGTGAACCGGCCGGTGTCGCGGGAGATGGCCGAGCAGGTCGCGGAGATCTTCACCGAGGTGATCGTCGCCCCCGGCTACGAGGACGGCGCCGTGGAGGTGCTCGCGGGCCGCAAGAACATCCGGGTGCTGCGCTGCGCTGACGCTCCGGCCCAGCCCCTTGAGGTCAAGCCGATCGAGGGCGGCGCGCTGCTCCAGGTCGCGGACCGGCTCCAGGCGGAGGGCGACGACCCGGCGCACTGGACGCTGGCGACGGGCGAGGCGCTGTCGGCGTCCGAACTGGACGAGCTGGCGTTCGCCTGGCGGGCCTGCCGGGCGGTGAAGTCCAACGCGATCCTGCTGGCCAAGGACGGGGCCACGGTCGGCGTCGGCATGGGCCAGGTCAACCGGGTCGACTCGGCGAAGCTCGCCGTGCAGCGGGCGGGGGAGGAGCGCGCCGCCGGCGCGTACGCCGCGTCCGACGCCTTCTTCCCGTTCCCCGACGGCCTGGAGGTGCTGACCGCCGCCGGCGTGAAGGCCGTGGTGCAGCCCGGTGGTTCGGTCCGCGACGACCAGGTGGTCGCGGCGGCCGAGGCGGCCGGCGTGACGATGTACCTGACCGGCACCCGGCACTTCTTCCACTGAGCCGCGCACGGGCCGGGTGCGGCAGACGGCCCGGCCCGGTGGTGTCCGGGCCGGGCCGTCATGCACGCCGTCCGGCGGCGGCCGTCGGGCGTGGAACCAGGGCGAGTTCCTCCACCGCCCTGCTCCGCAGCGGTGCGCGCGCCCCGGCACGACCGGGTGCTCGGCGCCGTGGTCAGGGACGCGGCTCTCGCGGTCGTGCGGGGTGCGGGGCGTCGCACCTGCGGTACCGCTCCGACCTGGTGGGACCGGGGCGGCGGCGGTGTTTTCACCCTAGCCGCGCACAGCTGAGCGGCGACCGTCCCTGAGGTGAGTTCGGCGCCGCGCGCCTCCCCCCGCCGGGGGAGGCGCGCCCCCGCCGGTCGGCGGGGCGCATGCGGCGAGGGCCGGACCCTTGCCGGGTCCGGCCCTCGCCGCATGCCGTGCGGTCCCGTCAGTAGCGGGGCTGCTCGAAGCGCTTGAACCAGGCCGCGCTCTCTCCGTTGGAGAGGAACACGATGCACAACACGCCCAGCGCGATCCACACCACACCCAGCGGGATGGCCGTCAGGCCGAACAGCACCGTGAAGGCCGCCCACACGATCGCGCCGACGCGGATGCCGCTGCCGCCCTGCTTGAACTTCAGGGCGAGGAAGATGCCCGCGGCGGCGTGGACCAGGTAGAGCACCAGGAAGAAGCCCATCAGCCCGGCGGGCACCTCGACACCGGCGGAGTCGGAGACGGCGTCCATGAAGTCCTCGGTGGCGACCGCCAGGACCAGCAGGAGCAGCAGGGACAGCAGGCCCTGGGCGCCGCCCATGATGAACATCATGACGCGGGTGTTCTTGACCTTGCCCGGTACCACCTCGGGTATCTGCGGGCCGCCGCCGTAGGGCTGGCCGACGGGGTACCCGCCCTGCTGCGGGTGCTGCGGGTAGGCGGCGTACCCGCCGGGCTGCTGCGGGTGCTGCTGCTGGGGGGTCTGGTACGGGTTGTTCGGGTCGGGCGTGGTCATCTTCGTTACCTTCTCGTTCGGGGAACATCGACGGTCGGGAACCCCGACAGCCGGGGACGTGGCGCGGGCCGGGCCGGGCGGCACCGGGCCGGCCGGGCCGCTCAGTACGTGGGGCGGTTGAACCACTCGGAGGCCGGGCGCAGCGAGCAGAACACGATGGTGACGATCGCGGTGGCCAGCCACAGCAGCGCGAGGACCGGGTTGGTGTCGCCCTCCCCGCCGAACAGCGCGAGGGTGGCGACGAGCGCGTTCACCGAGGCGGCGATGATCGCGGTGATCCGGGTGCCGGTGCGGCCCTTGCCGAACATCGAGGCCGGCACGATGTGCAGCGCGCCCATACCGCCGAGGAGGAGGAAGAACAGCACCGCGAGACCGGCCGCGAGGTCGCCCATGCCGCCGGGCAGGTCCGCGCTGATGCGCTGGGCGGTCAGTCCGACGACCAGCGAGATCAGCGCGAGCAGCGTCCAGATCGACCCGGCGACGAACAGCAGGACGCGGGCCGTGACCACCTGCCCGGGCATCGTGCCCCAGGCGCCGGGCGGATGGCCCGGGTGGCCGTAGGGCGGCGGCCCCGGCTGCTGGTGCGGGTACCCGCCTTGCTGCGGATAACCGCCCGGCTGCTGGAAGCCGTTCTGCTGCGGATGCCCGTACCCGCCCGACTGCTGCTGCGGATAGCCGTACCCGCCCGGCTGCTGCGGGTAGCCGTAGGGCGGCTGCTGCTGCGGCGGCGGTCCCTGCGGCGGCGGCTGGCCGCCGTAGGGGTGGTGCGGGTCGGGGTAGCTCATACGCGTCTCTCTCCGAGCGGTTCGTGGCGGCTGCGGCACCGTCCGGCCCGAGGAAGAATGAGGGAGATACCCAGTGCCGTGTCCCCCCAGCCGTCCCCGTTCGGCCGCAGCACTGGATGCCATCATCGACGCCGGGCGCCGGGGCTGTCCAGCCGGGTCCGCGAACCGTGGCGAGGCTGCAACGCCGGTTTGCCCCTGGATTGGTGACCTCAAGCCTCGATCCGGGAGGATGGGGTCATGAGCGCGCAGATTCTCGACGGCAAGGCCACCGCGGCCGTGATCAAATCCGAACTCGCCACCCGTGTGGAGGCACTGAGGACCCTGGGGGTGACGCCGGGGCTGGGCACCGTCCTGGTGGGTGACGACGTCGGCAGCCAGAAGTACGTGGCGGGCAAGCACCGCGACTGCGCCGAGGTGGGCATCGCCTCGCTGCAGCGCGAACTGCCCGCGACGGCGACACAGGAGGAGATCGAGGAGGTCGTCGCCGAACTCAACGCCAACCCGGAGTGCACCGGTTACATCGTGCAGCTGCCGCTGCCGAAGGGCATCGACACCAACCGGGTGCTGGAGCTCATGGACCCGGCGAAGGACGCCGACGGCCTGCACCCGACGAACCTGGGCCGGCTGGTGCTCGGTGAGCCCGCCGCCCTGCCCTGCACGCCGAACGGCATCATCGAACTGCTGCGCCGCCACGGTGTGGAGATCAAGGGCGCGGACGTCGTGGTGGTCGGCCGCGGCATCACGGTGGGCCGTTCGCTGCCGCTGCTGCTGACCCGCCGCTCGGAGAACGCCACCGTCACCCAGGTCCACACCGGCACCCGCGACCTGCCCTCGCACCTGCGCCGGGCCGACATCGTGGTGGCCGCCGCGGGCGTTCCGCACCTGGTCAAGGCGGAGGACGTCAAGCCCGGTGCGGCGGTGCTGGACGTTGGAGTCAGCCGGGGCGCGGACGGGCGGATCGCCGGCGACGTGCACCCTGGCGTGGCGGACGTGGCCGGCTGGCTGTCGCCCAACCCCGGCGGTGTCGGACCGATGACCCGGGCGATGCTGCTGGTGAACGTAGTGGAGGCCGCCGAGGCGGCGGCAGCGCGGATCGCGGGCTGAGCCTTGGACGCGCAGACCCCCGGCCCTGCCGGCCCGCCCGCCCCGGACGGCCGTCCGGTCCCCGACCCCGGGCCTGCGGCGGCGGACACCTCCGCCGCTGACGCGCCCACCGGCACCGGGCAGGCCGCTGACGCCGGGCAGGCCGCCGACGTGTCCGCACCCGACGCGCCTGCGCCCGAAGCCCCCGACGCACCTGTGCCGGCGCCCGCCCCCGTCGCCGCGCAGGCACGGGCGCGCGAGCGCCGGCGCGGACGGCGCTTCCCGGTGTTCACCCGCGGCACCGCCCGCCCCGAGGGCGGCGGCCGGGCCGCGCCGGGGGACGCGCCCGCGCCCTACCGGCAGTGGCCGCTGCTGACGGTGATGAGCGGAGTCGGCCTCGGCCTGCTGCTGCTCGTGGTGGACGCGCGGCTGGGCGCCCTCGTCGTCGGGGCGTCCGTCCTGGCCGGCGCGGCGCTGCGGCGGCTGGTGCCGTCGGTGGGCATGCTGGCCGTGCGGTCCCGGTTCACGGACCTGCTCACCTACGGCACGCTGGGCACGCTGATCGTGCTGCTGGCGCTCATGCTGCAGCCGGACCCGTGGCTGGAGATCCCGTTCCTCAAGGACATCCTCCGGTTCTCCGTCAGCTGACGGCCCGGCGGCGCCCTCCGGCTCCGGGGCCGGAACGCCCTCGCCCCTCGAAGTCGGCGGCGTTCCGGCCCCGGAGCGGCCCGCGCACGTGAAGTTTGTGTCACGACGTGGGAACAACACCGGTGCGCCGGAGAAGGAACCGGAACCCGGACGGCCGGAAGCGGGCCGCCGCGTCGGCCGACCGCCCGCCGGCCGCCACGAGCCGGTGAACGCGCCGCACCCCGTGTTCATCCGCGGTTTCCCCACCGGGCACGGGCGGCAGCGGGTGTGACTTACCGGGCGCACTCCGGCGCGCACGGTGATGGAGTGCGCTCCCCGCCCCCGCTCGCAAGCGATGCGGAATGCTCCGGCTGACGTGAGCGGGGCTCTGCCAGGTGGCACACTGGGCTAGCGCGACTTCCCACCGGACGGCGAGAGCCACCATCGGGACCGCGCGGCTCGAGGGGGAGCCACACAGCACGTACCGGGGGACAAGGGGAGGGCCATGCCTCGTTGGAAGGCGCTGCCGGAAGAACTGGATCCGGAGATCAGCGAGTTCGCACACCAGTTGCGGAGAGTCGTCGACCGCAGCGGCCTGAGCCTCGCCGCGGTCTCCGACCGCACGGGCTACAGCAGGACGTCCTGGGAACGGTATCTCAACGGCAGGCTGCTCCCGCCGCAGGGCGCGATATCCGCGCTCGCCGAGGCGACCCGGACGGACGTCGGCCACCTCGCCACCATGTGGGAGCTCGCCGAACGCGCCTGGAGCCGGGCCGAGATGCGCCACGACATGACGATGGAGGCCATCCGGATCTCCCAGGCCCGCGAGGCGCTTGCGAAGACCGGTTCCACGCCCATCGTGAAGAAGCCCCGCGGGCGCACGGCGAAGCCGGCCGCCCAGCGGTCGTCCGTCGCGGCCGGTCACGCCTCCGGCTCGGTGCGTACCGCCCCCGAGTCCTTCGAGCACACCGCGGTACTGCGCCGCCAGTCCCCGGCGCCGCAGCGCACGGCGAACGGCACCGGCCCGGCCGCGCAGTTCCGTGCGCCCGAGCCGCCCGGCCCGGCCGCCCGTCCGGCACCGTCCTCCCGCGCGGGCAGGGGCGGCAAGCCCTCCGGCGCCCGCCGCGGCCTGATGTTCCTCGCCGGGGTGGCGGGTGCGCTCGCCGTCATAGGAGTCGCCTTCTTCTTCCTCGACCTGGGCGGCAGCGGCCAGGCCGCGCCGGAGCCCGAGCCGGTGCCGACCAAGGTCGACCCCAAGCTCCCGGCCGGGGTCGAGTGCACCGGCGCCGACTGCGCCGGCAAGGACCCGGAGACGATGGGTTGCGGCGGCCAGTACGCCGAGACGACGTCCGACGCCATGATCGGCAACGCCTACATCGAGGTCCGCTACAGCGACGTGTGCAAGGCCGCCTGGGCCCGGGTCACCGACGCCGAGCCCGGCGCCACGGTCCGCATCACCGCGCACAAGAAGTCGCAGACGGACGAGGTCGGTGAGAACACCGACGGCTACACCAAGATGGTCGCCGCGAAGACCGACAGCTCCGCCCGGGTCTGCCTGGAGGGCGGCACGGGTCCGCAGGGCTGCACCACGGCCGCCGAGTAGCCTCCGCCGCCCGCGGAAGTCGTGTGCATGGACCCGCGACTTCGGGGAACGCGGATGCGCAACCCCCCCCACGGGTGCAGGACGCGCCCGGCAGTCGCCCGCCCTCCCCCTCTTCGAGCGGGCGGCTGCCCTGCGTGTGGACGAGGGGCCGTGCACGGTAGCCTGACGCGGGATCTCTTGATGTGGAGAGATCTCCGGGATCCAAGCGATCCAGCCGCCACTGTCAGGTTCAACGGAGACCCGCCATGACCCGCACTCCCGTCAACGTCACCGTCACCGGAGCCGCCGGCCAGATCGGCTACGCGCTGCTCTTCCGTATCGCGTCCGGCCACCTGCTCGGCCCGGACGTACCCGTCCGGCTGCGCCTGCTGGAGATCACCCCGGCCCTGGGCGCCGCCGAGGGCACCGCCATGGAGCTCGACGACTGCGCCTTCCCGCTGCTGCAGGGCATCGACATCTCCGACGACCCGAACACCGCCTTCGACGGCGCCAACGTGGCGCTGCTGGTGGGCGCCCGGCCGCGGACCAAGGGCATGGAGCGCGGGGACCTGCTGGAGGCCAACGGCGGCATCTTCAAGCCGCAGGGCAAGGCCATCAACGACCACGCCGCGGACGACGTCAAGGTCCTCGTGGTGGGCAACCCGGCCAACACCAACGCGCTCATCGCGCAGGCGGCGGCGCCCGACGTTCCCGCCGAGCGCTTCACCGCGATGACCCGCCTGGACCACAACCGCGCGCTGTCGCAGCTGTCGAAGAAGACCGGCGTGCCGGTGTCGGAGATCCGCAAGCTCACCATCTGGGGCAACCACTCCGCCACCCAGTACCCGGACGTCTTCCACGCCGAGGTCGCCGGCAAGAACGCCGCCGAGACGGTCAACGACGAGGCGTGGCTGGCCGACGAGTTCATCCCGACCGTCGCCAAGCGCGGTGCGGCGATCATCGAGGCCCGCGGCGCGTCCTCGGCGGCGTCCGCCGCCAACGCGGCCATCGACCACGTGCACACCTGGGTCAACGGCACGCCGGCCGGCGACTGGACCTCGATGGGCATCCCCTCGGACGGTTCCTACGGCGTGCCCGAGGGCCTCATCTCGTCCTTCCCCGTCACCTGCACCGACGGCCGCTACGAGATCGTCCAGGGCCTGGAGATCAGCGACTTCTCCCGCGCCCGGATCGACGCCTCGGTGCAGGAGCTGGCCGAGGAGCGCGACGCCGTCCGCGGCCTGGGCCTGCTCTGACCCACGCCCGGCAGGCCGGCGGTACGCCGCCGGCCGTCGCCGCTCCGGCCCGCGGGCCGGAGCGGCGCCCCCTTCCGGGACCCGCCCGCCGTCCCTCTCCGCGGCTCAGCCCGCAGGCCCGGGCCCGGTATCCGCGCCCGGAGCCGCCTCCGCGCCGGTGCCGCGGGCACGGTTGCGGCGCAGCTCGTCGACGTCCACCGACTCCGCGGCCGACGGCACGCGGGTGGGGACCGGCGTGCCGAAGTCCGAGAAGCGCATCGTTCCCGACTCCTCCGCCCCGGACTTGTCCACCCGCACCGGGTACGGCGTGCCCTCACGGGCCACGTGCAGCGTCGTGGAGCCGTGCTTCTCCCTGCGCGTCACGCTGACCACGCGCACCCCGTCGAGCGTGCCGGTCCGCGGCGCGCCCCAGTCGCCGCCGGTCTCCGCGGACGACTCGCGCAGACCCGCGAGGTCGCAGGTCCCCGACAGGCCCCCGAGTACGGGGTCGTCCACCGAGCCGTGCAGATAGCGGCCCCGGAACAGGGCGTAGGAGTTCTCGCCGGCCGCACCGGCCCGGCTCTTCCAGAACGCCTCGTCGGGCCTCAGCCACACCTCGTTGCCGCGTCTGACCAACTCGGCGGAACCCTCGCCCGCCTGGGCCACCGTGCCGCGGCAGTTCCCCTCGTCGTCCAGCGTGAGGTCGACCTCGGTGGCGCTGTCCGTCCCGCCGTCCAGGCTGATCCGCACCCGCAGCGACTCCGCCGACCGCAGGGCCTCCCCGGCCTGCTCGGACACCTCGGGGCCGGACCGCTCCGCCAGCCCGCCGCCCACCCAGCCGCAGCCCGCCAGCAGCGGGCCGGCCGCCAGGGAGGCGCACACCGTCCACAGCGGTACGCCGTGCTTCCTTCGCAACGTCCTGACCTCCACAGCGATACCGAGACACTTCGGTCCTTCACGCTAGGTGACAGAATCAGCGGGCGTGTCAGAGGTGACCAGGACCACTTATTCGAGTTTGTTGGACACTTGCAGACATGGAATGTGCGGTTCGGGGCAGGGGTGCCAGTTGCCACCGCGGACTGCGCACGGCAAATCGGTAGGGAAAGGCAGCAAACAGACGTGTCGGGACTCGAAACGATCCATGTAGACGGTGTGTGGCGGGCGGCTACAGCCGGTGACACCCGGGACGTGCTGAACCCGGCCGACGCCAGCGTGCTGGCGACGGTCGCCGAGGGCGGTACCGAGGACACGGACGCCGCGGTCGCCGCCGCCCGCCGGGCGTTCGACTCCGGCGAGTGGCCCGGCACGCCCACCGCGGAACGGGCCGCCCTGCTGCGCCGGGTCGCGGACCTGCTCCAGCGCGACCGCGAGGAGATCGCGCTCATCGAGTCCCGCGACACCGGCAAGACCGTGGAGGAGGGTCGCTACGACGTCGACGACGTCACCAGTGCCTTCCGCTACTTCGCCGACCTGGTGATGAACGAGTCCGGCGGCCGGGTGGTCGACGCGGGCGACGCCGACGTGCACAGCGTCGTCGTGCACGAGCCGGTCGGCGTCTGCGCGATGATCGCCCCCTGGAACTATCCGCTGCTCCAGGCGAGTTGGAAGATCGCCCCGGCGCTGGCCGCGGGCAACACCTTCGTCGTCAAGCCCAGCGAGGTGACCCCGCTGAGCACCGTGCACCTGATGCGGCTGCTGGTGGAGGCCGGACTGCCGGCCGGCGTCGGCAACGTCGTCACCGGCGCGGGCATGCCCGTCGGCGCCCGGCTGGCCGAGCACCCCGACGTGGACCTCGTGTCCTTCACCGGCGGGCTGATCAGCGGCGTCAAGGTGGCCGAAGCCGCCGCGCCCAGCGTCAAGAAGGTCGCGCTGGAGCTGGGCGGCAAGAACCCCAACGTGGTGTTCGCCGACGCCTGCGCCACCGAGGAGGGCTTCGACACGGCCGTCGACCAGGCCCTGAACGCCGCGTTCATCCACAGTGGCCAGGTCTGCTCGGCCGGTGCGCGTCTCATCGTCGAGGAGTCGGTGCGCGAGCGCTTCGTCACCGAACTGGCCCGCCGCGCCGAGCGCATCAAGCTGGGCCGCGGTACCGAGAAGGGCGTCGAGTGCGGACCGCTCGTCTCCCAGCAGCAGTTGGACAAGACCGAGGACTACGTGGCGTCCGCGCTCGCCGAGGGCGCCACGCTGCGCTGCGGCGGCAAGCGGCCCGAGCCGAGCGACGTGCGTCCCGCGAGCGGCTACTTCTACGAGCCGACGGTGCTGGACAACTGCCACCGCGGCATGCGCGTCGTGCGGGAGGAGACCTTCGGACCGATCCTCACGGTGGAGACCTTCACCGACGAGGACGGCGCGGTGGAACTCGCCAACGACACCGAGTACGGCCTCGCCGGCGCAGTCTTCTCCGGTGACACCGCACGGGCCCGGCGGGTCGCCGCCCGGCTGCGGCACGGCACCATCTGGATCAACGACTACCACCCCTACCTGCCGCAGGCGGAGTGGGGCGGCTTCGGCAAGTCCGGCGTCGGACGGGAACTGGGACTGACCGGTCTCGACGAGTACCGCGAGACGAAACACGTCTATGAGAACCTGCGGCCTTCCCCCGTCCGCTGGTTCGCCGGCTGAGCACCTTCCCGGCACCCCTTCGCGTAGCGCAACCTCCCTCAAGGTCGAGCAACACCCCTCAAGGAGCAGCACCCACCCCATGAGCGTTTACGACTACGTCGTCATCGGCGGCGGCACCGCGGGATCAGTGATCGCGTCCCGACTGACCGAGGACCCCGACGTGCGCGTCGCCGTCATCGAGGGCGGCCCGTCCGACATCGACCGCCCGGAGGTGCTGACGCTCCGCCGCTGGCTGGGGCTGCTCGGCGGCGAGCTGGACTACGACTACCCGACCACCGAGCAGCCGCAGGGCAACTCGCACATCCGGCACAGCCGGGCGAGGGTGCTGGGCGGCTGCTCGTCGCACAACACGCTGATCTCGTTCAAGCCGCTGCCGTCCGACTGGGACGAGTGGGAGGCGGCCGGCGCCACCGGCTGGAACGCCGCGACGATGGACCCCTACTACGGGCGGCTGCGCAACAACATCGTGCCGGTCGACGAGAAGGACCGGAACGCCATCGCGCGCGACTGGGTCGCGGCGGCCGTCGACACGCTCGGCGTGCCGCGCGTCGAGGGCTTCAACAAGCAGCCGTTCCACGAGGGTGCCGGGTTCTTCGACCTGGCCTACCACCCGGAGGACAACAAGCGCTCCTCCGCTTCGGTGGCCTACCTGCACCCGCACATGGAGGCCGGCGACCGCCCCAACCTGCACCTGATGCTGGAGACCTGGGCGTTCCGCCTGGAGCTGGACGGCGACCGGGTGACGGGGGTGCACGTCCGCGGCAAGGACGGCACCGAGCAGCTGGTGCGGGCCGAGCGCGAGGTGCTGCTGTGCGCCGGCGCGGTCGACACCCCGCGGCTGCTGATGCTCTCCGGTATCGGGCCCGCCGACGACCTGCGCGCGCTGGGCATCGACGTGTCGCACGACCTGCCGGGGGTCGGCGAGAACCTGCTGGACCACCCGGAGTCGGTCATCGTCTGGGAGACCGACGGGCCCATCCCCGACAACTCCGCGATGGACTCCGACGCCGGGCTGTTCGTCCGCCGCGACCCGAACTCCCCAGGTCCCGACCTGATGTTCCACTTCTACCAGATCCCGTTCACCGACAACCCCGAGCGGCTGGGCTACGAACGGCCCGAGCACGGCGTGTCGATGACGCCGAACATCCCCAAGCCCCGCAGCCGCGGCCGGCTCTACCTCACCAGCGCCGACCCCGAGGTCAAGCCGGCCCTGGACTTCCGGTACTTCACCGACGAGGAGGGCTACGACGGGCAGACGCTCGTCGACGGCATCAAGCTGGCTCGGAGGATCGCCCGGAGCGAGCCGTTCGCCAAGTGGCTCAAGCGTGAGGTGTGCCCCGGCCCGGAGGTGACCGGCGACGAGGAGCTGAGCGCCTACGCGCGCCAGGTCGCCCACACCGTCTACCATCCTGCCGGTACCTGCCGGATGGGCGCACCCGACGACCAGAATGCCGTGGTGGACCCGGAGTTGAAGATCCGGGGACTGCAGGGCATCCGCATCGCGGACGCATCCGTCTTCCCGACCATGCCCGCCGTCAACCCGATGATCGGCGTGCTCATGGTGGGCGAGAAGGCAGCCGACCTGTTGCACGCTTCTACGACACCGGGAGGTGTTGCCTGATGTCTGCGCCCGCTGAGACCGGCGAGTCCGCCGCGAACCGCCCCGAGCCCGCAGCCACCGAGCCGGTGTTCTCCGTCCGGAACCTGTGGAAGGTGTTCGGACCCAAGGCCGAACGAATACCCAAGGACCCCGAACTGGCCGCGCTCAGCGCTACCGAGCTGCGGGACCGCACCCGCTGCACGGCCGCCGTGCGGGACGTCTCCTTCGACGTGCAGAAGGGTGAGGTCTTCGTCGTCATGGGCCTCTCCGGCTCCGGCAAGTCCACCCTGGTGCGCTGCCTGACCCGCCTCATCGAACCCACCAGCGGCCGGCTGGAGATCGACGGCGAGGACGTCATCGCGATGGACAAGGGCCGGCTGCGCGAACTGCGCCGGCACCGCGCCGCGATGGTCTTCCAGCACTTCGGGCTGCTGCCGCACCGCAGCGTCCTGGACAACATCGCCTACGGCCTGGAGATCCAGGGCATGCCCCGCGCCGAACGCCGGGCCCGCGCCGCCGAGATGGTGGAGAAGGTCGGCCTGGACGGCCTGGGGGAGCGCCGCCCCGGACAGCTCTCCGGCGGCCAGCAGCAGCGCGTCGGCCTGGCCCGCGCCCTCGCCTCCGACCCCGAAGTGCTGCTGTTCGACGAGCCGTTCAGCGCCCTCGACCCGCTGATCCGCCGGGACATGCAGGAGGAGGTCATCCGCCTGCACCGCGAAGAGGGCCGCACCATGGTCTTCATCACCCACGACCTGTCCGAGGCGCTGAAGCTGGGCGACCGCATCGCGCTGATGCGCGACGGCGCGATCGTGCAGCTCGGCACCCCCGAGGAGATCGTCGCCAACCCGGCCGACGACTACGTGCGGGACTTCGTCCGCGACGTGCCGCGCGAGCAGGTCATCACCGTGCGCCGCGCCATGCGGCCCCCCGTCGGGGCCGAGGCCCGGACCGGGCCGGCGATCGCGCCGGGCACCCTCGTCGTCGACGCCATCGAAGCCGTGGCGCGTACCGGTGACCACGTCCGCGTCGCCGAGTCCGGCCGCACCCTCGGTGTCGTCGACAACGAGCAGCTGCTCGCGGTGGTCGCCGGACTCGACCAGGAACCCGAGGGCCGGGAGGTGGCGGCCGTATGAGTGCCGCCCCCGCCGTGCTCACCAAGACCGGCCTGCCGGTGGTGGAGGATCCGCTCCCGCCACCGGCGCCGTCCGATCAGCACCCGGTGCGCCGCGCCCTCGGCAACCCGAGGGTGGTGCTCGTCCTCGCCGCGCTGCTGGTGGTGGTGGTCAGCGCCGTCGTCACCGGCGCCGGCACCTGGCCCAGCGCCCTCGTCTACGACGTGCGCACCCCGCTGGAGGACCTCAACACCTGGCTGGTCAACAACCGGGACACGCACTGGATCTTCCTGTACTTCCTGCTGCACATCAGCAACACCGCCGAGTCCTCGGTGGCGAGCCTGAGCGAGCTGTTCACCTCCATGGGCTGGGTCGGCGTCACCGTCCTCGGCACCCTCATCGCCTGGTACGCCGGCGGCGCGAACCTGCGGCGGCGCGCGCTGCGCACCGGCGCGACCGCGCTCGCGGTGTTCACCGTCTGCGGCCTGCTCGGCATGTGGGCGCCCACCATGGACACGCTGGCCCTGATGACGGTCGCCGTCGCGGTGTCCGCCCTGCTCGGACTGCTGCTCGGCCTCGCCGCCGGCCTGTCCGACCGCTGCGAGCGGCTGCTGCGCCCGGTCTTCGACACCATGCAGGTGATGCCGGCCTTCGCCTACCTGCTGCCGTTCGTGCTGCTCTTCGACATCGGCGTGCCCTCCGCGCTGATCGCGACCATCATCTACGCGGCGCCGCCCATGGCCCGGCTGACCTCGCTCGGCCTGCGCAACGCCAACCCCGCCACGCTGGAGGCCTCCGCGTCGCTGGGCGCCAGCTCCTGGCAGCGGCTGCTCACCGCGCGGCTGCCGCTGGCCCGCAAGGAGATGCTGCTCGGCCTCAACCAGACGATCATGATGTGCCTGTCGATGGTCGTGCTCGCCTCGGTCGTCGGCTCCGGCGGCCTCGGCGACAAGATCTACCAGGCGCTCGGCAAGGTCAACGTCGGCCAGGCGCTCACCGCGGGCATCGCCATCGTGCTGCTCGCCGTGCTGCTGGACCGCACCACCGCCGCGGCCGGCGCCCGGATCGACGAGAGCACCGACCACGGCCGCGGCCCCGGCCGTGCCGACCGGCTGCGCGGCTGGCCCGCCTGGACCGGCCTCGCCGCCCTGACCGGCCTGCTCGCCGTCTTCGGCAGCCGCATCTCCGAACCGGCCTGGCCGGCCGACTGGCGGATCAACATCTCCCAGCCGGTCAACAGCTTCACCGACTGGTTCGAAAGCTCCCTCGGCTCCGGCGTGCCCGTCTTCGGCGGCACCATCACCTGGGCCAACAACTTCGCCAACTGGGTCCTCAACCCGCTGCGCAACGGCCTGGACGCCTCACCGTGGTGGGCGCTGCTGCTGCTGGCGGCGGCCCTCGCCTGGGCCGTCGGCCGCTGGCGGGCCGCGATCACCGCGACGCTGGCACTGGCCGCGATCGGCGTCATGGGCCTGTGGTCGAAGTCGCTGAACACCCTCTCCCAGGTGCTGCTCGGCCTGCTGGTCACCCTGCTGGTCGGTTTCGCCATCGGCATCGTGGCCGCCCGGGTGGAGCGGATCGAGCGCCTGCTGCGCCCGGTGCTCGACACCATGCAGACGATGCCGCAGTTCGTCTACCTGATCCCGGTCATCGCGCTGTTCGGCGCCGGCCGCACCGCCGGTATCGCGGCGGCCGTGGTCTTCGTGCTGCCGGCCGTCATCAGGATCACCACGCAGGGCCTCAAGCAGGTCGATCCGGCCGCGCTGGAGGCCGCCCGCTCGATGGGCGCCACCACCTGGCAGCAGCTGCGCCAGGTGCAGCTGCCGCTGGCGCGCGGCTCGCTCCTGGTCGCCGTCAACCAGGGTGTGGTCCTGGTGCTGTCCATGGTGGTCATCGCCGGCATGGTCGGTGGCGGCGCCCTCGGCAACGACGTCATCACCGGGCTGTCCCGCGGCGACCTCGCGATCGGCCTGCCCGCGGGCATCGCCATCGTCTGCCTCGGTGTGCTGCTCGACCGCCTCACCCAGCCCGGCCGCCGCGCGAAGGAAGCGCGGTGACCCGGGCCGCCGAACCCTCGGCCCGCCCGTCGCCCGCCGGCGGGCTCCGGGCCCTGACACCCTCCGGCACGTCCTCCTCACAGAAAAGAGCACCAGCTCTCATGCACAGCAAGCGGATACGTACCTCCCTCGTCGCCGGCGCCGGTGTGCTCGGCATGGTGGCGCTCAGCGCCTGCGGCGCTGCCGAGACCGGCGGAACCAGCAGCGGCGGCGAGGGCGGGGTCAAGAAGGTCACGCTCGCCGTCCCCTCCTGGGTGGGCGCGCAGGCGAACGTCGCCGTCGCGGCGAAGCTGCTGGAGGACGAGCTCGACATCACCGTCACCCAGCAGCAGATGGACGAGCCGGTCGCGTTCGACGCACTGAACAGCGGCAAGGCGCACGCCATCATGGAGGACTGGGGCGGCGTGCCCAAGAAGGAGAAGCTGTACGTCGAGGACAAGAAGACCGTCGTCAAGGGCGGCGACCTCGGTGTCGAGGGCCACATCGGCTGGTTCGTGCCGAAGTACTACGCGGACGAGAACCCCGAGGTCCTGGACTACAAGAACCTCAACAAGCTCGCGAAGGACTTCAAGACGTCCGAGTCCGGCGACAAGGGCCAGTTCATCGGTGCCGCGCCCTCGTACACCTCCTACGACGAGCAGCTCATCAAGAACCACAAGCTGGACTACAAGATCCTGCCCACCGGCAGCGAGGCGGCCCAGCTGAAGGAGATCTCGCGCCTGTACAAGGCGAAGGAGCCCTTCCTCACCTACTGGTGGGAGCCGCAGTGGATGAACGCCGACATCGACATGGTCGAGGTCAAGCTGCCGGACTACGAGCCCGGGTGCAACGACCCCGCCGAGAAGACCGAGTGCGGCTACGAGACCCTGATGCTGCAGAAGTACCTCAACGCAGACTTCGCGAAGAACGGCGGTGACGCCGCCGAGTTCCTCAAGAACTTCGAGTGGACCACCGAGGACCAGAACGAGGTCGCCAAGATGATCGCCGGCGAGGACATGGACCCGGCGGACGCCGCGGCCAAGTGGATCGAGGCGAACGAGGACACCTGGAAGAAGTGGCTGCCCGCCTCCTGAGCAGCACACCTGAGCGGCGCTGCCAGCGGCACTGACCGGCCACAGGCCCGGAACGCACCCGCGTTCCGGGCCTGCCGCATGCGGCGCCGGTCGCCGGAGCGGGTTGTCAGCGGCGTCGGGCAGACTGCCGGGAGCGGCAGCCGACCGGCGGCGGCCCGTACGGCGGAGGTGAGGCGCGGGCATGCCCACGGCGGACGAACTGCTCGGAACGGCGGAGGTGGAACGCCTGCGGGCCGCTCTGGCCGAGGCGTCCGGCGCGGAGCTGCCCGCGCTGCGGCAGGCCGCCGCAGCCCTGCACGGCCTGGGGCTGGGCGACCGCGCCCGTGCCCTGCGCGACGCGCTGCTCACCGACCTGCCGGCCGACTACCCCGCGCTCGACGCCGTGGTCCGCCGGGCGCTGAAGGACCCGGAGTTCGGCGGCTGGCTGGTCTGGCCGCTGTCCGAGGCCGTCGCCGACCGCGCCACGGCGCCCCCGCGGCAGCACCTCGGCGCCGGACTGCGGCTGACGGCCGAGCTGACCGGGCGGCTCACCTGCGAGTACGCCCTGCGCACCTTCCTCACCGCGGACCTGCACACCACCCTGGCCGCGGCCCGGGAGTGGACCACCCACCCCGACGAGCACGTGCGGCGGCTCGCGAGCGAGGGCACCCGGCCGCTGCTGCCGTGGGCGCGCCGGGTCCCCGGCCTCCAGCAGCGGCCCGAGCTGGTGCTGCCGCTGCTCGACGCCCTCCACCGGGACCCGTCGGAATACGTGCGCCGGTCCGTCGCCAACCACCTCAACGACATCAGCCGCGCGCACCCGGAGCTGGCCGTCGCCACCGCCGCGCGCTGGCTGGAGCACCCCGACCCGCACACGCCGAAGGTCGTCCGGCACGCCCTGCGCACCCTGGTGAAGCGCGGCGACGCGGCGGCGCTGGCACTGCTGGGCTTCGTGCCGGCGGCCGGTCTGCGGGTCACCGGGCCGGTGCTGGGCGCCCGGTCCGTCGCGGTGGGGGAGATGCTGCCGTTCACCGTCACGGTGGCCAACGACGGCGACCGCGAGGTACGGCTCGCCGTCGACTACGTGGTGCACCACCGCAAGGCCGACGGCAGTTCGTCGGAGAAGGTCTTCAAGCTCACCACCCGCACACTCGCGGCGGGCGCCGAACTGGTGCTGGAACGCCGCCACTCCTTCCGGCCGATCACCACCCGCCGCTACCACCCGGGCGAGCACGCGATGGAGGTGCAGATCAACGGGAGCCGGTCCGGCCTGACCACCTTTCAGCTGCACGTCGGCTGAGTACCGGCCGACCGCCTTCCGGCTGCCGGCCGTGCTGTCCGTGTGCCCGCCCGGGCCGTCAAGTGGGCCGGGGCGCGGGGGAGTCAGGGCCGCGTCGGCGGGTCGGCCGTCCGACCAGCCGGACGGCGCGGGCCGCTCGGTGGACGGGCAGTCACCTGATCACCACCCTGTGCCGCACATGCCCCGCACACGTGCTCCGGTGTGGCCTAGAGCACACCACCGGAGCATGCCTTTGCAGGGGTTCTGCGGCTCTTTGTCCGTCGTAGTGCCCTGTTATGGTCTGGGTATTTCCGCTTTCCCCCTTCCCGCTTCCGGGCGCCCCACGGGCCCGTTCAGGTCGAAGAAGACACGCCCATGCTTGGTATACGCGCCGATCGGCAGTCCGTCCGCAGGTCCCTCACGGCCGGTGCCGGAGCGTTCGCGCTGCTGGTGCTGAGTTCCTGCGGGTCCGACTCCGCGGCGAAGAGCGAACCCGTCGCCCTCGTCTCCCCGCTGTGGGCGGGAGGCCAGGCGAACGTGGCGGTGGCCAAGTACATCCTGGAGAAGGAACTCGGCTACGAGGTCACCGTCGAGGAGATGGAGGAGGCGGACGGCTGGAAGGCCCTGGGTGAGGGCAAGGCCGACGCCATCCTGGAGGACTGGGACCTTCCCGAGCAGTACGCCAAGTACGTCGAGAAGGAGAAGACGGTCGTGCCCGGCGGCCAGCTCGGCGTCACCGGCCGCATCGGCTGGTTCGTGCCGCGCTACCTGGCGGACCAGGACCGCGAGGTCACCCGCTGGGAGAACATCAACAAGTACGCCGACATGTTCGGCACCCAGGGCAGCGGCGGTCAGGGTGTGCTGTACCAGGGCGACCCCTCGTACAAGTCCCACGACGAGGCGCTGATCAAGAACCTGGACCTCAACCTCACCCTGGAGTACCTCGGTTCCGAGGACGCCCAGCTGGAGCGGATCCGCAAGCAGGCCGAGACCGAGAAGCCCTTCCTCACCTACTGGTGGACGCCGCACTGGGTGGAGGCCGAGGTGGAGCTGGCCGAGGTGCGGCTGCCCGAGTACTACGCCGGGTGCGACGCCCAGGAGGAGAAGGTCGAGTGCGGTTACCCGCAGACCGACCTGCAGAAGTACCTCAACGCCGACTTCGCCCAGGACGGCGGCAAGGCCGCGGAGTTCCTCAAGAACTTCGAGTGGGGCGAGGACGAGCAGAACAAGGTCGCCAAGATGATCGCCGGCGACGGCATGTCCCCCGAGGGCGCGGCCGAGCGCTGGGCCAAGGAGAACGAGGGCATCTGGAAGAAGTGGCTCTGGGGCCTGGAGTCCTGAGCCGCCCTCCCGGGACGGCACATCGGGGCGCACGCCGGTCGGCGTGCGCCCCGCGTGTTCAGCTCACTCCCCGAGTACCGCGCGCAGCCGGTCCAGACCCCAGTCCAGGTCCTCCTTGCTGATCACCAGCGGCGGCGCGATCCGGATCGTCGACCCGTGGGTGTCCTTCACCAGCACCCGCTCGGCCATCAGCCGCTCGGAGATCTCCCGCCCGGTGCCGCGCGCCGGGTCGATGTCCACACCCGCCCACAGGCCCCGCCCGCGCACCTCGCGGACCGCGCCGCCCACCAGCAGGCCCAGCTCGTGGTGCAGGTGCTCGCCCAGCTCAGAGGCCCGCTGCTGGTACTCGCCGGTCCGCAGCATCGCCACCACCTCCAGCGCCACCGCGCAGGCCAGCGGGTTGCCGCCGAACGTGGACCCGTGCTCGCCGGGCCGGAAGACGCCCAGCACCTCGTCGGAGGAGACGACCGCCGACACCGGGACGACACCTCCGCCCAGCGCCTTGCCCAGCACGTACATGTCCGGCACGACGTCCTCGTGCTCGCAGGCGAAGGTGCGGCCGGTCCGACCCAGGCCGGACTGGATCTCGTCGGCGACGAACAGCACGTTGCGCGACCGGGTCAGCTCCCGCACGCCCGCCAGGTAGCCGGGCGGCGGCACCAGCACCCCCGCCTCGCCCTGGACGGGCTCCAGCAGCACCGCCACCGTGGTGTCGCCCACGGCCGCCTCCAGGGCGGCCAGGTCGCCGTAGGGCACGATGTCGAAGCCGGGCGTGTAGGGCCCGTAGTCGGCGCGCGCCTCCTCGTCGGTGGAGAAACTGACGATGGTCGTGGTGCGGCCGTGGAAGTTGTTCGCCGCGACCACGATCCGCGCCTGCCCGTCCGGCACGCCCTTGACCCGGTAACCCCACTTTCGGGCCGTCTTCACGGCCGTCTCCACGGCCTCCGCGCCGGTGTTCATCGGCAGCACCGCGTCCATGCCGCACAGCGCGGCCAGCTCCGTGCAGAAGGCCGCGAACCGGTCGTGGTGGAAGGCCCGGGAGGTGAGCGTGACCCGGTCCAGCTGCGCCTTGGCGGCGGCGATCAGCCGCGGGTGGCCGTGGCCGAAGTTCAGCGCCGAGTAGCCGGCCAGCATGTCCAGGTGGCGGCGCCCCTCGACGTCCGTCATCCAGGCGCCCTCGGCGGACGCCACCACGACGGGGAGCGGATGGTAGTTGTGCGCGCTGTGCGCCTCCGCGGCGGCGATCAACTCAGCTGAAGTGGACATCGCTGGGCTCCGTTCATGGGGTCGATCCGGACAGGCGGTGCCTCTTTCTATCGTCCGCCACCGGGCGGCGGGCGAAACTCTGCGGAGCCGACCGTCCTGAGTCGGGTGAACTGTGGCCGTGCGGGCCTCCCGGCGCGGTTCTTCCGGCCGAACGGCCCGCACGCCGGAACCCGCGCCCGGCGCACAGGGCCGGGCGCGGGGCCGGCGCGGAGTCCGCGCGGTCGCGCGCAGTGCTCCGCCCGCGTGCTCCGGGCGGGGGTGTTTCGCGACACAGCACCGAACCGGTGACCGCATTTGTGCCTCTTCGTCGTAGCTGGTCCTGCCAGGTCGGACGCCGTGGCGCCGCCGGCGCACCGGCCCGTGCGGTGCGGCCCGGCGGCCCGGAAGGGCGCGGCATTCTGCCAGAATGGCCGCATGGCCAACGATCGCCCCCGCGTGCTCTCCGGAATCCAGCCGACCTCGGGTTCCTTCCACCTCGGCAACTACCTCGGCGCTGTGCGCCAGTGGGTGGCCCTCCAGGAGAGCCACGACGCCTTCTACGCGGTGGTCGACCTGCACGCCATCACCGTCCCGCAGGACCCGGCCGAGCTGCGCGCGGCCACCCGTCTGTCCGCCGCCCAGCTGCTCGCCGCCGGGCTGGACCCCGAGCGCTGCACGCTCTTCGTGCAGAGCCACGTGCCCGAGCACGCGCAGCTGGGCTGGGTGATGAACTGCCTCACCGGCTTCGGTGAGGCGTCGCGGATGACGCAGTTCAAGGACAAGTCAGCCAAGCAGGGCTCCGAGGGCACCACCGTCGGCCTGTTCACGTACCCGATCCTGCAGATCGCCGACATCCTGCTCTACCACGCCGAGCAGGTGCCGGTCGGTGAGGACCAGCGGCAGCACATCGAGATCACCCGGGACGTCGCCGAGCGCTTCAACAGCCGGTACGGCAAGACCTTCACCCTGCCGCAGGCGTACATCCTGAAGGAGACGGCGAAGATCTACGACCTCCAGGACCCGTCGATCAAGATGAGCAAGTCCGCCTCGTCCGTGAAGGGCCTGGTGAACCTGCTGGACGAGCCCAAGGTCACCGCCAAGAAGATCAAGAGCGCGGTCACCGACACCGAGAGCGAGGTCCGCTACGACGCCGTGCACAAGCCCGGCGTGAGCAACCTCCTCACCATCCACTCGACTCTCACCGGCACCTCGGTCGCGGAGCTGGAGCAGCGCTTCGAGGGCAAGGGCTACGGCGCGCTGAAGACCGAGCTCGCCGAGGTCGTCACCGACTGGATCACCCCCTTCCGGGCCCGCACCCAGGAGTACCTGGACGACCCGGAGACGCTGGACTCACTCCTGGCCAAGGGTGCGGAGAAGGCGCGCACAGTGGCCGCCGAGACCCTCGCCCAGGCGTACGACAAGGTGGGCTTCCTGCCCGCGAAGCACTGAACGGCGGCCGACCGCCGCTGACCGCCCGTCCACCGCGACGGGCCCGGCCAGGAAAGGAGACCCACGTGGGGACCGTCACGCTCGGTGTATCGATCTCGGTCCCGGAGCCCTACGGCAGCCTGCTCCAGGAGCAGCGCGCCGGCTTCGGCGACACCGCGGCCCACGGCATCCCCACGCACGTCACCCTGCTGCCGCCCACCGAGGTCGACACCGCCGCGCTGCCCGCCGTGGAGGAGCACCTGGCCGCGGTCGCCGCGGCCGGGCGGGCCTTCCCGATGCGGCTGTCCGGCACGGACACCTTCCGCCCGCTGTCGCCGGTGGTCTTCGTCCAGGTGGTGGAGGGCGGCGCGGCCTGCGGCTGGCTCCAGGAGCGGGTGCGCGACGCGCAGGGCCCGCTCGCCCGCGAGCTGCACTTCCCGTACCACCCGCACGTCACGGTCGCGCACGGCATCGACGAGGCGGCGATGGACACCGCCTACACGGAGCTGGCGGACTTCGAGGCGGTGTGGCTCACCACCGGCTTCGCGCTCTACGAGCAGGGCGGGGACGGCGTGTGGCGGCTCCAGCGGGAGTTCCGCTTCGGCGGCCTGCCCGGCTGCGCCTCCCGCACCGGCCTGCCCCAGCAGTCCCACACGTCCCGCCCGCCCGCGCCCGCCCCCTGACGCCCGCCGCACGGACGTGCGGACGGCCCCGGACCCAGCGGTACGGCGAACACGCGTGCCCGGCGCTCCCGTGCGGGGTTCCGGCCTGTCGGGGGCGGTGGGCGGCGGCTGAGCGGGTAGAAACGGGCCCATGGAGTGGTTGATCCGGCAGCCCGTCATCGGCCCGCTGCTCGTCCGCCTGATGCGTACGCACCTGTGGCGCGCCTACGAGCGGCTGGAGGAGACGCACTGGGCCCGGCTGGCCGCCGCGATCACCTTCATCAGCTTCCTGTCGGTGTTCCCGATGCTGGCGCTGGGCGCCGCGGTCGCCGCCGCGTTCCTGTCGGACCAGCAGATCGAGGACGGCCAGGAGTGGTTGAGCGACCAGGTGCCGGGCATCTCCGACCAGATCGGCCTCCAGACGTTCGTCGACAACGCCGGCACGGTCGGGCTGATCGCCGGTGTGCTGCTGCTGTTCACCGGCCTGAACTGGGTGCGGTCGCTGCGTGAGTGCCTGCGCGAGGTGTGGAAGCTGCCGGACGACAAGCCGAACCTGGTCGTCGGCAGGCTGAAGGACCTGGGCGTGCTGCTCGGCCTGGGCGCCGTGGGCGTGCTGTCGCTGGCCGGCTCGACGTTCGCGGTCGGCGCGGTGGAGTGGACGGCCGACCGGCTGGGCATCGAGCACGCCGGCCCGGTGGGCTGGCTGATGCGGCTGCTGCCGATCGCCGCCGCGTTGCTGGTGGACTTCCTGCTGCTGGGCTACGTGCTCACCCGGGTGCCCGGCGTCACGCCCGGCCGCCGCACCCTGGTGGAGGCGGCGGTGATGGGCGCGGTCGGCTTCGAGCTGCTGAAGCTGCTGCTCGGCGGCTACCTCACGGGGGTGGCCGGCAAGAGCATGTACGGCGCCTTCGGCGTGCCGATCGCCCTGCTGCTGTGGATCAACTTCATGTCCAGGCTGCTGCTGTTCTGCGCCGCGTGGTCGGCCACCGAGCACCGCGACGACCCCTCCGACCCGGACGCCGGGCCGGGCGCCGGAACGGCCGGCAGCAACGCCGGCCCGGCGGCGCGGGCGGACGTCAGGGACGGTCCCGCCGGGGACGGGAAGACGGTGTCCGCCGGGTGACCGCCGCCGGGGTCGGCCACTGCCGCCGCACCAGCAGGCCCACCGCCCCCAGGACGACGAGGAACGCGCCGGCCAGCCCCAGGGCGGTGCCGACGCCGCCGGACTCCCGGGGCCCGGAGGCGAGGTTCTGCTCGGCCGGTCCCGGCGGCGCCCCCGACCCCTGCCGGGCGTCCCCGTCCCGCCCGTCCTTGCGGGCGTCCCGGGCCCGCGCCTCCCGGACGTCGGCCGGCGCCACCAGCTCACCCACCGGATCGACCCGGCCGGAGGCGGCGAACCCCCAGTCCAGCAGCTTGGCCGCCTCCTTGTAGACCTGGTTGCGGCCCTCGTCCTTGTCCGGGTGCAGGACCGTCACCAGCAGCGTGCGCTCGCCGCGTTCGGCCACTCCGGTGAAGGTGAACCCGGCGTTGCTGGTGTAGCCGTTCTTCACCCCGGCGAGGCCCTCGTAGGGCTCCAGCCCCCAGTCGCCGGTCAGCAGCCGGTTGGTGCTCTGGATCTGGAAGTGCTTGCGCTTCTTCTCCGTGCCGCCGCCGGGGAACTCCGCGCGCACGGTGGCCGCGTAGGCGCGGAAGTCGGGCTTCTGCATGCCGGACCGGGCGATGAGCGTCAGGTCGTACGCCGAACTGGTCTGGCCGTCGGCGTCGTAGCCGTCAGGGCTGACCACCCGGGTGTCGTCGGCGCCCAGGGCGTGCGCGTGCTCGTTCATCTGCCGCACGGTCTCGGCCATACCGCCGTTCATCGCGGCCAGCACGTGCACCGCGTCGTTGCCGGAACTGAGGAAGACGCCGTTCCACAGGTCGTGCACCCGGTAGGAGTAGTCCTCCTTCACCCCCACCGCGCTGCTGCCCGGGCCCATGCCGGCGAGGTCCTCCGGAAGCACCAGCCGGTGGGCCTGCTTGTCGAACTTCGGCAGCAGCGTGTCGGCGAACAGCATCTTCATCGTGGACGCGGGCGGCAGCCGCCAGTGCGCGTTGCGGGCGGCCAGCACGTCGCCGCTCTCCGCGTCGGCCACGATCCAGGCGCGGGCCGTCACGCCCTTGGGCAGCTTCGGCGCGTCCTGGCCGGCGAGGGGCCGCATCTGCGTGCCGGGCCGTCCGAGCAGTTCACCGCCGACGGTGGACATCTGCCGCGGCGGCTCGGGCTTCTCCGGGTCCGCCGCGCGGGCGCGGTCGGCGTGGGCCGGGAGCGCCCCGGCCAGCAGTGCGGGCACCAGGACCGCGAAGGTCACCGCCGGGCGGGCGATGAAAGAAGCGACAGTATGAAGATTCTTCGGCACACTCGGAACGTACCGCTTTCCGCCCGGAACGGGCAGCGGCGGACGCCTTCAGAGTGACGGACCGCATCCATGTGGGGGATGTTCTCGGCCACTCGGACCTGCGGTACTCACCGCCTCGCAGCGGCCACTCCGCCCCGGACCGTCGGCCTGCGGCGTCACAGCCACTCCAGCTTCCACAGCCGCCACATGCCGCTGTTGTCCGACAGGTACTGGGTACCGGCCACTTCGGGATTGCTGAGCACGTAGTCCTTCTTCTGCCACAGGGGCAGGATCGGCACGTCCCGGGCGACCTCCACATGGATCGTCCGGAACTCCTCCATCATGCGGCTGCGGCTCTGGCTGCGCTGGGTCGCCCGGATCAGCCCGTCCACCCGCTTGCTGCGGTAGCCGTTGTGCAGCGAGTTGTTGCTGCCGACCAGGGCCGCGGTGTACGTGTCGGGGTCCGGGTAGTCCGGCACCCAGCCCAGCACGTACGCGTCGAACTCGCCTGCGGCGAAGCCCCGCAGGAAGTCCTCCCAGTCGTACTTCGTCGCGGTCACCTCGAACAGCCCCGAGTCCTCCAACTGCCGCTTGAGTTCGCGTGCCTCCTCGTCGGTGACCGACCCCCGGCTGTACGCCAGCTGGAACCGCACCGGCGTGCTGATGCCCGCCTGGGCGAGCAGCGCCACGGCCGCCGCCCGGTCCGGCTCGGGGTGCGCGTCGAAGAACGGCGTGCCGTGACCCGTCATGCCCTGCGGGATGAGGGAGTACAGCGGCTCCACGGTGTTCTGGTGCACCTGCCGGCTGAGCCGCTGCCGGTCCACCAGCGCCGCGATGGCCTGCCGCACGGCCACCGGCCCGGTGGCCGAGCCCTCCCGGGTGTTGAACACGGTGACGCGGATGTCGGCACCGGCCTGCTCGGTCACCTCCACCGCCGGATCGGAGGCGTCGAGGTCGGCCAGCACCGACGGGGGCATCTGCCCGTTGTTGACGTGCACCTCGCCCTTGTCCCAGGCCGTCGCCAGCGCCTCCGAGGTGGCGAACCAGCGGATCGTGACCGGGCTGGCCGGCTTGCCCATCGCACCCTGGTAACCGGTGTTGGGGACCAGCCGGGCCAGCTCGCCCTTGCGGTACTCGGCCAGCACGAACGGTCCCGAACCGTCGACCTGGTCACCGGCGCGGATCCGGTCCTCGTCGTACCGCTCGCGGTCGACGATGGCCGCGGCCCCGCCCGCCAGCTTCAGCGGGAGTGTCGCGTCGGCGGACTTCAGCCGGAACTCCACCGTGTTCCCCTCGGCCCTGACCTCGCGCACCGCCTCGAACAGCGGCGACGGCCCCTGGTCGTGGCCGATGCCGAGGATGCGCTCGAAGGAGAACCGGACGTCCTGCGCGGTCAGCTCCCGCCCGCTGCTGAAGGTGAGCCCCTCCCGCAGCGTGCAGCGGTACGTGGTCAGGCCGCCGCCGACGAAGTCGCAGGACTCGGCCGCGTCCGGTACCGGCGTCGCCGAGCCGGGCTGGAAGGTCAGCAGCGACTGGTAGACGTTGCTGAACAGCGCCCAGGACGCGGCGTCGTAGGCACCGGCGGGGTCCAGCGACGTCACCTCGCCGGTGGTGCCGACCACGATGGGCCGGTCCGCGTCGCCGCCTCCGTGCAGCAGCCGCCAACCGCCCGCGGCGGCGAGGAGCAGCACGACGCAGAGCACGGCTATCCGAAGGGTCAGTCCGGTCTGCTTGCCCCGCACCTCACCACTCCCATCCTTACAGGGAACTGTGATGGTGATCACCCAACCACAGCCCGGCGGGCGGCGCACCACACCGGGACCAATTCGCGGGCGAGGCCGCCTCCTTCGGCGCTCGGATCGTCCAGGCCGGGTCGCCCGGCCGGGGTGTCACAATGCCCGATTCGCCCCGCTGTGCCACCGACTCCCGGACGCGCAGGCGAACTTCGGGCTCCACCGAGCCGTCACCGAACCGGCGCCCGGCGTTCACGCCGCCCCGGACCCGCCCGTGCCACGCTCGCCCTGTCCGCACCACCACGACCAGCGCCGCGCGTCGTTCGACCACCGCGCGCCACCCGACCCCGTCACCACCGCACCGCGCCCGCGGGCCCGTTGCCGCACCCGCATCACGGGAGAGGACAACCCCACATGCCCGTCCCTCGTACCCCCCGCTGGAAACCCCTCGCCTGCGCGGCGGCCGGGCTGCTGCTCACCGGCCTCGCCGGCCTGGCCACCCAGGGGCCCGCCGCCGCTGCCCCTGAGCCTGCGGGCACGCTGCCGGAACGTTCCGCCGCCACCACCACCGCCCCTCGGGACGCCGCCACGGCCGCGCTCGACGCCTCGTACTACCAGGACGCGGTCGGCAAGACCGGCGACGCACTCCGCAGCGCCCTGCACGCCATCGTCAGCGACCAGCGCACCCTGTCCTACGCCCAGGTGTGGGACGCGCTGAAGGCGACCGACGAGGACCCGGCGGACCCCGCCAACGTGGTGCTGCTCTACACCGGCCGGTCCCAGAGCAAGCAGGCCCACGGGGGCAGCACCGGCGACTGGAACCGGGAGCACGTCTGGCCGCAGTCGCGCGGCGGATTCGGTACCGCCGCCGGGCCCGGCACGGACCTGCACCACCTGCGGCCTGCGGACGTGACCGTCAACGGCATCCGCGGCAACAAGGACTTCGACCTGGGCGGCAGCCCGGTGGCCGGCGCGGCGGGCAATCTCACCGACGCGGACTCCTTCGAACCGCGGGACGCGGTGAAGGGCGACGTGGCCCGCATGGTCTTCTACATGGCGGTGCGCTACGAGGGGGGCGACGGGTTCGCCGACCTGGAGGTCAACGACCGGGTGGACAACGGGTCGGCTCCGCTGACGGGCCGCCTGTCGGTGCTCAGGCAGTGGCATGCGGCGGACCCGCCGGACGCCTTCGAGAAGCGCCGCAACGACGTCATCCACGACGACTACCAGCAGAACCGCAACCCCTTCGTCGACCACCCGGAGTGGGTCGCCCACATCTGGTGACCGCTGGTTCTCCGGGGCGCCTGCTGCCGGGTGTCCGGGCACGGAAAGGGGCCGGTGAGCGTTTTCCGCTCACCGGCCCCGGAATTCCGTCAACCGTGCTTCTGATTACCAGCGGTACCAACGACCGCGCTTGCCGCCGCTCGCTGCCGGGCGCACCACAAAGCCCAGGAGCCAGATGACCAGGACCGCGATAGCGACCCACCACAGCAGCTCGACGGCGAATCCCGCACCGAAGAGGATCAGGGCCAGCAGAAGAACGATGAGCAGGGGAACCATAGTTATTACCTCCGAGCTGTCGTGTGCCCCGACTCCTTGGAGTCATGCGCACGACATTTCATGGATTCTTCTTTTGGAAAGTGGACAACAGGAGGGGTGATCGAACGGGGGTCGTGCACGGTCCCAGGTGATCACCCCGGCCCTCACCGGGGAGGCGGACCGAGGAGTCCGCCGTACTCGCCGACCTCGTTTCCCCGTCGGCAGGACCCAGGGAGCGAGTGGCGGGCATGTACATGTCAGATATGCGGGCCAGGCATGCGCCCACCGACTCCGGGGCCGGGGGCGCGTTCGGTGCGGTGTTCTGTTGAGAGCCGAGGCGGCTCGACGGGCGGCGCGGGGCCGCCCGTCGAGCCCCTCGATGCTTCGGTCAGTGTTTCCGGCTGCCGCCCACTGGCGGTGCGCGGAAGGTCACTGCGCGCGGAAGCTCAGTTCTTGAAGATGTCCTTGCCCTTTTCCTTGGCCTGGCGGGCATCTCCCTTGGTCTGCTCCGCTCGGCCCTCGGCCTCCATCTGCTCATTACCCAGAGCGCGGCCGGTGGTCTCCTTGACCTTGCCCTTGGCCTGCTCGAGCTTGGACTTGCTCTTTTCATCGCCAGACACGGGGTTCAGCTCCTTGCGCAATCGAGGCTGCGGACATCGATACGGGTGACCGGGATCCGGTTCGATAAACATGATTCTTTCGGCGCGGATTCCCCGCAGCGCACGAGCCCCTGTCCGTCCCGGTCGGTAACGCCCCCGCCGAGTGTGACCGCCGGTGCCCGAGGAGGTGCCGTGCGTCACCGTCGGTGGCGCCGGGTCGCCCCGCACCCGCACGCGCGGGTATGCGGAAGGAAAAGTTTGGGCAATCGCCGGATCGGAAGTTTGGGTTGGGCTGATCGTGGGACTCCATGTACCGGCAGGTCGGAGGGGTACTCCGTCGTGCGTGCTGCCGGACGGGTGATCAACGCGACTCCTGAGTGAGTCCAGCGCCCGCAGGATTCATGGAAAGGTTGCCGTATGACAACTTTTCACGAGCAGGTCGATTCGAGCGAGCCCATCCCGGCCTCCAGCTACCGGCGAGGCGGGGCCACGGTCATCGTGCTGGCCGGTGAAGTGGACGTCGAGACCGAGCCGCAGGCGAGACTCGCCCTCGACGCCGCGGTGAGGGAGGGGAGACGGGTGGTCTTCGACCTCTCCGCCGTCACCTTTGCCGACTCCAGCATCCTCAACCTGCTGCTCGCCGCCCGCAACCGGTGCGAGCTGGTGCTCGCCGGCCCGCTGCACTCGCAGGTGCTGCGGCTGTTCGAGGTGACCGGCGTCTCGGACGTCTTCACCGTGGCCGACGGTGTCGACACCGCCCTGACCTGCCCCGCCGAGGGCCCGTCGGACCGCGTCGCCCGCCCCTGAGCGGTACGCCCTCCGACCGGTCCGCGTTCTGAGACCATCGAGGAGGTGCCCGCCGCGAGCGTGTGCGGCGATCCCCGCCGGGCACCGCCCCATCCCGACGAGGAGGCCGAATGAGTGCCGACAGCCACGGCGGAAAGGGGCTGCTGCACGGCCTCACCGTGGACGACCGCAACCCCGAGCAGCCCACCCTTAGGGACGCCGACGGCAACACGCCGGACACCTGGCGGGAGAACCACCCCTACGACAGCAAGGTCAAGCGCAAGGAGTACGACCGGGTCAAGCGGGTGCTCCAGATCGAACTGCTGAAGCTCCAGCGCTGGGCCAAGGACACCGGCCAGCGCATCGTCGTGGTCTGCGAGGGCCGGGACGCCGCGGGCAAGGGCGGCACCATCCAGCGCTTCACCGAGCGCCTCAACCCCCGCGGTGCGCGGGTCGTCGCCCTGGAGAAGCCCACCGAGCGGGAGGCCGCGCAGTGGTACTTCCAGCGCTACGTGGCGCATCTGCCCGCGGCCGGTGAGATCGTCTTCTTCGACCGCTCCTGGTACAACCGGGCCGGCGTCGAGAAGGTCATGGGCTTCAGCACCTCCGAGCAGGTCTCCCTGTTCCTGCGCGAGGCGCCGCTGTTCGAGCGCATGCTCACCGACGACGGCATCCACCTCGTCAAGCTGTGGTTCTCCGTGTCCCGGTCCGAGCAGCGCACCCGGTTCGCGAAGCGCCAGGTGGACCCGGTGCGCCAGTGGAAGCTGTCGGACACCGACCTGGCCTCGCTGGACCTGTGGGACGCCTACACCGAAGCCAAGATCGACATGTTCCGGGCCACCGACACCGCGTACGCGCCCTGGACCGTCGTCAAGAACAACGACAAGAAGCGCGGTCGGCTGGAGGCCATGCGGCACGTGCTGTCGCGCTTCGAGTACGCGGCCAAGGACCCGGAGGCGGTCGGCAAACCCGACCCGCTGATCGTCGGCCCGGCCGACACCCTGCTGGAGCCGGGTGAGGAGACCAGCGACCTCTCCCCGACACCGCTGCTCACCGCCCGCGACGCCGCCCACGCCCCGCCCGCCGGGTCGCAGGGCCGCGACGGCCGGACCGGTCCGCGGTGAAGCTGCTGCTGCTCCTGGGCATCCTGACGGCCCTGCTCCTCACCCGCGTCCTGCTGCACCACTACGCCCGCTCGGTACGCAGGCGCCGCCAGGACGGCGCCGGCCGCCGCCGCTGAGCCGGCACCACCGCTCGCGTGCGCTCCCGCCGTGAGTCCGACGGGCGCATGCCGGGCACATCCGGGGGAACGCGCTCGTTCTACGCGTCAGACGCGCCCGCGCCCGCCCGGGCCGGTGCGCCAGAGCAGCGAGTGACCTGAGAACCCAAGGGGTGGATGCGGTGCGGCGTTCGGCACGAGGAATCCGGATCGGAACGGCGGTCGTGGCCGGCGTGGTCTCCTGCGCGCTGCTGGCCGGATGCGGCGGCGCCGCGGACGAGGGCGGCGAGGCCGAGGGAGGCCGGGAGGCCCCCGAGTCGTCGGCTCCCGGCGAGCAGGGCTCGAACCAGGCGGTGACGGCCGCCGACAAGAAGACGCGGGAGGCCGGGACGGCCGCGCTGGCGCTCACCGTCGAGATCGACATGGAGGGGCAGAAGCAGACCGTCGAGGGTGAGGGGGTCATCAACCTCCAGGACGGCACCAGCTCCATGAAGATCGGTGCCGACGGCCAGCAGATGGAGCAGCGGGTCGTCGACAAGGTGCTCTACCAGAAGCCGCCGGAGGGCCAGGACGCCGGACTGCCCGACGGCAGGAGCTGGATGAAGATCGACCTGGAGAAGCTCCAGAAGCAGAACGGCGACAGCGGCAACGTGGCGCCCAACCCGGCGGAGTCCCTGGACTACCTGAAGGCGCTGTCCGACCAGGGCGTCAAGGAACTCGGCACCGAGAAGGTGACGGGCGTCAACACCACGCACTACCGGGTCGAGGTCGACGTGCGCAGGCTTGCCGGCGGCGACGCTGGAGCCGAGCGCCAACTGACGCGCCAGCTGGGTGAGTCGGTGCCGATGGAGGTCTGGCTCGACGACGAGGGACGGCTTCGCCGTCAGCAGGTGGACGTGACGGTACCCGGCGCCGGCGGCGAGTCGGGCAAGGGCGGCAGCATCAGCACGGTGCTCGAACTGTCCGACTTCGGCACCGAGGTGGACGTCGAGGCGCCGCCCGCCGACGACACCGCCGACATGACCGACCGGGTCGCCGGCCAGAGCCCGCAGCACGAGGACCCGGCCGGCCCCGGCAACTGATCCCCGGCCCGCGCGGTCCGAGGTTTCGGGCGGTTTCCCGCCGCATTCCCTACGCGTCCACCTCGGGGGGTAAGGAACCGGCGGCGCCGGGACATACACAGCGTGTGGAAACCCAGCAGACGGCCAGGGACCGGGAGCGCGCCGCACGGTTCACCGTCGTGTACCGGCGCGAGCAGCCGCGGCTGCTCGCGTTCGTGCACCGCCGCACGGGCGAGCGCGGCACGGCGGAGGAGGTGACCGCCGAGACCTTCCGGATCGCCTGGGAGCACACCCTCGGCGGCGGCGAACTTTCGCCGGGCTGGTTGTTCGTGACCGCCCGCAACCTGCTGCGGAACCACCACCGGGCCGCCGCCCGGCTGGGCGAGTTGCACCGGCGGGTCGCCGACGAGCTGGGCCGCGCCCCGGCCGGCCCGGCCGACTCCGCGGTGCTCGACGCCCTGGAACGGCTGCCCGGGAGACACCGCGAGGTGCTGCTGCTGACCTACTGGGACGGTCTCGGCGCGGCGGAGGCGGGGGCGGTGCTCGGCTGCACGGCACCGGCCGTGTGGGTGCGGCTGCACCGCGCACGCAGGGCGTTCCGCGACCTCCACACCGCCCCCGAGGAGTCGGCATGAAGTCAGTGAGGACGTTGGTGGCAGGAGCGAATCCCGTTCCCCCCGTGCCGGACAGCCGCCTGTCGGCCGACGCGGCCGACCGGCTCGCGAAACTGGTCGGCCCGGGCCCGGCCGAGACCATGGCCGCAGAGCCGGCGTCACCGCCGCTGCGGCGCCGGTGGGGCGGGCCGGTGGTCGTCGTGGCCGCTGTGGCCGCGGCGGGACTGGTGGCGGTGGGCGTGCTGTTGCTCAACGGCGCCGACGGCGGAGGCGGCATCGTCGCCGACGAGCCGTACCACGCGACCACGGCCGATCTGGAGGAGTCCGCCGACCTGATCGTCACCGCCCGCCTCGGCCCGGGCCGGGCGGAGGGCACGGACGGAGCACGGCTCACGGTCGCCGACGCCGAGGTGCTGGCCGAGGCAAAGGGCCGGGCGCCCGCCGGCGGTCTGGAGGTCTCCTACACCACCCCCGGCAGCGGCCCCGAGACGGCGGACCTCAGGCCCGGTCGGCCGTACGTGTTCCTGCTGGAGCGCCAGCACGACGGCCGGTTCACCCTGGTCAACAGCGTGCAGGGCGCCTACGGCGTGGACGGCGGCCGGGCCGTGCCCGGCCCGGACAACCACGTTCGGCTGAGTGACGGCGTGCTCGCCGCCCTCGGCCTCACTCGCTGAGGACGGTGCCGTCCTCCCGCTTCCTGCGTGCCTGCACCACGCGGTGGACTGCGATGACCACCCAGGCGGCGGTGAACACCGCCGTGATCGCTTTCCACACGGGGTCGGTGTGCGACAGCGTGATGACGAGTCCACCCCCCACGAGGAAGAGGTCACCCCAGGTGTTGTCCATCCAGTGTGCGGCCACCCGAACTCCCCCTTCTCCGACGTCCCTTCACCTTGCCCTGCGGTCGAGCGCCACGGCGGCACCCGTGCGAACGGGGTACCGCCGTGGTCGTTCCGGTCCATCGGCCGGCGCTTGCCGGCCGTTCGTTCACCGGCCGGCGCTCAGCCGCCCGTGCCCGGGACCTCGATGTGCAGGTCCAGGTCCACCGGGCCGTCGCCCAGCAGCACGTCCTCACGACGGGCGCCCAGCGACGGGGAGGTGGCGACCAGCACGTAGGAGCCGCTGCCCGGGGCGGACACCGAGTAGCCGCCGTCCTCCGCCGAGCGGACCTTGGCCACCTGCCGGCCGTCCGAGGCGAGCAGGGTGAGCGCCGCGCGGGGGAGCGGCACGCCCAGGGCGTCCCGGACGGTGCCGCGGATCACCGGGCCGCCCGGGTCCGCCGCCGAGGAGCCCTTCCGGCCGCCCGCGGCCGACGTGCCGCTGCTCGACGCGGTGGCGGCGCCACTCGACGCGGCTCCCGCGTCGCCCTCCCGGCCGGGTTCCGCACCGACCAGCACCGGCACCCGGTTCTGCCCCGAACCGCCACCGCCGTCAATGCCCGCGCCACCGAAGGCGTGTTGAGCCGCGTCCTGCGGCAGCGGCTCGTCCGGCGGGTCCACCGACAGGTGCGGCATGCGGCGGTCCAGCCACTGCGGCAGCCACCAGTTGGAACGGCCCAGCAGGTGCATGGCGGCCGGGACGAGCAGGGTGCGCAGCACGAACGCGTCCAGGGCCACCGCGATCGCCAGGCCCATGCCGGCCATGCCGGCCTCCCGGCTGCCGCTGAGGATGAACGACGCGAACACGCAGATCATGATGAGCGCGGCGCAGTTGATGACCCGGCTGGTGTCGGCGAGTCCGGCGCGCACCGCGCGGGCGTTGTCGCCGGTGTGCACCCACACCTCGTGCATGCGGCTGACCAGGAACACCTGGTAGTCCATGGACAGGCCGAACAGCAGCGGCAGCATGATCACCGGCAGGAAGGCCAGGATCGGGCCCTCCTTGCCCATGTTCAGCAGCTCGATACCCCAGCCCCACTGGAAGATCGCCACCAGCGCGCCGAACGACGCCGCGGCGGCGATCAGGTTCATCACGGCCGCCGTCAGCGGCACCACGATGCTGCGGAACGCCAGCATCAGCAGCAGCGCGCCCAGGCCGATTATCAGCAGGATGAAGCCCGGCAGCCGGTCTCCGATGAGCGTGGCGAAGTCCTTCTGCATGGCGGTGCCACCGCCGATGTACACCGTCACCTCGCCGTCCGCGAAGCGCTCCCGAAGCGAGTCGATCAGCTCGTCGGTCTCCTCGGCCTGCGGGGAGGTGGTCGGCACGACCTGCACCACCGAGACGTCGGCGTCCGGCGGCGTGGCCGGGAAGGCCACCACCACACCCGGCAGCTGGGATATCTCCTCGGTGGCGTCCGCGAGGGCCTTGCGTTCCGCCGCCCCCGGCGTCTCGCCGACCAGTTGCAGCGGACCGTTGAAGCCCGGCCCGAACCCGTCCGCCAGCATGTCGTACGCCTGCCGCGTGGTCTGCGACTCCAGCTGGTTGCCCTGGTCGTTGGCACCCAGCCGCAGCGACAGCACCGGGATGGACAGAACCAGCATGACCACCATCGACACCACCACCAGCAGCTTCGGGCGCCGCTGCACCACGCCCGACCAGCGGATCGCCAGCCCCGACGCGGTCTCGTCGTCGACCGGGCCGTCCTCGGCCAGCCGCTGCCGCTCCTTGCGGCTGAGCACCCGCAGGCCCAGCACGCCGAACATGGCGGGCAGCAGTGTCGCCGCGGCGATGACGCTCAGCACCACGGTCAGCGTGGTGGCGATGGCTATGCCGTCCATGAACTGCAGGCGCAGGGTGAACATCGCCAGCAGCGCCACGCACACCGTGCCGCCGGCGAACAGCACCGCCCGCCCCGAGGTGTTCATCGCGCGCACCGCCGACTCGTGCGGGTCCAGGCCCATGCGCAGGCCCTTGCGGTGCCGCGTGACGATGAACAGCGCGTAGTCGATGCCGACGCCCAGGCCGATCAGCGAACCCAGCAGCGTCGCCACGTCCGGCAGGTCCCACACGTGGGTGAGCAGGATCGTCACGGCGACGCCGGTGCCCACCGCGAACCCGGCGTTGAGCAGCGGCAGCAGCATCGCGAACAGCGAGCCGAACGCCACGAACAGCACGATCGCGGCGGCGACGATGGCCACCGCCTCGGCCAGCCCTGCGGCCGGATTCTGGGTCTGCTCGATCGCCATGCCGCCCAGCGCGACGTCCAGGTCGTCGGTGGCCGCCTCCCGGGCGTGCTCGATCAGCGCCTCGGTGTTGGCCGGCTTCAGTTCGAACGCCTGCTCGGTGAACGTCACCTGCGCGTATGCGATGGTGCCGTCCTCGCTGACCTGCGCGGCGCCCTCCTCGCTGTACGGGCTGACCACCCGGCCGACGTCCGGCATGCCGCCGATGCCGTCCAGCACCTCGGTCATGCGCTCCCGAACCTCCGGGTCGCGCACCGAACCGTCCGCGACCCGCCACACCACACTGCTGGTGTCGCCGGCCTGGTCCGGGAACGCCTCCTGCATGCGCTCGATCGCCTTGCTCGACTCGCTGCCCGGGCTGCTGAACACCGCCGCGTACGAGCTGCCCGCGACCGCGGCCCCCGTCCCCGTACCGAGCAGCGTGACCAGCCAGAGGCCGATCACCACCCATCGATGCCGCAGGCACCAACGTGCCAATGCCGCCATGCTTCCCCATCTCCCCTGATGTCTTCCGGTCCGCGCAGCCGCCCCTGCCGGGCGCCGGCGGACCTCCCCGCACGTCGTCCGCACGGTACGCGGACGGGCTTTCCGGGCAGGCAACACAGTGCGTCGTCCGGCCACCCGCCAGGGAACGGCGGCCCGGAATCACAGGAAGCTCCAAGGGTTCTGTGGAGTAATCCCGGTGCTTCAGCCAGATACTGGGTCCATGAACTCCGCCCCCGGCAGCAGCCACGGCAGCGCTCGCACCGGCCACGGCAGTGCTCGCAGCAGCCTCGACAGCGCTCCGGGCCGCGGCAGGAACGCGACGGTCCTGGTCGTCGAGGACGAGCCGAGCATCGCCGACGTGCTGGGCATCACCCTGCGCTTCCACGGGTTCGACGTGGTCCTCGCCGGCGGCGTGCACGCCGCGGTCGCCGCCGCCCGGCAGCACCACCCGGACGCCGTGCTGCTGGACATCGCCCTGCCGGACGGCGACGGGCGGCAGGTGTGCCGGGTGCTGCGGGCGGAGCGCACCGACCTGGCGGTGGTGTTCCTCACCGCCAGGGACGCCCCTGCCGAGGTCGTGCAGGGCCTCACCCTCGGCGGCGACGACTACATCACCAAGCCGTTCAACGTGGACGAGGTGGTGGCCCGGCTGCGCGCGGTGCTGCGCCGCATCCGCCCCGCCGCCCCCGAGCCGGACGCGGCACCCGCCCCTCGCCCGCCGGTGCTCACCCACGGCGACCTGGAGCTGGACGAGGCCACGTACACCGTGCGGCGCGGCGAGCGGTCCGCCGACCTCACCCCGACCGAGTTCGCCCTGCTGCGGCACCTCGTGAGGCACGCCGACCGGATCGTGCCCAAGGAGCAGCTGCTGCGGCACGTGTGGCGCTTCGAGCACAGTGTGGAGTCCACCGTCGTCGAGACCTACATCAGCTATCTGCGGCGCAAACTAGCCCCGCTCGGCCCGCCGTTGATACGCACCCGCCGCGGTGTCGGCTACGGCCTGCACGCGCCCGCCGCCGCGCCCCTGCCGGGGGCGGCGGGATGATCCCCAGCCCCTTCACCCTCCGCCTGCGCCGCGGGTTCGGCCGCTGCCCGGCCGGTGCCCGCATGCCCACGCTGCGCGGCACGCTCACGCTCAGCTCGATCGCCATGGTCACGCTGGGCATCGTCGTCGCGACCTGCGTCAGCGTCGGCGGCATCTGGCACTACCTGATGTCGAACATCGACAACGATCTGACGGCCGGCCGGGAGAGCGTGCAGCGGTCCGGGCTCAGCGTCGAGCAGGCTGCCGCGCTCGCCGCGGTGGCCGACCTCGGACGGCCGGACGGCCCGGCCGATCCGCACAGCATCACCGGCCACCAGACCGTCGTCGCGCTGCTTGACGACGAGGGCCGCGCCCGCGACGTCCGCGGTCGCGAACCCCACGACGCGCAGATGGCGCTGGCCGACGCCGTCGACGACCCCCGCGCCCTGCTCGCCTCGGACGAACCGCACGACGTGGAGGCGGGCGGCGTGCACTACCGGGCGACCGCCGTGCGCCTGGCGGACGGCGAACTGGTGCTGATGGCGACCTCCACCCAGTCCGTGCACGCCGTCGTGCGCAAGGTCGTCAAGCTGGAACTCGTCGCCGGCATCCTGCTGATCACAGGCCTCGGCTTCGCCACCTTCCACGGCTCCCGTAGGCGGCTGCGCCCGCTGGAGGACATGGTGGAGACGGCCTCGGCCATCGCCGAGGGCTCACCCGACGGCTCCAGCCTGTCGCGGCGGGTAGCCGGCCGGGAGGGCAAGGCGGTCTGCGAGGTCGAGCAGCTGCGGACGGCACTCAACGCCATGCTGCACCAGGTGGAGGCGGCCTTCCTCACCCGCGAGCACGCCGCCGAGCAGCTGCGCCGGTTCGTCGCGGACGCCTCGCACGAGCTGCGCACCCCGCTGTCGGCCATCCGCGGATACCTCCAGCTGTACGAGCGCGGCATGATCACCGAGCCCGCCGAGCAGCGGCGCGCCCTGTCGCGGATGACGGCCGAGACCGAGCGCATGGCGCGGCTCGTCGACGAACTGCTCGCACTGGCCCGGATCGACCAGGGCCCGCAGCTGCGCCCGCGTCCGGTGGACCTGCCCGCCCTCGTCCGGGAGGCCGCCGCCGACCTGTCCGCGCAGCAGCCCGGCCGACCGGTCGAACTCGACCTGCCGGGGGGTGGTGAGGGACCGGTCAGCCTGGCCGTCCCGGCGGTTGTGGACGCCGGTGAGGGTGCCGGTGAGGGGGCGGGTGAGGCGGGTGGCCCGGCCGCCGGGGACGGCCTGGTGCTGGCGGACGAGCCGGTGCTGCGCCAGGTGGTGGCGAACCTGCTGGCCAACGTGCGGGTGCACACACCGCCGGAGGCCGCGGTGCGGCTGCATGTGGCCCGGTCCGGGGAGCAGGTGGTGCTGCGCGTCGCCGACGACGGCCCCGGCATGGACCCGCGGGACGCCGAGCGCATCTTCGACCGCTTCTTCCGCACCGGCGCCACCGAGGGCAGCGGCCTGGGCATGGCCATCGTCCGGGCCGGGGCGGACGCACTGGGCGGCGAGGTCTCGGTGACCACCGCACCCGGCGCCGGGCTCGCCGTCACCGTCCGGCTGCCCGCAGCGGACGCGGCGGGTGCCGACCCGGACGTGCCCGGAACGCCCGCCGCCCGGCAGCAGGCCCAGGCCGGGGGCCGGGAAACGGACCCGGTGGACGCCCGGGAGGTGGCTCAGGCCTGCCTGGAGGCCAGCTCCACGACGGTGATGTCCGCCTCGGCGCCGACCCGCACCGGCGGCCCCCAGGCCCCGGCGCCCCGGGTGACGTAGAGCTGCGTGTCGCCGTAGCTCTCCAGCCCGGCGAGGGTCGGGTTGGCCAGGTCGGCGAGGATGTTGCCCGGCCACATCTGGCCGCCGTGGGTGTGCCCGGACAGCTGGAGGTCCACGCCCATACGGGCCGCGTCGTGGATGACCACCGGCTGGTGGGCGAGCAGCACCGACGCACGCGAGGCGTCGCGGTCGCCGAGGGCGGCCTCCAGGTCGGGCCCGTCGCCGTAGTCCTCACCCGCCACGTCGTTGACCCCGGCCAGGTCGAAGTGGCGCAGCTCGGTCCGCTCGTTCGCCATCGGCCGCAGGCCCAGCTCGCGGACGTGGTCCACCCACTCCTCGGCGCCCGCGAAGTACTCGTGGTTGCCGGTGACGAAGTACGAGCCGTCCCGCGCCGACAGCTGCGCCAGGGGTGCGGCGGCGCCGCCGAGGTGCTCCACCGAGCCGTCCACCAGGTCACCGACGACGGCGATCGCGTCGGCGTTGGTGCTGTTGATCAGGTCGACGATGCGCTGGGTGTGCGACCGTCCGAGGATCGGGCCCAGGTGGATGTCGCTGACCACCGCGATGCGGTAGCCGTCCGCCGCACGCGGCAGCTTCGCCAGCGGCACCCGTACCCGCTTCAGCTTCGGTCCGGCGCCGAGCATGCCCCACGTGCCGTAGCCGACCGTGCCCGCGGCGACCGCGCCCGCGGTGACGGCGGCGGCCCGGGACAGGAACAGCCGCCGCGACTGCCCGCCCGCGTCCGAGCCAGGCGCAGCCTGGGCGCCCGCGTCGCCTGAGGTGCCTGCGGCGGCTGTGGTGCCCGTGGTCTCCGTCGTGCCCGTGGTTTCCGTCGCGCCCGCCGCCGTGTCACCGTCCACCGCGTCACTGTCGCCGCTGGCGTGCCCCGGAGTGGTGGCCGGGGCGTCACCCGCCGTGGCCGATCCGTCGGCGGCCGATCCGGCCCGCCGGTGGGCGGCGCCCACACCGGCCGGCACCTCCTCGGCGTCCGCGTCCTTCACCGACCCGGCGGACCCGGCTGCCATCGCCGCCACCTCGTCCGTCGCCCGCACCGCACGCCGCTCCAGCAACCGCCGGGCCAGGGGCCGCAGCGGTTCCAGGACCAGCAGGGCCAGCAGCAGGTACACCAGCAGCGCGAACCACATGAAGCCCGGCCACGCCAGGATCTGCTGGACCACGAACGGCGTCCCGGTCCGGCCCGTGAGCTGGGCGGCGATCATCACCACCGGCAGCGCGACGATCAGCACCGTGCCGACCCGCCGGTACCAGGTGCGGGGCGCGGACACGTCCCGCACCAGGCGCCGCCACAGGTAGTAGTGCGCCGCGGTGAAGACGCTCAGGATCGACAGGAGGACCACGATGAATACGGCCATGACTGGACCTTCCCGCCCCGCCGGGACGTCGACTCGACAACGCCCGCCGGCTCAGGAACGACTCTCCGTGCGCCTCAGCGCGCGAAGACCGCGCAGGCCGATGACGCCGATCACCGTCCCCAGGACGAACGAGGTGATCGCGAGCAGCAGGTGGACCCAAAAGTACCCGGTGGGGTCACCCGCCTCGTCGAATGCGAGCCCGCTGGCGTCGTTCCACAAGTTTTTGACAAACGTGACCCAGATGAACCATGACCACACTCCGAAGGCGAGCAGGAACCAGGAAACGGGACGGCTGAGCTTCATACCGTCCAGTATGCGGGGGCTCGTCCCCCAGCTCCCGGTCGGGCCCGGCGCCTTTGCGGCGCCGCTCAGACCCTTCGCAGCGGCAGGTGCTCGCCGCCGGGCAGCCGTGCGGTGAGCGGGTCACCGGGCCGCACCTCGCCGCCGTGCCGCACGACGCCCATGACGCCGGCCTTCCGCACCAGCGTGCCGTCGGCGTCACGGCCGACGACCTGACGCAGCAGGCCGTCCTGGAATCCGTCGATCTGACGGCAGGGGTTGCGCAGCCCGGTCAGCTCGACCACGGCCTCCGCGCCGAGGTGCAGCAGCGTGCCGGTGGGCAGGGCCAGCAGGTCGACACCGCGCGTGGTCACGTTCTCGCCGAGGTCCCCGGGGCGGACGGTGTGCCCGGCCGAGGCCAGCTCGGCGAACAACTCTTCCTGGATGAAGTGCACTTGGCGAAGGTTCGGCTGGTCGGGATCCTGCGCGACGCGGGAGCGGTGCTGCACGGTCACCTCGAGGTGCGCGTCCCCCTCGACCCCGAGCCCGGCCAGCAGCCGCACACCCGGCTGCGGCTGCTTGCTGAAGTGGTGCTCACCGTCCCTGGCCACCGCCACCACCGACCCGTGCCGCGTCTGCCCGCCGCTGCTCCTGCCGTCGTCCATGCCGCCGCCACCCCTTCCAACGTCCATCCTCGCATCCCCAAGTCGACGGGTGGGTGGCATGCGGGAGGGGTTCCCTGGGACGCCGAAGCCCGCCCCGGAGCGGTTGTGCTCCGGGGCGGGCGAGCCGTCAACCGATCAGAAGTTGATGCAGACGTTGCCGGTGAAGGACGAGCTGAAGTCGCCCTTCTGGGAGGTGTGCGAGTTGCAGTCAGCGGCCAGCACCTGCGCCGGGGTGTAGCCGTGGCTGGGGCCGTGGTGGCCGTGGCCGGGACCATCGCAGGCGGCAGCGGCGCCGGCACCGGCGAACAGACCAGCGGCGGCCAGGGCGGCAGCGGCGGCAGTGGTGCGGATACGCATCATGTTCTGCTCCTGAAGGAGTAGGAAGTGGTGAGCCATCAGTCCACCAGCCCTCGTCCTCACAGTCCCTGATTGCACCGTCCGAGGGCATGCCGCACGCCCGATGACCCGAACGGCCCACTGGGCGCGCCTGCGGTCCGTGCACTCGGCCTGACTACCGCTCTCGGGGCGTCCTGAAGCGGCCAGGCGGTGACTGCCGACCCGATTCACACGGTGGGGCTGGGGACGACGCCTCGATCTCAGGCGCACGGGCTACGCACCTCGGTATCGCCCGATGTCGCAAAGGCCGGCACGGCCGGGAGCGGCAAGGCCTGACGAGGCGATCCCGCCGAGCCTTGCCGCGACAGGTGAGCCGCCTCTGTGTCACAGCGGTAGGACCGAGCAGCGCTCACCCGAAATGGGGGCCTTGCTTTCGCTCTTCAGTCATACGCTTGGAGGCGTACCAGTTCCAGGCGTACTCGAATACCGCCGTGGCACCGACCCCGATCACTGCAGCCCAGTACCACCCGAGATCAAGCAGTACAGCAGCGACCAAAGCAAGGAGGAAGACGGTCGCCCATCCCCACCAAGGCCTTTTCAATGGTGGCGTTTCCATAAAGGGTCCTGACGCTTGTTCTCGGTGCAATGGGCGAGCGGTGAATGAGTCGAATCTACTTACAGTTTCCCGCACTGACCTTAGTGAGCTTACTGTTCTTCGGGGTGAGCCTGGTTTGATAACAAGCTCCCCCGATCAGCTTCTTGTCCTTGATCGTAGTGCGAAGGAAGGTGCCCCAGTCCTTCAGGGTCTTGTAACCCACCGCAGAGCAAATCACCGTTGCAGCCCTCTTGAGGACCAGGTGGGGGACCTTGTCAGTAAAGGCACAACCCGCGACATTGGCAAAGTATGCGACGCTTCCTGCCGCGATGGTGTATGCCTTCCACTCGGCTCCCCAGGCGTTGAAGTAGATTCCGGCTCCGAAGGTGATCTTGGGATCCGCCACCACTGGGAACGCCGTGTCGCGGGAGGTCTCGACCGTCTGAATGACGGTGTTCCCTTCCAGCCGGTAGCTGGTGGGGACGGGGCGGCCGTTGGCGTCTTTCGCCCAGGGGGCCTCCAGCGCGCCCACTACCTCGCCGACGCCGTCCTGGGGGTCGCGGGCCAGTAGGAATCCACCGGCTCCGTCCTCGACCAGTCCGACACCAGGTTGAGGTTCGACGCGAAACCGGTACTCGCTGGGGGCTGAGGGGTTCTTGAGAGTGACGAGCGTGCGCACGCCGCCATCGGAGGTTGCTTGTGCCTACAGATCTGTAGCCACGACGGCGTCCTCGTACAAGACAGTGCCGGTGGTCGAGGGTTTCGCTGGGGAGTTCTTGCTCGCGCCTTCCAAACTGATCTTGACCGAATCACGGCCATCGGACTCGGCGTCGATATGGCCATCTGCGCTCGATGGCATGGTGACAGTGACGCTGCGTTCGCTGGTCCGTGTCACTGCGCTGGCAGCACCATGTGCGGTTGGAGTAACTGACGTCACATCCTCGGTGCCTGTTGTCCTCTCGACCACGGCGGCAGCTTCATTCGCACTCGCCGCTCCCCCGTGGGAGGGCGAGTGTGCCCAGGATGGAGCGGCAGGTACGAGAAGTGCGGCGGCGGAAAGCGCGGATATTACCCCCAGGAATCCGTACCGATCTGATGGTCGACTGGACGTGCGCAAGATCGAACCCCGTCTGAGTTGCGGCGGCGTGGGCCGCCGTGGTGACGGCGCCGGCTCTGGTCAGGAGCCGAAAGCCGCGCCGAGACACGGCGCGTTGCACATCCTAAGCGGCAAGTACGTTTATGAGACATGAATTTGAGCAAGGTCTGAGCTTCTGGCATGCCACCCGGACCGTGTGGGCCGACGTTACTTCCGGTTACCGCTATGTCCCTGCCATTGGCAGGTCAGCCCGGTTTCGGAAGTCGGCTCCTGCCGCCACCGCGCGGCGGCGGCTCCGTTCCTGCCAACGCCGACGCCTTCCACTCCGTTCCGGTCCGGCCGGGTCAACAGCATCAGCTGTGTTGGCTGTGAAGGCGTGGGCCGGGTGAGGAACGGCCTGCCGCTGTCAGGGACGCCCTCTGGTGCTGCGCTGGTTCAGGTCGCGGACCTTGGCGCGGAGGAGTTCGGGGCGGGTGACGGGTCCGATGTCGGTGAGTGCGGCCTGCCAGTGGGGTCCACCGCCGATGGGGCGCAGGACGACGTGGACCGGGCCGTGGACGACGATGACGCCCACCTCGTCGCGTGCGGCGTCGCGCACGATCTCCAGGCCCCAACGGTCGGTCATGTGCCCGCCCCCGCGAGGATGATGGCGGCGAGTCGGTGCACGTCCGACGGGTGGGCGCTGCCGAGTTCGACGAGGCGGATCGGCCCGTCTGCGAGGGAGTCCCACACCAGCGGATCGACTCCCGTCCCGGTGACCCGGATGCCTGCTGCGGTCAGGGCAGCGCGCAACTGGTCAGCGGCGAGGGCGGCTTCGCCAGCCGACCGTGCGGCGATCACTGGCGGACCCGGTGGCGCAGGCCGGTGAGGACGCGGTGCCAGTCGTCGGCGGTCAGCGCGTCCGGGGCGGTGAAGGTGACGGGGTGGCGTGGCGGCGTCGGTGGTGTCAGCCATTCCAGGTCTCGGGTGGCGAGGGCGGGGGTGAGGCCGAGCAGGGCTGCGTCTGCTACGCGTCGCAGGTCGGGGGCTTCCGGTGGGGGAGACGTCATGGTGCACCTCGGAGTCGGTTTCACTTTCCGTACATCAAGCGTCGCCCTGTGCTTCTATGCTCGGGAAGGGGAGAAGGCTGGACAAGCACGACTGTCCAAGGGGGAGTACAGGCGCCCATGCGAGTGGAACGAGACCAGATCGCACCGAATGACCCGGCTGCTTCGGCGCTTGCCCACTTCGGGTCGGAGGTCCGGTTGGAGCGCGAGCGGTTGGGGCTTTCCCGGGCGGAGTTGGGTAAGGCGGCGAACTGCGGCTACTCGCTGGTGGCGAAGATCGAGGCTGGACAGCGAGTGCCGCATCGGGAGTTCGCCGAGTCCTGCGACCGGGTGTTCCCCGGCGCGGGTGGCCGGTTCGCGCGGCTGTGGCCGCTCGCCATGCGGTATGCGTTCCCGCCCTGGTTCCGGGAGTACGTCGAGCTTGAACTGTCGGCTACGGCCATCAACATGTTCCATCCGCAACTGGTGCCGGGGATCGTGCAGACGGCCGCGTACGCGCGGGCTGTGCTGCGCACGGGCCGCCCGACCAATCTCGACGACCTGGTCACGGCGCGAATGGAACGGCAGCACATCCTCCAGCGGCCGGAACCGCCCCGGCTCTGGCTGATCCTTGACGAGGGCGTGCTTCGTCGAACCGTTGGGGACGCTGACGTGATGGTCGCGCAGTTGCTGCGGCTTCGGGAGGTCGCCCGGACGCCCCCGCATGTCGTACAGATCATCGCGGAACGGGGTCGGCCCTATCACGGCTGGAGCAGCCCGTTCGGGCTCCTGTCATTCGAGGAGGGGGCGGACGTGGTCCATGTGGACGGCTTTCCCCGGGGCTACGTTTTGGCCGATCGCGAGGAGGTCAGGGAGGCGTCCGAAGCCTATGATCTGCTCAAGGCGACGGCGCTGGCTCCGGACGAGACAGCACCGTTGATCGACTCCGTCCTGAAGGAATGTCACTCATGACCGACCTCATACGTGTCCCTGAGGGAGCTTGGCGGAAGTCCAGTTACAGCGGGAACAACGGGGGCGAGTGCCTGGAGGTCGCTGACGGGTTCCCCGGCGTGGTGCCCGTGCGGGACTCCAAGGTGCCGGAGGGGGATGCGTTGGTGTTCGGCTCGTCCGCCTGGGCGGCGTTCGTGGCCGGTGTCGGCCGGGATGGTTTCCCGGCGGCCTGACCTGCGTAGGTCGTGACGGCTGCCCGTGCGCCTGGTCGAACCGAGTACCGGCCTCCGCAACCCTGTCGGGGGTTGCGGAGGCCGGTGCCTCCGGGCCAGGCGGGGTCAGCCGGCCTGGGCCTGCTGGTACAGGGTCTGGGCCTCGGGTCCGAAGTAGGGGCCGTACATCGAGTTGGGCAGGAAGTTGTACTTGAAGCTGTTCACCGACGACAGCAGTCCGCGTCCGGTGCTCTCGTTGAACTCGGTGAACCACGGGCCCCCGCTGGAGCCGCCGGTCATGTTGCAGGTCATGCCGTGGCTGCGGGAGAGCAGGAAGTCGCGTGAGGTCCGGCCGCTGCAGTAGATGAACCGCTCGCCGTCGTAGGGGGCGGCGGCGGGGTAGCCGAAGGCGTACATGTCGCGGTTGTAGCCGGTGTTGAACGCCAACCCCTGCCCGCCGACGACGTCGGTGAGCCGCTGCCCGCCGAGCGGGGCGACGACGGCGGCGCCGACGTCCTGGTTGATGTCCTCGCGGGCCGTCCAGGCGGCGGTGGCGAGGGTGCGGGTCGCGGCCCAGGTGCCGTAGGGGCGCTGGCCGTCGCGGTAGCCGGGTACGAAGGCCCAGTTGGTGTGCCAGGCGCCGTCCATCTTCACGCAGTGCCCGGCGGTGATCACCGTGCTGCGGTTGGCGCTGGTGACGGCGTTGCCGGAGCAGGACGCGGTGCGTCCGCCGTAGGTGAAGAACACCCGCCCGGCCGTCGTGACGACGTCCCCGCCGCTGGTCCACGGTCCTCCGCGCTGCGGGAAGGCGAGCGTGCCGACGTCCGCCTGGGGGCTGCTCGCGGCGGGTGCGGTGGGCCGCACGGTCTGCGGTGCGCCGAGCCCCGTCTCGCTCTTCGCCGCGCTCTTCGCCGCGTTGGGGGACGCGGTGCGCAGGTCGAGCGGGGTGGCCGCTCGCATGCGGGCCGGGGTCCAGAAGTCCCGCACCCGCTCCTGCGCGGCGGCGGTGCGGGCGGCCTCGTGCACGGTGTCGGGGGCGGGAGCGGCTCCGGCCGGGCCGGCGAGGGCGCCGGTGGCGAGCAGCGCGCCGGTGGCGAGCAGGGTGCCCAGCAGGGTTCGGGGGGTGCGTCTCACGCGTACTCCTTCTGCGGTGGCCGCGCCGGTGGGCGCGGCGGTGGGGGACGGGCCGCGGGGTGCGGCGGCCCGAGCAGACGAGCGGTGGGGACGTGCAGACCAGCAGGGTGACAGGCAGCGGGCACTTTGGGCAGGGGCACGTCAAGAAGCTGGCCGAAAAGGCACCGCTGGGCGCTGCCGCCGACGGCGGACGCACCGCGCCCGCCCCGGTCACCGGGGCCGGGGCCGGGGCGGGAGCGTGTGGGGGCAATCATGCTGGGAGGGTCAGCCGACCAGGCGCACCGCCTGGTAGTACGTCCAGGCGGTGCCGTCGCAGGAGGACTTGGTGGCGCCGGAGTAGCGGGCGCAGACGCGCTTCAGATCCTCGTAGAAGGCGCTGTCCAGGCGGTTCTTGTTCGCCGGGAAGGTGCCGGCGGCCTTGTAGTTGCGGTAGCCGAAGTCGTGCCGGTTGCAGGACGCGGCGAAGGGGAAGCCGAACGGGTTGTCAGGCGAGGAGGAGCAGTAGTCGGTGGTCCAGTCGAAGCCGTATGCCGACCAGGCGGCCTTGTTGGCGTTGGCTGAGGCCCAGGCGTTGTAGCTGGCCTGGCTGGTCTGGGTCCAACTCGCCAGCACCTGGGGCTTGTCGGCGGGAGCGGCGTTTGCCGGGGAGCCGACCGCGATGACGGCGGTGAGTGCGATGCCCGAGGCGGCCAGGGTCTTGGTGGCACTCCGACGCATTGGTGACCTCCGTGTCGGCCGCCGGTCCGGGTCGCGGACGGCGGTCTGTGTGGGGAGGCACCAGCTTCAGCAGTGAACATGACACTTGGGTAGCGGTGTGACACAGGAAGGCACAACTGCTCGACGACAGGTGTTCAACTTCTCCACCACGCAACGGGTTTGGGCCGGGTCGAAGCCGGGGCAGCCGACGCGGCCGGGGCCGTCGCAGCCGGGGCCGCCGCCCACGCGAAGGCCCCCGCACCGCCGGAGCGGGTACGGGGGCCGACACACGCACGTCGGGCGTCGCGGGGGTCAGAAGCGGCGCGTGATCAGCGCGCGCTTGACCTCCTGGATCGCCTTGGTGATCTCGATGCCGCGCGGGCACGCCTCGGTGCAGTTGAACGTCGTGCGGCAACGCCACACGCCGTCCCGGTCGTTCAGGATCTCCAGCCGCTGCTCGCCGGCCTCGTCACGCGAGTCGAAGATGAAGCGGTGGGCGCCCACGATGGCCGCCGGGCCGAAGTACTGGCCGTCGTTCCAGAACACCGGGCAGGACGACGTGCACGCCGCGCACAGGATGCACTTGGTGGTGTCGTCGAACCGCTCGCGGTCCTCGGCGGTCTGGTGGCGCTCCCGGGTCGGCTCGTTGCCGGTCGTGACCAGGAAGGGCATCACGTCCCGGTACGCCTGGAAGAACGGCTCCATGTCGACCACGAGGTCCTTGAGGACGGTGAGGCCCTTGATGGCCTCCACGGTGATCGGCTTCTCCGGGTTGATGTCCTTGATCAGCGTCTTGCAGGCCAGCCGGTTGCGGCCGTTGATCCGCATCGCGTCGGACCCGCAGATGCCGTGCGCGCAGGAGCGGCGGAACGTCAGGGTCCCGTCCATCTCCCACTTGATCTTGTGAAGGGCGTCGAGGACACGCTCCTTCGGGTCGATCTCGACCGTGAAGTCCTCCCAGCTCGCCTCTGCGGCGACCTCCGGGTTGAACCGGCGGATGCGGAAGGTGGCCGTGATGTACGGCAGGTCGTCGCCGCTCGCGGGCCGCGCGTCCTCGACCTTGTCCAGGGTGGGGCTGCTCATCAGTACTTACGCTCCATCGGCTGGTAGCGGGTCGTGACGACCGGCTTGTAGTCCAGCCGGATCGACTCGGTCCCGTCGGCGCCGACCTCGCGGTACGCCATGGTGTGGCGCATGAAGTTGACGTCGTCGCGGGTCGGGTAGTCCTCGCGGTAGTGACCGCCGCGGGACTCCTTGCGGGCCAGGGCGGAAACGGCCGTCACCTCGGCCAGGTCGAGCAGGTTGCCCAGCTCGATGGCCTCCAGCAGGTCGGTGTTGAACCGCTTGCCCTTGTCCTGGACGCTGACGTTGAGGTACCGCTTGCGCAGCATGGCGACATCCTCGACAGCCTCCTTCAGGGTCTGCTCGGTGCGGAAGACCATGACGTTCTTGTCCATGGTCTCCTGCAGCGCCTTGCGGATCTCGGTGACCCGCTCGTTGCCGGTGGCGGCGCGCAGCCGCTCCACCTGCTCGACGACCTGGCCCGCCGGGTCCTCCGGCAGTTCCACGTAGTCGGCCGTGGACGCGTACTCGGCGGCGGCGATGCCGGCCCGGCGCCCGAAGACGTTGATGTCGAGCAGCGAGTTGGTGCCCAGCCGGTTCGCGCCGTGCACGGACACGCAGGCGACCTCGCCGGCGGCGTACAGGCCCGGCACGACCGTGGTGTTGTCGGCCAGCACCTCACCCTGGACGTTCGTCGGGATGCCGCCCATCGCGTAGTGCGCGGTGGGCTGGATCGGGATCGGGTCCGTGTAGGGCTCGATGCCGAGGTAGGTCCGGGCGAACTCGGTGATGTCGGGCAGCTTCGCGTCGAGCTGCTCCGGCGGCAGGTGGGTGAGGTCCAGGAAGACGTGGTCGCCCTCCGGACCGCAGCCGCGTCCCTCGCGGATCTCGGTGTAGATCGACCGCGAGACGACGTCACGGGACGCGAGGTCCTTCATGACCGGCGCGTACTTCTCCATGAAGCGCTCGCCGTCCTTGTTCCGCAGGATGCCGCCCTCACCGCGGGCACCCTCGGTGAGCAGGATGCCCATCCGCCAGATGCCGGTCGGGTGGAACTGGAAGAACTCCATGTCCTCCAGCGGCAGTCCGCGGCGCCACGCGGCGGCCTGGCCGTCACCGGTCAGGGTGTGCGCGTTCGACGACACCTTGAAGAACTTGCCGTTGCCGCCCGAGGCGAAGATCACGGACTTCGCCTGGAAGACGTGGATCTCGCCGGTGGCGAGTTCGTAGGCGACGACGCCGGCGGTCTTCTTGACCCCGTCGACCTCGTTGAGCAGCACGTCCAGGACGTAGAACTCGTTGTAGAACTCCACGCCCTCCTTGACGCAGTTCTGGTACAGCGTCTGGAGGATCATGTGGCCGGTGCGGTCCGCGGCGTAGCAGGACCGGCGGACCGGCGCCTCACCGTGGTTGCGGGAGTGCCCGCCGAAGCGGCGCTGGTCGATGGTGCCGTCCGGCGTCCGGTTGAACGGCAGACCCATCTTCTCCAGGTCGAGGACGGCGTCGATGGCCTCCTTCGCCAGGATCTCGGCGGCGTCCTGGTCGACCAGGTAGTCGCCGCCCTTGATCGTGTCGAAGGTGTGCCACTCCCAGTTGTCCTCCTCCACGTTCGCCAGCGCGGCGGCCATGCCGCCCTGGGCGGCGCCGGTGTGCGAACGCGTGGGGTACAGCTTGGTGAGCACCGCGGTGCGGCTGCGCTTCGTCGACTCGATGGCCGCACGCATGCCGGCACCGCCGGCACCGACGATGACCGTGTCGTACTTGTGGATCTTCATTGGGTCGGTACCTCAGCCCTCAGCGGATGTTCGGGTCGAAGGTGAAGATCACCAGCGTGCCCAGGAGGACGGTGAACACCGTCGCGGTGTACAGCAGCATCTTCAGCCAGAACCGGGTGTTGTCCCGCTCGGCGTAGTCGTTGATGATGGTGCGCAGCCCGTTGGCGCCGTGCAGCATCGCCAGCCACAGCATGATCAGGTCCCAGGCCTGCCAGAAGGGCGAGGCCCAGCGGCCGGCCACGAAGGCGAAGCTGATCTTGCTGACGCCGCCGTCCAGCACCAGCTGGATCAGCAGGTGCCCCAGGACGAGGACCACGAGCAGGATGCCGGACAGGCGCATGAACAGCCAGCCGTACAGCTCGAAGTTCGTGCGGGTCGCCTTGGGCGTCTTGCTGGTCCGGGCGCGGGGCGCCTCGATGAGCGGTGCGGGGTTGTCCACCGAGGGGGTCGCACTCTGCGGGGATTCAACAGACATGGGTCATCAGCTCCCGAACAGCTCGTGGAAGGCGTGTGACAGGACGGGCCAGAAGGCGCCGGCCATCAGCACGGCCCAGATGCCCATCGCGGTCCAGAGCATCTGCTTCTGGTACTTGGCGCCCTTCGACCAGAAGTCCACCGCGACGACCCGCAGGCCGTTGAGCGCGTGGAAGAGGACGGCAGCCACGAGGCCGTACTCCATCAGTGCGACGAGAGGGGTCTTGTAGACGGCCACGGTCTCGTCGTACGCCTCGGGGGAGACGCGGACGAGTGCGGTGTCCAGGACATGTACGAACAGGAAGAAGAAAATGAGGACGCCGGTGACTCGATGAGCCACCCATGACCACATGCCTTCCCGGCCGCGGTACAGCGTTCCAGCCGGCACGGAAAACCCTCCGGGAGCGGGGATTGGGGCCTGCCGGCTTCAGTGTCGGTCGGCCCGGCCGGGTACGGTCCACCGGCCGCCGCCATGGTAGCGATGAGTCGTCGCCGACCTTGCGCTGGGGGCGTGGATGTGATCAATCAGGCACGGAAGGGCTACGGACCGTGACGTCGTGTACGACCAGGCGCAGCAGTCGGCCCCGCGCCAGGCGGCGCAGTTCGTCCGCCGACACCGCCCGTTCCTCGTCGGCCTCGTTGCCCAGCCGGGTGCGGATGCCGGCCAGCATGCCGTCCAGCCGCTGCGTCGGCGGCAGCTCGTCCAGGCAGATGACGAAGGCGTGCCCGAAGCGGCTCTCGTAGGCGGCCCGCGCCGCCTCCAGCGCGGTGCGCGCGGCGCGCGCACCCGGCGCGTCGGGGGCCGCGGCCGGTGCGGCGTCGCCGCACTCGGGCAGCGGACGGCCGGACTCGGCGGCCAGCGCCTCGGCCAGGTCCGCGAAGGTCAGGTCGTAGCTGGCCTCCTCGGCCGCCGCCAGCAGGGACTCGGCGTCGGGATAGGGGCGGTGTCCGGCCAGTCGCCAGGCCCAGCGGCGGCTGCCGCAGCACGCGAGCAGCGCCGCCTCCGCCGCCGTCCGGTCGGCGTCGTTCAGCCGGTCGAGGGGCGACAGGCTGGCGCGCGGGGCGGGCAGGCGCGTGGGCTCCATGGGCTCCTCGTTGCGGGACGGTGTGGCAGCGGGACGGGACGGGACGGACGGACCCCGCCTGCGCCGCGCGGGGCCCGGGGCTGTGACGGGATGGCGGCGTCCGTGGGGGCGCCCGTCACAGCGTCCGTCACGGGGGGTGCGCGGCGGCTGCGAAAAGCAAGAGCCACCGTAGCGAGGTGCGGGATACGGAACGCGACGGACGAGCGAACTTTCACCCGGCGGGAGGACACCCGCGCGGGTGAGCTGACGCGCGATCCACTCGAACGGGTAATACCGTGGCCGAATGGCTCACAGGCGCCCGCCCAGGCTAGCGCCGGTCGTGATCGCTCTGGTCACCGCCGTCGCCGCGGTCGTCGCGGTACTGGTGGTCGTCACCGACCGGGGCGGGGACGGGTCCCGCGACGCCGCCGGGCCCTCGGCCGGACGCACCACCGCCCCGGCCCCCTCCCGGACGACCCTCCGCGTCGAACCGGCACCCGAGCCCCGGACCGTGCCGTCGGTGCGGCAGTGGTCGGCCGGGCGCGGCCCGGGCTGGCAGCCCGCCGACGGCAGCCGGGTGGTCACCGACCCGGACGGCCCCCTGGTCGACGAGGCCCGCACACTCGCCCGGGAGCTGGGAATCGGGCTCGGTGCCGCCCCCGCCCGTGCGGGCGACGTGGAGCTGGCACTGCGGCCGGGCACGGCGGGCGGCCGGGAGGGCTACGTGCTGCGCACCGCGGACGAACGGGTCACCGTCGTGGGCAGCGCCGAGGCCGGAGTGTTCTACGGCACGCGCACCCTGCTGCAGACCGTGCGCGACCGGGGGCGGATGCCGGAGGGCGAGGTGCGGGACCGGCCGGACCGGCCGCAGCGCGGCCTGATGCTGGACGTCGCGCGCAAGCACTTCAGCGCCGAGTGGATCGAGGACCGCCTGCGGGAGATGGCCGACCTCAAGCTCAACCAGCTGCACCTGCACCTCTCCGACGACCAGGCGTTCCGCATCGAGAGCCGCAGCCACCCCGAGGTGGTGTCCGATCCGCACCTGACCCGCCGCGAGGTGCGGCGGATCGTCGACCTCGCCACGTCCCTGCACATCACCGTCATCCCGGAGATCGACTCGCCCGGCCACCTCCAGGCCGTCCTGGACGCCCACCCCGACCTGCAACTGCGCGACGCGTCCGGCAAGCCGGTGCGCGGGGCCGTCGACATCGCGGACCCGAAGGCGGGCGAGGTCGTCGACGCGCTGCTGCGCGAGGTCGCGGAGCTGTTCCCCGGTCCCTACCTGCACCTCGGCGGGGACGAGTACGCGCCGCTGACCGCTGCCGACCCCGGAGCGTCCTACCCGGGCCTGCGACGTGCGGCCCGGGAGCGCCACGGACCGCAGGCCACCGTGCAGGACCTGGCGGCCGGCTGGCTCAACGACCGGGCGGCCGTCGCCGCCGACCTCGGCCGCACGCCGCAGGTGTGGAACGACGGCATGCACGCCGGCGGCAGCGTGCGCCCTTCGCCGGGCCGGGAGGTGACGTACTGGACCGGCAAGGAGATAGGCGCCCGGCAACCACTCGCCTATCTGGACGAAGGGTGGAACCTCGTCAACGTCAACGACGAGTACCTCTACTACGTGCTCGGTGAGCCGCAGCAGTTCACCTATCCCACCGGGGAGCGCATCTACCGGGAGTGGACGCCGGCCGTGCTGCGCGGCTCCGAGGCGGTGCCGGAGGGTGTCTCGGGCCCCGACCGGGTGCTCGGCGGGCGGTTCGCGGTGTGGTGCGACCTGGCGGACGCACAGACGCCGCAGCAGGTCGCGGACGGTATCCGGATGCCGCTGCGGGCTCTGGCGCAGAAGGTGTGGGACCCGGGGAAACCGCCGCTGAGCTGGGAGGACTTCACCGCACTCGCGGACCGGACCGGGTAGTCGCCGGGGCATGGCCCCGAAACGCCGAAGACGGCCGGAGTCGCCACCCCCCACAGGAGAGACCCCGGCCGTCGTCGAGTACGGACTGCGCAGGCAGGTCCGCACTCCACTCAGCGCCGAGGGGCCGCAATGTGTTACACAGCACGTCCGGAGCCCGTGCACGTTCGCCTGCAAGTACAGATGCAAGTACATCTACTCACCGGTCCGGCATGGACGGGAGAGCGGGAAAGGCCGTAGCGTTCTGCACAACAGGGTTTGGTCGAAGGTTGAACAGACCGAACCGAGCGGTTCGCCCGGCCAGGGGCGTGGCCGGGACCACCACGCAAAGTAGGGCAGGACGTCAGCGTGCAGGGGGACGAGGCGGAACTCACCGCCGCGGTGCGTGCGGCACAGCAGGGCGACGAAACCGCCTTCCGTGCCGTATATCGTGCCGTCCAGCCGCGGCTGCTGGGCTATGTGCGCACACTCGTGCCGGAGGCCGACGCGGAGGACGTGGCATCCGAGGCGTGGCTCCAGATATCGCGCGACCTCGCCGGTTTCAGCGGCGACGCCGACCGGTTCCGCGGCTGGACCGCCCGCATCGCCCGCAACCGGGCCCTCGACCACATCCGGGCCCGCAGCCGCCGCCCCGTCACCGGCGGTGACGAGAGCGAACTGACCGGGTTGCCCGCGGGCGCGGACACCGCCGACGAGGCGATCGAGGCGCTCGGTACCGGACGCACCATGGCGCTCATCGGGCGGCTGCCCGACGACCAGGCGGAAGCCGTCGTGCTGCGTGTCGTGATGGGGCTTGACGCGAAGAGCGCCGCCCAGGTCCTGGGCAAGCGGTCCGGTGCCGTCCGCACCGCGGCGCACCGCGGACTGCGGCGCCTGGCGGAGATGCTGGACGGCGACGCGCTGCCCGACGGGCCGGACGAGGCCATTCCAGATCAGCGCCCGAACGGCGCGCGAGGTGTGACGGAAAGGGCCGCGCGAACGCTGAGAGAAACGTGATGTCCGACGAGCGGTACGGCTGGCTCGACGAGGAAGCCGCGGAGCGCCTGCTGAGCGGCGGGCCCGTCGACCCCGCAGCCGACCCGGACGCCGCGCGTCTGGCCACCGCCCTGCACGCACTCGCACAGCCGCCCGAACTGCCCCGTGACACCGAACTGCCCGGCGAGACGGCGGCGCTCGCCGCTTTCCGGGCCGCCCGCGGCACATCCGCGACCAGCGGTGGACTGCCCGCCCGGGCGTCCCGCCGGATGCGCACCGCCGGCCTCTCCGGACGCCCGCTGCGGGCCGGCCTCGCCGTGGCCGTCGCCGGTTTCACCCTGGGCGGCGTCGCGTTCGCCGCGACCACCGGCGTGTTCCCCACCCCCTTCGACGGCGGCGCCAGCACCGGCCCGGTACCGGGCGACTCCGACCACCCGGGCGGTTGGCCCGGCGGCTCCGCCTCGCCGGGCTCCGGCCCGGCCCGGGGCGACACCTCTTCTCCCGGCGCCCCGGCGCCGCTGCGGTCCGGCGACACCCAGGCCGGTGCGGGCGGCGGCCCCGACGACGGCCGCAGCCGCACGGACGGCACCGAGGGCAGCCGCGACGCTCCCGTACGACTGCCGCTGAACCCGTTCCGTGCGTACGGCCCCGCGCACCCCGACCGGGCGGTGGCCGCGTCGGTGTGCGATGCCTACCTCGCCGCCGAGCTGTCCGCCGTCGACCGCCGCGAACTGGAACTCGCGGCCGGCGGCCCGGCCAGGGCCACCGAACTGTGCCAGGGTGCGCCCGGCAGCGGCTCCGGCGGTAGCGGCTCTGGGGGTAGCGGCTCGGGTGGTAGTGGCTCCGGCGGTTCGGGTGGCGGCGGCTCCAACGGTGGCGGGAACGGCAGCGGCGGCAACGGCTCCGGCGGGAACGGCAACGGCGGTGGTGGGAACGGCTCCGGTGGGAACGGGGGCGGTTCCGGCCCGGGCGGCGGTTCCGGTGGCAGCGGCGGTTCCGGCGGTGGCGGTAACCCCGGCGGTCAGGGGCCCGGCGGCGGGAGCGAGGGCGGTGACGAGGGAGGCGACGAAGGCGGCGACGAGGTCGTCGAAGAGCCCGGCGACACCGCCTCGGCAGCGAGCCCCGAACCCGACGCAACGCCCGTCACCCTGCCGTAGGCCCGTTCCTGTCCCAGGCCCGCCGCTGCTGCGGAGGGCGTGAACGCTGGAGCCCCGGCGGTGTGGCCCGTCCGACCGCCCTCCCCGCCCGCCGACGCGCCGGCACCCCGCACCGACCGCCCGCCGCCGTGCTCCGACGCGCGCCCGTGACACGCTCCTGCGACCGGCGCTGACGCCCGTTCGGGCACCCGTGCGGCGCAGGTGTGACACTTTTTCGCCGTCCGGCGCAGTACAGAGTGAGCCGACTGGTCATCGGCGAGCGCGGCACCCGGGGTTCCCCCCGTACCTACGGGGCCGCGCGATGGCGCGGGCGGGATTCGTTCCCCCGATCCCGCCCGCGCCTCTTCCTCCCTCTCCGCTTGTCAGCTGTAGACGATCACCTTGTCGCCCGGCTTGACCGCGTCGAAGAGCTTCGCGACCTTCTCCTTGTCCCGCACGTTGACGCAGCCGTGCGAACCGCCGTTGTAGCCGGCGGCGGCGAAGTCCGCCGAGTAGTGGACGGCCTGCCCGCCGCTGAAGAACATGGCGTACGGCATCGGGGTGTCGTACAGCGTCGAGTGGTGGTCGCGGCTCTTGAAGTCGACCTTGAAGGTGCCCTCCCGGGTCGGCGTGTACTCCGTGCCGAACCGGACGTCCATCGCCGAGACGACCCGGCCGTTCACCATCCAGGCCAGTGTGCGGCTCTTCTTGCTGACGCACAGCGCCCGCCCGGTCGTGCACCGCGGATCGGGGACGGCCAGCGGCAGGCTCGTCGGCGGGTCCAGTTCCATCGCCGTCGGCTTCCGCGTCTGGGCCCGCAGGGTCCGCCAGGTCGCCGCGTCCGTCGTGCCGCTTGCCGCCAGACCGCGGGACCCCTGGAAGGAGCGCACGGCGGTCGAGGTGATCGTGCCGTAGTAGCCGGTCGGGTTGCGTTCGAACAACCGCAGCTGCAACAACCGGGCCTGCACCTCACGCACGGCCGACCCCTGCGCCCCCTCAGCCAGTACGGGCGCCGACGGGTCGGGCGGCGGCGCCGTCGTCGCAGGTGCGGCCGGGGAAGGCTTGGCCGGTGCGGACGCGGCGGGCGCCGGTGTGTGCGGGCGCGGGGAGTCGCCGCCGGGCTTGGCGTCCGCAGGCGCCGGCGTACGGGACCCGGAGGCGGGCTCGGGTTGGGACGGGGCCCTGCGCTCGGCGTCGGTGTCGGGCTTCGGGTCGTCCCAGCCGGTGTCGACCGACAGGTGCGACCCGGCCTCGGAGGGTCGCTGCGGCCCGGGATCCGTGCCGGCCCCCTCCACCGCACGGGCCTCGCACCCGACCGTCAGGGCCAGGGCGGCCACCGACGCCAGGGCACCCAGCGTCCGTGCCGGCCTGCGTGTTCCCCAGGTCATCACCGAACCCCCGCTCCTGATCGTGTACCGGATCACCCCACCGACGGACCCGTGCACACTCCACGCCGTCTGGCTCACGAGACGCGATCCGCCCCCAATCGGTTCCCTCCTGTGGCCCGGCCCACTCCTCGACAGCCGACCCCCGCCGCCGCGCAGGAGGGCCGGAGCAGGGGCAGACCCGGCTGGAACGGGTACCCGCACCGCAGCCGTGCCGCCGACGGCGACGGACAGGTGGCAGGGCGAGCAGCAGCGGCGGACACCGAAGGGAAGAGTGAAGAGTGAGGTCAGGAATGCAGGCTCCCGACACCGTCGTGGTCATGGGCGTGTCCGGAACGGGCAAGACGACGTTCGGCAGCCTGCTGGCGGCCCGGCTGGACGTGCCCTACGCGGAGGCCGACGACTTCCACCCGCCGGCCAACATCGCGAAGATGTCGGTCGGTGTCGCGCTGGACGACGACGACCGTCGGCCGTGGCTCGACGCCGTCGGAGCCTGGGCCCGGTCCCGGGACGGCCTGGGCGGGGTGGTCAGCTGCTCGGCGCTGAAGCGCGCCTACCGGGACCGACTGCGGGCCGTCGCGCCCAACGTGTTCTTCGTGCACCTGGCAGGCGACCGGTCGTTGATCGCCGCCCGGCTCCACGGCCGCACCGGCCACTTCATGCCGCCGGACCTGCTCGACTCGCAGTTCGCGGCGCTGGAGCCGCTGGGGGACGACGAGCGCGGCGTCACACTCTCCGTCGAGGCGGAACCGCCCACGCTGACCGAGCGGGCCCTTGGCGTCCTGCCCGGGGCCGAGGCGTCTCGCGGGAGCTGAACGCCTGCGTCACTCCTGCCGGCGGCACGGGGGCGGCGGTACGCAGGGCTGGGACACAGGTTCGTGTGCGAACTCTCCCCGGTGACCCGGCGCGGAACGGGGCCGGTTCGGTGTGGACGAGTGGAACAATCCGCGCATGACCAACATTCTGCACAGCGTGCGCGGACGCCTCGTGATCGGCGCGGCCCTGCTCGCGCTCACCGCCACGGCCTGCGGCGGCGGGGAGAAGGACGCCGGCGCGGACTCCGCGAAGGGCGCCGAGGCGACCGGCGGGCCGCTCGCCGAGAAACTGACGTTCCATCAGGTGGACGCGGTGACGGAGAGCAAGTGCCCCGAAGGCGCCTCCGCCGACGGCAAGGCGACCGTCGAGGTCGCGGGCGGCGACGGCTGCCTCACGCTGGCCGACCCCGCCCTCACCGTGTCCCGGACGCGGACGGTCGAGACCGCCGACGGCACGGCGTCCGGCATCGGCTGGACCGTGCAGGTCTCACTGACCGAGGCCGACGCCACCTCGTTCGCCGACTTCACCGCCCGGCTCGCCAAGAACCAGGCCCCTGCCAACCGGGTCGCCGTACTGCTGGGCGCGGACCGTCTGCTGATGGCCCCCCAGGTGAACGAGACGATCAAGAACGGCGAACTCCAGTTCACCGGCTACCAGGACCGCAAGCAGGCCGAAGCCCTCGCCGCCGACCTCGGCGCCGACCTCGGCGCACAGTGACCCGCTGATCCGCTGTCCCGCTGTCCCGTTGGAGTGCGCGCTCAGCAGACGCCCGGCCAGTCGGCGGTCCCGTCACTCCGCCGGCGGGCGGAGTGCGCGGAGGCGGCGGACGGTGCGGCGGGCCACAGGGGTGCGCGCCGCAGTGGTGAAGGGGGCGGGGAGGCCGCCGGGCAGGCCCAGGGCCGCCCGGGTGCGGCGGGGGACAAGCGCGGGCGGCAGGTCGTCGAGGTGACGGAGGGCGTCGCCGCGCAGCTCCGGCAGGGCGGCGGGCCGACGCAGGTAGGCCAGGGCGCGCAGGCGCCCGGCCAGCTCCGACGGGCTCGCGGCCGGGCGGTCGCCGGACGGCCACAGCGCGTCCGCCACCACGGCGAGCGCCGCCCGTTCCGGGCTGCCGCCCGCGGTGGCGCGCACACTGCCCACGCGGTGCGCGGGCACGTCGAAGACCGCGTGCGCCAGGAGCAGTTCCGGGGACGCCTCGCCGATCACCGCTGCCGGGCGCAGCAGACGGCAGCCTAGGGCGGCGGGTTCGGCGGCGGGCAGGACGTGCAGGCGCACGCCTGCCGCTTCCGCCTGCTCCCGCCAGGCCGGGCCGCTGCGCAGCAGCCGGGCGGCGTCGAGTTGCACGGTGGCGTCGTGGTGGCCCAGGTCCGCGGCGGCGCTCAGGGTGCGCGCGGCGGACCGCTTGTCGGGCCCGGCGAGCAGCAGCGCCGTCCCGCGGGGTGGGGAATCGGGAGTCGGGGAGCCGGGAGTCGGGGAGCCGGGAGTCGGGGAGCCGGGAGTCGGGGAGCCGGGCGAGCCGGCCAGCGGGGACGGCGCCGGGTGGTCGGCGAGCACGGCGCGCAGCGCGTCGGCGGGGACGGTCCGGGCGGGCACGCCGAACTCGTCCAGCAGCAGCGGCGTCACGCCCGGCAGCAGGTCGAGGTGGAGCAGCCGGCCGACGCGGGTGCCGGTGCGGGTGTCCGGCGCGGCGGCGGACGGCAGGTAGGCGGCGGTGCTGCCGACGCAGACGTCGACGGGGGAGTCGGCGAAGACCTGGGCCAGCGCGTGTTCCGGATCGGCCGCGACCAACTCAACAGGACCGTCGCCCAGTTGCCACCACTGCCGCAGCAGGCGCTCCCACAGCGGCTCGTCCGACTCCCGCGGTTGCCAGGACGCGGGGTGGCGCGGGTGCACGGCGGCGTTCCAGGACAGGACGCCGTCGAAGCGGGGGTCGGTCGGCAGCGGGCCGGTGGCGGTCCATGACACCTCCGGCACGGGTGAGGTGTCGGCGGTGACGAGCAGGTTCCGGGCCGGGCCCGGGAACAGCCCGGCGTGCAGTGCCGCCGCGTGCACGGCGGCCTCCAGGGCGCTGGTGGCGACGAACAGGCGCGTCGGGGCCAGGTGGCGGGAGGCGGTCACCGGTCCGCCTCCGCAGCGTTCGCCGTGCGGGGGCCGGCTGCGGTGGCGTCCGCGGGTGGCCGCCCGGCCACACCTGCGGCGGGCGGTGACGGGCGCGCTGCCAGGGACGGGCGGTGGCGCAGGCGGCGCAGCCGAACCGAGCGGTGGGCGTCCATGGTGTCCAGCGCCTCCGTGACGAGGGCGGCGGGCAGGCGCCGCAGCGCGGCGGCGCCCGCGGTCCGCACGCGGCGGGCCATGGCCGCGTCGTAGCGGTCGTTGACGAGGTGGTGGTGGATGACCGCGCAGTACGTCCGCACCGCCTTCGGCAGCAGCGCCGCGGCCTCGGGGTCGCGTGAGGTCTCCTCGACCAGCAGGTCGAAGGCGCGGACGAAGTCGAGCTGGCGGGCGTCGCCGATCTGCGTCAGCGACGAGGTGACGCCGCGCCGGTAGAAGACGCCCAGCAGCCCGACCACGGCGAACGAGGCCGCCTCCCGGTGCAGCCGCCAGATCCACGGCCGCTCCTCCGCGGTGCGCAGCCCCGGGTGGAAGTGCAGCAGGCCCTGTTCCAGCAGGCGGCGGTGGTAGACGCCCGCCCAGGCGTAGGAGTAGTCGACGCACGTGGTCCGGCCGGTCGGCAGGATCGCCGCGCGCGGGTCGAGCACCACGCCGCGCCGCCCGTGCGGCACACGGCGCACGGTGCGCTTCGTCCCCGTGGCGCGCACGTGGTCGGTGCGCAGGAAGTCGCAGCCGAGTTCCTCGATCGCGGACACCAGTTCCGGATAGTGGCCGGGGGCGAGCCAGTCGTCGCCGTCGAGAAAGGTGACGTATTCCCCGCGCGCCGCCGACAGGCCGGTATTCCGGGCGGCGGAAATTCCGGCGTTCTGCTCGTGCCGCAGCAGCCGGGCGCCGGGGATCTCCTCGGCGGCCCGTTCCAGCAGTTCCGCCGTGCCGTCCGTCGAGCAGTCGTCGACCAGCAGGAACTCGTAGCCGGGGCGGGCGTTGGCGCGCAGGCTGCGCAGTGCGTCCGGCGCGTAGGGCCGCACGTCGTAGAACGGCACGATGACCGAGAGCTTAACCACGCGGGTGACGTTAGACGTCCACCCGGCGGACGTCTTTACCGCCGCCCGGCCGTTACGTGAACTCCGTATGTATTCGCGGTGAATGGCCTTGCCTCAAAAGGCGGTTGGCCGTAAGTCGGTGTGCTGTTAACCGTTTGTTGTATTCGCGTTGGGCCGCTCAGCCCTCTTGCTTCCTAGCGTCGTCGACGTGCCCACTCGTACCGCTCCCGAGACCGGTGACCGACCGCTTCGTGTCGCCGTCCTCGCCGACTCAGACACCCGCTGGAAGTGGGGTGCGCTCACCGCGCACCGCCTCGCACCCGGCGCGGTGATCGACGGCCTGCTGCTCAACGGCAGGGCCACCCCGACCGCACGGCAGCTCGCCGAGGTCGGCGTGGACGCCGCCTCCCTGCGCGAGGTCACCGCCGCCGAGTTCCTCGACGCGGTCGGTCCGTCGCCGCAGGGTGACGGCGCGGTGCCCGCCGGGCGGCGGCCCTACGACGCGGTGGTGCTGTCCTGCGTGGGCGGCACCGTGCAGGCGATGCTGCACGGCGTCGGCCGGCGCTGGGCGGACGCGGCCGGTGGCCCGCGGCCCGTGCTGGTCACGGGGTACGTGGGCGTCGTCTACGAGAAGCTCGCCGACGGGCTGCTGCTGCGCAACGGCGCGGACCTCGTCCTGGCCAACTCCGCCTACGACGCCGAGCGGTTCCGCGCCGTCTACGCCGGAGTGGGCGCCGGCACCGAGCCGGTGGTGGAGTGCGCGCTGCCGTTCCTCGACGGCGCCCCCTACCAGCCCTCCGGCGAGCGGCCGTTCACCGTCACCTTCGCCGTGCAGCCGTCGGTGCCGGCGAGTCGCGCCCACCGGCTGTACCTGCTGCGCCGCGCCGCCGAGCACGCCGCCGCGCACCCGGACCGCGAGGTGCTGGTGAAGCTGCGCAGCAAGCCGGGCGAGCAGACCACCCACATCGAGGAGCAGCCCTACCAGCGGCTGGCGAACCGGCTGCCCGGCGGCCTGCCCGCCAACTGCCGCCTGACGTACGGGCACATGGGCGAGGTACTGGACCGCACCGACCTGCTGGTGACGGTCAGCTCGACCGCCGCCCTGGAGTCCCTGCACCGGCAGATCCCCACCGCCGTGCTGACCGACCTGGGTGTCCGCGAGGAGCTGGGCAACCACCACTTCCTGGGTTCCGGCTGCCTGGCCTCCTGGGACCAGCTCGACGCGGGCCTGCTGCCCCGGGCCGACGCGGACTGGACCGCGCACCAGGGCGTCACCTCCACCGGGCCCCGGGAGGCGGTCTTCGACGCCGCCGGGAAGCGGCTCGCCGCACTGTGCGACCGTGCCGAACTTCCCCCCGTGCGGCCCTACTACACCGCGACCACCGCACCCGGCTACCTGCCGGGTGTGCTCGCCCGGCACGGCCTCGGTCCCGACGGCACCCCGCGGGCCGGTTCCACCGCCGACACGCGGCCCGTCTCGGCGGTGCGCCGCGCCGCGCGGAACGCCGTGCGCCGCGCCGCCCGCGGCGCCTACCGGCACGGCGTGCAGCGCGTCGCGCCCGTCATCCGCCGCATGGGGCAGCTGTGACACCCCCCGCCGCGGCCGGCGCCGGTCCCGCCCCCGGCGCACGCCCCGACACCGGTGCACGCCACAACCCCGGCACACACCACAACCGCAGCACGCAGCACGACCGAAGCGACCAGCAAGGAGCCCCCGTGCCCGCCACCGTCCTCGCCGTGATCCCCGCAAGGGGCGGCTCCAAGGGCGTGCCCGCGAAGAACCTGGCACCCGTCGGCGGTGTGCCGCTGGTCGTGCGGGCCGTCCGCGAGTGCCTGGCCGCCCGGCACGTCACCGACGTCGTCGTCTCCACCGACGACCCGGCGATCGCCGCCGCCGCCAGCGGCGCGGGCGCCGGGGTCGTCGAGCGGCCCCCGGCCATCGCCGGTGACACCGCCACCAGCGAGGCGGCGGTGCTGCACGCGATGGACACGCACCGCGAGCGGCACGGCACCGACGCCGACGTGGTGCTGCTCGTCCAGTGCACCAGCCCGTTCCTGGACCGGGAGGACGTGGCCGCGGTGGCCGCGGCCGTCCTGGAGGACGGCGCCGACAGCTCGCTCACGGTGGCCCCCTTCCACGGCTTCCTGTGGCGCGACGGCAGCGGCACCGGCGAAGACGGGACCGCCGGGGAGAGCGGCGACGCGCAGGACGGCGGCTACGGCGTCAACCACGACAAGTCCTTCCGCCCCCGCCGCCAGGACCGCCCCCAGGACCTGCTGGAGACCGGCGCCGCATACGCCATGCGGGCCGACGGGTTCCGCACGGCCGGGCACCGGTTCTTCGGCCGCACCCAGCCGGTGCGCACCGACCCCGCGCGGGTCCTGGAGATCGACGACCCGCACGAACTCGCCAGGGCCCGCGCCCTGGCCCCGCTGCTCGACGCCCGCCGCGCGCCCGCCCTGCCGGGCCGCGCCGACATCGACGCGGTGGTACTCGACTTCGACGGCACCCAGACCGACGACCGGGTGCTCGTCGACTCCGAAGGACGGGAACTCGTCGCCGTGCACCGCGGCGACGGACTCGGCATCGCCGCGCTCCGCCGGGCGGAGCTGAAGCTGCTGGTCCTGTCCACGGAACAGAACCCGGTCGTCGCCGCACGGGCCAGGAAGCTCCAGGTCCCCGTGCTGCACGGCATCGACCGGAAGGACCTCGCACTGAAGCAGTGGTGCGAGGAGCAGGGCATCGCGCCGGAGCGCGTGCTCTACGTCGGCAACGACGTCAACGACCTGCCGTGCTTCGGCCTGGTCGGCTGGCCGGTCGCCGTGGCCGGCGCCCACGACGTCGTACGCGGCGCAGCCCGCGCGGTCACCTCCGTCCCCGGAGGCTTCGGCGCGATCCGCGAGATCGCCTCGTGGATTCTCGGCCCCACTCTCGAGAGTTAAGGAACCACCCACCATGTCTGCAACTCCCGCCGGCAACCGTCTGCGCACCCTCGGCTCGAAGACCGCGGGCCCCGGCCACCCGGTCTACGTCACCGGTGAGATCGGCATCAACCACAACGGCGAGCTGGACAACGCCTTCGCGCTGATCGACGCCGCCGCCGACGCCGGCTGCGACGCGGTCAAGTTCCAGAAGCGCACCCCGGAGATCTGCACCCCGCGCGACCAGTGGGACATCGAGCGCGACACCCCCTGGGGCCGGATGACCTACATCGACTACCGCCACCGCGTCGAGTTCGGCGAGGACGAGTACCGGGCCATCGACGAGCACTGCCGCAAGCGCGGCATCGACTGGTTCGCCTCCCCGTGGGACACCGAGGCCGTCGCCTTCCTGGAGAAGTTCGACGTGCCCGCGCACAAGGTGGCCTCCGCGTCGCTCACCGACGACGAGCTGCTGCGCTCGCTGCGCGCCACCGGCCGCACCGTGATCCTGTCCACCGGCATGTCCACACCGAAGCAGATCCGGCACGCGGTGGAGGTGCTGGGCAGCGACAACATCCTGCTCTGCCACGCCACGTCCACCTACCCGGCGAAGGCCGAGGAGCTGAACCTGCGGGTGATCAACACGCTCCAGGCCGAGTACCCCAACGTGCCCATCGGCTACTCCGGCCACGAGACCGGCCTGCAGACCACGCTCGCCGCCGTCGCGCTCGGCGCCGCGTTCGTGGAGCGCCACATCACCCTGGACCGCGCCATGTGGGGCTCGGACCAGGCCGCCTCCGTCGAGCCGGGCGGCCTGCAGCGCCTGGTCCGCGACATCCGCACCATCGAGGCGTCGCTCGGTGACGGCGTCAAGAAGGTGTACGAGAGCGAGCTGGGCCCGATGAAGAAGCTGCGCCGCTTCCAGGGCGTCGTGGCGGAGAACGCCGGGAACGCCGAGAAGGCCGCCTCCGAGACGGACGCCCGTGAGCCGGCGCAGGTCTGACGTCACCGGGCGGGGCGGTTCCCCGGCCGCGGACGCGCCTGACCGCGTCCGCGCCGGGGGCGTGCTCGCCTTCGTGGAGAGCCCGGTGCAGCTGCTCAACGTGCTGGAGTGGTCGCATCTCCAGCACGGCGGGCAGCCGGCCGGGAAGCGGCAGCCGGGCCCCGGGGCGGGTCCCTCGGTCCACACGGAGGCGGGCCCCGCGGCCCGCCCCGGGCCGCCGCTGACCGTGGTCGTGCTGCCGCCGCACGACCCGATGACCCGCGGCCAGCTGCGCCGGATGGCGCAGCTGGCCCGGGACGAGGGCCACCGCGTGGAGTGGGCGCAGGCCCGCGGCGGCGCGCTGGCGCCGCTGAGGACGGTGTCGGCACTGGTCCGGCCGCTGCGCCGGGCCGCGCGCATCGTCATCGGCGACCCCTTCTCCCGCTACGTCCAGCTGCTGCTGGCCATGTCCGACCCGGACGTCGCGGTGACGGTGGTGGACGACGGCACGGCGACCATGGAGTTCGTCAACCAGCTCGCGCAGGGCGACCGGCACCTGGTGCGCTGGCACCGCAAGGGCGCGGGCGGCGCCCGCGCGCTGGCCTTCGCGCCGGTCTCGGCCGCCGCCCGCCGCCGCCTGACCGCCGGGGGCGCACGGCCGGTGGAGGTCTTCAGCGCCATGCCGGTCGAGGCCCCCGGGCAGGTGGCCGTCACCGCCAACACCTTCGCCTGGACGCGGGCCCGCTTCGGCCCGCCCCGGCTGACCCGCGGCACCGACCTCGTCGGCACCTCGCTGGTGGAGACCGGCGTGGTGGACGCGGACCGCTACCTGGAGGCCGTCGTGGCGCTGGCCGCCCGGCACGGCGCCACCCGCTACTTCGCGCACCGCCGGGAGAGCCCCGACAAGCTGCACCGGGTCTCCGTGGCCGCCGGGCTGGAGATCGTCCGTCCCGACCTGCCGCTGGAGCTCGTGGCGCGGCGGGGGCCGATCGGCCGTACCATCCTCAGCTTCCCGTCCACGGTGGTGCACACGCTGCCGCTGGCCCTGGTAGGTACCGAGGTCAAGGTGGCGGTGTGTGATGTGGATCCCGCATGGCTCACGTCACACGCGTCTCCCAGGGCGCAGAGCTTTCTCGCCGGGGTGACCGGAACGGCCCGCGACGTGCATCGCCTGGCGCGAGTGGGGGCCCGACCGGCGACGTAGTGGGCGTCATGCCATACCCAATCGAGTATGCGGCTATGCACGAGCCGTCAGTAAAATTTTCCCCTGAGTGGCTTAACTTTCCTTGATCAGTCGCCATGAGCCCCCCTACTGGGCATACGCTCGGTTGGGTGAACCACCTGCTGACATCAGAGTCCAGCACCCGGACCACCGATGAGACGTCCCTGCCCGGACTGCCCGCCCTGCCCGGCGCACTCCCGGAGGCGCTCCGGGCTGAGCTCGTGGGCTTCCGCCGCGACCTCCACATGCACCCCGAGCTGGGGCACCAGGAGTTCCGCACGACCGCCGCGATCAAGTCGCGGCTGGAGCGTGCCGGCCTGAAGCCGCGGGTACTCGACTCCGGTACCGGACTGATCTGCGACATCCTCCCCGGCAAGCCCGGCAAGAACGCACCCCGGGAGGCCGCCCGGCCCATGCTGGCGCTGCGCGCGGACATCGACGCGCTGCCCATTCCGGACACCAAGTCCGTGTCCTACCGCTCCACCGTGCCGGACCGTGCGCACGCGTGCGGCCACGACGTGCACACCACCGTGCTGCTCGGCGCGGGCCTGGTGCTGGCCGAGCTGGCCCGCGAGGGGCGGCTGCCGCGGCCGGTGCGGCTGGTCTTCCAGCCGGCCGAGGAGGTCCTGCCCGGCGGCGCCACCGAGGCCATCGAGAGCGGCGCGCTGAAGGGCGTCGGCCGCATCCTCGCCCTGCACTGCGACCCGCGGGTCGACGCCGGCCGCCTGGGCCTGCGCACCGGGCCGATCACCTCGGCCTGCGACCGCCTGGAGGTCACCCTGGAGGGCGCGGGCGGCCACACCGCTCGTCCGCACCTGACCACCGACCTGATCACCGCCACCGCGAAGGTGGTCACCGAGGCCCCCGCGCTGCTCTCCCGCCGGGTCGACGCGCGCTCCGGGCTCGCGCTCACCTGGGGGCAGGTCGTCTCCGGCCACGCGTGCAACGTCATCCCGCAGCACGCCGAACTGTCCGGAACCGTGCGCTGCCTCAACCTGGACGCCTGGCGCCTGGCGCCGGACCTGGTGCACGCCGCGGTCGACGAGGTCGCCGGCATGTACCGGGCCAAGTCCGAGATCAACTACATCCGCGGCGTGCCTCCGGTCGTCAACGAGGCGACCAGCACCGCGCTGCTGCGCGAGGCGATGACGGCCCGGCGCGGCGCCGACTCGGTGGAGTCCACCGAGCAGAGCCTGGGTGGCGAGGACTTCTCCTGGTACCTGGAGCACGTGCCAGGTGCGATGGCCCGGCTGGGTGTGCGCCCGCCTGGCGAGACCGTCCCGCGCGACATCCACCAGGGCGACTTCGACGCCGACGAGAGCGCCATCACGGTCGGCGTGGAGCTGTTCACGGCCGCCGCCCTGCTGGACGCCGCCGGGGAGTGAACCCCGGCCCGGCCGCGGTCCGAGCCCGGTCCGACCTCAGACCGAACCCGGTCCGAATCCGGTCCGAATCCGGACCGGGGCCGAGCTGAAAACGCTTTCTTCGCCTGCCCGGCACTGTCGGTGGGGGTGGCTGAAACCCTCCGTTAACACCGAATCGGTAACGGAGGCCAGTCGGCCCTTTACCTGACATCTACGCGCGTTACTCTGAGCCGAAGCCAGCGCCGGAAGAGGCGCTTCGGGAGTCGAAGGAGACCCTCTCTTGCGTCGGTTCAGCAAAGTCGCCGCCGCGGTCACCGCGACCGCGGCCCTCGCATTCACCACCGCCGCGTGCGGCGGGACCTCCACCGAGTCCGACTCCGACGAGGAGAAGGGCGCAGCGATCGCCTACGACGTCGGCGGCCGTGGAGACCAGTCCTTCAACGACGCCGCCTTCGCGGGCCTGGAGAAGGCCAAGAAGGAGTTCGGCTTCGAGGGCCGGGACGTCGAGCCCTCCGACGGAGAGGCCGACGCCGACAAGGTCAACCGCCTCAACGAGCTGGCCCGCCAGGGCTACAACCCGGTGATCGGCGTGGGCTTCGCCTACGCCGCGGCCATCGAGGACGCCGCCAAGAAGAACCCGGACGTCACCTTCGGCCTCATCGACGACGACACGGTCAAGGCCGACAACGTCGTGAACATGGTCTTCACCGAGGAGCAGGGCTCGTACCTGGCCGGTGTCGCCGCCGCCAAGACGACCGAGACCAAGACGGTGGGCTTCGTCGGCGGTGTCGAGATCCCGCTGATCAAGAAGTTCGAGGCCGGCTTCGTCCAGGGTGTCAAGGACACCGACGACTCGGTCGAGATCAAGCGCCAGTACCTGACGCAGCCGCCGGACATGGGCGGCTTCTCCAAGCCGGACCTCGGCAAGGCCGCCGCACAGGGCCAGCTGGACGACGACGCGGACGTCGTCTACCACGCCGCCGGCCTCGCCGGCCAGGGTGTCATCGAGGCCGCGGCCGCGAAGGACAAGTGGGTCATCGGTGTCGACTCAGACCAGTACTCGCAGAAGACGCTGGCCAAGTTCAAGGACAGCATCCTCACGTCCATGACGAAGGACGTCTCCGGCGCGGTCTACGCGCTGATCGAGTCCGTGCAGGACGGCAAGCCGCTGGAGGGCGTGCAGCGCTTCTCCCTGGAGGACGACGGTGTCGGCCTGGCCGACTCCAACCCGGCCTTCACCGAGATGACCGAGCTGCAGGACGCGGTCAAGAAGGCCAAGGACGAGATCATCGACGGCAAGATCACCGTCAAGACCTCACCCTGACGTCCCGCGGTCGCCGCCCGGCCGGCCGCCGGCCGGGCAGCGGCGGCAACCTCCGGCCCGTCCCGGGAGGGGTACCCCACCTCTCCCGGGCGGGCCGGTATCCGGCCCCGCGCTCTACGCGCGTAGCGCGAGTCCCGGCACGGTAGCGTCAACCCTCGCCCACCTGGGTTCCCGGCAGCTTCCGGCAGCTTCCCGGCGTCTTACCGGTGTTTCCCGGCAGCGCGGCAACCAACCCCGAGCGACTCCTTATTCCCCGAGGAGAGTGCAGCATCAACGCCTCCAGCAGCCCGCCAGCCGTCGAACTGGCAGGGATCACGAAACGTTTTCCCGGAGTCGTGGCCAACCACGACATCCACCTGTCCGTCCGCACGGGCACGGTCCACGCCATCGTCGGTGAGAACGGCGCCGGCAAGTCGACCCTGATGAAGATCCTCTACGGCATGCAGAAGCCGGACGAGGGCACCATCAGCGTCCAGGGCGAGCCGGTCGCCTTCGGCAGCCCGGGCGACGCCATCGCACAGGGCATCGGCATGGTGCACCAGCACTTCATGCTGGCCGACAACCTGACCGTGCTGGAGAACACCGTTCTCGGCAGCGAGAAGCTGCACGGCATCGGGTCCGGCGCCCGCGACCGGATCAACGAGATCTCGCAGTCCTACGGCCTGGGCATCAGGCCGGACGTGCTCGTGGAGGACCTCGGCGTCGCCGACCGCCAGCGGGTGGAGATCCTCAAGGTCCTCTACCGGGGCGCGCGCACCCTGATCCTCGACGAGCCGACGGCCGTCCTGGTCCCGCAGGAGGTGGACGCACTCTTCGCCAACCTGCGCGAACTCAAGGCCGAGGGCCTCACCGTCATCTTCATCTCGCACAAGCTGGGCGAGGTGCTGTCGGTCGCCGACGAGATCACCGTCATCCGCCGGGGCACCACCGTCGCCTCGGTCCAGCCCTCCGAGGTGACCACCAGGCAGCTCGCCGAGCTGATGGTCGGCAGCGAACTGCCCTCTCCCGAGACCCGCGAGTCCACGGTCACCACCAGGCCGATGCTGCGGGTGGAGGACCTCACCCTCACGGACGACGCCGCGCACGGCCACCGCAAGCTGCTGGACGGCATCGGCTTCACCATCCACGAGGGCGAGGTGCTGGGCCTGGCGGGCGTCGAGGGCAACGGCCAGACGGAACTCATCGACGCACTCATCGGCACCCGTCCCCTGGACGGCGGCCTCATCGAGCTGGGCGGCCAGGACATCACGCGCTGGGCCACCCGCAGGCGCCGCGAGGGCGGCGTCGGCTACATCCCCGAGGACCGCCACCGGCACGGCCTGCTGCTGGAAGCGCCGCTGTGGGAGAACCGCATCCTCGGCCACGTCAGCGAGGCGCCCAACAGCCGCGGCGTCTGGCTCGACCTGAAGGCCGCCCGCGCCGACACCGAGCGCATCGTGCGCGAGTACGACGTGCGCACGCCCGGCATCGAGGTCACCGCGGCGTCACTGTCCGGCGGCAACCAGCAGAAGCTGATCGTCGGCCGCGAGATGAGCCACCACCCGCGGCTGCTGATCGCCGCGCACCCCACCCGGGGTGTCGACGTCGGGGCGCAGGCGCAGATCTGGGACCAGATCCGCGACGCCCGGCGCGAGGGCCTCGCCGTGCTGCTGATCTCGGCGGACCTCGACGAGCTGATCGGCCTCTCCGACACGCTGCGTGTCATCTACCGCGGCCGGCTCGTCGCGGACGCCGACCCGGCGACCATCACTCCGGAGGAGCTGGGCTCCGCCATGACCGGTGCCGCCAGCGGCCACCTGGAAGCTTCCGACCGCGACGCGGCCGAGGGCCCGCGGGACGCCGGGGGAGAGGAACGATGAAGAAGTTCGACAAGGACCGCATCATCCTGGCAGCCGCCGGACCGGTCCTCGCCATCGGCGTCGCCGTGCTGCTCACCTCCGCCGTACTGCTGCTGACCGGGCGCAACCCGGTCGAGCCGTACCTGCTGATGATCGAGTACGCGGCCAACGCCGACATCCAGGTGCTCATCATCAACCAGGCCACCACCTACTACCTGGCCGCGCTGGCCGTGGCGGTCGGCTTCCGGATGAACCTGTTCAACATCGGCGTCGACGGCCAGTACCGCCTGGCGGCGATGGCCGCCGCGCTGGTCGGTGCGTCCGTCAGCCTGCCCGCCCCGCTGCACGTGCTGCTGATCCTCGCCGTGGCGATGCTCGTCGGCGCGTTCTGGGCCGGCATCGCGGGCATCCTGAAGACCACCCGCGGCGTCAGCGAGGTCGTCTCCACGATCATGCTGAACGCCATCGCGACCAGCCTGATCGCCTACCTGATCCTGCCGGCGCAGTTCGGCCAGCAGCGCGGCAACAACCTCAACACCGGCGCCATCCCCGAGTCCGGCTGGTTCCCCAGCTTCGACATGGGCGAGGCCGGCGAGATCTACGGCTTCATCGTCGTCGCCGCGCTGTGCGGCCTCGTCTACTGGCTGGTGCTCGGCCGCACCCGCTTCGGCTTCGACCTGCGCGCCACCGGCGCCAGCCAGAGCGCGGCAGCCGCCAGCGGTGTCGACGCCAAGAGGATGGTCCTCGCCAGCATGGTCATCTCCGGCGGCATCGCCGGCCTGGCCGGCATGCCCGTCCTGCTCGGCGACTCCCACACCTACAGCCTCGACTTCCCCGCCGGCGTGGGATTCACCGGCATCACCATCGCCCTGCTGGGCCGCAACCACCCGATCGGGATCGCGCTCGGCGCGCTGCTCATCGCCTTCCTCGACAAGGCGTCGGCCACGCTCGACTACAACGGCTACGAGAAGGAGATCGCGACGATCATGCAGGGCCTGATCGTGATCGCCGTCGTCGTCAGCTACGAGTCCGTACGCCGCTACGGCCTGCGCCGCCAGCAGCAGAAGGTCGGCGAGGAACTGGCAGCCGCCGCGGGGAACGGCCCGCACACCGCCAAGGAGGCCTCGGCATGAGCACCGTCCTCAGCAAGCCGGCCACGGCGCCCAAGCCCGGCGGACGCCGCCGCCTCAGCCTCGCGGAGTGGATGCTCGTCCTCGCCGCCGGACTGGCGCTGTTCTCCGTCGTGCGCCTCATCACCGGCGCGAACGGCATCTCCTCCGTCGGCCAGGTCTCCACCGCGCTGCACCTGGCCGTGCCGATCGGCCTCGCCGGCCTCGGCGGCCTGTGGGCCGAACGCGCCGGCGTCATCAACATCGGCCTCGAGGGCATGATGATCCTCGGCACCTGGTTCGGCGCCTACGCCGGTGTGCAGTGGGGCCCGTGGACCGGAGTCATCTTCGGCATCCTCGGCGGCGCGCTCGGCGGCCTCATCCACGCCATCGCCACCGTCGGCTTCGGCGTCAACCACATCGTGTCCGGTGTGGCCATCAACGTGCTCGCCGTGGGCGTCACCCGCTACCTGGCCAGCTTCACCTTCGCCGAGATGGAGGGCGGCACCGTGAAGCAGTCGCCGCCCATCGAGGCCATCGAGCGCATCACCGTGCCGGGCTTCTCCGACGCCATGCAGACGCTCAACCAGAAACACTGGTTCTTCGTCTCCGACCTGGCGGGCTTCGCCGGCGGCCTCACCACCAACCTGTCGCTGCTGACCGTGGTGGCGCTGCTGCTGGTGCCGGGCAGCTGGTGGGTGCTGTGGCGCACCTCCTTCGGCCTGCGCCTGCGCTCCTGCGGCGAGAACCCGATCGCCGCCGAGTCCCTGGGCGTCAACGTCTACCGCTACAAGTACCTCGCGGTGGTCATCTCCGGTGGCTTCGCCGGGCTCGGCGGCGTGTTCCTCGCCGAGGTGGCGTCGAACATCTACCAGGAGGGGCAGACCGGCGGACGCGGCTACATCGGCCTAGCGGCGATGATCTTCGGCAACTGGATGCCGGGCGGCATGGCGCTGGGTGCCGGCCTCTTCGGCTACGCCGACAGCCTCAACCTGCGCGGCGGCGGGCAGAACGTGCACGCCCTGCTGCTGCTCCTGGCCATCCTGCTGGTGCTGGCCTGCGCGTGGGAGATCTACCGCAAGAAGTACCTGACCGGTCTGGCCGCGGGCGCCACCGCCCTGGGCCTGTTCGGCTGGTACCTGGCGGTCGACGAGGTCCCCAGCCAGTTCGTCAGCGCCGCCCCCTACGTCGCGACGCTGCTGGTGCTCGCGCTGTCCGCCCAGCGGCTGCGCATGCCCAAGGCCAACGGCAAGCCCTACCGCAAGGGCGAGGGCAAGTGACGGCCGTGCCCGAGGGCTCGCCGTTCGAGGGCCTGCGGCGGCAGGCCCGGGCCGCGATGGCCCGGGCCTACGCCCCCTACTCCGGGTTCCCCGTCGGAGCCGCCGCCCTGGTCGACGACGGCCGGACGGTCAGCGGCTGCAACGTGGAGAACGCCGCGTACGGGGTCGCGCTGTGCGCCGAGTGCGGGCTCGTCTCCGAACTCGTCGCCACCGGCGGCGGCAGGCTCACCCACTTCAGCTGCTGCGACCGCAACGGCGACCTGCTGATGCCGTGCGGACGCTGCCGCCAGCTGCTGTGGGAGCACGGCGGGCCCGACCTGCTGGTGGACACCGCACACGGTGTGCGCCCGATGGCCGAACTCCTCCCCGACGCGTTCGGCCCCGAGGACCTCGCCAACCGCTGAGCCCCGCCGGGCCCGGCCGGAACAGTCCCCGCACGGACCCGGCCGGGCCCGCCCGCATTCCGCTCGACACGCAAGGAGCACCACATGGACGCGATCTCTGTCATCCGCACGAAGCGCGACGGGCAGCCGCTCAGCCCCGAGCAGATCGACTGGGTCATCGACGCCTACACCCGGGGCGCCGTCGCGGACGAGCAGATGTCCGCGCTCGCCATGGCGATCCTGCTGAACGGCATGGACCGTGCCGAGATCGCCCGCTGGACCGCCGCGATGATCGCCAGCGGCGAGCGCATGGACTTCTCGTCCCTGCCGCGCCCCACCGCCGACAAGCACTCCACCGGCGGCGTCGGCGACAAGATCACCCTGCCGCTCGCCCCGCTGGTCGCCGCCTGCGGCGCCGCCGTGCCGCAGCTCTCCGGGCGGGGCCTCGGCCACACCGGCGGCACCCTGGACAAGCTGGAGTCCATCCCCGGCTGGCAGGCGCTGCTGTCCAACGCGCGCATGATGGACGTGCTGCGCGACGTCGGCGCGGTGATCTGCGCCGCGGGTGACGGCCTGGCCCCCGCCGACAAGAAGCTCTACGCGCTGCGGGACGTCACCGGCACCGTCGAGGCCATCCCGCTGATCGCCAGCTCCATCATGTCCAAGAAGATCGCCGAGGGCACCGGCTCCCTCGTCCTGGACGTCAAGGTCGGCTCGGGCGCCTTCATGAAGACCGTCGAGGACGCCCGCGAACTGGCCAGCACCATGGTCGGCCTGGGCACCGACCACGGCGTGCGCACGGTCGCGCTGCTCACCGACATGTCCACCCCGCTCGGTCTGACCGCGGGCAACGCGCTGGAGGTCCGCGAGTCGGTGGAGGTGCTCGCCGGCGGCGGCCCGGCCGACGTGGTGGAGCTGACGCTGGCGCTGGCCCGCGAGATGCTCGACGCGGCGGGCCTGCCCGACGCCGACCCGGCGAAGGCGCTGGCCGACGGCTCCGCGATGGACCACTGGCGCCGCATGATCTCCGCCCAGGGCGGCGACCCGGACGCGGAACTGCCCGTGGCCCGGGAGCAGCACGTGGTCACCGCCCCCGCGTCCGGCGTGCTGAGCCGCCTCGACGCCTATGCCGTGGGGGTCGCCGCGTGGCGGCTCGGCGCGGGCCGGGCGCGCAAGGAGGACCCGGTGCAGGCGGGCGCGGGCGTCGAGCTGCACGCGAAGCCCGGCGACGAGGTACGCGAGGGCCAGCCGCTGATGACCCTGCACACCGACACTCCCGAGGCGTTCCCGTACGCGCTCTCCGCGCTCGACGACGCGGTGGACGTCGGCGGTGAGCACACCGACCGGCCGATCGTGCTCAGCCGCATCGCCTGATCCGGCCCGGTCCCGGGCCCGCCGCCGCACCGCGCAGCGGCGGCGGGCCGCACGCTCAGGCGGCGGGCGCGCCGAACCACCGCGCCAGCGGGCCCTCCAGGCCCTGCTGCTCGTCGCCGACCCACGCCACGTGGCCGTCCGGCCGCAGCAGCACCGCGGGCACGTCCAGCCGATCGGCGCCGCCGGTGCCGTTGGTGTCGCCGGTACTGTCCGTGCCGCCGGCGCCGCCGACGTCGACCAGCCGGTCGACCCGGTCCGACCAGCCCTTCACCGAGAGCCGGCCGGTGCGGTCAAGCAGCAGGCCCCGGCCACCGTGCAGATGGTCGTAGAGGCGCCCGCTCTCCAGCTCGACGTCCCGCAGGTGACGGCCCAGCAGGGGGTGCCCGTCGCCGAGGTCGTAGCGGACCCCGATCGCGGTGACCTTCTCGATCAGGTACCGGTTCACCTCCTCGAAGCCCATCAGCTCCCACAGCAGCCGGCGGGCGGCCTGCGGACCCGCCTCCGGTGACAGCAGCATCATCTGCACCCGGGTGTTCTCCAGCACGTCGGCGGCCACCGGGTGCCGCTCACTGTGGTAGCTGTCCAGCAGCCCCTCGGGCGCCCAGCCGTTGACCTCGGCAGCCAGCTTCCACCCGAGGTTGAACGCGTCCTGCAGCCCGAGGTTGAGCCCCTGCCCGCCGGTCGGCGGGTGGATGTGGGCCGCGTCCCCGGCCAGCAGCACCCGGCCGGCCCGATAGCGCTCGGCCAGCCGGGTGGCGTCACCGAAGCGGGAGAGCCAGCGCGGCGAGTGCACGCCGAAGTCGGTGCCGGCGAACACCCGCAGCCGTTCTTTCAGCTCCTCCAGGGTCGGCGGCACGCCGCGGTCGGCGGCCACACCCTCGGCGGGCACGATGACGCGGAACACCCCCTCCCCGAGCGGCATGGCGCCGAACCGCAGGTGCGTCCTGCGGACCTCGTCCACCGCCGCGGCCAGCGTCTGCGGAGGCACGTCCACCTCCACGTCGCCCAGCAGCGTCTCCACCCTGCTGGGCTCCCCGGGGAAGCCCACACCGAGCAGCCTGCGCACCGTGCTGCGACCGCCGTCGCAGCCGACCAGGTAGCGCGCACGCAGCCGTGTGCCGTCGGCCAGCTCGGCCGTCACCCCGTCCGCGTCCTGACTGAGCCCGGTCACCTCCTGGCCGCGCCGGATCTCGGCGCCCGCAGTGGTGGCGTGCTCGGTCAGCAGGCGCTCGGTGACGTGCTGCGGGATGGCGAGCACGTAGGAGTGCGCGGTGTCGAGCCGCTCGGGCCACGGCCGGTCGATGCCGCCGAAGAAGCCGCCGACCGCGAACTTCTCACCATGCGCGAGGAACCGTTCCAGCAGGCCGCGCTGGGCCATCACCTCCACACTGCGCGCGTGCAGCCCGCGCGAGCGGGACGGGCCGGTCGGTTCCGGCTCCCGCTCCAGCACCACCACCCGCACGCCGTGCAGCCGCAGTTCACCGGCGAGCATCAGGCCGGTCGGCCCGCCGCCGGCAACGATCACGTCGATCATGTCCTCGCCCCGTCCCACAAGGTCGTCTACCGGCCGGTCGCTGCGGCGGGTGCGCACGGTCTCCTGCGGCACCCGGGACGCAGAAGCTCATCCGTGGAGCGACAGAAGCACACGCACCCGGCGAACCGCTGAAATCCGCAGGTTCCGGCTTCGAGTGGCGATTCTGCGGCACACCCCGGGCCTTGCGGCAAGCCCCCCGGTCGGCTATACCTTGAGAGTGGCAAGGAGGCGGTGACCTCCTTGCCTTTGCTGTTTCCGCGGGCCGTTCCCCCCCACCGGGGGCGGGCGGCCGGTCCGCGTGTCAGGCCGGGGCGGCGGTGACGGTGGCCGCGGCGGCGGCCTGGCGGCGCTCGACGACGGCGCGGCGGGTCGCGTAGACCGTGATGCCGCCCGCGGCGGCCAGGGCGGCCAGCGCCATCAGCACCGTCGCGTGCCAGCCGGCGGCGTGGAAGGCGAGCGCGCCGACCGTGCCGCCCAGCGAACTGCCCAGGTAGTAGGCCATCTGGTACAGCGCCGAGGCCTGCGCCCGGCCGGAACTGACGCTGCGGCTCACCGAGGACGAGGCGGTGGCGTGCCCGGCGAAGAAGCCCGCCGTGATGAGTACCAGGCCTGCCAGGACCGCCGTCAGGCTCTCCACCAGGCTCAGTGCCAGCCCGGCCGCGGTGGTGCCGATCGCCAGGTAGAGCGTGCCGCGCCGGCCGAGGCGGCCCACGATCCGCCCTGCCGCCGCCGACGAGGCGGTACCGACGAGGTAGATGACGAAGACGGAACCGACCACGCCCTGCGACAGCGAGAACGGCTCCTGCACGAGCCGGTAGCCGACCACGGTGTACACCGCGCCGAAGACCACCATGAACAGCATGCCGATGGCGTAGAGCCGGCGCAGCAGCGCATCGCCCAGGTGGCCGCGCACGGTGCGCACCAGCGCGCGCGGGGCGAGCGGCGCGGGGGTGAAGTTGTGGGCCCGGGGAGCCAGTAGACGGAAGACCACCGCGCCCAGCAGCGCGAGCAGCGCCACCGCCAGCAGCGCCGTCCGCCACCCCCAGCCGTCCGCGACCCAGCCGGTGAGGATGCGCCCGGTCATGCCGCCGACGCTGTTGCCCGCCACGAACAGGCCGATCGCGCCGACCAGTGCGCTCGGCCGCAGCTCCTCCGACAGGTACGCCATAGCCGACGCCGGGATGCCCGCGATCGCCGCGCCCTGCACCGCGCGCAGCACGATCAGCGTGGTGAGGTTCGGAGCCAGGGGCAGCACCAGCGCGATTCCCACCGCGACCGCCACCGACACCGTCATCAGCCGCCGCCGGCCGAACCGCTCGGAGAGCATGCTCAGCGGCAGCACGCACACCGCGAGGGCGAGCGTGGCCGCCGACACCGTCCAACTGGCCTGCCCGGGAGTCACGCCGAAGTCGGCGGACAGCGCGGGCAGCAGCGCCTGGGTGGAGAACAGCAGCGCGAAGGTGGCCAGGCCCACGGCGAACAGCGCGAGATTGATCCGGCGGTTGCCGGGGGCGGGGAACGGCGGAGCGGAGGCACCCACGGTGGCGGGTGCCCCGGTATCAACGGAAGGCATGGTTCGAAGGTAGAGTCGCGACTCTGATGCGTCCAATGCACAAACTCGCAGATACTGATGCAGTGGTGCATGAAGCCAGGTGAGGGGGTGCTGTGTCACCGTCAGGAAACGAAAAAGACATCGCGGCAACACCACGCACAGCGGACATCGACGCCGGTTCCTGGGCAGCGACGCTCACCCCGCGGCTGGCCCAGTTCGTCGCCGTGGCCCGCCACGAGCACGTCACCCGGGCCGCCCGGGAGTTGGCCGTACCGCAGTCCACGCTCAGCCGGTCCATGGCCAGGCTGGAAGCGGACCTCGGCGTCGCGCTGTTCGCCCGGCACGGCCGGACGGTCTCGCTCACCGCGGCGGGGCGGGCGTTCCTGAACTCCGTGGAGCCCGCGCTCGCCTCCGTCGAGCAGGCCGCGGAGGCCGTCCGCTCCGACGCGGACCCGGCCACCGGCAAGGTGGCCTTCGGCTTCCTGCACACGCTCGGCTCGGAGACCGTGCCGGAACTCATCCGCACCTTCCGCGCCGACCATCCCCGGATCCGCTTCTCGCTCGTGCAGAACTACGGCGAGGCGATGCTGGAGCGGCTGCGCGCCGGCGACCTGGACCTGTGCCTGATCTCGCCGGTGCCGGACGCCCCCGACCTGGTGGTGCGGCGGCTGGACGAGCAGCGGCTGCGGCTGGTGGTGCCCGACGACCACCGGCTGGCCGGGCGCAAACGGGTCCGGCTCGCGGAGGCCCGCGACGAGTCGTTCATCACGCTGGAACCCGGCTACGGCATGCGGCGCATCTTCGACGCGCTGTGCGCCGAAGCCGGCTTCCGGCCGCGGATCGCCTTCGAGGGCGAGGAGTCCGAGACGCTGCGCGGCCTGGTCGCCGCCGGTCTCGGTGTGGCACTGCTGCCGCCGCCCACGGTGCCCCGGCCCGGCGTGCGGGAGCTGGCGGTCACGGCGCCGAGAGCCGCCCGGGAGATCGGCGTCGCCTGGCTCGACGGCCACCCCGACACCCCGCCCGTGGCCGCCTTCAAGCGGTTCCTGCTCAGCCGCCGCGGCCGACTCCTGGCCTGACCCCGGGGGTGGTCGCGGGGGCCTGCTCGGGCGGTGCGTCGTCAGCGGCTGCGCACAACCCGGACCACGGCTGCGCGCACCCCGGACCAAGCGGGCAATCCGGTCGCTTTTGTACACTGGACGGCGTCGCCGGTCGTTCGGTCGGCCGCCCGTCCAGGGCGCCGGGGCCGGGGCGCCACCGACCCGCGGAGCAGCGCATGCCTCCCTCGCCCGGCCGCCCGCAGGGCGAGGCCGACACGCTGTTCGGCCTGGACGCACTGACCGGCCCGGAGGCGGGGGACGCCCCGCCCGACGCCTCGCCCACCGGCGCCGCACACGCCGCACCCGGACCCGCCTTCCGGGACTCGCCGGAGGCGGCCCGGCTGCTGGACGTCCGGGAGGTCTACGCCGAGCCCGCCGCCGCCGCGTCCGTACGCGGCCGGCAGATCCTCGCGCGCTTCCCCGATGCACGCGTGGTGGAGGTTGACTCGCACTGGCGCATCCCGGAACTGCACGGCAACGAGGGCAACGTCGAGCGCTGGGTGCGGGTCAAGAGCGAGACGCTGGTGCTGGGCGAACGCAAGTCGCTGACCACCCGGCCCAACGGCCGCTCCGCCGACTGGATCGCGCCGGGCCCGTCCAACGGCTGCGCGCTGGCCTGCGCCTACTGCTACGTGCCGCGCCGCAAGGGCTTCGCCAACCCGATCACGGTGTTCACCAACATCGAGCGCGTCATCGACCACCTGGGCCGGCACGTCGCCCGCCAGGGCCCCAAGCCGGAACCCAACCAGTGCGATCCGCGCGCCTGGGTGTACGACGTCGGGGAGAACGGCGACTGCTCTGTGGACGCGCTGCTCTGCGACAACACCGCGGACCTGGTGCGCGCCTTCCGGCGGTGGCCCACCGCGAAGGCGTCGTTCGCCACCAAGTTCGTCAACCCCGACCTGCTCGGGCTCGACCCGCAGGGCCGCACCCGTATCCGCTTCTCCGTCATGCCGTCGGAGGACTCCAGGCTGCTCGACCTGCGCACCAGCCCGGTCACCGACCGGATCGCCGCCGCCAACGACTTCCTGCCGGCGGGCTACGAGGTGCACTTCAACCTCTCCCCGGTGGTGCTGCGCCCCGGCTGGGAGAACGCCTGGGCGGACCTGCTGCGGGAGATGGACGACGTGCTGACGCCGGAGGTGAAGCGGCAGGCAGCCGCTGAGGCCATCCTGCTCACCCACAACAGGGACCTGCACGAGGTCAACCTCGGCTGGCACCCCAAGGCCGAGGAGGTGCTGTGGCGGCCCGAACTCCAGCAGGCCAAACGCTCCGAGAACGGCAGCTGGAACGTGCGCTACCGCACCGGCGTCAAGAGCGCCGCCGTCGAGACCCTGCGCGGGCTGATCGCCACCCACGCGCCCTGGCTGCGCCTGCGGTACGCCTTCTGAGGCCGCCCACCACCGCCACCGGCGACCGGGCCGCACCTCCGGGCCGCACTCCCGGGCACGTCTGAGCGGCGGGTCAGCGCGGGTGGCGGCCGAAGCCGGTGGCGAGCGGCATGCGCAGGCCCAGCGGCGGCGGCGCGGCCAGCGCGTCCGTCAACGGCCGGGAGAAGTCCCGGCCGCAGAGCGTGCCCAGTACGAAGTCCGCGGCCAGTGCCTGCACATCGGCCCTGCGGTGCCGCAACGTGTGCCGTTCGGTGTGTACTTCGAACCGGCACACGTCGGCGTTGACCTTCTTGGCCCGCTCGGCCAGGCGGTACGACAGCTCCGGGTCGGTGTGCCGGTCGTCGGTGCCGTGCACCAGCAGCACCCGGCGGTCGATGAGCTGCCGCACCGGCTCCTCGCCCACCGCGGGCAGCCACGGCGCGAGTGCCGCCACGGACACCACCGCGGGGTGGTCGGCGGCCCGCAGCGCGGCGCGGGCGCCCAGGTCGGTGCCGACCAGGCACACGGGCACGTCCCCGTAGCGGTCGGCCACCTCGTCCAGTGCCCAGGCGGTGTCCGCCACCGGGTGCGCCGCCTCCCCGTTCCAGCCGCGGTAGCGGTAGTGGACCACGTGCGCCACCAGCGACTCCTCGGGGGCCGCCCGGGCCAGGTGGCGGACCAGCGGGCGCACGGCCGCCGCGGTCCGCGCCGAAGTGCGCCGCACCGACTCCGGCTCCCCGCCGGGTAGTACCAGGACCACACCGTGCACCGTGCCCGTCGCACCGGCGGCTCGCCCCAACCGGGCGTCCCGGGCGGGCAGCGCTTGCTGAACCATGGGAGAACGATGGCAGAAGACGCCCTGGTGGAACACCGGCCGAACCGGACTTTCCGCTTCGAACCCCTGCCCGCCCCCGCCAGGGCCGGACCGTGGGCAGGACGGCGGGCCGGGGCCGCCGCACTGGGAATCTACGCGCGTAGGAACTAGAGTGCGGAGATGACCAGCGAGACCCTCAGCCAGCAGCCCACAGCGGAGCAGATCCGCAGCGCCCCCAAGGTGCTCCTGCACGACCACCTCGACGGCGGCCTGCGCCCGGCCACCATCGTCGAGTTGGCGCGGGACGCCGGTTACGACGCGCTGCCCGAGTCGGAGCCCGAAGCCCTCGGTGTCTGGTTCCGGGAAGCGGCCGACTCCGGCTCGCTGGAACGCTACCTGGAGACCTTCGCCCACACCTGCGCGGTGATGCAGACCCGCGACGCCCTGTTCCGGGTCGCCGCCGAGTGCGCCGAGGACCTCGCCGCGGACGGCGTCGTCTACGCCGAGGTGCGGTACGCGCCCGAGCAGCACCTGGAGGCCGGCCTCTCCCTGGAGGACGTCGTCCACGCGGTGAACGAGGGCTTCCGCGAGGGTGAGCGCCGGGCGCTCGCCGCGGGCCACCGCATCCGGGTCGGCGCCCTGCTCACGGCGATGCGGCACGCCGCCCGCGCCCTGGAGATCGCCGAACTCGCCAACCGCTTCCGGGACCAGGGTGTCGTCGGCTTCGACATCGCCGGCGCCGAGGCCGGCTTCCCTCCCACCCGCCACCTCGACGCCTTCGAGTACCTCAAGCGGGAGAACAACCACTTCACCATCCACGCCGGTGAGGCGTTCGGGCTGCCGTCGATCTGGCAGGCACTCCAGTGGTGCGGCGCGGACCGCCTCGGCCACGGCGTGCGCATCATCGACGACATCACGGTGGCCGACGACGGCTCGGTGCAGCTGGGCCGCCTGGCCTCCTACGTCCGCGACAAGCGCATCCCACTGGAGCTGTGCCCCAGCTCCAACCTGCAGACCGGCGCGGCCTCCTCCTACGCCGACCACCCCATCGGCCTGCTGCGGCGGCTCAAGTTCCGCGCGACGGTGAACACCGACAACCGCCTGATGAGCGGCACCAGCATGACCGGCGAGTTCACCCACCTGGTGGAGACGTTCGGTTACACGCTCGACGACATGCAGTGGTTCACGGTCAATGCGATGAAGTCGGCGTTCATTCCTTTCGACGAACGTCTCGCGATGATCAACGACGTGATCAAGCCTGGCTACGCCGAACTGAAGTCCGCATGGCTGTTCCGGCAGACCCCCGCCGTGCACGCCGTGACCAGCGATTCCTCGCGCTACCAGAGCTGACGCGCCACCACACGGCGCCATGGGCGACGCGGCCGGGAACGATTCACCCCCGGCCGCGTTGCGGTGTTTGCGACCGGAGTGAATACCTGACTACGTTCGGTGAGCCGCCCGAAGCCACCACGTAAGAGGACGTAGCTGACATGAAGCAGGCCCCCATCAAGACCCTCGGCGCCGCGGCGCTCGGCGCCGCACTCGCCGGAGCCGCCGGTTCCGCCGCGGCGGCCGACCCCGCCGACACCTACGCGAGCCTCGCGGGCGTCGAGACGATGAGCGTGGAGGACTCCGTCCTGGACCTCCCGGACAGCGTGGCCCGCGCCTCCGAGGCCACCTACGCCATGGTCGAGCAGGTCGAGGACCCGCGCGGCCCGGCGTCCGGCCCGGCCGGCGAACTGCTCGGCGGCCTCCCCGTCGCGGGCGACCACCTGCGCAGCGGCCTGCCCACCGAGACGCTCACCGGCGCGCTGCCCGCCGACGCCCAGCCCACCGACGTGCTGAGCGACGTGCTCTCCGGCGGCCTGCCCGCCGAGCAGCTGACCGGCGGCCTGCCCGCCGACCCCCTGACCGGTGCCCTGCCCGCCGACGTGCTCAGCACCGCGCCGCTCACCGACGCGCTGGACGCCGGCGGCCTGCCCACCGCCGACCTGCTGGGCGCGCTCCCGGTGGACGCCCTGACCTCCGGGTCCACCGGCACCCTGCCCACCGACACGCTGCGCGCCGGTGCCCTGCCCACCGACAGCCTGACGGGCGGCCTGCCGACGGACGGGCTGACCGGTGCCCTGCCCACCGACTCCCTCACCGGCGCGCTGCCGACTGACGCCGTGCCCGCCGAGAGCCGCCGGGTCGGCGGTCTGCCCACCGACGCCGTCGCCAGCCGGGGCCTGCCCACCGACGTGCTCAACGGCGGCCTGCCCACCGAGCAGCTGACCGGCGGCCTGCCGCTCGAAGGGCTGACCGGCGGCGCCTTCTCCAGTGACATCTCCGGCGACCTCGCGGGCGGTCTCCCCGCCTGATCGTCCACGGGCGCAGAGCCCCCGGCACCCCGCGCCCCCACCGGTGCCGGGGCCGCACGGCTGCGGCCCGTCCCCCTGGAACCCAAGGTGCAGGGGGACGGGCCGCGGGTGCGTGTGCGCGCCGGGTGCCGGGGCGCGGGGCGCCTCACCAGGACTTGGCCGCTCCCTCGTCGGGAAGCATCACCCACAGGGCGATGTAGATCAGGAACTGCGGTCCGGGCAGCAGGCACGAGACCAGGAAGATCGCCCGCATCGAGTTGGCCGAGATCCCGAAGCGCCGGGCGAGGCCGGCGCACACACCGGCGATCCACCTGTTCTCCTGGGGCCGGGAGAGTGCCGCCATCACGTGACTCCTTCGTTCGTCCGCCGGTCGCTGCCGTCCGTCTGCCCGGCCTGACCGGGCGGGAAGCAGCCTTTCCGGGAGGTTCTCCCGGTATGCGTCAAACGTAGGGCGCCCGGTGTCCGGAGGCGTCGGCCCACGGGGCGATGTCGACCCTGGGAGCTCTCGGGGTCAGACCCTGAGCCGCCCGCCGCAGCCGTCCGGGCCGTCCCGGCCCCTGCCGGGGCCGCCGCTCACGACGCTCCGGCCGCCGCACGATCCGGCGCACCACCGGGAGCAGCAGCAGGTGGGCGAGCGCGACGCCGGTGGTGTTGAGCAGCAGTGAGTCCACGTTGAGCATCTGGCCCGCCACGACCGAGCGCAGCGCCTCCAGCCCGAGGGCCAGCAGGCCGCCGGCCGACACGGTGCGTACGAACGAACCGATCCACGAGCCGACCGCGGCGGAGGCCAGCGGCAGCAGCACCCCGAGCGGGGACAGCAGCAGCACCTCCCCGCCGAGCGTGCGCAGCGCCTCGCGCGGACCGCGGGCCAGCTCGCGTTCGACGGTGGCGAACAGCTCCAGGCTGGCCGGGTCGATCCAGGGGACCGTCAGGGGACGCAGCGTCAGCCAGGCGACGAACAGCAGGTAACCGGCGAGGACGAATCGAGCCGCCGTCCGGAGCCGAGGGGCGGCACTGCCGCCGGGTCGATGACGCTGCACGGCAAGGAGGACGCCTGAGGTCGCCGACCCGGTTCCCGGGTGTTCCCCACGTCACCAGCAATCACCCGGTCGGACCACGGTTGTACAGGTCACAGCGGTGCGCCCGCGCCGTCCGCGGCCTGCTCCGTGGTGCGCAGCTCCGCCGAGCAGCCGAACCGGCGCAGCGGTTCGCCGGTGTCGCCGGCCGGGCCGCCCAGCACCACCCGGCTGTCGGCGTCGGCGAGCGCGGAGTCGGCGTAGGTGCAGACGATCTGTGCCAGTGCGAAGCCCGGCAGCTCACGCGGCACGCGGTTCAGGCGCAGCGCCGTGCGGGGGTCGCCGTCGGCCGGGCCCACCACGCGCAGGTCGTCGGGGACCGCGGTGGCGAAGCCGAACTGGCGCTCCTGCGGGCCCGGCTCGCGGCGCAGCTCGGCCAGCAGCACCCGGGCGAGCGCGGTCCGCGAGGCGGGATCGCCGTCGCTCGGCAGGTCAAGACGCCGCTCGACGTCCACCACCCGGGAGCTGCACACCAGTGACACGCGGGTCGCGGTACCGGTGTCGGACCCGGCGTCGTCGCCGCGCAGCGCGCAGGCCACTCTGGACGGCGCGGCGCCGGCGTCCACCGGCACGGCGGTGGCGCGAATCCCGCAGCCGGTGAGCGCGACCGCGGCCAGCGCCGCGGCGCCCGCCGCCCGCAGGCTGCGGGGGGCCCTCGCGGGCTGCCGCGGGGCGGGGTGGGGGGTGCGGTGGGGGCTCACCGTTCGTCCTCCTCGGGCGTGGGCCTGCCCTCCAGCGGCAGCCGCAGCGTGAACACGGCACCGCCGTGCGGGCTGTTGCGCGCGGTGATGTCACCGCCGTGGATGTGGGCGTTCTCCATGGCGATGGACAGTCCAAGACCGCTGCCCTCCGAGCGGGGACGGGAGGCGCTGGCCTTGTAGAAGCGGTCGAAGACGTGCGGCAGCACGTCCTCGGGAATACCGGGCCCCCGGTCGGAGACCTCCACCAGGAGGTCGCATCCGTCGGTCCGCACCGCCACCCGCACGGGTGACCCGCCGTGCTTGAGCGCGTTGCCGATGAGGTTGGCCAGGATGACGTCGAGCCGCCGCGGGTCGAGGCGGACCATCACGCCGCGCTCGGCGTTCAGTTCGACGGCGTCCAGCCAGGCGCGGGCGTCGATGCAGGCGGTGATCTGGTCGGCGACGTCGACGTGGTCCTGGACCAGCCGGGCGGTGCCCGCGTCGAAGCGCGTCACCTCCATCAGGTTCTCCACCAGGTCGTTCAGCCGCCGGGTCTCGCTGACGACCAGCTGCACGGCGGGCGCGATCATCGGGTCCAGGTTGTCCTGCTCGTCCTCCAGCACCTCGCTGACCGCGGAGATCGCGGTGAGCGGGGTGCGCAGCTCGTGCGACATGTCGGCGACGAACCGGCGGCTGGCCTGCTCGCGGGCGCTGAGGTCGGCCACCCGCTCCTCCAGGGACGCCGCCGCCGCGTTGAAGGTGCGGGACAGCTCGGCCAGTTCGTCACCGCCGGACACCTGCAACCGGGTGTCGAGCTTGCCCTCGCCGAGCCGCCGGGCCGCGTCGCCGAGGCGCTGCACCGGGCGCAGCACCGTCGAGGCCGACGCCTGGGCGAGCAGCACGGAGCCGATCAGCGCCAGCGCGGTGGCGATGGCCAGCGACCAGGCCAGCGAGTTGAGGTCGTCCCGCTCGGGCTCCAACGACTTCAGCATGTAGCCGGTCGGGCCGTCGCCGACGACGGTCGCCCCGGCCACCAGGTACGGGGTGTCGTCGATGGATATCCGCTGCCAGTACAGGTGGTAGGGCGCGCTGTTGCCCGTGTTGACGGGCCGCTCCTCGGTGACCGCGTCGCGCAGCTTGCGCGGCACGTCGTCCAGGGAGAACCGGCCGCCGGACGTCACCGCGCAGCGCTGGCCGTCCTGCTGCCGGTCCAGCAGCACCACCTGGTAGTTCTGCGTGGTGGTCGCCATCGCCTCGGCGGTCTCCTTCAGCCGGGAGCACTCAGGGCGGGGCGGCAGCGCGCCGGCCCGTTCGCCCAGCGTCCGGTGGAAGTCGTCCAGGGCGGCGTTCTGCGCGCGGGTGAGCACGGCGTCGCGGTTCAGCCAGTACGCGATGCCGGAGGCGGCGACCGCCGCGGTGAGTGCGACCAGCGCGAACACCACCACAAGCCTCAGCCGCAGACTGGGCAGCACCCCGGCGAGCCGGCTCCGCACCCGGCCGGGAGCAGCCGTCACGCCGGGGAGTCCAGCCGGTAGCCGACGCCCCGCACGGTACGGATCAGCGTCGGGGACGACGGCACGTCCTCGACCTTGGCGCGCAGCCGCTGCACACAGGCGTCGACGAGCCGGGAGTCGCCCAGGTAGTCGTGCTCCCACACCAGCCGCAGCAACTGCTGCCGGGACAGGGCCTGGCCGGGGCGGCGGCTGAGTTCGAGCAGCAGCCGCAGCTCGGTCGGCGTGAGCTGGAGGTCGCGGCCGTTCTTCGTCACCGTCATCGCGGACCGGTCGATGACCAGGCTGCCGAACGCGGCCGAGTCGCTCGCCTCGCGTTCACCGCGCCGCATGACGGCGCGGATGCGGGCGTCCAGCACACGGCCCTGCACCGGTTTGACCACGTAGTCGTCGGCGCCGGACTCCAGGCCCACCACGACGTCGATGTCGTCGTTGCGGGCGGTCAGCAGGATGATCGGCAGCTGGTCGGTGCGCCGGATACGGCGGCACACCTCGAACCCGTCGATGCCCGGCAGCATCACGTCCAGCACGATCAGGTCGGGGCGCTGCTCGCGCAGCAGCTTCAGGCCGTCCTCGCCGGACGCGGCGGTCACCACGCGATGGCCCTGACGGGTCAGGGCCATCTCCAGGGCGGTACGGACGGCGTCGTCGTCCTCGATCAGCAACAGGAATGGCACGCGCGCCATTCTGGCCCATCAGGGGCCCCCAGGACGACCGTGGGCCGGGCACGGTTCGGTGAGGACCCGGTTTCACCGTCCGCAGCCCGCCGCAGCCGTCGGCCGCCGACCGCTGTGACACCGCTGTGACAATCGGGGGACCCCGTCATGAAACTGGCCCGGCAGGCTGTTCGTCACAAGGCAAGCGACGGGCTGGCTTTCCGAGGGAGGCGCGAGATGACCACACTGCACAAGACCCACACCAGCGCAGTACTTCACACGCGTCTGCACACCCCCTCGGTTCCCGTCCGGAGCACGGAGAAGTCCGGTGCCGTGAGCGGGCGGGGGTGCGCTCGCGGCACCGGGCGGCAGCGCCCGGCGTTCCCGGCCTACATCGCCGGGGTGCCCGAGGGGGGTGCCGTGGCGGCCCGGGGGGACCGCCGCGGCGACAGCGACACCGGGCCTGCGGCGGGGGAGCGCGGCGACAGCATCTCGGAGGTTGGCCTCACCGCCTCCGCTTCGGAGGTTGGCCTCACCGCCTCCGCTTCGGAGGTTGGCCTCACCGCCTCCGCTTCGGAGGTTGGCCTCACCGCCTCCGCTTCGGAGGTTGGCCTCACCGCCTCCGCTTCGGAGGCGGAGTTCACCGCCTACGTGCGGGAGCGCCGCGCTTCCCTCTACGCCACCGCCTACCACCTGACCGGCGACCGCTTCGAGGCGGAGGACCTGCTGCAGAGCGCGCTGTTCTCCACCTACCGGGCGTGGGACCGGATCAGCGACAAGGCGGCGGTCGGCGGCTACCTGCGCCGCACGATGACGAACCTGCACATCAGCGCGTGGCGCCGGCGCAAGCTCAACGAGTACCCGACCGAGGAACTGCCGGAGTCGCCCAGCGGCGACGACCAGGACGCGATGCGCGGCACCGAGCTGCGGGCCGTGCTGTGGCAGGCGCTCGCCCGGCTGCCCGAGCCGCAGCGCACCATGCTGGTCCTGCGGTACTACGAGGGCCGTACCGACCCGGAGATCGCCGAGATACTCGACATCAGCGTCGGCACGGTCAAGAGCAGCATCTGGCGGTCGCTGCGGCGGCTGCGCGACGACGAGGTCCTGGCCTTCGGGCGGGACCAGAAGGAGTGCTTCGGCGAACTGGTCGCGTGAGCGACTGCCGGAGCCGGGGGGAAACGGGGGAGGCACGGGGGTAACGGGGAGTCCCGAGGGGAGCGGGGTACGGGGGAGCAAGGGGGGACGGGCACGGGCGGCCGGGGGGTCTGCCAGTGCCCGTCCTCTGCTGTGTGCAGTGCGCGCGGGGTGCGGCTCAGACGCTGCTTGGGGTGCGGGCCGCGGTCGCGATGCGGGCCAGCGCCTCGTCCTTGCGGCAGGCGTACGCGCCGAGGTCGGTGTGCCGCCGGACGATGCCGGGCTCGGCCCGCATCAGCCGCCACCCGCGCCGCACCAGCACCGGCAGTGACTTGCGGCCTTCGCGCACGTCCCGCAGCAGGCGGCGCCGGAACGTCGTGGAGGGCCGGCCGCGCAGGCACAGCGCGTCGGCGAGCAGGCCCAGTTCGCGGCAGCGGCCCACGATGTCGGCGGCGAAGATGCCCTCCGCCACGAAGAGGCCGGTCGAATCGAGCACGACCTCCGACTCACCGGTGCGGGCACTGGCCGAGATGTCGTACACCGGAACCGGCGTGCGGCCCGTCGTGCACAGCCGGTGCACGGCCGCGACGGCGGCGTCCGCGTCCCACGAGGCGGGGGCGTCCCAGTCCGTCGCGCCGCCCGGCAGCAGCGGCAGCGTCGGATCGCCGGCCTCCTTGTAGAAGTCGTCGAGACGCAGCACCGGCAGGCCGGTCCGTTCGGCGAGCGAGGACTTTCCCGAGCCGGAGGGGCCGGTCAGCAGAATCACGTGGGCGTTGGCGGTCACGGGAACCCATTGTCCCGCATTCCCCCGTCCGGGTGAGCCCCCGGTGACGGACGTGACCGGACCGACAGCGCGGTACTACGCTTCGATGCCGCCCGTGTACACCACGTAACCGACGGACAGGTACTCATGGCCTCGCACGCTCGTCACGCCCGCCCCCGCGCCCGCACCCTGCTCCAGGCCGGGCTCACGCTCTCCGCCGCCGGCGCTGTCGCCCTGGTCTCGGGCGGGGCCGCGCAGGCCGACATCGTCAACACCTCCGACCCGCTGGGCACCGTCGGGCACGCCGTCACCCCGATCAAGCAGCTCCAGCTCGACCCGCTGGCCAACACCGGAGTGGACCCGCTCGACAACGGCGTCGGCACCCAGATCGCGGACTTCCAGCCGCTGGGCACCACGCAGCTCACCGCACCGCTCACCCAGGGCGGCACTCTGGGCAGCCTGCCGTTGACCGGCGAGCTGACCGGGCTGCTCCCCGGCTGACCGGCGGCGCGGCCCGGTCGAGGGGCCGTCGCCGCAGAGGCGGGCGCAGGGCGGCGGCGGGTGCCTCATTCCACGCGCAGGCCCAGGGCGGTGGCGAGCACCGCCGCCTGCTCCAGGCCGATCCGCGCGCCGCGCAGCCGCACGGTCAGCGGGTCGAGGGTCGAGAGGTCACTGCCGCGCAGGTCGGCGCCGGAGAGGTCGGCGCCCTCCAGGGCGCATGCGGACAGATCGCAGTGGCGCAGCACCGCCTCCTCCAGGCGGGCGCCACTCAGGTCGGACTCCCGCATGCGGACGCCGTCGAACTCGGCCCGTCGCAGCTCGGCGCCGGGCAGGGTGGTGAACGACCAGTCGCCGCCGTCCACCGCGAACAGGTGGAAGGTGCAGCTCCTGAACTGGCTGCCGACCAGCTTGCAGTTGTCGAAGCGGGTGTCGAAGAACGTGCAGTTGCTGAACACGCAGTTGGTGAACGCCGCGCCCGTGTGGCGGGAGGCGTTGAAGCGGACCCCGGAGAACGTGCACTCCTCGAAGACCGCGCCCTCGTCGGCGACCTCCGTCCAGTCCGTGTCGTAGAAGGTCCACCGCAGGTGGCGGGTGCCCGCGAGGTGTCGTCCGTACCAGTCCTCGCCGCGCACCACGCGGCCCTCGTCCGGGTCGTCGTCCATGGGGCCGATTCAACCTCCCGCCACTGACAGCGGCACCGCGTGGCCGGGAAACGGCGGAACCCCGCTCCCCGGACGGCGGGGGAGCGGGGTTCGAACGGGGGCGGGCGGCCCTTTCGGGTACAGCCCGGCGGCCGTCAGCGGGCCGTCAGCGGGCCGTCAGTAGGACGAACCGGCTGCGCCCAGGCTGCCCGTGGGGTGCCAGACCGTCTTCGTCTCCAGGAAGGCCAGCAGGCGGCCAGTTCCCTGGTCGGCGGACCAGTCCTGCGCCCGCGGGCGGAGCACCCGCTTGAGCGTGTCGGCGGCTGAGACCTCCAGCTCGCGGGCCAGCTCGCCGTCAGCGCCGGTGAGGTCGAGCGCGTTGACGTCGCTGTGCGCGGCCAGCGGGGCGCCCAGTTCGGCCGCCCGGCCGGAGAGCACGTTGACGACGCCGCCCGGCACGTCGGAGGTCGCCAGCACCTCGGCCAGCGACAGCGCCGGCAGCGGTGCCTTCTCGGAGGGCACCACCACCACGGTGTTGCCGGTGGCGATCACCGGGGCGATCACCGACACCAGGCCGAGGAACGCCGAGTCCTGCGGAGCGAGCACCGCCACCACACCCGTGGGCTCCGGCGTGGACAGGTTGAAGAAGGGGCCCGCGACGGGGTTGGCGCCGCCAGCGACCTGAGCGATCTTGTCGGTCCAGCCGGCGTACCAGACCCAGCGGTCCACGGCGGCGTCCACCTGGGCAGCCGCCTTGGACTTCGACAGGCCCGAAGCGGCGGCGACCTCCGCGGTGAACTGGTCGCGGCGGCCCTCCAGCATCTCGGCGACCCGGTAGAGCACCTGGCCGCGGTTGTAGGCCGTCGCGCCCGACCAGCCGCCGAACGCCTTGCGGGCCGCCACCACCGCGTCGCGGGCGTCCTTGCGGGACGCCAGCGGTGCGTTGGCCAGCCAGCCGCCCTTGGAGTCGGTCACCTCGTACACCCGCCCGCTCTCGGACCGGGGGAACTTGCCCCCGATGAAGAGTTTGTAGGTCTTCAGCACGCTGAGGCGCTCCGACCGGCCGTTCCGCTCAGACATCTCAGACATCGAGGTACGCCTCCAGACCGTGACGGCCGCCCTCACGGCCGAAGCCCGACTCCTTGTAGCCGCCGAACGGCGAGGTCGGGTCGAACTTGTTGAACGTGTTGGCCCACACCACGCCGGCGCGGAGCTTGCCCGCGACCGCCAGGATGCGCGAGCCCTTCTCCGTCCAGATACCCGCCGACAGCCCGTAGGCGGAGTTGTTCGCCTTGGCGACGGCCTCCTCCGGGGTGCGGAAGGTGAGCACCGACAGCACCGGGCCGAAGATCTCGTCGCGCGCGATGGTGTGCGACTGGGACACGCCGGTGAACAGCGTGGGTGCGAACCAGTAGCCCGAGGAAGGCAGTTCGCACCGGGGCGACCAGCGCTCGGCGCCCTCCGCCTCGCCCGCGTCGGCGAGCGCGGTGATGCGCGCCAGCTGCTCGGCGGAGTTGATCGCGCCGATGTCGGTGTTCTTGTCCAGCGGGTCGCCCACCCGGAGCGTGCCCAGGCGGCGCTTCAGGGAGTCCAGCAGCTCGTCCTGCACCGACTCCTGGACCAGCAGCCGGGAGCCCGCGCAGCAGACCTGGCCCTGGTTGAAGAAGATGCCGTTGACGATGCCCTCGACCGCCTGGTCGAGCGGCGCGTCGTCGAAGACGATGTTGGCGCCCTTGCCGCCCAGCTCCAGGGTGAGCTTCTTGTTCGACCCGGCGAGAGTGCGGGCGATCTCCTTGCCCACCGCCGTCGAACCGGTGAAGGCGACCTTGGCGACGCCCTCGTGCGCGACCAGCGCGGCGCCGGTGTCCCCGAAGCCGGGCAGGATGTTGACCACACCGCGCGGCAGCCCGGCCTGGCGGCAGATGTCGGCGAAGAACAGCGCCGAGAGCGGCGTCGTCTCGGCGGGCTTGAGCACCACCGTGTTGCCGGTGGCCAGCGCCGGGGCGATCTTCCAGGCCAGCATCAGCAGCGGGAAGTTCCACGGGATGACCTGTCCGGCCACACCCAGCGGGCGCGGCGCCGGGCCGAAACCGGCGTGGTCGAGCTTGTCGGCCCAGCCGGCGTAGTAGAAGAAGTGCGCGGCGACCAGCGGCAGGTCGGCGTCGCGGGTCTCGCGGATCGGCTTGCCGTTGTCCAGCGACTCCAGCACGGCCAGCTCGCGGGAGCGCTCCTGGATGATGCGGGCGATGCGGTACAGGTACTTGCCGCGCTCGGCGCCGGGCAGCGCCGACCACTTCTCGAACGCCTTGCGGGCGGCCTTCACCGCCGCCTCGACGTCCTCCTCGCCTGCCTGGGCGACCTCGGAGAGCACCTCCTCGGTGGCCGGGGAGACGGTCTTGAACACCTTGCCGCCGGCGGCCTCGCGGAACTCGCCGTCGACGAACAGCCCGTAGGACGGCGCGATGTCGACCACCGCGCGGGACTCGGGGGCGGGAGCGTAGTCAAAAGTCATCGTGTGTGCCTCAGTCCACCGTCACGTAGTCGGGACCGGAGTAGCGCCCGGTGCGCAGCTTCTGGCGCTGCATCAGCAGGTCGTTGAGCAGGCTGGACGCGCCGAAGCGGAACCACTCGTTGCTCAGCCAGTCGTCGCCGAGGGTCTCGTTCACCATCACCAGGTACTTCACCGCGTCCTTGGTGGTGCGGATGCCGCCGGCCGGCTTCACGCCGATCTGCACACCCGTAGCCGACCGGAAGTCGCGTACGGCCTCCATCATCAGGAGCGTGTTCGCCGGGGTCGCGTTGACGGCGACCTTGCCGGTGGACGTCTTGATGAAGTCCGCCCCGGCCAGCATCGCCAGCCAGGAGGCGCGGCGGATGTTGTCGTAGGTGGACAGCTCGCCGTTCTCGAAGATGACCTTCAGCCGGGCGGTGCCGCACACCTCCCTGACGGCCCTGATCTCCTCGAACACCCGCAGGTAGTGCCCGGCCAGGAACGCGCCGCGGTCGATCACCATGTCGATCTCGTCGGCGCCGGCCGCGACCGCGTCGCGGGTGTCGGCGAGCTTGACCGGCAGCGCCGCCCTGCCGGCGGGGAAGGCCGTCGCGACGGACGCCACCCGCACCGACGAGCCGGCCAGCGCCTCCTTGGCGGTGGCGGCCATGTCCGGATAGACGCAGATCGCCGCGACCGAGGGGGTCTCGGGGTCGGTCGGGTCGGGGCGGACGCCCTTGGCGCACAGCGAGCGGACCTTGCCCGGTGTGTCGGCGCCCTCCAGGGTCGTCAGGTCGATCATGGAGATGGCCAGGTCGATGGCGTACGCCTTGGCCGTCGTCTTGATCGAGCGGGTGCCGAGCTGTGCGGCGCGGGCCTCCAGGCCGACGCCGTCGACACCGGGCAGGCCGTGCAGGAACCGGCGCAGCGCGGCGTCGGACGCGGTCACGTCCGCCAGTGCGGATACTGCGGTGTGCGTGGATGGCATGGTCACCAGAGGAGCATATCTACGCGCGTAGCGACCTGTCATCCCCCGAGGTCGAATCGTTTGCACGGCGCGGGACCGGTCCGGCGCGGGCCGGACCGGCTCAGCCGGGAACAGCGGCCACCGGGTCCGCGTCGCCGTCCGGCCCCGCGTCGTCGTCCGGCTCCGCCCGGTGCGCCCCGGCGGGCGGCGGCAGCACCGCGCGGACCAGGAAGCCGCCCTCCGGCGTCGGACCGGCCTCGAACCGACCGCCCAGCAGCTCGGCGCGCTCCCGCAGGCCCCGCAGCCCGTGGCCGCCCCCGACGGGCAGGCCGGGCCCGGGGGCGGGGGTGGTGGCGGGGGAGCCCGGCGGGGCGTTGCGCACCACCACCGTCAGCGCGTCGCCGAGGCGGCCCAGCGACACCTCGACGGAGGCGTCGGCGGCGTACTTGCGGATGTTGGTCAGCGCCTCCTGCACCGTGCGGTACGCCGCCTGCTCCACCGCCTCCGGCCAGCAGGGCCCGGCCGCCGACCGGTCCAGGCGCACGTCCAGGCCGCTGGCCGCGACCAGCGCAGGCACCTCCGCCAGGCCGGGGCACTCGCGGGCCGTGCGCAGCACCCCGACCAGGTGCCGCAGCTCCTCCAGGGTGGCGACGCCCAGCTCCCGGATCGTGCCGGCCCGCTCCCGGCTCTCCGGCTCGCCGGTGGTGACCTGCAGGGCGCCGGCCTGCACCGCGATCAGACTGACCTGGTGGGACACCACGTCGTGCATCTCGCGCGCCAGCCGGGCCCGCTCCTCCGTGACGGCCCGCTCGGCGAGCAGCCGCTGCTCGCGGCGCTGGGCGCGGGCCAGCTCGGCCAGCCGCGCGGACAGCTCGGCGCGCACCCGCACCAGGCGGCCCAGGGCCACCGGGCCGGCGCTCAGCATGGCGGCGGACAGCACACCGAACAGGCCGTCCTCGTAGGACCAGGGCTCACCCGCGGCGGGCCACCACGGCATCAGCCCGGCGGCGAACAGCGCGACCGCGCCGCCCGCCACCAGCCGCGGCCCCGGCACGTCCCTGGCCACCTGGTACAGCGCGACCATCGGTGCCAGCAGCAGGTAGCCGCCGAACGCCACCGGCAGCACCGCCACCAGCACCAGCAGCGGCCAGCGGCGGCGCAGCAGCAGGACGGCCACGGTGGCGGCGTGCCAGCCCAGCTCCAGCGCCGAGGCGAAGCTCAGTATCGTCAGCAGCTCCAGCGCCGCGGGCGCCAGCAGTACCGCGTCCTCCGCGCGGCGGGAGAACCTCACGGGTTCCACCGGGCCACCTCGGCCTCTCGGCCCACCCCTGTGCGGTCCACGGCGCCCCCTGTCGATGTGGCCACCGAACCTAACAGCCGGACCGGGCGCAGCCGTCCCGGTGAAGCGGCGGGGGTGCGACGGGGCGAGTCGGTCGATGCATGACAAAAGCCTCGTCTATGGTGGCGGCCATGACACTTCCCGTACGTCCTGTCGCCGCCCTCATCGGCGCGCTCGCGGTACTGGCGGTCATCGGCGCCTTCCAGGTCAACGCCTGGCTCACCGTGCCCGCGGTGATCGGCTTCTCCGTCGTGGTCCACCGGCAGCAGCGCCGCTCCGGCGGCTCGGCCTTCCTGCACCGCACCGAGCGCTGGGCCATCCTGGCCGCCGTGGTGATCGCCGGCACCGTCACCCTGCTCGCGTCGGCCTGACCCGGCCCGGGGCTGTCCCGCGCCGGGCCGGGCGGCCGGTCGGGCGAACGATGCGGGACCGCAACGTCCGCGATGCGGACGGTCGGGCAGAATCGGTGCATGACCAGTGAGCCCACCGCCCCCGCAGAACGCGTCTACCGTTCCGGCACCGCCGTGGCCGGGGGAGTGCTGATGCTTGGCCTGGCGGCCTGGCTGGGCGGCGACGCCATGATCCGCGGGGAGGGCAGCACCCCGTTGGTCGCCGCGGCGGCGCTGCTGCTGGCCGTGCCGCTCGTGGTCGCCTTCACGCTGCGCCCGGCGGTGCTCGCCGGCGAGGACCGGCTGCGGGTCCGCAACCCCTTCCGGACCGTGGAACTGCCGTGGGCGTCCGTCGCCACCGTGCGGTCCGGCTACTCCAGCGAGGTCCTCGCGGACGGCGCCACCTACCAGCTGTGGGCCATCCCGGTGTCGCTGCGCGAGCGCAAGAAGGCCAACCGGCACAACGAGCGGATCAGTTCCGGGCGCCCGCCCGGCGGCCTGCTGGGCATGGGCCGGGTGGAGGACATCAGCACCGAGCGGCAGGCGCCCTCGGACGAGGCGATCGGCGAGCTGCGCGAGCTGGCGCGGCAGCGCGCGGACCGCACCGGCAGTGTGTCGGTGCGCTGGGCGTACGAGATCCTGGGCCCGGCCGCCGCGGGCGCCCTCGCCCTGCTCGTCGCCCTTCTGGCCGGCTGAGCGCCCCGGCACGCCCCGCCCGCCGGGCGCCCCGGCCGGGCCCGCCGCCGGCCGACACAACAGCCACGGCCGTAACAGCCACCACCACCACCGCCACCGCAGGAGGGAGCCGGTATGGCCGGCCTGACCGTCGCGCACACCGCCCAGCTGGACACCGCGGAACTCGCCGCCGTCCGCGCGCTGCTCACCGAGGCGTTCGACGGCGACTTCGACGACCACGACTGGGACCACGGCCTGGGCGGCATGCACGTGCTCGCCCGCGAGGGCGGCAGGACCGTGGGGCACGCCTGCGTGGTGCAGCGCAGGCTGCTGCACCGCGGCCGGTCGCTGCGCGCCGGCTACGTGGAGGGTGTGGCGGTGCACGCGGGCCACCGCGGACGCGGCCTCGGCGCGCGGCTGATGGACGCCGTTGAGCACCTGGTGCGCGGCGGCTACCAGCTGGGCGCGCTCAGCTCCAGCGAGCAGGCCCTGGGGTTCTACGCCGCGCGCGGCTGGCAGCGCTGGCGGGGCCCGACGTCCGTGCTGGGCCCCGGCGGACCGCAGCCCACCCCCGACGACGACGGCGGGGTGTTCGTGCTGCCCGGTTCCGTGCCGCTGGCGCTCACCGGTGAGCTGACCTGCGACTGGCGGGACGGCGACGTCTGGTGACGGCACCGCCCGCCCGCCCCGCCACAGGAGAGCGGAGGGGCGGACGGGCGGAGAGGCGGCCGGAGGGACGGGGGGCAGCCGGGCGCGGTCAGATGCCGGCTGCGGCGGCCAGGTCGGTGCGCAGCCGGTCCAGCGCCGCGTCGGCCCGCTGGCGCGCCGCCGGCAGCGCGGCGGCGTCCGCGACCGGAACCACGACCTCCAGGTAGCACTTCAGCTTGGGCTCGGTGCCGCTGGGCCGCACGATCACCCGTGCGGTCAGCTCACCGCCCAGGCGGTAGCGCAGCCCGTCGGTCGGCGGCAGCTTGTCCGAGCCCAGGGTGAGGTCCTCGGCCGACTCCACCGTCAGCCCGGCCAGCTCGGTCGGCGGGTTGCCGCGCAGCCGACCCATGGCGTCGGCGATCAGGGACAGGTCGGAGACGCGGACCGACAGCTGGCCGGTGGAGTGCAGCCCGTGGGCCACGGCCAGCTCGTCCAGCAGGCCCGTCAGCGTGCCCCCGGCGGCCTTGCGTGCCGCGGCCAGCTCGGCGATCAGCAGCGCGGCGGTGACGCCGTCCTTGTCGCGTACACCCTCGGGGTCGACGCAGTAGCCCAGCGCCTCCTCGTAGCCGTAGGCCAGGCCGTCGACGCGGGCGATCCACTTGAAGCCGGTCAGCGTCTCCTCGTGGGCGAGCCCGGCCGCCGCGGCGATCCGGCCCAGCAGACTGGAGGAGACGATCGACTCGGCGAACGTGCCGGTGGCGCCGCGGGAGACCAGGTGGGAGGCGAGCAGCGCACCGACCTCGTCGCCGTGCAGCATGCGCCAGCCGCCTTCGGCGGACGCGTCGGGCACGGCGACCGCGCAGCGGTCCGCGTCCGGGTCGTTGGCGACGACCAGGTCCGGCTGCTCGCGGCGGGCCGCCGCGAACGCCAGGTCCATCGCGCCGGGCTCCTCCGGGTTGGGGAACGCCACCGTCGGGAAGTCCGGGTCCGGCTCGGCCTGCTCGGCGACGGTCAGCGGCGCGGGGAACCCCGCCCGGGTGAACGCCTCCACGAGCGTCGCGGTGCCGACGCCGTGCAGCGCGGTGTGCACCACCTTCAGGTCGCGCGGCGCGTCCTGTGCGACCACCGACACCGCCCGGTCGAGGTAGGCGTCGACGACGTCCTCGCCGAGCACCTCCCAGCCAGACTCGGCGCGCGGCACGTCCGCGAGTGAGCCGACGGCGGCGATCTGCGCGGCGATGTCCACGTCGGCCGGGGGAACGATCTGCGAGCCCGTGCCCAGGTAGACCTTGTAGCCGTTGTCCTGCGGCGGGTTGTGGCTGGCGGTGACCATGACCCCCGCCACCCCGCCCAGGTGCCGGACGGCGTACGCCAGCACCGGCGTGGGCAGCGGCCGGGGCAGCAGCGCCGCCCGCAGGCCGGCGGCCCTCACCACGGCCGCGGTGTCCCGGGCGAAGTCCTCGCTGCGGTACCGGGCGTCGTAGCCGATGACGACCAGCCCGCCGTCGTGGCCCTCGGCCCGCAGGTAGGCGGCGAGCCCGGCCGCGGCACGGATGACGACGGCCCGGTTCATGCGCATCGGCCCGGCGCCCAGCTCACCGCGCAGCCCGGCGGTGCCGAACTGGAGCGTGCCGGCGAACCGCGCGGCCAGCTCCTCGCCGGCCGCCTGCTCGCTCCCGGCGCGCTCCAGCAGGTCGGCGAGCTCCTGCCGGGTCTGCGGGTCAGGGTCCTCCGCCAGCCACCGCCGCGCCTGCTCGGCGGCGCTGCTCGAGTCCTCGGCGGCGACCGTGCCTCCGGTCGCCACCTGCTCCCCCGACAAGCCCTGCTGCGCCGCCGCCTCGTCCGCGGTGACGCGCGTGCTCGCGTCGTCCCTGTGGGTCACGGTCCCTGCCTCTCGCGAGTGATGTGCGTTGCGTGCCGCGCGGGCGGCACGGGTGCCCCGCCCGCCGCGGCTTGACGCGGTGGTCGGCCGGGCCGGGCCGTCTGTCGGGGGTCGGTCAGAGCCGGCCGAGGACCTTGGCCAGCAGGGTGCCCATGCGCACGGCGGAGTCCCGGCCGGCCTGGAGCACCTCCTCGTGGTTGAGGGGTTCGCCGGTCATGCCGGCGGCGAGGTTGGTCACCAGGGAGATGCCGAGCACCTCCGCGCCCGCCTCGCGGGCGGCGATGGCCTCCAGCACGGTGGACATGCCGACCAGGTCGCCGCCGATGGCGCGGACCATGTTGATCTCGGCCGGCGTCTCGTAGTGCGGGCCGGGGAACTGCACGTAGACGCCCTCCTCCAGGGAGGGGTCCACCTCCTGGCACACGGCGCGCAGGCGCGGCGAGTACAGGCCGGTGAGGTCCACGAAGTTGGCGCCCGCGATGGGTGAGGTGGCCGTCATGTTGATGTGATCGCTGATCAGCACCGGCTGGCCCGGCCGCATGCCCTCGCGCAGGCCGCCGCAGCCGTTGGTGAGCACGATCGTGCGGCAGCCGGCGGCGACCGCGGTGCGCACCCCGTGGGCGACGGCGGCGACGCCGCGGCCCTCGTAGTAGTGCGTGCGGCCCAGGAAGACCAGGGCCCGGCGGTCGCCGATCCGGTACGAGCGGATCTTGCCGGCGTGCCCGGCCACGGCGGGCGGCGGGAAGCCGGGCAGCTCGGTGACGGGGAACTCGTGCTCGGGGCGGCCGAGAGCCTCGGCGGCGGGTACCCAGCCGGAACCCATCACCAGGGCGACGTCGTGGCTCTCGTCGCCCGTCAGCTCGCGCAGGCGGGCGGCGGCGGCTTCGGCGGCACCATGGGGGTCGGCGGTGATATCGGATGCGTTCACGCGACGAGGGTAACCGCTCTTCGCCTACGCGCGTAGAAAGGCGGCGCGAGTACGGTGGAAACCACAAACCGAGGGACCGGTTCGCGGTACTTTCCGACGCCTCCGGCGGCACGGCCGACGCCGGGCGCACGCCGGGGGAGCGGCCGTCAGCAGGGGCGCTTGCGCAGTTCCATCACGTAGTCGTGCGGGGCGCCGCAGGACTCCGCGGCGTCGGCGATCTCCCCCAGGTAGCGGGCCGAGGGCAGGCCGCCCTCGTAGCCGTTCAGCACGTACGTCCAGGCCGGCTCGTCGCCGTCCAGCGTGTGCACCTTGATGCGCATCCGCCGGTAGATGTCGAGGCCGACGCCCTCCCAGCGGTCCATCGAGTCCTCGTCCATGGGCGCGATGTCGTACAGGGCGACGAAGACCTGTGACCGGGGCGCCTCGACCATGGTGACGAGCGCGCCCTCCCACCCCATGTGCTCGCCGCCGAACGTCAGGCGCCAGCCCGAGATCCATCCGGTGCCGCGCAGCGGGGAGTGCGGTGCGCGGCGGGACATCAGCCGGGCATCGAGGTTTCCGGCGTATGCGGCGTAGAGCGACATGCGTAAGAGGGTACGGGAGGGGCGCGCGGGGCAGCGGCGGACGGGCCGTGGCGCGGGCGGGGGGCCGGACGGGTGCGCGCGGGCGGCGTGCGAGACACTGGAGCACGTGACTCGGATCGTGATTATCGGCGGCGGACCTGGCGGCTACGAGGCGGCACTGGTGGCCGCGCAGCTCGGCGGCGAGGTGACCGTCGTGGACCGCGACGGGCTGGGCGGTGCCTCGGTGCTCACCGACTGCGTGCCCTCGAAGACGCTGATCGCCACCGCCGAGGTGATGACCAGCTTCGACGCCTCCTACCAGGAGCTGGGCATCACCGTCGGCGACAGCGCCGCCGAGCGCGCCATCGGGGTGGACCTGGGCAAGGTCAACCGCCGGGTGAAGCGCCTCGCGCTGGCCCAGTCGCACGACATCACCGCCTCCGTCACCCGAGCGGGTGCCCGGGTGCTGCGCGGTCACGGGCGGCTGGAGCCGCACCAGGGCGCGGACGGCTCGCGCCGGGTGGTGGTCACGGCGGTGGACGGCACCGAGGAGACCCTGGTGGCCGACGCGGTCCTGCTGGCCACCGGCGGCCACCCGCGGGAGATCCCCGACGCGCGCCCGGACGGGGAGCGCATCCTCAACTGGACGCAGGTCTACGACCTGGACGAGCTGCCCGAGGAACTGGTCGTCGTCGGCTCCGGTGTCACCGGTGCCGAGTTCGCCGGCGCCTACCAGGCGCTCGGCTCCCGGGTCACGCTGGTCTCCTCCCGCGACCGGGTGCTGCCGGGCGAGGACCCGGACGCGGCGGCCGTGCTGGAGGACGTGTTCCGGCGCCGCGGCATGAACGTCATGGCCCGCTCCCGGGCCAAGTCGGTGAAGCGGCTGGACGACCGGGTCGAGGTGACGCTCGACGACGGGCGCGTCTTCACCGGCTCGCACTGCCTGATGGCGGTCGGCGCCGTGCCCAACACCTCCGGCATCGGCCTGGAGGAGGCGGGGGTGAAGCTGACCGACTCCGGCCACATCTGGACGGACAAGGTCTCGCGCACCTCCGCGCCCTCGGTGTACGCCGCCGGTGACTGCACCGGCGTGTTCGCGCTGGCCTCGGTCGCCGCGATGCAGGGCCGCACGGCGATGTACCACTTCCTCGGCGAGACGGTCGCGCCGCTGGACCTGAAGACCGTCTCGGCGAACATCTTCACCGACCCGGAGATCGCCACCGTCGGCTACTCGCAGTCCGACATCGACGAGGGGCGGATCGACGCGCGGGCCGTCAAGCTGCCGCTGCTGCGCAACCCGCGGGCCAAGATGCAGGGCATCAGGGACGGCTTCGTGAAGCTGTTCTGCCGGCCCGGAACCGGCATCGTGGTCGGCGGCGTGGTGGTCTCGCCGCACGCCAGCGAGCTGATCCACCCCATCTCGCTCGCCGTGGACAACAACCTGACGGTGGAGCAGATCGCCAAGGCGTACACGGTGTACCCGTCGCTGTCCGGCTCGCTCGCCGAGGTGGCGCGGCAGTTGCACACCCGCAAGGCCGCGGACGCCTGACCCGCACCGGCCCGGCGATCCGATCCGGGCGTTGTCGGCCGTATATACCACGAGGGCCGGTCGCGACGGAACAACTTCGGTTAATCACCGCATAGTGCTGAAAGTAGACGGTCGTTGGCGTTACTGTCAGTTCTGTGTTCGCTGCAGAACGTCGCCAACTGATCCTAGAAATGGTGCGCGCCAACGGAGCCGTGTCGCTCCGTGAGCTCGCCCGCGTCGTCCAGACCTCCGAAGTGACCGTACGCCGTGACGTGCGCGCGCTGGAGGCAGAAGGACTGCTCGACCGCCGGCACGGAGGTGCGGTGCTGCCGGGCGGGTTCACCCGGGAGACCGGGTTCCCGCCGAAGTCGCACCTCGCCACCGCGGAGAAGACGGCGATCGCCGACCTCGCCGCCGGTCTGGTCGAGGAGGGTGAGGCCGTCGTGGTGGGCGCCGGCACCACCACCCAGGAGCTGGCCCGCCGCCTCGCCCGCATCCCCGGCCTCACCGTCGTCACCAACTCCCTGCTGGTGGCCCAGGCGCTCGCGCACGCCAACCGGGTGGAGGTCGTCATGACCGGCGGCACCCTGCGCGGCTCCAACTACGCACTGGTGGGCAGCGGGGCCGAGCAGTCCCTCCAGGGGCTGCGGGTGTCCCGGGCCTTCCTCTCCGGCAGCGGCCTCACGGCCGAACGCGGCCTGTCCACGTCCAACATGCTGTCGGCCAGCGTGGACCGGGCGCTGGTGCAGGCCGCCGCCGAGGTGGTGGTGCTGGCCGACCACACGAAGCTGGGCACCGACACGATGTTCCAGACCGTGCCCACCGACCTGATCACCCGGCTGGTCACCGACGAGCCGCCGCTGCAGGACGACCGGGCTGCCTCCGAACTCCAGGCGCTCGCCGACCAGGGCGTGCAGATCGCGGTGGCCGGTACCGGCCCCGCGGTGGACAGCGCCGGTCGGCGCGAGGTGCCGCTGCCCGTGCAGCGCCGCACCCACGGGCCCGGCGGCGGCCCGGCACCGCAACTGCGGGCCGCCGGGGCCCAGGTGGCCGACCTGGCGCCGCGCCGCAGAGGCTGAGCGGACGCCGCCGGGTCCCGCCGCGCGGCGTGCTCCCGGCTCCCCGCACCCCACGCGGCAGCCCGGCAGGTCCACGAGGGACGCTGCCGGGCTGCCGGTCGAACAGGTGCGGGCCGGCGGCGGGGTCAGTCCTTGATCTCGCAGATGACCGTGCCGGACGAGATGGACGCGCCCACCTCCGCGCTGAGCCCCTTGACGGTGCCCGCGCGGTGCGCGTTGAGCGGCTGCTCCATCTTCATCGCCTCCAGCACCACGATCAGTTCGCCCTCGGCGACCTGCTGGCCCTCCTCGACGGCGACCTTCACGATGGTGCCCTGCATCGGCGACGGCAGCGCGTCGCCGGACGCGGCGGAGGCCGACTTCCTGGCGCTCTTGCGGCGGGCCGGCTTGGCGCCGCCCGCCACGGCCGCGCGGGCCAGCGGCATGCCGAGCGAGGAGGGCAGCGAGACCTCAAGGCGCTTGCCGCCGACCTCGACGACCACCGTCTCGCGGGTGTCGCCGTCCTCGTCCTCGTCGGTGCCGGGACCGGTGAACGGCTTGACCTCGTTGACGAACTCCGTCTCGATCCACCGGGTGTGGATGGTGAACGCCTCACCCTCGCGGCCGTGCACCTCCGGCGCGAAGGCCGGGTCCTGCACCACCGCGCGGTGGAACGGGATCGCCGTGGCCATTCCCTCGACGCGGAACTCCTCCAGCGCGCGCTTCGCCCGCTCCAGCGCCTGCCTGCGGGTGGCACCGGTGACGATCAGCTTGGCGAGCAGCGAGTCCCAGGCGGGGCCGATGACCGAGCCGGACTCGACGCCCGCGTCCAGTCGGACACCGGGTCCGGACGGCGGGGCGAACGTGCTGACGGTCCCCGGCGCGGGAAGGAAGTTGCGGCCCGGGTCCTCGCCGTTGATACGGAACTCGAAGGAGTGACCGCGCAGCGGCGGGTCGTCGTAGCCCAGCTCCTCGCCGTCGGCGATGCGGAACATCTCCCGCACCAGGTCGATGCCGGTGACCTCCTCGGTGACCGGGTGCTCGACCTGGAGGCGGGTGTTGACCTCCAGGAAGGAGATGGTGCCGTCGACGGCGACCAGGAACTCGCAGGTTCCGGCGCCGACGTAGTTCGCCTCGCGCAGGATGGCCTTGGAGGCGCGGTACAGCTCGGCGTTCTGCTCCTCGGTCAGGAACGGCGCGGGCGCCTCCTCGACGAGCTTCTGGTGGCGGCGCTGGAGGGAGCAGTCACGGGTGGAGACGACCACCACGTTGCCGTGGGTGTCGGCCAGGCACTGGGTCTCGACGTGCCGCGGGCGGTCGAGGTAGCGCTCGACGAAGCACTCGCCGCGGCCGAAGGCGGCCACCGCCTCGCGCACCGCCGAGTCGTACAGCTCGGGCACCTCCTCCAGCGTGCGGGCGACCTTCAGGCCGCGCCCGCCACCGCCGAAGGCGGCCTTGATGGCGATCGGCAGGCCGTGCTCCTCCGCGAAGGCGACGACCTCGTCGGCGCCCGACACCGGGTCCTTGGTGCCGGCGACCAGCGGCGCACCGGCGCGCTGCGCGATGTGCCGGGCGGCGACCTTGTCGCCGAGGTCGCGGATGGCCTGCGGGGGCGGGCCGATCCAGATCAGGCCGGCGTCCATCACGGCCTGGGCGAACTCGGCGTTCTCCGACAGGAAGCCGTATCCCGGGTGGATCGCGTCAGCACCGGAGTCGGCGGCGGCCTTGAGGACCTTGGCGACGTCCAGGTAGCTCGCTGCCGGAGTGTCACCGCCCAATGCAAAAGCCTCGTCGGCTGCCCGGACGTGCAACGCGTCCCGGTCCGGCTCGGCGTAGACGGCAACGCTCGCGATCCCCGCGTCCCGGCAGGCCCGGGCCACGCGGACAGCGATTTCGCCGCGGTTGGCGATGAGCACCTTGCGCACGATGACTCCCTCCTTGAAACAAGCTGAGTTTAGGTACTGGCGACACCGCACGCCGAGTCGTCCGGTGGGGTGAGCTTGCCCACACGCACTGTAGTGGGGGCGCTCGGCCACCCCGGGATTCCCCTGTTCCCCCACGGTACGCCGGGTCAACGAGTCTGACTTGAATCCTGGAATGTGGCCTAGATCTCGGCAGGTTCATGCGGAGAGTTCACCGGGATTTTTGTGGGATCTCCACTAAGCGCCGGGGTTTTCTTTGCGGGGCGTCCGCCGTCGGGCCGTTGCCCCCGGCGCACGCCGGAAGCGACCTGCCGCGCTGCACGTTACCGGGCGGTAGGGACGGTGCGGGGAGGGGCTGCGGCCCGGGGCGGGCGGTCAGGCCGTCCAGAGGCCGGTGAGCGGCACGTCCAGCTCGGCAAGCAGGCGCCGCAGCAGCGGCAGGGACAGGCCGATGACGTTGCCGGGATCGCCGTCGATGCCGTCGATGAAGGGCGCCGACCGGCCGTCGAGGGTGAACGCGCCGGCCACGTGCAGCGGTTCGCCGGAGGCCACGTAGGCGGCGATCTCCTCGTCGGAGGGCTCGCCGAAGCGCACCGTGGTCGCGGCGGTCGCCGCAGCCCGGCGGCCGTCGGCGGTGTCGACGACGCAGTGGCCCGTCATCAGGACCCCGGAGCGGCCCCGCATGTCCTTCCACCGGGTGAGGGCCTCGGCCGCGTCGGCGGGCTTGCCCAGCGCCCGGCCGTCCAGTTCCAGCACCGAGTCGCAGCCCACCACCAGGGCGCCGGCGGCCTCCGGCCGGGCCGCCACCGCGGCGGCCTTCGCCTTCGCCAGGTCGAGCGCCAGCTCGCCGGGGGTCGCCGCGGTGACGCCGTCCTCGTCGACCCCGCTGACGATCACCTCGGGCGCCAGCCCGGCCTGCCTCAGCAGCCCCAGGCGGGCCGGGGACTGCGAAGCCAGGACAAGGCGGCGGGCCGGAAGGGCGCGAGTGGTCATGGGCCCCATCGTAGGAGGTCGGCGAGGCTGCCCGGGAAGCCGGCGGATGCCCTACTTGACGCCGATGGCCAGCGTCAGCAGGAACAGTACGACGGCCAGCACCCACCCCGCCCGCCGCAGGCGCGCCTGCGCGGCTCGCAGCAGCTCGGGGGGCTGGTCGTCGGGGTCGGACCACAGCATGCCTCCCAGCCTGCGACGGATCGTGCCGCGCCGCCTGAGTACGGGTACTCAGGCGGCGGCAGCCGTACGACTCGCCCCGGCTCCGGTCAGGTCGGCCAGGGCGGTCAGGTCGGTCAGGGCGGTCAGGGCCGGTCAGACCGGCCAGAAGGTGGAACGCCAGGCCGTCGGTCCCGGCTGCGGCAGGCGCCGCGGGACCACACGGGCGGGGTCGGACCACTCCGGCGGGGGCTGCGGGCCGGGCGCCGCGGCGGCTGCCGCCGACGCCCGGGCCTGCACCACCGCCAGTGCGGCGGCCAGCTCCTCGGGGGTGGGGTTGCCCCGGACAACCTTGATCATGGACAGCCTCCTGTCAGAGCGGGATGTTGCCGTGCTTCTTCGGGGGCAGCTGCTCCCGCTTGGTGCGCAGGGTGCGCAGCCCGCGGATGATGTGCCGGCGTGTCTCCGACGGCAGCACCACCGCGTCGACGTAGCCGCGCTCGGCGGCGACGTACGGGTTGAGCAGCGTGTCCTCGTACTCGCCCGTCAGCCGCGCCCGCAACTGCTCGCGCTCCTCGGCGTCCTCGACGGCGGCCAGCGCCCGGCGGTGCAGGATGTTCACCGCGCCCTGGGCGCCCATCACCGCGATCTGCGCCGTCGGCCAGGCGAAGTTGAGGTCCGCGCCGAGGTGCTTGGACCCCATCACGTCGTAGGCGCCGCCGAACGCCTTGCGGGTGATGACGGTGATCAGCGGCACCGTCGCCTCCGCGTAGGCGTAGATCAGCTTCGCGCCGCGCCGGATGATGCCGTTGAACTCCTGCTCGGTGCCGGGCAGGAAGCCGGGCACGTCGACGAAGGTCAGCACCGGCACGTTGAACGCGTCGCAGGTCCGCACGAAGCGGGCCGCCTTCTCGCTGGCGTCGATGTCCAGGCAGCCGGCGAACTGCATCGGCTGGTTGGCGACCACGCCGACCGGGCGGCCCTCAACCCGGCCGAAGCCGGTGAGCATGTTCGGCGCGAACAGGGCCTGCGTCTCCAGGAACTCGCCGTCGTCCAGCACGTGCTCGATCGCGGTGTGCATGTCGTACGGCTGGTTCGCCGAGTCCGGGATGAGCGTGTCCAGCTCCCGGTCCCGGTCCGAGGTCTCCAGGTCCACGTCCTCGGGGTAGACCGTCGGCTCGGACAGGTTGTTGGACGGCAGGTAGGACAGCAGCGCCTTGACGTACTCGATGGCGTCCTTCTCGTCACCCGCCATGTGGTGCGCGACGCCGGACGTCGCGTTGTGGGTGCGGGCGCCGCCCAGCTCCTCGAAGCCCACGTCCTCACCGGTGACGGTCTTGATGACGTCGGGGCCCGTGATGAACATGTGTGAGGTCTTGTCGACCATCACGGTGAAGTCGGTGATCGCCGGCGAGTACACCGCGCCGCCCGCGCACGGGCCCATGACGAGCGAGATCTGCGGGATCACCCCGGAGGCGTGCACGTTGCGGCGGAAGATCTCGGCGAACAGCCCGAGCGCCGCCACACCCTCCTGGATGCGGGCGCCGCCGCCGTCGTTGATGCCCACGACGGGGCAGCCGGTCTTCAGCGCGAAGTCCATCACCTTGACGATCTTCTCGCCGTACACCTCGCCCAGCGAACCGCCGAAGATGGTGAAGTCCTGCGAGTAGACGCACACCGGGCGCCCGTCGACCGTGCCGTAGCCGGTGACGACGCCGTCGCCGTAGGGACGGTTCTTCTCCAGTCCGAAGTTCGTCGAGCGGTGCCGGGCGAACTCGTCCAGTTCGGTGAAGGAGCCCTCGTCGAGCAGCAGTTCCACCCGCTCGCGAGCGGTCAGCTTGCCCTTCGCGTGCTGCTTCTCCACGGCGCGCGCCGAGCCCGCGTGGGTGGCCTCGGCGGCCCGCTGCCGGAAGTCGGCGATCTTGCCCGCCGTGGTGTGGCCCTGGTGCGTGGCGGGGGCCGGGTTTTCCTGCTCGGACACGGGGAGCGGCTCCTAGTCGTCCTCGGCGCCCAGACCCCGCCCGGTCGTCTCCGGGACATCGGGTGCCTGGTACGCGCTCGCTGCGTGGTCGGGACCTTCCCGGCAGGCGGTCGCCCCCGGCGGCCTCCGCGGATGCGGGCGACGCACCGGGCGCCGGCCGCACACCGGAGGTACCGGCAGGCGGAACCTACCGACTCGTAGCGTATCGGCGTGAGCACATTTCGGCGGTGCGGCGTTGGCCACACCTAGGGTGGGCCCATGACACCCGATATGCCCCCGAACAGGCCCCCGCACGACGGTCCCGGCAGCCGCTGGTCGAACCTCGACCGCCCGCCGCTGAACGCGGCGGCCCTGCGCCGGGCCCTGCTCGACCCGGACGGGCTGTGGACGGAGCTGGACGTCGTCGAGGAGACCGGCTCGACCAACTCCGACCTCGTCGAACGGCTCCACAAGGGGCCGGTGGAGGAGGGCACGGTGCTCGTCGCCGAGCGGCAGACGGCCGGGCGCGGCCGACTGGACCGCGACTGGACGGCCCCCGCCCGCAGCGGCCTGTTCCTGTCCTTCGTGCTGCGCCCGGGGCCTGACGTGCCGCTGCGGCACTGGGGCTGGCTGCCGCTGCTCGCGGGCGTCGCCACCGCCACCGCGCTGTCCCGCACCGCGGGTGTCGACACCGCTCTCAAATGGCCCAACGACCTGCTGGCCGACGTGGACGGTTCCGAACGCAAGATCGGGGGTGTGCTCACCGAGCTGATCGGTGACCCCGAGCACAGCGCGGTGGTCGTCGGCATCGGGCTGAACGTCTCGCTGCGCGCCGACGAGCTGCCGGTGCCGCAGGCCGGCTCGCTGCTGCTGGCCGGGGCCCAGGGCACCGACCGCGACCCGCTGCTGCGCGCGGTGCTGCGGTCCGTGGAGACCTGGTACACCCGGTGGCGGGACGCCGGCGGCGACGCGGCGGCCTGCGGGCTCGCGGAGGCGTACGCGGCGGGCTGCGCCACGCTGGGCCGCCCGGTGCGCGCCGAACTGCCGGGCGGGCACGCCGCGGAGGGCGAGGCGGTGGCGGTGGACGGCGACGGATGCCTGGTCCTGGCCACCTCCGACGGCGTGCTGCAGCCCGTCTCGGCTGGTGACGTCGTGCACCTGCGACCGCCGGTATGACGTGAGCTACGGCACATCTGCCGTATGGTTGGGGCTGCGGCGCGTGCGGCGGGCGCCGGCGGAGACGATCGGAACAGCAGTGCGCACGGATCTGGCAAGGGGCGGGGTGTGACCGCGGACGAACCGGATGTCCCGTCGCGCGAGGACAGCGCCGAGGACGACCCGATCGCGTTGAAGGTCGAGCAGCTCATCCTCGGGGCGGAGCGCACCTACACCCCCTTCCAGGCGGCCAGGGCCGCCGGTGTGCCGATGGAGCTGGCGTCCCGCTTCTGGCGGGCCATGGGCTTCGCCGACATCGGCCAGGCCCGCGCGCTCACCGAGGCGGACGTGCTGGCGCTGCGGCGGCTGGCCGGACTCGTCGAGGCGGGCCTGCTGAACGAGGCGACGGCGATCCAGGTGGCCCGCTCCACGGGCCAGACCACCGCACGGCTCGCGGAGTGGCAGATCGACTCCTTCCTGGCCGGCCTGACCGTCTCCCCGGAGCCGGGCATGAGCCGCATGGAGGTCACCTACCCGCTGGTCGAGCTGCTGCTGCCGGAGCTGGAGGAGTTCCTCGTCTACGTGTGGCGGCGGCAGCTCGCCGCCGCCACCGGCCGGGTGGTGCAGGCCCAGGACGACGAGGAGATGGTCGACCGGCGGCTCTGCGTGGCCTTCGCCGACCTGGTGGGCTTCACCCGGCTGACCCGGCGGCTGGAGGAGGACGAACTCGGTGAACTGGTCGAGGCGTTCGAGACCACGGCCGCCGACCTGGTGGTCGCCAACGGAGGACGGCTCATCAAGACGCTCGGCGACGAGGTGCTCTACGTCGCCGACGACGCGGGGACCGCGGCGGAGATCGGGCTGCGGATGATCGAGACGCTGTCCAACGACCAGACGATGCCGGAGCTGCGGGTCGGGCTGGCCTTCGGCACCGTCACCACGCGCATGGGCGACGTCTTCGGCAACACCGTCAACCTGGCCAGCCGCCTGACGTCGATAGCGCCGAAGGACACCGTGCTGGTGGACGGTTCGGTGCGGGACGAGCTGACGGGCGCGGGGGACGCCCCGGAGTCGGAGAAGGACTCCGAGCAGGACGGGCCCGGGGGCGACACGTACCGCTTCGCGCTCCAACCGCTGTACCAGCGCCCGGTCCGCGGCCTCGGCATCGTCGAGCCGTGGCTGCTCACCCGCCGCCCGTGACGCTGCCCGCACCGCCGCCGCACGGCCTTCGCCGCCGCAGGGCCAGCCCTTAGGGTGTGAGCGATCGTTAACCCCTGGGGAGGACGTGCCATGGAGCGTTACGGCGAATGGGTCGAGGTCCGCAAGGACGCCGCCACACATGTGGCCGAGCTGGTGCTCGACCGGCCGAAGGCGATGAACGCCGTGTCCACCGAGCTGGCCCGCGGCCTCGCCGAGGCGTGCGCCGCGCTCGCCGCGGACCGCGAGGTGCGGGCGGTGGTGCTCGCCTCCACGCACGAGAGGGCCTTCTGCGTCGGCGCGGACCTCAAGGAGCGCAACTCCTTCACCGACGCCGAGCTGGTCCGCCAGCGCCCGCACGCCCGTGCCGCCTACACCGGTGTGCTGGACCTGCCGATGCCGACCGTCGCCGCGGTGCACGGCTTCGCGCTCGGCGGCGGCTTCGAACTGGCGCTGTCCTGCGACGTCATCGTGGCCGACCGCACCGCCGTGGTCGGGCTGCCCGAGGTGTCGGTGGGCGTCATTCCCGGTGGCGGCGGCACGCAGCTGCTGCCGCGCCGGGTGGGGGCCGCGCGGGCGGCCGAACTGGTCTTCACCGCGCGCCGGGTCGAGGCCGCGGAGGCCGCGGAGCTGGGCCTGGTCGACCTGCTGGTGGAGGAGGGGCAGGACACCGCGGAGGCGCTTTCGCTGGCCCGCCGGATGGCGGCCAACTCACCGGTCGGGCTGCGGGCGGCCAAGCGCGCCCTGCGCACCGGCTGGGGGCTGGGGCTGGCCGCGGGCCTGGAGGTCGAGGACGCGGCCTGGCGCGCGGTGGCCTTCTCCGGCGACCGGGCGGAGGGCGTCGCGGCGTTCAACGAGAAGCGCACGCCGCAGTGGCCGGGCGAGTAGCCGTCCCGGCGTCGTGAGCCCGAACCGCCCGGGGCCCTGTCCGCGCCCGGCGTGCGCCCGGCGCGGACAGGGTGGTGCGCCGTAGGTGTACGGGACGCCCGCCGGCCGGTGCCGTGCAGGGCGGAGCGGGGCGAAGAACCATAACCTGGGACGTATGGCAGACGACGCGCGGTTGCAGGCGGTGGTGGGACTCGCCCAGGCGATGGCTGCCGCGTGCGGCAGGCGGGAGGTCGCCCGGGTCGCGGCCGAACGGGCGCGGACGGCCATGGCCGGGACCTTCGCCGCCGTCTCGGTCTGGGAGCGGGACCGCGGTCAGCTGCGGGTGCTGGTCAACGACGGCGAACTGGCCGAGGGCGAGGAGCCGCAACCGGCCGACGAGTGCTACCCCGTGCACGACTTCCCCGAGATCACCGAGTTCCTGCACGAGCGCTGGGCGGGCGGCGGCGGCGAACCGCACGCCTGGGTGGAGAGGGCCACCGCTGAACCGTCCCCGTCCGCGGGGGAGGGCGCCTACTGCCACCAGCGGGTCGCGGCGCTGCGCCGGCGCGGACGCGGCAGCTGCGTGGTGGCGCCGATCGTGCTGCACGGCCGGGCCTGGGGTGAGCTGTATGTGGCCAGGGGCCCGGCGGACCCGGTCTTCACACGTGCGGACGCGGAGTTCGCCACCGTGCTCGCGGCGGTGCTGGCCTCGGGCGTCGCGCAGACCGAGCGGCTGGAGGAGGTCAGACGGCTCGCCTTCACCGACCCGCTGACCGGCCTGGGGAACCGGCGGGCGGTGGACATGCGCCTGGACGAGGTGCTGGAGCGGCACCGCGCGGACGGCAGCGTGGTCAGCCTCGTCGTCTGCGACGTCAACGGCCTCAAGGAGGTCAACGACGCCTACGGGCACGACGCGGGCGACCGCCTGCTGGAACGATTCGGCTCGCTGCTGTCCCGGTGCGGCGCGATACTGCCGGGCGCGCTCGCGGCGCGGCTGGGCGGGGACGAGTTCTGCCTGCTGGCGGTCGGTCCGCCCGCGGACGAGGTGGTCCGGGTGGCCGGTGAGCTGTGCGTGCGCGCGCTCGACCTGGACGGCGGACGCGGTGTCGCCTGCGGCGTGGCCTCGACGGGCGACCCCATCGGTCCGGTCCGGTCAGCCCGCCGCCTGCTGCGGCTGGCCGACGCCGCGCAGTACCGGGCGAAGGCCGCCCAGTCGGTGAAGCCGGTGGTCGCCGGGCGGGAGATAGTGCACCTCGCCGACGAGACCCCGCCGCCGCCCGGCGACCGCCGCCGCTTCCGCGGCCGGTGACCGGTGGCCGGTGGGCCGGTGCGGTCGATGATCGGTAAGGGGTCGGTGCGGGCACCACCCGTGACAGATTCAGATTCAGTGCCTAGGGTGCGTGAATATGGATATGCAGAACACTGTCGTGGTCGGCCCCTCCGGTGTGACCGCGGCCGACGTCATCGCCGTGGCCCGGGGCGCCGCCCGGGTCGAGATCTCCGCCGAGTCGCTGGCCGAGGTGGGTGCCTCCCGGCAGTTCATCGACGAGCTGGCCGCCAAGCCCGACCCGGTCTACGGCGTCTCCACCGGCTTCGGCGCACTCGCCGTGCGGCACATCAGCCCCGAACTCCGCGCCCGGCTCCAGCGCAACATCGTGCGCTCGCACGCGGCCGGCATGGGCCCGCACGTCGAGCGGGAGGTGGTCAGGGCGCTGATGTTCCTGCGGCTGAAGACCGTGGCCTCGGGACGGACCGGCGTCCGACCCGAGGTACTGCTCACCATGGCCGACGTGCTCAACGCCGGCATCACCCCGGTCGTGCACGAGTACGGCTCGCTCGGCTGCTCCGGTGACCTGGCGCCGCTCTCGCACTGCGCCCTGACGCTCATGGGCGAGGGCGACGCGGAAGGCCCCGACGGCACGGTCCGGCCCGCGGGCGAACTGCTCGCCGCGCACGGCATCACCCCCGTCGAGCTGCGCGAGAAGGAAGGCCTGGCGCTGCTCAACGGCACCGACGGCATGCTCGGCATGCTGGTCATGGCCTGCGCCGACCTGGCCCGGCTGCACACCGCGGCCGACATCACCGCCGCGCTGTCCCTGGAGGCGCTGCTGGGCACCGAACGGGTGCTCGCCGCCGACCTGCACACCATCCGCCCGCACCCCGGGCAGGCCGCGAGCGCCGCCAACATGCGCAAGGTCCTGGCGGGGTCGGGGCTGACCGGGCACCACCAGGACGACGCCCCCCGCGTCCAGGACGCCTACTCGGTCCGGTGCGCCCCGCAGGTGGCGGGCGCGGGCCGGGACACGCTCGACCACGCGCGCCTGGTCGCCGAGCGGGAGCTCGCGGCGGCCGTCGACAACCCGGTAGTGCTGCCCGACGGGCGGGTGGAGTCCAACGGCAACTTCCACGGCGCGCCCGTCGCCTACGTGCTCGACTTCCTCGCCATCGCGGCGGCGGACCTCGGGTCGATCTGCGAGCGCCGCACCGACCGGCTGCTCGACAAGAACCGCTCGCACGGCCTGCCGCCCTTCCTGGCCGACGACGCCGGGGTCGACTCCGGGCTGATGATCGCCCAGTACACCCAGGCCGCCCTGGTCAGCGAGCTGAAGCGGCTCGCCGTGCCCGCGTCGGTGGACTCCATCCCGTCGTCGGCCATGCAGGAGGACCACGTCTCGATGGGCTGGTCCGCGGCCCGCAAGCTGCGCACCGCCGTGGACAACCTGACGCGGGTGGTCGCGGTCGAGCTGTACGCCGCCGCCCGTGCGCTGGAACTGCGTGCGGCGGCGGTCGGCGCCCCTGAGCCCGCGCCCGCCTCCCGGGCCGTGCTCGCCGCGGCCCGCGCGGCCGGGGTGGGCGGCGCGGGTGAGGACCGCTTCCTCGCGCCGGACCTGGCGGCGGCCGACGCCTTCGTGCGGCACGGCGGCCTGGTCCGGGCCGCCGAGTCCGTCACGGGCCCGCTGGCCTGACGCCCGGGAGGGCCGTGGGCGTCAGAGGGCGACGGTGCGCGAGCGCCGGGTCGCGTGCACCATCAGCCCGGCGCCCACGCCCAGGAAGGCGATGCCGCCGGTGACGTACGGCGTGGTGTCGAAGCTTCCGGTGTCGGCGAGCCGGGGGCCGGCAGCGCGCGACGCGGCCTCCGGCTCCGCGTTCTGTGCGTCGGCGGTCTGCCCGGCGGCGTCCTGCCCGGAGACGTCCTGCCCGGAGACGTCCGACTGGGTGGTGGTCGCCGCCGGGGGCGGGCTCGCCTGCGGCTCCGTCTCGTGCGTCGCCTTTGCCGTAGGCACGAACCACAGAGCGCAGAGCAGCCCTCCCGCCACGGCGGAGGTCACCAGCGGGCGGCGGTGTGCGGCCACTCGGGCCCCCTTCGTGCGGTGAAACAGCAGTGCGGAAACCGATGTTAGCGACGGCGGCGGGTCGTGGGGAAGTCCGGGCGGGCAAGCCGCTTACCCTCCGTGGCATGAACGGTGAAGAAGATTCCGCTTCCGCCCGCCACGTACGGCTCCAGGTAGAGCTGGTTCTTGAGGTCGCCGACCCGGAACAGCTCGGCCGGGCCGCACTCGACCACATCCGCGGCGACGAGCTGATGCCCGACGAGGAACGGGGCCACGCCACCGCCGCGGTCACCGGCGACCCCGCCGAGGCCCTGGCGTACCTCGTCGATCCCATCGACCTGGTCAGCGCGGTTCCCGGCGTCCAGCTGGCCCAGGCGTCGTGGAGCAGCGAGACGGTGGACTACGACCCCGACGCCGAGCAGTGGCAGTTCGAGGAGCTGGACGAGCCGCTCGACGAGGACGAGCCGCCCGGCCTCGGGACCGCCTCGTCCGCCGCCCCCGGCCCGGCCGGGGCGGCCCGTGACCGGTCGGCGGATCCGGCGGGCGGCCGGTAGGTTCCGCGCGCCCCCTTCCGCTTCTCCACGCGGTGCCGACGCGCCCCCGCCCCCGGACGGCCCGGAAAGGCTCCGGGGCGGGGCGGCGTGGCGCCCGCGCGGTGATCTCCGCCACACTGGGGCGTGTCCTGGCCCACAATCGGGCTCCGGGTGGAACGCGCCACAGCTCCCTTGCGTTCTCGTACGTACAACTGTGACGTGACATGCCCGGATTTCGGGCGGGGTCGTTCTCGGGAGTCAGGGGCTTGGAAGGCGTATGGAGATGCGAGTGAACCCGGTCAGGAACCACCGCAGGGGCTTTGCGATGACGGCGGCTCTCGCCAGTGGTGTGCTTGTGCTCTCCGCCTGCAGCGGTGGTGGTGGTGGTGGCGGTGACGGCGCCGACAAGAGCGAGGAGCGGTCGAAGGCCGACCGGGCCGCGGCGGAGAACTCCTCGGACGCCCGAATAACCATCACCCCGAAGAACGGCGCGGACAACGCGGGCATCAACAACGACGTCGCGGTCAAGGTCAAGGGCGGCAAGCTGGAGAAGGTCACCATGACCGCCGTCAAGAGCGGCGACGCCGTCGAGGGCGAGCTGAGCGGCGACGGCACGTCGTGGAAGCCCTCGAACCGGCTGGAGCGGGCGACCGAGTACCGCATCGAGGCCGTCGCGAAGGACGGCGAGGACCGCGAGGCGACCGAGAACTCCACCTTCAGCACGGTGTCGCCCGACAACAGCTTCATCGGCTACTTCACCCCCGAGGACGGCTCGACCGTCGGGGTGGGTATGCCCGTCTCGCTCAACTTCGACAAGCCGATCGAGAACAAGAAGGACGTCCAGGCCGCGATCGAGGTCAACAGCAGCAGCGGCCAGGAGATCGTCGGCCACTGGTTCGGCGACAAGCGGCTCGACTTCCGGCCCCAGGACTACTGGAAGGCCGGTTCGAAGGTCGACGTGAAGATGAGCCTGGACGGCGTGGAGGGCGCCAACGGCGTCACCGGCGTCCAGGACCGCAGCTTCAGCTTCACCGTCGGCCGCTCCCAGGTCAGCACCGTGGACACGGCGGCGTACACCATGACCGTGGTCAGGGACGGCAAGACGCTCAAGACCATCCCGATCTCCGCGGGCAGCAAGGAGAACCCGACCTACAACGGTCAGATGGTGGTCTCCGAGATGTTCAAGGAGACCCGGATGAACGGCGCCACCGTCGGTTTCACCGACGACGACGGCGAGGGCGAGTACGACATCCCCGACGTGCCGCACGCCATGCGCCTGTCCACCTCGGGCACCTTCATCCACGGCAACTACTGGGGCGCGCCTTTCGGCTCGGGCAACACCAGCCACGGCTGCGTGGGCCTGAAGGACGTCAAGGGCGCGGACGACCCCTCGACCGACGGCGCCTGGTTCTTCAAGCAGTCCATGGTCGGCGACCTGGTCGTCGTGAAGAACTCCCCGGACCGCTCCATCGCGCCGGACAACGGCCTCAACGGCTGGAACATGTCCTGGAACGAGTGGGGCGGCCGCGGGGCCGTCGGGCCCGGCCCCGGGCCCGGCGGGGACGCGCGCCCGCACAGGCCGGAGGCGCCGGGGGGGGCGCCGGCCCCCCCGGGCGCCTGCGTCATGTCGCGCACGCTCCGCGTGTTCCGGCGTGCTCGGGCGCGTCGCCGCGGCCCGGCTGCGGTGCGGTGGACCGCCGTCAGGCGGCCACCTTGCGGAACTCGGCGACGAACGCCTCGCCGAACGCCTTCAGGTCGTCCGGCTTGCGGCTGGTGACCAGCACGTTGGGCCCGCGCTCGCAGACCACCACCTGCTCGTCGACCCAGTCGGCGCCGGCGTTGCGCAGATCCGTCCGCAGACTCGGCCAGGACGTCAGCATGCGGCCCCGGACCACGTCCGCCTCGATCAGTACCCAGGGCGCGTGGCAGATCGCCGCGACCGGCTTGCCGGTCTGGCAGAACTCGCGGACGAAGGCCACCGCCGTGCTGTCCATCCGCAGAGCGTCGGGGTTGGCGACACCTCCCGGCAGCACCAGCCCGTCGTAGTCCTCGACCCTGGCCTGGGAGACCCGGCGGTCGACGGTGAAGGTGTCGGCCTTGTCGAGATGGTCGAAGGCCTGCACGTCGTCGTCGGTGGTGGACAGCAGATACGCCGTTCCCCCGGCGTCGGTCACCGCCTGCCGCGGTTCGGCCAGCTCGACCTGTTCGACGCCTTCGTGTGCGACGAGAAAGGCAACCCGCACGTCCCTCACTTCCTTCCCTGATGTGGTGCACGGACGGGAGACCGGTTTCCCTGCAAACGAGGACGTATGCCCGCGCACGGAGCGAAACGTCAAGTCGGCGTCCGTCCGGCATGACCTGCCGGGTAATCGACGGCGCCTGCGCTCCCGGCGAGGCTCAGGTGGACCGTGCCGCGGCATCCGGCCCTCCCGGTCCGCCCGGCACCGCCCGACACCTCACGGAGGCCGCCCATGACCGCTTACGGGATCGCGCACCTGCACTCCGGCAGCCCGCACCCTGACGTGCTGGAGTACATCCGCCGCATCCAGGAAACCCTCGACCCCTTCGAAGGGCGGTTCCTCGTGCACGGCGGGCGCCTGGACGTGCTGGAGGGCTCCTGGCCGGGAGACCTGGTGCTCATCGCCTTCCCCGACGCCGCCACCGCGCACGCCTGGTACCGCTCACCGGCGTACCAGCGCATCCTGCCGCTGCGCACCGAGCACTTCGGGGGCGACGTGGCCATCGTGGAGGGTGTGGGCCCCGACTACGACCCGGCCGCCAAGGCCGACGCGCTCGCCGAGGCACTGGACGTCTGACACGTCCTGACGGTCCGTCCGGTCTTGTGCCCGGGCCCGCCCATATGCCCGGGCCGGAGCCGTTTCCCGGGCCCGGCGCGGTTTCGGCTGGCCCTTCCCCCGGCGGGTGGGGTTGTGGTGTCCTGTCGGCTGACCACCGGCGGCAGGACACCACAACCCCGCCCGCCGGTACGGCCCGTCCCCGACCGTGACGGGCCGTGGGATGTGGGACGTGGGGGGAGACTTCATGCGCGTGCGGTGGTGGCTGCTGTGCACGGCAGGCGCGCTGGCGCTGGGCCTGATCGGCCTGCTCGGCCTCGGTGGGCTGACGGCGTCCGAGGCCCGGACCACCCCCGCGGTCCCCGACGACCGCCCGGAGTACCTGCCCGCCTCGCCCGCCCCCACCCCGGCGTCCCCGTCGCCGTCCGCCCCGCCGTCCGCCGGCCCCTCCGCCGAGCCCCCCGCACCGCAGCAGTCCCGGGCCGCGGACGGCTCGGGCGCGGGGGAGCGGGAGGCGTCCGGCCGGGTGCTGTACCTCGGTGACTCGCTCGGCACGGAGACCCAGCGGGAGCTGGGCGACCGCCTGACCGAGCGGGGCCACGCCTACCGCGGCGCGCCCTACTCCGGCACGACGCTCTGCGACTACCTGGCCGGGCGGCAGGACGACTCGCTGGTGCCGCCCGAGGACAAGGCCGCCGAACTCGTCCGCGCGTTCCGGCCCACCACCGTGGTGCTCCAGTTCTGGGGCAACTCCTGGGGTTACACGCCGTGCATGCGGCAGACGGAGTCCGACACCGCCGCCTACTACGCCCGCTACGCCGACGACGCACGGGCGCTGACGCGGGAGATCCACGACGCGGCCCGGGACGCCGGCCTCGCCCGTCCGACGCTGGTCTGGGTACTCCAGGGGCCCGACGCGATGCGCCCCGACCGCGTGCGCAGGGTCAACGACCTCTACACCGCGCACGCACGGGCCACCGGCGGCGTGCTGGCCGACGCGGGCGCCCGCGTCGCCCCGGCAGCCGACCGCTACGCCTACGCCGAGCGGCTGCCGTGCACCGCCGCCGAGCGGGCCCGCGCGGGTTTCTGCGAGAACGGGACGGCCCGCATGCACCGTTCCGACGATCTGCTGCACTTCTGCCTGGCCCCGACGACGTCCACTCCGCGGCCCTGCCCGGTGCCGTCCCCGGGCATCGTGCGGTACACCCAAGCCATCGCGGACACCGTGCACGCCCACCTGCGCCGCTGACCGCACCCGGCCCCGCCCTGCCCGCACCGGTCGTTCGTGGCAGGTCAGCGTGCCGGGTGTGGTGTGACGCTTTCGGGTGAAGCGGGGGCGCGGCAGGTGCAGGGCCCGTGGAGATGGGCAGCCTTGGGGCGTTCCACCTCCGAGGCAGATCCAGCCGCACCTGCCGTGTTCGTCCGACACCCCTCGACCCGCGTCCGCCACCGATCCGCCGGGAGCCCGATGAACTGACCTCCTTCCGCTACCTGTTCCGTCCCGTTCCTCCGACTCCACTCGATTCCTGTGACGTCGTACCGCTGCCGCTCCGCAGTGGCCGCAGGGCCGTGCACCGCTGGTGCGCCGACCCGCGGCTGCGTGCCGAGCAGAGCCGGAGCCCGGACAGCCGCCGGGCTCCGGCTCCGGCATGCCCGCGACCGCCCACCGGGAACGGCACCGGCGCGAGGCGCGTCAGCCGGGTCACAGCGCGGCAGCCGGGTCACAGCGCGGGGTCGGCGAGCAGCGCGCAGGCAGCCGGGAGGAACGGGTCGCTGAGCCGGAAGCGCCGGGTGCACACGGCGGCGACGGCCGTCCCCGTGGCCGGGCGGAAGCCCAGGTAGGCCTGCTGCCCGCAGGTCGCTCCGGAGTGGAAGAGCATCGGCCCGCGTTCGGTGTCCTCCTGGAACCAGGTCGCGGTGTGCACGTGGCGGTGGCCGGGGCCGCGGCGCAGGACCGGACGGCGCACGGTGCGCAGGGCGTCAGCGAGCGGCGTCCCGGCGGGCCCCAGATGGGCCTCCAGGTAGCGCAGCAGGTCGTGCGGGGTGGCCCGCATCGCGCCGGCAGGCTCGAAGCCGCCCATCAGCAGCGGCGGCACGGGCGTGCGGCCGTCCCGGCCGTGGCCCACGGCGTCGCGGTGCCCACCGGCCGGACGCGTCGCGGTCCCGGCGAGCCCCAGCGGCGTCAGCACCCGCGCGTCCAGCAGGTCCGCCCACGGCGTGCCGGTGGCGGCGGCCAGGCTGTGGCCGAGGACGGACACCCCGAAGTTGGAGTACCGCCACCGGCTGCCCGGCCGGTGGCGCCGGTGCCCGCGCAGGAAGGCGGCCACCACCCGCGCGGCGGAGTAGCGGGCGTAGGGGTTGCCAGTCCAGCGCGGGAGGGCCTGCGGGTAGAAGTCCGCCGGCAGGCGCGGCAGTCCTGAGGTGTGCGTGACGAGGTGCAGCAGACTCACCGGTCTGCGGCCGGGCGCCAGGTCCGGCGCCAGGAACGCGGCGGCCGGGTCCAGCCACCGCACCTCACCCGAGCGGACCAGGTCGGCCAGCAGCAGGCCGGTGAAGGTCTTGCCCGCCGAGCCGATCTCGTACCGCAGCCGGTCGCGGCCGACCGGCGGACGCGGCGCGGTGCCGCCGCTGCACACCACCCGCTCGCCGTCGCGGGACCAGGCGAACACCACGTCGGGCGCGTCCACCGACCGCACGGCGTCCGCCAGCCGCTCCCGCACCCGCCGTCCCGCGGCACGGCCGGAGCCGTCCCCGGTGAACTCCACCTGCCGCGTCCCGGGTTCCGGACCGCTCACGGGGTGGCGTCCGAAAGGGCGCCCATGGAACGGGAGGTGGCCAGCACCGAGGCGAACGCGGCCACCAGTGTCGGGTGGTAGACGGCGTCGAACACGTCGTCCGGTTCACCCTCCGGCATCGGGCCGTGGGCCGGCACCGCGCCGTCCGGCGCCTGGGCGGCGGCGAACGCCTCCCAGACGCGGGCGTCCAGCGAGGGCCGGGGCAGGCAGGCGTCGACCACCAGCAGTTCGCCGAGCAGGTCCCAGTGGCCGATCTCCAGCCAGTCGTCCGTCCAGGCGGGCAGCCAGTCCGCGAGGTAGCCGGCGATGTCCTCGGGCAGCCCGGCCGGGTTCTCACCCCAGTCGGTGAGGTGGAAGACGGTGTGCGTGACGGAGTAGCCGAGGTTCAGCTCCACCGTCCACGGCTCGGGCCTGCGCCCCAGCCAGGTGTCGCGCAGGGCGTCCGCCACGGGCAGGTGCGGGGTGAGCCCGAAGCGCCGCTCGAAGGCGGCGATGCCCAGCCGCCGGACCGGTACCGCCTCCATCGCCGCCCAGCTGCGAAGCCGGTGCGCCAACCGGGCCGCGTCCTCGAACGCGGGCTCGCAGTAGCCCAGTTCCTTGAACGGGACGTAGATCTCGAACGGGATCGGTGACAGCGGCTCGTGCCGCTGCATCCAGGTGAGCAGCTGCCCGCCGTCCAGCAGCTCCCGCCACGCGTGGTCGAGCAGCTGCCGGGTCAGCGCCGCCTGCCGGGAGCCGGCGACGCCCTCCCGGAACAGCACCTTGCCGATCAGCGCCAGCTCCCCGATCGGCTTCAGCCGGTCCTTCACCTCCCAGTCGGAGGTGTCCGCGTCCTGCCGGGGCCGGAACCCGTCCCGGTGCCGGTGCAGCCACTCGATGGCACGGGCCCCGACGCCGTGGAGCAGGCCGGTGTCCGCAACCGGCGTCGTCATACGCGTTCCCCCGTCCACTCACTCGGGGCGCGGTCCGGCGCGCCGTCCCGTCGCCCTCTCTGCCGCTGCCGTCCCCGCGCCGGCTGCGCCTGCTGCTGTTGTGCCTGCGGCCGGTCTCCCTGCCGCTGCCGTCCGGCGCTGAGCGTCGCCGCGAAGGCCGCGGCGAGCGTCGAGTGGTAGCTGTACGCGAACGCCAGCTCCGGGCCCTTGCCGGTCGGCGCCGACCCGGTCTCGCGCAGCGAGCCGTCCGCGCCCTGCACCTCCGACAGGCGCAGCCACGCCGGGTCCAGCAACTCCCCGGGCGGCGGCTCCGGCAGGCTGGCGCCGACCGCCAGCAGCTCGCAGCACAGGTCCCACTGCTCGGCCTCCAGGCAGGCGTCCAGCCAGCACGGCAGCCACATGCGCAGGTAGTCGCCCAGGTCCGCGGGAAGCCGGTGGGGGGCCGCACCCCAGTCGGTGACGTGGAAGACGGCGTGCGTCAGGTGGTAGCCCGCCGCGCGCTCGAACGTCCACGGCTCGGGCAGGCCGCCGAGCCAGGTCCGCCGCAGCGCCGGACCGAACGGCCCGTGCGGGGTGAAGCCGCTGCGCCGCTCGGCGTTGAGAATGCCCAGCCGCCGGTTCGGTTCCTGCTCCGTGAGCCGCCAGGCACGGGTTCCGCAGACGGTCGCCGCGAACCGCTCGAACTCCTGGTCGCGCATTCCCGCACCGGCGAACGCGGCGTAGATCTCCAGCGGATAGGTCGCCTGCGGTTCCGCGCGGAACAGGTCGAGCAGTACCTTTCCGGACCGCACTTCCTGCCAGCACAGTTCCTGGAGTTCCCGCGCCAGCCGCTGCACCGGCCCGCTGCCGGTGAGCTGCCGGACGGAACCACTCAGCTGGGCGAGTTCCCCCAGCGGTTTCATCGTCCAGTTCAGATCGGTTTCCGGGTCCGTGACGTCGCGGGAAATGCGGAACCGTTCCCTGTTCCGGTGCGCCCATTGCAGGCAGGACAGGGCGAACCGGTCCAGCATTTCCGCTTTCACCGCTCACCCCCGGCGAGCATCAGCTGTGCGGCGTGCGCGTGCAGCGCCACCCGCGGGTCGGCGCCGCCCATGTGCAGGACGAACTCCAGGCCCGCGTCCAGCCCCAGGGAGTCCGGCACGCCGCCCGTCACCGCCAGCCACCGCGCCGCCCCGGCCGCCTGCAGCCAGTCCCGGCGGCGCACCGCGCGCACGAAGCCGCGGGAGATGTCCACCGGGCGGCGGGAGGCCTCGACGGCGACCCGGGACGAGGCCGCCGGCACGGCGAGCGCGCCCAGGACGGCCAACTGGTGCGTCAGCTCCTGCCACGAGGCCGTGGACAGCCAGGACGCGTCCGGCTCCTCCGTTTCCGCCGACACGGCGTCCGGCCAGGTCGGCGCGTTTTTCCCGGCGACCTGGCGCAGGGTGTGGGTCATCGCCCAGTGGCTCCACGCGGTGGACACCGAAGCGCCGGGGCCGGGCGGGTAGGCCCGCACGGCGGCAAGCACCAGGTCAAGATCCGGCTGCGCGGCTGCCCGGCGGAAGATCGTGCTGGGGAGCAGCACGTCGGCCCCGAGCACGCGGACCGCTGCCACCCCCACCGTTTCGTCGCCGCCCATGGCGGCCGACCCCGCGACGGGACGGTGATCCCCGCCCGTGAGGACGGAGACCACCTCCGCAGCAAGGTCGCACACTGCGCCCGACAACTGCTCCATCAAACGAGCCCCGTCATCCCTTCTTCGGTCGAGGTGTCGGCGGCGACAGCAGCAGTGCGCCGGCGAGCAGAAGCAGCGCCGCACATTCACGCGAGTCGCGGTAGGTGCCGTCAGCCTCAGCCGGGTTCAGTGCCGCGTCGACGTCCATCTCAAGAGACTTCTGTACGTCCTTGGCGGTCTGTTCCGTGGAGTACATCAAACCATCCCCTTGTGGGAAGCGATTTTCGCTTACGTCATCCAGTTCAACCCAGATTCGGGGCCCTCGCAACTGCTCGACCGACTACGCCAATTGTTGGAAAATTCAACCGGGCACGTTTATGAAGAATCAACTTCACGCCTGCCGTGATTTCTCTCGGGTGAGTTGCGGAGAAGCGGCGGAGGGAGCACATGGCGGAGCCGCCGAATGGCGGGTGTACCGAATTCGGGGTAGGGGTGGCCGGTCCGCGACCGGTTTGCTGCCGGTCTGCGGCGGGGGTCCGCACGCGCGCCTCGCCGCGGCCGTGAGCCGCCGCCGACCGGTCACGGGGGCCGTCCGCAAGTCACCCGGTCGCCGTGCCCGCCGGCTGCGGAACCTGCACCTCACCTTGTCAACAGGGGAGTTGAGCCGAGATCAGGCCGCGTGTGCGCTGCCATCCGGGGTAGGCGGCGAACGAGTGCACAGCCTCATCCTGACGGACAAGCAGAAACGAGAGAGACCATGGCCAATCAGAGGGCGATCGTGCTGGTGCTCGACTCGAGCGAGCCCGAGAAGCTGGCCGACTTCTACGCCCAACTCCTGGGCGGCGAGATACAGGTGGAGACCGACCTCGAGCACCTGACCGTGTCAGGCCCGGGCGGCCCGTACCTCCAGGTGCGCCGCAACGAGAACATGGTGCCGCCGGTCTGGCCGCAGGCGGGCATCACGCAGCAGACGTACGTCAGGCTGCTCGTCGCGGCCGACGAGGTGGACCAGGCCGAGCGCGAGATCATCGGCCTCGGCGGCCAGCCGCTGGACGTCGACGAGAACGGCAGCACCCGCGACGTACGCGCCTTCGCCGACCCCTCCGGACACCCCTTCACCCTCGCCACCGCCTGACAGCGCGGCGGACACCCGGCGCTGGGCGGGGCGCTGCCCGTACGGGCAGCACGCCGAGCGGCGTGTTGCCACCGGTCCTCTGAACCAGCCTGCTGTGATCGGGCTACAGCGCGTCGAAAGGCGGCACGATGCGGACGACGATGATCATCAGGTCACGAGGCGCGACGAGGAAGTAGAACCATCCGCCGGCGGCGTCCATCCGGCGCAGTCCGCCTGGGCGGGGGCCGTTGCCCAAATCGCTGATGTCGATGCCGGTGGCGGCCAGGTCCACGAGTTGGTCGGCCAGACGTTCCACCTCCGCCACGACGTGCGCGGGGATGCCGCCTGCCACGTGGGCGTGGTCAGGGTCGTACTCCCACCGCCACCTCTCACTCACCGGGACGGAACGCCGACGGCGGCGTGGGCCTGATCAAGGATGCGGCCGATCTCTGAGGCGGCTCGCTGCGCCTGGGCGGCATCGCCCGTCTCGGCGTTCTCCTCCCAGCCCCGGAGAGACGCTGACAGGTGGGGTTGACGCTCGATGTAGACGTACACGGCCCACTGGGCGACAAAACGCTGTAGTGGCGCCAGGTCGGAACCCTGGCGGGACTGGTCGGCCGCAAGGTCCAGTTCACGAGTGAAGGCCGGTAGAGCGGCTGGCGCGATCTGGCGGACTGCCTGACGCAGCGCGGCCACCGTGGCTGGGGGCTGGGGGATGAGCGGTTGCCCGGCGGAGGATGTGTAGGTCATGGTTGCTCCCATGGGCGCGATTCTTGTCCCGCGCGTCAGATTATCGGGCGTGGACGCTGCCTGACCGCTCGAACGGGTGAGGCAGAACCGATACGCCCTCTGCGCCGACTGACTCGCCCGCCCCCTCCGAAGCGAGTGGGGCGGGACGAGTCATCCGTCGGCCGAAGCCGGGCTGTTCGCCGCAGCTGCTCAGCCCTCGGCGCGGACGACGCCGACGGGACAGGAGACGCCCGTGCCGCCGATGCCGCAGTAGCCGGCCGGGTTCTTGTCGAGGTACTGCTGGTGGGCCGCCTCGGCCGGGTAGAAGGGCAGGTCCTCGGCGGGCAGGATCTCGGTGGTGATGTCGCCGTAGCCGGAGGCGGCCAGCATGCGCTGGTAGGACTCTCGGGACGCCTCGGCTTCCTTCTGCTGGGCGGGCGTGTGGGTGTAGACGGCCGAGCGGTACTGGGTGCCGACGTCGTTGCCCTGGCGGAAGCCCTGGGTCGGGTCGTGGGACTCCCAGAACAGCTTCAGCAGCTGGCCGTAGCCGACCTTCGCCGGGTCGAAGACGACACGGACGGCCTCGGTGTGCCCGGTGCGGCCCGAGCAGACCTCCTCGTAGGTGGGGTTCGGAGTCCGGCCGCCCTGGTAGCCGACGAGCGTCGTCCACACGCCCTCGCGCTGCCAGAAGATCCGCTCGGCGCCCCAGAAGCAGCCCATGCCGAAGTCGGCCGTCTCCAGGTGCTCGGGGTAGGGGTCGGCCAGGGGGTTGCCCAGCACGGTGTGCCGGTCGGGGACGTCGAAGGCGGGCTCGGGGCGGCCCCTGAGGGCTTCCTCGGCAGTGGGCAGCTGCTTCTTGTGGTGGCTGAACAGCATGGTCGCTCCTTGGCGCTTCGTCTCGACGGCGTGGGCGGCGAGCGGGGACGGGCGGGCGGCGTGGGCGGTGGCGGACGGTGGCCCGGGGAGCCGGGGAGCCGGGGAGCCGGGGAGCCGGGGAGCCGGGCGGGGATCAGTGCGGGGGCGGGGTGGCGGCGGTGTCGCCGCCCTGGCTCTCGTAGCCGGCGACGGCGAGCGCCCGGTAGGCCGCGTACTCGGTCACCGGGCTTCCGCTGTCGACCCACGGGCTCGCCCCCACATAACCGTCGACGACCCGCAAAGCTTCCATCGCCTCGTCGTAGCGCTCGGCACGCACCAGGAAGCACAGCAGCAGGTGCAGCACGTGGGGCCGCACCGGGTGCTCGTCGGGCACGCCGTCGACCGCGAACTCGGCGGCCTCGATCGCGTCCTCGACGATCTTGCTCTGGTACATGCCGCGCACCAGCTGTGCGTCGGGCAGGTGGGCGTAGACGGCGAACAGCGGCAGCGCCGGGAGCAGGCTGCCGGGAGGCGCGGACGCGGCGGCGCTCTGCGCGAAGGCGTACGCCTCGTCGCGGGAGCCGTGCCACTTCTCCGACCAGTACGGCAGCGCCGCCAGGTGCGCGCCCATGTGGTGCCGGGACCGGCGGACCACCTGGTGCCACAGCGACTCGAAGTCGGCCTTGCGGTAGCCCAGCGCCCGTCCGATGAACAGCTCGGTGATGAACGGGGTCGGGTCGGCGTCGGCGAGCGCGGTGGCCTCGTGGGCCACGTTGCGCGCCTCCTCCAGGACGATGCGGTGGTCCGCGGAGTCGGGTTCGGCGAGCGCCTGCCACACCAGGAACTGGGCGTACACCTGCGCGCCGCCCGCGTCGTCGGGCCGTTCGGCACGCCAGTTCCGCAGCCAGCGGCCGTCCTGGTTCGCCGCGCCCGGGGCCTGCTTGTCGAACGACGGGCCGGCGGCCTTGTCGAAGGAGATGCCGCCCGGTTCCGCCGGGGCCGCGTCGCCGGACACGCCCGCGGAGCGGCTCTGGGCCAGTTCGACGGCCGCCGCGCCCGCCAGCGACTGCACCCGCTGCCAGCGCAGCTCCCAGTGCTCCGGCGAGTCGGCGCTCAGCGCCAGCAGCCGGGCCACGGGACGCCAGTCCTGGGTGCGCTGGGTCTCCGACAGCGCGTCGACCAGCTCCTGGTCGGGGCCGGGAAGGCGCACGTCGAGCTGTTCGGCGGGCACGAAGCCGTAGGTGTGCGGGTCGTTCGCCCGGGCGAAGCCCCGCCCGGCGTCCTTGACGGCCTTGCGCCGCCGCAGTGCGGGAATCAGGAACAGGCCGACGACGGCGCCGACGAGCAAGAGGGACAGCAAGAACTCCATGGGTCCACGGTACGGCGTCCCCGGTACGGAGCCCCGAGGCCAGTCCCTCAGCCCGTCAGCCAGTCAGCCAGTCAGCCAGTCCGGCAGTCGCGGCGGGCGCACGACGGCAGCCGCAGCGCTTCGCCGCCCTGCGGATGCGACGGATCGGGAACCGTGCGCTCGTCCGGCGGGGACCGCGGAACAGCCCGTAGGCTCGACCCATGAGCCACCAGCACTTCGAGACCGTTGCGATCCACGCCGGGCAGGAGCCGGACGCCCTCACGGGTGCCGTCGTCCCGCCGATCCACCAGGTCTCCACCTACAAACAGGACGGCGTCGGCGGCCTGCGCGGCGGCTACGAGTACAGCCGCTCGGCCAACCCCACCAGGACCGCGCTGGAGGAGAACCTCGCCGCCCTGGAGGGCGGCAGCCGCGGCCTGGCGTTCGCCTCCGGCCTCGCCGCCGAGGACTGCCTGCTGCGGACCATGTTGTCCCCCGGCGACCACATCGTCATCCCGAACGACGCCTACGGCGGCACGTTCCGGCTGTTCGCGAAGGTCGCCGAGCGCTGGGGCGTGCAGTGGTCCGTCGCCGACACCTCCGACCCGGCGTCGATCCGCGGCGCGCTGCGCGACACCACCCGCGCGGTGTGGGTGGAGACGCCCAGCAACCCGCTGCTGGGCATCACCGACATCGCCATGGTCGCCGACATCACCCGCTCGGCCGGGGCCCGGCTCGTCGTCGACAACACCTTCGCCAGCCCCTACCTCCAGCAGCCGCTGGCGCTGGGCGCGGACGTGGTCGTGCACTCGACGACGAAGTACATGGGCGGCCACTCCGACGTGGTCGGCGGTGCGCTCGTCACCTCCGACGCGGCCTTCGGCGAGGAGCTGGCGTTCCACCAGAACGCCATGGGCGCCATCGCCGGGCCGTTCGACGCGTGGCTGGTGCTGCGCGGAGTGAAGACGCTCGCCGTCCGCATGGACCGGCACAGTGCGAACGCCGCCCGCATCGCGGAGGCGCTGGCCGCGCACCCGAAGGTCGCCGAGGTGTTCTACCCGGGCCTGGAGTCGCACGCCGGGCACGAGATCGCCGCGAAGCAGATGCGCTCCTTCGGCGGCATGGTGTCGTTCCGGGTCGCCGGCGGCGAGGAGGCGGCGGTGGAGGTCTGCAACCGCGCGGAGCTGTTCATCCTCGGTGAGTCGCTGGGCGGCGTGGAGTCGCTGATCGAGCACCCGGGCCGGATGACGCACGCCTCGGTGGCGGGTTCGGCGCTGGAGGTGCCCTCGGACCTGGTGCGGCTGTCGGTCGGCATCGAGTCGGTCGACGACCTGCTGGCCGACCTCACCGCGGCCCTGGGCTGACGTACGAACGCCCCCGCCGCACGGCGGGTGGCCCGCTCGGGGTCACCAGCCGTACAGCGGGGGCGTCACCATGTCGGGTGGCGCCTCCCACGGCCGGGTGACGGCGGCCCAGACGCAGAACACGGCGGTGGCCAGCGTCAGCACCGTCCACAGTGCGGCCAGCGCGGCCCGGCGGCGGTGCAGCCGCCGCCGCCCGATGTCGGCGGCCTGACTGCCCAGTTCCGGCGGCACGGCCGGTCGCGGACCGTCCATCAGCTGCCTGACCTGCTGCTCCTTGCGCTCCTGCGCGCTCATCGCGGCACCTCCGCGAGGGGCGGCTCGCCGAGCGCCCCGGCAGCCGCACCAGTGCTGCCAGCCCCGGCAGCCGCGCCCGTCGCACCGGCCCCGGCGGGCGTCGCGGGTGCGGGGCGGCGCAGGGCGGTCACGGCGCGGGCGCACACCGCCCGCACCCGGTCCGGGGGCAGCCCCAGCACGGCGGCGGCCTGCTCCTCGGCGACCCCTTCGTGCAACCGCAGCACGACCACCAGCCGTTCCAGCGGCGTCAGCCGGCCCAGCGGCCCACCGCGCGCACGGCGGTACCGCCACGCGGTGTGTGCGAACAGGGCGACGAGTTCCTGCCGGGCCCGGTCGTAGGGGTCCTCGCCGTGCAGACCGGGCCAGGACGCGTAGGTGCGGGCGAGCGCCGCGGTCAGCAGCCGGCGCGCGGCCGGGCAGCACTCGGCAGGTTCGGCGGTGAGCAGCGCCGCGACATGCAGCAGCCGGCCGCCGGCACCCGTGACGAACGTGTCGAAGTCACGGGCGAGACGGCGATCCCGGGCTTCCCGCCGCTCTCCCACCCTGCCAGTAGGGCTCCGGACCGCCCGCCCGGTCAAGGGGCCGCCCGGTCACGAACGCGCCACGGCGGTTTCCCGGCCGGGCCGGTCAGCCCCAGCCCGGCCGTCGCGGGTGACCGCGGGCGTGCGGCGGCCGGGACGTGCCGCGGGGAGGTGCGCAGAACTGCGGAAAGCAGGAGGGAGGAGGGGCGGGGCTCCGCGTCAGGAGGAGGAGGCGTCCGGCGAATGCAGCTCGGACAGCGCCTCGTTGAACCGGGTCAGCAGGTCGCAGAACGTGTCGCGTTCAGTCTGCGACCAGTCCTCGGTCAGCAGCGCCATCAACTCGCGTCGGGAGGAGCGTACTTGCTCCAACCGCCCGGCGCCGCGCGGGGAGAGCTGGAGGACGACGGCACGGCCGTCCTCGGGATGCGAAGTGCGTTTCACCAGACCGGAGTCGACCAGTGGCGCGACCTGCCGGGTCACGGTGGAGGAGTCGATCCCCATGCCGGCGGCGAGTGCCTTCACGCCTGTCGGGCCGTCTTGGTCAAGGCGGTTGAGGAGGAGGTACGCGGCGCGGTCCATGGAGTTGCGGGCCTGGCCGACGCCGCCGAGTCGGGTCTGCTCTGCTCGGCGGGCGAAGAGCGCGACTTGGTGCTGCATCGCGTCGAGGAGGGGGGAGTCGGTGCGGTTCTGGTCGGTGTCAGTCGTCATGTCCGGGTGCGTGGGCATGGCCGGGGTGCTCGCTTCGTTGGAGGTACGACGTCGGAACTGCGGTGAGGGTGGGGGACAGAGTACGCCGGTTGCCGGAGTCCCGTGCCGCTGCTGCGGGATCGGCACCGAGATCGTTGCCGACCGGCCTCCGGAGGCGTTCCGGGCGGCACGGCACGGCACGGCACGGCAGCACGGCACGGGCACGGCACGGCTGGGGTTCGCGGCTGGGGTTCGGGTTCGGGTTCGGTCCGGGCTGGGGCTCGGCTTCCGCTCACGCCCGGCTCGGGCCCGGCGGCTCGGTTCGTGGCGAGGGGCCCGGTGCTGCCACACTGGCCGCATGGCTGAAAGCCCCCGTGCCCTCACCGTCGACGACGTCCACAGCGCCCACAAGGTGCTCGCGGGCGTCGCCCGGATGACGGCGATGGAGGGAAGCCGGCATCTCACCGAGCTGGTCGGTTCCCCCGTGCACTTCAAGTGCGAGAACCTCCAGCGCACCGGCTCCTTCAAGATCCGCGGCGCCTTCGTGCGGATCGCCGCGATGACCGCCGAGGAGCGTGCCCGGGGCGTGGTCGCGGCCAGTGCCGGCAACCACGCGCAGGGCGTGGCGCTGGCCGCGTCGCTGCTGGGTGTGCGCTCCACGGTGTTCATGCCGGTCGGCGCGCCGCTGCCCAAGCTCGCCGCGACCCGTGAGTACGGCGCCGAGGTGGTGCTGCACGGGCAGGTGGTGGACGAGTCGCTGGCCGCGGCCGTGGAGTACGCGCAGCGGACCGGCGCCGTGTTCATCCACCCCTTCGACCACCCCGACGTGGTGGCCGGCCAGGGCACGGTCGGGCTGGAGATCCTGGAGCAGTGCCCCGAGGTTCGCACGATCGTCGTCGGCGTGGGCGGCGGCGGCCTGGTGGCGGGTGTCGCGCTGGCGGTGAAGGCGCTGCGTCCCGACGTGCGGGTGGTGGGCGTGCAGGCGGAGGGCGCCGCCGCGTACCCGCCGTCGCTGGCGGCGGGCCGGCCGGTGGCGCTGGACTCGGTGGCCACCATGGCCGACGGCATCAAGGTGGGCCAGCCGGGCGAGGTCCCGTTCCGGATCGTCGGCGACCTCGTCGACGAGATCCGGACCGTCTCCGAGGACGCGCTGTCCAGCGCGCTGCTGCTGTGCCTGGAACGCGCCAAGCTGGTCGTCGAGCCCGCCGGGGCCAGCCCGGTCGCGGCGCTGCTGAGCGATCCGGCGGCGTTCGAGGGCCCGGTCGTGGCGGTGCTGTCGGGCGGCAACGTCGATCCGCTGGTGCTCCAGCGCACCCTGCGGCACGGCATGGCCGCCGCCGGCCGCTACCTGTCGCTGCGGCTGCGCCTCACCGACCGGCCGGGCGCACTGGCCGCGCTGATGGGCGAGCTGTCGGCCGCCGACGCCAACGTCCTGGACGTCAGCCACGTGCGGACCGATCCGCGGCTGGGGTTGACCGAGGCCGAGGTCGAGGTGCACCTGGAGACCAAGGGCCCCGAGCACTGCGCCGAGGTCGCCGAGGCGCTGCGCCGCGCCGGGTACACCGTGCACCCGTTCCCCGGCGACAGCCGCGGCGCCGCCGGCCCGCGCGCCTGAGCCCCGCACCGCACCACGTCCCGCCCCCGCGGAAGCGAAAACCGGGCGGAAAAGCGGATGACGCGATACATCGCGTTCTCGTAGAGTGGCGGCGGTCACCGCGGCCCGCGGCCCGCGTCATGGACGTGGTCGCCGTGCGCCTTTCTGATGCCGGTTTCGTCCGGCGAACCTACGCTTTGCACATCACACCCCATACCTTGGGAGACCATTCATGCCAGGCGCCATCTACGCCGAAGGTCTGGTGAAGACCTTCGGAGAGGTCAGGGCACTGGACGGCGTCGACCTCGACGTCCCCGAAGGCACCGTGCTGGGGCTTCTCGGCCCCAACGGTGCGGGCAAGACCACCGCCGTGCGGGTGCTCACCACGCTGCTGGTGCCCGACAGCGGCAGAGCCGTCGTCGCCGGCCTCGACGTGCTCAAGCAGCCCAACGAGGTACGCCGCTCGATCGGCCTGTCCGGCCAGTTCGCCGCGGTCGACGAATACCTCACCGGCCGGGAGAACCTGCAGATGGTGGGACAGCTGTACCAGCTGTCCGCCCGGGACGCGAAGCGCCGGGCGGGGGAGCTGCTGGAGCGCTTCCACCTCGCTGACGCCGCGGACCGCACCGCGAAGACCTACTCGGGCGGCATGCGCCGCCGGCTCGACCTCGCCGCCGCGCTGGTGGTCAGCCCGCCGGTGATGTTCATGGACGAGCCGACGACCGGCCTCGACCCGCGCAACCGGCAGGAACTGTGGGACGTCATCCAGGAACTGGTGGCCGGCGGCACCACGCTGCTGCTGACCACCCAGTACCTGGAGGAGGCCGACCGGCTGGCCGACGACATCGCCGTCGTGGACCACGGCAAGGTCATCGCCCGCGGCACCTCCGACCAGCTCAAGGCCCGCACCGGCGGGGAGCGGGTGGAGGTCGTGGTCCACGAACGCGACCAGATCGACGCCGCCCGGGAGGTCCTCGGCGGGGTCGGCAAGGGCGCGGTCACCCTCGACCAGCACACCCGCAAGCTGACCGTGCCGGTCAGCGGCGGCGCGAAGCTGCTCGCCGAGATCATCCGCGACCTCGACGGGCGCGGTGTCGAGATCGACGACATCGCGCTGCGTCGTCCCACGCTCGACGACGTGTTCATCTCGCTCACCGGCCACGCCGCAGCCGAGCGGGCTGAGGGCGGCGACTCCACCGACGACCAGAACACGGAGGCGACCATATGAGTGCCCCCACCGACACCACCGGAACGGCGCCCCGACCCGTCGTTCCCAAGGGCGGCGGCATCGGCCAGTCGGTCTCCGACTCGCTGATCGTCGCCAAGCGCAACCTCCTGCGGATGCTGCGCATCCCGGAGGTGGTGATCTTCGGGCTGATCCAGCCGATCATGTTCGTGGTGCTGTTCAGCTACGTCTTCGGCGGCTCGATCAACATTCCCGGCGCCGGGCTGGACCCGGCCGCCTACCGCGAGTTCCTGATGGCGGGCATCTTCGCGCAGACCGTCACCTTCGCCACCGCGGGCGCCGGGGCCGGCATCGCCGAGGACATGCACAAGGGCCTCATCGACCGGTTCCGTTCCCTGCCGATGGCCCGCGGCGCGGTACTGACCGGACGCACCCTGGCGGACGCGGTGCAGACGGCGCTCACTCTGGTGGTCCTTGCCGTCGTCGCGCTGCTCGTCGGCTGGCGCGCGCACAACGGCGTACCGAAGGCGCTGGCCGCCTTCGGCCTGCTGCTGCTTCTCGGCTACGCCTTCACCTGGATCGGCGCGCTGATCGGCCTCAGCGTGCGCACGCCAGAGGCGGCCACCTCCGGCGGCCTGATCTGGCTGTTCCCGCTGACGTTCGTCTCGGTGGCGTTCGTGCCGTCGCAGAACATGCCGGCGTTCCTCCAGCACGTCGCCGAGTGGAACCCGTTCAGTGCGACGGTGGTCGCTGCCCGCGAGCTGTTCGGCAACCTGCCGCCGGGCTACCAGGCGCCGGACGCCTGGCCGATGCAGAACCCGGTGCTGGCGTCGGTGCTGTACTCGGTGCTCATCGTGCTGGTCTTCCGGACCCTGGCCGTCCGCAAGTACCGCTCGGCCACCGTCTGAGGCCGCGCGCGGAGCGATCGTGTCCGGCTCCGGACACGGCGGAACCCCCGGCGTGCGGTCGCCGGGGGTTCCGCAACGTCCGAGGCCGGGCCGGGCCCGGTGCGGCTCAGCCCTGGTAGGGCTTGGCGTCGAGGATCTTCACCGCGGCCATCTTGCCGTTCGGCAGCTCGTACTCGGCGTCCTCGCCGACCTTCTTCGTGTTGACGCCCTTGCCGAGCGGCGACTGCGGGGAGTAGGTCTCGATGTCGGAGCTGGCGTACTCCCGCGAGGCGAGCAGGAAGGTGAGCGTGTCGTCCGGGTCGCCGTCGAAGGCGATCGTGACGACCATGCCGGGCTCGACCACACCGTCGTCAGCGGGGGTCTCACCGACCTTCGCGTTCTGCAGGAGCTGGGTCAGCTGGCGTACCCGCAGCTCCTGCTTGCCCTGCTCCTCCTTCGCCGCGTGGTATCCGCCGTTCTCTCGCAGGTCACCCTCTTCCCGGGCCGCCTCGATCTTCTTGGCGATCTCGGTACGTGCGGGACCCGACAGATAGTCCAGCTCCGACTTGAGCTGGTCGTACGCCTCCTGGGTCAGCCAGGTGACGTTGTCGCTGGTCTGGGTCACAGGTGCTCCTTGCAGGTACTCGGGATATAAAGCAACGCCCTACCCGAGAAGGTGCGCCTTCGAGGGTGGGCGAAACGTCGACTCTAACAATTACCGGGGAAAACGGAAGAAGGGCGAGCGTTCGGTGTCAGAGCTGTGACACTCCGTGTCCGTCCGCTCAGTCGCCGTCCGTGCGCTGGCAGCGGAGCAGTTGGGCGGAGGTGGCGCGGGCGGTGGTGCGCAGCGAGACGACCTCGTCGATGCGGCTCCGCGCGCCGTCGAAGGCGAAGTCGGCGCGGCCGACCTCCGCCTTGTCCTCGGAGAGCGCGCGCACCGCGCAGACGCCCTCCACGTCGGAGCCCTTGCGGACCTCCAGGTGCGCCCGCACCTCCTCGTCGGAGACCACCTGGAACTTGATCAGCTCACCGCTGATCTGGCTGCCGCTGGAGATGTGCGAGAAGCCGATCCAGCCGATCAGGCCGAGGAAGGCCGCTCCCAGCACGGCACCGAGCAGCTTGAGCCGCCGGTCGGTGCGGGCCTCGTCGCCGCCGGAGCGCCCGTACCGGCCCTCGGGCGGTGCTTCGTGCTGGTGAGACATGTCAGACGTGGCCACGGGACCAAAGTACCCGGGACGGTGGACCGGGAATACAACAGGGGTCGGGGTCGGTCACTATAGGAGCCGCCCGCGAAGCCCGCTGACGGCCGTGGGGTCGTGACGAGTTAACGAGGAACGGGTCTTGACTGTCTTGACTGAGCAGCTCCGGCTGATGGCCGTCCACGCGCATCCCGACGACGAGTCGAGCAAGGGTGCGGCGACGATGGCGAAGTACGTGTCCGAGGGAGTGGACGTGCTGGTCGCCACCTGCACGGGTGGCGAGCGCGGCTCGATCCTGAACCCGAGGCTGAAGGGCGACAAGTACGTCGAGGAGAACATCCACGAGGTCCGCCGCAAGGAGATGGACGAGGCCCGCGAGATCCTGGGCGTGCAGCAGGCGTGGCTGGGGTTCGTCGACTCCGGGCTGCCGGAGGGCGACCCGCTGCCGCCGCTGCCCGAGGGGTGCTTCGCGCTGCAGGACCCGGAGGAGGCCGCCGGGGCGCTGGTGAGGCTGATCCGCGAGTTCAGGCCGCACGTCGTGACGACGTACGACGAGAACGGCGGGTATCCGCACCCGGACCACATCATGACGCACACCATCTCCATGATCGCCTTCGACGCGGCCGGCGACCCGGACCGCTACCCGGAGGCGGGCCCGGCCTGGCAGCCGCAGAAGCTCTACTACAACCAGGGCTTCAACCGGCAGCGCACGCTCGCCCTGCACGAGGCGCTGCTGAGCCGCGGCATGGACTCCCCCTACGGGGAGTGGCTGGAGCGGTGGGACGAGTTCCAGCGCAAGGACCGCGAGCTGACCACCTTCGTGCCGTGCGCCGACTTCTTCGCCATCCGCGACAAGGCGCTGATCGCGCACGCCACGCAGATCGACCCGGACGGCGGCTGGTTCCGGGTGCCGATGGAGATCCAGCAGGAGGTCTGGCCGACGGAGGAGTACGAGCTGGCCAAGTCGCTGGTGGACACTTCGCTACCCGAGGACGACCTCTTCGCCGGCATCCGCGACAATTGACGTCATGAGTGCCATGGAGAGCCTGATGTACGCGCCCGAGCTCGTCCAGCTCGCCGACACGTTCGACGAGAACAAGGTCACGCCGGGCGTGCTCGGTTTTCTCGTCTTCGCAGCGATGGGCCTGGCCGTCTGGTTCCTGATGAAGTCGATGAACCGGCAGATGCAGAAGGTCGAGTTCGACGAGGCGCCCGAGGACGCCGAGAAGCCGGGCGCGTCAGCTCCGGCCTCCGGCCCCGCGGGCCGTGGCCGGAGCTGACGGCCGCAGTCGGCGGCCCGGCGCACCCCGCCCGGCCCGGCAAGCTGGTGTGCCGGGCTGTCGGGCCGGTGTGCCCGGGCGCGGGGTGCCCGGTGCTCAGCCGGTGACGCCCAGCACGTCGCGGGCCTGCCGGGTGGGCACCAGGCCCAGGTGCCAGGCCTGCCAGCCGGACTCGGGCTGCACCCCGCGGTCCAGCATCAGGGCGTAGGTCTCGGCGGCCTCCTCCACCGCCGGGTCGCGCTGCGGGTGGCCCTCGCGTCGCAGTGACGCCAGCTCCTGCTGCGCCACGGCGGCGCCCACCTCGGAGCCGCCCGGTGAGGCGAACGGCAGCAGCGTGCAGCGCAGGAACCGCGCCCAGTCCGCTCCCCGCCGGTCGCCCGCGCCGTCGTCGTCCCCGGCTGCGGACCCGCCACCGGCCGTGTCGCCGTAGCCGCCGGTGAACAGGCGCAGCGCCTCGTCGGCCAGCTCCAGGGCCTGCACGGCCTTGGCGTTGCCGGCGTCGACCACCGCCAGCTCCAGGCAGGACCAGGCCTCGCCGTGCGCGGCGCCGACCCGGCGGAAGTCCGTCCTCGCGTCCTGGAGCAGCTGCCGGGCGAAGCCGCTGTTGTGCAGGGTCCCGGTCTTCGCGGCCCGCTGGTCCCGGGTGACGCGGCCCAGGTGGTGCCGGGCGCAGGCCAGTCCGTAGACATCCCGCATCCGGCTGAATCCGGACCTGGCCCGTTCCAGTTCCTGCACGGCGCTGTCCCGGTCCCCGGCCTCCTCGTGAGCCAGCCCCAGGTAGTACAGCGTCCACGCCTCACCCCGGGCGTCCTCGCTCTCCCGGTGCCGGGCCAGCGCACCCACCAGGGACTCCAGCGCCTCTGCCGACTCACCCGCGTACAGGCGGGCGCGGGCGAGCTGCGTCTCCACCCACGCCTGGCCGCGCCGGTCCTGGCTGCGCCGGTAGTCCTCGCGTGCCTCGTCGAGTTCCGACTCGGCGCCCGCGACGTCCCCGACGAGCAGCAGCGTCTGGCCGAGCTGGAAGTGGGCCCACGCCTGGCCGTGCACACTCTCGCTGGCCCGGTGCAGTGCCAGCGACCGGTGCAGCATGTCGATGGCCGGCCCGACCCGGCCGCGGTCCCGTTCGACCGCCGCCAGGGCGTGCAGCGTCCACCCCCGGTCGCCCTCCAGTCCCTCACCGGTCTGCAGCCGCAGCGCCTCCGTGAGCTTCGCGGCGGCCTCGGGCAGCTGCCCCTGGTGGTGCAGGGTGATGCCCAGCTCGCGCAGGGTGCGCGCGGCCCCGGCCTGGTGGTCGGCCTCCAGGTAGAGGTTCACCACCGACGACAGCGTGGTGTGCGAACGGTCCAGCTCGCCCAGCTGCCGGGCCGCCACGCCGGTGCGCCACTGCACGGACCGGGTCAGCAGTCCCCGGTCGACGGCTTGCGTCAGCTCGTTCAGCTCGCCCAACCGGTACAGGTCGCCGCGCAGCAGGCAGTAGTCGCACAGCGCGCCCAGCAGGTGCAGCACGGCTGCCTGGTCGACGCCCTCGTTGACGTGCCGCAGTGTGGCGGTGATGAAGCTGGACTCGTCGTCCAGCCAGCGCAGCGCCGCGTCCAGCGAGGGGAAGCCGTGGCTGCCGAAGTGGTCCGCGCGGGTCGACGTCTTGCCGTCGACCATGCGGATCACGGTGTCGGCCAGCTCGGCGTAGCTGCGGATCAGCCGCTCCTGCGCGGCGCTCCGCTCCTCGGCGGGCTCCTCGTCCAGCAGCCTGGACCGGGCGAACCGGCGCACCAGGCCGTGCAGGCGGTAGCGGTCGCCGCGGGCCGGTTGGATCAGCCCGGCCCGGGCCAGCTCAGCGAGCTGCCGGCCCGCCTCCCGTTCGGTCGTCGACAGCAGTGCCGCCCCGGCGGCCGGACCCAGGCTGGCCCGCCCGGCGAGCGCCAGCCGCCGCAGCAGCCGGCGTGCCGCTTCCGGCTGGTCGGCGTAGCGCAGTGCCAGGGCGCGCTGCACCGGCTCCACCGAACCGGCCGGGCCGTAGGCGGCCAGGTCGTCCGCGACCCGGGCCGCGGTGCGGTCGGCGCTCAGCGCGGACCCGGCCAGCCGCAGTGGGAACGGCAGCCCGCCGCACCACTGGGCGACCCGTTCGTAGCCGCTCGCGTCGTAGGGGCCGCCGGCCGGCGCCGCCGCGCGCAGCACCTCCTCCGCCCCTGCCTCGTCCAGCCGGCCCAGTTCCAACTGGTGCACGTGGGCGGGCAGGTCCTCGGGCAGGTCCAGCGGACCCGGGGCGGTCACCAGCACCAGGGAGTCGGAGCGGGCCGGGACCAGCGCCGCCACCTGCTCGGCGTCGGTGGCGTCGTCGAGGACCACGGTGACCGCCAGTTCGGCCAGGTGGCGGTGGTACAGCTCCACCAGCCGGCGCTGGTGCTGGTCGTCCTGCGGGCCCTCCCGCCCCGAGCCGCGGAACAGCAGCTGCTCGCGGGGAGCGCCCAGCCGGTTCAGCAGGTGCAGCAGCGCGTCGCGGGTGCTGAGCGGTTTGCCCTCGGAGGAGTCGCCGCGCAGGTCCACCAGGCACGCGCCGCGGAACAGGTCGCGCAGGTCGTGGGCGGCGCGGACGGCCAGTGCGGACCGCCCCGACCCGGCCGGCCCGTGCAGCACCACCACGGTGGAGCGGGTGGCGGTGCTGGCCCGGCCCTGCCGCACCCACTGGGCGATCTGCCCCAGTTCGACCCGGCGTCCGGCGAACTGCGCCTCAGGAGAGGGGAGTTGTACGAACGACTGCTCCAGCAGGTTGCGCTGCCGGGCGGCGGCGCTGCGGTCCCGGCCGCGCAGCTGCGGCTGGGCCCGGCGCCGCTGCACCGCGGCGCTGCCGCCGCGCTGCTGGCGCGGTACCACCATGCGCTGCTGCTCCAGGAAGGGCCGCACGCCCCGCACTTCCAGGGCCGTCAGCCACTCCCGTTTCAACGACTCGACGCCGCCGGGCTGCTGCTGAGTGCCCGCGCCGCGCTGAGCCGCCCACAGGTGCGCGACGAGGGCCTGCGTCACCACGCCCAGGACGCCGACGGCCGCGACGACCGCCGCAGCGCCCATCGCCTCCGCGAAGCCGTGACCGCGGTCGAACAGCAGGATCGCCACCGCCGCGGCCGACACTCCGCCCGCGGCCGGGCCCAGCGACCGCCCGGTGAACCGTTCGGAGAGCCGGCTCGGCGACGCCGCGTCCACGGCGCGCACGTACCCGGCGTACTCCTCGTGTGCCCGCGCCGTCATCTCGTCCAGCGAGGCGCGGGCGCGGGCGTACAGCACCTGGCCGTCCGCGGTGCCGCCGGACCGGCGCACCTCCTCCTCGACGGCCTGTGCGAGCAGGCGCTCCGCCTCCAGCCGGTCGCTTTCCCGCAGTTCGCTCGTTGCCCCCGCCATACACACCTCTCGGTCGTTTCGTAACAACAGTTCTTCGGTTTTCCGTCCAGGTACGACACCCCATGACCCTCACGGCATACTTCTGATCGCGGGGGCCACGGGGTCCCCGATTGGTGAACACACATCACCAGGGGGAAAGTTGAGAAACAAGTCCACAATGGGTGCCACCGCGCTGGCGACAGCCGTGGTGATCGCGTTGACGGCGGGCGCCACCGGCCCGTCGTACGCGGCGCAGCCCGCGCCCACCGCGCTGAAGGCCCAGGGGGCCGAGCGGGTGGGGAACACGACGGGCCGGACCGACGGAAGCACCGTCACCCTCCTCACCGGCGACCGCGTCCTGCTTGACCCGCAGGGCAAGGTCACCGGGCTGATACGTGCCCAGGGGCGCGAGCACATACCCGTCCGGACGCAGCGGACCGGCGACAGCACCTTCGTCCTGCCGCACGACGCCGAGAAGTTGATCCGGGCCGGCAAGGTCGACCGGGGACTCTTCGACGTCACCGAACTCAGCCGCGAGCAGTACCGCAAGACCGCCGGCACCGGCGTGCCGTTCATCGTGACCTACCGCGGCAAGAGCCCCGCGGCCAAGGCCGCGCTGCGGGCCACGGCGGACCCGGAGATCCGGGCCGGCCTCCCGACCGTCAACGGTGAGGCCGTCACCGTCGCCGAGGAGGACGCGGCGGCGGCGTGGAAGGCCCTCACCGAGAAGGCCGGCACCGACACCGTCTCCCTCGACCGCATCCGGCAGGTGCGCCTGGACAAGAGCGTGCCGCAGATCGGCACCCCCGCCGCCTGGCAGGCCGGTTACCAGGGCGAGGGCACGACCATCGCGATCCTCGACACCGGCATCGACACCACCCACAAGGACCTGTCGGGTACCAAGGTCGTCGCGTCGAAGAACTTCAGCGACTCCCGCAACACCCGCGACCTCGTCGGCCACGGCACACACGTCGCTTCCATCGCGGCCGGCACCGGCGCGGCCTCCGGCGGCAAGTACAAGGGTGTGGCCCCCAAGGCCCGGCTGCTCAACGCCAAGGTCCTCGACGACGACGGCTACGGCTTCGACTCCGGCATCATCGAGGGCATGGAGTGGGCCGTAGCGCGCGGCGCGAAGGTCATCAACCTCAGCCTCGGCGGCGGCGACACCGCCGACATCGACCCCATGGAGGAGGCGGTCAACAAGCTGTCCGCCTCCAGCGGCGCGCTGTTCGTGATCGCGGCGGGCAACGAGGGCCCGAACCCGCAGAGCGTCGGCACGCCGGGCAGCGCGGACGCCGCGCTGACCGTCGGCGCCGTCGACAAGAAGGACAAGCTCGCGGAGTTCTCCTCCGTCGGCCCCCGCATCGGTGACGGCGCGGTCAAGCCCGACCTGACCGCGCCCGGAGTGGACATCGGCGCGGCGGCGGCCAAGGGCAGCCTCATCGAGAAGGAGGGCGCCCCGGTCGCCCCCGGCTACGTCGCCATCTCCGGCACCTCGATGGCTACGCCGCACGTCGCCGGCGCGGCGGCGCTGCTCGCGCAGCAGCACCCCGACTGGAGCGGTGAGCGCATCAAGTCCGTCCTGACCGCCTCCACAAAGGCGGCCAAGGGCTACTCGGCGTTCCAGACCGGTTCGGGACGCGCCGACCTGGCGCGCGCCATCAACCAGCAGATCGTCGCCGAGCCCTCGTCGATCAGCTTCGGCACCGCGCAGTGGCCGCACACGGACGACAAGCCGATCACGAAGCCGCTCACCTACCGCAACCTGGGTGACACCGACGTGACGCTGAAGCTGGCCGGCACCGGCACCGGCCCGACCGGCAAGCCGGCCCCGGCCGGCATGTTCACGCTGGCCGCGACCGAGCTGACCGTCCCGGCGGGCGGCACCGCCACCGTCGACGTCACCGCCGACACCCGCCCGGGCGGCAACCTCAACGGCGGCTACAGCCTCCAGATCGCCGCCACCGGCGGCGGCCAGGTGGTGCGCACCGCCGCTGCCGTCGACCGCGAGGCCGAGTCGTACAACGTGACGATGCGCGCCATCGGCCGCGACGGCAAGCCGGCCAAGGACTGGTTCGGCGACCTCGTCTCGCTGACCTCCCACCAGTGGGTGTCGTTCGACCCCACATCCCCGGCGACGGTCCGGCTCCCCAAGGGCGCCTACACCGCTGACGCCAGCGTCGGACTGTTCAACAAGGCGGGCACGGCGGTGCTCGGCATCGACTGGCTCGTCACGCCGATGCTGAACCTGACGAAGGACACCACGCTCGTCTACGACGCCCGCAAGGCGAAGCCGATGACCATGACGGTGGCCGACAAGAAGGCCAAGCAGACCGAGCTGACCGCCGAGTTCGAAATGGAGAGCGGCCGGGACATCTACTACGGAATGGGCTTCATCACCGACGGTCTGAGCCAGGGCTTCCGCACCGCGCAGGTCGGCGCACTGCCCTCCGGCACGAAGGTGAACGCCGCCGCCGCCACCACCTGGACCAGGGGCGCCACCGAGTACCGCTCGGCGCACGCCCGCAAGGGCAGCATGTACACCGGGCTGACCCAGCACACCAAGCAGAACCAGATGGCGAAGGTCGTCGCCCGCGAGGGCGCCTCGGCCAAGGGCCGCACGGGTGTGCTGGTCACCACGCCGACCGTGTCGATGGGCGGCGGCTTCCCGGCGCCCCACAAGCTGCCGCGCACCACCACCGTGTACGTGCGGGCCGCCGGCCTCAAGTGGGGCCACGACTTCTACCAGCTCGACAAGAAGGGCGACTTCGAGGCCGTCTACCAGGAGAACCCCCGCGCCTACACCGCGGGCAAGAGCCGGACGACCAGCTTCAACCACGCCGTGTTCGCGCCGAAGCTGGGCAAGTACCAGGGCCTGTTCCGCTCCGGCAACACCATCTACGGTGCGGTGAACCCGTTCGCCGACGCTGCCGGCCACCTGGGCGGCAGCACCTACACCAAGGCCTCGACGACGCTCTACCGCAACGGCAACAAGTTCCGGACGGTGCGCGACGTCATCGACTTCGCCGAGTTCGAGGTGCCGGCGGGCAAGGCGAACTACCGGCTCGTCACGACGATCCAGCGCAGCGGCGTGGCGACCGTCAGCACCAAGGTCAGCGCCTCCTACTCGTTCACCTCGCAGCGGACGAACAAGGACACCGCGCTGCCCGCCAGCGCGGTGCGCTTCGCGCCGAAGCTGGCGCTGGACGCGACCGCCAAGGCGGGCTCCACGCTCACCGTGCCGGTCAAGGTCGAGGGATCGGCTGCCGGCAAGCAGCTGAAGTCGCTCACCGTCCAGGCCAGTTACGACGGCGGCAAGAAGTGGACCACGCTGAAGGTCACCAAGGGCAAGGTGAAGGTGAAGACCCCGAAGAAGGGCAAGGCCGTCTCGTTCAAGGCCAAGGCCGTGGACAAGAAGGGCAACACCACCACCCAGACCCTGATCGACGCCTACCGCGGCAAGTAGCACCACCCCGCGTCCCGGGCCCCGCCCGGTGACGTGGTCCAGCGGCCCGCCGGAGACCCTTCCGGCGGGCCGCACCCGTGCGGCGGGGGTCGCGGGGAGCGGCCCGGCTCCCGGCGAACCGGCGTGATCCGTCCGTACGCGGCGGGTCTGGGCGGGCATATGCGGGGGCAGAATACGGGGCGTCGTGCACACATGTCGGCGCCGAGGTCCCCAGCCCGTTCCGCACCGGACGACGTCGGACTCCGCGCCGCGACCGGACCGGGAAGGCGGGGACGTGCCGACGGTGTTCTCACGGTTACGGCGACCGGCGGCACGGCCGGGGACGGCAGCGGCCGGGTCGGGCCTGCGACGCGCCCGGTCCTTCATGATCCTGGCGACCGGGCTCTACCGGGCGAGCCACCTGGCGGTCGGCCTGTTCGCGGTGCTCCAGCACCAGCGGGAACGGCCGGCGGAGAACGGTGCGCGGCCCGTGCGGAGGCGGCCGACGCCTCCGCACGGGCCGCGGGTGATCAGTTCGGCTTCGTCGTGCAGCAGGAGCTGCTGCTGCTCGTGAGGCTCACCGGCCACATGGGAGTCCAGCCCCCGTGATCCGCCTGCGGGTCCCCCGTGTACCGGCGCCGTCGGCCGCCGACGAATGCGGGTGGCAACGACCGCATCCCCTCCGGCCCCGACCGGGCAGACGACGCCCCGGCTACCCGCCCGCCCGAGACGGTGGGCCCGGCACCGGCCGCCTTGCGGCGAGCACGACGGGATCACTTGGGTGAAGGCTCCGGACTCAGTTCTTCCTGGCCGATGCGCGCGCCCGACTTGTAGATCGTCACGACACTGTCGCGGATGTCGTAGCGGTACGGAGGGTTGTGCGCCTCGTACCCGCCGCTGATCCGCTTGGCCGGCATGGCGATGCCCGGCTCACGGCGATCGCTGAACTCGCCGAAGTAGTAGAGCTTTCCCCCGCTGGTGCGGCACAGCGTGATCTGCTTGTTCCTCGTGCGGAAGGCCTCGACCAGCTCCGCACCGTCACCCGACGGCAGCGCGTCGGCGACGCGCAGTGGGCAGGTGGCGGAAGTGCTCGGTCGTGTGGCGGAACCATCAGGGGGGCCGGAGGTGGAGCCGTCCAGTGCGCTGACGCAGCTCCGGCCGACCACGAGGAGCACGATGCTCATGACGAGGGTGCCCAGACAACTCGCGCAGTTGTTGCTCTTCGCTGGAGCCGGTGGCGGTGACCAGCGGGGCGCGGGAGGCGGGGTAGGCGCTGGGGTGGGCCGCGGAGTGGCCGGGGTGTAGCCCGTCGTGGCTGTGGGCGGCGGGTGGAAGAGACTCTCGGGGCGCGGGCTCGCCGGCGTGCGGGTGGACGACGGCCGCTTCGGGGCCGGCCGCTTCGTGGCGGCCTTCTTGGCTGACGAGCTCGACGAGGACGAGGTCCTCTTCGGGGTCGGCTTCTTGGCCCCCGGTCTTGCCGAGCCGCCCGACGCAGGCGAGGCGGACTTGGGCGCCGACTTCTTCGCGGCCGGTCTGGCCGCGGGTCTTGCCGCTGCCTTCCAGCCGGTACCGCAGACGAAGCAGGAGGCGTCCGACGCGACGTTGTTGGTGTCGCATCTGGCGCAGCGCCAGTCCGCGGCCGGTCTGGCCGGTGACGGTCGTTTCGTCGCCGGCCGCGGGGCGCTCCTGCTGGGAGAGGCCTTGGGTGGAGCGGGCGCGCGTCGGGTGCTGCCGCAGATCGTGCAGGCCTTCTCCGCAGGCTCGTTGTAGACATCGCAGTCCGCGCAGCGCCAGTTGGCTGTTGCCGCCACCCTGTACTGCCTTTCCTGGTCGAGTGGGTCGGGAGGGGCCCGGCTCAGTCGGCGTCGCTCTCGACCCGAACCATGACCTCGTCGAACAGCTTCTCGGATGCGGAGCCCGTGGGCGCCAGGACCCAGCCGTCCGTCCCCGGGGGAACCCGGGCGAGCTCCGCGGTCCCGTCCTCGTCGGCCTGCCGGTCCGGCACGCCGTGGTCGCGCCGCAGACGCTGGATCAGTTGCTCGACGTCCCGGAAGTGGACGGCTGGGACAACGACCCGCACCGCGATCAGGTCGGCCGCCTCGGGCGGTGCACTCCGGAAGCAGAACAGCAGCTGTCCGGAGCTGCCCTCGGGTCTGGGGCGTAGAGAGACCTCGACGCAGCGCTCGGCTTTGACCTCCAGGTCCGCGGTGGCGGGCAACCCCACGCTCAGGACGCCCTCGGCGTAGTCGAGTCGGAACCCGGGCCACTCCAGTAGCGGGGTCACAGACTGTTCGCGATGGTCTCGATGATCTCGTCCATCTCGAACTCCTCAAGGCCCTCGCCCGCCTTGGACTCGAAGTGCAGGGTCAGATCCCACTCCTCGGAGATCGGCTCCTTCCACGGCTCCTGGCCCGGCGCGAACAGAACGAGTCGCTTGGCCGACTGCTCCATGACGGCGGTCTGGCTGCGGGCGTACCCCCACTGCTCGAAGAGGTCGTCGATGGAGCGTGGGATGTTCGCCGGGTACGTCTGCGCGGAGGCGCCTACGGTGCCGAGTGGGTGAGCGGGGGCATCCGTGAACATCACGATGACGTGGCGCCTGCGGTCCAAGCCCGTCTCCCAGGGGGAGTTGATGGCGAGGGCGAGCGCTTCGAGACCGGACTCCGGGATGTCACCGCCGCCGCCCGCGTCGATGCCGCGCACGAAAAGTTCGAAGTCCTCGGCCTGCTCGGGCAGGCGCAGGAAGTCGGTCTGCTCGATCGCCGTCGCCGGATCGTCACCGAAGTCCCGGAACGCGATGGTCTTCAGCCGCAGCTGGCTGATCGCCTTGCCCTTCTTCGCCATCACGTCGGTGAGGCGGTCGTGGAACTGCAGCGCGCTCGACTTCACGTGGTCGAGGACGGGGAACATGCTGGCGGTCGCGTCGACGCAGAGCACGATGTCGACGGCGTACTGCAGGTTGCCCTGGTACTGGTCGTTGACGGGGTTCATGTAAGTCTCCTGGTTCACGGTGTGTTGCGGTCACGGCCGCGGTCGCCAAGGTTGATGCGGACGCGGGAGGACCTGGTAGGGGGCGGGCTGGCGGGGGCCGGCCCGGTGGCCGGCTCAGGGGGTGGGGGATCGGTCACCGCGGGACGCGGAACGGGAGCGGGGCCGCCCGTACGCGGCCTGAGGTTGGCGCGGACCCGGCTCGATCGTGCGTGCGGCGCGGAACTCTCCCCTGCGGAGGGCTCTACAGGCGCCGCGGAGCCGGGCCTGCGGTGCTGGAGGGCGCAGACCTTCGGATCCGACAGGGCCTTGAGATACGTCACCATGCGCGGACGCTGCTTGGGGTCCGCCTGGGTCATCGCCCGCATCAGCCCCTGCATCTCGTCCGACAGGCGCGGATCGAGGCGCAGCCGCCCGCCACCGTTAACCGCGTCCGCCGGAGAGCCGAACCGCCTGTCGTGGCGAGGGAGCTCGCCCGTCAGGTAGAGATGGGTCATGAGACCGAGCGCGAAGACGTCCACGGCGCACATCAGCCGATCGGGCCCGACGGAGCCGTCCTGCTGCAGATAGCGTCGCCACTCCGGTGCCCCGTACAGGGAGTCGCCGGAGATGTCCTCAGGCGCGGGCGGCTTCCCCGCGACGTACGAGTCGTCGAAGTCGATCAGCTTCGCCGTGTGGAAAGCCGCGTCGTCCCGCTTCTGCACGAGCACGTTGAGCGGCTTGAGGTCCCCGTGTACCACGCCGATGTCGTGCAGCTGCCTCAAGCTGGTCCCGAGCGTCTTGAGCAGGACCATCTTCTGGCGCGGCTCCAGCGATTGCGGCTTCTCCAGGCTGGAGGTGTCGATGCGCTCGGTGACCTTGTAGTAGGTACTGCCCTCGTGGAAGAAGTCAGTCGCGAGCACGAGGTTGCCGCCGCCGGGGGCGTCGGGGCGCAGCAGCTTCATGATCGTGCGATGTCGCTCCTCGAACTCCCGGGCCAGCTGCCGCCTGATCCGCAGGCTAGGCGAGTCACGGTCGTCGTTCTTGGGCCGTTTGGGTTCGAGGAACTGCTTGACGAAGTAGGCGGAGCCGGACTTCTCAGCGAACGCCCAGATGCACTTCCCGCCGTTGGCGTTGGTGGGCGCGGTGGTGATGCGGTAGCCCGCGATCACGTCTCCCTGCTTCATACGAGCTCCTCGGGCGGGTGTGGCAGATACGACTCGTAGTCGCGGCGGTACACCTGCCACGACTGGTCCTGCCAGGCTCTGATCCGGGCCGCGGTGTCGTGCGGCTCCGCGATGGGGTCCGGTACCGCGGTGAGGGCACTCGGCCTGCCCCGCGACTGCTGAGCGGACAACTGCTCCAGCCGGCGGGAGAATCGAGCACGCAGGTCGTCGAAGTCCCGGTAGTTCAGGGCCAGCAGTGCGAGGGAGGCGTCGTCGGCCGTGAAGGACTCCACCTGGTGGCGGAGCAGGTGGGCCCACTCGGCCGCGCTCCCGGCCTGCTGCAGAGTGCGCAGCAGGAGATCCTCGAAGTCGGCAGGTGTGTGCACGTAGCCGAAGAACCCGTCCGTGGCCGCGACGAGCACGCACGGCAGCCGCATGACCAGGTGATGAGTGTCGATGTCGAACTCCCGGTCTGCACAGACGATGTTGGTCATCGGCGGGTCGCTGCGCAGGAGTTCCAGTGCGTCGCTCTCCTGGGTGTGGTCGCGGGTGAGGACGTGCAGCCCGCTCTCCGGCAGCAGTGCGTAGGCCCGTGAGTCACCCGCCCACAGCGGGCGCAGCTCGACCTCCGCCTCTCCGTCGGCGACCTGGTAGTGGACGCCCGCGAGGGTGGTGGGCAGCTGGCGGCGCATGGTGCCGCCGATCTTGCTGTGCCGCTGCGGTGCCTTGTCGAGGAAGTACTTCAGATACGTGTGCAGCGACTGCGGTTCTACGTCCTGACGGTCCCTTGTGACGTCGTGGAGCCAGCACTCGGTGGCCAGCCGGGCGGTGCGCGCGCCCACCCAGGCACTGGTACGGGACGTGCCGTCGGGTGCTTGCCACGCCGGGGCCGCGCCGGCGCCGCCCGAACCGTCGAACACGGCGAGCAGTCCCTGCCCGGACTCCCAGTGGTGGGCGACGAATGGCTCCGCGTCCTCTCCGCGCCCCGGGATCCGCTCAGTCCACACGGACAGCGCCTGTACCCATCCCCTTGCCTCGCCCCAGGCGAGCTGGGGTGGAGTGAGCGGAGACGCCGGCGGCTCGCTGGCCGCGGCGGGCCCGGGCATGAGCGCTGCCGCCCCCGACCCGGTCTGTGAGGGCCGGAACTGAGGGGGCGGGACGTAGCCGTCCTGCCGGGAATGGTCCATCACGGCTCCCCGCCGGGGTCGGCGGGCCGGCGTTTGGCGGTGCCGCGCACCCGGCTCACTCTCGGCTTCGGCTTCGGCGACTCGGGAGCGGAGAGACGCGAGGGAGGGGAGGTAGGCGAGGGCGGGGCACCGCCCGGGGCCGGTAGCGGCTCGTCCTCGGGCGGTGGGCCGGAGGCGGCGGCAGGTCCCGGGCGCGCGCCACGGCCGGTGAGCCGCCCGCCGCCCGGGGCGTCGTCCGCGGGGAACCCGCGTGGGTGGTCGGCCCCAGGGTCTGTGGAGCTCCGACTGGCAGTGCCCCGCGTCTCGTGGCCCTCGCGCAGCACCTCGCCCCTGAGGGGCGGCGCCGGGAAGTCGTCCCCGATGGGTTCGGGCGTGGCCGGCTCAATGGCCCGGGACAGCGAACCGCGCAGGCGCCCGCGCCGTGTCGCCCTTTCGAAGAAACCGTCTCCGTCCCGAAGCACCTCGTCCAGAACAGCGCGTTCCAGCTCAGTCTGCTCGAACGGCTCCCGGTCACGGTCGCCGCGCTCCAGGACCATCCGCATGACCTCGCGCTTCGCCTCGCGCTTCTCCGCCTCGCTCTTCTCGATCCAGGCGAGAGCGGCGCGCGGCCCCTCCTTCTCCATGATCTCGCCGATGAGGCCGTCGACGCCCTCCTCGCGGATCATCTCGACGTGCCGGGTGCGCCGCATGCGCGAGAGCCTGGTCTCCCGCACCACGTCCCGGAACTCGCGCCCACTGGCGGCGATCTCGTCCTCGTCCACCAGCAACTCGACGTGGATGTTGCGCAGCCGGACGGCGTCGTCGCCGGTGAACGAGGCGAGCGCGGTGTTGAGTGCTTGCTCCGCCTCGTGGAAGTCGGCGATGTCGTGGTCCCGCGCCACCTCCCGCAGCGTCCTGCGCAGATACCCGTACAGGGCACCGCTCATGTCACGAATGCCGCGGGCGACGACCTCCGCCGGGTCCGCGACCCTGCAGGTCAGATCGACGCGGCTGCGGAAGGAGAACGTGGGGTCGCGACTGAGCAGCGGGATGTCCAGGACGAGGCGGTGCTCCCCGACATCCACCGTGAACACCGAGCGATAGGTGCCGTACCGCGCGGACGGGATCTCCTCCCCGCTGCGGATCGTCAACGATGGGCCGCTGTCCCGGACCAGGACCAGGGCCCGGCCGGGGTCCGGCGGATGGAGCGGACTCGTCAGCCGCCACCTTGGCAGCTCCGCGACATCGAGGACCGGATCGTACGTCTGTTCCTGCATGGTCTGGCTGTCACCTCGCTCTCTTGCGTCTACGGGTCAGATGCGGCGGCTCAGCCGCGCCGCGTTCACCGAGGGGCGGTCGCGGTCGGCAGCCCACTTGCCGAGCCACCACAGCAGCCGCTCCCGGTGCTTGCCGGGCCTGCGGGCGATGTCGGCGAGGAGCGCCGTGACGCGGTCGAGGTTCTCTGGACTCAAGGGCGCGTAGGTGTCGATCCACTCCCGCAGGGCCGCCAGCGCGGAGTCCTGGACCGGCCGCCTGGCCAGCGCGCGCGCCCACAGCTCCGCGACCTGCTCGCCGTGCTCGGGCAGGGAAGTGAGCAGCAGGGGCACACCCCCGACGCCCGGCGTTCCCACGTCCGCCGACGGGCGCTCGTACGGCCGGGAGACCGCGAAGACGAAGGCGGACAGCGTCTTGACAACCATGGGGGACAGGTCCTGGGGGGCGGACCAGTCCAGGTAGGCGTCCAGGAGCGCGGCGGCCTGTCCTTGATGGAGGAGGTGGACGCCGCCCCAGGCGACCGCAGGCAGCGTGCCCCAGTCGTCGCCGCGGTCGAGCGCGCCGCGCAGCACGCCGACGGCGCGGTCGGGGGCGGAACGTCCCAGGATCCCGCCCGCCGCGTTCGCCGCGGTGCCCGCGAGGCGCCGCTGGTACGCGGAGCTGCCGCCCCGGGCCCATTCGTCCAGCAACTCCCAGACAGCCCCGGCAGTCTCGGGCCGGCTGCCGGCCACGCCGAGTGCGGTCGCGGCGGCCTGCCGCGGCGGCCAGGACGTGGAGCCCGCCCAGCCGGTGAGGAAGCGGTGCACCGCGTAGTGGTGGTCCGCCCAGGCGAGGACACCGGCGGCGACGGAGGCGCGGGCCCGCACCTCGAGGTCGCGGTGGCCGAGCAACCGGCGCAGCCACTCGATGAAGGCATCCCGGCGCCCGTCCAGCGTGCTCCAGGCATGGACCAGGACGGCCTGGCCGAGTAGCGGGCCCCGGAACCGGACCCGGGGCGGACCGCCCGCACCGAGCGGTCCCGAGCGGGGAGAATCTAGCCGGATCCACTGCTGCTCATCGGCGAGACGGTCGGCGAACCGCAGATCCGGCGGAGCCGGTTCGGGCGGTGTCAGCGCGCTGTGCAGCTTCACGGCGGCCTCGGCGACAGTGAGGTAGCTGCTGTCCTCCAGCACCGCGGCGGCGAGCGCGAAGGCGACCGCCTCTGGCGTCCGGTACTGCTGGAACCAGGAACGGACCTGGTCGCTCGGATCACGCAGAGCCGTGACTGCGGCTGCCAGATCGCCGTCCGCGGTGATCACCGACGCGAGTCGTACGGCGTGCCGGGCAGCGGTCTGTTCCCGCAGCGCGCTGACGGCGTTGGCGGCCTTGAGAAGCGCGTGCAGCTGAGCCCGGGCCCCGGGCTCCGGCGCATGGCCGAGCACCCGGCGCTCAAGGATCACCAGTGGGTCGGGCGGCTTGAGTTCGTGACGTGCGAACGTCTCGCTACCGCTCGTGCTGGTGGCGGCGAGCGCGAGGTCGCGGCCGCCGGTGAGGACAAGCCGGCATCCGGCCGCACGCAGTGCGGCGGCAACGGAACCCAGTTGGCGGGGCCCGAACCCCCCCACGCCCGCAGGTCCTTCATCGACCTCCGCGAGATAGCCGCAGTTCTTGGCGGGCGGCTCCCAGCCGGGCTCGGTCAGGGCTGTCGGATCGAGCAGGCGGTGACAGCCACCGTCCTGGCTGCCGCTGAGGGCGGTGGCCTCGGACAGCAGGTTGACGGCGGTGGCCGCGCGCCCGCTGCCGGGCGGCCCGGTCAGCACGAGCAAGGCCTGCTCCCGAAGGTCGTCGAGGGCCGCGTCGTACCCGTCGGGCTGGACGAACAGATCGGTGTACTCAGCGAGTTCGACGCTGTCGAGAACGACCACCACACCTGTGCACCGGGATGCCGCCGTTTCGCGCACACCTTCGGTGTGGAATCCGCCTCCGAAGCTGACGGTCTCGTTGAACAGCGCGAGCGTGCCGATGCGTGTTCCCGACGCGTCGTCGCTCAGGCGTGCGGCGATGAGGTCGGCGATGGCAGACGCCCGCCGCGCCTCGACCTGCTCGGCGTCGTCGTGCCCCCTGTCCGAGGTGAGCGAACGCAGCGCGTCCGACTCACTGACGGGCCCGTCCTCTTCCTCGTCAAAGGGGCGCGGCTCGCCTTTCGGGGAGTCCTTCGTAGGCGACGGGGCCTCCGTCGGAGCGCTGCCAGGTGCGGTAACGACCGGCGGTCGGGAATCCGATGCTGCTTCCTCACTCAAGGGATCTTGGTCTTCCGGACGTGGCGGTGACGTGAAGTCAACTGCGCGGAGGGCGTTCGGACAACTACGAGATGTTCCAGTCGCCCTTGACCTCGACCTTTTCGTTGAACACCTGGGAGTTCTTGATCAGTGCCGCATTGACCTGCGCACCACTGCCCCGGGCGGCAACGGCCTCGTTCACCATCTGGCGCACCTCGTGCTCGAAGCTGCGGTCGAGCAGCATGTGGGCGGCAAGCACTCGCTCCAGGGCCTGCTGGGCGCTCTCGTCGCTGGGCGCCCGGGTGGCCTCGTCGAGCGCGGCCACGGCGGTGGAGTCGCCGCGGAACCGCGCTCGGATCCGCGCGACGAGCCGCGCCCCGCCGTCCCAACCCGAACGCCCGGCCTCCTGGCCCGCGCTCTCCAACGCCCCCTTGACCACGAGCGCGACACCCGCGGCCGCGACAGCCGTCACAGGATCCATCTCGTTCCCCCGAATTCACCCACGGACCGATGGCACATGCGGTCCGTCTCGAAAGCTAGGCCACGCGAGTGGAAGATGAGTGGGCCTTTTCCCATCCTTGGCACAGGTTGGCTGAAAGTTGTCCTTTGCAAAGATCAGCGGGCACGTGAACCGTCTGCAACTGGTGCGCGACCCCTCTGCCGTGGTGGCTTCACGCCTTGTCCGCGAGGTGAGGTTCCCGGCGCGAAGCGTCGGGGTCCGCGCGTGGCCTTGGCAGTGATCATCGGGCCGCTGAGCAGGCTACTTGAGCTGGCACATCGGCCGGGGCTGGGTAGACGCCGTACGGGGCGTTCGCCTCCGCCACTGCCACGACGTGGGAGAGGATTTCGGTGCATACCGTCTCACTCGGCTACGACTGCGCCACTTCCCCCAGCGCCACCCGCACCGCCGTCCCGCGTGCTGAGGCCCGTTCCAGGATCGGGCGCGCCTCGTCGAAGCTTGGGGCTCTTCTGCGGACAGCCGGCGCAGGGCGTTCAACGAACCGCTCCGCTGGTGAGGCCGCCCGAGGGCGGGAAGCCGTGCAACCAGTCGACCTTGTCGTGCAGGTCGGCCTCGGAGAAGGCGGACAGCATGGTGTTGCGGGCCTTTGCCTCGTCGCCGGCGGGGTGGTACAGCCGGGTACCCATCTCGCGGGCGACGAGTTGTGCCTTGGCCGTGCGATCGTAGCGCTCCGTGGCGTACTTCTGCAGGCTCGGGGCGATGGCGTCGTGGTCGAGCAGTTCGCCGAGGACGACGGCGTCCTCCAGTGCCATGCACGCGCCCTGGGCCGCGTACTGGAGCATGGGATGGGCGGCGTCGCCGAGTAGCGCCACCCGGCTGTCCGTCCAGTTGCCTACGGGGTCGCGGTCGCACAGGACCCAGGTCCTCCAACTCTCTCCGAGCTCCAGCAGGCGGCGTGTGGTGTTGCCCAGGCCGGGGAAGTCCGACAGCACTCGGGTGCGCTCGACGGGCTCCCCCGCTACGGCCACGGTCGCGCCGTCGTCGCGGGTGGCGGCGAGGTTCAGGTGCTTGCCGCCCCCGATGGGGTAGTGGACGAAGTGCCATGCAGGGCCCGCCCACAGGGTGACGGCGTTCCATCTCAGGTCTTCGGGGACCTTCTCCATCGGGATCACGGAGCGGTAGATGGTATGGCCGACACCCGCGGTTCACCGTCGCCGACGAGCTGGGTGCGGACCATCGAGCGGATCCCGTCCGCGCCGATTAGCGCGTCGCCCGTGACCGAGGTGCCGTCCGCCAGAGCGACCGTGACTCCAGCGGTGTCCTGCGAGTAGCCGGTCACCGAGGCACCTGCGACAAGCTTGATACGGGAGATGGCGCGGCAGGCCCGCAGGAGCGGCTCGTACAGGTCGCCGCGGTGCACGACGGCATACGGGTTGCGGAACCGCGCGCGGTAGGAATCCGTGAGCGGCATCCGGGTCACGCACGCACCCGACGTGCCGTCCATCAAGCGCAGCTCGTCTATGAAAACGGCCTTGTCGCGGACGTCCGCGCCCACGCCGAGGCGGTCCAAGGCCCAGAAGGCGTTAGGGCCCAGCTGGATGCCGGCGCCCAACTCCTCGAAGGCCCGACGGCGTTCCAGTACGACGACCTCATACCCTCGCCGTCCGACGCTGAGCGCGGCTGCCAAGCCGCCGATTCCGCCCCCGGCGACAATGATCCTCGCCATGATGTGTGAGCAATCCCTTCCAATGTCGTACGGTCGGATGACGGCCGCCCGGCGCGGTGCGGACGCGCGGCCCGCAGCGCTCGGTGGTGTGCTTGGAGACCGGTGTGCGCGGTCGAAGCCTCCGGGCGTGCCGTGGTGTCGGCGGCTCGCGTTCACCCCTCCAACGCGAGTCCGCGGCCGGCGAGGGCCCCTGCGGTGAACAGCCCCTCGACGGTGGCCTCGACGGCGAAGGCGGACACAGAAGTAGGGGGGTAGCCGATGAGTTCAGCAGCCCGCGGTGCCAGCGGAACCGCAGCGGCCTCAGCGGACTCCCACAGGAGTATCGCGCCCCAGTGCTGCCGCGCCGCGTCGGAGAGCCAGAACTTCACTCGCAGACCGGGCACCTGGGCGAAGCGGTCCACGGCCTCGTCCCGCAGGTACAAGCGCAGGGACTGCACCGTCTGTGCGGAGTCGGCGAGGTCCCACCACACGATCACCGCCTGCACGAGCGCAGCACCTCCGTCATGAGGGAGGCGGTAACGGCCACGCCGTGCTGGGAGAGCACTGACTCGGAGTGGAACTGCAGCGAGGCGAACCCGATGCCGCGCATGGCGTGGATCTCGCCGGTGCCGGGGTCACGGCAGAGCTCCACGACGCCGCGGACAGGATGTTCGGCCTTGTCGGAGTCGGAGCGTGCGGCGAAGGTGTTGTAGAAGCCGACGCGCTCCCGCCGCCCGAAGAGATCGATCTCGCGCTGCACGCCCTGGTTGGGTACGTCCCGCCGGACCAGCGGCAGGCCTAGGAGCATGGCGAGCACCTGGTGGCTCAGGCAGACCGCCATGAACGGACGACGGCTTTGCAGCAGTCGGCCGAGCGCGCCACGCAGATGCGCGATCTTCGGGTCGCCCGTGACGCGGGGGTCGCCCGGGCCGGGTCCCATCACGACAAGGTCGTGGGCGTCGATGTCGTACGGCTCATCGAACCGTCGCACCGTCACCGTGAGGCCGAGCGAGATGAGCTGGTGACCGATCATGGAAGTGAAGGTGTCCTCCCCGTCGACTACCAGCACGCTGCGGCCCGCCAGCTCGGTGGCGCCTTCGACACCCCCCTCGGTCGCCCCGGTCAGCCAGAAGTCGGCGATGGTCTCGTTGCGCCGCGCGAGTGCGCTGAGGACCTGCGGCTCGGTGGCGAGGCGGGCGGAACCGGCGCCGTCCAGCGCCGCGAGCAGCCCGGCTGCCTTCGCTCGGGTCTCGGCGACCTCGGACGCCGGGTCGGAGTGGCGCACCAGCGTCGACCCGACGCCGATGCGCAGCCGGCCGGAGCGGTCGAGGTCAGCGGTGCGTATGAGAATGGCGGAGTCCATGCTGCGGGTACCGGAAGCGTCCCGGCCGATGAGGGCGGCGACGCCGCTGTAGTAGCCACGACCGGCGGGCTCGTACCTGTTGATGACCTTCGCGGCACTCTCCAGCGGGGAGCCGGTGACGGTCGGTGCGAACAGCGTCTCACGCAGGATGTCGCGGATGTCCAGGCTGGTGCGGCCCTCGATGAAGTACTCGGTGTGCGCCAGCCGCGCCATCTCCCTGAGGTGGGGGCCGGTCACCCGGCCGCCGGTCTCGCAGATCCGGGCCATCATCTTCAGTTCCTCATCGACGACCATGTACAGCTCGTCGGTCTCCTTGGGGTCGCCGAGGAAATCGAGTACGCCGTTGAGGGCTGGGCCGTCGGCCGGGTAGCGGTAGGTGCCGCTGATGGGGTTCATCACGGCGGTGCCGTCGTGCAGGCTGATGTGCCGCTCGGGTGTCGCGCCGACGAACGTGCGCTCACCGGTGTGGATCAGGAACGTCCAGTAGGCGCCGGTCTCGCGTTCCAGTAGCCGCCGGAAGAACGACAGGGCGGTCGCCGGAGTGTATCCGGGGATGCTCGCGGTGAATGAGCGCTTGATGACGAAGTTGGCGCCCTCGCCGTTGCCGATCTCGTCGGTGATCACCCGGCGCACCACCGAGGCGTAGTCGTCGTCGTCCGTGTCGAAGCGGCCGCCCGTCAGAGATACCGGTAGGTCGGGCAGACGGCGAAGAACCTCGCCGAGCGGCAGCGAGTCCTGCTCGCCCACCTTCATGACGAGCAGGGGCTCGCCGTCGTCGACGGCGGCGAACCCGCGCTCGGCGAGCTGCCGGTAAGGCACCAGGACGAGTACCTCGTGCCGGCCGTCCGTGCTGCCGGCTCCGTCCCGGTCCGGTGCTTCCGCCAGCGGAACGTCCGTCAGCGAGTCGCACCCGGTGATGTCACCGAGTACGAGGTCGACGACGCCGGAGCCGGTGGTGTGCGGCCGGTGCAGAAGGGCGAAGGTGGGTGGGCGGCTGTCGAGGACTCGTTCCAGCAGGTCGGCGCGGTGCTGAGTGGTGTGGTGCGGACCGGTCACCGGGCAGCCTCCAACTCGGTCAGCAACTGCTTGGTGGTGGCCACGCGGGCGCAACGCTCAGCGGCATACGTCAGGGCCAGCCGGTGGTAGGCGGCGGAGAAGTCGGCCGTCGCGTCCGCAACGAGGAACGGCTGGATGTCGTGAGTGAAGGCATCCACCGCGCTCATCAGCACACCGATATGGGCGTAGACGCCGCAGATGATGAGCTGGTCGCGGTCTGCGGAACGCATCCGCTCCAGTAGGTCGGTGTGCACGAAGGCGCTGTAGCGCCACTTGGTGAGCAGCCAGTCCTGGGGTGCGGGCTCCAGCTCGTCGATCACCTGGCGGTCCTCGGGCGATGTGCGCATGCCCGGTCCCCAGAAGTCGCTCAGAAGGCCGCGCTGTTCGACGCTCATGTCGCCGGGCTGGGCGGTGTACGCCACCGGGATGCCGGCGGTGGCGCACCACTCGCGGAGCAGGACCGCGTTGCGTACCAGCGGACCGCCGGGCGTGTTGCTGCCGGCGAACGGCGCCAGGAAGTAGCGCTGCATGTCGTGAATCAGCAGGATGGTCCGGCGCGGGTCGGGGACCCAGGAGACCGTGTCGGCCGGCAGGTCGCCGGCGGCGGGTATCGGGTAGGACTCGATGGGCGGGATGCCCAGGATGGGGCTGGTCACCGTACTCTCCTCACTGGACACCGAGTGTCGCCCCGCCGTCCACGGTCAGACTGTGTAGCGCGATGTGGCCGGCTTCGTCTGACAGCAGGAAGGCGACCGCTTCGGCGATGTCCTCGGGCCGGGCGACCTTGCCGAGGGGGATGCCGACCTTGTAGGCCGAAGGCGTTCCGGTCACGGAGGTACGGACGGCGGTGTCGCCTTCGTGCATGCCGCGCAGCATCGGCGTGTCCGTGGAGCCGGGGGCGACCACATTGCAGCGGATGCCGTAAGGAGCCACCTCGAGGCCCAGGCATTTGGTGAACATGGCCGCCGCGGCCTTGGAGGCGGCGTACGCGGCCATCTCGGTACGTGCGGTGCCGGCGGCGTTGGAGGCGACTGTGACGACGGCCCCGCCACCCCGGGCCACCATGCGGTCCACCACCGCACGGGAGACGTGGAAGACGCCGGTGGCGTTGACGGCGAAGGTGTCGGTCCAGTCTCGGTCGGTGAGCTTGCGGGTCTCGCCGAGCCGCAGCACGCCCGCCGAGTTGACCAGGTAGTCCACCGGTCCCACGGTGTCCTCGACGGCGTCGACGGCCCGGTTGACGTCCGCGCTCGACGTGATGTCGGCGGGGATGGCGGTGACCCGCAACTCCCGGGTGGTCAGTCGGGCCACGGCCTCCGCCAGCCGAGCCGGGTCCCGGTCCACCGCGGCGACCCGGGCGCCGCGCTCTGCAAGGGTACGCACGATGGCTTCGCCGATACCCCCGGCCGCCCCGGTGACCAGGGCGATCCTGCCTTCCATGTTTCCTCCGTATCGTGGACGTGGCGCTGCGGTCGGTGTCGGTCCAAGAACCCGGTCCCGGTCAACCACGCCAGGCCGAGACCACCTCGACGGCTTGCGAGGGGTTGAGCCGCGGGTCGCAGTAGCTCAGGTACTTCTCGCTCACACGGTCGAGGAACGAGGCGTTGCGCACACACTCGGTGACCGTTTCCGGCGTCGTTTCCAGGTGCAGGCCACCGGCCGTGCCACCGTTCTCGCGCACGGCCTGCTGGAAGTGGTCGATCTCCCGCACGACGGTCTCCAGGAACCGGGTCTTCAGCCCGTCCGGGCCGTTGACGGTGTTGCCGTGCATGGGATCGCTGAGCCAGATGACGGGGTGTCCCGCCGAGACGACCGCCTGGACCAGTTCCGGCAGCCGGTCGGCGGCGGCCTCCGCGCCCATCCGGGCGATGAGCGTCAGCCGGCCGGGACGCCGTTCGGGGTCCAGCTTCTGGCACAGGGCGATCAACTCATCCACCGAGACGCCGGGACCGACCTTGCAGGCGATCGGGTTGCTGATGGCGGCGAGGAGCGCGACGTGTGCGCCGCCGACCTGTCGGGTGCGCTCCCCGACCCACGGCCAGTGCGTCGAGGTCAGCAGCAGGGAGTTGTCCGGTTCGCGGCGCAGCAGAGGAATCTCATAGTCCAGTAGCAGTGCCTCGTGGCTGGTCCACACGGGAAGCTCGAGGCGGTGCCTCCGGGACGTACGCCAGCCAAGGTGGTGCATCGCGTCGCTGGCGGCGCGGTAACCGGACAGCAGGTGTGCGGGGTTGGGACGGCGCCCTTCCGGCGCAGGCTCGGGGCGGTTGACCATGTGGCCTCGGTAGACCGGCAGCTCCACACCGCCGACGACTTCGGTGGGCCGGGAGCGCGGCTTGCCGAACTGACCGGCGAGCCGCCCCACCCGTAGTACCGGCTTCAGCGAGGCAAGCTTCATGGTGCCCGCCAGCACGTCCAGCAGGGCGGCCTTGCGGGCGATGTCGGTCGGGTTGCATTCGGCCGGGTCCTCGGCGCAGTCGCCCGCCTGCACGATCTGGATGTGCCCGGCGGCGGCCTCCGCCAGGAGGTCGTTCAGGTGGTGCACCGCCTCGGCATCGACCAGCGGCGGCATGTGCGCCAGTTCGTCGCGTACCTGGGACACGTGCCGTTCGCCTGACCAGTCAGGCTGTTGAAGTGCGGGCAGCATGCGGAGATGCGATGACATGTCGGTCACTGGAACCCCACGGATGATAGGCCGGTACACCGTCGCGGGACGGCATCAGGGAATCGGGAGCGAGTGCAGAACGGGTGCGGGCGTCGGCATGGCGCCGGCCAGCACGCAGACAGGCGGGTGACTGCACCAGCGGGGGTGCTGTGTCCGCGCCATGCCTGCCTGCGTGGGTGCGGGGTCGGTCAGATCTCGACGCGGACGTCGTACTCGGAGACCCACGCGTTGAACTCGACCAGGCGCTCGAGGACGGCCCGGGCACTCCAGGGACCGCCGATGGCGAAGGAGCCCACGGGCCGGTCGAGCAGCCGCCGCACGTCCTCCTCGGAGACTATTCGCAGGACCGGGGCGCCCTCGGTGAGAATCTCCTCGACCTTCTGCCGCAGGGCGACTTCGTACTTGCCGTCCTGAGTGGACGGGTAGGGGTTCTTCTTCCGGTCCAGGACAGAGTCGGGCAGTACTCCACGCATGGCTGAGCGCAGCAGGCTCTTCTCCCGCCCGTCGAAGTTCTTCATCGCCCAGGGGGTGTTGTAGACGTATTCGACCAGGCGGTGGTCGGTGAACGGCACCCGGACCTCCAGACTGACGGCCATGCTGATGCGGTCCTTGCGGTCCAGCAGGAAGTTCTCCCACCGCGTGATGTTGAGATAGGTCAGCTCGCGCATCCGGGCCTCGTGGCCGCTCTCTCCGGGAAGGCGCGGGACCTCCTCGAGAGCCTCCGAGTAGCGCTGTTTGACGTAGCTGTCGAGGTCGAGGCGGCCCCACAACCCGACGTCCCGGAGGGCGCCGATACCGCCGGCCTTCTCGAAGGGGTGGTGCCAGGGGAAGCTGTCGAGCTCCACGGCTTCCTTGTCGTGGAACCAGGTATAGCCTCCGAACAGTTCGTCGGCCGCCTCGCCCGAGAGTGCCACCGTCATGCGCTCCTTGAGGGCGCGGCACAGCAGGAACAGGGAGTACTCCATGTCGCCGGTGGACACCGGCAGGTCCTGTGCCCGCAGCACCGCGTTCCGGACTTCGGAGTCGAGGATGTCGTCGCTGTCGAGCTCGACGATGATGTGCTCGGCACCCACCCGCTCGGCCACCTCGATGGCGAACGGGGTGTCCGGGTCCTCCCACTGGACGTTGGACTCGAAGCGCTGCTCGTGTCCCACGAAGTCCACGGAGAAGGCCCGGATCGGCTCGGTGACGCCACGCCGGGCCCGGGCGGCTGCTGCGAGCGCCGTCACGGCGCTGGAGTCGAGTCCGCCGGAGAGCAGCGTGCCGACGGTGACGTCCGCGACGAGCTGCCGGTCGACGATGTCCTCCAGCAGGGATCTGACCCGAGCCACCGTGGTCTCCAGATCATCGGTGTGCTCGCGGGCCTCCAGCTTCCAGTACGTCGTGGCGCTGTTGCCGCCGCGCGAGAACCGCAACACGGTGGCCGGCAGCACCTCGCGCATGCCCTTGAACACCGCGTGGCCCGGCGTCTTGACGATACCGAAGATCTCCCGCAGGCCCTCGGCGTCGACGATCGCCTCTGCCTCGTCGTGGGCGAGGACGGCCTTGGGCTCGGAGCCGAAGATCACGCCGTCCGCGGTCGGGTAGTAATAGAGGGGCTTGACGCCCATCCGGTCGCGGACCAGGAGGAGTTCCTCGGTACGCGGATCCCAGATGGCGAACGCATACATGCCGTTGAGACGATCGGCGAACGAGGCACCCCACTCCAGATAGGCCCGAAGTACCACTTCGGTGTCGCTGGACGTGTGGAACTCGTGCCCCAGCGAGGCCAGTTCATCCCGTAGTTCCGGAAAGTTGTATACCTCACCGGTGTAAGTGATGACCGGGAGGCTGCCGTCTTCCGCTTCGGCCATCGGCTGTCGACCGCCCTCCAGGTCGATGACCGCGAGGCGGCGGTGCCCGAGTACCGCGCGCTCCGACACCCACAGGCCGCCCTCGTCAGGGCCCCGGCAGGTCATGGTCTCGGTCATCGTGGAGACGAGCTCAGCCGACCCGCTCAAGTCGCGTCCATAGCTCACCCATCCGGCCATTCCACACATGAAGATTCAGGTCCTTTCGTTGAATGTGGGAGTGCGCGGTCAAAAAGCTTCCGGGTCATGGAGTAGTACATGTCGCGTCAACTGCACCCGACTGGAGACATCGAGTTTCAGAAACGCGTTCCGCACATGCGTGTTGACCGTGTGCGGGGACACCATCAGTTCTTCTGCCACGGCACGGTTGCTCAGTCCTACGGCCACCAGGCGAGCTACCTGCAACTCGGCCGGTGTCAGCGAACTCCATCCCGATCGGGAGCTGGTCGGACGAGCCCTCCTCGTTGCCTTGAGCGTCTGCATCGACTCGCTTTCCGTATCACTTCATTACGAAGTCGGTGAATATCCGCCACACGTTGCGGTTGTGTGAGATCCGCTGCGTTTCCGGGGAGGTCACGGGTACGAGACTGCCTTGCCTTCTGGCTGGACGGCAAAGCGGAATGCGCGACATCGTCAGACGCGCCGGGAAATGTCAGGCACCCGGCACAACCTGACGTGAGTGGGATGTCGTCACGGAAGGAGGACTCCGTGGGCTTCGCAGCGTTCCGTCAGGTCCGGGAGACTGCGTCAGAACCGACAGACTTCGTCAGCTCGGCAGGGAACGCCACATCACTGGGCATGCCTGAGGGGGGCCGCGGCGTCCGCAGCCCCCCTCGTGGCGCGTCACCGCGCCGTACGCCTTCCGATGGTCAGGCGGTGGCACCGCCGTCGATCACGTGGTCGTGCCCCACGACGTAGCTGGACTCCTCCGAGGCCAGCCACAGGACGGCGTTGGCGACCTCCTGCGGGTCGGCAACCCTCCCCAGCGGAACGGTGGGGGCCAGGCGGGCGTCACGCTGCTCGCGGGTCTCGCCCGGGAGGTAGGACATCGGAGTGTCGATCGGGCCGGGGCTGATGGAATTGATGCGCACGCCCTGCTCGATGTACTCAAGTGCGGCGGTCCGGGTCAGAAAACTGACGCCGGCCTTGGATGTCGAGTAGGCGCTCATGCCGGCCAGGCGCCAGTGGGCGCCCAGGTTGGAGGCGGTGTTGACGATGACGCCGCCGCCGTTGACCGCCATGTGCGCGGTTTCGTGCTTCAGCGCGAGGAAGACGCCCTTGAGGTTGACTGCGAGCACCTTGTCCCACACGTCCTCGTCGTGCTCGCCGACCGGCGTGCCGCCACCGAGGATGCCGGCGTTGTTGAAGGCGACGTGCAGACTGCCGTGGCGGGAGACAGCGGTGTCCACCATCGCCTTGACACTCTCGGAGCTGGTGACGTCGACGACGACGCCAGAGGCCTTGCCGCCCTCGGCCTCGATCAACTTGACCGTCTCGCTCACGCCGCTCTCGTTGACGTCGGCGACAACGACGGTCGCGCCCTCCTTGGCGAAGGACAGCGCCGCGGTCCGGCCCAGTACGCCACCGGCTCCGGTGACGAGAACGACCTTGTCGGTGAAGCGTGCACTCATGAGAACTCCATTTCCATGTTGTGATGTCGTGTTGTGCTTCGGGTGGTATCAGTCGCGGACCACGACACTCGCCGCGCCCGCGGTCAACCGGTACTCAGCCGCGCGTCGCGGCCTTCGAAGAAGCCGCTGCGCGTAGGAGCAGTACGAGCCCGGCTGTCACGGCCAGAGCGACGGCCGCCGTGCCGAAGGCGAAGCCGTAGCCGCTCCCGTCCGCTGCGGCCCCGCCGCCTCCGTGCCCCGCGGCGTGTGAGACGGCGAGCGGGACGAGGACGGCCAGGCCGACCGGAGGGCCGATCTCCATGGCCGTGTTCACGACCCCTCCCACGAGGCCGGCCTCCTCGGAGGCGGTGCGTTGCACGGCCCACACGGTCGCCCCGGAGAAGGTGAATCCGGCTCCCACCGGAAAGAGCGTGATCCCGACCACGAGCAGCCCCCAGTACGACGAGTCCGCGCCGAGCTGACTCAGCAGGCCCAACCCGGCCGCACCAAGAGCCAGCCCCGCAGCCGTCAGGAGACCGGCCCCGAACCGGCGCGTGGCCCAGCCGCCGACCGTCGCGGTGAACAGCACCGCGAAGACGGGCGGGAGGAACGCCGCCGAGGTGCGCAGGGGGGAGTAGTCCAGCGTCTTCTGGAAGTAGATCGCCAGGAGGAAGAAGTACGACGCCATCGCGGCGGCCGTCAGGCCGATGGCCAGCAGCGCTGCCAGCCTGTGGGTCGACGCCAGCAGCGCCGGCGGCACCAGTGGCCGGGACGACCGAGCCTGGGTCACCGCGAACAGGGCCAGACCCGAGGCGCCGATGCCGATCCACAGCCAGTCCGACTCGCCCAGCCCGAAGATGAACGCGGTCAGTCCCGCGGTGATGAGCAGGGCGCCCGGGATGTCGAGCCGTTCGGGTCGGCGTGGCGGACCCGTCGGCAGGAGTGGCGCGAACAGGACGATCACCGCGGAGACGACGGCCGGCCCGACGAACACCCAGCGCCACTGAACCCAGGAGAGGATCACCCCGGACAGGATGGTGCCGGAGCTGGCCCCGATACTGGCAAGCACTCCCCATACGGCCAGCGCCCGGGTACGCCGTGCCGCCTCCGGAAAGACCGAGCTGAGCAGTGCCATCGCGGCGGGGGCCGCGAGGGCTGCTCCTATGCCCTGCGCGAACCGGGCGGCCACCAGGACCCACAGCGAGGTGGCGGCTGCGGCAGCGATTGAGGCGGTACCGAAAACCACCACCCCCGCCACGAACACCGCCCGGTGACCGAGCAGGTCGGCAAGACGGCCACCCAGGACCAGCAGCCCTCCGAAGGACAGGCTGTACGCGGAGGTGGCGAAGACGAGATCCGTGTCGGTCAGTTGCAGATCTCGCTGGATCACCGGTAGGGCCACCGTGATCACGGTGATTGTCGCGATCAGAGTGACCTGGACGGCGCCCAGGAGTGCGAAGGACAGCCCGGCCCGCATCCGAGGCGGGGCCGTGTAGGGCGAGTCGTCCACAGAGACGGAACCCATAAATGAATGCTCATTCCACTATAGAGGCCGAAGTCCTTGCGGATTCCCCTTGCTTGCGGCGATTGAAAGCTACCACACTCCGGAACGATCGATCTAGATTAGAGGTCGCCACTCTGGCGAAGCACGACGCGAGCAGGTTGTCCCGGCCAGTGACGAGCCGACGGCAGGTCGGCCGCGGAACAAGATCGGCACCCATGCTGTGCGGTTGTGGAGCACAAGAGATCGCACGTTCATGCGATGTCCTGGGGCCGCGGGCCGACCAGACTCCGAGCTGACCCACGGATCAGGAAGGCACTGGCATATGGCCATTCTCAGTTGGACACTCCCTGTCGCCGGTCCGGGCGAGAGCCCGGTCAGGCCGGACGCCGACCAGGTCTGGGAGGGGCTGCTCCACAAGGCGGAGAACCCCAGCCCGTACGTACCGGCAGTGACGGCTTGCCGCGTGCTGGAACGCTACGACGACGGGTTCCTTCGTGAGATCACCGTCCGCGACGCCGACCGGGTGCAGGAGCGCGTGAGCTTCGAGGACCACGAGCGAGTCGTCTTCCGGCCGGTCAACGACCCCTGCATCGAGCAGATCGTCAACGAACTCGGCACGGACGAGACGGGTCGCCCCACGCTGACCCTGCGCGTCGTCCTCAGCCCCGCCGGTGCCGAGAAAGCCGAGCAGACCCGATACTTCCTGCACGAGACGAAGCGCTACTTCTCGGACGCGCTGCAGTTCATCGTCGACGGTCTCGTCCAGCGCGATGCGCGCTGACCGCTGCGCCGGCAGATTCCCCCATTCCCTCCCTCCACGGGGCACCGGATCACGCGTCCCCCAAGTGCCGCACGCCCCACACACGACCTGCCCGGAATCCGGAAGAGGAGCACACGACCATGCCAGGCCACTCCCGTCGCGCGTTCGCCAGAAACGTCGCGCTGGCAGGTGGCGTGACGGCCGTACTGCCCGCCGTCGCCACCGCACCGGCGGCTGCCGCCGCTGAGCCGTCGAAGGCCGCCGCGGCCGGGGCGGCGGAAGCCGGAGCGGCCGTCGTCACGGTAACGCCAGGGGATCACCGCTACCCCGACCTGACCTGGGGCAGCAACCAGCGATGGGTGGGCACTCCGGACAGTATCCAGCTGGTCAGCACGCCGGCCCAGGTCCTGCGCGCCGTCCAGCAGGCTGTCCGCGCCGGCAAGGGCTTCGCGGTGCGGAGCGGTGGCCACTGTTACGAGGACTTCGTCACCAACGACCGCGTCCGAACCGTCATCGACCTGTCCAACCTGAGCGCGATCGGGTACGACGAGACTCGCGGGGCCTTCTACGTCGAGCCGGGCGCCCGCCTCGGTGACGTGTACCGGACCCTGTACCGCCAGTGGGGCGTCACCCTGCCGGGCGGAAGCTGCCCGACCGTGGGCATAGGCGGGCACGTGTCCGGCGGCGGGTACGGCCCGCTGTCCAGGCGGCACGGCCTGATCGTCGACCACCTGTGGGGCGTGGAACTGGTCGTCGTCGACTCGGCCGGCAGGGTGTCGAAGGTGGTCGCCACTCGCGAGGACAACGACCCCAACCGCAGCTTGTGGTGGGCGCACACCGGTGGGGGTGGCGGCAGCCTCGGCGTGGTCACCCGGTATCTGTTCCGCTCGCCCGACGTCTCCGGCACGGCCCCGTCCGAACAACTGCCCAAGCCGCCGTCCGAAGTCCTCGTCTCGAACGTCACCTGGTCATGGAGCGACATGACCGAGGCTGCGTTCACCCGCCTGCTGCGCAACTTCGGCAAGTGGTACGAGGCCAACAGCTCGCCCGAGTCGCCGTACGCAACCCTCTTCAGCCAGCTCAAGCCCCAGCACAGATCGGCTGGTTCGTTCTCCATGACGACGCAGGTGGACGCGTCCGCACCGAACGCCGGCGCGCTGCTTGACTCCTACCTGGCCGCAGTCAACGAGGGAACCGGCGTCGACTTCCGGGTGGACGACCGCCGCAAGATCTCCTGGCTGCACGCGGTCACCCAGTGGCCCGGCTTCACCGGCACCGACACCACCACACGCTTCAAGGGCAAGTCGGCGTACATGCGGCGCGGGTTCACCGACGCCAATCTCAAGGCGTTCTGGAAGCACATGACGCGCATTGACCACGCTCACCCCGCGTCGCTCGTCATGATCACTGCGTACGGTGGCAAGACGAACACCGTGCCGGCAGGGGACACGGCGGTCCCGCAGCGTGACTCGATCCTCAAGCTCCACTACGTGAGCTTCTGGACCGACCCTGCCCATGACGCCACCCACTTGAACTGGGTCCGCTCCTTCTACCAGGACGTGTACGCGGCCTCCGGCGGCGTGCCCGCGTCCAACGCCGACACCGACGGCTGCTTCATCAACTATGCCGATGCGGACCTCGCGGACTCGCGGTACAACCGCTCGGGCATCCCGTGGTACGAGCTGTACTTCAAGTCCGGCTACCGGCGGTTGCAGGCGGTCAAGGCCCAGTGGGACCCCAAGGACCTCTTCAACCACTCGCTGTCGATCAAGGCGGGGTGACCGTGATGTCCAGTACCTCCTTCCCCGACGACCGTGCTGGAGACTCCGCGGAGGCCGGCTGGTCGAGGCGACGGCTGATGGCGGGCGCGGCCGTCCTGGCCGGCGCCGGGGTGCCGGTCGCCGTCGGCCGCCCCGCTGCCGCGCTGACGGCGGCGGGTGCGGCCGGGACAGCGGAGGCGGCGCCGTTCCCGGCTGCTTCCGTCCGGCCCGGCGACGCCCGCTATCCCGACTTGGTGCGCGGCATGAACCAGCGCTGGACGGCCCGGCCGGAGAGCGTTCGTCTGACCGCCTCCACCGAGCAGGTACACAGCGCGGTCCAGCAGGCGGTCGACGCGGGCAAGCGGCTCACCGTGCGCGGTGGTGGCCATTGCTATGAGGACTTCGTCTTCAACGACGCCGTTGAGACGGTCATCGACCTCTCCGAGATGACTGAGGTGCGGTTCGACGAGCAGCGCGGCGCCTTCGAGGTTCAGGCAGGCGCCACGCTTACCGATGTCTACGAGCGTCTTTACAAAGCGTACGGAGTCGTCGTGCCGGGCGGCGTGTGTTACTCGGTGGGTGTGGGTGGGCATGTCAGTGGCGGCGGCTGGGGCATGCTCTGCCGCAGAGACGGTCTGATCGTGGACCACCTGTACGCCGTCGAGGTGGTCGTCGTGGACGCCCGGCACCAGGCCCGCGTGGTGGTCGCCACCCGAGAGCAGGACGACCCCAACCGCGATCTGTGGTGGGCCCACACCGGCGGAGGCGGGGGCAACTTCGGTGTGGTGACGCGGTACTGGTTCCGCACGCCGGGCGCGACGGGCACCACGCCCGGCGAGCTGCTTCCCAGGCCTCCGGCCCAAGTGCTGCTCAGCGCGGTTGCCTGGCCCTGGGGGGAGATGACGGAGCAGGCCTTCACCCGCCTGGTGCGCAACTACGGCGCCTGGCACGAGGCGCACGCCGCGCCGGGCAGCCCGTACGACGGTTTGGTCGCCAACCTGAGCCTGAACCACCGCTGCAACGGTCAGATCGGTCTGCTGACCCAAGCGGACGCCACGGTCCCAGACGCCCGTGGACTGCTGGACACGTTCCTGCGGGCCGTTTCGGAGGGCGTGGGTGTGCCTCACGGCGCGGTGACCAACGCGATGGGCGAACACGGGCCGATGCCGGACCTCGCCACCCCGCAGCGGCTGCCCTGGCTCCAGGCCACGCGCTACCTGGGAGTCACCAACCCGGTCTTGGTCGACCCCACTCTGCGCGGCGACTACAAGTCGGCCTACCTGCGTAGCAACATTCCCCGGCAGCAGATCGCCACGATGTACCGGCACCTGACCCGCACCGATTTCTCCAACCCGAACGCCATGGTGCTGCTCAGTTCCTACGGGGGAGCCGTCAACTCCGTGTCGCGGACTGCCACTGCCTCCGTCCACCGAGACTCGGCGTTCAAGCTGCTGTACCAGACGTACTGGCACTCAGCCGACGAGGACGCCATCAACATCGCCTGGCTGCGCGACATCTACGAGGACGTCTACGCCAGAACCGGAGGTGTGCCGCTGCCTGACAGGAACACCGACGGTTGCTATGTCAACTACCCCGATATCGACTTGAGCGACCCGCGCCGCAACCGGTCGGGCGTGCCCTGGACCACGCTCTACTACGGCGAGAACTACCCGCGCCTGCAGCGCGTGAAGGCCGAGTGGGACCCGACCGACTTCTTCCGGCACGGCCAGTCCATCCGGCTGCCGGGGCGCTGAGCAATCGCGCTCCGCCACCGGCCCCGGACACCGCCCACCGGCGCCCGACAGCTGGAAGGCCCGCCCGGCTGTCCCGGCGCTGGCTTTCTGGATTGCCCGGTCTGTTTTTGTTAGCCTCGGGGACATGGCCAGAACCAAGGAATTCGATCCCGATACGGTGCTCGGGCGCGCGATGGAACTGTTCTGGGAACGGGGCTATGAAGCAACCTCGATGGCCGACCTCGTCGAGCACCTGGGCATCGGCCGGGCCAGCCTGTACGGCACCTTCGGCAGCAAGCACGACCTGTACCTGGCCGCTATGCGACGGTATCTGCGGGGCAGTGAGGCAGGCTTCGTCACCGCGCTCGCACAGCCGGGACCGGCTCTGCCGGCCGTACGTGCCTTCGTGGAGAGCTGGGTCACCGAGGCTCTGACCGACCCGCACCGCCGGGGCTGCATGGTGGTGAACGCGGCGGTGGAACTGTCCCCACGCGACCAGGAGGTCACCCGCCAGGTGGAGGTGAGCTGGAGTGTCGTGGAGACGGCGCTGGCCTCCTCCCTGCTCCGGGCCCAGGCTCAGGGCGAGCTGGCCGCCGACAAGGACCCCCACGAGATCACTCACTTCCTGCTCGTGGTGATGCAGGGGGTGCGGGTGATTGCGCGGGCCGCGCCGGAAGCCCGGCGACTGCGGGATGCTGCCCGCCTCGCACTGGCCGCGCTGGACTGACCGCTCACAACGGGGCCCGTACGCCGGTTCCCACGGGAGAACACAGCCGGGGGGCGTCCTGCACCGCCGCGGCTACCAGCCGCGCACCGCGCCCGGCCGCGGTGTCCAGCCGGGCAAGCACCGCCGGAACCGCGATCGACGGCAGCAGATGGTCGAGCAGCGTGCCGATGTGGTGCTCCAGATCGTGGCCGTCGGGCACCCTGTCCAGGACGAGGGCGGCCCCCGTCCAGCTGCTCATCACCAGCCGCGCCGTCCGACCCGCATCCACGTGCGGCAGCGTCTCCCCACTGCGCTTGGCTTCCTCGAGCATTCCGGTGAGTAGCGCGATCCACTCCGGCCATGCTGTGCGCACGCCGCGGCGAACCCCGTTGTCCACCGCGAGACGCAGCGCCGCGGCCAGCACCGGCTCCCTCGGCAGCCGGTAAGCCAGCGCCATCGCGGCGTCGACCAGCTCCTGGAGTTTGAGCAGCTGCGGCCCTACCCCCTCGGTGGTCACAGCCTCGTCCAGTACGCCCTGGGCCAGCTCCTCCTTCGAGGTGAAGTGGAAGTAGACGGCGCCCCTGGTGAGCCCCGCCCGGCTGGTGATCTCGCCGATGCTCGCGCCCTCGTACCCGTACTCCAGGAACGTCGAAGCGGCAGCGTCCAGCAACTGCCTGCGGGTGCGCATGCCACGTGCCTTCGATGCCACTGCACTCCTCGACTTCGGCTGGGGATGGGATAATGGAACGTTGATTATGCAATCCAGCCCAGGGCGCGGCCCGGTGAGGGCCGTCAGATTAGCGTATGGGGACACGAGGTGCCTGAGCTGCTGTCCCGCGCGCGGCGAGCCAGTGGAGACGGGAGGCCACCGGAACCGATCCGCTGGACGGTACCGGACCAGAGGGGTCTGGCGACATACTCATGGACCACCTGCACCTCACGCACCGCTCCTCAGTGCACCTGACGCGCTGGGCCAGGGCCGGACCGGCCGAGTGCCGGTTCACCGCCTCCTGGCCCGAGGCGCGTGGCGGCCGAGTGCCGGTCTCCGGGCTCCAGACAGATGCTGGTCCGATGCTCGTGGCCGCGACCTACGGCCAGGCCGGCCTGCTCATCGCGCACTCTGCCTACGCGGTGCCCCGCACCAACGAGACCTTGTCACACAACCTGAGCCTCACCGTCGGCCCGGAGCAGCCGCTGCCCGCACACGGGCCCGTCGCGCTGGACGTCCTCGCCCACTGTGCCGGGCGCGGCCGCCGTGGCAGCGCCCCGGCCGGGCTGCACATCACCGCGGAGTTCCGGCACGCCGGCGGGCTGTTCGCCCCCGCCGCGCCGGGTCGCCGGCGGCTGCGCATCGAGACGCGCAACCGGGCTGCTGCTCGACCACCAGATCGACCACATCCCCGGGCTGGTCCTGGTCGAGGCCGTCCAGCAGGGCGCCCGTGCGCTGGTCGGTCCGGGTTTCCGGCCGGTGTTCGCCGCCGACGCCTTCGAGAGCTACGTGGAACTGGACGCGCCGTGCCTGATCGAGGCGACTGCTCGGTCGACGTACCGCAGCGGCGCCGTCATGGTGGATGCCGCGCCCCGCGTACTCGTCCGCCGCCGCCCTCGTCAGCCCCACGACCGCGTGCCCAGCAGCCACGTATGGGGCGGCTGGGGGATCGCCACCAGCCCGCCCACACTGGCCGTGTTGACCACGGCCCCTCCTCCGCTTTCCAACGTTGCGGCGATCTCGTGCCGCAGGTAGTTCCAGAGCCCGCGCACGTTGGTGTCCATCACGGTGTCGTACACGGTGTCGTCCATGAGGTGGAGCAGTGCCGGTCACCGCCCACACCGGCGTTGTTGAACGCGGCCTCCAGTCGGCCGTGTACCTCGACGAGGTGCCGTGCGGCGCGTGCGGTGTCCTCGGGGTGCGACGCGTCCGTCACGACGTACGAGGCGTTGTGACCGTCGTTGCGCAGGTCCCGCACGAGTTCGGCGAGCCGCTCCTCCCGGCGGGCGGCGGATGACGGCGGCCCCCTCCCGGGCGAAGACGTGGGCGGCGGCGCCTATGCCGCTGCTGGCCTCGGGTGATGAGAGCCGCATCCCCGCTGAGCAGTCGAGGAGCGTCCGTCACAGTCGCAATCCTTCCGGCGGGTCCGCCGTCTCCGTGCCGTCGACCGGTTCACCGAACCAGCGCCGCAGCGCCGCGTGCAGTCCGGCGGCGCTGGACCCTCCGGCTGGCGCGCTCCAGGCTCCGTAACCGTCGGGGCGCAGCAGGAGCGCGTCCGCAGGCAGATCCTCCAGCGCGTGGGCTGTGACGACGTCCACTCGCCCAGCCCAGCCCGCTGCCGCCTGCCGGACATCCGCCCGGTTCGCCAGGTCGAGCAGCACCGGCCGCCCGGCGTGCAGCAGCGCCGCCAGGCCGGTCGTGCCGCTGGCCGTCCTCAGCCGTGTCTCGGGGATGAAGCGTCCCGCCAGCATGTCAGCGGGCCGCCCCACGTCATAGGCGATGTCCGAGCCGCTGACCATGCCTGCCAGGTATGAGTTGACCTCGTCCACGCTCATGAGGTCGGCGAACAGTCTGCGCAGGGCGTCGGTGGGCGCGCCCGGGTGCATCAACGCCACTTGAGCTCGGACGTTGTCCAACACCCGTGCGGCGACGGGGCGCCGTTCCGTGTGGTAGGTGTCGAGCAGTCCGGTCGGCGCTTCCCCCCGCACACAGGCGGCCAGCTTCCACCCCAGGTTGACCGCGTCCTGAAGGCCTGTGTTGAGACCCTGGCCCCCGGCGGGGAAGTGCACGTGCGCGCTGTCCCCGGCCAGCAGGACGCGTCCGCATCGGTAGCGTTCTGCCAGCAGCGCGGCGTCGCTGAACCGGGAGAGATGGCGGGGCGTGTCCATCTCGACTGAACAGCCAGTGATTCGCTCGACCTCCAACTTGAACTCATGGAAGGTGACAGGGGACCTGTGGTCGGGGTGCGGGCCCCGGAAGTCGTACGTGCCGATGCGGCTGTGGCCTGCGGGATTGGTCCAGAAGATCGTCCAGCCCCGCGGGGTCCGGTTCCAGCCGCTCGGTGCGCTGGAGGGGTCGGACAACCGGACGTCCCCCATCAGACAGGAGATGGTCGGCAGCGTGCCGCCGAACGCGATGCCGACGTTCTGCCGTACTACGCTGCGGGCACCATCACACCCCACGACCCAGCTTGTTCGCACCCGCTTCGTCATGCCACCTTTCTGGCGGGTGGTCACCTCAACCTGACGGTCGGTCTCGCGGACATCGGTCACCTCAGCGCCTCGCACCACCCGCGCGCCCAGTCGGATGGCGCGTTGGGCGAAGACTGCCTCCGCGTAGACCTGCGGACTGGCGACCACTGCGGGGAACTCCTCGACGGCCGGGGCCAGGTCGAGGTGTGGCAGACCACCGAAGTGGAACGGCACGTGCTGCCGAGGGGCCCGTCCGGCTGTGTACTGACCCGGTTGCACGGCCTCCAGCAGCCCGCGCCGATGCAGCGACTGTGCGGTTCTGGCGTGCAGGGTTCCCGCTTTCGACTCACTCGAGGGCCGCAGAGCCTTCTCGAACACGGTCGTACGGACCCCGTGCAGGCTCAGTTCGCCGGCCAGAAGCATGCCGACCGGCCCACCGCCGACGATCACCACGTCCGGGTTCAGTTCACCGGCTGTTTCCCTTGTGCCGCCCGAGACCACGGCTGCTGGCCTCCTCTCCATGTGGCGCCTCTGTTCCTGTGGGATTGAGGCAGGTCAGTCAGGCGATCTGCAGGCGGTCGCCGCTCGGCAGCGCCACTGAATGGTCGGGTACCGCGGAGAGGGTGACGATGCCCTGCGCCACGGCACTGAGAGTGATGTGCCGGTGCCAGCCCCTGAAGGTGCGGCCCTCGAAGTCCATCGCGCCCACCTTGGTACTGATCTCGGCGAAGTCCTGGTCGACGCGTTCGCGGAGGCGGCCCAGGCGCACCACGTGCGCGGGAGGTACATCGGTCATGTTCGACAGCCACAGCTCCCGCGCCCTTCGTTCTCCAGGACGCTGCACGCCGACCAGCCGCAGCGGCGGGGTACCGGAGCCGGGCGGCAGCACGACATCGGTGCTGGTGACCAGGGCGGACCGGCCGACGGGATCAATGCGGTCCAGCCACCGGACCGGACGTCCGCTGCGGTCCGCCCCTTCGGCTAGGTGTTGCGCCGTCATCGCCCGGATCGCTCGGCCTTCCCGCACCGCGCTCCACGGGTTCAGCCGTGTGGCACCGGTAATCCGCAGCACGAAGGGGACCTTCGCAGCCGACAGGTGCCGCACTAAGCCTCTCGCCTCTTCCGCACGGGCCTCTGCGATCACCGGACGAGGCCTCAGCCCCCACGCCTGAGTGAGCTCAAGCGCGGCTGCCGCCGCAGGCGGGACGCCAACGTCGTCGGTGCCGACCCACTCCGGAATCTCCGCGCGCTGTCTGCGCTCGGCATCGGCCAGCCACTTCCCGGAGAGTCTCAGCTGCCAGTTGACCGGTGCGCTCTGCTTGTCGTTGGCCAGCCAGACGCCGTACGAGTGCTGGTTGTTGACGACGCGTCCGAGATGTGGAACGTACGATTCGGTCACTCCGACGGTGTGTTCGCCCGCCTTCAGGACCACCATGGGCTTCACCACCCACGCCAGGGGGTCGAGCGCCTTGTCGAGGTCTGCAGCCAGAGCTCTGCGCACCGGGCCCCAGTCCCACGACGACTTGCTGATGAAGTGCTGCAGCCGCTGCTCAGCCGCCCCGTCTCCGGTCATCGACGCTATCGAGCGCATCGACTTGCGGCTGGTGAGCGACAGCAGTCCGGAGATGTACAGTTCGCCGTTCTCGCGCTGGTCGCGGCGCGGCAGCGACATCACCATCCGTCGGCTGTACTCGGTGACGAAATCGTCGGCGACCCCGCTCCAGACGATCTCGTGTGTGCGATGAAAACGGTGTACGTCCACGATGACAACCCCTCCGCCGGACACCTGGACCCGTCGCCTCCCCGCGGCTGGATCAGGAGCCCCCCTTGTCCGTTGGCCGAGTCTAGTTGAACACACGTTTTAGTAATTGGCCATGGTCATCCAGATCACATGCCCCAGTGGAACGGCCTGAATTCCTGCGACTCTGGCCCGCTCCGCCACGCTCTCGGGATATGCGCAGGTAGAGCCCCTCCTCGAGCCGGTTTGCGTCTTCACCTGCGGGGTCGTGGCGGCGTGGGCGTGTTGCGGTCGAGTGATGTGGGAAGGGTGTTGAACCCGCAATACCAAACTGACCGTTCATTTCGCAATAAGGTTTGCCTTCCCGTCAACTGCGTGTCCGAGAGATGGCCAGCAGGTGGAGTTCCCGCTCCAGCGCTCGTGCGGGACGGCGACGGGTGCTTCGGTTGCCTCTTGCCTCGACGGGTGTCTTCAGGAGCCCGCTCGCACCACTCGGTGATCGACTCGACTTCGCCAGGCCGTATGCACTGAAACTCCAAGCAGCCGCGTCGAGTCGGACCCGCGGGACGGTCATCACGTACTGCCCTCCGGTTGAACCGGGTCGTTCACCAGGGAGGCTTCCGCGAAGGCATGCCTCTGCACAAGGGGCAGTGACGGGCTGAGGCCGCGGGTCCTGGGGTAGACGCCCGCGCGTCGCCCACTCCTGAGCGGCCACATCGTTCGGCGGGAAGCCAGCCTGGCGGTGCGGCTGAGTGGGATCACGCCATCGGTTGTTTCCCTGAGCAGGCTCTCCACTTGTCTGGGCGCCGGGTGGTCATGGTCCTGACACTGCCTCTACGCATGCGGGCTGTAAGGAGGGGAGTACGGCGTGCGGCTTTCGCTCCCAGGCTGCGGCCTCGCAAGGTGGGCCCGGCGCTGTGGACCGTGCGACGATGCAGACGTGAACCGACTGGCTGACTCGCAGTCGCCCTACCTCCTCCAGCACGCGGACTGAGCTTGTTCCGCTTTGACGGACACCATTGGTGTGGTGGTCAGGCTGCGAGTGCGGTCT
>NZ_JASKMT010000029.1 GCF_030124175.1 Streptomyces sp. 549 | reverse complement strand
TCTTCACCCCCCACGCAGTACCCCACCCCCCACGCAGTACCTCCTCACCCACATCGCCCCACCCCCAGTGACAACCGCCTGCCCTCATGGCCGCCTTCAGGCCCCCGCCGCCCCGGCAGTCACCCGCGTGACCGCCCGGGCCGGCATCGCTGCGCCCTTTGACCAAGCAGGAGTGAGCCGCATGACCCCACCCACCCTCACCGCCACACAGCCCCGACCTGCCGGTGACGAACCTCCCGCCGCGGGTCCTGGCAGTCCGGCGACTCGCCGGGGGACCTCCGCGGCCGCCGGCGGCCGTCTGCTGACCGCCGCCCTGGCGGCGCTGGCCTGCCTCGGCGCTCAGGGTGTCGCCGCGACGTCCGCCACCGCTTCCGGCACGGCCGAGTCCACCGCGACCGCATCCCCCGAAGGGGCCGACACCGTCTCCCGGGGCGTGACCATCCCCGCGTTCTACACCCCGCCCGCGACCCTGCCTGTGGCGAACGGCGCCCTGGTCAGGACCGAACCGCTGCGGCTCGCCCTGAGCCTGCCGGGACTCGACGGGCGCCGGCTGCCCGGGACCGCCACCCGGCTGATGTACAAGTCCACCGACTCGGGCGGCCGTCCCGTCGCGGTGACCGGCGCCTACATCGAACCCGCCGCCGCCTGGAAGGGCTCAGGACCGCGCCCGCTGGTGGCGCTGGCCCCCGGCACCATGGGGCAGGGCGACCAGTGCGCGGCCTCCATGGGCCTGGAGCACCCGATCAGGTTCAACGGCGAGACACTGTCGGTCGGTTACGAGGACCTGTCGATCTACCGGCTCCTCGCCTCCGGCATCGCCGTGGTCGTCACCGACTACGCCGGGCTCGGCGCGACCGACCGGCTGCACACCTACGTCAGCCGCCTCGACGGCGGGCACGCCCTGCTGGACGCCGTCCGCGCGGCCCGCTCGCTGGCGGGCACGTCCCTCACCCCGGCGTCGCCCGTGGGCCTCTTCGGCTACAGCCAGGGCGGCGGCGCCAGCGCGTCCGCCGCGGAACTGCAGCCCTCCTACGCCCCGGACGTGAAGCTCGCCGGCACCTACTCCGGCGCACCCCCCGCCGACCTGGTCCAGGTCATGCAGGGCATCGACGGCAGCGCGCTGGCCGGTGCCCTCGGCTGGTCGCTCAACGGCTTCCTGCAGTCCGACCCCGCCCTGCGGCCGATCGCCGACGCCCACCTCAACGCCGCCGGCAAGGCCGCGATGAGCGACCTGTCCACGATGTGCGTCGGCGACGCGATCCTCCGCTACGGCTTCAAGAAGAGCGGGTCCTGGACCGCCGGTGGCAAGTCCATCTCCGACATCGTCAAGAGCGAGCCCGCGCTGCAGGCCACGCTCGACGCCCAGCGGGTCGGCAGGATGAAGCCGAACAGCCCGGTCCGGGTGGCGACGGGCGTGCAGGACGACATCGTGCCGCACCGGCAGTCGCGTCAGCTCGCCGTCGACTGGTGCCGCAAGGGCGCCGACGTCACCTACGACGCGGTGATCCTGCCCAACCTCGGCGACCGGCTGCTCACCAACCACGTGGCGCCGCTGCTCACCGACCAGGGCAAGGCCATCTCCTGGCTGACGGACCGCCTGTCCGGCAAGGCCGCCGTGTCGAACTGCTGGAGCATGCCGCTGCAACCCTGACGGTTCGTGTGCGCCCCGGCCGGTGGGACGATCCCACCGGCCGGGGCGCACACATCCGAGGCGCTGAGGTCCCGTCCCCCGGTCCGTTCCCGCGGTCCCGTCCCGCGGTTCCGTCCCGCGGTCCCGTCCCGCCGGGCCGGTCGGCCCCGGCCCGGGTGGGGGCGAGGACTACGGCGTCGAGGAGCTGCCCTGCGCGGTGGCCGCGTTCCGCGGTGCGCAGTTGCCGTCGGACACGCGCAACCCCTTGTTGGCGCCGGCCGTCTGGCTCAGGAGGTTCGGCACGCAGGCGGCCCGGTCGAGCGTGTACGAGTAGGGGATGCTGACGGTGGTCGTGGACCGCATGTCGGGGCCGGCGGGGTTGTTGTTGCTGCCCGGTGCGGACCAGGTCACGTTGTCGAGCACGTTGCCGCCGGTCTGCCAGTAGCCGGCGGCGCTGGTGTAGAAGGTCCCCAGCACATCCTTGGAGTCCTTGAAGTAGTTGTTCTCCACCCTGGCGCGCGCCCCGGCCCGCGAGTTGATGCCGGAGTCGTTGAGCCGCAGGTAGTGGTTGTTGTACATGTGCGCGATGCCGCCGCGCAGCAGGGGCGCCCGGGAGTCGATGTTCTGGTAGAGGTTGTGGTGGTACGTGATGAAGCCGTTCGACAGCTCCGTCTCGCTGGACCCGACCAGGCCGCCCCGGCCGGAGTTGCGCAGGACGCTGTAGGACAGCGTCACGTACTGGGTGTTGTTCTTCAGGTCGAACAGGCCGTCGTAGCCCTGCGACTCGCCGCCCGAGGCCTCCAGGGTGACGTGGTCCACCCAGACGTTGCGGACGTTGCTCTCCATGCCGATCGCGTCACCGCCGTTGGACGTGGGCGAGCCCGACTTCTTCACGTTCCGGACGGTCACGTTCTGGATGATGATGTTGCGGGACTCACGGACGTGGATGCCCAGCTGGTCGAAGACGGCTCCGCTGCCGACGCCGACGAGCGTGACGTTGCTGATCTCCTTCAGTTCGATCACGTCTGCGGCGGTGTTGCAGCTGCCGCCCGAGACCTTGCTGGTGTTGCCGTGGTTGATCGTCCCCTCTACCTGGATGGTGATCGGGGTGCTGCTGCTGGCCCGGTTGCACAGGGCCGCGTGGATCGCGGTGCCGGTCGTGGCCCGTACCGTCTGCCCGCCCGCGCCACCGGTCGTCCCGCCGTTCTGGGACGCGTAGCCGGTGGCGTTGCCCGTCGCCGCCGACGCCTGGGGCGTCGCCATCACCACGCCCGTCGTGACTGCCACCGCCATCGTGGCCAGCGTCGCGTGGAGTCGCAGTGCGCCTCGTCGTCTCATGTCGTCTCCCCATTCGTCGTTGAATGCCGGGCCGTGCCGCTGCTACGTCAGGTTGTCGCCGCCGGAGCCGCCGAGGTTGCCGCCCCCGCGGCCGGGCGCCCCTCCCCGGGGCGGGTGGGCGGCGGGAAGGGCGAGGGGTTGCATAGAATCGGGTTCCATGTCGAAGCCTGACGAGTTGCTCGTCGAAGTCGCCGCCCTGGTGGAGTCCGGGCAGAGCAATCAGATGTCCCTGACCGTGGTCTCCGGCGGGACCGTCATCACCGGCCGGCTGGCCCCCGAAGCCGCCTGGCGGCAGCGTGTGTCCGAGGTGCTGACGGACTCCGCGACCCTGGGCGGTTTCTCCGCCGTCTTCAACACCCCGACAAAGCGGGACGGGCCACCCACCCACCTGCACTTCCACGTCGCCCGCATCCTGCAGGGCACGGTGGGCATCCCGGAGACAGGCGGCATGTACCGGGTGGCGATCGAGGACGTCAGCGCCTGGACCATGGGCGACTTCAGCTACTCCGACCGCTGAGCGAGCCCGCTCACGGTAAGCCGGTACGCACGGTGGGGCCCGTTCGGCAAACGTCGGACGGGCCTCACTGCGTTGCCGACTTCACCGGGAACCCTCCCGCTGTGGGCACCCACCGATAGGATTCTCCAGGTCCGCGGCCCTGCGGGGATCGCCGCGGCGGCCCGGGGCCGGGCAATGAGGCGACACGGCGGCAAGAGGCGGGACGGCGCATGCGGGAAGGCCGGTGGACGACGGTCACCGAGTCCGGGTTCGACCATGAGCACCGCGGTCTGGAAGCCATCCGGAAGCGGCTTCCGGACGCCGATCCGTGGCGGGCGTGGTCGAACTTCACCTTCACCGCGCACACCGGTCACGTCCGGGAGGTGGATCTCCTCGTCGTCGCCCCAGGCGGGGTGTACATGATCGAGCTGAAGGACTGGCACGGCTCGGTGACCAGCGAGAACGGCACCTGGATCCAGACCACACCGGGCGGCCACCGGCGTCCGCACGGCAATCCGCTGCACCTGGTCAACAAGAAGGCGAAGGAGCTGGCGTCGCTGCTGGGCCAGAACGGCCGGCGGGTGTGGGTCGGCGAGGCCGTCTGCTTCACCGACGGCGGCCTGCGGGTCCGTCTTCCCTCGCACGACCAGAACGGCGTGTACGGCGTCGAGGAGCTGGTGGCGATGCTCGAGCAGCCGCCGCGCGACGAGCGGCGGCGGATCACGGGCATCGGTTCCCGCGAGGTGAAGGCGGCGCTGGACCGCGTCGGTATCCGGCGCAGCGAGGCCGAGTACAAGGTGGGCCCGTACCAGTTGGAGCGGAAGTCCTTTCGACTCCGGCGAGACCTGGGCCGACTACCGGGCGAAGCACAGCGAGCTGCCCGAGGTGGCCCGCGTGCGGGTCTATCTGAGCGAGCGCGGGTCGGAGAAGTCGATCCGGCGGTCGGTGGAGAACGCGGCCCGCCGGGAGGCAGCCGTGCTCCAGCGGTTCCGGCACCCGGGTGTCGTCCACCTCAAGCAGTACTTCCCGTCCGGTCACACCGCGGGTCCCGCGCTGATCTTCGACTACCACCCGCAGACCCTCCGGCTGGACGAGTACCTGCTCCAGCACGGCAAGGGGCTCGACATCCTCGGCCGCATGGCGCTGGTCCGCCAGCTCGCGGAGACGATGCGGTCCGCGCACTCCAGCCGCATCCACCACCGCGCGCTGGCCGCCCGTTCGGTGCACGTGGTACCCCGTCCCCGGGGCCGACGTGGGCAGGCGGTCGGTGAGGACGCGGCCTGGCTGAACCCGCGGCTGGAGATCTCGGACTGGCAGATCGCCACCCAGCGCGCCGCCGGGACGGGTGACGGCAGCGGCAGCGGCGTGCACCGGCTCGCGCCGACGTCCCTGTCCGCGACGCACCTGCCGAGGAGTTCGGACCCCTATCTCGCCCCGGAGCTGACGGCGCTCCACGCCGACCCGGTGTATCTCGACGTGTACGGCCTGGGAGTGCTCACCTATCTGCTGGTGACGGGCAGGCCCCCGGCGGCCAGCCAGGCCGAGTTGCTGGCACGGCTGGAAGCGGGCGAGGGGCTGCGTCCCAGCTCCCTGGTGGACGGCCTCTCCGAGGACATCGACGAGCTGGTGCAGGCGGCGACCGCGTACCGGCCGGGGCAGCGCCTGTCGTCGGTGGACGAGTTCCTGGAGATGCTGGAGATCGTCGAGGACGGTCTGACCGCGCCGAGCGCTGTGTCCGAGGGCGCGTCCGAGGGCGCGTCCGAGGGTGAGGCCGCCGCGGACGTCGAGGAGAAGGACCCGCTGGAGGCGGTCGCCGGCGACGTGCTCGGTGGGCGCTGGGAGGTGCGCCGACGGCTCGGTACCGGGTCCACCAGCCGGGCGTTCCTGGTGCGCGACCTGGAGGCGGAGGCCCGCCGGACGCGTCCGCTGGCGGTGCTGAAGGTGGCGCTGTCGGACAGCCGGGGCGTGGTGCTGGAGCGCGAGGCCGAGGTGATGGGCCGGCTGCGTCCCGACTCGCGGGTGATCCGGCTGGTCGAGCCGGAACCGCAGCGCATCGTGAACCGAACCGTGCTGGTCCTGGAGTACGTCGGCGACGAGCGGGACACCGACGACCGGGCGGCGGACTCCGCCGAGTCCGGCACGCCCTCGCGCTCCCGCCGCCGGGACGAGACGGTCGCCCGCCAGTTGCGCGAACGCGGCCGGCTGCAGATGGACCAGTTGGAGGCGTACGGCGACTACCTGTTCGGCGCCGTGGACTTCCTGGAGGGCGAGAGCGTCTGGCACCGCGACATCAAGCCGGACAACATCGCCATCCGCATCCGCCCCAACCGCACCCGCGAACTCGTCCTCATCGACTTCTCCCTCGCGGGCTACCCGGCGAAGGACACCGACGCCGGTACCGAGGGCTACCTCGACCCGTTCGTGGGCACCCTGACCCGCTCCACGTACGACTCGCACGCCGAGCGGTACGCGGTCGCGGTCACCCTGCACCAGATGGCCTCGGGTGAGCTGCCCCGATGGGGTGACGGCTCGGTGCCGCCCCGGATGACCGACCCGGGCGAGTTCCCGCATCCGGTCATCGCGGCCGACGCCTTCGAGCCCGCGGTGCGGGACGGCCTGGTGGCCTTCTTCCGCAAGGCCCTGCACCGCGACGCGACGCGGCGCTTCCCCGAGTTGAAGCCGATGCGGGACGCCTGGAAGCGGATCTTCCTCGACGCCTCGCAGACGCCGCCGTCCAGCCACCGTCCGCGCCAGCCCGAGCCGGCACCCGTCGAGGCCGCCGCCGAGGGCGGGCGGCCCGCCATCGCGGACGCCGAGCCGCTCACCGCCGACGAGCAGCGCGACCGCCTGGCAGAGCAGGTCACCCGGGAGACCCACCTGTCGGCCGCCGGTCTCACCCCGGCCGCCGAGTCCTTCCTGTACGGCCTCGGCATCACCACCGTCGGCGGCCTTCTCGACCACAGCCGCAGCAAGCTGCTCAACGCCCCCGGGCTGGGCACCAAGACACGCACCGAGGTGCAGCGCCGCCAGCGGCAGTGGGGAAAGCTGCTGCGTGAGGCGCCGCTCTCCCCGCTCACCCCGAAGGGCCGTGCGGAGGCCAAGGAGGAGCTGGCCCAGCTCACCGTCGCAGAGTCGGCGATGCTGGGCGCGCTCGCCGTGGGCGAGGGCGGGGGCGGCCTGAGCGGTTCCGCGCTGCGCTCGGTGAGTCTGGACGCCCTGGCCACGCTCTTCGTGCCGGAGCTGAACAACAACCGCTCCAACAGCAACAAGGTCGAGATGGTCCGGCTGCTGCTGCGCCTGCCGAACGAGCGCGGCGAGCTGCCGGGCATCGGGGTCTGGCCGAAGCAGAAGGACGTGGCGGAGGCGCTCGGGCTGTCCGTTGGACGCATCCCGCAGATGCTGAAGGAGGAACGCAAGCGCTGGAAGAAGCACCCGGCGATCCAGGCGCTGCGCGAGGAGATCATCGACCTGCTGGTGGGACTGGGCCGGGTGGCGTCCGCCGTCGAGATCGCCGACGCCCTGTCCGTGCGGCGCGGCACCCAGCTCCCGGGCCGCGAGCAGCGCCGCGCGCTGGCCCTCGCCGCGGTGCGGGCCGTGGTGGAGGTGGAGCAACTCCAGCCGGAGGAGGCGGAGTTCCAGCACCAGGCGAACCGCAAGGCGACCGAGGACGCGCTGGCCGCCGGGCTGCTCGCGCTGGACGTGCGGGAGGGCGACGGGCCGGACACCCCGGCCGCCCCCGGCCTGCTCGACTACGCGTCGCGTCTGGGCCGGACCGCGGACCGGCTGGCCGGTCTGGAGACGCTGCCGACCGCCACCACCGTCCTGGCCGATCTGGGCGCGCTCACTCCGCCGCCCGGCCTGATCGAGTGGGACGAGCGGCGGCTCGTCGAGCTGGCCGCCGCCGCCTCGGTGAACGCCGCTGCCACACCCCGCCTGGAGATCTACCCCCGCGACCTGCCGCTGGTCCGGGCGCTGCGCCTCACCCAGGCCGGCCTGGTGCGGCTGATCCCCAGCGTTCCGGACGCGCGGCAGCCGGGCCTGCCGCCCGGCGACGTGCACGAGCGGGTACGGACGCGCTTCCCGGAGCTGGTCGTACCGGACGGCCGGGGCGGGACGACGCGTGAGCTGCCGCTCGGCGGCCGTCTGACGAAGGCCCTGCGCGACGCCGGTTTCGACCTCACCCTCTCGACCCGGGAGGACACCAGGACGCTGCGCTACCTCCCCACCCGGATGGACAACGCGTCCAGCTACCTGACGTCCGGCACCTCCCGTCGCGCCACCGACGTGGGCGCGATGACGCGGTACTCGGACGATCCGCTGCTGGCGGGCGCGGTCCGCGCGGACGAGCGCCTCACCGCCTCGGCCCGGCGGGACGGCTACCGGGTCCTGACCGTGCACGACGGCCGCACCACCGAAGCGGTGCGCAGACTGTCCACGGACCGCATCGGCGCTCAGCCGGTGTCGGTGACGGCGCTGTTCCTGGAGGCCCTGCACGCCCAGCGCTGCGCGGCTACCGGGCCGCGCTCACCGCGGGCGACGAGCCGACGGCCGCCGCCGTGCTCGCCTGGCTCGGCGGCCAGCCCCATGTGGCGGCGGCCCGGCGAGCCGCCGGGGTACGCGGCGACCTCGACCACTTCGGGGCGCTGGGCTTCCTGCAGGGGCTGCTGACCGTCCTGCGGGACTCCGGGCACCGAGGGCTGTTCGTGGTACTCGACGAGGTGGAGACGTTGCAGCGGGTGCGGTCCGACGCCCGGGACAAGGCGCTCAACGCGCTTCGGCAGCTCATCGACGAGGTCCACTCGGGCCGGTTCCCCGGCCTCTACCTCGTCATCACCGGCACACCCGCGTTCTACGACGGGCAGCAGGGAGTGCAGCGGCTCGCACCGCTCGCCCAGCGACTCGCCACCGACTTCACCACCGACCCGCGCTTCGACAACCCGCGCGCGGTCCAGGTGCGGCTGCCCGGCTTCACGCAGGAGTCGCTGATCGGGCTCGGCCTGACCATCCGCGACCTGTACGCGTCCGGCGCCGAGGCCCCCGACCGCGTCAAGGCCCTCGCGGACGACGCCTACGTCGCCGACCTCGCCGGGGCGGTCGGCGGCGCGCTCGGCGGCAAGGTCGGAGTGGCGCCCCGGCTGTTCCTGAAGAAGCTGGTCGGTGACGTCCTCGACCGCATCGACCAGTTCGAGGACTTCGACCCGCGCCGGCACTACCGGCTGACGGTCAGGAGCGGCGAACTCACCGACTTCGAAAGGAACCTGGCCCGCTCGACAGCCGACGACATCGACCTGGGGCTGTGATGGCACCGGCTGCGGACCCCGTCGACCGGCTCGACCCCGTCGTCCTGCACCACGTGGTGAACACCCTCGGCTGGTCCGACCTCCGACCGCTGCAACGCGCGGCCGTCGAACCGGTGATGGACGGCGACGACGCCGTCCTGCTGGCCCCCACCGCGAGCGGCAAGACCGAGGCCGCCTGCCTGCCCGTGCTCTCCGCCATGGCCGCGCAGAAGTGGACCGGCACGTCGGTCCTCTACCTCTGCCCGCTCAAAGCGCTGCTCAACAACCTGGTGGCCCGCGTCGACGGCTACGCCCAGTGGCTGGGGCGTCGCGCCGCCCTGTGGCACGGCGACACGGGCGAATCGGCGCGTCAACGCATCCGCACCGACCGGCCCGACATCCTCCTGACCACACCGGAGTCGCTGGAGGCCATGCTGATCGGCGTGAAGACGGACCACGCCCACCTGCTGGGCGGCATCCGGGCCGTCGTCGTCGACGAAGTGCACGCCTTCGCCGGCGACGACCGGGGCTGGCACCTCCTCGCGGTCCTCGAACGCCTGCAACGGGTAACACGACGGCCCATCCAGCGCATCGGGCTCTCCGCGACCGTGGGCAACCCGCAGCAACTCCTCACCTGGCTCCAGGGCTCGGGAGCCGGCAGCCGCCCCGGCCGGATCGTCGCCCCGGAGGGGCCGGGCACATCCCCGGCCCCGTCCGACGGCGGTCCGCCGGCCGCCGGACCGCCGCCCGGGGACGTCGTGCTGGACTACGTGGGGTCCCTCGCCAACGCCGCGAAAGTCATCGCCACCCTCCACCGAGGTGAGAAACGGCTGGTGTTCTGCGACTCCCGGCGGCAGGTCGAAGAGCTCGGCGCGGCACTCCGGGCCCGCGACGTCACCGTCTTCCTGTCGCACGCCTCGCTCTCCGCCGCGGAGCGTTCCAGGTCCGAGCAGGCGTTCGCCGAGGCACGCGACTGCGTCATCGTCGCCACCTCCACCCTGGAGCTCGGCATCGACGTCGGCGATCTGGACCGGGTCGTCCAGATCGACTCACCGGCCACCGTCGCCTCGTTCCTGCAACGCATCGGCCGCACCGGCCGCCGGCCCGGCACCAACCGCAACTGCCTCTTTCTGACCACCGACAAGGGCACTCTGCTCCAGGCGTCGGCTCTGCTGCTGCTGTGGGAACGCGGCTGGGTGGAGCCCGTCGTCCCGCCGCCCGAGCCGCGCCACCTGGTGGCCCAGCAGCTCCTCTCCGTGACCCTCCAGGAACACCGCCTGGGCGACCGGCTGTGGGCCGACCAGTGGAACGGCCTCGCCCCCTTCGACCGCTCCGCCGCGCCGATTCTGCGCCATCTGACCGACGAGGGCTTTCTCGACACCGACGGCGGCATGCTGTTCATCGGCCAGGAGGCGGAACGCCGCTTCGGCCGTCGGCACTTCATCGAGCTGACCGCCTCGTTCACCGCGCCGCCGCAGTTCACCGTGCTCTCCGGGCGCGCCGAGATCGGCCGGATGGACCCGGCCGTGCTCACGGAGGAACGGCCCGGCCCTCGGCGGCTGCTGCTAGCCGGACGCAGTTGGCAGGTGAACCACATCGACTGGGGACGCAAGCGCGTCTTCGTCGAACCGGTCGACAGCGGCGTCGCCAAGTGGTCGGGCGGCACGCCCTCCGGCCTGTCCCACGCGCTGACGCGGGCGATGCGAGAGGTGCTGCTGCGCGCCGGCCCGGCCGTCGCCCTCACCCGCAGGGCCGAGAGTCACCTCCGGGAGTGGCGCGAGGAGCAGGGCCCGCAACTCGTCCACCCCGACGGCACTCTCGTGACGCGGCAGGGGAACGACGTGCGATGGTGGACGTGGGCGGGGTACCGCGCCAACGCGACGCTCGGCGCGACCCTGCCATCCGTCACCGATCCGGTGCAGCGCCCGACGGACTGCTGGGTGCGTCTCCGGGAGGACCTCACTCCGGAGATGTGGCGTGCGGCGCTGGCGACGGCGGAAGCCGGTCCGGCCCTCGTCCTACCCGACGTCGACGAACGCGCGGTACGCGGCCTGAAGTTCTCCGCCGCGCTGCCCCTGCGCCTGGCCGTCGCCACGGTGGCGGCACGACTCGCCGACTTCGACGGCGCACGCGCCGCCCTCACGGAACCGACACGGCTCCACACCGCCGAAAGCCGCTGATCACGACGAGCCACGCGCGGCGATCCGACGGGCTGCGGCCGCCGGGCGTTTCGCGCGCCAATGTCGGCATCGGTTTCGGATACCGAGGCATGCCCGACCCCGGCGGGAAACAGCCTGTCAGGCCGTGTGACCAGCGTGGCGGTGGTGATGCCCTGCTCGGCGAGGATCCGGCAGGCGTTCTCCGACCGGGCGCCGGAGGCGCAGGCGACCAGGACGTCACTGCGGTCTGCGGCGTGGCGGATGTCCGGCAGGGCTCGCCGGACCTGGTCCAGGGGGACGTTGAGCGCACCGGGCAGGTGGCCGCCGGCGTACTCGCCGGGGGTGCGGACGTCGACGACCGTCAGTTCGTGCAGCCGGGTGCGCCTCGTCGGTGGCGAGAGTGGTGGGGATGGTCATGCTGGGTTCATCCTTGTCTGTTGGCTGGTGGGCCGGAGCACCGCGCCGGGAGTGGAGGGGCGGGTTCGCGACGATCGCGACCGGTTTCGTCGCCCCGGCCTGATTGCGCTTGGTGGAACCTGATGTGCCCGACGGCATACGCGCTCAGAAGAAGACGTCGGCGAGCATCAGGATCGCCACCGCGAGCAGGACACTGGCGAAGATCCTCTGCAACGTGACGCCGGTGATCCTCGTGGCCAGCCGCTTGCCGTCCCACGCGCCGAGGATCGCGGCTGCGGTGAAGGGGGCGATCACCTCCCAGCGCAGATCGCCGCCGGTTCCCATCCGCGCTACGAGCGCGGCGAGGGAGTTGATCGTGATGACCAGCAAGCTGGTGCCGACCGCCTGCCTCATGCGCAGGCTGAGCACGCCCACCAGGGCGGGGACGGCGAGAAACCCGCCGCCCACGCCCAGGAAGCCGGTCACCGCTCCCAGCCCGGCCCCGGCCCCGGCCGCCTTGACGGGCCGGACGCGCTTCGCCGACCCGGCGCGGGAAGGCCTCAGCATCCGCAGCGCCGCGAGGGCCGCCACTGCCGCGAACGCCCCGGTGAGCACGGCTGCCGGTACTCGTCCGGCAGCGGCACCCGCGAGGAAGGCGGGGCCGATGCCCGCCGCGGCGAACAGGGCACCTGTCCGCCACGCCACGTTGCCGTCACGGCCGTGGGGATAGAGGGCGGTTGCCGAGGTCGCCGCGACGATGAGGAGGCTCGCCGTGGTGGCTGCCACAGGAGAGAAGCCGAGCAGGTAGATCAGTGCGGGGACGGCCAGGACGCTGCCGCCGCCGCCGAGAGCGCCCAGCGCAAGACCGACGACGGCCCCGGCGGCGAGGGCGAGAACAAGCTCACTCACGTGATCGAGCCGCTGTTCCCACACTCGTCGACCACCGGGTGCCCGGCGGCGATCCACGCGCGCATGCCTCCCTCGACGTCCACGGCGTCCGCGCCGCGCTCGACGAGAAGCTGTGCCGCGCGCTGTGACCGGTGCCCGCTGCGGCAGACCACCACCAGCGGACGTCCCTGCGCCTGGCGCGGGAGCGACGCGCCCGCGGCCAGCCCGGTCAGCGGGGCGTGCACCGCGCCGGGCGCGTGGCCGGCCCGCCATTCGGAATTCTCCCGGACGTCCAGCAGGACGGCGTCGGCCTGGCCGCCACCGGTGCGCCGACGGGCCTCCTCAACCGGGAGTCGCTCGGTGTTCCTTCGGGACAGGAACATGGGGTTGTCGCCTCCTTGTCCACAGGGGTACGGGGTCTACAGGTGCGGGGCCCACGGGTGTGCGGGTCAGGAGTCGACGACGGTGAGGCCGGCGTCCGCCGCGGGGTCGAAGCCGTCGTCGACGGCGACCACCTCCCGTCCCGCCGCGTCCAGGAGCGACGCGGCGATCCCGGCACGCATGCCTCCGGCGCAGTGCACCCACACCGTGCCCGGTGGGACCTCGCCGACGCGTCGGTGCAGCTCGTGGATGGGGATGTGCGTCGATCCCTCGATCCAGCCCTCTGACCGCTCGGAGTGGCGGCGCACGTCCAGCACGACGACGGCACCCGCTTCGGGGTCCTGCTCCGCCAGCCCTGCGAACGTCGAGCGCGGGAACGAGGCCGGCTGCTCCCCGCCGCGCAGCCAGTCGCCGGGTCCGCCGGTGGCGGCGGAGGCCGGGCGGTCGATGCCGACCCGGACCAACTCGCGCTGGGCGGCGGCCAACTGGTCGGCGGACTCGGCGAGCAGGGTGACCGGCTTGCCCCACGGGATCAACCACGCCAGGTAGGTGGCGAGCTGACCGTCCGCCTCGAAGTTGAACGAGCCCGCCACATGCCCTTCGGCGAAGGAGACCCGGTTGCGCAGGTCCACCACCCACTCCCCCGCCGCGAGCCGTGCCGCGATCTGCGCCGGGTCCGCGACGGCGGGAGGCGTCAGGTCGACGGGCGCGGGGCCGGCCGCGTTGGACGGGCCCACGTGGGCGTAGTAGGCGGGCACGTCGTCCAGTCCGGCCAGCAGATCGGCGACGAAGGTCTCCACGTCCGCGGTGAGGGCCGTGTTCGCGGCCTTCTCCTTGCCGATGGTGGTGGAGTCGCCGTCCGCCTGCACGGACGAGCAGAAGCTGCCGAAGCCGTGCGTGGGCAGCACCGCCGTCCCGTCCGGCAGGCCGGACGCCAGGCGATGCGCCGAGGCGTGCTGGGCTCGGGCCAGCTGTTCGGTGAGCCGCGGTTCGACCAGGTCGGGCCGGCCCACGGTGCCGATCAGCAGCGAGCCGCCGGTGAACGCGGCCACGGGGTGGCCGCCGTCCCGCAGGACGTACGAGGTGTGGTGCGGGGTGTGGCCGGGGGTCGCCATGGCGGCCAGCGTGAGACCGGCGTCGACGTCGACGGTGTCACCGTCGGCGACCGGAACCCGGGCGAAGGAGACCCGGGCAGCGGCCGGGACCAGGTAGGCGGCTCCGGTGATGCGCGCCAGTTCCAGACCGCCGGTCACGTAGTCGTTGTGGAGGTGCGTCTCCACCACGTGGGTCACTCGCACTCCCCGGCGGGCGGCGGCACTCAGGACGGTGTCGATGTCGCGGGGCGGGTCGACGGCGACCGCCGTCCGCTCACCCCCGGCCAGGTAACTGCGGTTGCCCAGCCCTTCCAGCTCGATCGTGTCGACGAAGAACACGCGGATACTCCTCTCATTCGAGAATCTCATCCGATCAATTACCCCTGGGGGTATACGTCGACACTAGCACTTTTACCCCCGGGGGTATACCGGATCGATGCGTCCGCCGCGGTCACCACGGACGGGACGGAGCCGGGCGGGATCGGACTCCGGGGCGACCTCCGCTCTGCACGAGGGAGTTTCGGCGCCTCGACCGGCAGGATGGGGCCCGGTCGTCCTCGCCCCGGCCGTCCTCGCCCCGGCCGCCGAACCGCTCGGCCCGGACTGGGGTGTACCTCCGCCCGACACGGGGACGCCAGTCCCGTGTTCAGATATCCCATGCCCAGAACGGAAGGAACCCAATGACCGACTCCTGCCGCGTGCCAGGGCTGCCCTTCGTGCTCTCGCCGTCGACCAAAGAGGCGTGGACCGTGGACGAGGCGTCCGGCACGGTGACGGTCACGGCTGCCGCCCGCAGCGACATCTTCATCGACCCGGGAGCGGACCCCCGGAGCGACGCCGAGCCCGTGCTGAACGCGGCGACCCTGCTCGGTGTCCCCCCGGAGGGGGACTTCCGGTTCAGCGCACGCGTCGCCGTCGACTTCGCCTCCGCGTTCGACGCGGGCGTGCTGCTGCTGTGGTTCGACGACCACCACTGGGGCAAGCTCTGCTTCGAGTACTCGCCCGACGGCGAGCCCATGGTCGTCTCCGTGGTCGCCCGCGGCGTCGCGGACGACGCCAACGCCTTCGTCGTCGACGGCCGGGAGGTGTGGCTGCGTGTGTCCCGCATCGGCCACGCCTTCGCCTTCCATGCCTCTCTCGACGGAACGACGTGGCGGATGATCCGCTACTTCGCCCTCGGCGACAGTTCCACGCCCGTCTCCCTCGGCTTCGAGGCCCAGTCGCCGACCGGCGACGGCTGCGGCGTCGCCTTCGACGACATCCACTTCACCGGCGAGCGTCTGAGCGACCTGCGGGACGGCTCGTGACGGGACCGTAGGAGAGAGCGAACAGCGCACTTCCGCCCGACGTCCGGAACCGGCCCCCGAAGGTAGAGAGAATCCGACCATGGCCCACCCCCACCTGCCGACCACCGAGGCGGCAGTGACCGCGATACGCGAGATCGCGGTCGACTTCGGCCTCTCGGTGAGCGTCACCGACGACATCGGAGCCGACCAGACTTCGCGTCGCACGTCCGCTGCCCTCTTCACCACCCTCGATCCAGACGGCTCGCTGCCGCACGAGGCCTTCGTCGAACTGTCCGGCGTCCCCGCCGTGAGCGTCCGCCTCTTCCCCGAGGACGACGCGAAGATCACCGTGGACGACGTCGAGTTCCACGACGTGCCCCGCGACTCCGTCCCCGCCTTCCTTCGATCCGTCCACGGCGGGCAGGCCTACACGAAGGGGCGGTTCTTCCCGCCGGGCCAGTGGCTCGTCGTGCCGCTGCCCGGCGGCGAGACCTACAAGGAGCTGATCCTCAGCCTCACACTGACGCCCTGGCTCACACGCAGCGCCCGCCGCGCCTGAAGCCCCGCCGCGGCCGGTGCCGGCCCCCCGGCGGGCCGTCGGCAGGCGCAGCGGCTGGTCGGCCGGCAGGCGCATCCGATCAGGGGCCCTGTGGTGGAATGGCAGCTACCGGGCACACGGCACGGCCCGACCCCTCGCGCACCGGGAGGGGGCCTGAGCACCAGCGAGGAGAAGGAGTCACCGTGTCCGTAGGCGAGCCTGACGAGGGCGGCGGGCCGACCACTGGGGCTCAGAACGGCGGCAGCGGGGCCAGGGAAATGACCTTGGCGAAGACGCTGGCAGCGGCGGAGTCCGCGGCGCCGGTGGAGTCGCTCGACGTGGTGGCGCGCATGCTCAGGGAGCACCTCGGGGCCGCGTCGGTGTCCTTCCTGATCACCGACTTCACCGGCGGCTCGGTCGTACGCCTCGGGATGTCCGGCAGCCTCGACACCAACGGCCCCGCCCGGCACATCGCGCTGCGGGGCACCCTGTACGACGACGTGATCCGCACCCAGCGGCCGAGTGTGGAGGACAAGGCCGGGGGCGAGGGTGCGCTGGTGCGGATCGTCGCCCCGGTGACCAACCGGGGTGACGCCATCGGACTCCTCGAACTCTTCCTGCCCGAGGTGCCGGACACGAAGGTGATGCGGGAGATCGGGGAGACCGCGCACGCCCTGGCGTACATCGTCATCGCGAACCGGTCCTTCACCGACGTGTACCAGTGGGGCCGCCGCACCACCCCGCTGAGCCTGGCCGCGGAGATCCAGCACCGGCTGCTCCCGGCGTCGCTGGCGTGCGAGGCCGCCCAGTTCGCTGTGGCCGGGGCGCTGGAGCCCGCCGACCACGTCGGGGGCGACACCTTCGACTACGTGATCGACCGGGACACCGTCCAGCTCTCCGTCACCGACGCCATGGGTCACGATGTCGACGCCGCGCTGCTGGCCACCCTCGCGGTGGGCGCGCTGCGCCGGGCCCGCCGCGCCGGCGCCGACCTCGCCGAGCAGGCCCGCCAGGCCGACCGGGCCATGCGGGACAACGGTCGTCAGGGCTACGTCACCGGCCAGCTGCTGCGCATCAGCCTGCTCGACGGCCGAACCGAGTTCCTCAACGCCGGCCACCCCTGGCCCATGCGCATGCGGGACGGGCAGGTGCAGGAGATCGTTCCGGAGGTGGATCTGCCGTTCGGCTTCCAGGTCCCCCACACCTACCGGGTCCAGACACTGGACCTGCGGCCGGGCGACCGGCTGGTGATGCTCACCGACGGCATGCTGGAGCGCCACGCCGTCAACCTCGACCTGTCCGACCTGATCGTCAGCACCCGCGAGTTGCATCCGCGTGAGGCCGCCCGCACCCTCATCGCGGCGATCGTGGACGCCAACGAAGGCCGGCTGCAGGACGACGCGACCGTCATGTGCCTGGACTGGCACGGCCTCGGCCAGTCGCAGCGGGACGCCGACACCGGCGCCGACCTCACCGGCGCCTCCGCGCCCGCCGCGGACAGTTCGGACAGCTCGGACAGCTCGGACAGTTCAGGCAGCGCACCCCAGCTCTGAGCGATTGCCCGGGGGCTGCTCCGGCACCCCGCCTCGGCTGCCCCCGGCCGAGCCGTCCTCGACGCCGTGCCCCGACGGTTCCCTGCCGGGCGCGCGGGTCGCCCTCGCGGTTGAGCACCAAGTGCTCGTCACCAGGTGCTCGTGGAGGAGAACGCCGTCGCGGACGTCGGCGGTGGCGTTGAAGCCGGTGTCGTCGACGTAGTCAAGGTAGCTGCCGGTGACGGTGAGGCGGCCGGTGCAGGCGCTCCGGCGGTTGCCCCGGGCCTCGTCGTAGCGGCCGTCAGACAGCAGTTCCTGGCGGATGAAGCCGTCCGCGGTCACCCACATCCCGACGTACGGGTGGGCATCGCGAGGCGTGTCGTTGCTGGTCGTGGCCCTAGCCTCCCCCCTGCGGCGGGCCCCGGCCAGGCCGCCGCCCTCCCGGGTGAGAACGTCCTGGGTGCCGCACACCCATCATGGCGTGCGGCAGGGCCGCACAGCCGCGGCACGGGCGGACGGACGCGGCAGGCGGCCGTAGCGGCGCGCCGGGGGCATCGCCTGGTCCGGACGGCGCATCCGCCGCCCGCGCATGGGCCGTTCGGGACCGCTCCTCGCTCACCGCTCCCAACTCGGCGCTGCGAGCGGCACTCACCGTGGGTGCGGTGAGCCTGGGCACAGGGCGGCCTGGTTCCGATGGCGCTACGCGCCGAGGCTGAGGGAGCAGAAGCCGCCGGGCGCCGTCCAGCGTCCGCTCGGCTTGTGGCAGCGCACTTCGCGCATCGCACACACCGATGACCCCGACCTCCCCCGAGGAGCAAGCAATGAGCGCCACTGGCACGGACATCGCGGGCTGGAACTCCAAGGCCCTCGACGAGATCCTCTCGAACGACGCGGGACGTCCCGTCCTGTTCACCAACGCCCGCATCCTGACGATGGACCCGCTGATAGGGACCATGACCGGTGCCGACATCCTGTTCGTCGGCTCCCTGATCGTGGCGGTCGGCCCGTCCCTGTTCACCGCGGCGGAGGACGACAACGCCATCGTCGTCGACTCCACGGGCATGACCATCGTCCCCGCCGTCGTGGACGCCGTCGCGCTGGCCGGCGGTCGCGGCGAGCGCTCAGAGCACCTTGCGACGCTGACCCCGGGCAACACCAGCGACCTGCTGGTGGTGCCCGACGCGCTCGCCGCCGACGTGCAGAGCGGCCTGGCCGCGCTCATGTCACGGCCGGAGGAGGTCCGTGCGCTGGTCGCGGCCGGCCGGCCGGTGCTGTGGGCCGGCAGCGACGCGCCCGGCCGGCCCACCGCACCCGAAGCGGGCGTCCCGGCCTCTCCGGACCTGACCGGCAGCCCGCGGGTCGGCGTCTGGATCGACCAGGAGGACTTCCTCCACCAGGAACTCACCGCTGACGGCCGCTACGACGAGACGCGGGGCGGCCGGCCGCACGCCTACCAGGGCCGGTACTGGATCGACGGCGACCGGATCGACTACCTGGACGATCTCGGTTTCTGGGCTGTGGGGTACTTCCGCGGGGACGAACTGCACCACGTCGGCTACGTCATGCGCCTGGGCTGACCGCTCGCGACGCGGCCCCGGAGCCGTGCGCCGGGATGCGTTCCGCACCTGGGCGCGCGGCACCGGGCGCAGTTGCGGGCGCGGCCGGTCGCAGCGGGCAGGAAAGGACCTGCGGCGTAGGGGTGCGGCGCGGCGTCCGTGGTCTCCGCCGGGTGCGTCCGCGATGTCGGCGGCGGTGTCAGCGGCGGTGTCAGCGGCGGTGTCAGCGGCGGTGTCGCGGTCGACGGGGACTGCGGCCGGCTGCTCTGTGCGGCTTCCTCGGGACCCGGGGGTCTCCCGCCGTCCGGCACCGCGGCGCACGCGGTGGGACCTCCCGCGAGGAGGACGGCGACGCAGGTGACGCCCACCGCGGGGTGGTGGCGGGCCCTCACATCACGTGGCCCGCCCCGGCGAGTCGTCCTGGTGTCCGGGACGGGTGGTCGCTGCCAGCGATCCGAGCAGACGGAGCGCGTCCGCGGTCCCGGTGCCCTCCTCGGCGTGGTAGACGATCAGCTGCTGCCCCGGGGCGGAGCGTACGTCGAAGGTCTGCATGCGCAGGGTGAGCTCGCCGACGTCCGGGTGCAGCAGGACCTTCGCGGCGTCGCTCTTGCCCCGTGCGTCTCGCCTCTGCCAGAGGTCGGCGAACTCACGGCTGTTCTCCGAGACCGTGTGCAGGACCTCGTGGATGCGCGGGTCGTTGGGCCGGGCGCCCTCCAGGAAGCGGAATCCCGCGACCGCGTTGGCCGCGGCCTTCTCCCAGTCCGCGTGGAAGGAGCGGACCGACGGGTCGAGGAACATCGTGAGCAGCACGTTCGCACCCGGCTGCAGGTGGGGGAAGACGGCCCGCCCCAACGTGTTGACGGCCAGGACGTCGTAGGCCCGGCCCAGCAGCAGGGCCGGAGTGCGGTCCCACAGTTCGGCCAGTGCCAGCAACTGGGGGTCCGCCCGTTCGGTGCTGCCCTCGTGGCGCGGGAGCGGGGTCATCCCCGCGACCCGGTACAGGTGCAGCCGGCCGTCGTCGTCCATCAGCAGCGCGTCGCTCAGGGCGTCGAGGACCTGTGTCGACGGGCGCCGCTCGCGGCCCTGCTCCAGACGCAGGTAGTAGTCGACGCTGATACGGGCCAGCAGCGCGACTTCTTCGCGGCGCAGGCCGGGGACGCGTCGCCGCCCGTCCTGAGGCAGACCCACGTCGGGCGGCGTCACCTGCGCGCGCCGACTCCGCAGGTAGTCGCCGAGCTTCGAGGTTGTCATACCGGCCAGGCTAGGCTCCCGGGCCGCTGGGAGCCTGGCCCCCGTGCCCCCAGGACGGACGCGGTGCTCCGCCGCCCCCACCCCGTCGAGGATGGGGCACGCGCACCTCACCGATGCGCCCGAAGCGGCAACCCAGGTGCCCACGCCGACGGCTCCGCCATCACGACCGGCCGGAACGGCTCCGGCATCACGACCGTCCGGAAGTGGTGCGTCACCGGAAACGGCGTGCGGCTGGTCTCGGCAGGTGAATCCCTGGCAGCCCTGCTTTCGGAGCTTCCACCCGGGTTGCACGAGTCGATTATCGCCCGTTGCGCGTCACGAGTTTCAGCCAGACTCCCCCTCCTCCGACGCTTCGAACACCGGCTGTTCTTGTCCGCAACCATTTCCCGTGCCACCCGGCCCGGGAGCCCGGATCACTCGGCCTTGAGGCGGTCGCGCTCCTCCTCGGACATGTCGCCGAATTGCAGAACGATCAAGTAATGCGTCTCGCTTTCCGGAGTCGGCCTGTCCGCCTCGTGCACCGGCTGCGGCCCGCCGCAGGGCCCGAGCAACGGACGGCAGCACTGAACCAGCCTCAGCAGAGGGCCCGTTGCGGCTCACCCGTCACTTCCGCGCAGGCACCCCCCGAGGCCCGGGGTGAGCTGGCGATGTGCGGCGGTGGCGTCGGGGCACCGGCAGGCGATCACCGGGCGGTAGATCAGATCCGGCCTGAAAGCTTGGGCGCGAAATTACATACGTCCCCTCTACATAACGGCTCCCATGGTCTAGATTGACCGTGCTTCGGCTGTTCGAACACGAGGCGGCCTCTGATGATCCACGAGTAATGATCTACAGCTCAGGCGCTACGGAAAGCCAGCAGTCGCGTCCCCGGCACACGATGTGGGGATGATCAGTTCTCGGGTCCCGAAAGGGGCCTCGGGTGCGGGGAGCACCCGAGGTTCTGCCGGGTTCCCACGCACCTCCAGAGCCCGGCGGATCATGCGAGTCTGCCTGCCGCCAGGGTGAGTTGTTCAAGCAGCGGTGAGTTGTTCAAGCAGCGGTGAGTTGTTCAAGCAGCGCGGAAACAGCCGGAATGCCGTCCGGGGGCGGGACCTACCGAGGGGGAGCAGTGAGGGGGGCGGGGGACCTCCCGGGAGGAACAGTGAGAGGCGGGCACGTCGTACCACTGGGGACCGGGGGGTTCTGTGCGGCAAGGGGGATTAGTACGCCCGTTACCGTCAGCACGCGGGCGGCTGGCGAACGGGGCGATGAGCCGGCCCGCGGCCGACTGGGAGCAGCGGTACCGCCGTACCGTGATCACCAGCGACACCGTGGCCACCGCCTTGGTGGTGGCGTCGATCGGCGGTTTCTTCGGGGCTCGGGACGCGGCCGACTGGCATGAGAAGTGGGGAATCCTCGCGTTCGGCACCGAGCTGCTGGTGCTGGGGGCGCTTGCGGTGAGCAGGGCGTGGGCTCCGGCGGTGCTCGGCCAGGGGGCCGAGGAGTTCCGCCGGCTCGGACGCTCGCTGTTCACGGCCACCGTCGTACTGGCGCTCAGCGGGATCGCCCTCTCCTCGCGCAACATCAAGTTATGGATCTTCGTCGCGATCCCCGCGATCGCGCTGGTCACCATGACCGCCCGGTATCTGCTGCGCCTCCGGCTGCACAGGCAGCGGAAGGAAGGGCAGTGCCTGCGGCCGGTGCTCGCTGCCGGGAGTCCGGCCACCGTGCGCGACCTGATCACCCGGACCCGCAAGTTCCCGCACCTCGGCTGGCGGGTGGACGCGGTGTGCACGACGGACGGCCGCGGGCTGGACGGTGACCAGCTGGACGGAGTGCCGGTCGTCGGCCGGCTGGCGGACGTGGCCAACCACGTGCACCGCGACGGCTACCGGGTCGTCGCGGTCACCCCTGACCCGCACTGGTCACCGGACCGGCTGCAGCGGCTGGCCTGGAACCTGGAGGGCAGCGACGCCGAGATGGTCGTGGCCCCCGTGCTGATGGAGGTGGCCGGCCCGCGGCTGCACATCGACGCGGTGCTGGGGATTCCGCTGCTGCGGGTCAGCATGCCGACGTTCACCGGGGGCCGCCGGGCGGTGAAGGGAGTCGTCGACCGGTTGGGTGCGGCGCTCCTGCTGATGCTGTTCGCGCCGCTGATGGTGGGCGTCGGGCTGCTCGTGCTGGCGGACAGCCGGGGCGGGGTGCTGTACCGCCAGCGCAGGGTCGGCAAGGGCGGCCGCGAGTTCACCATTCTCAAGTTCCGCACCATGGTCCCCGGGGCCGACCGGGCGCGCGCCGAGCTGGCCGACCGCAACGAGGGCGCCGGCCTGCTGTTCAAGCTCCGCCGGGATCCGCGGGTGACCCGGGTGGGAGCGGTGCTGCGCCGGTACTCGATCGACGAACTCCCGCAGCTCTTCAACGTGCTCACCGGGTCGATGTCGCTCGTCGGTCCGCGGCCCCCGCTGCCGGAGGAGTCCGCTGCGTACGGCCCGGACATCCGGCGGCGGCTGCTGGTCAAGCCCGGGCTCACCGGCCTGTGGCAGATCAGCGGACGCAGCGACCTGTCGTGGGAGGAGGCGGTGCGGCTGGACCTGCGGTACGTGGAGGACTGGTCGCTCGCCCTGGACGCGGTGATCTTGTGGAAGACGCTGCGCGCGGTCCTCCACGGGCAGGGGGCCTACTGATGCGCGGGGGCCGTCTTCCGGCCGGCGTGCGGACCGCAGACCGCGAGGTCTGCCCAAGGGGGAGGAACGGGTCATGAAGGTCAGCGTTTTCGGACTCGGCTACGTGGGCTGCGTGTCGGCCGCGTGCCTGGCCAGCATGGGGCACGAGGTCATCGGGGTGGACGTGAACCAGGTGAAGGTCGACCTGGTCAACAAGGGCAGGGCCCCGGTGGTCGAGGAGCGGATCGGCGAACTCATCGCCGATGGTCTGCGGACCGGGGCGTTACGCGCCACCGGCGACGTCACCGAGGCGATCACGGGCAGCGAGGTCTCGCTGGTCTGCGTGGGCACGCCGTCGGAGCCCAACGGCAGCCTGTGCACCACGTACCTGGAGCGGGTCACCGAGCAGATCGGTGCCGCGCTTGCCGAGCGGGGCGGGCGGCACACCGTCGTGTTCCGCAGCACCATGCTCCCGGGCACCTGCCTGAACCTGCTGCTGCCGATCCTGGAGAAGTACGTCGGCGGCACCGCCGGAGTGGACGTCGGGGTCGCGGTCAACCCGGAGTTCCTGCGCGAGGGCTCCAGCGTGCGGGACTTCTTCGACCCACCCAAGACCGTCATCGGCGAACTCGACCCGGCGAGCGGCGACGCGGTGGCCGCGCTGTACGAGGGCCTGCCCGGCGAGGTGTTCCGGGTCCCGGTCCCGACGGCCGAGGCGATCAAGTACGCGGACAACGCGTTCCACGGCCTCAAGATCGGCTTCGCCAACGAGCTGGGCGCGGTGTGCCGGGCGCTCGGGGTGGACTCGCACCAGGTGGTGGACGTGTTCCTGGCCGACCGCAAGCTGAACATCAGCCCCGCCTACCTGCGGCCCGGCTTCGCCTTCGGTGGCTCCTGCCTGCCGAAGGACCTGCGCAGCCTGGTCCACGCCGCGCAGCGGGCAGACGTCTCGGTGCCCATCCTCGCCCACGTGCTGCCCTCCAACTCCGACCATCTGCAGCGCGCGGTGGATCTGGTCGAGCGCACCGGCAAGCGCCGGGTGGGCCTGTTCGGGCTGTCCTTCAAGCCCGGCACCGACGACCTCCGCGAGAGCCCGCTCGTCGAACTGGCGGAGCGGCTCTTCGGCAAGGGGTACGACCTGCGAATCCACGACGCCAACGTGAGCCTGTCCCGGCTGCTCGGCGCGAACCGCGAGTACATCGAGAACCGGCTGCCGCACCTCGCGGAGTTACTCGCCGACTCCGTCGAGGAGGTGCTCGACCACGCGGAGGTGTGCCTGGTCGGGACCAGGGATCCGGCCGTGCTGTCGGCGCTGCCCCACGGCGGCGGAACAGTGATCGTCGACCTCGTCCACCTGCCCGACGCCGAGGCGCGCCAGGCCGACCCGGGGTACGTGGGCCTTGCCTGGTGACGCGACCAGCCGCGACCGGCCGGACCGGTCCGCGCTGGTTCTGGTGGAGAACCTGTCGGTGCCGTTCGACCGGCGGGTGTGGCAGGAGTGCACGACCCTGCGCGACGCGGGCTGGAACGTGCACGTCATCTGTCCCCGGGGAGGCAAGCGGGACACGGAAGCGGAGGTGGAGATCGACGGGGTGCGGATCCACCGCTACCCGCTGCGCGCGGCCACCGGAGGCCCGGCCGGCTACCTGCGGGAGTACGGATCGGCGCTGTGGCACACGTTCCGGCTGGCCCGGAGGATCGGCCCGGTCGACGTGGTCCACGCCTGCAACCCGCCCGACCTGCTGTTCCTGCCGGCGCTGTGGCTCAAACGGCGCGGCGCGCGGTTCGTCTTCGACCAGCACGACCTGGTGCCCGAGCTGTACCTCTCCCGGTTCGACCGCGGCGAGGACCTGCTCTACCGCGCGGTGTGCGCGCTGGAGCGGCTGACCTACCGGGCTGCGGACGTCGTGCTCGCCACCAACGAGAGCTACCGGGACGTCGCGGTGCGGCGCGGCGGGCGGCGGCCGGCGGACGTGTTCGTGGTGCGCAGCGCGCCCGACACCGACCGGTTCCACCCCGTGCCGTCCGAGCCCGAGTTGAAGCGGGGCAAGCCCCATCTGCTGTGCTACCTGGGCGTCATGGGCCCGCAGGACGGCGTCGACTACGCCTTGCGGGCTCTCGCGAAGCTGCGCGACGAGCTGGGGCGGACCGACTGGCACGCGGTGTTCGTCGGTGGCGGCGACACCTTCGACGCGATGGTGGAGCTGTCCCGGCAGCTGGGGCTCTCGGAGCAGGTGCAGTTCACCGGGCGCGTTCCGGACGCCGAGCTGGTGCGCTACCTGTCCACCGCGGACGTGTGCCTCTCCCCCGACCCCCGCAACCCGCTCAACGACGTGTCGACCATGAACAAGGTCCTGGAGTACATGGTGATGGGCCGGCCCATCGTCTCGTTCGAACTCCGGGAGGCGCGCGTCTCCGCCGGTGACGCCGCGCTCTACGCGCCCGCCAACGACGAGTCCGAGTTCGCCGAGCTGATCGCGCTGCTGCTGGACGATCCGGACGCGCGGGCCCGGATGGGCAGGATCGGCCGGGAGCGGATCAGCGGACCCCTCTCCTGGCGGAACTCCCAGCAGGCGCTGCTCGCCGCCTACGCCGCTGCCTGCCGCGCGCCGCGCCGCCGGGCGACCCGTACCGGGAAGCGAGGGGGCCGCGGCGTTGAGCGATGACACGATACGCCTGGCCACGATCGGGCGGATCATCCGGCGGCGCCGGCGGCTGCTCACCGTCCTCGCCGTGGTGGGCGCGCTCGTCGGCTACGGCACCTCCCTGCTGGTTCCGCCGCGCTACACGACGTCGGCCTCGGTGCTGCTGCCGGGCGCGTGGGAGGAACGCGAGCTGCTGACGCAGACGGAGATCGCGACCAGTTCGGTGGTGGTCGACCGCGCGGCCGCCGCCCTCAACTGGACCGGGGTCAGCGGCAGCGAACTGCGGGACCGGGTGAGCGCCAGGGCCGCCGACGGGAACATCGTCCAGGTCTCGGGGACGGCCGAGACCCCGGAGCGCGCACAGCAGCTCTCCGACGAGGTCGTCCGGCAGTTCGTCGCGTTCGCCGCGCGGATCGCCGGTGACAACACCGACCCCGAGACGGCGGAGCGGCCCGAGGCGCTGCGGGAGATGGTGGTGCAGACCAGCCGCCGCATCACCGAGCTGGCCGAAGCGGCCGATCCGGGCCGGACCGTGGAGAGCGTGCAGACCCGCACCGAGCTTGCGAAGCTGCGCACCGCGCTGCAGGAGGCCGTCAGCAAGCTGGACCAGGTCGACCCGGCCTCCCGGCAGACCAACATGGTCGTCATGGGGCCGGCGGCCCGTCCGGCCGGGGAGGCGCCGCCGACGAGGACGCAGCTTGTCGCCGCCGGGGCGCTGCTGTTCCTCCTGTTCGCGGTCCTCGGTCATCTCGCCGCCGCACGGATGAGCCGACGGCTGCGCACCGAGCCGGAGATCGCCGCTGCGCTGGGCTCGGCGCTGCTGGGTACCGTCGACGCACCCGTCGAACGGCCCGCGCTCCGGCTGGAGGCCCGTGGTTCGCGGGCCCGGGTCCGCCGGCTGCTGGGCGTCGACGCCCCGTGGGACGCGCCCGCGCCGCGGGCGTCCGGCGACGAGGCCGGCCGGCAGGTCCGCTGCCGGCGGGTGTGCGCCCGCCTCCGGGACCTGCTGCCCGCTCCCGGGCGGCTGCTGCTTGTCGTCCCGGACGGCGACGGGACCGCCCGCCGGGCCGCCGGGCAGCTCGTGGCCGAGGCCGAGCGCGTTCCGTCCCCGAGTTGTTCGAGCAGGGCGAACCCCGACCTGCGGGTGGTGCAGGTCTCGGTGTCCCGGCCGATGGTTCCGGACCGCGACGGCGAGTCCGGTGCCGTGGTGGTGCTCAGCCCGGGCGTGTGGACCGCGGAGGAGCTGGCCGGCCTCGCCGGGGCGTGTGCGGACGCCGGGCACGAGGTCGTCGGCATCGTCCTCGCCGGAGCGGTCCTGGACCGTCCGGAGCGCTCGACCGACGTTCCCCGGGATGCCGACCGTCCCCGGGACGCCGCCACGCCGGCACTCGCGGTCGGCGACGGCGCGGCGGGAGGTCCCGGGTGACGACGAGTACGACGCCGGAGTCCTCGGCTTCGGCTCCGCTGCTGGACCTGCAGGTGCTGGTGGTCGCGGTGCGGCGGCGCCGCCTGTGGTGCGCCATGGCGCTGCTGGGGCTGGTCCTCGGCGCGGCGGTGGCGGTCCTGCTGCCGCCGCCACCGACCGCGGTGACCAAGGTGCTGGTCGCACACCAGGCGGACCAGCCGAACGACCCCGGAACGCTCATCCGCACGGACGTCGCACTGCTGCAGACCACGCGGATCGCCGGTATGGCCCTGCGGTCCCTGGAGTCCCCCGACAAGCCGGAGGACTTCATGCAGGACTACGAAGGCGTCGGCCTCACCAACAACCTGCTGCAGATCAACGTGACGGGCGACAGCGACGCGGAAGCGGTGGCCCGCGCCCAGGCGCTGGCCGACGCGTTCGTCGCGGACCACGTGCGGCGGATAAGGCAGGCCGCGAACGCGGAGGCGAAGACCCTGCTCGAGCAGCGCGACCGGATGCGGGACGAACTCGCCCAGGTCAACCGGGCGATCGGGGACGGAACGCCGGAGAGCGGGCCGCAGGACTCGGCGAACACGGAGTCGCTCTTCGCCCGCCGCGCCGAACTCACCTCCCGGATCACCGACTTCGGCCAGCGCGCCGCGGAGGCGCACAGCGGCACCCCCCGGCTCGTCGCCGGAACGCAGATCGTGGACGCCCCGCACGCGGTGCGGCACTCCCTGCCCGGGGCCGCCGCGACCAACGCCGCGATCGGGCTCGTGCTCGGACTTGTCCTCGGGCTGTCGATCGCCACGGTGGGCTCGGTGGTGGCGGACCGCCCGGTGCTGCGCCGGGAGATCGCGGCGCACCTCGGTGCCTCGGTCGTCGCGGAACTGCCCCGCCTGACGGCCGGGCGGTGGCAGCGCCGCCGGGTCCGCACGGCACGGGCAAGGCTCTCGGCGTCGCTGGCCCGCACCGTGCGCGGCTCCTCCGAACCGGTGTCGCTGCTGGAACTGGGCTGTGCGCGCAGCACGGGCGTGATCGCCCTCGATCTCGCCGGGGAACTGGCGGCGGAGGGGCCGGTGGCCGTCATCGACGGGCTGCCCGGCCGGCAGCTCGCCGACCGCCGCTCGAAGCCGGGAGACCCCACCGTGGTCAGCGGGGAGAGCGCCTCGGCCGTGCCGCATGAGGGGCTCCGGCTCGGCGTCGGCTCGGTGGCGCCCGGCACGGCGTGGACCGACCTCCGGTACCTCGGCACGCGGACCGTGCTTGTCGTGCGGGCCGGGCACGGCAGCGCCGCTTGGCTGCACACCGTGGCCCGGCAACTCGCCGACCAGCACGTTCCGGTGATCGGCGTGGTGCTGGTCGACCCCGATCCGCGTGACCGCACCGACGGCACGCTGTGGGACGGGCCGAACACCGCGCTGCGCGGCCGGAGCGAACGGACGGCCCGGCAGAACGGGACGGGCCGGCTGCGGACGGAGCGGCTGCCCTCGTGGGCGGCCGCTCCGTCCGCGGCGGGCCCTGACAGCAACCAGGAGGCGCGGTAGACATGTGCGGCATCGCAGGCACGTACCGGTGGCCGGACGGGAAGGCCGTGACCGACCGGCTCACCGACGTCCTCGCCCACCGCGGCCCGGACGGGGCGGGGCGGTACGACCACCGCGCCGGTGACGGCGAAGTGCACCTGGGGCACCGCCGGCTGGCCGTCATCGACCTGTCCGAGGCGGGCGCCCAGCCGATGGTCTCGGACGGCCTCGTCCTGACGTACAACGGCGAGCTGTACAACGCGCCCGAGCTGCGTGCCGAGCTGGCGTCCGGCGGGGTTCGCTTCCGCGGCACCTCCGACACCGAGGTGCTGCTGGAGGCCTGGCGGCGCTGGGGCACGGACTGCCTGCCCCGGCTGCGCGGCATGTTCGCCTTCGCGGTCTTCGACGAGCGGACCGGTGACCTGGTACTGGCCCGCGACCAGCTCGGCATCAAACCGCTGTTCCTGCTCCGGCGCGGCGGGGGGCTGGTGTTCGCATCCGAGCTGAAGGCGCTCGCCGACGTGGCCGGCGGCTCGCTGGAGGTGGACCACGCGGCGCTGGTGGCCTCGCTGCTGTACTACTGGGTGCCGGACTCGCGGTGCGCGTTCCGCGAAGCGGAGAAGCTGCCGCCGGGGAGCTGGCTGCGGTGCCGGCCCGACGGCCGGGTGGAGCGCGGCCGGTTCTGGCACCTCAGGGACGTCGCCGCCGAGGGCCAGGAGCGGGCCCGCAGCGGCGAGTTGCCCGACATCGCCGCCGTCGTCGAGGAGTCGACGCGGCGCCACCTGCGCTCCGACGTGCCCGTGGCGACGTTTCTCTCCGGGGGGCTGGACTCCAGCTACCTGACCGCGCTGGCGGCCCGCGACCGGCCCGGGATCTCCGCCTACACGATCGGGTTCCGCGCCGAGGACGCCAGGTTCGAGGCGATGCCGGACGACCTGCGCTACGCCCGGCAGGTGGCCGAGCGGTTCGGCGTGGACCTGCACGAGATCGAGATCGCGCCGAACGTGCTCGACCTGCTGCCGCGGATGACCTACCACCTGGACGAGCCGATCGGCGATCCCGCCGCGATCAACACCTTCCTGATCTGCTCGGCCGCCCGTGAGGCAGGCGTCAAGGTGATGCTGTCGGGGATGGGTGCCGACGAGCTGTTCGCCGGCTACCGCAAGCACCTGGCCAACCTGCTCGCGCTGCGCTACCAGCGCGTCCCACGGCCCCTGCGGCGCGGACTGTCCGCGGCCGTCGACCGGCTGCCGGTCGCCACGGCACGCCGGGGGTACCGGTCGGTGCGCTTCGCGAAACGGTTCCTCTCCTTCGCCGACCTGCCGGAGGAGACCGCGTTCCGGCGCAGCTACACCATGTACGACCGGCAGGAGCTGCTCGCCCTGGTCGATCCGGACCTGGCCGGGACGGTCGACGACGTACTGACCGAGCACGCGGACGTCTACCGGGACAACGACCTCGACGACTTCGTCAACCGCATGTGCCTGGGCGACACCCGGATGTTCCTGCCGGGCCTCAACCTCGCCTACACGGACCGGTCGAGCATGGCCGCCTCGACCGAGGTGCGGGTGCCGTACGTCGACGTCGACGTGGTCCGGGCGGCGTTCGCCGTGCCCGGTGCTCGCAAGATCGTCGGACGGAAGGGCAAGGCCGTCCTGAAGGAGGCGGCCGGCTCCGTCCTGCCCCGGGAGATCGTCCACCGGCCCAAGGGCCTGTTCAGCGCCCCGCTGCGGGCCTGGATGAGCCGGGACCTGGCACCGCTGGTGCGCGAGGTGGTGCACGACGGTGTGCTCGTCAACTCCGGGCTGCTTCGCCGCGACGCACTGGCGCGGCTGGTGGCCGAGGACGCCGCCGGGCACCGGGACTTCTCCAAGCATCTGTGGCACGTGCTGACTCTCGAGTACTGGTATCGCGGCGCGACCTCCGGGTCCGGCCGGAACTTGCTATGACGGCGTAGAGACAAGAGGACTTCGGGTGAAACAGGTTGTGCAGAACTACCGCAGCGGCGAGCTGGCGCTGCTTGACGTGCCGGTGCCGGGGTGCAAGCCGGACGGGGTGCTGGTCCGCAGCGCCTTCTCGCTGATATCCACCGGGACCGAGCTGATGAAGGTGTCAGAGGCGGGCATGTCGATGCTGGGCAAGGCCCGTTCGCGGCCGGACCAGGTGGCGAAGGTCATGCAGAGCGTGGCCGCCAACGGAGTGGCCGCCACCTACCGCAAGGTGAGCAACCGCCTGGACTCCTACACGCCGCTGGGCTACTCGCTGTGCGGGGTGGTCGAGCAGGTCGGCAGCGGCATCGAGGACGTGGCGGTCGGTGACCTGGTGGCCTGCGCCGGCAACGAGCACGCACTGCACGCCGAGTTGAACTGGGTGCCGAAGAACCTCTACGCCCGGGTGCCGGACGGCCTCGCGCCGCGGCACGCGGCCTTCGGCACCGTCGGGTCGATCGCGATGCAGGGCGTCCGGCGCGGCGAGCCGCAGCTCGGCGACGTGGCGCTGGTCATCGGCCTCGGACTGATCGGGCAGCTCGTGGTGCAGTTGCTGGCCGCGTCGGGGGTCCGCGTCGTCGGCGTCGACCCCGACCCGGTGCGCTGCGAGCTGGCCGAGCGGCTGGGCGCGGCGGCCTGCGGCGATCCGGCCTCCGCAGGTGTGGAGAACGCCGTCGCCGAACTCACCGCCGGTCACGGAGTGGACCAGGTGTACCTGGCCGCCGGCGGCGGCAGCAACCAGCCCGTGGAGCTGGCCGCCCGGCTGAGCCGGGACCGCGGCCGGGTCGTCGACATCGGCAAGTGCCGCCTGGACCTGCCGTGGAACGCGTACTACGAGAAAGAGCTGGACGTGCGGTTCTCCCGCAGTTACGGCCCCGGGCGCTACGACCCGGAGTACGAACTCGAGGGGCGGGACTACCCGATCGGCTACGTGCGCTGGACCGAGCGCCGCAACCTGGCGTGCTTCCTCGACCTCCTCGCCCGGGGCCGCGTCGACGTGGAGCCCCTGGTCTCCCACACGGCCGACTTCGACGACGCCGTCGAGACGTACCGGCGCCTGAAGGACGGCGACCTGAAGGCCGTGGCCGTGCTGTTCCGCTACCCCGACGCCCCGGGCGGAGGGGCGGAAGCAGCGGCCCCGGGCGGAGGGGCGGAAGCAGCGGCCCCGGCGGTGGCCGTGCCCGCGGTGCGGCGCAGCGGCAAGGCGCCCGCCCCGGCCCGGTCCGCCGAGGCGCCGGTGCGGCTGGCGTTCGCGGGCGCGGGGAACTACGCGACGTCGATGCTGCTGCCGCACCTGGCGCAGCACGACGGTGTCGAGTTGTCCACGGTCGTCACCACGACGGCGCTGTCCGCGGCCAACGCGAAACGGAAGTTCGGCTTCGCCGGGGCGACCACCGACCTCGACGCCGTGCTCGGCGACCCGGCCGTTGACGCGGTGTTCGTGGTCACCCGCCACAGCTCGCACGCCGAACTGACCAGCAGGGCCCTGCTGGCCGGCAAGGCGGTGTTCGTGGAGAAGCCGCTGGCGCTCAGCGGAGACGAGCTGGCCGCTGTGCTCGCGGCGGTGGAGGAGTCCGGCAACGACCGGCTGCAGGTGGGTTTCAACCGCCGCTTCGCGCCGCTGCTGCGGGATGCCAGGAAGCGGTTCGGTGCCCGGACCGGGCCGGCGAGCGTCCGCTACCTGATAAACGCCGGCCGGCTGGACCACGGCAGCTGGTACCTCCAGCAGGGCACCCAGGGCTCGCGGTTCACCGGCGAGGGCGGGCACTTCGTCGACACGGCGAGCTGGCTGCTCGGGGCCGACCCGGTCTCGGTGTACGCGGTCGCCACGTCCGGCAACGAGGACCTGCAGGTCGTGCTGCGCTACCCGGGCGGGTCCACCGCCACCCTCAGCTACGTCACGACCGGCCCGTCCGGCTTCCCCAAGGAGACGCTGGACCTGGTCGCGGACGGCCGCGCGCTGCGGCTCGACGACTTCGTCCGTGCCTCGGTGTACGGCCGCAGGCGGTGGGTCAGCTCCCGGCTGCCCAAGGCCCGGGACAAGGGCCAGCGCGCCGAACTGGACGCGTTCGTCCAGGCCGTGCGGACCGGCGGGCCGATGCCGGTGCCGCTCCAGTCGCTGGTCGCCACCACGGCGGCCACTCTCGCCGTGCAGACCAGCCTGGCCACCGGCGCGCCGGTGACGTTGGCGGAGGCGCGATGACGGTGAGCGCGGGAAGCGCGGGCTGGTACCTGCGGCGGCTGTCCCGGATGGGCCCGCGGGAGGTCGGCGGCCGGGTGGGCGACGCGGTGCGCAGGCGGCGGTGGCGGTCGAAGCGGCCGGACTCCCCCGGCGTGACCGGCGCCCGGTTCACCGCGGTACTGCCCGCAGGGGCGATCGCCGCGGTGCCGCCGGACGCCACGAAGCGCCTCGTCGCCGAGGCGGACCGGCTGATGGCCGGGCACGCCGAGTACTTCGGCGTGGCCCGCGACGACCTGGCCGACCCGGACTGGTGGTACGACCCGAAGACCGGCCGCCGAGCCCCGTGGGGCTACGCCTTCGACATGCCGTACCGGAACGAGGACGCGGTCGGGGACATCAAGCAGATCTGGGAGCTGTCCCGGCACCAGTACCTCACCGTGCTCGCCGCCGCCTACGCGCTCACCGGCGACGAGCGGTACGCCGAGCGCGTGGCCGAGCACCTGCGGTCGTGGTGGACGGCCAACGCGCCGCTGCGCGGCGTGCACTGGACCAGCGGCATCGAACTGGGCATCCGGCTGCTGTCATGGGTGTGGGTCCGCAGGCTGCTCGACGGCTGGCCGGGCGCGCCCGTGCTGTTCGAGGACAACCCGGTGGCGCTCCGGCAGATCTGGCACCACCAGCGCTGGCTGGCCGCCTTCCCCAGCCGGGGGTCCTCGGCGAACAACCACGTCATCGCCGAGGCCGCCGGGCAGTTCGCCGCCGCCTGCGCGTTCGGGTGGTTCCCCTCCTCGACGCGCTGGCGGGCCGACGCGCTGCGGTCGCTGGAGCGGCATCTGCGGAACAACACCTTCGGCTCCGGCCTCAACCGCGAGCTGGCCACCGAGTACCACGGGCTGGTGCTGGAACTCGGCCTGGCCGCACTGGCCGAGGCGGATGCCGCCGACGTGCCGGTCCCGGACTCGGTCCGGCTGGTGCTGCTGCGGATGACCGACGCGCTCGCGGCCGTCGTGGACGGCCGGCTCCGGCCGCCGCGCCAGGGCGACGCGGACGACGGGCACGGTCTGGTCGTGGACGGCGCGGGCACCGACCGCTGGGCGTCGCTGCTGGCCACCGGGGACGCCGTGTTCGGGCGACTCGACTGGTGGCCGGCGGTGACCGGCACCGATGTGCGCACCCCGCTGCTGGCCGCGCTCATCCGGCCCACCGCGGCGGCCGTGCCCCGCCCGGCGAGCAGGCCGGCCCACTTCGCCGACGCCGGCCTGACCATCCTGCGCGGTCCGGAGGGGATCTGGTGCCGCTGCGACGGCGGCCCGCACGGGTTCCTGTCCATCGCCGCGCACGCCCACGCCGACGCGCTGTCCGTGGAGGTCCGGCACGACGGGGTCGACGTGCTCGCCGACCCGGGCACGTACTGCTACCACGGGCAGCCCCTGTGGCGGCGGTACTTCCGGTCGACCCTCGGCCACAACACCCTGCGTCTGGACGGCCGTGACCAGTCCGTCTCCGGCGGCCCGTTCCTGTGGACCCGGCAGGCCCGCAGCCGCGTCCTGGTCGCGGACACCTCCGGCGAGGGGGTGGCCCGCTGGTGCGCCGAGCACGACGGCTACCGGCCCTCCGTGCACCGCCGCCGAGTGGAACTGATCGCCTCACAAAAGGAGTTGAGAGTTGTCGACGAGGTGCGCGGTCCGCGCCGGACCGTGCATCTGGCGTTCCACCTCGGCCCGGCGATCACCGCGGACCTGGTGGGGAACCGGGCGGTGCTGACCTGGACCCGGGACGGTGAGGACCGCTCCGCGGCGCTCGACCTGCCCGCGCAGCTGTCCTGGCGCGCGCACCGCGGTGAGAGCGACCCGCCGCTGGGCTGGTACTCCGCCGGCTTCGGGCGCAGGGAGCCCGCCACCACCCTGGTCGGCACCGGTTCCACCGACGGCGCGGAGGGCTTCACCACCGTGCTCGGGTTCCGCGGTTAGGGGCGCCTGATGGATCTTCGCGGAGGAGGGAGCAGCGTCCGGTGGCATCTCCCCGGGAGCGGACGCGCGGGCGTCGGGCGGCGGCACCGGGCGTGGGCGGCGGCACCGCTGGCGATGGCCCTGCTGGCGGTGGCCGGCTGCCAGAGCACCACGGACGCGCGGCCGGAGCCCTCGCCTGCTCCCTCCACGTCCGTGGCCCGGGTGTGCACCGAGCCCGCTGCCGGACCGGCGAAGGCGCCGGCGGGAGCGGTGACTGTCGACCCGGCGGTGACCGGTGACCTGGCGGAGAAGACGAAGAGCAGTCCCCCGAACACCACGTTCTGGCTCCGGCCGGGCAGGCACAGGCTCAAGCCGGACCGCTACGCCCAGGTCGTCCCCAAGAAGGGCAACAGCTACCTCGGCGCGCCGGGCGCGGTGCTCGACGGCCGCAGGACCAACCAGTACGCGTTCGGCGGCACGGCCCCCGACGTCACCATCCGCCATCTGACCGTGCAGCGTTTCGTCGCGCCGCACGACGAGGGCGTGGTCAACCACGACTCGGCCGACGGGTGGGTGATCGAGCACGCGGTGGTCCAGAACAACTCCGGCGCCGGGCTGATGGCCGGTGCCCGGCAGCAGGTCCGCGCCAACTGCCTGCGTGACAACGGCCAGTACGGCATGAACGCGTACAAGGGCGACGGGACCATCACCGGCCTGGTGGTCGAGGGCAACGAGATCACCGGCAACAACACGGGCGACTGGGAGCGGCGGCGGCCGGGCTGCGGCTGCACCGGAGGCGTCAAGTTCTGGGCCGTCGACGGCGCCGACGTGCGCGGCAACTGGGTGCACGACAACCGCGGCGCCGGGCTGTGGGCGGACACCAACAACAACGACTTCCGCATCGAGGCCAACGTGATCGAGGCCAACGACGGTGCCGCGCTGATCTACGAGACCAGCTACAACGCGGTCGTCCGGAAGAACACCATCCGGCGCAACAACTGGGTCGAGGGGCGCAGGTACGCCGACCGCGGCGACAACTTCCCGTTCGCGACCGTCTACGTGTCCGAGTCCGGTGGCGAACCCCGGATACGGGCCCGCACGGACAGAATCGAGATCCACCGGAACGTGCTGGAGGACAACTGGTCCGGGATCACCCTGTGGGAGAACGCCGACCGGTTCTGCAACAGCCCGGCCAACACCTCCTCCGGTGACTGCACGTTGCTGGTCGAGGACACCGACCGCTGCGCGCAGCCGGGAATCTCCACCGCGCCGCTGTACGACGACTGCCGGTGGCGCACCCAGCGGGTGGACATCCACAGCAACCGCTTCGTACTGGACAAGTCCGTCGTCGGCTGCACGGTGAAGTGCGACCGGATGGCGGTGCTGGCCAACTACGGCACCTACCCGGAGTGGTCGCCGTACCAGGGCGAGCGGGTGGCTGAGGCGATCACCGGCGAGCAGCACAACCGCTGGTACGACAACGTCTACCTCGGGCCGTGGAAGTTCGTCGCCCACGACCCGAGCCGGGTGCTCGACTCCGGGCAGTGGCAGGACCCGCCGTACCGGCAGGACGCCGGCAGCACCTTCCGCGCGCGGGACGGTGGTTGAGATGGGCGCGCACCACACGCCGAGGATCGTCGCCGCGGTCTGGGGGCTGCTGGTCCTCAACACACTCGGCTCCGCCGGGGCGGTGACCGTCATCCCGCTGCCCCGCTCCCTCATCCAGATGGTCACCATGGGCGCGCTGGTGGCCGCGTTCGCCCTGGCACTCGCCGTCAACCCCCGGGTGCGCGTCCGCGCCAGCGCCTACGTGTTCCTGCTCACCCTGCTGCTGGTGCCGAGCGTCATCTCCAGCGCGGACCTGGAGTCCGGGCTCGGCGCGCTGTTCCGCTGCGCCCGGCTGGCCCTCTTCGTCGGCACGCTGTGGCTGCTCAGCCGCTGGTGGGACGGCGGCCTGACGTTCGTCCGGCACCACATCCGGATGTACTTCGCCGTTCTGGGGACGGTGGTCGCCGGCGCGCTCATCTCACCGGGCGCCGCGATGCCCGACCTCTACGGCGGGCGGCTGGTCGGCGCGTTGTGGCCGCTCACCCCGCCGCAGATCGGGCAGTACGCCGCGGTGGTCATCGGGCTGACCGTGCTGCTCGTCCTGGGCCGCCAGGCCGACAGGGGCAGCGCGGCGGTGGTCGTCGTGCCGGCCCTCCTCCTGCTCGCGCTGACCCACACCCGCACGGCCACGCTCGGCCTGCTCGTGGGGCTGGTGCTGGCGATCGGCTCGCTCCTGATGACCAGCTCCGCCGCCCGCCGCCTGTTCGCCTGGACGGCGCTGTGCGCCGCGGTGGCCGCGGTGGGGCTGGGCTCCGCGCTGCAGGCGTGGTTCCTGCGCGGGCAGAGCCAGGAGCACTTCACCAGCCTCACCGGCCGGGCCAAGGTCTGGGACGCCCTGCTGGCAGCGCCCCGGACCACCACGGAGTACCTGTTCGGCGCGGGCCTGGGCGACAAGTCGTTCGGCGGACTGCCGATCGACAACAGCTGGCTGGCCGTCTACCACGAGCAGGGCGTGACCGGCGTCGCCCTGGTGGCGGCGGTCTTCGTCGTGCTGGGCGGCGTCGCGCTGCTGCGGCCCCCGTCGCTGTCGCGGGCCTGCGCGATCTTCCTGATCAGCTACTGCGGGATCGCGTCGTACACCGAGGCCGGGCTGGGCGACGCCTCGCCGTACCTGCTGCACCTGGCCGTCGCCGCCTCACTGCTGGCGGCGCCCGCCGCGGCAGCTCCCCTCCCGGCGCCCGAAGTCCGGGGACGGCACGTCCCGCTGCGGGCCCGGAAACCGGAGGTGGCATGAGCATGCGAGTCCTGGTGGTGCACAACCGCTACGCCTCGGCGCAGCCGAGCGGGGAGAACCGGGTCGTCGACCAGGAGGTGGCGCTGCTGCGCGGGGCCGGCCACCGGGTCGAGGTGTTCGAGCGGCGCAGCGACGACATCGCCGCCCGGTCGCTGCCGGGCAAGGCCGCGGTGGCGCTGGCGGTGCCGTGGAACCCGGCGGTCCGCTCGGAGTTGGCCGCCCGGCTGCGCGCCGAGCGGCCGGACGTGGTGCACGTCCACAACGTCTTCCCGCTCCTGTCGCCTGCGGTGCTGGCCGCCTGCGCCGACACCGGTGTGCCCGCCGTCGCCACGCTGCACAACTACACCCAGGTCTGCCCGCCCGGCACGCTGCAGCGGGACGGCCGGCCGTGCACCGAGTGCGTCGGGGCCGCGCCGCTACCCGCCGTCCGGCACGGCTGCTACCGGGGCTCCCGGCTGGCGACCGTGCCGCTCGCGGTCAGCCTGTCGGTCAACCGGCGGCGCTGGTGGTCCGGCGTGGAGCGGTTCTTCTGCATCTCCGCGGCGCAGCGCGACGTCCTGGTACGGGCCGGCATGCCGGCCGAACGGCTGGCGGTGAAGCACAACTTCGTGCCCGACCCTGGCAGTCGCCGGGCGGGCACCGGCGAGCACCTGCTCCACCTCGGCCGGCTCGCGGAGGCCAAGGGCGTGCGGGTGCTCATGGCCGCGTGGGACGAGATCGCCACCGGCGGAGGGGTGGGCGTACCGCTGGTGATCGCCGGCGCGGGGCCGCTGGAGCAGGAGGTGGCCGCCTGGGCCGCGGGCCGGGACGACGTGCGGTACGTCGGCCTGTACGACCCGGCGCAGTGCCGGCAGGCCATCGAGCGGTCGGTCGCCGTGGTGGCTCCCTCCACGTGGCTGGAGACGTTCGGCCTGGTGGTCGTGGAGGCGATGGCGGCCGGGGTCCCGGCCGTCGCCGCCGGTCACGGCGCCTTCGTCGAACTCGTCGAGGACGGGACGACCGGGCTGCTGCACCGGCCGGGTGAGGCCGCCTCGCTGGCGTCCTGCCTGCGCCGGATCACGGCCGATCCGGCCCGCAACGAGGAGATGGGCCGGGCGGCCCGGCGCCGCTACGAGCGGGACTTCAGCCCGGCCGTCGGGCTGGAGCGCCTGGTGGAGGGGTACCGCACCGCGCTCGCGGGTCGGTACGGCGGCGGGGACGGCCCGCCGCCGACAGGGCACAACAACACTGGCTCGCGGCGGGGGCACCCGCACGGGCGGGATGGGGGAAGTTGATGAACCGATGCCGACTCTGCGGCTCGGCGGCGCTGGCGAGCGTCGTCGACCTCGGGGCGACTCCGCCGTGTGAGAGCTTTCTCGCCGCGGACCAACTGGACCAGCCGGAGCCGGCGTACCCGCTGCACCTGCGGGTCTGCACCGACTGCTGGCTCGCGCAGATCCCTCCGCTGATCACGCCGGAGGAGACGTTCACGCAGTACGCGTACTTCTCCTCCTACTCGACCTCCTGGGTGGAGCACGCGCGCACGTTCGTCACCGACACCGTGCGGCGGCTGGGCCTGGGGCCCGAGGAGAAGGACGCCTTCGTGGTGGAGGTCGCGAGCAACGACGGGTACCTGCTGCGGCACATGGTGGACCGCGGCATCCGCTGCCTCGGCGTCGAGCCCTCGGTGAACGTCGGCGCCGCGGCGCGGGAGGCGGGTGTGCCCACGCTCACCGCGTTCCTGGACCCGGCCACCGGTTCGGCCGTCCGCGCCGAGCACGGCCCGGCGGACCTGGTCGTGGCCAACAACGTGTACGCGCACATCCCCGACGTGGTCGGGTTCACCCGGGGCCTGCGCGCCCTGGTCGCCGACGACGGCTGGGTCTCGGTCGAGGTGCAGCACCTGCTGACCCTGATCGAGGAGAACCAGTACGACACGATCTACCACGAGCACTTCCAGTACTACACGGTCGCATCCGCCACCCGGGCGCTGGCGAGCGGCGGACTCACCCTCGTGGACGTCGAGTTGCTGCCGACGCACGGCGGCTCCATCCGGCTGTGGGCCCGGCCGGCCGAGATCGCGGGCGAGCCGACGCGGCGGGTGGCCGACGTGCTGGACCGGGAGAAGGCCGCCGGACTGCAGGAGCTCACCGGGTACACCGAGTTCTCCACCCGGGTGGCCAGGGTCCGCCGGGACCTGCTGCGGTTCCTCATCGACGCGGCGGAGCGCGGCGAGACGGTCGTCGGCTACGGCGCCCCGGGCAAGGGCAACACCCTGCTCAACCACTGCGGCATCCGGCCCGACCTGCTCCCGTACACGGTCGACCGCAACCCCTACAAGCACGGCAGGTTCACCCCGGGCACCCGCATCCCGATCCTGCCCCCCGAGCGGATAGCGGCCGACCGACCGGACTACGTCCTCGTCCTGCCGTGGAACCTGCGGGCCGAACTGGTCGAGCAGCTCTCCTTCGTACACGCCTGGGGCGGGCGCCTGGTCTTTCCCATTCCGGAACTGAGCATTGTCGAGGTCAAGCGATGAAGGTCGTACTGTTCTGCGGCGGCTACGGGCTGCGCATGCGCAGCGGAGCCTCCGACGACGTGCCCAAGCCGATGGCGATGGTCGGCCCACGGCCGCTGATCTGGCACGTCATGCGCTACTACGCGTACCACGGGCACACCGAGTTCATCCTGTGCCTCGGGTACGGGGCCCGGCACATCAAGGACTTCTTCCTCAACTACGAGGAGACGACGTCCAACGACTTCGTACTGCGCGACGGGCAGGCCGAGTTGCTGTCCACCGACATCGCCTCCTGGACGATCACGTTCGTGCAGACCGGCGTCGAGTCGCCCATCGGTGAGCGGCTGCGCAGGGTGCGGCACCACCTGGACGGCGACGAGATGTTCCTCGCCAACTACGCCGACGTGCTCACCGACGCACCGCTGCCGGAGATGATCGACCGGTTCGCGCGCCGCGACGCCGGTGCGTCGATGCTGGTGGTGCCGCCGCAGTCCTCGTTCCACTGCGTGGACCTGGGCGACGACGGCCTGGTGGGGGGCATCACCGCGGTGAGCGAACTGCCGCTGTGGGAGAACGGCGGCTACTTCGTGCTCCGCCAGGAGGTCTTCGACCACATCCCGGAGAACGGGGACCTGGTCGCTGACGGATGCGCCCAACTGGCCAAGCACGGACGGCTGGTGGCGTACCAGCACAACGGCTTCTGGAAGCCGACCGACACCGTGAAGGAGCGGGCGGCGCTCGACGACGCCTACGCCAGGGGCGACCGGCCGTGGGCCGTGTGGGAGCGGGACGGCGCGGCCGCGGGCGCGACCGGCGGCAGGTACGGCTCCGGAGCGAGGACGTGATCCGGCTCGGGTCCGGGCGACTGGACCGGCTCGTCGCGGTGGGGGCGCACTGCGACGACATCGCCATCGGTGCCGGCGGCACGCTGCTGGCACTGTGCCGCGCGCAGCCGGGTGTCCGCGTCGACGCGCTGGTGCTCTCCGGCGGTGGCGGCGAACGGGAGCAGGAGGAGCAGGCCGCGCTCGCCGCGTTCTGCCCGGGTGCCGATCTGCGGCTGACCGTGCTCAAGCTGCCGGACGGGCGGCTGCCGGCGCACTGGGACGAGGCCAAGGCCGCGGTCGAGGAGCTGCGCGGGCGGACCGAGCCGGATCTTGTGCTGGCGCCGCGCACCGAGGACGCGCACCAGGACCACCGCGGGCTGGCGAAGCTGGTGTCCACCGCGTTCCGCGACCACCTCGTGCTGGGCTACGAGATCGTCAAGTGGGACGGCGATCTCGGCCGTCCCACCGCGTACCAGCCGCTGCCGCCGGAGACCGCCGAGCAGAAGGTACGGCTGCTGCTGGAGCACTACCCCTCGCAGCGGCACCGGCCCTGGTACGACCGGGAGGCCTTCCTCGGGCTGGCCCGGATACGCGGCATCGAATGCCACGCGCGCTACGCCGAAGCGTTCGCCGTCACCAAACTCACTCTCGACCTGGGGGAATGAACCTTGCGCGTACTGCTGACCGGACACCAGGGATACCTGGGCACGGTGATGGCCCCCGTGCTCGCGGCTGCCGGGCACGAGGTCGTGGGGCTGGACTCCGGCCTGTTCGCCGACTGCGTGCTGGGCCCACCGCCCGCGGACCCGCCGGGGCCGCGGGTGGACCTGCGGGACGTCACGGCCGAACACGTCGCCGGAGTGGACGCCGTGATCCACCTGGCCGCCCTGTCCAACGACCCGCTGGGAGCGCTGGCGCCCGAACTGACCTACGCCATCAACCACCACGCGTCCGTACGGCTGGCCCGGCTGGCCCGCGACGCGGGAGTGCGGCGCTTCCTGTACGCGTCGACCTGCTCGGTCTACGGCGCCTCCGGCGGAAGCGGCCTGGTGGCCGAGGACGCCCCGCTGCGCCCGGTGACGCCGTACGCGGAGTCCAAGGTGCGGGTGGAGGACGACCTGCACGCGCTCGCCGACGACGACTTCACTCCGGTGTACATGCGTAACGCCACCGCGTTCGGCTTCTCGCCCCGGCTGCGCGCCGACATCGTGCTGAACAACCTGGTGGGCCACGCTCTCCTGTCCGGCGAGGTGCTGGTGCTCTCCGACGGCACCCCCTGGCGCCCGCTGGTGCACGCCGCCGACATCGCGCGGGCCTTCACGGCCGCGCTGACCGCGCCGCGCGAGGCGGTGCACGACCGGGCGTTCAACATCGGCAGCGAGACCAACAACGTCACGGTCGCCGAGATCGCCGAGCAGGTCGCCGAGGCGGTGACCGGCTCGCGGGTGGTGATCACCGGGGAGACCGGTGCCGATCCGCGGTCGTACCAGGTGGACTTCTCCCGGTTCCGCGCCGCCGTCCCCGGGTTCGACTGCGAGTGGACGGTGAAGCAGGGCGCGCTCGAACTCGCCGACGCCTACCGGGAGCACGGGCTGACCCGGGAGGCCTTCGAACAGCGCTTCACCCGGCTGGCCGTGCTGCGCGCGGCGTCCGACACCGGCGCCGTCGACGACACCCTGCGGTGGCGCCGGTGACCGAGACCGGGGAGGAGACGGCGGCCGGCGAGGAGATGTACGCCCTGGTGGAGCGGCTGTACCCGCTGTGCCGGAGCATCACCGGCGACGGGGTGCGCGCCACCTTGGACGTCGTCGGCGAGTACGTGCCGCTTCAGGTGCACGAGGTGCCGACCGGAACCGAGGTGCTCGACTGGACGGTGCCGCAGGAGTGGAACATCCGGGACGCGTACATCGCCGACCCCGCGGGCCGCCGGGTCGTCGACTTCGCCGCTTCCAGCCTGCACGTGCTCGGCTACAGCGTGCCGGTGTCGGCGACCATGCCGCTGTCCGAGCTGCGCGAACACCTGCACACCCTGCCGGACCACCCGTCCTGGGTGCCGTACCGCACCAGCTACTACCAGAGGCAATGGGGGTTCTGCCTGGCCCAGGACACCCTGGACGCGATGGAGGACGGCGACTACGAGGTGCGCGTCGACTCCACCCTCGCCGACGGCCACCTCACCTACGCCGAGCACGTGGTCCCCGGGCAGGTAGCCGACGAGGTGATCGTCTCCTGCCACGTCTGCCACCCGTCGCTGGCCAACGACAACCTGGCCGGCGTCGCGGTGGCGACGTTCCTCGCCAGGGCGCTGGCGGAGCGGACCCCGTACCACACGTACCGGTTCCTGTTCGCGCCCGGCACCATCGGGGCGATCACCTGGCTGGCCCGCAACGCGGAGCGGGTGCAGCAGGTCAAGCACGGGCTGGTGCTGGCCTGCGCCGGCGACCCGGGCCGGCTGACGTACAAGCAGAGCAGGCGCGGCGACGCGGAGATCGACCGGGTGATGCGGCACGTGCTGCTCGCCTCCGACCGCCCGCACCAGGTCACCGAGTTCACCCCCTACGGCTACGACGAGCGGCAGTTCTGCTCACCGGGGTTCGATCTCGGCGTGGGCTCGCTCAGCCGGACCCCGTACGCCGGCTATCCCGAGTACCACACCTCGGCGGACAACCTGGACTTCGTCACGCCGCAGGCGATGGCCGACACGCTCGCCCTCTGCCGTGAGGCGTTCACCGTGCTGGACCGCAACCGGCGGTACGTCAACCTCAGCCCCTACGGCGAGCCGCAGTTGGGCCGCCGCGGGCTGTACGACTCGCTCGGCGGCCGCAGCGACGCGAAGCAGGCCCAGCTGGCCATGCTCTGGGTGCTCAGCCTCTCCGACGGCGAGCACAGCCTGCTGGACGTAGCCGAGCGGTCCAAGCTGCCGTTCGACGCCGTCGCCGCCGCGGCCGGCGCCCTGCACGGCGCCGGGCTGCTCAAGACATGACGCCGACGGCGTCGGAGGAGGGGAAGGCATCGGCATCGGCATCGGCATCGGCGGCCGAACGCTCCCGGCGGACGGCCAAGCGGGCCATCGTCGGCCGGCTGTCCTGGGGGCTGGCCGACCAGGCGGCCTCCAGCATGACCAACTTCGCGGTGGGCATCTACGTGGCACGCTCGCTCGGGCTCGCCGCGTTCGGCGTGTTCAGCCTGGCCTGGGTGACCTACGGCGTGGCGCTCAGCGTCTCCCGCGGGCTGGCCACCGACCCGCTCGTGGTGCGCTTCAGCGGCGTGCCGGAGGCGTCCTGGCGCCAGGCGGTGGCCCGGTCGTCGGGCACCGCACTCGGCGTCGGTGGCGCCGTCGGCGGGGCGTGCCTGGCGGCCGGGCTCGCACTCGGCGGAAGCATGGGGACCGCGTTCGCCTGCCTCGGCGCCATGCTGCCGGGGCTGCTGCTGCAGGACTCCTGGCGGTACTCGTTCTTCGCCGCAGGGACCGGGCGGAAGGCGTTCGTCAACGACCTCGTGTGGGGCGTCGCCCTCGTCCCGGCCATGGTGGTGGCGGCCAACGTGGGCAGCGTGGCCGCCTTCGTGCTCGCCTGGGGCGGGTCGGCCGCGGTGGCCGCGGGGTACGGCTGCCTCCAGTCCGGTATCCGGCCCCGGCTGACCGGAGCGCGCGAGTGGGTTCGCGAGCACCGCGACCTGGGCTACCGGTACCTGGTCGAGAACACCTGCGTCAGCGGCGCGAGCCAGCTGCGGGCGTACGGGCTCGGCGCGATCGTCGGAGTCGGCGCGGTGGGCGTGATCCGAGGCGCCGAACTGCTGCTCGGCCCCTTCCTCGCGGTGCTGATGGGGCTGTCCCTGGTCACCGTCGCGGAGTCGGCCCGGGTGCTGCGGCGGGCCCCGCACCGGCTGGGCAGGTTCTGCCTCCTGCTGGGCGGCGCGCAGGCCGCCGCCGCGCTGCTCTGGGGCGCGGCACTGCTGCTGGTGCCGGACCGAGCCGGCGCGCTCGTGCTCGGCGACGTCTGGCACGCCGCCTCCCAGCTCATCGTGCCGGCCACGCTCGGCGTCGCCGGCGCGGGCCTCGGCGCCGGCGCGGCGGCCGGGCTGCGCGCGCTCGGCGCGGCCCGGCGCAGCCTGCGCTGCCAGCTGTTCGCCTCCGCCTGCTACGTCGGCGGCGGTCTCGGCGGGGCGGTCGCGGCCGGCACGGTCGGCTCGGCCTGGGGCGTCGCCGCCGCGACGCTCTGCGGCTCGGCCGTGTGGTGGCTGCACCTGCGGGCCGCCCTGCGCGAGCGCCGCCACGACCCCATCCACGAAGAGAGGACGCCATGACCGCCGCTCCCCGGCTGAGCATCGGCCTGCCCGTGTACAACGGCGAGGAGTACCTCGCCGAGGCGTTCGACGCCCTGCTCGGCCAGACCTACGAGGACTTCGAACTGGTCGTCTCCGACAACGCCTCGACCGACGGGACCCAGGACATCTGCCGCCGGTACGCCGCGCGGGACTCCCGCATCCGGTACCTCCGGCTGCCCCGGAACATCGGCGCCGCACCCAACCACAACCACGTGTTCACCGAGTGCCGCGGCGAGTTGTTCAAGTGGGCCTCGCACGACGACCTGTACGCCCGCGACCTGCTGCGGCGCTGCGTCCAGGCCCTGGACGAGCGGCCGGAGGTGATCCTCGCGCACAGCGGCCAGGCGGTCATCGACGGCGGCGGCCGGGTGAAGGTCCCCTACGAGTACGGGCTCGCCACCGACTCGCCGCTCGCACCGGAGCGCTTCCGCAGCCTGCTGTTCGAGCCCGGCGGCGACGACTTCTACGGCGTGATGCGGGCCGACGTGCTGCGCCGGGTGAAACCGCACGACAGCTACCACCACGCGGACCGCACGTTCGTCGCCGAGATCACCCTGCACGGCCCCTTCCACCAGGTGCCGGACCTGCTGTACTTCCGCCGCGACCACCCCACCCGCGCCGAGCGGGCGAACCCGGGCAAGCGCTCCCGCTGCGTCAACCTGGACCCGCGCCGGGCAGGCATGCTGCACCCGGTGCCCCGGCTGCTGGCCGAGTACGTCTGGGGGTTCGTCTCAGCGATCCGCCGGGCGCCGCTGTCCCCGGCCGACCGACGCGCCTGCTACCGCCACCTGGCCGCGTGGATGACCAGCCGCGCCCGGCCGGGCGCCGGCGAACGGGTCGAGGACCGCGCCCCGGTCGACCAGGCCCGGCTCACCGTCTCCGTCGACGCCCTCGTAGCCGGCCGGGAGAGGCGGCAGTCATGACGCCGACGAACGGGACTCCGGTGCGCGTCGGCGTGTTCGGCCTGCTCGGCTCCGGCAACCTCGGTAACGACGGCTCACTCGAAGCCGTGCTCGGCTACCTCCGGCGCGAGCACCCGGAAGCGGCCGTGGACGCGCTGTGCGGCGGCCCCGAAGTCGTCACGGCCCGGTACGGGATTCCCGCGACGCGGCTGCACTGGTACCGCGGGGAGTACCGGACCGCGTCACGTGCGGGCGCGATCGCGGGGAAGGGGCTGGGCAAGCTCGTCGACGCCTTCCGCACCGCTGCCTGGGTACGCCGCCACGAGGTGGTGATCGTTCCGGGCATGGGCGTCCTGGAGGCCACGCTGCCACTGCGGCCGTGGGGCTTCCCGTACTCGCTGTTCCTGCTCTGCGCGACCGGCCGGCTGTTCGGCACCCGGGTCGCGCTGGTCAGCGTCGGCGCCGCCCCGATCGGCAACCGGCCGACCCGGACCCTGGTGCGCTGGTCGGCGCGGCTGGCCGCCTACCGGTCCTACCGGGACGCCCCGTCCCGCGACGCGATGCGGGCGATGGGCGTGGACACCACACGCGACGAGGTCTACCCGGACCTCGCCTTCGCCCTGCCCGCGCCGCGGGTGAGCGCTCCTGCCCGCCCGGAAGGGCTGCTGGGCCAAGTCTGCGTCGGCGTCATGGACTTCCACGGCGGCAACGACGACCGCGCCCGGGCCGAGGAGATCCACCGGCGCTACCTCGACGGGATCACCCGCTTCGTCCGAGCGCTGGCCGAGCACGGCAGACCGGTCCGGCTGGTCACCGGCGACACGGCCGACGAGGCGGTGGCCGCCACGATCCTCGACGCGGTGGACTCGCCACTGGTCACCGCCGCCGAAGCGGCCTCGCTGGCCGACCTGATGCAGGAGATGACGGCTGTCGGCACTGTCGTGGCGACCCGGCATCACAACCTCATCTGCGCGCTGAAGGTCGGCACGCCGACACTCGCGCTCAGCTACGCGGCGAAGAGCGACACGCTCATGGCGCGGATGGGCCTGGACGCCTACTGCCACCCGGCCCGCGCGGTCGACGCCGACCGGATGCTCGAACAGTTCCAGGAACTGGAGCGCAGATCGGCGGAAGTGCGACGGACCCTCGGCGAGCGGAACCAGGACGCCGCCCGTCGCCTGGAGCACCAGTTCACCGCCCTGACAGCGGCCCTGTTCCCGGCGGCCGACCGCGCCCAAGCCCACGACCACACCCACACTCTGCGGGAGGCTCCATGAACGCGCCCGGAACGAAAGCGACCGCGATGAAGGCCACCGAAGTCCCGGCGATCGCCGGTGCGTACCTGTTCGAGCCGACTCCGCACACCGACGAACGCGGCTTCTTCTGCCGCACCTTCGACGCCGAGGTGGTCCGCTCGGTGGGCATCGACCCGGACGCCTTCGTCCAGGACAGCCTCTCCCGCTCGGTCCGGGGCGTGCTGCGCGGCCTGCACCTGCGCTCCGGCGAGGGCGAGGCCAAGCTCGTGCGCTGCTCGTACGGGAAGGTCTTCGACGTTGTCGTCGACCTGCGGACTGACTCTCCGACCTACCGCAACCGGGCCTTCTTCGAGCTGTCCGACGACACACAGGTGACCCTGTACATCCCGGCGGGGTGCGCGCACGGCTTCCAGGCCCTCACCGAAACCGCCGACGTCTCGTACCGGATCAACCGCCCGCACGATCCGGCCGAGGACGTGACGATCGCCTTCGACGACCCGGACCTCGCCATCCCCTGGCCGCTGCCGGCCACTTCGATGTCCGAGCGTGACCGGAAGGCGCCAAGCCTCGCTGAGGCCCTGCGCCAGAAGGCGAGTTGAGGACGCGTGGACACCTTTCGGAACGCCGAAGAGGACAGTTCGGACTTGCAACTCCCCCACTCACGGGCGGCGAACGAGCGGCTGCACGCCATGATCCCCGGAGGCGCGCACACCTACGCCAAGGGCGACGACCAGTACCCCGAGAACCTGGCCCCCGTCATCAGCCACGGCCGCGGAGCCCACGTGTGGGACGTCGACGGCAACCGCTACGTCGAGTACGGCTCCGGCCTGCGCTCGGTCAGCCTCGGCCACGCCCACCCCCGCGTACTGGAGGCGGTGCGGCGGCAACTCGACCGCGGCAGCAACTTCGTCCGGCCGTCCGTCGTCGAGGTCGAGGCAGCGGAACGCTTCCTGGCCACGGTGCCGACCGCCGAGATGGTGAAGTTCGCCAAGAACGGCTCCGACGCCACCACCGCCGCCGTGCGCCTCGCCCGCGCCGCGACCGGGCGCCCACGGGTGGCCCTCTGCGCCGACCACCCGTTCTTCTCCACCGACGACTGGTTCATCGGCACCACGCCCATGTCCGCTGGGGTGCCGGAGTCGACCAGCGACCTCACCGTGACGTTCCCCTACGGCGACCTGGCCGCCACGGAGGCACTGCTCACCCGGTACCGGGACGAGATCGCCTGCCTGATCCTCGAACCCGCCACCCACACCGAGCCCCCGCCCGGGTACCTCGCCGGCCTGCGCGAACTGGCCGACCGGCACGGCTGCGTGCTGGTCTTCGACGAGATGATCACCGGCTTCCGCTGGTCCGAGGCGGGCGCCCAGGGCCTCTACGGCGTCGTCCCCGACCTCTCCACGTTCGGCAAGGCGCTGGGCAACGGATTCGCCGTCTCCGCACTGGCCGGACGCCGCGGGCTGATGGAGATGGGCGGGCTGCGCCACTCCGGCGACCGGGTCTTCCTGCTGTCCACCACACACGGCGCCGAGACGCACTCCCTGGCAGCCGCGATGGCCGTGCTGACCACCTACGTCGAGGAGGGCGTCACCGCGCGACTGCACACCCTGGGCGAGCGGTTGGCCGCCGGTGTTCGCGACGCTGCCGCCGCCATGGGCGTGGGCGACCACGTCGTCGTCCGGGGCCGGGCCAGCAACCTGGTCTTCGCCACCCTCGACGAGAACCGGCAGCCCTCGCAGCAGTACCGCACCCTGTTCCTGCGCCGGCTCCTCGCGGGCGGGGTGCTGGCCCCGTCGTTCGTGGTGAGCAGCGCGCTGGACGACGCCGACATCGATCACACCGTCGACGTGGTGGCCGACGCCTGCGCGGTGTACCGGAAGGCACTGGACGCCACCGACCCCACCCCCTGGATGGGCGGACGACCGGTGAAGCCCGCATTCCGCCGCCTGGCGTGACTTGACGGTCAGTCAACTACGATGCTGCGGACCGGCGTCGGTCGTCCCACCGACCGCCCGGTCCCGCCGCCCGGTCCACCAGCCAGGCGGTCGCCGGTACCACCGCCAGCGCCGTGCACCAGCCGCCCAGCGTGTCGGTCGGGTAGTGCGCGCCCAGCGCGACCTGCGCCCACCCCATGGCGCCGCCGACAACCAGCCCGGCAGCGAGCACGAGTGACGTGCTGGCCGTCCTGCCCAGGCCGAGCCGGCCGGTCACGAGCAGCGCCACCACGAGGGCGAGCGCGGTGAGGAAGGCGGTGTGCCCGCTCGGGTAGGACAGATGCCCGTCGTGGATGGTGCGCCCCACCAGCGGCTTGAGCAGCTTCGTAGCCCCCACGGCCAAGCCGGTGCCGGCGACGACCAGCACCGCCGCCCGACGACGCCGAAACAGCAGGCATCCCGCCACGACAGTTGCGACCACTGCCGCCGCCCCCACCGGCTCCCCCAGGAAGTCCACGGCCAACGCGACCTCCCGCCACGGCGACCCCACCCCGTGCATCGCCGCCCATACCCGCGCGTCCACCCCGCCGGGCCCGCTCTCCCCCGCGTACAACACCCCGAGCCCGCCGACCACCAGCGCGGCGAGCGCCGACGTCAGCCCGAGCCACGCACGCAGCAGCGGGGGCAGCAGCACCGCCGTCCTGCCGGTCACACGCCCACCGAGGGCGGACGGCTGCGGTGCCCTGCCGAGAGCGGGACGCCGCTCAACGGACCCACTGTCCGAGATCCGCGAGCAGGTCGTCGAGTACGGCCTCCTCCTCGACCCGCACGCCGCACTCCGCGAGAGCTTCGGCCAGAGCCGGGTCCCAGGGAGTAGCGGCGGGCGGGCCCGACAGGCACGGGGTTTCAGCCAGCGCGCCCACCGCTTCCCGGTAGTGATCGGCCGTGAAGCGCCACGGCCGCCAGGGGACGCTACGCGCCAGCGTTGCGGCGATGCGTACACCGCCCCAGTCGAAGTCGCCGTGGTAGAGAATGCCGACCCCCCGCGCGGACAGATCGCGCAGGAGGGTGAGCGCGGCGTCCGACGGTTGCCCCTGGAGGCACACCATGGCCGGGCAGGCCGCGCCGAAGGTGTCAGCGGCGGTGGACAGGACGGCCGGGTTCTCGCAGACATGCACGGATCGTGCCGCCGTCAGTGCGGCGATCGGTGGGCTACGGGTGAGGGTGCGGAGTGTCAGCACCGCGGGATCACCGGCGTCGGCCATCGCGTCGAGGAAGGGAGTGCCGCGCAGGTTGAGGGTGAGGGCAGTTGATGACACGTCGTCCTTGAGGAGACCCGCCGAGGCCCACGCCTCCCGCCGCCACTGCGCACCGGAACCCTCGGGAAAGCCGGTGAGCCAGCGGATGCCGGACAGCACGAGGGTGGCGAGCGGCGTCCCTTCGTCCAGGGCATGGGCGCCGGAGAGATTCCGGGCCGCGAACGTCGCCCGCGAAACCGGAGGTGACACGGGCAGTGCACGCAGCGCCCGCACGGCGGCTTCCAGCAGAGGGCCGGCGTTCTCCGGGGTACGGGCGAGGCGCCGGACGAGGCCGTCGTCACGGATCCGCTCAGCCCAGCGGGACAGCTCCGCGTCGAGGGTGCCGAGAGGGGCGTACGCCTCCTCCCAGGCCCGTTCCTCCCTGCTCCGCGTCTCGGCACGGAGTTCGACCGGGCCGGTAAGTGCCACCACGGCGGCGGCCAGACCGTCGGGGCTGGCACCGGATCGGCGCAGGACAGCGTCCACGGTGTCGAGGCGAACGCTCAGGGAGCCCCCCGACCGTGGCGCCCGCCCCAGCAGACGTTCGGTGGCGCGCCGCTGGGCTTCGTCCGGATCGGACAGCGTGACGGTGCCGGTAAGTGGCCGGCCGAGTTCCAGTCGCTGCCGAACACGGTGCACGAGCCAGGCAAGGCCGGAAGCACCGAGCAGGCGAACCAGACGCTCAACGTCGCAGGCACGGGCTTCCACCGGTGCCCGGCCGGCCGGCACCACATGCGCGGTGGCGTTCGCCGGTACCGCACCTCCAGCCGCAGTCCGGCTCCCGTCGCGAGCGCACGGAGCATCCGCACCGTTCACGTCCACTGGGCATCCTGCCCGCCGTCGCCGCGCCGCCGTTCGGTACCGTCCCATTCCCACCGCGTCACCAGGACGGCGTCGATGTCGTCGACGCGCGAGAGCTGGGCGATGGCGATGCCCGGTACCTGGGGGTAGCAGGCCCATTCCCGTTCGCTGGTCATGACCACGTCGAGGTCGAAGGCACGCAGCAGGCCCAGGCACTTGGCGCGCGAGTCGTCGTCGACACCGGCGAACGCCTCGTCCAGAGTGACCAGGCGCGGGGCGTGGGCGCCTCCCGCGCTCGCGTAGTGCGAGGACGCGGCGGCGAACAGCGGCACGGACGCGGCCAGCACCCGTTCGCCGCCCGAGGCGGGCCCGGTGGCCGGCACCCACTTGCCGTGCTGGTGGCGTTCGACGCCGAACTCGTGCCAGGTCCGGTAGTCGAGGGCGGCGGTGAGGTCCTCCAGCCAGCTGCCGGCGCTGTCGTCGGCCTGCCGGAGGGCGATCTGCTCCTGGAGGAACGCGCCGACCGCGGACCGGTCCTCGGACGACCATGCGTCGGCTGACTGGCGCAGCCGTTCACGGGCCTGGGCCAGTCCCTGCGGGGCGCGGCGGGACGCCCGCCACACCAGGCGCAGTTTCATGCCCGTGGATGTGGGGCGCTCCTCCAGCTCCCTGTTCATGGCGGCCACCTGCCGCTCGGCCGCCCCGATCAGTTCCTGGAGTGTTCCGGCGACCTCGGTGATCAGGTGGGTCTGAAGGATCTCGCGCTCGCGTGCGGACAGGATGCGGGTCAGTTCCGCCACCTCGACGGCCAGCGCCTCGGCAAGCTCGGGCACGGCCCGTTCCCGGCCCTGGTAGACGATGTCGACCCGCATGCCGTCCTCACCCGGACGTGCGGTGGCGGTGTGGCCGTGCCGGGAGAGCGCGTCCTGGAGCCTGCCGAACTCCTCGCTCAGCCGGTTCTGCACACGTTCCCAGGCGGCGTCGGAGTCGTCGACCGAGGAGAGGCGGGACTCGACGGAGCGGGCAAGGACGACGGCTGGGGTCGCCGCCCATGTCCCTCCGTCGTCGTCCGGCACGGCGATGTCGGGCAGGGCGACGGTGAGCAGCCCCGTCGAGGCGAACCGCTGGAACGCGGCTACGGCTTCCTCACGAGCGGCGGTCGCCTCGGTGACGTCCTCGTTGAGCCGCTCGATGCGCCCCTCGGCGCGGCTGGCGCGCCGGTCGGCGTCACCGTGGTCGGCCTGCGCCTGCCGCTGTTCGCTCCCGCAGGCACGGGCTGCCTCCGCCGTCTCCTCCAGCCGCCGCTGAAGTTCGGCGACGGCCGCTCCGACGGTGGAGCGGAGTGTCGTGAGGTGTTCGTCCGCCGCCGCGGCGGCCCGGGCCGCCTGCGCCGCGCGCTCCGCGAGTTCGGCGACGAGGAGTTCGGCCCGGCGGGCCTCCGCCTGCTCCACGGTCACCGCGCGCCCGGCCTCGGCTCGTTCACGCAGCGCGGGCCACAACGCCGCCAGGAGGGCGGTGTGGTCGGCGAGCGCCTGGCGTACGGCGCCCAGTGCCGTCGGGTCGGCGGGGAGGTTCAGGGCGGCGGCGGTGTCGGCGAGTTCGGCCGCGGCGCGGCCGGCCCGCTCCGCCGCAAGGGCCAGTTCCGCGGACCGCTCGTCCTGCCGGGCACGGGCCCGGTGGGTCGCGTCGGTTGCGGCGGTGACCTGCGCGTGTGCGTGGCGCAGGTGGTCGTCACCCGGCACCGCGGCGAACTCGGCGTCGAGCACGGCGCGGCGCTCGGCCACGGCGCTTGACTCCTCGGCCAGTTGTTTCCGCTGAGCCGTCAACGCCGCGATTTCGGTGCGCAGTTCGCCGATCCGGGTGCGTCGCGCCTGTTCCCGCGCTCCTTCTCCCACGTACTGGGCGCTGTCCTTGGCCCAGCTTCCGGTGAGTGCGCCGACCCGGAAGCGCCCGTCCGCGCCCACCCAGGTGTCAAGGCCGCCGGCCTCCCACGTGGTCTCCCCGGGCCGGTCGCCGTTGCTTCCGGCCAGCCCGATCGAGGCGAGCAGCCGCGCGACCGCCTCCTCGCCCACGGCGGCGGCCCCCACGTCGGCGGGGTTGACCGCCGGGCACAGCACCCGGTCGAGGCCGGAGCCGCCGAGCAGTCCGACCGGGTCGAGCAGCACGTCGTGGCCGTCCGCCGCGATCGTGGAGCCGTCGGGCCGCACCCAGGCGTCGAGGAGTCCCGAGGCCTCCAGCGCGGCCTCCAGTCCCGCGCGGTCGGTCTCGGTGACGTGCGGGCGGAAGTCGACAAGCCGCCACAGCGGCGCGCCGAAGCCCCGGTCCCGCACGTCGGACGTGCGTGTGTACGGGGCCGCCGGGCCGCGCTCCCCGCCGGTCTGGAGGGCGGTCAGCTCCTCGGCCGCCAACCGCTGCCGTTCCGCCGTCGCCGTCTCGCGGTGGGCCAGGCGGGCCGTCTCGTCGGCCAGCCGGGAGGCGGCGGCGCGCTGCGCCTCGGCCGCCGCCGTACGGGCCGGCAGGGGGCCGTCCAGCCCGCTCACCCAGTCCTGCACCGCGTCCAGTACCCCCGGCAGCCCTGGCACTCGCAGCTCCGCACAGCCGGAGAGGTGCTCCCGCACGGCCGTGACCAGTGCCCGCCCGGCCGTGGCGACGTTCTCCTCCGCCTCGGCCAGTCGCTCGGCACCGTGTACGGCCTCCTCGTCGGCCTCGTCGGCACGCAACCGGGCGGTCCTGCGCTGCTCCTCGGCCCGCCCGGCACGCGTGGCGAGCTCCACCACGTGCTCAACGGCGCGCCGTCTGCCCTCCGTTGCCTCCTCCGCCTCCTCGCGCAGAACCGTGTCGGGAGCTCCCTGTGTCCGAGGGGCGTCGAGGCGGGCCGCGGCGGCGCTCTCCGTCACGCGGTCCTGGATGCCGTCCAGGGCTTCCTGGGCCGCTGTGAGCCGGTTAGCGGCGGTGGCGTGCCGGCCCAGGGCGCGGGTGTGCGCCTCAGCCGCCGTCCGCCGGTCCGCTTCGGCCCGTGTCACCTCTGCGGCCGTGCGGGAGGCGTCGGCCGCCGCCTGGTCGAGTGCACGGGCGTCGCGCATCTCAGGTCCGGACCGCAGCGCGGCGTCCTGGGCGGCGAGCCGCGCGGCCCGCTCGTCGAGTGCGGCACCCCTCGCACGTGCCTCCTCCCGGTCCGTCTCGGCCTGGTCCCGCTCCCCCTGCGCCTTGAGGAGTTCCCGCTGGAGGTGCTCGTAGCGGGCGTGCTCGCGGCGGGGCAGGCGGGCGCGGCGCCGGGAGGCGAGGCGGGCGTAGCGGCGGTAGTGGTCGAGGAACGCCGAGGAGGCCTGGTCGGCCTCGCGGGCCGCCCGCAGTTCCTCCTTCTCCTCGTCCAGTGACCGGAACGCCTCCGCCGCGTCGGCGACCACCGCCTGATCCATCGGCGGCAGCGCCTCGGTCAGCGCCCGGGACAGGGCGGCTTCGCTCGGGCGCTTGGACAGCTGGGGCTGGCGGAGCTGGATCAGCAGGTCGACGAGGGCGCCGTAGCGCTGTTCACCGAGACCGAACAGGGCTTCGTCGACCGCTCTGCGGTACACCTTCGCCGTGTCGTACACCATGCCGTGCTTGCCGACGGCCTCCACGAGCCGGTCCCGGGACAGCGCCGTGCCGGTCGCGTCCAGCAGGTGGAGTCCGGCACCGATGCGCTGGTGTGTCACCGCGAACCAGTGCCGGGCGATGCCGCGCCCGGCGACCGCCTTCAGCCCGCACAGCAGCGTGCGGAAGTGCGCCTCTCCTGTGGCTCCGTCGAGCCGTCCGAACTCGATCCAGGTGTAGCCCAGGCGTTCCGGGTGCGGGTGCTCGCCGCCCAGGAGCAGGTTCCACTCCATGCGCTTGCCCGGGTCGCTGTCGGGCTCCACTCGGCGGGCGGAGAGATCGCCGTCCAGGAGGAACGGCAGGGTGAGGGCGAGCACCTTCGACTTGCCGGTGCCGTTGTTGCCGCGCAGCAGCAGCCGTCCGTCGCGGAACCAGAACTCCTCGACGTCGTAGTGGAACAGGTCGACGAGCCCGATGCGGAGGGGCCGCCACCGGCCGGGCGCTGGGCTGGGAAGCGCGGTCACGGCGCCGTTCACCTCTTGTCCTTCGGGTTCTCCCGCACGGCCGGGTCCGGGCGCGCGGCGGGGTGGTGGGGTGCGGGTCCCGTCTCCTTGATGACGGGCTCGCCGACCGCGTACCGGGCGAGGGCCGGTCGCGGAACGACGCCCTGTTGCGTGCGCTCGGCCAGCCCAAGCGCCACCAGCTTGGTCAGCGCCTGCTCGACGAGTTCGGGCTCTGCTCCGGGTTCCCGCGCCGACTTGGACCAGAAGCCGGCGTGCTGCACGGCCAGTTCCCTTACGAGGGCCTCCAGTTCGGCCGGTTCGACGGGCCCGGCGGCCCGCGCCAGATGCCCTGCCAGCAGCAGGGTGAGGTGACCGTGTGTGCCCTGTTCCGGCATGCGTACGTCGGTGAGGTCGTCGAGTGGGTCGACCATGGCGATGCCCTCGGCACGGACCTCCGGTACCAGACCGGTCAGTTCGTTGATGCGTGCGGTGATGAAACCGCGCTGCCGGGTGAGGTAGGCGAGTTCGTCGTCGGTGAGGTCGTCGTAGTAGAGCACCGGGTCGTCGAGAAGGCAGCGGGTCAGCTTCCACCGGATCGCACGGAAGCGGTGTTCCTCGCTGTCGAGCGCGGTCTGCGAGGCCATCTCCACCAGCCGTTCGTCGAAGCCCTCGGCCTCGACCATGGACGGCCCGCGCAGGGTGGCCGGCATCCCGGCCAGCACCCGCCGCCGCACGTCGTACAGCACGTCGCCCGATCCGCTGACGTACGCCTCCTCGTCGCCGGCCACGCGCCGCAGCACCCCGAGCCGCAGCAGCAGGCGGACGACAGCCGCGAGATCGAGACGCTCGTCGCGCCGCTCCAGGGTGAACGTGATTCCGGCAGCCACGAGTTCGGGGTCGGCGGCGGCCAGGACGACCTGTTCGGCGAGGCGGCCGAGTGCCACCTGTGACTCTCCCCGCTCCAGCGCGGCCAGCGTCAGACAGAGCAGTACGTAGCGGCGGCGGGTGAAGGGCAGGGCGGTCCGGGCGGCCTCGCGCGCCGGATGTGTGGCGTCGGTGAAAGTACCCGGTGTCTTGCGCAGCCGGGCGGCGTCGGCGTCCGTACGCAGCGCCCATCCGACGTTGCGCTCGAACCACTCGCGCAGCTCGGTGGTGTGCCTGCGCACCAGGCGGAAATCGTCGGAGTGCGGCCCGTCGGCGGTGAGCAGCGGCACCTTCAGCAGCGCCCGCACGGCCCGTTGCAGGTCGGCCTGGCGCTGGCCGTCCAGGACCTCCGCGAGCGGCCCGCTCATCGGTCCTCCGCGCGGTGCCGGGCAACCCGGGAGGGGTGGAGGGCGCCACCCTGCCGGGGTGCCGGAACAGCCATGGGCGCGGCACCGGACACGGTCGTCTGCGCATTCGGCGCGGGCGGGTCGTTCGGCTCGGCCGGGTCGGGAAGGTGCCCTGCGGGCGTGTCGGCCCGGCCGGAGCCGTTGCCACCCGTCGTGAGGTCGACGATGTCGATCAGGTGGTCGGGGCCACTGAACACGCCTTCAGGCGTGTGCAGTTCGGCCGACGATCCGTCGTCGAGAGCCGTCAGCCGGATCTCCATCGACCCGTCCCCGCTGGTGGCCATGGTGGAGGTCGTGCCCGGCCGCCAGGTGGCGAGCGCATCACCGAGCAGGCGCAGGAACAGTTGGAAGGCGGACGGATCAAGTTCGCCCAGCCGGGACAGCCGCACCGGTCCGCCCGTCACCAGACGGTCCCGCGCCTGCCTGGCCTCTCCCGCCTCCCGGGCGGCGATCTCGGCGAGTTCACGCTTCGCCGCACCCCGGTCGACCACCTTGCGTGGCTTGCCGCGTCGTTCGTAGCTGCCGGTCCGGCGCAGCTGAGGACTGATCCGCAGCGGTCGCGCCTTGCCCCATGGCGTCGAGGCCGGCTCCGGTGAGGCCGCCCGCTCGACGAGGGTGTCGGCGTCGACGGTCAGGTGCCGGGAGGAGTGCAGCCCGAACGCCACCCGCCACAGCCGGTGCCGTGCCGCGTCGTCCGGCGCCTGGGCGAACCAGCGCGCCAGCGTGCGGAAGTCCGCCGAGCGGTCGGACCGCCCGGCACGCCGCTCGTTCAACTGCCGCACCACCGCGAGGAGCTGCGGGACCGAGCCGAGCGCCCGTCCGCGCAGCAGCCTGGCCTGGGACTCCCGTCCCTCCCCCGAGACGAACCACTGCGCGAGCCCCGACCACCGGGCGGCCCACTTCCTGTACGCCGCCTCCTCTGCGTGCGCGGCCTCCTCTGGAGCGGCGTCGGCAGCCTCGCGGGCGGCGGCGAGCCGTAGCACCGGCCCGACCCGGTCCTGCTCCTCCAGTTCCCCGATCAGCAGGGCGATGCGGCCGCCGAGGGTGATGAGGTCCTGGATGAACCGCTCCAGGTACTGGATCAGCCGGTCTTTGTAGGCCAGGAACGCCTCGACCTCGATGTCGTGCAGGTCGATGGTGCGCTGAAGCGAACCCATGAAGGCGCGGGCGTTGTCCGCGAGGTCGGTGAACCGTGTCGTCAGCACGGACAGGGCGACGTACACCTTGGCCGGGTCGGGATCGTCCTCGACGGCGATCACCAGCAGCGCCCGCAGCTGCGTCACGATGTCGTGCAGTGCGACCGCCTGGAGCTCACCACGCCGCCCCAGCATCTCGTCGTACGTCCCCAGCGCCGCCTCGGCCGCTTCGCCGGCCCGGGTGAGCTGGTAGATGAAGCGCCTGCGGTAGAAGTCCTCGACCGCCGTCACCCTCGCATGGTCCGGATCCGCGCGCAGGTTGCCCCAGTCCACGAGCTTGTCCAGTGCCTGCGTCACCGCTTCGAGGCCGGCGGGCCGGCTTTCCGCATCCAGGGCGGAGTACACGTCCTCGGGCCGCAGATGCACCGCGAACTGCTCCTTGGCGACGAGGAAGGCGCACATCACCTGCCGGTAGAGGGCGGCGTTGGGGGCACTCAGGTGTGCGAACGGCGCGTAGTCGACGGGGGGAACAGGGTTGGCAGGTGGGGATGTCGGGGACGTCTGAGAGCTCATCGCCGGCGATTCTCCCAAACCCGGGCGCCTGTCTGTGCGGGTTGTCCACTTTCTGCCCGCCCGGCGCACCCGCCTTCGTTGCCGTCCGGACGCCCCGGGACGCCCCAGCCACCGTCGGACGCGGAGAAAGCGCACCCGTTCGGCGAGAACGGCAGCAGCGGAATCGGTGTCGGCCAGCCTGGCTGCCAGGGTGGCCTCCGCAAGACGTGGTGGCAGAGCCTCTGCGAACTTCAGTCCACGCAGAGCGCGTTCGTCGACGTCCGGCAGACACGGCCGGTCCGTCGCCTCGCGCGTCACCGCGCTCCGAGACGCGCGCGGTGACGTCCTCCCGCAGCCGGATCCAGCGGTCGTTGACGTACTGCCCCGGGACGGCGACCGTGCTGAGGGTCGCGGCGAGGGTGGCGTCCCGGGCCAGTTCGTCGGCGCGCTGGAGTACGGCGAACACCTTCTGTCGGGCGTCGACCGATCCCGCGGCCTCTCCGATCCAGCGCAGCAGAGTGCCCTCCACCGCGTCGGTGAAGGCCCTGATCTCGCCCCGGCGGGGGCCGGCCTTGCCGAAGAGCCCTCCGACGGCGAGAGCCACATCGGGGTCGACCTGGGGATCGCGCATTGCGGATCCGAGCAGGCCCAGCGCCATCGCGTCGTGTCCCCGCCCCGTCTCGGCGAGGGTGAGCAGGACGGGCACGGCGGGCCCGGCGACCTCTCCCAGCCACTTCTTCAGTTCACCGCGTTCGGTGTCGGGGAGTTCCGCGAAACGGCGGGCCCGGCGGGGGTGCGTGACCAGGCCAGCAGCACGTCCGCGTCGACGGCGGCCTCCGCCGCCGCGTGCGCCGAAACGTCCGGGTGGTCCAGGCCGAGGCGTTCGACGGCCAGGGCGCGCAGCGCGGCGTCCCGGGTGAGGAAGCCCGCGGTACGCGGCCACCCCCGACCGGCGGGTTCGGCGTCGACCAGGGCCTGGAGCAGCCAGTCCTCCCGGTACATGCGCACGTCAAGCCCGGTGGCCCCGAACCGCTGCGTCACGATCTCGGCCTTCTCGACGGTCAGCGTGCGCCGCTGCACGGCGTGCCCGCGCAGGTCACAGCCCAGCTCGCCGTCGTCGACACCGGTGGTGACGACCAGCAGGTCGCCGGGTGCGGCCTCCTCGCGATGGCTGTGCCAGGCGGCGAGGATGCCGAGCACGGAGGACTCGTCGCGGACGGTGACGCGTCGGGTCTGCTCACCGACCTCGGTGGTGAAGGTGGTGGCCGATCCGGCTGCGTACTGTCCGTGGATCAGCATGAGGCTCTGCTCGGCCAGTCTCCTGGCGTGCCGGACTCGTCCCGGCTCGCCACTGCGGGAAGGGACTGCGTGGTCCGCATCTGGAACGCCACCTCGGGCGCCCCCCGGGGCTGCTCAGCGGGCCCACCGGAGCGGGCCGGCAGGTGGCGTGGTCACCCGACGGCAGACACGTCGCCGCCACCTGGAAGGACCGCGTGGTACGCGTCTGGGAGGCGGCGACGACCGCACCCGTCCACGAACTGCGAGGCCACCGCGACGACGTCTGGGGCGTGGCGTGGTCCCCGGACGCCCGGATGCTGGCCTCCGCCTCGTCCGACCGGACCGTGCGCGTGGTCAGCGCCGCGGACGCGGAGGTCCTGGCCGTACTGCACGGCCACACCAACACGGTGTGGGGAATGGCCTGGTCGCCCACGGGCACGCAGCTCGCCACGAGTTCCACCGACGGCACGGCGATCGTGTGGGACCTGCGTCCGCGAGGAGCCGAGCTCGTGCTGGCCGACGGACACACCGGGCCGGTCAACCAGGCGGCCCGGTCCCCTGAGGAGTCCCGTTTCGCCACCGCTTCCGACGACCGCACGGTACGGGTGTGGGATGCGGCCACCGGGGCTGCCACCGGACGGGTGGCGCAGCTCGGGACCGGGTGTGGAGCGTGGCCTGGTCGCCGCAGGGCGATCAGCTCGCCCTCAGTGCCAATGACGGCGTCTTCCGGGTGACGGACCTGGCGGGCGACGTCCGGTTCGAGCACCGCGGCGAGGTGGTCGAAGCCTGCGCCTGGTCACCGGACGGCCGCTGCGTCGCCACGGGCGGGCATGACGGCACCGTCCGCATCCGTACCGCCGGGGAAGGCACGGAACTGCACGTCCTGACCGGGCATCAGGACTGGGTCGGCCGCATCGCCTGGTCGCCCAGCAGCCGGATGCTGGCCAGTTCCTCCGACGACCGCACCTGCCGGCTGTGGGACGTCGGCGAGAGCCGGCAACTCACCGTCCTGCGCGGCCACGACAACTACGTGGACGACGTGGTGTGGGCTCCCGATGAGCGCCGCGTCGCGACGGCCTCCGGTGACTGGAACGCCGCAGTCTGGGACGTGGCCACAGGACGCCCTACAGGCACCCTGAAGGGCCATGAAGGTCGGGTGCGATCCGTCGCCTGGTCCCACGACGGCAGGTTCCTCGCCACCGGCTCCGACGATCGCACCGTACAGGTCTGGTCCTGCGCCACCCTGGAGGAGGTCGCGATCGTCGGCGTCCACCAGGACAAGGTGACGTCCGTCGTCTGGTCGCGGGACAGCAGGAGGCTGCTCACGGCTTCCTTCGACGAAACAGCCCGCGTCTGGTCCCCCGAACCCGACTTCGACCGGCTCGAAGCACACGCGCGGGGACGGGTCCTCCGAACGCTCAGCGAGGAGGAGCAGCGTCAGCACCTGCTGCCACTCCCCCTCCGTAGGTCATGCGGCGGGCAGGGCTCAGTAGCGTTCCTCGACCGTGCGGTCGTCGGTGTGCAGCAGGTAGTCGTCCGGATCGAGGCCCATGGCCTTACGAGCGGGCGACTCCCAGTACATGGCGTTGCGCTCGGCGAACGTGTCGGGACCGTCGTAGGAGATCAGCCAGACGAAGTGGTTCCGCTCACGGTCGACCCACGCTCCCCTGATGGTGAACCCCAACTCCAGGCGCAACGGGACGATTTCCCGGCGCCACCGCTCGACCCACTCGTCCAGCATTCCTTCGCGGACGGTGTACGTGCGGAGCTGCGTGGTCCTGGGCATGAGGACGTCCTTCCGAGGGGGAAGCCCTGAGTCGGCACCCAGGCTACGTGCGGGAGCGCGCCGGATCGGCCGCCGCCGTCGAACTCAGTAGCCGCCGAACCGACCCCGGCGGCAGCGGCAGCGGCACACCCACCCACGCTCGGAAGCGAGCACACGTCCGTCCCTGCATTCACCGTCTGAGGGGGCGGTACGACAACTCCGGCGCCCGGCACCTCACCGCAGGTGCCCGGCGCGCTGCCGGCTCCCCGGCCCGTGGGCCGGAGGACGGCGCTCATTCCGTCAGTGAGCGCGGACCGGGCGCCGCCAACTCCGGACGAAGAACGCACTCGGCCCACACCGTCTTGCCGGGGCCGAAGCGGTCGCGTACACCCCAGTCGGATGCGAGCGCGTCGACGAGCAGCAGGCCGCGGCCCCCGTCCTCGTCCGGGCCTGGAGCCAGCCGTGCCGGCCGGGCTGGGTGGGTGTCCGTCACCTTGATCCTGACGACACCCCGGCTCTCGTCGCGGGACAGGGACAGGGCGAAGTCCCGTCCCGGGACACGGCCGTGGAGGACTGCGTTCGCCGCGAGTTCGGCCACCAGCAGGACGACGGTGTCGTGCGCCTCGGTGGCGTGCGGATGGCCCCACGCGGTGAGTTGGTGCGCGGCGAGCAGGCGGGCGAGGCGCGCACCGCGCCGGGTGGCGGAGAAGCGCTGCGCGAACGTGTCGACGGGAGTGGGGGTTTGCACGCGTGGGGCTGACATGACGGTCACCCTGCCGGGAGAGGTGTGACCGTCGGCAGGTCCAGCGCTGATACAGATCACGCTGTACTGGTTGACTCGCTGGACCGGGTCGGTCGCTGTACGTGACGATGGGGCTCGTCGTGCGTGGCGCAGCGCGCGCGGCGCACGGTACGGCACACGTCCGGGCCTGGCACGGGTACGGTCCGGCGGCACAGGGGAAGGTGGCTGCGATGGCGACGGGGAACGGCGGGGCGGGCGGGAGCGCCGGGCAGGGCGGAGGCGGAAACTGTGAACCCGAGCTGTCGGACAGTCTGAAGACCTTCGGCGCGGTCCTGAAGGCACTGAGAGAGGAAGCCGGCCTGACGCAGGAGCAGTTCGCGCCGCTGGTGCGGTACTCGGTTGCCTACATCGCCAAGATCGAACAGGGCAAGCGGTTCCCGCCACGGGACCTGCTGGACCGGTCGGAGGAGGCACTGGGTGCGGTCGCGGGGCGGGTACTCGGTGCGGCGGCGAGAAGCCTGACGCGGAAGGCGGGACTGGCGTCGTGGTTCCGGCAGTGGGCGGGGATCGAGGAGGACGCGATCTCGCTGTATGCGTACGAGTGCGCGGTGATTCCGGGGCTGCTTCAACCTGAGCCGTACATTCGCGCCCTCTTCGACCGGCGTCTTCCTCCTCTGTCGGAGGAGCAGTTCGAGCAGCAGGCCACGGCTCGTCTCGAACGGCAACGCCTCCTGACCGAGCGGCCGAACAGCACGTTCAGCTTCGTCGTCGAACAAGCACTGTTGGACCGCCGTCTGGCAGGTGCCGAGGTCACGGACGCACTCCTCAGCCACCTCCTAGCTGCGGGCCGTCTACGAAACGTAGAGATCCAGGTCATGCCACGAGTTCAGGAGGATCACTCCGGCTTCGAAGGTCCTCTCTACCTCGCCGAGACAGCAGAGAACCGTTGGGTCGGCTACGTGGAAGCGCACGACTGCAGCATGCTCGTCACTGACTCGAAAGCCGCAAGCGCCATGCTTCAACGCTATGGCAAGATGCGCTCGCAGGCTCTGAGCCATCAAGCCACGGTAAGCCTGCTGGAGCAGATGCGAGGAGCGCTATGAGCACCACCGAACTTGCTTGGTTCAAGAGCAGCTACAGCGGCGGTGGCGGCGGCAACTGCGTAGAGGTCGCTGTGCGCACCGAGACCGTTCTCATCCGCGACTCGAAGGACGTCGAGCGGCCGTCCCTGGCCGTCTCCCGCGATGCCTGGTCGGCGTTCACGACGCTGGCGGCCGACTCGCGCGTGTGACCTTGGCGCGGCGGCCCTTGTCGCTGTCACGCCGAACGCGTCACGCCTGCTCCCCGTCCGACGTGGGCTACTTCCAGCCCGATCCGGCACTCGCAGGACGACCGGCGCGTCGCTCTCAGCGGTTTCACCGGCCACCACGTCGTCGAGGAGTGACCGGGTGAGCAGCCCGGCCCCGCTGCTTCCGTCGGTCACCGCTGCTTGTCCGGCTCGGGGAGGATGCGGCAGAGCCCGGCGGGGGCGAACGGCCGGCTGCGCCACTCGCGCGGGTATCCGAGCGACACCTCGCGGTGGGGCACCCCGTCGCACTCGATCGTGCGCGGAATGTGCAGGTGCCCGTAGACGACGGCGGTCGCGCGGTACCGCACGTGCCAGTCGGCCGTGGCCTCCGTGCCGCACCACAGCGCGAACTCCGGGTAGTGCAGTACGCGGGTGGGCTCGCGCACCAGCGGGAAGTGGTTGACGAGCACGGTGGGCAGAGCCGGGTCCAGCCGATCCAGCCGCGAGCGGGTGTAGGCCAGTCGCTCCCGGCACCACGCGTCACGACTGGGGTACGGGTCGGGGTGCAGGAAGTACTCGTCGGTGGCGACCACACCCGCCTCGTGGGCGACGGCGAGCGCCCCTTCCTTCGAGTAGGTGCCTCCGGGCCGGAACGTGTAGTCGTACAGCACGAACAGCGGCGCGATCACGGCCGGCCCGCCAGGGCCCTGCCACACCGGATAGGGGTCCTCGGGTGTGACCACTCCGAGCTGGCGCAGGGTCTTGGCCAGGTGCAGGTAGCGCTCCTCGCCGCGGAGTTGGACCGGGTCGTTCGGCGGGGTCCACAGTTCGTGGTTGCCGGGGGTCCAGATGACCTTGGCGAAGCGGTCGTTCAGTGTGCCGAGCGCCCACACGACGTCGTCGAAGTTCTCCGCGACGTCTCCGGCGACCACCAGCCAGTCGTCGTCCGACTCCGGTCGCAGGCCCTCGACGATGTCGCGGTTCTCGGCGTAGCGGACGTGGAGGTCGCTGATGGCGACCAGGCTCATCCCAGCGCCACCGTCGCACCGTGCCGGCCGCGCTTCCCCGTCGTCGCTCACACCGCTTCCCCGTCCGTTCCCCCTGTGTGCGCCGCTACCCGTGCCGGGTGCGCACTGCCTCCGCGCATGCCGCGTTCCACGCGCCGCCTCGGGCCGTGGAGCGACACCCAGACCCTCACCACCCTACGTGCCCCGGACTGGGAGGCCCGGGGCACGTGGCACCGCCAGCGACGAGGGCCGCCGAAGCCCGTCCGCCCGAAGCCCGCCCGGCAAGCTCCGTGCACCGTCCCGCCGGAGGCTGTCCGCCGCAGCGGCACTCGTGCCGGAACACACGGCCGTGGTGCAGGGTTGTACTTCCTGGGTGCCGACGGGCGGCCCACCGCGCCGGCCCGGCCACCCGACGAGGCCGACCGACCCCGTGAGGAGAGCCGTGAGGAGAGCCGTGACCCCCGTGCGAGCCGCCTGGTGGCGCGACGCAGTCATCCACCAGATCTACCTCCGCAGCTTCGCCGACAGCGACGGCGACGGCATCGGCGACCTGGGCGGCGTTCGGCAGCGCCTTCCCTACCTCGCCGACCTCGGGATCGACGCGCTGTGGATCACTCCCTGGTACCCGTCCCCCATGGCTGACGGGGGCTACGACGTGGCTGACTACCGCGACATCGATCCGGCGTTCGGCACTCTCGACGACGCGCAGGCGCTGATCGACGAAGCCCACGGGCACGGGCTGCGCCTGATCATCGACATCGTGCCCAACCACACCTCCTCGGAGCACGCCTGGTTCCGTGAGGCGCTGGCGGCGGGACCGGGGTCAGCGGCCAGGGACCGCTACATCTTCCGTCCCGGTCGCGGCCCGGCGGGCGACGAGCCGCCCAACGACTGGCGCAGCGTCTTCGGCGGGCCCGCGTGGAGCCGCGTCACCGAAGCCAAAGGCTCTCCCGGGCCCTGGTACCTGCACCTGTTCGCGCCCGAGCAACCGGATCTGAACTGGGACAACGAGGAGGTGCACGCCGAGTTCGAGTCGATCCTGCGCTTCTGGTTCGACCGCGGCGTGGACGGGGTCCGCATCGATGTCGCCCACGGTCTTGTCAAAGCCCCCGGGCTGCCTGACGTGGGGTCCCTCGACGGCAAGATCCTTGAGGCCTCCTCACTGGACGACCACCCGCACTGGGACCGCGAGGAGGTCCACGCGATCTTCCAGCGGTGGCGGGCCCTGGCCGACACCTACGAGGAGCCACGGGTGTTCGTCGCCGAAGCGTGGGCCGACGCCCCGGACCGGCTGGCCCGGTACGTGCGCAGCGACGAACTGCACACCGCCTTCAACTTCGACTACCTCACGGCCCCCTGGCGTGCCCCCTCCCTACGGCGGGTCATCGACACGTCACTCGGCGCGCTGGCCACGGTCGGCGCCCCGGCCACCTGGGTGCTGTCCAACCACGACGTCGCCCGGCACGTCTCCCGCTACGCCAGGCCGCAACCCGACCGGCCGCAACGCTCACTCGCCGACCTCGACGCGCCGGCCGACCTGGAACTCGGTACCCGCAGGGCCAGGGCCGCGGCCCTGCTCACCCTCGCACTGCCAGGCGGCGCCTACCTCTACCAGGGTGAGGAACTCGGCCTGTGGGAGGTCGAGGACCTGCCGGAGGAAGTTCTGCAGGACCCCACCTGGGAGCGTTCGGGCCGCACCGACCGCGGGCGGGACGGCTGCCGCGTCCCCCTGCCCTGGAACGGGGGCTCTCCGCCCTTCGGTTACAGCCCCGACGGCGCCGCAGCTCCCCCCTGGCTGCCGCAGCCCGGAGCGTGGAAGACACTGACGGCCGCGAGCCAGCGCCAGGACCGGCGGTCGATGCTCAACCTCTACCGCACGGCGCTGCGCCTGCGCCGCGACCACCCGGCGCTGGGCGACGGCACGCTCAGCTGGCTCAGCTCGCCGCAGGAACCGGTGCTGTCCTTCACGCGGGAGCCCGGCTTCCAGTGTGTGGTCAACCTGCACCACGAGCCGGTGGCGCTGCCCCCGCACAGCCGCCTGCTGCTGGCCAGCGGTGAGCTGGACGGCGGCCGGTTGCCGAGCGACACCGCGGTGTGGCTGGCCCCCTGAGCGGATGTGACCGACCCGTTGAGCGGGAGTGGTTGACCCGTTGAGCGGGGGTCGTTGCCCCGCTGGACGCCGGACAGCCGAACCCCCTCCCGGCCGGACTCCTCCCGGCCGGACCCCCTCCCGGCCGGACCCGCCGCCTTCCCGCACGAAGGTAGCGGCGGGTTCGGCACCGCCGGCGGATCACTTTCGGCCGTCGCCCCCTACTGCCCACCGAACGGGATTCGGCCATGGGCAACCGCCCCCGGCGGCCGTACAACCCCGAGGGCCCCGCGGTGGTCTGACAACGCGAGGAGACGGCGCTCCGGCGCGGAGTCCGCACTCGCCCGTCTCCTGCGCACGGACACGTGGTCGCCGTCGGCCGCCGCGAGGCGAGTGCACGGGGAGGGAGTCACACGATCATGCGATCAACGGCGTCCAGAAACCGCAGACTCAGACTCGGTGCGCTGCTGTCCGCTGCCGCGGTGGCCACGCCGCTGGCCGTGGCCGCCGGCGCCACACCGGCCCACGCGGCCCCGGCGTGCACCACCAGCACCGGCCCCCACCAGAAGCAGGTCGAGGGTTTCCTCGGCCTCAAGGTGGACGGCAGGCAGTCGGCTGCGGACTGCAAGGCCATCCAGGCCTTCCAGACAAAACACGGCATCAAGCCGAACATCGGCTACGCCGGTCCTGTCACCTGGGGCGTGATGGCGTTGATGAACGCCCAGAAGGCCGCAGGCAAGAACCCCAACAAGGCGGGCAAGTGCCCGACCGACAAGGGGCGCGTCGCCTGCATCGACCTGACCCGCCAACTGTCCTGGATCCAGGACGGGAAGCGCCTGGTCAAGGGCCCGCTTCCGGTGCGGACCGGACGTGACGGGTACGAGACGCGCACCGGGGCGAAGAAGATCTACTGGCGCAACAAGGACCACTGGTCGACGATCTACGACGTGGCCATGCCCTACAGCCAGTTCTTCGACGGAGGTCAGGCGTTCCACTCCATCAAGGGCAGCGTGTGGTCGCCCCCGGGTTCCCGCGGGTGCGTGAACATGCGGCCCAAGGACGCCGAGGCGTACTGGGGGCTGCTGAAGAACGGCGACAACGTGCACGTCTACGGTCGCAAGCCGGGGACCTGACCCTCACGTCGGCGGGCTCGCATGCCGCCTCCCCGCACCGCACTGCGGGCGCCCCCGCGGACGGACGGCGGTGCGGGGAGGTCCGGCCGCGGCCGCGTGCTCGCCGAGCCCGCCCGACCAGACCGGGCCTCTCTCCTCGAGGCGGTACTCCCGCGCCCCAGGGTGCTGAGCCCGCCTGGATGACGGCGGGGCCGAACGGCTCTCTCCGCGGCCCCTTAGTAGTGCTTCGTTACCTTGAGTGATCTTTCCTGGTGTTGGGCATCCTTTGGTGTGTGAAGC
>NZ_JASKMT010000028.1 GCF_030124175.1 Streptomyces sp. 549 | reverse complement strand
GCAACGGGTAGGGAGCTTCGTACGTCACGGCCCTACAGCCACCCGATCGGGGCACGATCGGAAACGCTCAGTACGTCGATGGCGGCGCTGTTCGGCTCGCGGGTGCGCAGACTGCGGACGGCGGCCGGACTGACGCAGGCCGAACTCGGCCGTAGAGCGCATGTGGTGAGCACCCGGATCACGCAGATCGAACGGTGCTCCGGAGCCAAGCCGACGCTGGAACTGGCGCGCACGCTCGACTCCGTCCTCGGCGCGGACAACCTGCTGGTCGAGTTGTGGCCGTACGTGTACCGGGAGGCGTTCCCGGACTGGTCACGAGCGTTCATGGCGCACGCCGAGCAGGCGGTGGCGGTCGTGCAGTACGCGGCCCACGTGGTGCCCGGTCTGTTGCAGACGGAGGACTACGCACGGGCGGTTCTGAGCCTTGACGCGTTGCTCGACAGCGAAGACCAGTTGGAGGAGCGTGTCGCGGCCCGTATGGGACGACAGGAAAGACTCAACTCGCTCGACCGGCCAGAGCTGTGGGTGATCTTGGACGAGGCGGTACTGCGGCGTCCGATCGGCGGGGACTCCGTGATGCGTCAGCAACTGCACCGACTGCTCAATGCAGCAGCGGAACGCCGGACCACAGTGCAGGTGTTGCCGTTCGACCAGGGCGGGCACGAAGCGATGGGTGGCTCACTGACGATCCTGAGGCTGCCGGACGACTCGGAGATCGCCTACACGGAAGGCTCGGACTACGGTCGGCTCATCGAGGAACCGGCCAACGTCGGTCGCTACAAGGTGATTTACGATCGGCTACGGGCAGCCGCTTTGCCCCCGCTCATGTCGCTCGACATGATCCGAGCCGTGATGGAGGACAACCACCGTGGTGCGAAGGTCCCGTCCCGATCTGAACGGCGCCGCTTGGCGCAGGAGCAGCTACAGCAATCAAGCGGGGGGAGACTGCGTGGAGGTGGCGGACGGGTTCCCAGGCGTCGTGCCCGTCCGTGACAGCAAGGTCCCGCACGGTCCTGTCCTGACCTTCGAGGCGGACTCCTGGGCGGCGTTCACAAGCGAGTTGAGGGCTGGTCAGTACCGGATCTGAGTCGGCCGGGTCTCGGTCGCGGGCCGTCTTCCGGGTCCGCCGGGTCCTGGTGAGTGAGGGGCCGGTGGGCCGCCGGCCTCCTTGAAGAACCGGGGAAAGAACCACCCGCCCACCCACCCTCCCGTCGCCGTCACCCGTCCGGGTGACTGGCTTGCGGAGGCGGGATACGGACGGTTACGTTCGCCGCGACAACCGCAAACTGATACGGCCCCCGGCCGGGACGGCAATCCCGATCGAGGGCCTGACCGATCAGGAAGCAGAACCTTCCCGATGGCTGAACCGCAGTCTAACGCGCGCCTGCGCGCCGACGCCGGAGCTCCGACCTCCGGCGTGATCCACGTACGCACCCGGCTCACGGCCGACTTCACCGTGCTCTCCAATGCCCTCGCGCAGCGACGCGGCAGTGCCGTCACGGTCGGCGTGGCGGTCTACATCCTCTCGCTGCCCGACGGCTCTCCCGTGAGCATCGCCGCTCTGTGCGAGCACTTCACCGAGGGCGAGATCCTGATCTCGCGGGCACTGAGGGAACTTGAGGCAGCCGGTTACCTGGAGCGGCGACGCGAACGGCTGCCCACCGGGCAGATCCGGACCCGGACGTACTTCCACGCCCTGCCCGGCGCTGATCCGGGCCCGGGCGGGGGCGGTCCGGACGGCCCGCCCAGGCCGCCGGGGCCGCCCTCGCCGCCGAAGCCGCCAGGTCGGCGCTGGCCGCCGTCGGCTGCGGTGAGGGCGGCGCCCACCTCCGCGCTCACGCCCAGCTCCGCGCTCACGCCCAGCTCCGCGCTTACGCCAACGTCCGTATCCGTGTCAGAGGCTGCGCCGACCGCGCCCACGTCCGCACCGCCTGCGTCCGTGCCCGCGTCCGCGCCGACCGTGCCGGAGAAGGCAGTCGGGCTTTCCGACGCGGACCCGCAGGCCGTGGCCGTGCTCGCTGCCCTGCGCCGGGTTGACCCCCGCCTGATCCTCTCCGGGCGGGAAGCCGCGCGGCTGGCGCCGGCCGTCGCCCAGTGGCTCGCGGCAGGCGTGGACGCGCCACGGATCACCGAGCTGCTCACGGCAGGCCTGCCTGACCGCTTCCGTGTGCGTCCGGCGGGCATCCTCGCCTTCCGGTTGCGGGAGACGCCCCTGCCCGCCCCGCCCCCGGATGCAGTTCCGCGGGAACGCCCGGTGGTGCTGCCCTTCCAGACGTGCGACGGCTGTGAGCGGGCGTTCCGCGCGGCCACGCCCGGGCAGTGCCGGGACTGCCGGGCCGGAGACGAGTTCCGTGCGGTCGGTTGAGCTGCCGCCCGTTCTCCACCGCGACCCCGTCGGCAATGGGAACCATGTTCATGTAGCGTGGTGGGGTCTCTGTTGAGTTGTAGGGGGTAGCTGTGTCCGCTCGGGAACTACCGTCCGCTTTCGGCGTGCGGGAGCGTCAGCGCCGCCTGCTGGCGTGGCGGCCCCGGGTGGCCGAGTTCGAGCCCGTCACCCTGGACGGGGTGCCGTACCAGGCGCCGCGCAGGCTGCTGCGGGCTCACGTGCCCAGGTTGTCGCCGCCGGAGCGGTAGCGCTTCCGCCCCGGGACAGGCGTGCGGGCGTGTGGGCGTGTGGGCATGCGCGCTTGTGGGCGTGCGTGCTTCGGTCAGGTGTCGGAGGCCTGGTGGCGGCGGAGGGTGGCGGCGAAGTCCTCGGCTGCCGTGAGTTGTGCCCGCAGGGTCTCGCAGCGGGCTTCGGCCGCGGTGAGGTAGGAGTCCAGCCGCTTGCGCAGGCGCTCGCGTTCGCCGTCCTCCATCGGCTCGGGGGACGCCAGGCGGTCGGTTGCCTCCAGGAGGTCCCGCATCTCCTCCAGGGAGAAGTCCAGGGGCTTCATCCGCCGGACCACCATCAGTCGCTCGACGTCGGTCTCGGTGTACAGGCGGAAGCCGCCCTTGCTGCGGGCAGACGGTATGACCAGACCGACGTCCTCGTAGTGGCGGATGGTGCGCAGGGAGAGACCGGTTCGTTCGGCCGCCTCGCCGATCTGCATCTGCCGCTCCGCCATCTCTGCCAGCTCTCCTCAACATGTGTGATGGTGTGCGGTGTTGCCGCCCCGCCGGGGCGGCAACAAAACACCTGAAAACGCAGGCCTCCCGTCCATGATGCCCGACCGGTGATCGAACAGTTGCGGGTGCTCCGTGGAGGAGCGGGTGCCGGTGGCCGAGTGCGCCGGGTGCCGTGCGGCTCAGCTCTCCAGTAGGCGCTTGAGCTCGGCGAGGCGTTCCCGCCAGTACGCCTTCATCCGGGCACCTGCCTCGCCGTCGGGCAACCTGGTGTGTTCGACGGCGACCTGCGCCTTGGCTTCGCCCTTGGGGACGAAGGCGACGACGATCCGGGTGCCGTCCTCGGCCCAGTCCGCCCGGAAGCTCTTGGGCGCGGTGGAGGTACGGACCCTGACCGTGGCGTCGGGTAGCCACTGCCTGCGCAGGGCGCTGTCGTCGAAGGCGGCGAAGAGGCGCTCCACGGGGACGGCGACCGTCTTGGTGGCGCCGATCGAGAAACTGCCGTCGGCCTTCTGCCCGGGCGCACGCAGACCACGGGACTGCTCGTAGGCGACGGTGATGCTCTGCGCCCACCAGCCGTCCACCTGGTGCACCTCAACGAGGCGGTGAGCGATCTCCGTGTGTGTGCGGACGGCTGCGCCCCAGGCGTCGAGCAGAGCGAACCACTCGTCTGCGGGGCGCCCGGTGCGCTCCCGCACGGCCTCCTCCGGAAGCTGCTGAGCGCGGACGGCCGCCGCCTCCAGGGCGGAGTCGGTGGCGCCGGGGGGCGCCGGGGCGCCCATGGACGCGGTGAAGCCGGGGGACGTTGCGGGGGATGCCGCGGGGGATGCCGCGGGGGCCGGCATGGTGGGCGTCGGGTCGGGTGTCGTGGCGGGCGTCGCGGGGTCGGTTGCGGTCGCGGAGGGGCCGGACTTCTCCAGCAGCTGGCGGCGCGCGGTGGTGTAGCTTTCGCCCGTCTTCGTCATACGGGTGCGCACGCGCGTCTTGAAGGACTTCTGCCTGGTCATTGCATGCTCCTGTCGACGGCGCGGTGACAGGACTCACGCTTCTGTCGACCCCGCCGGATCAGGCATGCAACCGGCACCCCGAGAACTCACGGTTCCCTTTGCCCCCACGAGGCCGGTGGCGTGAGCACCGGGACGGGGGTGCGGCGCAGGACGGCGCCTGGCTTCCAGGGTACGTACCGGCCCGGACGGTGGCAACGGCGTGCGGCGGGGCGACACGCGACGGCGTGGGCGCGGCTGTCGTGCGCCCCGACCGGACCCACTCCGGCCGGGGCTGCTCTTCGGCTTCCCGGGGTCCCGGCTTCCCGGGGTCCCGGGGTCCCGGGGTCCCGGGGTCCCGGCGTCCAGCGCCCCAGCGCCCCAGCGCCCGTCAGTCCATGCGGCGGCGCAGGGCGGTGCAGGCGATCAGGGAGCGCCTGTCCTCGGTGAGGAACACCATGAACGACCATGCGCGGTCGGGGGAGTCGATGCGGCCCAGCCTGGCGGGCTGGCGGCCCTGCAGCTCCAGCAACCGCACGGCCCTCTCCAGGCCGAGCGTCTCGATGCCCTTGCGCAGGGCGTGGCGGTGGCGGCGTTCGTAGATGCCGGCCAGGGAGTTGGAGGGCGAGGTGCCGTCCCACACGACGTACTCCCCGCCGTGGCGCAGTGCGGCGAGGGCTCGGCCGGTGGCGTCGGCACCGTCGGTGAGCAGTTGGGCCAGTCGGCTGCGGTTCACAGCAGTTGCTCTCCTGAGTCGTGGAACGAAGGAGTCATCGGTTCGGGGCCCGGCCCGGAGTTGCCGTGGCCCGGTCCGTGGGAGCGGCCGGGCCCGTCGGCCAGACCCGTCCGCTCGGGCGCGGCGGTTCGGCCGGGTGCGCCCGGCCGGTCGGGTGGCGAGGACGCCCAGGCGCCGGCGACGGTGAAGCTGACGACGGTGCCGCCGTAGCGGCTGGCGCCGACGTGCCAGGAGTCGGCGAGCACGTCGACCAGGTAGAGGCCCCGCCCGTTCGACTCGTCCGCGTCCGCCCGGCGCATGCGCACCGAGGTCGGCAGTCCGGGACTGTGCACGTCCACCCCCAGATCGCTGTTCCTGCGCCACCACTCCACTCTGACGCGCCACGACGTGTCGGCGTCGCCGTGCAGGACGGCGTTGGTCACCAACTCCGACAGCATCAGCAGGCAGTCGTCCAGCGGACGGACCAGGTTGTGGGGAGTGAGGAACTTGAGGAACCAGCGGCGTGCCTGCGGCACCGACTCCGGTCGTGGGTAGAGGGTCATCGCCCCCAGCGGTTCCCGGCCGGGCCTCTCGGGGCCTCCGCCACGGTCACTGATGTCGTCCATCCGCGCCCACTCCTCACCGGTGCCGTCGCAGTCCAGCCAACGCCGCCCGGATGCCGTGCGGACACCGCCGGCATCGAGCCGTCAGTGGAGCGAGCCCGGGCCGTACGGCGGCCAGCAAGCGCGTTCCGATGTCGTCCGTGGCACCCTCAGTGTGGAGATACGGGGCCGTGCGCTCGCGCGTTCAACGCACAACTTCTCCGCATGTGCCGTGCAGGACGCCCACACGCGGTGAGGGCCGGGCGGGCTCCGGGACGCGCTGTCGATACCGGCGCCGGGTGGCCGTACGATCCGGCCATGTCGAAGAACGGTCAGTGGTACCCCGCCGAGTGGCCGGACCGTATCCGGGCGCTGTCCCGGGGCGAGCTGGTGCCGGTGCAGCCGCGGCGGGCCGCCACCGTCATGCTCTTGCGGGACGACCAGCCCCGCGCCGCACACGCCCCGGGCGCCCCGCACGCCCCAGGCGCCCCGGCAGGCACGGCCGGGGCCGACGGCGGCCCGTCGGTGCACATGCTGCGCCGCAGCGCCTCCATGGCCTTCGCGGGCGGCGCCTACGCCTACCCGGGCGGCGGCGTCGACCCGCGGGACGAGGCCGAGGTGCGCTGGGCCGGCCCGTCGCGGGAGGAGTGGGCGCGCCGGCTGGGCGTTCCGCCCGCCGAGGCGCAGGCCGTGGTGTGCGCGGCCGTGCGGGAGACCTTCGAGGAGGCCGGTGTGCTACTCGCGGGCAGCGACGCGGACTCCGTCGTCGCCGACACGACCGGCGACGACTGGGAGGCCGACCGCAGGGCCCTGGTGGCCCACGAGCTGGCGTTCGCGGACTTCCTGGAGCGGCGCTCGCTGGCGCTGCGCAGCGACCTGCTGGGGGCCTGGGCGCGGTGGATCACGCCCGAGTTCGAGAGCCGCCGCTACGACACGTGGTTCTTCGTCGCCGCGCTGCCCGAGGGGCAGCGCACCCGTGACGTGTCGGGGGAGGCGGACCGGACGGTGTGGATCAGGCCTGCGGAGGCCGCTGCCGGGTACGACCGGGGTGAGCTGCTGATGATGCCGCCGACCATCGCCACGCTGCGGGAGATCGCGCCGTGCACCACCGCGGCGGCGGCGCTGGCCGCTTCCGCCGACCGGGACCTGACGCCGGTGCTCGCCCGCGCGACCCTGGAGGGTGAGGAGATCGTGCTGAGCTGGCCCGGTCATGAGGAGTTCGAGAAGAGGATCTTCACCATATGAGCGACGACGCCGCACTTCCCGGACGCCCCCGCGACGGGGCCCTCGGCGGGTGTGCCACCGAGCGGACCGAGTCCGTGCTGGCCCCCAACCCGTCGGTGATGACGCTGGACGGCACGAACACCTGGATCGTCGCCGAACCGGACTCCGAGCTGGCGGTCGTGGTGGACCCGGGACCTCTGGACGAGGGCCATCTCGCGGCGGTCCTCGCGGCGGTCGAGCGCGGCGGGCGAAGGGTGGGCACGACGCTGCTCACCCACGGCCACGCCGACCACTGCGAGGGCGCCGCGCGGTTCGCGGAGCTGACGGGCGCGCCGGTCCGCGCTCTCGACCCGAGGCTGAAGCTGGGCGGTGAGGGGCTGGTGGCCGGGGACGTGGTGACCACCGGCGGCCTGGAGCTGTGGGTCGTCCCCAGCCCCGGGCACACCCACGACTCGCTGTGCTTCCACCTGCCCGCCGACCGGGCGCTGCTGACCGGGGACACCGTGCTGGGCCGGGGGACCACCGTCGTCGCCCATCCCGACGGCCGGCTCGGCGAGTACCTCGACTCGCTGCGGCGGCTGCGCTCGCTGGTGGTCGACGAAGACGTGCGGACGGTGCTGCCTGGGCACGGGCCGGTGCTCGAGGACCCGCGCGGGGCGATCGAGTACTACCTGGTGCACCGGGCGAAGCGGCTGGCCCAGGTGGAGACGGCCGTGGAGATCGGCTACCGCACGGCGGGCGAGGTCGTCGCGCATGTCTACTCGGACGTGGACCGCAGCCTGTGGCCGGCGGCGGAGCAGTCGGTGCAGGCCCAACTGGAGTACCTGCGCGAACACGGACTGATCTGACGCCCGGGCGTGCCGCAAGGCCGAAGCCGCACCCCGGCGGTTCACGTCGGGGCGCGGCGAGCGGCAGGTCCGCGGGTGGGCCGGCGGGTCAGCGGGAGCGCTTGGCGAGCCGCTCGACGTCGAGCAGGATCACCGCGCGTGCCTCAAGACGCAGCCAGCCGCGGCCGGCGAAGTCGGCGAGCGCCTTGTTGACGGTCTCGCGGGACGCGCCGACCAGCTGGGCCAGCTCCTCCTGCGTGAGGTCGTGCACGACGTGGATGCCCTCGTCGGACTGCACGCCGAACCGGCGGGAGAGGTCCAGCAGGGCCTTGGCGACACGGCCGGGCACGTCGGAGAAGACCAGGTCCGACATCGAGTCGTTGGTGCGCCGCAGCCGGCGGGCGACTGCCCGCAGCAGGGCCGTCGCGACCTCGGGCCGGACGTTCAGCCAGGGCTGGAGGTCGCCGTGGCCGAGCCCGAGCAGCTTCACCTCGGTCAGCGCGGTGGCGGTGGCGGTGCGGGGGCCGGGATCGAAGAGCGACAGCTCACCGATCAGCTCGCCCGGGCCCAGGACGGCGAGCATGTTCTCGCGACCGTCGGGCGAGGTGCGGTGCAGCTTCACCTTGCCCTCGGTCACCACGTAGAGCCGGTCGCCGGGGTCACCCTCGTGGAACAGGGCCTCGCCACGGGCCAGCGTCGTCTCGGACATGGAGGCACGCAGCTCTGCCGCCTGCTCCTCATCGAGCGCCGCGAACAGCGGGGCGCGCCGCAGAACGTCGTCCACGAGTTCTCTCCTTGTCGACCTGCCCAGAGGGTTGTGGCCCCCATGATGCCGGACGTTTGAAACAGTGCGATCAGTCACAAGTTTGACTCACTCGGCGTTTGCGGGATGCGGCAGGGGTCCGATTGGGCTGTTAATCGGCCATGAGCGGGGCGAATGTCGGTACGCCCCCTTACGCTGGCCGGGTGTCCAGTACCCGCTGAGCGCACACGGAAAGGGGGGCCGGACGGGTGGGTGAACCCGCTGGTTTCGCTCTGGGCGAACACGCGCCCGCCGGTGTGGCAGGGGCGCGTCGTGCAGGCGCTGCCGTGCGCGGCGGGGGCAGTCGGTGAACGAGGCGCCAAGGAGAGCAGTGAGCGAGAAGTCCGTCCGGCAGCCCGCCGCGCAGCAGGCCGAGAAGACGAGCGCCGACGGCAGACCGGTGTCCGACGCGGACGCCGTCGCCGTCGCGGACGCCCCGGCGGAGATCCCCGCCAAGAAGGCCGCCGCCAAGGCCCCGGCCCGCCCCTCCACCACCACCCCTCCGGCGAAGAAGTCGGCCGCCGGGAAGGCGGCTGTGAAGAAGGCGACGGAGAAGAAGTCGCCCGAGAAGAAGGGTGCGGAGGAGAAGGTTCCCGTGAAGGCGGCCAGGAAGGCCCCCGCGAAGAGGGAGTCGCGGCTGGCGATGGTGCGGCGGGCGCGGCGCATCAACCGCGAGCTGACCGAGGCGTACTACTACGCGCACCCCGAGCTGGACTTCGAGAACCCGTTCGAGCTGCTGGTGGCCACCGTGCTGTCCGCGCAGACCACGGACCTGCGGGTCAACCAGACGACGCCCGCCCTCTTCACCGCCTATCCCACCCCGGAGGACATGGCGGCTGCGGACCCGGAGGCGCTGGAGGAGCTGATCCGCCCCACCGGCTTCTTCCGCAACAAGGCCAAGGCGCTGCTGGGTCTGTCCGCCGCGCTGCGCGACAACTTCGGCGGTGAGGTGCCAGGGCGGCTCGACGACCTGGTGTCGCTGCCGGGTGTGGGTCGCAAGACCGCGTTCGTGGTGCTGGGCAACGCCTTCGGCGTGCCCGGACTCACCGTCGACACGCACTTCGGCCGGCTGGTGCGCCGCTGGGGCCTGACCGAGCAGAGCGAGCCGGAGAAGGTCGAGGCGGAGATCGCGGAGATCATCCCCAAGAGCGAGTGGACGATGTTCTCGCACCGCACGATCTTCCACGGCCGCCGCGTGTGCCACTCCCGCAAGCCCGCCTGCGGAGCCTGCCCGATCACCGACCTCTGCCCCGCCTACGGCGAGGGCGAGACCGACCCGGAGAAGGCGAAGAAGCTGCTGAAGTACGAGCTGGGCGGCCTGCCCGGCCAGCGGCTGAAGCCCCCGGCCGACTACCCGGGGCAGCCCGCCCCGCCGCTGGCGGCCCGATGAGCACCCGGAATGCGGGCGTCCGGGGCGTGCACGTGCGGGGTGGCGCGTGAGCAGGGCGCGGCCTGCGGAGCAGGCGGCGCATACACGGCCTGCGGAGCAGGCGGCGCATACACGGCCTGCGGAGCAGGCGCCGCACACGCCGCCGGTGAGCGAGGACGGCCTGCCCGACTGGCTGCTTCCGGTGGCGCGGACCGCCGCGACGATCCGGCCCGAGCAGCTCAGCCGCTTCCTGCCGCCGGCCGACGGCGGGCGGCAGTCCGCGGTACTGGTGCTGTTCGGTGCCTCGGCGGCCGGCCCTGAGCTGCTGCTGATGGAACGCGCGACGAACCTGCGCTCGCACCCCGGGCAGCCCTCCTTCCCCGGCGGCGCGCTCGACCCGGAGGACGGCGACCCGGAGGGGGACGGTCCGGTACGGGCGGCGCTGCGGGAGGCCGAGGAGGAGACCGGCCTCGACCCGGCGGGCGTCCAGGTGTTCGGTGTGCTGCCGCGGCTCTACATCCCGGTGAGCCGCTTCGTCGTCACGCCCGTGCTGGGCTGGTGGCGGGAGCCGACGCCGGTCGGTGCGGTCGACGCGGGCGAGACGGCCCGCGTGTTCACCGCGCCTGTCACCGAACTGACCGACCCGGCGAACCGCGGCATGGCCGTGCACCCCAGCGGTTACCGGGGCCCCTGCTTCCTGGTCAACGGCGCTCTGGTGTGGGGTTTCACCGCCGGCGTGATCGACCGGCTGCTGCACTTCTCCGGCTGGGAGCGGCCCTGGGACCGCAGCCGTGACGTCCCGCTCGACTGGCATGCGTGAACCACCGCGCGGACCCCGACGCACCGACCGGGCCAGGGCCCGCAGATGACCGCAAGGCGAGGCTGACACCGTGAACATCCTGGACATACTGCTGGCGCTCGCCGCCGTATGGTTCGCGGTCATCGGATACCGGCAGGGCTTCGTGGTGGGCATCCTGTCGGTGCTGGGCTTCCTCGGCGGCGGACTTGTCGCGGTCCTGCTGCTGCCGCCGCTGTGGAGCGAGCTCACCGACAACACCCCGCCGGGAACCCTGGGTGCGGTGGCGGCGGTGGTCATCGTCATCGTGTGCGCGTCCATCGGCCAGGCCTTCACCACCCACCTGGGCAACCGGCTGCGGCGCTACATCACCTGGTCGCCGGCGCGCGCCCTGGACGCCACCGGCGGCGCGCTGGTCAACGTCGTGGCGATGCTGCTGGTCGCCTGGCTGATCGGTTCTGCGCTCGCCACGTCGTCGCTGCCGACGCTGGGCAAGGAGGTCCGCAGCTCCTCGGTTCTGCAGGGCGTCTCGCGGGCCATGCCCGGTCAGGCGAACACCTGGTTCACCGGGTTCGGCACCGTGCTGGCGCAGAACGGCTTCCCGCAGGTGTTCTCGCCGTTCGCCAGCGAACCGATCACCAGCGTGCCCCCGCCGGACCCGGCGCTGGCCGGCAGCCCGATGGTGGCCCGCGCCAAGCAGTCCATCGTGAAGGTCACCGGAACCGCGCCGACCTGCGGCAAGTCGCTGGAGGGAACCGGGTTCGTCTTCTCGCCCGGCCGCGTCATGACCAACGCGCACGTGGTCGGCGGGGTCACCGAGCCGACCGTGCAGGTCGGCGGCGAGGGACGGGTGTACGACGCCGTGGTGGTGCTCTACGACTGGCAGCGCGACATCGCGGTGCTCGACGTGCCGGGACTGGACGCGCCCGCCCTGGAGTTCGCGCCGGGCAGCGCCACCACCGGTGACGACGCCGTGGTGGCCGGGTTCCCGGAGAACGGCGGCTTCGACGCGCGTTCGGCCCGGGTCCGCAGCCGGGTGCAGGCCAACGGCCCGGACATCTACCACCGCGGCACGGTGCGCCGCGACGTGTACTCGCTGTTCGCCACCGTGCGGCAGGGCAACTCCGGCGGACCGCTGCTGACCCCCGACGGACGGGTGTTCGGCGTGATCTTCGCCAAGTCGCTGGAGGACCCGGACACCGGCTACGCCCTCACCAACGACGAGATCCGCGAGGACATCACGCGGGGACGCGCGGCGAGCGCGCCCGCCGACAGCCAGCAGTGCGCGATGTGACCCGTCCGCCCTCCGCGGGTCGGGAGCGGAAACGGGCACACGCCACCCCTGGCGCGGTGCGGCGGGGGATGTCGGCGGGGTGGTTCAGCGGCGGGGGCCGCGCAGCCGCGCGCCGACCCAGCGGGCGCGACGGCGGAGGATGCGCGGAATGCCGAGCTGAGGGTGCGGGGAGCCCTGCGGATCACGTGGATCTCGCAGCGGAAGGGCCGGCGTGCCCGGCACGGCGCCCTTGTTGCGGTAGTTGTGAGACACGTCACGGAAATCGTGCGTCCAGCCCATACACCGCAATGTGCCCGGGCCCCATGGTCGGTAATCGCTCGATCGGCGCTCGATTGGCCTATGCGTCAGGCACGTGTGCGCCTCGGCCGTGCCACCCGGCGCGCGCCGGGTGGCGTCAGCGGTCGGGCTCGGGGTCCTTCAGCCAGTCGATCAGCTCGCTGTTGAAGGCGGCCGGGTCCTCCTCCTGCGGGAAGTGGCCCAGGCCCTCGAACAGCCGCCACCGGTAGGGGGCCTCGACGTACTCGCCCGATCCGGCGCTGCTGCGGGTCCGCAGCACGGGGTCGAGCGCGCCGTGCAGGTGCAGCGTCGGCACTCGCACCGGGCGCTTCATCCGCCGGTTGAACTGGATGCCGTCCGGACGTGCCAGCGAGCGCACCAGCCAGCGGTACGGCTCCACCGCGCAGTGCGCGGTGGAGGGCACGCACATCGCCCGCTGGTAGATCTCGACGTCCTTGTCCTCCGGCAGCCGCGGCCCCGACCACTCCCGCAGCAGTCGCCCCACGAGTGCGCCGTCGTCGGCGACAAGTTGACGCTCCGGCAGCCAGGGCCGCTGGAGGCCCCAGATGTGCGCGCCGGCCGCCGTCTGCCGCCGGTCGCGCAGCATCGCCGACCGCCAGCGGCGCGGATGCGGCATGGAGGTGACGGCCAGGCGGCGTACGAGCTTGGGCCGCATGACCGCCGCCGTCCACGCCAGGTAGCCGCCGAGGCCGTGGCCCACGAGCGCGGCGTCCGGCTCGCCCAGCGAGCGGATCACCCCGGTCACGTCCAGGGCCAGGTTGGCCGGGTCGTAGCCGCGCGGTGTCCGGTCGCTGCCGCCCAGGCCGCGCAGGTCCATGGCCACCGCCCGGTACCCCGCACCGGCCAGCGCGGGCAACTGGTGCCGCCACGTCCACCAGAACTGCGGGAAGCCGTGCAGCAGCAGCACCAGTGGCCCGTCGCCCATCTCGGCGATGTGGAAACGGGCGCCGTTCGCGGCGACGTCCCGGTGTGACCAGGGGCCGTCCAGGTGAGCGGGGGATAGGGCGGGGACCGTCATAGGGGGCAGTGTGTCACTGTTGCGCACCCGTGGTGATCGGGCGGACGTCCGTGGCGGGCCGCGGATGCGGCTTGGCCTTCGCCAGGACGGCCGCCGACTCCTTGGCGGAGGAGATGCTCCGCGTGGGTGCCTGCACCTTCTTCAGCAGAGACCGGGCGGCGAGACCGCAGACCACGGCCACCAGCAGCATCAGCGCGCCGGTGATCAGGAAGGCGATGGCCAGCGGCACCTTCCACCAGGCGTGCAGCCAGTACGCCAGCGCGAAGCTGAACACGGGCAGGGAGAACAACGCGAGCACGCCCGCGACGGCGATCGCACCGACCCCGGCGACACCCTTCGAGACGGACGTCTTCAGTTCCGCCTTGGCGAGTGCGATCTCCTCGTGCACCAGGGCTGACATCTCGGCGGTGGCCGAGGCGACCAGCTGTCCGATGCTGCGGCCCTCGTCGGGTGTGCTCACGATTGCTCCCTCTGCTCTCGTAGTGGTGCCCGGATCGTCGGGGACCGGTGGGGTATCAGGATGCCGGACCGGGGTCCTTCACACCGTCGCCCGCGGCCACCTCGGCACGTCGCCTGTGCTCTGCCGCCTTCTCCTCGAGGATGCGGGCCATGCGCAGGTGGTACTCGGGCTGGCCCTCCTCGTACACGTCGGGGATGCCGTCGCCGTCCTCGTCGCGCTCCTCGTCCATGTAGACACCCAGGTAGTGCTTGTTGCGCATCTTCAGCAGGATCGCGGCGAGCAGCGTCGCCAGGAACGTGCCGATCAGCACGGACGCCTTGATCTGCTCGTCCAGCGGCGTGTTCTCGAAGGCGAGATCGCCGATCAGCAGGGCGACGGTGAAGCCGATGCCGGACAAGGCCGCCACCGCCAGCACGTCCATCCAGGCGAGGTCCTTGTTCAGTTCCGCCTTGGTGAACCGTGCGGCGAGCCACGCGCCGCCGAACACACCGACCGTCTTGCCCAGCAGCAGGCCGAACACCACACCGAGCGTCTCCGGCTGGGTGAACACCTCGCCGATGGCCGGGCCGGACACCGTCACGCCCGCGGCGAACAGTGCGAACAGCGGTACGGCGAGTCCGGCGGAGATCGGGCGCACCTGGTGCTCGATGCGCTCGGCCGGGGAGTGCTCCTCACCCTCGCGGAGGGTGCAGCGCAGCAGCAGGCCCATGGCGACACCGGCGACGGTGGCGTGCACCCCGCTGGCGTGCATCAGCGCCCAGATGGTCACGGCGAGCGGCAGATAGATGTACCAGCCCTTGACGCCCTTGCGGTGCAGGAGCCAGAAGATCGCCAGCCCGACGACGGAGCCGAGCAGGGCCCACAGGTTGGTCTCGGTGGTGTAGAAGATCGCGATGATGGTGATCGCGCCCAGGTCGTCCACCACGGCGAGGGTGAGCAGGAAGGCACGCAGGGCGGACGGCAGCGCGGTGCCGAGCACGGCGAGCACACCCAGGGCGAAGGCGATGTCGGTGGCCATCGGGATGGCCCAGCCGCTCAGGTCGCCGCCGTTGAGCGTGAAGGCCACGTAGACCAGGGCCGGCACGATCATGCCGCCCGCGGCGGCGACGATCGGGAGGGCGGCGGCCCGCGGGTCGCGCAGCTCGCCGGTGACCAGTTCCCGCTTGAGTTCGACGCCCGCGACGAAGAAGAAGATGGTCAGCAGGCCGTCCTTGGCCCAGTCCGCGACGGACAGGTTCAGGTGCAGGGCCTCGGGCCCGAAAGTGAAGCCCTTGAGGTCGGAGTAGAAGTCGCTCAGACCGGTGTTGGCCATGATCAGGGCGATCACGGCGGCGAACAGCAGCAGCATGCCGCCGACGGTCTCGGTACGGAGGATGTCCGCGAGAACCCGCTTCTCCTTCAACGGCGGGCGGTGAAGGAACTCGGAGCTTTGGGCGTCGCGTGTTTCGGGCGCGGACAAGGTGGTGACCTCCAGAAAGCGGTAATGCCTACACGTGTGCTCTGTGCCGACCAGACTTCCCGGCGCGCCCATATTCTTGCCGCGATCTTTACGCGGCACTCCTGCCACGACCCTTACGTGGCGCACCAAGGGTAACCAACACGGGTGAAGGGCGCCGGGGGCCATTGACCTCCCGACGCCCTTCACTGTCCGTTATGTCAGCTGGTCGGGCGCCTTGTCCGGTACTGCTCAGTCCTCGCTGGCGGCGGCGGGCAGGCGGGTCTGGATGAGATCCATCACGGACGAGTCGGTCAGCGTGGAGACATCGCCGAGGGCGCGGTTCTCGGCCACGTCGCGCAGCAGGCGCCGCATGATCTTGCCGGAGCGGGTCTTGGGAAGCTCCGCGACCGGCAGGATGCGCCTGGGCTTGGCGATCGGGCCGAGCTGCTTCGAGACGTGCGCCCGCAGCTCGTCGACCAGGGTGTCGTGCTCCGCCGCGGTGCCGCGCAGGATGACGAAGGCGCAGATGGCCTGCGTCGTCTGCGGGTCGGTGGCACCGACCACGGCCGCCTCGGCGACCGCCGGGTGCGAGACCAGCGCCGACTCGACCTCGGTGGTGGAGATGTTGTGGCCGGAGACGAGCATGACGTCGTCGACCCGGCCCAGCAGCCAGATGTCGCCGTCGGTGTCCTTCTTCGCGCCGTCACCGGCGAAGTAGCGGTGCTCGAACCGCGCCCAGTAGGTGTCCAGGTAGCGCTGGTCGTCGCCCCAGATGGTCCGCAGCATCGAGGGCCACGGCTCGGTCAGCACCAGGTAGCCGCCGCCGCCGTCGGGCACCTCCTTCGCCTCGTCGTCGACCACCGTCGCGGAGATGCCCGGCAGAGGGAGCTGCGCCGAGCCGGGCTTGGTGGCGGTGGCACCGGGCAGCGGGCTGAGCATCATGGCGCCCGTCTCCGTCTGCCACCAGGTGTCCACGATCGGCGCGGAGCCGGCACCGATGTGCTGGCGGTACCACATCCACGCCTCGGGGTTGATGGGCTCACCGACCGAGCCGAGGATGCGCAGCGACGAAAGGTCGTACTTGGCGGGGATGTCGTCGCCCCACTTCATGCAGGCGCGGATCGCGGTCGGGGCGGTGTAGAGCAAGGTGACGCCGTACTTCTGCACGATCTCCCACCAGCGCCCCTTGTGCGGGGAGTCCGGAGTGCCCTCGTACAGCACCTCGGTCGCGCCGTTGGCGAGCGGGCCGTAGACGATGTACGAGTGCCCGGTGACCCAGCCGACGTCGGCGGTGCACCAGTAGACGTCCCGCTCCGGCTTCAGGTCGAAGACCGCGTGGTGGGTGTAGGCCGTCTGGGTGAGGTAGCCGCCGGTGGTGTGCAGGATGCCCTTCGGCTTCCCCGTGGTGCCGGAGGTGTAGAGGATGAACAGCGGGTGCTCGGCCTCGAACGCCTCCGGGGTGTGCTGCTCGGGCTGGCGCTCGACCAGTTCGTGCCACCAGACGTCGCGGCCCTCGGTCCACTCGACGTCCTGGCCGGTGCGGCGCACCACGAGCACGCTGCGGACGTTCTCCGTGCCCGGCTTGGTCAGGGCCTCGTCGACGGCGGGCTTCAGCGCGCTGGCACCGCCCTTGCGGTAGCCGCCGTCGGCGGTGATGACGACCCGCGCGTCGGCGTCCTGGATGCGGGTGGCCAGCGCGTCGGCGGAGAAGCCGCCGAACACCACCGAGTGCGGCGCGCCGATCCGGGCGCAGGCCAGCATGGCCACGACCGTCTCGGGGATCATCGGCAGGTAGATGGCGACCCGGTCGCCGGTGTTGACGCCCAGCTCGGTGAGGGCGTGCGCGGCCTTGGAGACCTCACGCTGGAGCTCGGCGTAGGTGACGGACCGGCTGTCACCCGGCTCGCCCTCGAAGTGCAGCGCGACCCGGTCGCCGTTGCCCGCCTCGACGTGCCGGTCGACGCAGTTGTACGCGACGTTGATGCGGCCGTCCTTGAACCACTTCGCGAACGGCGGGTTGGACCAGTCGAGTGTCTCGGTCGGCTCGGTCTCCCAACTGAGCCGGCGGGCCTGCTCGGCCCAGAAGCCCAGCCGGTCCGCCCTCGCCTGCTCGTACGCCTCGGCGGTCACGTTGGCGTCGGCGGCCAACTCGGCGGGCGGCTCGAACCTCCGCTCTTCCTTGAGCAGATTGGCCAGGCTTTCGTTGCTCACGACATCTCCCTTTCAAAGGGTGTGCGCTGTGTCCCAGCTCATACCTCAACAGCTTCTGAGGGCTCCTGACAAGGGTCCTCGGAGAATTGGTTTAGACCTGTTGCGGTGAACGGTGGAGCACCCCTGCCGAACGGTCCGCAGACGGGCAGCGGGCGGCTTCGCGCCCTCAGAGCGCCCGTACGGGAGTGAACACCGCGTCCTCCTCGGGAGCGCCGTCGAGCACGTACGCCTGCGCCTCGGCGACGTGGAAGTACATGCCGTGCAGCTCCAGCGAGCCGTCGGCGAGGCGCTTGGCGACGCACTCGTGCGCCCGCAGGTGTTCCAGTTGCTGGACGATGTTCGTCAGGCACAGCTGCTCGGTTCCGTCCGCCGTCGGCCGGTCGGCGATCCGGGGGACCGGGCCCGTGTCCGACGCCATGCGCTCCAGCGTCGGACGTCCGTGGCGCAGCCACATCGCCAGCGAGTCGGGCAGGGCGGCCGACGCCGCGTCCGCGCTGGAGTGCAGCGCCTGCATGGCACCGCAGCCGGAGTGCCCGCACACCGTCACCGAACCGACGCGCAGCACGTGCACGGCGTACTCGATGGCCGCCGCCACCGAGTGGTCGCCGCTGTCGCCGCCGGGCGGCGGCACCAGGTTGCCCACGTTGCGGACGGTGAACAGGTCGCCCGGACCGCTGGACGTGATCATGCTCGTCACCAGCCGGGAGTCCGCGCAGGTGAGGAACAGGTGGGACGGCTGCTGCCCGTCGCGCGCCAGCCGGGCCAGCTCCTCGCGGACGACCGGCGCGGTGATGCGCTGGAAGTTGCGCACCCCGCCCAGCAACTGCCCGCGCCGCTCCGGCTGCGGCCCCGGGCCGTCCTGTTCGCCGCGGGTGCACTGGTGGTTGAGCCACGGCGTCCACGGCGTGCAGTGGTGCACCGCGGACGGCTCCGCGATCCGGCCGCCGGACCGGCCCGTGATCTCCACCTCGCCGCCGCGTGCCGTGTGCGAGGTCCGCCAGTCCTGGATCGTCTCGAACGCGGCGTGGTCCATGAACGAGCCGTCCAGTTCCACGACGGCCCGGCGGCCCTCGGGCACCTGGTTCAGCGCCCGGCTCAGGCGCGGCACCGCCAGGAACGTCAGCTGGCCGCGCACCAGCACGCGGTACGCCTCCGCGGCTCCGGGGCCCTCGGCTGCCGGGTCACCGGACGCGTCACGGGCCGTGCCGCCGTTCCTGCTCGCGTCGTCGCTCGTGCCTTCGGCCGTGCCGCCGCTCCCGCTCGTGAGGCCGCTCCCGCTCGTGTGGCCGGTCTCGGCCGGGACGCGGTTCCCGTCGGCGTCGCCGCTCTCGTCGCCTCCCTCGTTCTCGTCCGCGGCGCGGGGCGGGGCGGCGTCCGCGGGGTCGCCGCCCGGTCCGCAGCGGCCGGGCTCGGGGCGGGCGCCCATGCCCGGCACCAGGGGCTCGCAGGTGATCCGGGTACGGGCCAGCCGGTGCAGGGCCACGGCGATGGCCACCGCGATACCGATCGCCACCCCCTCCAGAACCCCCAGCAGGACCACGGCGATAGTGGTCGCGATGTAGACCACCACCTCCCGGTGCCGGGTGACGCTGCGGATGTGCGTCATGTTCACCATCTGGATGCCGACCACCATCACCAGCGCCGCCAGCGAGGCGAGCGGGATCAGCTCCAGCACCGGCACCAGCAGTACGCAGGCGAGCAGCACCCAGCAGCCGTGGATCACCGTGGAGTCCCGGCTTACCGCGCCCGCGTTGACGTTGGCCGCGCTGCGCACCGCCACACCCGTCACAGGAAGCCCGCCCAGCGCACCGGACACGATGTTGCCAGCGCCCTGGCCGCGCAGTTCGCGGTCCAGGTTTGCCCGCGGCACGCGCACCCCGCCGGCGGCGGCGCGGGCGGAGGCCAGCTTGTCCACGGCGACGGCGGAGAGCAGGGACTCCACACTCGCCACCAGCGTCACGGTGAGCACCCCCGCGAGCAGTCCGAGCATCGGGCCCTCGGGCAGACCGGGGAGCGCGTGGCTGCGCCACGACGGCAGGTCCACCCTGGGCAGCTGCAGCCCGGCGGCCAGCGCGAACGCCGTGGCCAGCACCACGGCAACCAGCGGACCCGGCACGACGCGGATCATCCGGCCCACCCGGCCGCGCAGCCGCGGCCAGAGCAGCAGCACCGCCACCGTCAGCGCGCTGACGGACAGCGCGGCCGGATGCGGATCGGAGAGTTGCTGCGGGAGTTCCTTCACGTTGGCGATGGCGTCGCTCTCGGGGCTGCCGCCGAGCACGATGTGCAGCTGGGCGAGGGCGATGGTCACGCCGATGCCGGCGAGCATGCCGTGCACGATCGCCGGACTGACCATCAGCGCGGAGCGGGCCACCCGCAGCGCGGACAGGCCGAGTTGGGCCACTCCCGCGGCGATGGTGATCGCACACGTGGTGCGCCAGCCGTAGATCTGGATCAGCTCCGCGGTGACCACGGTGAGACCGGCCGCGGGACCGCTGACCTGGAGCGGCGCACCGCCCAGCCGGCCGACGACGATGCCGCCCACGGCAGCGGCGACGAGCCCTGCCTGCAGCGGGGCGCCGGTGGCGAGCGCGATGCCGAGGGACAGCGGGAGCGCGATCAGGAAGACGGCGATCGACGCGGACAGGTTGGCGGACCATTTGCCGCCGTCCGGGCCGCGTTCGCGGGTCGTCCAGCGCGGTGTGAACCGCTGGGTCCGGCGCGGACCCGTTTCGAGAGAGGTCTGGGCGGTGCGCTCGCCGCGTGAGGCGGCGGCGCGAGGAACTGGGGCGCAGGCGGACATCGATCCCGTCTCCGTCGCAAGAATCGTCACGGTGTGTGCGGAGGTGGCTACTCTCAAGGTTAGGTAAACGAACAGTAATGGCAGGTAAAGGAGGGCGGGGAGTTGTCAGCCGCAAATGGGGATGTTCTTCCGTCTAACGGGTGAATAACGACCGATTGCCGCTTGTCATACCGACCTATTAATCACGACATGCCACGTTATGGCGCAGGGAGCTGTGCATCCGGGTGCGGTCCGGACGCGGTCCCGATGCAGCCCCCTTGCAGCCCGGTTGCAGCCCACGTGTGAGTCGAGAGGCGTCGCAGGACGTCGAGGGTCGAGGTGAAGTGATGGCAGGTGCGCGGAGATGCGTCGGTGGCGTCGCGGCGGTGGTGGCGGTCGCCGTGCTCGCGACCGGTTGCGGTGGCGGCTCCGGGAACGACGCGGAGAAGAAACCCGGGGCCCTGTCCGGGCCGGAACTGGAGTCAGGCGAGGAAGGCGGCAAGAGCGAGCGGCAGCCGGCCGGCACCCCGCAGCGGCCCGCCGCCATCGGTGACGGCTCCACCTCCTTCACCGGCCCGCAGCCCCACCAGCCGAAGCCGGCCGCGCTGAAGCCCGGCGAGCGCCCGCCGCAGTTCGTGGTGTTCTCATGGGACGGCGCGGGCGAGGACGGCAAGAAGCTCTTCTCGCACTTCCGTGAGGTCGGCCGGCAGCACAACGCGCACATGACCTACTTCCTGTCCGGCATCTACCTGCTGCCGGAAGGCGAGGCGAAACGCTACAACCCGCCCGGCCACCGGCCCGGAGCCTCCGACATCGGCTACCTCAAGGACGAGAACGTCCGCGCGACGCTGGAGCAGGTCGGCGGTGCCTGGCGGGACGGCAGTGAGATCGGCACCCACTACAACGGCCACTTCTGCGGCCCGACCGGAGTGGACAGCTGGTCGGTCGACGACTGGAAGAGCGAGATCCAGCAGGCCAAGTGGTTCGTGAAGAACTGGCGGACCACAACCGGCTGGAAGGACCAGCAGGCACTGCCCTTCGACTACGAGCAGGAGCTGATCGGCGGACGCACCCCGTGCCTGGAAGGGCGCGACAACGTGCGGAAGGCCGCCGCCGAGATGGGGTTCCGCTACGACTCCAGCGGCATCGGCGACCAGGTCTGGCCGAAGAGGCAGGGGCAGCTGTGGGACCTGCCGCTCCAGATGGTCCCCATGCCCGGCCGGTCCTTCGAGACGCTGGCCATGGACTACAACTTCATGGTCAACCAGTCGGGTCCGGGCAGCGGCAGCGCGGCCATGCACCCGCAGTGGGAACGCCAGATGCGTGACGGCCTGCTCCAGGGCTTCGACCGCGCCTACGAAGGCAACCGGGCCCCCATGATCATCGGTAACCACTTCAACGGCTGGAACGGCGGCATCTACATGCGGGCCGTCGAGGACGTGATCAAGACGGTGTGCGTCAAGGACGAGGTCCGCTGCGTCTCCTTCCGCCAACTGGTCGACTGGCTCGACGCCCAGGACCCGCAGGTGCTGTCGAAGCTCCGCGGGCTCGGCGTCGGCGAGAAACCGAAGGGCGGCTGGGAACGCTTCCTGGCGGCCCAGGCGGCCGGACCGGCACGCGAGGAGCAGCCCGCCCGTTCCTGAACCCCCCTCTGGCGCCGGGGTGGTGGTCGCGGCACCGGCGGCGTGACCGCCACCCCGGGGCGTCGTCGAGGCGGTGCTGGATCGTGGTGCTGGGGTGCGGTGCTCCGCTCGGACGTGGGAGCACGCGGACTGACGGAAAGTCAGACGGGCTGCGGAGTCGCGGTGTTCTCGCCCAGCCGGAACGCCGGGTCGACCTGCGAGGCGAGGTCCACGCCGGTACGGCTGTTGCCCCAGCTCTCCGCGTTGCGCAGGTGGAAGTGCACCATCTGGCGGGTGTAGCGCTCCCAGTCGCGCTCCTCGTAGGCGGCGTCGGCGGTGGTGTGCAGCACCTCCAGCGCCCGGCGGTCCTCGCCCTCCAGGTCGGCGAACGGGACCTGCCGGCCCTTCTCCACGGCGCGTACCCAGGAGGACTGGCCGACGGTGACCAGGAGGTCCTCACCGATCTCGTCCCTGAGGAACGCCACGTCGTCCGGTCCCTGCACCTTGTTGCCGACGACCTTCAGCCGCACGCCGAAGTCCTCGGCGTAGGAACGGTACTGGCGGTAGACGGAGACACCCTTGCGCGTCGGCTCCGCCACCAGGAACGTCATGTCGAAGCGGGTGAACAGGCCCGAGGCGAACGAGTCGGAGCCCGCGGTCATGTCGACCACCAGGTACTCCTCACGGCCGTCGACGAGGTGGTTCAGGCACAGCTCCACCGCGCCGACCTTGGAGTGGTAGCAGGCCACACCGAGGTCGGACTCCACGAACGGGCCGGTCGCCAGCAGTCGAACGTCGCCTCCCTCCAGTGCCACCGGGCGGGCGCAGGCGTCGTAGACCGGGTTGGTCTCGCCGATGCGCAGCAGCCGTGACCCCTCACCGGGGGGAGTGGTCTTGATCATGGACTCGGCCGAGGCGATGCGCGGGTTCGCGCCTCGGAGGTAGTCCTTGATCAGCGGCAGGTGCGCGCCCATGGCGGGCAGCGCGGCGGCCTCCGCGTCGTCGAGGCCGAGAGCGGCGCCCAGGTGCTGGTTGATGTCGGCGTCCACAGCGATCACCGGGACCTGCAGGGAGGCGAGATGACGGATGAACAGCGAGGACAGCGTCGTCTTGCCGCTGCCTCCCTTGCCAACGAAAGCGATCTTCATGTTCGATAGCGTAGGGCGTGCGCGGGTATGGCCCTCACCACGGAGTGAAGAAGACCACTCGAACGGGGCGGCGGAAGCCCGGCGCCGGTGCGTAGGGTCAAAGCCATGAGTACGAGCCCGCAGCCCTCCGGCCCTGCCGACCCGCTTGCGCCGCTGGGCGTCCTGCCAGGTGTGCCCGAGGCGGTCGAGTCGGTACGCAAGGCCGTCGACCGGGTCTACGGTCACCGGGTGATGCGGCGTCGCAGCGTGGAGGTCACCTCCGAGGCGGTGCTGCGTGCCGCACGCGCCACGGCCGCCCTGTCCGGCGCGGACTGGGCGCTGGAGGAGGTCAGGCGCCGCACCGACTTCCGCGGGGACGAGCAGTCCAGAACCGTCGGAGCCGCACTGCGGGTCACCGCTGAGGCGGGTCAACTCCTCTCCGTCTGGCGGCAGTCACCGCTGCGCGTCCTCGCCCGGCTGCACCTCGTCGCCGCCGGCGGCGTGACCACCGGTTCCGCTCCGGAAGGCGAGCGCGCTCCGGGCGCCGGGAGCGCGTCGGTTGCGGGGGGCACGTCGGACGGCAGCACTGGGGACGGTGCCGTGGCCGGTGCGGCTGTCGGCCGGCCGCGGTTGGCCGACGAGCCGGTGGCCGAGCCCTTCGTCGCCCTGGAACTTCCCGACGCCACCGAGGTCGCGGCGCGGCTGGAAGGGCTTGCGGAGCTGATCGCCGCCGGCCCCTCCACGCCCGCACTGGTCACTGCCGCGGTGGTGCACGGCGAACTGCTCACCCTCCGCCCGTTCGCCTCGCACAACGGCCTGGTCGCCCGGGCCGCGGAGCGCATCGTGCTTGTCGGCAGCGGGCTGGACCCGAAGTCGATCTGCCCCTCCGAGGTGGGCCACGCCGAGCAGGGGCGTGAGGAGTATCTGCGGGCCCTCGACGGCTACGCGTCGGGAACGGCCGAGGGCATGAGCCGGTGGATCGCGTACTGCGGCCGGTCGGTGGAGTTCGGCGTACGCGAGTCCACCGCCGTCTGCGAGGCCCTGCAGCGCGGCGCCGCCTGACCTGGGGGCGGTTAGGCGGCTGCGGCCGACGGGCTGCGTGGTTGAGTGCGCGCACAGGGTTGCGGCGGCGCCGCTGTAGAGGCGGTGCCGCCGCTGGCATGTCCAACGGGGTACCAGTGCGTGCTCGAGGTTTGCCGCTCAGGTCAGGACTTTGCCCGTTACCTGGTGCGGTAGGCCCGTAATCGACGGGTCGGCGTCGCGTGGGTTCCCGATATTCATGCTTCGGTCCGTGGGGCCTTTTGCGTTGTGCGGAGATCCTCTCGGATGCCGTAGGTCTCGCGGGCCGTTGATTCCTTTGTACTCCTTAACACCGCGAAGGGAAAGCCCTACCGCAGATCTTTACTTTCACCTTCAAACACCTCAAGCCTGACCAGGGCGGCTGATGACCGACAAAGCACACATCAGGTGTGTCGCCTTGCTCGGCGCCTGCTGCCGTACCAGACGAGGCCGGCGGTGACGGCTGCGGCGGTCACCGCGGCGACCGCCGCCACAACCGGCCGAGGCGGCATCGACAGCACCGGCATGCGCTGCTTCAGCCTGACCGGGCGGGAGAAGGTCAGCACCGGCCACTCGCGGGCCACCGCCTCCTTGCGCAGCGCCCGGTCGGGATTGACCGCGTGCGGGTGACCCACGGCCTCAAGCATGGGGATGTCCGTGAACGAGTCGCTGTAGGCGTAGCAGCGGGACAGGTCGTAGCCCTCCGACTCCGCCAGTTCGGCGATGGCCTCCGCCTTGGTCGGGCCGTAGGCGTAGTACTCGACCTCGCCGGTGTAGCAGCCGTCCTTCACGACCATGCGGGTGGCGACCACCCGGTCGGCGCCGATGAGTTCGCCGATCGGCTCCACCACCTCCGCGCCCGAGGTGGAGACGACGACCACGTCCCGGCCCGCGAGGTGGTGCTCCTCGATGAGCGAGGCGGCCTCGTCGTAGATGATCGGATCGATCAGGTCGTGCAGGGTCTCGGCAACGATCTCCTGTACCTGCTGGACGTTCCAGCCGCGGCACAGAGCCGACAGGTACTGCCTCATTCGTTCCATCTGGTCGTGGTCCGCTCCGCCCAGGAGGTAGACGAACTGGGCGTAGGCGGTGCGCAGCACGGCACGGCGGTTGATCAAGCCACCGTGGTAGAAGGACTTACTGAAGGTGAGCGTGCTCGACTTCGCAATGACCGTCTTGTCCAGGTCGAAGAAGGCTGCTGTCCGGGGCGACGAGTGGTTATCCACGAGACAGAGGATAGGCGCCCACCATTCGGCGTAAGGTGAGGCGTGTGGGTTTGCCTGAGAAGGGTCTCGGGTACACCATGGAAGTCACGGATCGTTCGCGACCGTGCTACCCCGGTTCGACTCCTCCCCCCCCGAGTCGACCGAGGAGACGACCCCCGCTCTCCCCCCCGGCGGGGGTCGTCGCACGTCTGCGGCCTGTTTGTCCCACTCATGGCTGATTCCTCCCTTTCCCGGCTGTCCGCCGCCGTCTGCTGCGCCGCCGTCTGTCGCCATCCAGTCAGTGACTGTGAGTAATCGCAAGGCTTCTGTTCGAAAGTCACCGGGACGGGTGGCGGAGTTATGCACAGGAGGGGGGTTATCCACAGATTCACACCAAGATCCACTTTATTCTCCCGGCTTCTGCACGGTGATTGCACAACACCACGGCGAACGTTCGCGGTGGTGAGGATGCGAAGCCGAAGGGGGAAGTCCACGTGGCTCAAACCATCCTGATCGTCACTGAGGACGCCGAACTGCTGGACGACCTGCTGCGGTTGTGCGCCGCGGCGGGAGCGGAGGCGCACGTCGCCCCGGGCGGACCGGTCGACGACGCGCAATGGCGTACCGCACCACTGGTGCTGGTCGGCGACGACCGCGCGGAGGTGCTGGCCCGCGCTTCGGGCCCTTCCACACGCAGGCCCGGCGTTCTCCTGCTCGGTCGCGACCTCGACGACCACGGCGTCTGGCAGCGAGGGGTCGGCATCGGCGCTGAGCACGTGGTCTTCCTGCCGGACGCCGAACCGTGGCTGACGGGCCGCATCGCCGACGCCGCCGAGGGAGCGGGCCGTCAGGGCGTGACCATCGGGGTGATCGGCGGCCGGGGCGGCGCCGGTGCCTCCACTCTGGCCACCGCGCTCGCCGTGGCCGCGGGCCGTACCGGCCGCCGCAGCCTGCTCGTTGACGCCGACCCGCTCGGCGGCGGCTTGGACGTGCTGCTCGGCGGGGAGTCCGCGGAAGGCCTGCGCTGGCCCGCGTTCACCGACTCCCGGGGCCGCGTCGCGGCTGCGGCCCTGGAGGAGTCCCTGCCCAGCCTGCACGGGGTGCGAGTGCTGAGCTGGGACCGGGGCACCGGCGTGGCGGTGCCTCCGGAAGCCATGCGCTCGGTACTGGGAGCCGCCCGGCGCGGCGGCGGTGCCGTGGTCGTCGACCTGCCCCGCCGGACGGACGAGCCGGTGGGGGAGGCGCTGAGCCAGCTGGACCTCGGCCTGCTGGTCGTCCCGGCCGAGGTGCGGGCCGTCGCCGCCGCGCACCGCCTCGCCACCCGCCTCAACCTCGTCCTCAAGGATCTGCGCGTCGTGGTGCGCGGCCCCCGCAGGGCCGGCCTCGGCGACGAGCAGATCGCCCGACTGCTGGAACTCCCGCTGGCGGGCCAACTCCCCGACGATCCGGGCCTCCTGGAGTCGGTGGAGCGCGGAGTGCCACCCGGTAGCGCCCCCGGAAGCCCACTCGCGGCCTTCTGCGCCGCGCTGTGGGAGCGCACCCTGCCCGGAGAGAACCAGGGCAGCGTGACGGCATGAGCGCCGGCACCTCGCAGGAACTGGTGGACGCCGTCCGCCTCCGCCTCGTCGAGAGCGGCGCCGAACCCACACCGGCCAGGGTCGCCGCCGCGCTGCGCGCCCAGGGCAGGCTGCTGGGGGACAGCACGGTCCTGGGCGTGGTCAGGGCGCTGCGGTCGGAACTGGTCGGTGCGGGTCCACTGGAACCCCTGCTCGCCGACCCGCAGGTCACCGACATCCTGGTCACCGGCCCCCGGAGTGTCTGGGTCGACCGGGGGCAGGGGTTGGAGCGCACCCCGGTCTGCTTCCCCGACGAGGCGGCCGTCCGCCGCCTCGCGCAGCGACTGGCGACCTCCGCCGGGCGGCGGCTCGACGACGCCCGGCCCTGGGTGGACGCGCGCCTGCCCGACGGCACCCGCATGCACGCCGTGCTGCACCCGGTGGCGGCCGACTCCACCTGCCTCTCACTGCGCGTGGTGCGGCCCCGCGCCTTCCGCCTCCAGGAGCTGGTGCAGGCCGGCACCGTCCCGCCCGGCGGTGACCGGCTGCTGCGGGCGGTGCTCGAAGCCCGCTTGTCCTTCCTCGTCTCGGGCGGCACGGGCTCGGGCAAGACGACGCTGCTCAGCAGCTTGCTGGGGCTCGTCGGCCCGGCCGAGCGCATCGTGGTCACCGAGGACTCCGCCGAACTCCGCCCCGACCACCCGCACGTCGTCCGTCTGGAGGGCCGTCCCGCGAACCAGGAGGGCGCCGGGCTGGTGGAGCTGCGGGACCTGGTCCGGCAGGCGCTGCGGATGCGGCCGGACCGGCTGGTCGTCGGCGAGGTCCGGGGCGCCGAGGCAGCCGACCTGCTGGCCGCGCTGAACACGGGTCACGAGGGCGGGTGCGGGACTCTTCACGCGAACGCCGCATCCGACGTGCCCGCGCGGCTGGAGGCGCTGGGCATGTCGGCGGGCCTGGACCGGGCGGCGCTGCACAGTCAGCTGGGCGCCGCCCTGTCCCTGGTGATCCATCTCGCGCGCGATCGCACCGGGCGCCGCCGCGTGGCCGAGATCCACGTACTGGAACGCGGCCTCGACGGCCTGGTGCGCACCGTGCCCGCAGCACGCTGGGGCGCTCAGGCCTTCGAACCTGCCGAGGGCTGGGGCAGGTTGCGGGAGCTGTGCGCGCGCGGCGGGAGCACCTGGTGACCCCGGCATCGGCCGAGTCGGCACACGCCGCGGCGTTGGCCTGTGCCGGAGCCGCAGCCCTGCTGGCGATGCGGACCCGTCCCGGGGAGCGACGTGCCCGCCTGGTGCTCGCCGGTGCGTCCGGCCCACGCTTCGGGCCCGGCCAGTTCGGCCGCGGCCAACGGTGGAACGAGGTGATGCGCCGCGCCGATCTGCGGGCACTGGCCGCGCGGACGGGTCGGCACTGGGCTGCCATCCCGGTGGGTCTGCTGATCGCCTGGGCCACGCAGTCGGTGCTGCCCCTGGCCTGCGCCGCGGCAGCCGTCCCGCTGCTCCGCCGTCACCTGCGGCGACGTGAGCAGCGCCGGGCGGCGGAACGCACCGAGGGCGCAGTGCTCGACTTCTGCCTGGGCCTGGTCGCGGAACTGCGTTCAGGGCGCCAGGCCGACGCCGCCCTGCTGGCGGTGGGAACCGCCGGACTGGGCCAGGCGGGCAGCGCCGTGCTGGCCGCCGCACGGTTCGGCGGAGACGTGCCGGCGGCCCTGCACCGGGCCGCCCGCACACCGGGAGCCGGTGGGCTGCTGGGCGTGGCGGCCTGCTGGCGGGCGGCCGTCGACGGCGGCGCCGGACTCGCCGACGGCCTGGACCGGGTGGCGTCCGCGCTGCGAGCCGAGCGGGAGCAACGGGAGGAAGTGCGCGCCCAGTTGGCAGGCCCGCGGTCCACGGCGGTGGTGCTGGCCCTGCTGCCGCTGTTCGGCCTGGTGCTCGGCGCCACGATGGGCGCCGACCCGGTGCGGGTCCTGCTGCACTCACCTGTCGGCTGGGCGGTGCTCACCGCTGCGGGCCTGCTCGAATGGGCCGGCCTGGCGTGGGTGTCCCGCATCGTCCGGACGGCGGAAGGGGGCGGCGCCTCATGACCGCCCAGGTCGTACACAGCCTGTGGACAACTATTTCCACCTCACCACGGGCCGCAGCGAGCAGACACCTGAGCGGCAGCGGCGCGGCCCGCAGCCGACGCCTGGCAGCTCTCCTGCCCGCCGCTCCCGCTCCTGCCCGTAACGCCAGCGCCAGTGCCGCCGCCGCGCGTGCCTCCCACGCGGCACCAGTGGGCACGGAACAGCGCCGTTCGGTGCCGCGGGACCGGGTGCGGGAGGCGGCAGCGGCACTCGGTACCGGTGTGCTGGTGCTCATCCTCGTCGGTGAGATGGCCGGATTCCTGGCAGGACTCGCGGTGGCCTTCGGCATATGGCGGTGGCTGCGGAAGCACACGGACCCGTTTACTCGGGAACGCCTTCGCGAGCAGCTCCAGGCCGCCGAGCAACTACCGCTCACCACCGCCCTGCTGACGGCCTGCCTGGCAGCCGGATCAGGTCCCAGGGAGGCCGCCCACTCGGTCGGCAACTCGGTCGGAGGGCCGCTCGGCACGCGATTGGTGCTGGTCGCCGACGAACTGCGCCTGGGCGCCGAGCCGTCGGCCGCATGGGCCCGGGTGGCCGAGCTCCCGGCGGCCGTCGGGCTGGCCCGATGCCTGGAACGCGCCCACCGCTCGGGCGCACCGGCCGTCGAGTCCATGAGCCGGCTGGCAGCCGAGTGCCGTGCCGCGCGGGCCCGTGCGGCAGCGGCGCGGGCGCGCAGGGCGGGAGTGCTCGTGACGGCGCCGCTGGGGCTCTGCTTCCTGCCGGCGTTCCTCCTGGCCGGAGTGGTGCCCGTGATCATCGGGCTCGGACGCTCCTTGCTCTGACCACTGATGCGCGCAGACACCCCGACCTTTTCACCCACTCAGCAGAACCACCCAGAGACGAGGAGAACCACCATGCACAACCGAGTACGCCGGGTGCTGGCCCAACGCTTCGGGAGCCGCTGCCGTGACGCCGGCATGAGCACCGCCGAGTACGCCGTCGGGACGATCGCGGCCTGCGGCTTCGCCGCCGTGCTCTACCAGGTCGTGACCAGCGACGCCGTGAGCGCTGCCATGGGCGGGCTGGTCCAGCGAGCCCTCGATGCGGGGTTCTGAGCCGTGGCGGCGGGACAGCGGGCAGAGCACCGCGGAGACGGCCGTGGTGGTGCCCTGCCTGGTGCTTCTCCTGGCAGTGCTGCTCTGGGGGCTGCTGGCGATGGGCAGCAAGATCCAGTGCCTCGATGCCGCACGAGCCGGTGCCCGCGCGGCGGCACGGGCGGAGGACGCCCAGCAGGTGCTCAGCGCGGCGCGGGAGGTCGCACCGAGGGGTGCGCGGGTGCTTGTCGAACGGGAAGGGCCGCTCGTCCGCGTACAGGTCACGGCCCGGTCCGTCGGCCCCGGCCCGCTCTCGGCGGAGGTCCACGGTGAAGCGGTGGCGCGCGCGGAACGGCCGACCTCGCTGTTCCCGCTCGCCGTCCCGGACCGCAGCACTGACCCCGACCCCGGCCCCGATCCCGACTCCGGGCTCGGCAGCGCACCCGGCCCCGGCCCCCACGCAGGCGCCGACGCCCAGCCGGACGGTGCGCCGGACGCCCGACCGGACGCCCGACCGGACGCTCAGCCGGACGCCCGGCCGAACGTTGAGCCGAGCCGTGGGCCGCGCGGTGGGCCGGATGTTGGGCCGAGTGGTGCCGTCGAGCCGGCGCCGCCCGAGTCGGCGACCGCTCGGTAGGCGACCGCCCGGGAGGGGTCGGCGGCCTCCGGCGGCGGGGGACGGCGGCTCGGCGACGGTGTGGACGGCGGTGTGCGCCGGAGCGCTCTGCGCGGTCTTCGCGCTACTGCTGACGCTGGGCCAGGCGGTTCAGACCCGCCACCGGGCGGGCGCCGCCGCCGACCTGGCAGCGCTGGCCGCCGCCGACCACGCCCCGCACGGCACCCGGCGGGCCTGCGCGGAGGCGCGCAGGGTGGCCGAGGCCCAGCGGGCAGGCGTGGTGCGCTGCCTCGTCCACGAGGGCGTCGCCGATCTCACGGCGGAGGCGGCGTGGGGGCCGTACCGCTCGCAGGTGCGCTCCCGTGCGGGGCCGCCCGCAGCAGTTCGGTGAGGAGCCGCAGTGCTCCCCGCTTGTGCAGCGGGTCGTTGCCGTTGCCGCACTTCGGCGACTGGACGCACGAGGGGCACCCGCTGTCGCACTCGCAGGAGGCGATGGCCTCCGCAGTGGCGGTCAGCCACTCGCGGGCCGTGCGGAAGGCGCGCTCTGCGAAGCCGGCGCCCCCGGGGTGGCCGTCGTAGACGAAGACCGTCGGCAGCAGGGTGTCGGGGTGCAGTGGCACGGACACGCCGCCGATGTCCCAGCGGTCGCAGGTCGCGAAGAGCGGCAGCATGCCGATCGAGGCGTGCTCGGCGGCATGCAGCGCACCGGGCAGCACCTCGGGGTTGATGCGGGCGGCGTCCAGCTGGTCCTCGGTCACCGTCCACCACACCGCCCGGGTGCGCAGGGTGCGTGGCGGCAGGTCCAGTTTGGTCTCGCCGAGCACCTCCCCGGTGATCAGCTTTCGACGCAGATAGGAGACCACCTGGTGGGTCACCTCCACCGATCCGAAGCACAGCCGGCCGGCACCCCACGCCACCTCGGTCTCGGTTTCGAGCACCGAGACGGCGGTGGTGTCCCTGGCCACCGTCGACCACGGCGGGCTCTCCGCCTCCACCAGCGCCACCGCGCCGTCCGGATCGTCCAGGTGCAGCTGCCGGACGACGTAGGTGCGGCCCTGGTGGAGGTGCACCGCTCCCTCGTGCACCGTGGAGTGCGCCGCCGCTGCGTCGACGGTGCCCAGCAGTCGCCCGGTGGCCGCCTCGACGACCTGTACGGGCCTGCCGCCCTGCCCGCGGATGTCGGTGAGGTCGGCGGCCCGCTCCCGGCGGGTCCAGTACCAGGCGCCGCCCCGCCGCCGGAGCAGCCTGCGCTGCTCCAGCTGCGGCATCAGACCGGCGGCGGCCGGGCCGAACAGGGCGAGGTCGGCCTCGGTGAGCGGGATCTCCGCCGCGGCGGCGCAGAGGTGCGGGGCCAGCACGTAGGGGTTGTCCGGGTCGAGCACCGTGCTCTCGACGGGCTGCCGGAACAACGCGTCCGGGTGGTGCACCAGATAGGTGTCGAGCGGATCGTCGCGGGCGACGAGCACGGCGAGCGCGCCCTGCCCGCGTCGTCCGGCGCGGCCCGCCTGCTGCCACAGCGAGGCACGGGTGCCGGGATAGCCCGCGAGCAGCACGGCGTCCAGGCCGGACACGTCCACCCCCAGCTCCAGCGCGGTGGTGGCGGCGAGGCCGAGCAGTTCGCCGCTGTGCAGGGCGCGCTCCAGCGCCCGGCGTTCCTCGGGCAGGTAGCCGCCGCGGTACGCGGCCACGCGGCCGGGCAGCGAGCGGTCCACTTGGCCCAGCCGCTCCTGAGCGATCACCGACACCAGTTCCGCGCCGCGCCGCGAACGGACGAAGGCGACGGTGCGTACGCCCGCCGCCGTCAGGTCCGTCAGCAGTTCGGCCGTCTCGGCGGTCGCGGTCCGCCGCACGGGAGCACCGCGCTCGCCGGTGAGCTCGGTCAGGGGCGGCTCCCACAACGCGAACACCAGTTCCCCGCGCGGCGACGTGTCCTCGGTCACCTCGGTCACCGGCACACCGGTCAGCCGCCCTGCGGACACGCCCGGGTCCGCAGCGGTCGCCGACGCCAGCAGGAAGGCCGGTTCAGCCCCGTACCGGGCCGCGACGCGCCGAAGCCGGCGAAGAACCTGAGCGACGTGCGAACCGAAGACACCGCGGTAGGTGTGGCACTCGTCGACCACGACGTACCGCAGCGCCCGCAGGAAGGAGGCCCAGCGCGGATGGGCGGGCAGCATGCCGCGGTGCAGCATGTCCGGATTGGTGAGCACGTAGTTGGCGTACTGCCGCACCCACTCGCGTTCCTCGTACGGCGTGTCGCCGTCGTAGACGGCGGCCCGCACGGCCTTGCCCAGTGGCGCGGTGAGCCCGCCCACGGCCCGCCGCTGGTCGGCTGCGAGCGCCTTGGTGGGAGCCAGGTAGAGCGCCGTGGCGCCCCGCCCGTTGGGCGCCTCGGAGCCCTCCAGCAGGGCGTTGAGCACCGGCAGCCCGTAGGCGAGCGACTTGCCCGAGGCCGTGCCGGTGGCCACTACGACCGACTCCCCGTCCAGGGCGTGCGCGGCGGCGAGGGCCTGGTGCTCCCAGGGCCTCTCGATGCCGGCCGCCCGGACGGCGTCGACCAGTTCCGGACGGATCGGATCGGGCCATTCCGCATGACGTCCGGGGCGCGGGGGCAAGTGCTCCGTATGAGTGACGCGCGCAGCCCGACCTGGCCCTTCGGTCAGGGCGGCGAGAACCGATCTTGGAGCCGCCGGGGCCGGGCGGGAGCCCGGTGAAAGCGGACGCTGGTTGCTGGCCATCGGGTCCGAGTGTGTCACCGCCGCGACGGACAATGACCGCAAGGCGTCGTGCGGGCCGGTAGGTAAGTGATTGAATGCCCCTGCGGCTGCCGATCCATGGGGGGCGACCGCTCGATAGCAAGGTGCTGGAGGATCCGTGGACCTGTCCCTGTCGACCCGTACCGTCGGCGATCGCACGATCGTCGAGGTGGGTGGCGAGATCGATGTATACACAGCGCCCAAGCTGCGTGAGCAGCTCGTGGAGCTGGTGAACGATGGAAGCTTCCACCTTGTCGTGGATATGGAAGGTGTCGACTTCCTCGACTCCACCGGGCTCGGCGTCCTCGTCGGTGGCCTGAAGCGAGTCCGTGCGCACGAGGGTTCGTTGCGCCTGGTCTGCAACCAGGAGCGCATTCTCAAGATCTTCCGTATCACCGGTCTGACCAAGGTGTTCCCGATTCACACCTCGGTCGACGAGGCCGTCTCGGCCACGGACTGACGGAACCGAACCCAGGCCTGCCTCCGGGGGCCACGGCCGGCACCACCGGCCCGGCCCCTGGACGGCTCGCCGTACGACACCCAGGGGGATGGCATGGCCACCGTCGAACTGCGTTTCAGCGCGCTTCCGGAGCATGTGCGTACGGCCCGGTTGGTGGCAGCCGCCGTGGCCCGTCGTGCCGGAGTCGACGAAGCGGTGCTCGACGAGGTCCGCCTCGCCGTGGGCGAGGCGTGCAGCCGTGCGGTGGGGCTGCACATCAGTAGCGGCCTCGACACGCCCGTGCGGGTCGCCCTGATCGAGGACGAGAAGAAGTTCTGCATCGAGGTGGGCGACGACGTGTCCGGCGTGTCCGCCTCCCAGGGGGGCGACGACGCCCGGTCCGCGGCGGCTGCCGAGCTGGCCGAGGGCGAGGGCGAGATGGGCCTGGCCGTCATCAGCGGTCTCGTCGACGACGTCGAGGTGACGTCCGACGGCCTCGGCGGCCTCATCCGCATGACATGGCCCACGGCCACCTCGACTCTGCCCTGACGCCGACCGCGCGCCTGACGCCGACCGCGCCCTGGCGCGAGCCTGCCCCCGCGCCGTCCCTGCCCGGGCGCCGACCGCAGCCTGGCGCCGCCGCGTTCCCTGCGGCCCCCGGTCCACCGGCGCCCACGTGCACCTCGTGCACCCCTGACTCACCGTCAGGGAGCGCGCGGGCTCCCTGTCCGGCTCCGCCTTCCCGGCCGCGCTCCTTCCCGGCCGCTCCCCCCGGCCGTGCTGCCGTGTCCGCCGGTGACGCGATCCGGCCGCTCGTCGTCTGCACACGCGCCTCGCCACGCCCCGGACGGCGGACGCCGTCCCGGCTGTCGGCTGCCGTCTCCGCCGCCCCCGTCGCCCCTCCCGTCACCCGGACAGGCGCACCGGCCCATCGCGGAATCCCCCGGGCGCGGTGGTTTATCCCCCGGTCAGTGACCCGGCTGCCGAACGCGTAGATCATTACGCGTGATCGTTCTCCCCCGCCCCGCCGGTCCCCGCTATTCCGCCAAGTGGGGGAATTACGTGACCCGAAGAAATTGATCTTCGCTGCTGCAGGCGAATTCCCGTCACCGCACCCTGTTTTGTTCCGGATCAGCTCCCTACAATCCGTCCACGTCTTTGCTGCAGGACGCCTGAGCGTGTGCTTGCGCGCGCCCATGTGCCAAACGTCAAGGAGGACGAATGGCGGGGCAACTTCTCCCCCCTCTTGAGAACCATCACCAGCTCGAGAACCACCACCTGCTGGCCGACGCCGTACTCACCTCGGGCAACCGCGGCTGGGTGCTGGTGATCGCCGTCGTCGCGGTGGCAGCGCTTGTCGTGGCCGTGGTGCTGGCGCGCCAGGTGCTCGCGGCCGGCGAGGGCACCGATCGGATGAAGGAGATCGCGGCGGCGGTCCAGGAGGGCGCCAACGCCTATCTGGCCCGGCAGATGCGCACGCTCGGCGTTTTTGCCGTGGTGGTCTTCTTCCTGCTCATGCTGCTGCCTGCCGACGATACGAACCAGCGACTGGGCCGCTCGCTGTTCTTCCTGGTCGGCGCGCTTTTCTCAGCCGCCACCGGCTATATCGGCATGTGGCTCGCGGTCCGAAGCAACGTGCGGGTCGCTGCGGCCGCCCGGGAGGCGAGTTCCGCGGACGGTGAACCGGCGAAGGACCTCACCGTCGTGTCGCACCGCGCAATGAAGATCGCTTTCCGCACGGGTGGCGTCGTCGGAATGTGCACGGTGGGACTCGGCCTGCTCGGTGCGGCCTGCGTCGTGCTCGTCTACGCGGCCGACGCGCCGAAGGTGCTGGAGGGATTCGGCCTGGGTGCCGCCCTCATCGCCATGTTCATGCGTGTCGGCGGCGGCATCTTCACCAAGGCCGCCGACGTCGGCGCCGACCTCGTCGGCAAGGTCGAGAAGGGCATTCCCGAGGACGACCCGCGCAACGCGGCGACCATCGCGGACAACGTGGGGGACAACGTCGGCGACTGCGCGGGCATGGCGGCCGACCTGTTCGAGTCCTACGCCGTCGTCCTGGTCGCCAGCCTGATCCTGGGCACGGTCGCGTTCGGCGACGCCGGCCTGGCGTTCCCGCTGATGGTTCCGGCCATCGGCGTGCTCACCGCCATGGTCGGTGTCTTCGTCGTCGCCCCCCGGCGGCGCGACCGCAGCGGCATGTCCGCCATCAACCGCGGCTTCTTCATCTCCGCGGTCATCTCGCTGGCGCTCGTCGCCGTCGCCGCCTACACCTACCTGCCGGCGACCTTCGCGGAGCTGGACAACGTCGGGGACGCGGCGATCGCCGCCCACGACGGCGACCCGCGGCTGATCGCGCTGCTCGCGGTCGCCATCGGCATCGTGCTCGCCGCCGTCATCCAGCAGCTCACCGGCTACTTCACGGAGACGACACGCAAGCCGGTGAAGGACGTCGGCAAGACCTCGCTGACCGGTCCGGCGACGGTGATCCTCTCCGGCGTCTCCCTGGGTCTGGAGTCGGCCGTCTACACCGCTCTGCTGATCGGCCTGAGCGTCTACGGCGCGTTCCTGCTCGGTGGCACGTCGGTGATGCTGGCCCTGTTCGCCGTCGCGCTCGCCGGCACCGGGCTGCTCACCACGGTCGGTGTGATCGTCGCGATGGACACCTTCGGCCCGGTGTCGGACAACGCGCAGGGCATCGCGGAGATGTCCGGCGACGTGCGGGGGGAGGGCGCGCAGGTGCTCACCGACCTCGACGCGGTCGGCAACACCACGAAGGCGATCACCAAGGGCATCGCCATCGCCACAGCGGTGCTCGCGGCGGCAGCCCTGTTCGGGTCCTACCGCGACGCCATCGCCACGGCGGTGGCGGAGGTGAACGCCGGAGCGGGTGAGCTGGGGCTGAGTCTGGACATCTCCCAGCCGAACAACCTGGTGGGCCTGATCCTGGGCACCTCGGTGGTCTTCCTCTTCTCCGGGCTGGCGATCAACGCGGTGTCCAGGTCGGCCGGGTCGGTGGTCTACGAGGTGCGGCGGCAGTTCCGCGAGCACCCCGGGATCATGGACTACACCGAGAAGCCCGAGTACGGACGTGTCGTCGACATCTGCACGAAGGACGCGCTGCGCGAGCTGTCCACGCCGGGTCTGCTGGCGGTGATGGCGCCGATCTTCGTGGGCTTCACCCTCGGCGTCGGCGCGCTCGCCTCCTTCCTGGCCGGGGCGATCGGCGCCGGTCTGCTGATGGCGGTGTTCCTTGCGAACTCCGGAGGCGCCTGGGACAACGCGAAGAAGCTCGTGGAGGACGGGCACCACGGCGGCAAGGGCAGTGAGGCGCACGCGGCCACCGTCATCGGCGACACGGTCGGCGACCCGTTCAAGGACACCGCGGGTCCCGCCATCAACCCGCTGCTGAAGGTCATGAACCTGGTGGCGCTGCTCATCGCGCCGGCGGTGGTGACCGTCTCCTACGGCGACGACGCCAACACCGCCGTACGGACCACCGTCGCGGTGATCGCCGCGATGGTGATCGCGGGTGCGGTGTACGTGTCCAAGCGGCGCGGCATCGCGGGGGACGGCGGGGACGGTGACCCCGCCGAGCGGCGGACCGGCTCGACCGACCCGGTGGCCGCCCCCTAGGGGACGGCCGGGACGCGGCGGCCCGTAAGTGCCGCGAACGGACGGGTGGCGCACCCCGGTGTGTCACCCGTCCGGGCGTCCGGGTCTCGGTGCGCCCTGTGTGAGACGGTCCCCGTCTCCCTTGGTACAGATGGTGGATTGCGTCACAAAAAGCGCCGAGTGGATCGCCCGGCTCGTCGTTGACGCACCGATGGCGTGTATCTTCCGGCCGGGTAGCCACGAAGGGACGGATCCGGTGAACAGGAAGCTTGCTTCGGCGCTCAGCGGCGGTGCGGTACTCGCTCTGGCGCTGACCGGGTGCAGTAGCGACGACAGCGACGAGAAGGCCCGGTCCTGGGCCAAGAAGGTCTGCGACCAGCTGCAGCCGCAGGTCAAGAAGATCCAGGACGCCAACACCTCGATCTCCGAGCACAGCGACAAGGACAGCTCCTCCGAGGACGTGCAGAAGGCGGACTCCGCGGCCTTCCAGCAGATCTCCGAGGCGTACAAGTCGCTGGCCGTCGCCGTCGACAAGGCCGGCGAGCCGCCGGTCGAGGAGGGCGAGACGCTGCGGAAGGACGCGGTGAAGGAGCTCAACGGCATCTCGGCCTCCTACACCGGCCTGAAGGAGAAGATCGACGGCATGGACCCCAAGGACCGGGCGGAGTTCGCCGACGATCTGAAGGAGATCGCCGACGACCTCAAGACGCTCGGCAAGAGCGGCGACCAGGCAATCAACAAGCTCCAGTCCGGTGACCTGGGCAAGGCCATGGCGGAGCAGGACGGCTGCAGGAAGCCCGGTCCGGGCGAGGCCAGCCCCTCCGCCGCCTGACTTCCCCCCGCCCCTGCCGACGCCCCACCCCGCCACGCCCGACCCCACAACAGGAGCCGCCGGGCGGCACCCGCCACAATGGTCGGGTGACCATGCACCTGCCCACCGTCAACAGCGCCGGCACGCCCCGGCTGCGCGAGTCCCTGCAGACTGTCGGCTTCACCGCCGACGGGCTGCTGGAGCTGCTCGGCGCCCCCGCCTATGCCGCCCTCGCCCGCAGCGAGACGGTTCCGGCCGTCCGCGCCACCCGCGGCGACGGGCCGCTGGAGACCCTGGTGCGGCTGTTCCTGCTCCAGCGGCCCGTCTCCCGTGCGCGGGCGCACGCCGCGCTGCCGGTCGACGACGCCCTGGTGGACGGCTGGCTGCGGGCGACCGCGAACGGCGACGTCCGGGCCACCGTCGACATCAGGCCGTACAGCGGCCCCGCCGGTGAGGACTGGTGGGTGGTGTCCGACCTGGGGTGCGCGGTGGGCGGGGCGGCCGGGGTCGCCGACCGGCGGGCCGACATCGTGCTCGGGGTGGGCGGGGCGTCCACGACGCTCGCCGGGCTGGCGGTGCGCACCCCGGTCGGCCGGGCACTGGACATCGGCACCGGCTCGGGCATCCAGGCCCTGCACGCCGCGCAACACGCCACCCACGTCACCGCCACGGACGTCAACCCGCGTGCGCTGCACTTCGCCGAGCTGACGCTCGCGCTGTCCGGCGCGCCCGCCGCCGACCTGCGCCGGGGCTCGTTGTTCGAGCCGGTCGCGCAGGACGCCCCGTACGACCTGATCGTCTCCAACCCGCCGTTCGTCATCTCCCCCGAAGGGCTCGGTGAGGAGCGGCTCACCTACCGCGAGGCCGGCATGCGCGGGGACGACCTGTGCCGCGCCCTGGTCGAGAACGCCGCCGACCACCTCGCGGACGGCGGCTACTGCCAGCTGCTCGCCAACTGGCAGCTAAACGACGCTGAGGACTGGCACGAGCGGCTGCGCTCGTGGGTGCCGCGCGGCTGCGACGCGTGGATCGTGCAGCGCGAGGTGCAGGACGTCACCCAGTACACCGAGCTGTGGTTGCGCGACGGCGGTGACCACCGCGGTGACCCGGGCGCCTACACGGCCCGCTACGACGCGTGGCTGGACGCCTTCGAGAGGCGCGGCACCCAGGCGGTCGGCTTCGGCTGGATCACGCTGCGAAAGTCCGGTTCCGAGGTGCCGCACTGCACGGTCGAGGAGTGGACGCACCCAGTGGAGCAGCCCCTCGGGGAGACCGTCCGCGAGCACTTCGCCCGGCAGGACTTCCTGCACCGCTGCGACGACGCGGCGCTGCTGGACACGCGCTTCCAGCTCGCGGAGGGGGTCGTGCAGGAGCAGGTCGGGCCGCCCGGCGCGGAGGACCCCGAGCACGTGGTGCTGCGCCAGCAGCGCGGCATGCGACGCGCCACGCGGGTGGACACCGTGGGCGCCGGCTTCGCCGGGGTCTGCGACGGCACGCTGACGGCGGGGCGCATCCTGGACGCCATCGCCCAGCTGGTCGGTGACGACGCCGTCCAGCTGCGCGACCGGACGCCGCAGGCCATCCGGCTGCTCGTGGAGCAGGGCTTCCTGATCCCGCACAACCCCTGACCCCGGAGTCGGCGCACCCCGGAGTCGGCGCACCCCGGAGCCGGCGCACCCCGACGCACCCCGGGAGGCTGAGGCCGCTCGTGCGCCGGGGGCTGGCGCCGCTCGCGCCGGCCGCTCGCCGGGCAGGCGTTCACCCGCCGTTCGCCCGGCGGTCGTCCGCGGGTGCGGTGGCCGCCGCCCGGCGCCGCCAGGCTCCGCGGCATGGAATACGCACCCGCTGTCTTCGCCGGGGTGGTCTGCGCGTCGTTCGGCGCCGGCCTGCTGCTGTGGACCGCGGTGAGGGTCCGCCGGGGCGAGCCGGTGGCCGTGGTGGAGCGTCCGGCGGCTGCGGCCGTGCTCGCCGCGGCGTTCGGGGTGGGCTATCTCACGTGCGGGATGTGGCTGCTGATGAGGCACAGTGGGTGAACGGCGGTGGCACCGGATGCCTATGGCCCGGGCCACCGCCGCTCTGCCCGGTGTCAGCCGCGCAGCGGGCGGCCCTCCGAGTCGGTGCGGTCGTTGCTGACCAGGAACAGGATGCCGTCGACGAGGGACCAGATGCCCAGGCCGCCGCAGGTCAGCAGCTGGGCGACGCCCATGCCGATGTGGCCGGTGTAGAACCGTCCGACGCCCAGCACGCCGAGGACGAGCTGCAGCACGCCGGCCACGATCTTCGACTTGTCGGAGTAGGGCTGGCCGTTCGGGGCGGTGGCGGGGTAGGACACGGGTCGGGCTCCTCTGCGCGGGTACTTCGCGTACCGTCAAGTGCCGTGCTGCTGCACGGCGCTGACATGACCCTGCAGGGCGCCCGGAGGTTGCGGTGTTCCGCAGAGCTGTGGCCGAAAAGTGACCTGCGTCAGCCGGACAAGTTGCGCACAAGCACCCAGACGAGGGCAATGCCGAGGATGGCGCCGACGCCGCGCGTGCCGATCGCGGGCCGGTAGCGGCGCCCGCGCAGTCCCTCGACGAGCCACCGGCCGCCCAGCCAGGCGGCCAGCGGGACGCCGAGCACGAGCAGCACGGCGTTGTCGGCGAACGCGGCGGCCACGTCCCCGTGCAGCAGGTCGTACGCCATCCGGGTGCCGCCGCAGGCGGGGCAGAGCAGCCCGGTGGCCCAGTTCACCGGGCAGCGCGGCAGCAGCTGCCCCGGCTGGTGCGGGTCGGTGCCCCACAGGTACACCGCGCCCGCCGCCGAGGCGGCCAGGGCGGCGAGCGGTGCCACGGCCGGATGGACCCGTGGGGCGTCGCCCCGGCGCGCGGCGGCCTTCATCTCAGCTCCTCAGCAGTCGGCCCTCGGCGTCCGTGCGGTCGTCGCTGACCAGGAAGATGATGCCGTCGACCAGGGCCCAGATGCCCAGGCCGCCGCAGGTCAGCAGCTGTGCGACGCCGATGCCGATGTGGCCGGTGTAGAAGCGTCCGATGCCCAGCGTGCCGATGAACAGCTGCAACACGCCGGCGACGATCTTGGACTTGTCCGAATAGGGGCGCCCGTACGGGTCGTAGCCGTAGGGGGCCTGCGGGTTGGCTCCGTACATGCCGGGGCCGGGCGGGGGCTGCTGCGGGTAGCCGTAGGCCGGCTGACCGGGCTGACCGGGCTGCCCGTACGGCTGCTGTCCCGGCTGGCCGTAGCCCTGGTGGCCGTGCTGCTCGTAGGGGTTCTGGCCCGGCTGTCCGGGCTGGCCGCTGTAGGGATTCTGCTGCGGGTCGGACACGGTGTTCCCCCGGGATGTGAGATGGGACATCAATTGCTCAGACATACTGCCAGCCGCCGCCGGGCGGCAGGAATGGCGGTTGTCGGGTTACCGTTCGAGTGGCGTTGCGGAGTTTTTCCGTTTGACAGAGTGCCGGGAGGTACCGTCACACTCCGCAGCGTCAGCGCAACGCACCGAGCGCGACAGTCGACCGGAGAGAAGAGCGAGAAGTTGTCCCCGACCAGCGAATCCGCGCACGGCGGACGCCGACTCGTGATCGTCGAGTCCCCCGCCAAAGCGAAGACGATCAAGGGCTACCTCGGCCCTGGCTATGTCGTCGAGGCGAGTGTCGGGCACATCCGCGACCTGCCGAACGGCGCCGCCGAGGTTCCCGCCAAGTACAAGGGTGAGTCCTGGGCCCGCCTCGGGGTGAACGTCGACCACGATTTCGAGCCGCTGTACGTCGTGAACAGCGACAAACGCGACCAGGTCAAGAAGCTGAAGCAGCTGCTCGCGGAATCCGACGAGCTCTTTCTCGCAACCGATGAGGACCGCGAGGGCGAGGCGATCGCCTGGCATCTCCAGGAGGTGCTGAAGCCGAAGGTCCCGGTGCGCCGGATGGTCTTCAACGAGATCACCAAGGACGCCATCCGCGACGCCGTCAACAACACCCGCGAACTCGACCAGAAACTCGTCGACGCGCAGGAGACCCGCCGCATCCTCGACCGGCTCTACGGCTACGAGGTCTCCCCGGTGCTGTGGAAGAAGGTCATGCCGCGGCTGTCGGCGGGCCGCGTGCAGTCGGTGGCGACCCGGCTCGTCGTCGAGCGGGAGCGCGAGCGCATCGCGTTCCGCTCCGCCGAGTACTGGGACCTCACCGGCGTGTTCCGCACGGGCCGGGCGGGGGACGCCTCCGACCCGGACTCGCTGACCGCCCGTCTCACCGCCGTCGACGGCCGCCGGGTGGCGCAGGGCCGCGACTTCGGTCCGGACGGCGTGCTCAAGACGCCGCGCAGCGGCGAGCAGCTGCTGCACCTGGACGAGCAGAACGCGAGGGCTCTGGCCGCCGCGCTGGAGAGCACCGACTTCGCCGTGCGCTCGGTGGAGTCCAAGCCCTACCGCCGCTCGCCCTACGCGCCGTTCCGTACCACCACGCTCCAGCAGGAGGCGTCCCGCAAGCTCGGCTTCGGCGCCAAGGTCACCATGCAGGTGGCGCAGAAGCTGTACGAGAACGGCTTCATCACCTACATGCGTACGGACTCCACGACGCTGTCCGACACGGCCGTCTCCGCGGCCCGTGCCCAGGTGACGCAGCTGTACGGCGCCGAGTACCTGCCGGACAAGCCGCGGTCCTACGCGGGCAAGGTCAAGAACGCGCAGGAGGCGCACGAGGCGGTACGCCCCTCCGGCGACCGCTTCCGCACCCCGGCCGAGACCGGCCTCACCGGCGACCAGTTCCGGCTGTACGAGCTGATCTGGAAGCGGACGGTTGCCTCCCAGATGAAGGACGCCACCGGCCAGTCGGTGACGGTGAAGGTCGGCGGACGGTCCGCGGACGGGCGGGACACCGAGTTCTCCGCGTCCGGCAAGATGATCACCTTCCACGGCTTCATGAAGGCCTACGTCGAGGGCGCCGACGACCCCAACGCCGAACTCGACGACCGCGAGCGCCGGCTGCCGCAGGTCAGCGAGGGCGACGCACTGCGCTCCGAGGAGCTGAGCGTCGACGGCCACGCCACCAAGCCGCCGGCCCGCTACACCGAGGCCACGCTGGTGAAGGAGCTGGAGGAGCGGGAGATCGGCCGCCCGTCGACGTACGCGTCGATCATCGGCACGATCCTGGACCGCCGCTACGTCTTCAAGAAGGGCACCGCGCTGGTGCCGTCCTTCCTGTCGTTCGCGGTGGTCGGCCTGCTGGAGAAGCACTTCGGCCGGCTCGTCGACTACGACTTCACCGCGCAGATGGAGGACGACCTCGACCGCATCGCCCGGGGCGCCGCGGAGTCCGTGCCGTGGCTGCGGACCTTCTACTTCGGCCAGGGGGAGGCGGGCGGCGCCGCGAAGGCCGGCAACGGCGACGGCGACCACCTCGGCGGCCTGAAGGAACTGGTCTCCGACCTCGGTGCGATCGACGCCAAGGGCGTCTCGTCCTTCCCGGTGGGCGACGGCATCATGCTGCGCGTCGGCCGCTACGGGCCCTACGTCGAGCGTCCCGGCCCCGAGGGCGAGACCGGCCAGCGGGCCGACGTGCCCGACGATCTGCCGCCGGACGAGCTGACCGTCCAGCTCGCCGAGGAGTTGCTGGCGAAGCCCAGCGGCGACTTCGAGCTGGGCAGCGACCCGGAGACGGGACGCCCGGTCATCGCCCGCGACGGCCGCTACGGCCCGTACGTGACGGAGGTGCTGCCCGAGGGCACGCCGAAGACCGGCAAGAACGCCGTCAAGCCGCGCACCGCCTCGCTGTTCAAGTCGATGTCGCTGGACACGGTCACGCTGGAGGACGCGCTGCGGCTGCTGTCGCTGCCTCGGGTGGTCGGCGCCGACCCGGAGACCGGTGCGGAGATCACCGCGCAGAACGGGCGCTACGGCCCGTACCTGAAGAAGGGCACCGACTCCCGTTCGCTGGAGAACGAGGAGCAGCTGTTCACCATCACGCTCGAACAGGCCCAGGCCATCTACGCGCAGCCCAAGCAGCGCGGCCGGGCCGCGGCCAAGCCGCCGCTGAAGGAGCTGGGCAACGACCCGACGAACGACCGCCCGGTGGTCGTCAAGGACGGCCGCTTCGGCCCGTACGTCACCGACGGGGAGACCAACGCGACCCTGCGCCGGGACGACGAGGTCGAGAGCCTGACGCCCGAGCGCGGATTCGAACTGCTCGCGGAGAAGCGCGCCAAGGGTCCGGTGAAGAAGACCGCCAAGAAGGCCCCGGCGAAGAAGACGGCCGCCAAGAAGACCGCGGCGAAGAAGACCACGGCCAAGAAGGCGGCCTCGGCGACGAAGGCCACCGCCACCAAGGCCACCGCCGCGAAGACCGCCACCGCCAAGAAGGCCGCCGCGAAGGCCCCGGCGAAGAAGGCGGCGGCGAAGAAGGCGGCGGCCAAGTAGCGCAGGGGCGGCGGAGAAGCGGCGCGCCGTGCCCGCGCCGGGGGCGCGCGCGGGTGTTCCGGGGCGCGGGCGGCACCGCTGCGGCGGGCCGCTCGCCCGGTGCTCCGGGGACCCGTCCAGATGTTCGGGCACCGGCACAAGGAATCGGCCCTGCCCTATACGCTGGCCCATATGACGCGTGCAGAGCAGCAACCGGTTGTGACCCCCACCTCCGACGCCCTGGCCGCTGACTCCCGCGAGCGCGCCGTGCGGGCGCTGCTCGGCCATGCGCCGCTGCGGCGGTTGTGGAGTGCCCAGTGCGTCAGCGGCATCGGCGACGCCCTGGCCCTGCTGGTACTCATCCTGCTGGCCCTCCAGGCCACCCTCGCGGTGGCCCTCACGGGTGGTCAGCCGGTGTTCGGCAGCGGCTACGGCGGGGTGGCGTTCGCCGTCGCCGCGGTCCTCGCCACCCGGATGCTGGCGACGCTGCTGTTCGGAGCGGTCCTGCTGGGGCCGATCTCCTCCCTCGTCGCCCCGGGCAACGCGCTCGACCGGCGCTGGACCATGATCGGCGCGGACGCTCTGCGCAGCGTGCTGCTCATCATCGCGCCGCTGTGGATCAGCTGGACGCCGGACAACGCCTACGCGCTGATCCTCGTCACCGTCTTCGTCACCGGCGTCGCCGAACGGTTCTGGACGGTCGCCAAGGACAGCGCGGCCCCCGCGCTGCTGCCCGCGCCGCCGCCCGAGGGCGCCGCGGTAAGGCCCCTGCCCGACCACCGCGAGGCGCTGCGCCGGTTGTGGGCCCGCACCGCGTTCCTGGCCATCCCGGCCGCCGCCGCCACCCTGCTGCTGGTCACCTTGGTCAGCAACCTGCTGGGGGCGGGCCTGGTGTGGTTCTCCGAGCACCAGGCGGCCCTGGGCTCCTACGTCGCGGCCGGCCTCTTCGCCGCCTCCATCTCCGTCCTGTACTTCCTGCACCTGCCCGGCACCGCCACGCCCCGCCCGCGCTCCCCGCTGGAGGGCCTGCGCCGTCCGCGCGGCGCGAGCGGCCCGGACAAGGGCCGCACCGGCGCGTTGACGCTGCTGCTGGTCGCCGCCGCCGCGACAACCGCGGCCATCGTCGCCGCGGCCTCCGTCGCCGTGCTGCACGCCATGGACCTGGGCGGCGGGCCGGTCGCCTTCGCCCTGCTGGTGCTCACCCTGACGGGCGGCACCGCGGCCGGCGTCCGCACCGCGCCGAAGGTGCTGCCGGCGCTGTCCCGCCGCCGGCTGCTGGCGCTGGCGCTGGCCGTCACCGGGTTGGGCCTGCTGCTGGCCGGCCTTGCGGCCGACACCGCCACCGTGCTGGTCGTCGCCGCCGTCACCGGCCTCATCGCCGGTGTCGCCGCCCAGACCGCGCACACGCTGATCGACCAGGAGGTCGAGGACGCGCGGCGCATCCGCACCACCGAGCACCTCAGCGCGGTCGTCCGCCTGACCGTCGCGGTGACCGCCGTCGCCGCCCCCGTCGTCGCCGCGCTCATCGGCGAGCACCGGGTGGAGGCGGGCAGGTTCGTCATCGACCACGGCGGCGCCGCGTTCACCATGATGCTGGTCGGCGCGCTGCTGCTGCCGGTGGCCGCCCTGGTGCTGTCCCGTGCCGACGACCGCAGCGGCACCTCGCTGCGCCGCGACCTGCTGGACGCGGTCCGCGGCGGCGAACCGGCCACCGGACCCGCCGCCAACGGCTTCTTCATCGCGCTGGAGGGCGGTGACGGCGCGGGCAAGTCGACCCAGCTGGAGACGCTCGCCGAGTGGCTGCGGCACAAGGGCCACGAGGTCGTCGTCACCCGTGAGCCCGGCGCCACACCGCTGGGCAAGCGGCTGCGGTCCATCCTGCTGGACGTCTCCTCCGCGGGCCTGTCCGACCGCGCCGAGGCGCTGCTCTACGCGGCCGACCGCGCCGAGCACGTCGACTCGGTGGTGCGTCCGGCCCTGGAGCGCGGCGCGGTGGTGCTCACCGACCGCTACACCGACTCGTCCGTCGCCTACCAGGGCGCCGGACGGGAACTGTCCGGCACCGAGGTCGCCCGGATCTCGCGCTGGGCCACCGACGGCCTCGTGCCGCACCTGACGGTGCTGCTCGACGTGACGCCGGAGACGGCCCGCGAGCGGTTCACCGAGGCGCCGGACCGGCTGGAGTCGGAGTCGACGGAGTTCCACCGCCGGGTCCGCGCCGGGTTCCTGGCCCTCGCCGCCGCCGACCCGGTCCGCTACCTGGTCGTCGACGCCGGGCAGCGGCCCGAGGCCGTGACTTCAGCGGTGCGGCACCGCCTGGAGCAGGTGCTGCCGCTGTCCGAGCAGGAGATCCGCGAGCGCGAGGAGGCCCGCCGCCGCGTCGAGGAGGAGCGCAAGCGCCGCGAGGCCGAGGAAGCCGCCCGCAAGGCCGAGGCCGAGCGCCTGGAGCGGGAGCGAGAGGAGCAGCTCGCCCGGTTGCGTGCCGAGGAGGAGGAGCGCCGCAAGCAGGAGGCCGAGGTCGCCCGCCGGGCGGCGGAGGCCCGCCTCGCCGAGGAGACCCGCCGCCGTGCCGAGGAGGCCCGGCAGCGCGCCGAGGAGGAGCGCAGGCGCCGGGAGGCCGAGGAGGCCGCTCGGGAGGCGGAGCAGGAGCGGCTGCGCCGCCAGGCGGAGGAGGAGGCCCGGCTGCGTGCGGAGGCCGCCGCCCGCCGGCTGGAGAAACAGCGCAAGGCGGAGGAGGCGCTGCTGCGCGCCGAGCAGGCCAGGGCGGCCGAGGCAGCGGCGGCCGAGAAGCGCGAGGCCGAGAAGCGCGAGGCGGAGAAGCGGGCGGCGGAGAAGCGCGAGGCCGAGCAGCGGGCGGCGGAGAAGCGCGAGGCCGAGCGGCGCGAAGCCGAGCAGAGCCGCGCGGAGAGCCGGTCCGAGGCCGGCCGTGGCGGCGACCGCGGCAACACCGGCAACCCCGATAACGAGGACACGCTGCAGGTCCCGCAGGTGCGCCCGGACGGCACGCCCCGCGTGCAGCCCGGCCCGTCCGCAACACCGGACGGGAAGTCGGCACCGGACCGGAAGTCGGCACCGGACCCGAAGTCGGCACCGGCCCCGGAGGCGGCGCAGGCGGCGATGAAGGCGGACGGCGCTGCTGAGCAGCTGTCCGGCCGCGAGCCCGACGAGGACCGTACCGCCGTGCTGCCGAAGGTGCCGCCGCGGCCCGCGTCGCCACCGCCGACCGGTCGGCCCGCCGGCAAGGGGCGCGCAGCCGGCCCGGACGACGAGACCAACGTGCTGCCGCAGGTGCCGTCCGACTCCGAGGACCGGACCAGCGTGCTGCCGCAGGTCCCCGCGGAGGAGGAGACGGCGGTGCTGCCCCAGGCGCAGCCGCCCCGGCCGCCCCGGCCGCCGCGAGCGCCCGGCCGCGGCCGTCCCGCGCCGCAGTCCGGTGGCGCCGGTGAGGGCGAGGACCGTACGCGCGAACTGCCGCAGGTCGAGCCGGACGGTCGGCCGCGCCGCCGCTCGGAGTGGGCCGAGGAGACGCCGATGGACGATCTGCCCACGCTCGCCGACGAGTTGCTCGGCCCGCGTGAGCCGGAGGAGCCCGAAGGGCCCGAGGGGCCCCACGACGGGCGCCGGGGCCGACGCCGCCGCTGAACCGCTGCCGCGCCCGGCCGGGTCACCGGCACCCTGTCACGACCAGCGGGGAGGCGGAGTCCGAGTCGCCGCGCGGTGAGGAGTGGTCGCCGCGCGGGTCGACGAGGCCCGGCGGCAGAACCCGCCGTTCGGCCCTGCGGAACCGCCCGCGCGGCCCGGTCCGGGCCGCGCGCGGGTGGTGGGGGGCGTACGACGGAGGCATGCACCGCACCACGCACGGCCCCTCGTCCCGTTCCGCGCTGCGTTCGGCGCTGAGCGCGCTGCTCGCCGTCACCGCTTCCCTGGGCGCGGGAGCGGCGCCCGCAGCCGCCGTCCAGCGGGGCGCGCCGCCACCCAGCGCGCCCTGCACTGGCGGGACGGGGCCCTACCAGTGGGAGCTGGAGGAGAAGCTGGGCCTGCCGCAGGACGGCCGGCAGTCCGCGGAGGACTGCGAGGCGATCCGGGCCCTCCAGCGCCGACTGGGTGTCGAACCCGCCGACGGCCGGGCCACGGTGGCCACCTACCGCATGCTGCTGGTGGAGGAGGCCCGCAAGAACCCCAACGCCAAGGGTGAGTGCCCGGTCGACCGGGGGACCGTCACATGCGTCGACCTGAACCGGCAGCTGCTGTGGATGCAGAACGGCCGCAGGGTGGTCTTCGCCCCGATCCCGGTCCGCACCGGCAAACGCGGCTACGAGACCAGGACCGGCTGGCACGAGGTCTACTGGCGCAACAAGGACCACGTCTCGACGATCTACGCCGACGCACCCATGCCCTACGCGCAGTTCTTCAACGGCGGCCAGGCCCTGCACGGCACCTACGAGGACCTGTTCACCACCGGCTCCGGCGGCTGCGTCAGCATGTACGTCAAGGACGCCGAACGGCTGTGGAAACTGCTGGACGTGGGCAGCCGCATCTACGTCTGGGGCGTCAAGCCCGGCACCGGCACGGCCCGTTCCCTGCCCACCCCCTCAGAACCCACTCCCTCGGCGGCCGAGGAGCGGGACAACCGGCTGGTCGCCGAGGGCTTCGGCGCTGACGGCATCGAGGTGACCTGGACACCCGCAACGCCGCTCACCCCCGCCGACGGGCGGGGATGAGCGGCGCGCGGGACGGTCTGCACGACGGCGTGCTGTGCGGGGGCGCAGGCCCGGCGGCTCAGTCGCCGCCGCCGGTCACCCGGAACGGGCCCGCCGTGGCGGTGGCGCCCGGTGCGACGGTGAGCCGGCGGCAGGGCTGCTCGGGGAGCGCGTAACCGTCAGGGACGGCCGCCACACACACCTCGTACCGTCCGGCGCCGAGCCGGCCCAGCGAGCAGGCGCCGTCCGGGCCGGTCACGCACTCCCCGGCGGGCAGCGCACCCGGCGTGTCCGCCGCTCCCTCCGTGTCCGCCGCCTCTGACGTGCCGGGAGCCTCGGTGGCCTCGTCGGCTGAGGCGACCGGCGCGGAGGGGACGGCGGACTGTTCGGCGGGATCGGCGGGATCTGCGGGATCTGCGGGATCGGCGGCCGACTCCGGGAGCGGGGCGCGGTCCCGCTCCCCGGCCACGCCAGCGCCCGGGCCCCCGGCGTCCCCGCCACCTCCGTGCCCGGTACCCCCGGCCTCGTGTGCCTTGTCGCCCTCGCGGGGCCCGGGCTCACCGGCGTCCGCGTCGCTGTCGCCCTCGGCGGGTGGCGGGCCGGTATCCCCGGTGCTCCCGGCGGGCGGCAGGGCGGTGGCGACGAGCGCCACCCCGGCCACCGGCTCGTCGGTGGCGTCGTGCTCCACCCGTGCGACCAGCTCCGCCGGCTCCGCCGCCCCCGCGGCGCAGCGGACCGAGGCAGCGGTCAGCTTGCCGCGGTGGTTCTCGGCGGCGTCCGAGAGGGTGAGCCGCAGCGCGGTGACGGTGAGCGTCCCGTCGGCGTCGCGGACCTGCTCGTTGAGGACCAGCTGGCCGAGTCCGCCGGGCAGCAGCACGACCGTGCCGGGGGCAGGGTCGGCGGGCAGCCCGAGCGGCGGCAGTCCACGGACCGTGAACGTGCCGTCCGCGACCGTCGCCGTGCCGTGCGGGGCCTCGCCGGGCACGGCCGTGCAGGAGGCGGCGACGGCCCCGGTGAGCAGGCGGGCGGCACCGATGTCCAGGGCCAGCGAGTCCAGGGAAGCCGCCGACGTGACGGTGCCCTGCGTGGCGTCGCCCGTCGCACGGGCCCGGACGGCCTCCGCGCTGCCCGCCGCCCCGAGCGCGGCGGACGGCACGTCGGCCTCGGTGGTGCCGTCGGGGTGTGCGGCCTCGGCCGCCGTGACCTCCACGGCGCTGGCGCCACTGCCCCACCGGGCGCTGACGCCGGTGGCGCTCGCGGTGCCCGAGGCGGCCTGCGCGGTGCCGGCGGTGGCGAGCGGGACACCGCCGCTGAGGAGCAGGGCGGCGGTCACCGTCGATGCGAGTCGACGCGTGCGGGTACCGGCCATGGCGTTCCGTTCTCTCGGCGAACCGGGCGGACAGGCACTGCCGAGACACCACCCGTGCGGCAGTCCTGTCATGAGATGAGCATCAGGTATGACAAAACGACTCACGGCGACTGCCAGGGCGACACCCCGTCGTTGCCCCCCGAACGGCGCAGCAGCGTGACGGCGCAGCCTTGTCGGCAGGCTCTGGTCACGGGCGGTGATCGTCCTGGGTGAAGGTGCGTCCCTTGGCGATTGACGGTGTCGCGTCATCGGCCGGTGTGTTCTTGCATCCTTCCGGGTGGTTTGCGGGCTCTCCGCAGACCGGGCGTCAAAGTGCCAGAAGGATTCCTTCCGGGTCGTGCCCTACGGCCCGGGGAAGGATGGTGTGCGTCGATGAGTGCGACACGACGAAACGTTCTGGGTGCCGCCCTGGCCGCGCCCTTGCTGGCGCAGCTCGCCGGGACGGCGTCCGCGGCGGATGAGAAGTACGGCACGGTCTCCGACGGCTGGGTCGAGGTCCGGTGGTCCGAGCCGGTCCAGGCGGAGCTGGACCGGCTGGGAGCGGTGGTCGAGGCCGTCGCCCCTGCCGAGATGGTCAAGTCCTCCGGTGGGCCGGCGGTGCGGTTCCCCGTGCGGTCCGGCAAGGGCGACCCCTCGCTGACGAAGCTGCCGAAGGCCAGGGGCAACGGTGCTCTCGACGGGGGAGTCTCGGTGCGCACACCGCAGGGCGACGTTCGGCTCACCGATCTGGGGGGCGCTCTGAAGGACGAACTGGCTTCGGGAAGGTGCGAGGTCAACGGCCTCGCTGTCGAACACGCCTCGGCCCTTCGGTGCGGTGTGGAGAAGGGGAAGCTGTCCACTGACAAGGTTCCGGCGGGCAAGCCCCTGAAAGTCCAGCTCAGCGAGGTGCCGCTGTACGCCACCCCCGAGATGCTCAAGGCGTACACCGCGACATTCGGCACGCCCCCGTTCAGCGAGGACACGGTGCTGGGGTATGTGACCGCAGCCGGCACGTACACCCCGCCGAAGCCGTGAGGTGAGCCCGGGCCCGGGATGGCCGGGCCCGGGCTCAGGAGGACCTCAGGCCGGTTCTGCCGAACGGGCGGGCTCTGCCGGCCGGGCGGGGCCGGGAAGAGTGCCGCCGAAGCGGCGTTGGCGGCCGGCGTAGACGGTGACCGCCTCCCGCAGCTGTTCCAGGCCGTACCTGGGCCAGGGAGTCGGGTCGAAGACCATCTCGGCATAGGCCAGATGCCAGGGCAGGAAGTTGCTGATCCGCTGCTCACCGGAGGTGCGGATCAGCAGATCGACGTCCGGGAGGCCGGGTGCGTACATGTTCCGGTCCAGGTCGGCGGGGCCGATGTCCTCGGGCCGGATCGCTCCGGTGGCTGCTTCGGCGGCCAGCGCGCGGGCGGCCTCGACCAGTTCTTCGCGCCCGCCGTAGTCGATGCAGACGGTCAGCGTCAGCATCTCGTTGTTCGACGTCATGCTCTCCACCAGGGTCAGCGCTGAGGCCAGTGACGGGTCGATGCGGTCACGCCGCCCGCACCAGCGCACCCGCACCCCCAGGTCGTGCAGCCACTCCCCACCTCCGCGGGCCATCGCGTCGCCCGTGATCTCGAACAACGCGTCCAGTTCGTCCTGAGAACGGGCCCAGTTCTCGGTGGAGAACGCATAGAAGGTCAGATGCCGCACTCCCAGCCGCAGCGCGGCGTTGACCAGACGCATCGCGGACCACTGACCCGCCTGATGCCCCCAGGAGGCCGGCCGGCCCTGCTCCGAGGCCCATCGGCGGTTGCCGTCCATGATGACCGCGACATGCTCCGGCACCGTGTCCACCCCCGCATGCGCCCATACGGGGCGGCGGGAGGCCCCGTCTGCAGACACCAGCGGCTCGAGACCTTGAGTGAAGACCCGCTCCTGGCGGAGGACGATCTCGTCGAACTGCAGATGGGCCCCCAGCACCAGCACGTGCAGAAACGGCTGATACTCGCGCTCTACCATTCCCGTCACCGGCGCCGCCTGCTCCAGCAGGACCTTCCAGCGGCCGAGTTGCATACGCACCAGTTCCGCCAGCGCCCCGGGACGTTCACCGCGTACAAGATCACTCACCTCCAGTCCCAGCGCCCGCAGATCGGCGCGCGGCAGGTAGCACCGGCCAGCAGCGAGGTCCTCCGGCATGTCCTCGAACTGGTCCACCACCTGGCCCGCCTCGCCCAGCAAGGAGGTCAGCGCCAGCACCTCCGGATCCCTCAGACCCACCAGTGGGGACCACAGCTCGAAGTGCGCACCCGCCACCCCCCTCAGATATCGCCGCTGGTCCTGGAACGTCTCGAAGACAGGGGGACTGACGCAATCGGTCTCCAGGACGCCCAGATGCTCCTCGATCACCGCACGGTCAAGATCCCACCGCCACACCGTGTCCACGAACGCCCGCAGCACCGGATGCCCGCTGCCCCCCGACTCCAGCCCCTCGCGGACGGCGGAGTACCACCGGGCAAGCCGTCGCCCACGCTCCGCCGCGGTTCCGCCCCTGTCGGCGATGGCGTCAGTCCACAGAGCGAAGCCGTTGACAGCATGCATGTGCGGGCGCACCGGAGCAGGCAGCAGTTCACCCGCCCGCCACAGCGGCGCATGAGACTGCCTGGTCACCGCCTCGCACAGCTCGTAGGACTCGCGCAACTCGGACGAACCAGACAGAGTCTCATCACTCATCAGGCACAGACCTCCCCTTCGACCACGCCGTCGACCGCACGCCGCACCCCATACGGCGCGCCCGGCAACCACATCTCCTCACCGACCTGGGCGGGAGACCCTCCCCTCACTAACGACACGCTGACCGGCCGGTACCGGGGCAGCAGAGCGCCGGCGGGCCGCACGATCGCCGGTTCCCGTCACCTGCTCCGACGAGGCGCATCCACCAACTGGCGCAACCCTCAGCCGACCCGCCGGCGTCGGAGGTCGGAACTCATCGGGTTCTGCTCTTGTCCCATCACGCAGAGCCACTACAGGCAGCCTTAGTGCCGTCTGCCGGCAAGCGTGCGAGTTCGCCCATCGCGCTGCGTCGTCACGAGCAGGGCCGGTCCGCTCATCCACAGGCTGTTCCGGCACTTGTCCACAGGCGGTGAGGGCTGTCGGCGCCATCACCCACAATGGAACGTGCACGGGATGGAACGTGCACGGAACGGGACGTGATCGGCGCCACCGCCGCGGCCCGGTGGCCGGCGGCGGCAGCAAGCGGAGGGGTGAAGCCATGGCGGTGTGGGACGACCTGGTCGGCCAGGACCGGGCAGTCGCGCAGCTCACGGCTGCCGCGCGGGACGCCGACGCCTATGTCACCGCTGCCTCGGAGGGCCGCCCGCCGCAGACCAGCGGCTCCGCCATGACCCACGCCTGGCTGTTCACCGGCCCTCCGGGCTCCGGACGCTCCAGCACCGCGCGCGCCTTCGCCGCCGCTCTCCAGTGCGTCAGCCCCGACCGGGCCCTCGGCGGCGCCCCCGGCTGCGGATTCTGCGACGGCTGCCACACCGCGCTGACCGGCTCGCACGCCGACGTGGAGATCATCCGCACCGACCTGCTCAGCATCGGCGTGAAGGAGACCCGCGACCAGGTCCGCCGCGCCCAGATGTCGCCGGCCTCGGGCCGCTGGCAGGTCATCGTCCTGGAGGACGCCGACCGCCTCACCGAGGGCGCCGGCAACGTGCTGCTCAAAGCCATCGAGGAGCCGGCCCCGCGCACGGTGTGGCTGCTGTGCGCCCCCTCCAGCGAGGACGTCCTGCCCACGATCCGCTCCCGCTGCCGGCACCTGGCGCTGCGCACCCCGCCGGTGGCGGCCGTCGCCGACCTGCTGGTGCGCCGCGACGGCATCGCGCCCGACCTGGCCGCCGACTGCGCCCGCGCCACCCAGGGCCACATCGGCCGCGCCCGCCGCCTGGCCACCGACGAACGCGCCCGGGTCCGCCGCGCCGCCGTGCTGCAACTGCCCCTGCGCGTCGACAACGTCGGCGGCTGCCTCAAGGGCGCGCAGGAACTCATCGACGCCGCCACCGCCGACGCCAAGCAGGTCGCCGAGGAGCTCGACAGCAAGGAGACGGAGGAGATGCGGGCCGCGATGGGCGGCACCGAGGGCAAGCGCATGCCCCGCGGCACCGCCGGGGTGATGAAGGACCTCGAGGACCGGCAGAAGCGCCGCGCCACCCGCACCCAGCGCGACTCGCTCGACCTCGCCCTCACCGACCTGACCGCCTTCTACCGCGACGTCCTGGCCCGCCAACTCGGCAGCGGACTCGGCAGCAGCGGCGACCCGTCAGCCGTCGCGCGCATCGCCGACCAGAGCCGTCCCGAGCAGACACTGCGGCGTATGGAGGCCATCCTGGCGTGCCGTCAGGCACTCGACCGCAACGTGTCGCCGCTGCTCGCCGTGGAGGCCATGACGATGGCGCTCCGCGCGGGCTGACCGCTTTCGGCTCGGCTGACCGTTATACGCTCCGGGGAAGCGCACCGACCAGGCAGCGAGGGCTCAACGATGGAAACCAGGCGGTTGCTCCGCACATCCGGCGTGTTCCTGGGGGCGGCCGTGCTGCTCGTCGCGGGCTGCACCTCCGGTGACTCGTCCTCGCCGGACGGGCCCGAGAGCAAGGACCCGCCGACCTCCGCCGAGCGCGAGGCCGGCACGGACAAGCTGCTGGAGCCGCTGCCCGCCGCCGTCCCCGACGAGCTGAAGCCCTACTACACGCAGAAGTTGAGTTGGCGCGACTGCGGCGTGCAGGGCTTCGAGTGCAGCACCATGAAAGCGCCGCTGGACTACGAGGACCCGGACAGCGCCTCGGACCTCTCCCTCGCCGTCGTACGCAAACGCGCCGACGGCAACGGCGACCGGCTCGGCTCGCTGATGGTCAACCCGGGCGGCCCGGGCAGCTCGGCCGTCGACTTCGTGCAGATGGCGGCCGGTATCGGCTTCCCCGAGAAGGTCCGCGCCCGCTACGACATCGTCGGCCTCGACCCGCGCGGCGTCGGCCGCAGCGAACCGGTCGAATGCCTCAGCGACGAGGAGATGGACCGCCACACCCAGGTGGACATCACCCCCGACAGCAAGCAGGAGGTCGACGAACTCCGTACCGCCAACGACCGGTTCGCCGCCGGATGTGAGAAGCAGGCCGGTGACCTGCTGAACCACGTCTCCACGGTCGACGCGGCCCGCGACATGGACGTACTGCGCGAGGTCCTCGGCGACGACAAGCTCAGCTACGTCGGTTTCTCCTACGGCACCTTCCTCGGCGCCACTTACGCGGGCCTCTTCCCGTCCCGCGCGGGACGCCTCGTCCTGGACGGCGCCATGGACCCGTCGCTGTCCGCCGAGCAGCTCAACCGCGACCAGACCGCCGGCTTCGAGACCGCGTTCACCGCGTTCGCCGAGGACTGCGTCGAACGGTCCGACTGCCCGCTCGGCACCAAGAGCGCCGCCGACGCCGGAAAGCAGCTCAGCGCGTTCTTCGAGAAGGTCGACCGGGAGCCGCTGGAGACGGGGGAGGAGCGCAAGCTCGGCGAGTCCCTCGCCACCACCGGCGTCATCCGGGCCATGTACGACGAGAGCGCCTGGGCCACTCTGCGCACCGCGCTCGCCGAGGCCAACAGGGGTGAGGGCGCGGGTCTGCTCGCCCTGTCCGACGACTACTTCGAGCGGGACGCCGACGGTTCCTACGACAACATCATGTACGCCAACGCCGCGGTCAACTGCGCCGACCAGGCCCCCGCGTTCTCCACGCCGGAGGAGGTGCGCGAGGCGGTGCCCTCGTTCGAGAAGGCGTCCCCGGTCTTCGGCCGCGGTTTCGCCTGGGCCGCGCTCAACTGCGCCGCTTGGAAGGTCGAACCGTCCGGTGAGGCCAACCGCATCGAGGCCAAGGGCGCCGACCCGATCCTCGTCGTCGGCACCACCCGCGACCCCGCCACCCCCTACGTGTGGTCCGAAGGGCTCGCCGAGCAGCTCGACTCCGCCTCCCTGCTCACCTACGAGGGCGACGGCCACACCGCGTACCTGCGAGGCGGCCCGTGCATCAGCGACGCCGTGAACGACTACCTGCTGGAGGGCAAGGCCCCCGAGGACGGCAAGCGCTGCTCTTCCTCCTGACCGCCTACCCGGCCCTCCCCGGCCGCCTCCAGACCTCCTCGGGGCCGCCTCGCGGCCAGGCCCGGCCCCGAGGCGGCACGGTCAGTGGGCCGGGGTCGCCCGGAAGCCGGTCGGCACCAGCATGGCCGTCACCGCCATGACCGCCAGCACGATGCCGACCGACGCCCAGGCGGTGGTGACGAGCGCGCTGTCGAACGCGTCCCGCGCGGCCTCCAGGACGGCCGTCCCCCGCTCGCCGCCGATGCGCTGCCCGACGTGCTCCGCCCCACCGATCGAGCCGCGTGCCTCCCGCAGTTCGGCGCCCGCGAGCGGTAGCCCCGTCATGCGGCTGGTGAACAGCGCGCCGTGCACCGTGCCCAGCAGCGCCACCCCGAAGCCCACCCCCATCTCGTACGAAGACTCCGACACCGCACCCGCCTGCCCGGCCCGGTTCGGCGGCACGGCGGACACCAGCACCGAGGTGGCCGACGTGATCGCCAGCCCGTCACCGAAGCCGACCGCCGCCAGCATCACGGCGATGGCCAGGTACGGCGTCGGGGTGGGGGTGACGGTCAGCAGCGCGAACCCGGCCGCCATCGTCCCCAGTCCCGTCACCAGCAGCAGCCGCACGTCGACCCGGGACATCAGCCGGGGCGCGAGCAGCGCGCCCGCCAGCCCGGCGAGCGCCGCCGGGACCGTGCGCAGACCCGCCTCGAACGGGCTGTACCCGTGGACGTACTGCAACCACAGCGACACCAGGTACAGCGCGGCACCGATCGCCAGCATGGCCATGAAGATGCACAGCGCGGCGGCGCTGAACACCCGGTTGCGGAACAGCCGCACGTCCAGCAGCGGGTACTCCAGATGCAGCTGCCGCCGGGCGAACGTCCCCAGCAGCAGCAGGCCCAGCGCGAGCACGGCCAGGTCGTCCGGCGCGAGACTGCCCTTGGCGACCCGCTTGATGCCCCAGGCCAGCGAGACGACACCGGTGATCGACATCGCGACACCCGGCCAGTCCAGCCGACCCGGCCGCGGATCGCGCGACTCCGGCAGCAGCCACAGCCCGGCCACGACGGTGACCACCACCACCGGAACGTTCACCCAGAACGCCGCCGACCAGCTGTAGCGCTCCACCAGGAACCCGCCGATCAGCGGACCCACCGACGCCCCGGCGCCCGCGACCGCAGCCCACACCCCGATGGCCGTGGCCCGCTCCCTCGGGTCGGTGAAGACGTGGCGGATGAGCGACAGCGTCGACGGCATCACCATGGCGCCGCCCACCCCGAGCAGCACCCGCCCGCCGATCAGCTGCGCGGGAGTGTCCGCGGTGGCGGCCACCACGGACGCCACCCCGAACAGCACGAAGCCGCTCAGGAACAGCAGCTTCCGCCCCCACCGGTCGCTCAGCGCGCCCGAGGCGATCAGCAGGCCGCCGAGCACCAGCCCGTACACGTCGATGATCCACAGCTGCGCCCGCGCGTCCGGCCGCAGCTCGTCGATGAGGGAGGGCAGCGCGACGTTGAGGATCGTCGCGTCCATCGCCACCAGCAGCAGGCTCGCGCACAGCACCGCCAGCACCGCCCACCGCCGCCGCCCCACGCCGGTCTCAGCGGGCCCCGGCCCCTTCCCCCGCGCCGAGTGCCCCTCCCGGGCGGCACCGCCAGGCCGATCGGCACCGCCCACGGCTCACCGTCCCTTCGAAGCACACGCCCGTCTGCTGACCAGCAACGACCGCAGGGGTAAATGGGGCATTATCCCCGCAAGTATCTTCCCGGAGGGCCCTTCCGCCGCAACTCGGAGCCCCGCAACTCCAAGATCAACCAGCGGCAACAACCTGTTCGGAGCACCCCGCGGAACTGTGTAGACTTGGCCGCGCCGTGACCGCCACGTCGGCCCCCACGGCCTGCCGCCTTAGCTCAGTTGGCCAGAGCAACGCACTCGTAATGCGTAGGTCTCGGGTTCGAATCCCGAAGGCGGCTCTGTGAAAGCCCCAGGACTCACTCGCCGTGACCTGGGGCTTTTGCTTCTTGGGAAGACGCTGAAGCATCCCGAGGATTCCGGAGGTGCTTCTGCGGGATCGGACTCAGGTCTGTCGGCCTGGAGGTTCCGGAACAGCCGTCCATGATCCGACCAGTCCACTTCGCCTTGGACGAGCGGTACGGGCCATCCGGATCAGCAGGTCGCGCAGTGTGCTCGGGGACAGAACGCGGGCGCCGTAGACGACGATGAACGCCACGGGATCGGATCAGCCCCATCTCCTGATTCAGCGCCGTGAGTTCGTCTGCGGCCGCCCGCCGCTTCTGGTCGTCCTGGCGCTGGTACTCGATCAGCGATCGTGCCTTGATTCGCCGGTGTGTGCCGTCCCTCCGGTAGTCGATCTCACCGCTCTCTGCCTTCTCCTGCTGGACGGCAGGGGTCCGCCGCATGTCGGCTGTTCTGGCGTCCGACGTGCTGGGCGAGGCGGGACAGTACGCCGAGCCGAGCGGGGTCGGGCCCGTCCACACGGTGTCCGGGAGGTGCGTCATGACTGCCGAGATGGCGGCTCCTGCGTGGATGCACGAGCAGATCTCTGCGGGACAGTACGATTCCTGGTCCGCCCAGCAGTGTGCGGGGATCGAGATCGTGTATGGGATGGTCGTTGTGGGTCCCGGTCCCGGTCCCGGTCCCGGTGCGTCCAAGCGCCATAACCGGCTCGCTCGGTTCCTGGCGAATGCGCTGGAGGCGGCTGCGGGCCTGACTGGAACGCCGACACCGACTTCGATGTCCGTCTTCAGGACGTCCCGCTCACGAATCTGCGTCCGGATGTCGTGGTGTACCGCGCGGACACGATCGGGTCCTCGCCTCGTCGCCAGACCGCCCCGAAGCCCCCGGAGGCACCGGGGCGCCTGCCCGGCCGCCGCCCTGCCACGGGACGGGACGGCGGCCGGGGGCTGCCGGGTGTGGGGCTACGACTTGCGACCGACGCCGCCGTAGGCGTCGACCTCGGCGGGCTCGCCGAAGGGGGTGGTCGCGGGGCGCCACAGCGGGCAGGAGACGACGCCGGGCTCGACGAGTTCCAGCTCCTCGAAGTAGCTCGCGATCTGCTGCGGGCTGCGGAGGTGGTACTGGACCTGCCCGTTGGCGTTGTGCATGCGCTGGGCCTCGTTGAGGACCTCGTTGGTGTCGCTGCCGTCGCACACCAGGAGGTAGCTGCCGGAGGGCAGTTGGTCCATCAGGCCGCGCACGATCGCGCGGGCCTCGTCGAGGTCGGCGACGTGGCCGAGGATGCCGCTGAGGATGAGCGCGACGGGACGGCTGAAGTCGAGGGTCTTCGCGGCTGCCGCGAAGATGGCGTCCCGGTCGTGCAGGTCGGCGTTGAGGTAGTCGGTGGCGCCTTCCGGCGCGCTGGTGAGCAGTGCGCGGGCGTGCGTGAGGACCAGCGGGTCGTTGTCGACGTAGACGATGCGGCTCTCGGGGGCGACGCGCTGCGCGGTCTCGTGCGTGTTGTCGGCGGTAGGCAGTCCGGTGCCGATGTCGAGGAACTGGCGCACGCCCGCCTCGGCCGCCAGGTAGGTGATGGCCCGGGACAGGAAGTACCGGAAGGCGCGGGCGTTGGCGGGGATGCCGGGGAACGCGGCACGGAACTGGTCGCCGGCGATCCGGTCCACCTCGTAGTTGTCCTTGCCGCCCAACCAGTAGTTCCAGATGCGGGCGGAGTGCGGAACCGTGCTGTCGATGTTCGGCATCGGCCCGTTGTCGGCGGTGGACGGTTCGTTCGCCATGGTGATGACTCCCGCGGTGATGGGCCGGATGGTGGTCCCAACCTACCGCCGGGCTCCAAGTTGTTGACAGGGCAACGGCTTGGACGGGTGGCGGCCCGGCGGCCGGCTCGGGTTCCGGGCGTGCCCGGGTCGGCGGCGGTCGGCGTGCGGGGCGGGTCGGCCCGGCTGAGCATGGGTGGCTGGAGGTGGTCATCGTGGCCAAGGAGAAGAAACCGGGCAAGGGCGACCGGGTCGCGTGGAGGAGCCACGGCAGTGAGGCTGTCGGGAAGGTCGAGAAGAAGATCACCGAGCGGACCGAGGCGGTGGGACGCACCGTGGACGCCTCGCCGGAGGAACCGCAGTACCAGGTGCGCAGCGAGAAGTCGGGGCGCTCGGCCGTGCACAGGGCCGAGGCGCTGCACCAGCCGGGCGGCGGCGGCTCCGAAGGGAGCGGCTCCAAGGGCGGCTCCAACGGTGGCGGGGGCTCCGGGCGCGGCGGGAAGTCCGGCCGGAAGGGCGACTGACATGGCCTCCTCCGGCACGGGCGCGGGCAAGGGCAAGGGCTCCGGCGCGGGCGAGGACGAGCAGGGCCGGGAGGAGGCCCGCCGCGACTTCCACGAGGTCGTGAACATGGCCCCCGCGGAGCTGGAGAAGTGGCTGGGCACCGAGGAGTCCCAGGCGGCCGGGCAGCACCGGGACGGCGGGGAGTCCACCGGGCACGCCTCCGGGCGGCGCATCGTGGAACTCCTGCGGCGGAAGAAGGCGGACCTGACGGCGGACGACCACGCACACATGCGCAAGGTCGTCGGCTACGTCCGCCGCCACCTGGCGCAGCAGCCGTCGGGGGACGTGGCGGACAGCCGCTGGCGGCACTCGCTCATGAACTGGGGGCACGACCCGCTCAAGAGGTGACGGGCGGGCGGGGCCGGACGTCCCGGGGCGGGGGCCGTCCGGACGCCGTGCGGCCGGGCCCGTGCGGGGTGAGGGTGGAGTGAGGAGAGTTCCGTCCACCCACGTGACGAAAGAGGGGGCGCCGACATGAGAGCGCTCGTTTTCCACAGCCCCGGTCACACATCCTGGGAGGAGGTGCCCGATCCGGGTGTCAAGGACCCCGCCGACGCGGTGGTGCGGGTCGACACGACGACGATCTGCGGGACCGACCTGCACATCAGGAACGGTGACGTGCCCGAGGTGCCGGCGGGCACCGTGCTCGGGCACGAGGCCGTCGGCGAGGTGGTCGAGGTCGGCAGTGACGTGCGCTCGGTGCGGCCCGGCGACCGGGTGCTGGTGTCGTGCATCTCCGCCTGCGGGCGCTGCCGGTTCTGCCGGGAGAGCCGCTACGGCCAGTGCCGCGGTGGCGCGGGCTGGGTGCTGGGGCACCTGATCGACGGCACACAGGCGGAGTTCGTCCGGGTGCCGTTCGCCGACCTCTCGCTGCATCCGCTGCCCAGCGGGGTGCCGGACGAGGAGGCGATCCTGCTGTCCGACATCCTGCCCACCGCCTACGAGGTGGGCGTGCTGGCCGGAGGGGTCCGGCCGGGCGACACCGTGGTGGTGGTCGGGGCCGGCCCGATCGGGCTCGCGGTGATCCGCACCGCGCAGCTGTTCACTCCCGGCCGGATCGTCGCGGTGGACCTGGCGCACGCGCGGCTGGACGCCGCCGTGGCGCTCGGCGCGGACACGGTGGTGAACGCGGCGGACGACCCGGAGTCCCTGGTGGCGGACCTGACCGACGGGCTCGGGGCCGACGTGGTGGTCGAGGCGGTGGGTACCGCGGCCGCGTTCGAGAGCTGCACCAGGATGGTGCGCCCGTGCGGGCACGTCGCCAACATCGGCGTGCACGGCAAGCCGGCCATGCTGCACCTGGAGGAGCTGTGGATCAGGGACGTCACGGTGACCACGGGCCTGGTCGACACCCACTCCACGCCGCTGCTGCTGAACCTGATGGCGTCCGGCCGGCTGACGGCCTCGTCGATGGTGACGCACCGGTTCCCGCTGGAGCTGATGGAGCAGGCCTATGACGTCTTCGGGCGGGCCGCGGACACCGGCGCGCTGAAGGTCGTTCTCGGCGGCACCCCGCACGACACCGTCGTCCTGCCCACCTGAGCGGGCCGCCCGGTGACGGGCTGACGGTCGGGTGTCCGTCAGCCGCGGACGTCCGCCGCAGGGCTCTGCCCGTCCGCACCGCCGCCGGCACGCCTGACGGCGGCGAAGGCGGTGACGGCGGTGGTGATGCCGTCGAGGAGCACGGTGAGGCCGGTGGCGAAGGCGTCGCGGGCCTCATGTTCGAGGTAGGGCGCGTCCTCGTCGGCCGGGTCGAAGGCGTGCTGGCTCTCCAGGCGGGTGAGGATGGGGAAGCGCTCGGCGAAGTCGGGTGCGACCTCCTCCAGCATCGCCGAGCGGGCGTACCACCACTCGTCGTCGGACATGCCGGTGGCCGCGGTGGCCTCGCGGGAGTCGGCGATGGTCTGCGCGGCACCGCGGACGAAGTGCACCAGGGCGCCGACGATGCCGCGCTGCCTGCGGGGCGGGAGGCCGGTGGCGTGCAGCACCCCCAGCAGCGTCTCCATGAAGACGAACTCGTGCGGCCCGAGGACCGGGCGGGCCTGGGAGACCTGGAGCATCCACGGGTGGCGCAGGTAGAACGCGAGCAGGTCGCCCGCCCAGGTCTCCAGAGCCGGGCGCCAGCCACCGGACATGTCGTAGCGGGTCGGTAGTTCGGCCAGTGCGCGGTCGTGCATCAGGTCGAGCAGCTCGCTCTTGCTCGGCACGTACGTGTACAGGGCCATGGCGGTGCGGCCGAGGCGGTTGCCCACCGCGCGCATGGACAGGGCGGCCATGCCGTGGGCGTCCGCGTGGGCGATGGCGGTGTCGACGATCGTGTCCACGCTGAGCGCCGGTTTCGGCCCCGGGCCGGTGCGCTGGGGGCGGGTGTCCTGCTCGCGCCAGAGCAGGGCCATCGAGCGGCGGGCGTCGCCCTGCCCGGCGAACACGACCATCGTGGCATCTCCTTACGGTATAAAGTAACCTGCGCAGTGACTCTTTACACTGTAAGGATATCAGGGGGTTGTGATGGGTTCCGAATCCGCTACCGACCGGCGCGAGCCGTCCGCCGCGACGCCGGCACGGCCCGGTGACCCGGTCGTGAGCCGGGCCGAGGCCGACAGCCACGACTGGATCGAGGTCAGGGGGGCCCGGGAGAACAACCTCGCCGACATATCCCTCTCCATCCCCAAGCGGCGGCTGACGGTGTTCACCGGGGTCTCCGGCTCGGGCAAGTCCTCGCTGGTCTTCGGCACGATCGCGGCCGAGTCGCAGCGCCTGATCAACGAGACGTACACGGCGTTCGTCCAGTCGTTCATGCCGGCCCTGGGCCGGCCGGACGTGGACGCGCTGCGCAACCTCAGCGCGGCCATCGTCGTCGACCAGGAGCGGATGGGGGTCAACTCCCGCTCCACGGTCGGTACCGCGACCGACACCCACACCCTGCTGCGCATCGTCTTCAGCCGCGTCGGCGTCCCGCACGTCGGCCCCGCCACCGCCTTCAGCTTCAACAGCCCGGAGGGCATGTGCCCCGAATGCGAGGGGCTGGGCCGGGTGTCGGCGATCGACCCGGACGAACTGGTCGACGTCGAGCTGTCGTTGAACGAGGGCGCGATCACCGTGCCGGGGTTCGCGGTGGGTTCGTGGTACTGGCAGGGCATCGCGCAGTCCGGCTTCGTCGACCCCGACCTCAAGCTCAAGGACTACACCTCGCAGCAGTGGGAGGACCTGCTGCACAGGCCCGCGACCAAGGTCGACGTCAACGGCAGCAAGATCAGCTACGAGGGCCTGGTGGTGAAGGTCCAGCGGGTGCTGCTGTCCAAGGACCGGGAGGCGATGCAGCCGCACATCCGGGCCTTCGTCGACCGGGCGGTGAAGTTCACGACCTGCCCGTCCTGCGACGGCCGCCGCCTCAACGCGGCGGCCCTGTCCGCCCGGATCGGCGGCCGGAACATCGCCGAGTGCTCGGCCATGCAGATCAGCGACCTGGCCGAGTTCGTCCGCGGGCTGGACGACGCCTCGGTGGCGCCGGTCGTGGACTCGCTGCGGCACACCCTGGACTCCCTGGTGCAGATCGGTCTGGGCTACCTCTCCCTGGACCGGGAGAGCGGCACGCTCTCCGGCGGCGAGGCGCAGCGCGTCAAGATGGTCCGCCACCTGGGGTCCAGCCTGACCGACGTGACGTACGTCTTCGACGAGCCGACCGTCGGACTGCACCCGCACGACATCCGCCGCATGAACGACCTGCTGCTGCGGCTGCGCGACAAGGGCAACACCGTGCTGGTCGTGGAGCACAAGCCGGAGGTCGTGGCGATCGCCGATCACGTGGTCGACCTCGGCCCGGGGGCCGGGGCGGCCGGCGGCCGGGTCACCTACGCGGGTGACGTGCCGGGGCTGCGCGCGTCGGGCACGCTGACCGGGCGGCACCTGGGCCACCGGGCCCGGCTGCGCGAGCAGGTCCGCCCGCCGCGCGGGGTGCTGCCGATCCGGGGCGCGACCCGGCACAACCTGCGGGACGTCGACGTGGACATCCCGCTCGGCGTGCTGACCGCGGTGACCGGCGTGGCCGGGTCGGGCAAGAGCTCGCTGATCCACGGCGCGCTGCCGGGCCTGCCGGGCGTGGTGACCGTCGACCAGTCGGCGATCCGCGGTTCCCGCCGCAGCAACCCGGCGACGTACACCGGGCTCCTGGACTCCCTCCGGGCGGCCTTCGCCAAGGCCAACGGCGTCAAACCCGGCCTGTTCAGCGCCAACTCCTCCGGCGCCTGCCCGCACTGCAAGGGCATCGGGCTGGTGTACACGGACCTGGCCATGATGGCGGGCGTCGCGACGGTCTGCGAGCGGTGCGAGGGCAAGCGGTACATGCCGGAGGTGCTGCGGCACAAGCTGCGCGGCAAGGACATCAGCGAGGTCCTCGCTATGTCGGTCGCCGAGGCGCACGAGTTCGTCACCGCGGGCGCCGCGCGGGCGGTGCTCGGCCGACTCGTCGACGTGGGTCTGTCCTACCTGCGGCTCGGGCAGCCGCTCACCACGCTGTCCGGTGGTGAACGCCAGCGGCTGAAACTGGCGATCCACATGGCGGAGAAGGCGGCCACCTACGTGCTCGACGAGCCGACGACCGGCCTGCACCTGGCGGACGTCGACCAACTGCTCGCGCTGCTGGACCGGTTGCTGGACGACGGCAACACGGTGGTGGTCGTCGAGCACCACCAGGCGGTCATGGCCCACGCCGACTGGATCATCGACCTGGGCCCGGGGGCGGGGCAGGACGGCGGCCGGGTCGTCTTCACCGGCACCCCCGCCGACCTGGTCGCGCACGGGGACTCGCTCACCGCCCGGCACCTGCGGGAGTACGTGGCCACGGGCCGAACCGCGGGCTGAGCCCGCGGGCGGGCCGCCGGGACCGGCCGCGGATGCGCGCCGGCTCGGCCGTCGATCCGCCGTCGTCGACCCGCCGTCGTGTGCTCGCTGCCGCGTGCCCGGGGCGACGCGGCCCCGGGCACGCGGTTGCCGGCCGGTGTGCGGCTGCCGGTGCGCGGCTGCCGGTGCGCGGCTGCCGGTGTGCGGACGCGCGGCGGTGGGTCAGGCGGCCCGCCAGCGGTAGCGGTCGTCGGTGGCGGTGGTGGTGCAGCGCATGGGCGTGCCCTTCACGGTGCTGCCCAGGGCGCCGGGCGGGGAGCAGAACGAGCCGGGGTGCACACCCGTCTGGCCGCCGGAGGACGTCCCGCCGCCGGAGTCACCGCCTGTCGTGCCGCCCGTCGTCCCACCGCTGGTTCCGCCGCTGCTGCCGCCGGTCTCGGTGGCCGGTGGTCCCGGGTCGGGGGCCGGGGCGGTGGTCGCCGGTGCGGGCGGTGGGGTGGGCTTGGGCGGCGGCGGCAACCGGGTGCCGGTCTTGTCAGGGCACGCGGTGCCCGGCGCGACGAGGTGCAGCAGCACGGCCAGGTCGTCGGCGAACGGCGCCTCGGTACCCGCTTCCGGCTCCTGGAAGCAGACCTTCCAGCTGTCGGGCCGGGCGGGCGGCTCCGCGTTGGTGTAGGCGCCGCGCGTGGTGATGTCCCGGACGCCCAGAGCGTTGATCCTGGCGGTGGCCCGGGCGTGGGTGGCACCGACGACGTCCGGGAACTCCGCCCAGGCGAGCGTCGCCGGGGCCGTGCTCGGGCACGGGTCCGCGGTGGGTGCGGCGCCGAACCGCAGCAGTGGCTTGCCGCTGCCGGACGCGGGCGCCTTCTCCTTCTGGAAGCACACCTTCCAGTCCCCGACGAGCCAGGAGTCGGCCTGCTCACTGCCGGAGGCGTTGTGGCGGGTGGTGCGGTAACCCGCCTTCTCGGCGGCGCGCTCGGCGTCGGGCAGGCTCTGCGCGACGTAGTTCGGCGTCTTCGGTGGCTCTGGCGACGCGGCACCGGCCGCGCTGGTGGACGGCTCCGGCTCGGCGGGCGCTCCGCCGCAGGCGGCGAGCGCCACACCGAGCGCCACCGCGCCCAGGACGCGCGCCGCGCTCGCGACGGCACTCCGGCGCGGGGGCGTGCGCGGGGGTATGGGGTGGTGGGCGGTCGACGGGGTACGACTGGACTGCTGCATGCGCTGCTCCTGATCCATGGCTGCCGTGTGTGACAGCCAGGCGCCGCAGCGTACTCATCGGTGTGATGAGATGTGTGCGGAACAAGGGATTTGTGCGCATGCCGTCACCGGCCCGGCCACAGGGAGCGTCAGGGGCGGAGGAAGTCGATCAGGCTGGGCGCGAGTCGGCCCGGGGACGTCACCGCCGCGCCGTGGTGCAGGCCGTCGAGCGTGCGGGTGGTGGCGTCGGGCAGCACTCGGGTGACCCCGTCTGCGGCGTCCCCGCTGGCTCCCCGGCCGCGGCGGTCGTACTGGACGACGGTGAAGTGATCGGCCAGCAGTCCGGCCAGCCGGGCGGTGTCGCTCCGGTCGGCCAGTGCGGAGGAGACCAGGATGACGACGGGCCCTTCCCCGGCCCGCTCGAAGGCGATCCGGGTGCCGTCACCGGAGGTGACCGTCGATTCGTCAGGTGTCGCGGTGGCGTCTCTGTCCTGGCGGTTCGCTCGCATGGTGGTCCTCCGGTGGGTGCGGGTGCTGCCGACACGGGTACTGACGGGTTCCCGGGCGTCGAACTCATCGCCCTCCCCAGGGCGTTGCCGTCCGCTTGCGCCTGCTCGGCTCCCGCCGCGCAGACCGTGCGGCCTGGAGCATGCTCCAGGTGGAACCGCAGATGCGACGGATTCGGCTGAGAAGACTTGCAGATGCGGCCAGATCAGGCCTAGGTTCCGGTACATGCACACCTACAGCATCGGTCAGGCGGCCCGGCTTCTCGGGGTCAGCAGCGACACCGTGCGCCGCTGGGCCGACGCCGGACGGGTGGCGACGCACCTGGACGGCTCCGGGCGCCGGCTCATCGACGGCCGCGACCTGGCCGCGTTCTGCGTCGAGGTCGGGCAGGGCGGCATGGACCAGGAGGACGCGGACGGTACCGCCCGCACCTCGGCCCGCAACGCCTTCCCCGGCATCGTGACCGCCGTGAAGCTCGGTGATGTCGCCGCGCAGGTGGAGATCCAGTCCGGGCCGCACCGCCTGGTGTCGCTGCTGACCAGGGAGGCGGTCGAGGAACTGGGCCTGGAGGTGGGCATGCCGGCCACCGCCCGGGTGAAGTCCACCAACGTGCACGTCGACCGCCGGTCCTGAGCACCGAGGAGACCCCGACACCATGCTCCGATCCCGATCCCGATCCCGATCCCGATCCCGATCCCGATCCGGGTCCCGGGCCGCCGTCATCACCCGGGCCGTCCTGGCCGGGTTGCTGCTGCTTCCGCTCGCGGCCTGCGGCGGCTCACGGGACGGAGCCGCAGGCGGCTCCCCGGACGGGACGTTGCGGGTGCTCGCGGCCTCGTCGCTGACAGAGGTGTTCCGCACCGCCGGTGCCGCCTACGAGAAGGAGAACCCCGGCACGTCGGTCTCGTTCTCGTTCGCCGGTTCGCAGGAGCTGGCCGCGCAGGTCCGGCAGGGCGCACCCGCCGACGTGCTGGTCACGGCGGACACCGAGACGATGCGGGGCCTCGCCGGGGAGACCGGACCGCCGACGGTCATCGCCGGCAACCGGCTGGTCATCGCCACCGCCGAGGGCAACCCGCTGGGCGTCTCCGGGCTTGCGGATCTCGGCGACCCGCAGCTGAAGGTCGTGCTCGCGGCGGAGGAGGTGCCGGTCGGCCGGTACGGCAGGAAGATCCTGGCCGCCGCCGGCACGAAGGTGGAGCCGGTGTCGCTGGAGCCGAGTGTGCGGGCGGTGCTGAGCAAGGTGGAACTGGGTGAGGCCGACGCCGGGTTGGTCTACGAGACCGACGCGGCCGGGTCGGGCACGGTCGACGCGGTCGCCGTCCCCGACGCGCAGAACGCCCTCGTCTCCTACCCGGCCGCCGTGCTCGGGGGTGCCCGCGACCAGGAGGCGGCCACCGCCTTCGTGGACTGGCTCAGCGGCCCGAAGGCCCAGCGCCTCCTGCGGGACGCCGGCTTCCAGCAGCCCTGAGACCGGTGACCACGATGAACCGCAACCCCCTCCGCAGCCGCGTCCGTGCCCCCTTCCGCAACCCCGTCCGCAGCCGCGTCCGTGCCCCCTTCCGCAACCCCGTCCGCAGCCGCAGCCGTGCCTCCGGCGCCCGCGCCCCGCTGGCGCTCGTGTTGCCCGCCCTGCTTGCCGTGGCACTGCTGCTGCTTCCGCTGGTGGGCGTGCTGGTACGGACCGCCTGGAGTGATCTCGGCGCGCACCTGACCGATCCGGCGGCGCTGGAGGCGCTGCGGCTGTCGGCGGTGGTGTCGTTCTGGGCTCTGGGCCTGTCGGTGCTGCTCGGTGTGCCGCTGGCCTGGCTGCTGGCCCGGGTCGACTTCCCCGGCAAGGCCGTGGTCCGCTCCCTGGTCCTGCTGCCGATGGTGCTGCCGCCCACCGTGGGCGGGGTCGCCCTGCTGCTGGCCTTCGGGCGGCGCGGCCTGCTCGGGCCGTGGCTGGAGAACACCTTCGGCATCACCCTGCCGTTCCACACCTCGGGCGCGGTGCTCGCGGCGACGTTCGTGTCCATGCCGTTCCTGGTGATCAGCCTGGAGGGAGCGCTGGCCGGGCTCCATCTGCGCTACGAGCAGACCGCCGCCTCGCTGGGCGCGTCACCGGTACGCGTGTTCCGCACGGTGACGCTGCCGATGGTCGCACCGGCGCTGGCCGCCGGTGCAGCCCTGACCTGGGCCAGGGCCTTGGGCGAGTTCGGTGCGACGATCACCTTCGCCGGCAACCTGCCGGGGGCCACCCAGACCCTGCCGCTCCAGGTCTACCTGCTGCTCCAGGAGCGGCCGGCCGCCGCCACGTCCGTCTCCCTGCTGCTGCTGGCCGTCGCCATGGCCGTGCTGATCGCCCTGCGCGGCCGGTGGACCGCCGGCACCAGGGACCGCCCCCCCCCCCCCCCCCCCCCCCCCCCCCCCCCCCCCCCCCCCCCCCCCCCCCCCCCCCC
>NZ_JASKMT010000027.1 GCF_030124175.1 Streptomyces sp. 549 | reverse complement strand
GGGGGGGGGGGGGGGGGGGGGGGGGGGGGGGGGGGGGGGGGGGGGGGGGGGGGGGGGGGGGCGCGAACGCCGGTGCGGCTGCGGCGGGCGGCGCGAAGCCGGGCGCCGCGGCGGGCTGCTGCGGCTCCTGCTGCTCCTCCAGCACCTCGCCGCCGAAGTTCCTCAGCAGCGCGTCCAGGCCACCGTCGAAGCCCTGCCCGACCGCGGCGAAGCGCCAGACGTCCTTCATGTAGAAGTCACCGAGCATCACCGCGCGCTCGGTGGTGAACTCCGAGCCGTCGAACGCGTAGCGCGCCACCTCCTCGCCGCCCGCGACGATGCGCAGGTAGCCGGGGCCGATCTGCGACATCTGGCCGGCGCCGTCGATGGTGGCGGTGAAGGAGAGCCGGCGGACGGCGTCGGGCACCCGGCCCAGCGTCACCCGGAACGACTCCGTGTCGCCCGCCTGCGCACCGAGCAGCTGGATGGACTCCTCAGGCGACTTGGGCTGGTTGAAGAACACGAAGTACCGGTCGTCGGAGAGCCGCTCCTCCGCGTCCAGTCCGAAGCAGCTGATGTCGAAGGTCAGCCCCGGCCCCTCGATCCGGACACCGACGTAGATGTCGGTCCCCGCGGTCAGGTCACCGACCTTGGCCTTGTGGCCGCGTTGAAACTCCCTGGCCATACGAACGTCGTCCCCCATCCCGTGCCCAACCTGTTCCGCGTCAGGCTAGCGGGTGGGACCGTCAACCGGCCCGGCGAGTCGTCAGGGAACGTGCGGCAGCCGGTCGGCGGCCACCACGCCCTCCAGGAAGCCGCGGGCCCGCTCGGTGCGCGGGTAGGCCTCCAGCAGCCGCCAGAACCCCGGACCGTGCCCGGGGACCAGCAGGTGGGCCAGCTCGTGCAGCAGCACGTAGTCGATGACGTACTCGGGCATGCCCTGGAGCCGGTGCGAGAGGCGGATACTGCCCTCGGCCGGGGTGCACGACCCCCACCGGGTGTTCTGGTTGGTCACCCAGCGCACCGACGAGGGGCGGGCACGCCCCTCCAGGTACTGGCCGGACAGCCGCTCGGCCCGCTCGGCCAGCTCGCCGTCGCCCAGCACACGCTTGCTCTCCTGCGCGGCCAGCCGGTCCAGCATGACCGTGATCCAGCGGCGTTCCTCCTCGGCCGACATGCGGGCCGGGAGGAGCACGATGGTGCGGTCGCCCTCGCGGTAGGCGGAGACCGTGCGGCGGCGCCGGGTGCTGCGCCGCACCTCGACCGCTCCCGCGTCGGGTCCTGACCGGTCCTGGCTGGGCGCACCGCGCGGCTGGGAGGCGCGGTTCAGCGGTTCGGCGGGCACGTTCCGACGTTACCCGCTGGCACCCCGGGAAGTCCCTTGCCGGAACCCGATTCCCGGCGACTGACCGCCATCGGCAGGATCGTCAAATACGACTATGACCCACCACCTGTGGACAACTCCGCACACGGCAGTGGCGTTCCACTCCATGCTGGGCGCAGCACGGTCAACGGCCCGGCGGGGCCGCCTCCGCGCTGCCGGGCAGGTGCGCCCGCAGCGCGAAGGTGGGCGACCGAGCGGCGCACGGACGACGACGGAGGAGGCAGCATGCGACCCATGATCAAGCCCGCGCTGCGGCGGAGCTGGCGCAACCGCCAGACGGTGCAGTACGGCGTGGCCCCCGCGCACGCCGTGGTGCTCGCGCCGGTGGACACCGCGACGGGCAGCCTGCTGGGCCTGCTGGACGGCACCAGGGACGTGGAGCAGCTGCGCGCCGCGGCCACCGCCCTGCACCTGCCGTCCGGCACCGCCGACCGCCTGGTGGACCGGCTCGCCCGGGCGGGCCTGCTGGACGACCCGGCTGCCGCCCGCAGCGCCGCCGCCCGGCTCGGCGACCGTCTGCGTCCCGACCTCGCGTCCCTGTCGGTGGTGCACCCCGAACCGGGCGGGGCGGTGCGGCGGTTGGCGGCCCGGCGCTCGCTCCGCGTCCAGGTGCGGGGCGCCGGGCGGGTCGGCAGCAGTGTGGCCGCGCTGTTGTCGGCGGCGGGCGTGGGACGGGTCGACGTGGTGGACGGCGGCTGTGTCACCGCGGCCGACGTGGCGGCCGGCGGCGTCGGCGGCAGCCAGGTGGGTGAGCGCCGGGCGACGGCCGCGGCCAGGCTGGTCCGCCGGGCGTCCCCGTGGCTGCGGGCGCCCGTCCCGGACGACTCCGAGCGCGGCCCTGGTCTGGTGGTGCTCGCTCCCAGGGACGGCCTGGGCGCGTACGCGCCCGATCCGGCCGAGGCCCGCGAGCTGGTCGAGGCGGGCCGTCCGCACCTGTACGCGGGCGTGGTGGAGGGCACGGGCTTCGTGGGGCCGCTGGTGCTGCCGGGGGTCAGCGCCTGCGGCGAGTGCATGCTGCTGAGCCGGGCCGAGCGGGAACCGTCCTGGCCGCTGGTGGTGGGCCAGTGGCGGGCGGCCCGCCGCACGGGGATCCCGGCCTGCGACGTGGCTCTCGCGGCGGTCGTAGCCGGTGCCGCGGCCTGCCACGCGCTGAGTTTCCTGGACGGGGACGGCACCTTCGGCGCGGGGACACGAACCTCCTTCGTGCTGCCGGGGCTGCGGCAGGAGCAGGAGGCGCTGGAATCCTACGGTGAGTGCCCGTGCGGTTCCGCAGGGGTGGTCCCCACCCCTGCGGCTTCGGAACCGGGAGCCCGACAGGTCACAATGGCGTCGTAGCAGCGTGAGCTGTCCGGTAGTTGGAGGGGTCCATGTCAGATCTTCCCCGCAAGGCCGTCACCCGCACTGCGAAGTTGGCCGCGCTGCCACTGGGCTTCGCGGGCCGGGCCACCTGGGGCCTGGGCAAGCGCATCGGCGGCTACTCGGCCGACCTGGTCGGCACGGAGTTGCAGCAGCGCACCGCCGAGCAGCTGTTCAAGGTCCTCGGTGAGCTCAAGGGCGGGGCGATGAAGTTCGGGCAGGCCATGTCCGTCTTCGAGTCGGCGCTGCCGGAGGAGGTCGCCAAGCCGTACCGGGCCGCGCTGACGAAGCTGCAGGAGGCGGCACCGCCCATGCCGGCCGCCACCGTGCACACCGTCCTGTCGGAGCGCCTCGGCGACGACTGGCGAGAACTGTTCCAGGATTTCGACGACATGCCGGCTGCCGCCGCCTCGATCGGGCAGGTGCACCGCGCCGTCTGGCTCGACGGCCGTGAGGTCGCGGTCAAGGTGCAGTACCCGGGCGCCGGCGAGGCGCTGCTGTCGGACCTCAATCAGTTGGGCCGCTTCGCCAGGCTGCTGGGTCCGCTGGTTCCGGGCATGGACATCAAGCCGCTCATCGCGGAGATGCGCGACCGGGTCGCGGAGGAGCTGGACTACGCCCTGGAGGCGGAGGCGCAGCGCACGTACGCCGCCGAGTTCGCGGACGATCCCGACGTCCGGGTCCCCGACGTGGTGCACCAGAGCGAGCAGGTGCTGGTGACGGAGTGGCTCACGGGCACGCCGCTGTCGGAGGTGATCCGCGACGGCGAGCAGGCTGACCGCGACCGCGCCGGGCAGATGCTGGCGCGCTTCCTCTTCTCGGGCACGGCCCGCACCGGCCTGCTGCACGCCGACCCGCACCCGGGCAACTTCCGGTTGCTGGCAGACGGCCGACTGGGCGTGATGGACTTCGGCACCGTCGACCGGTTGCCGGAGGGGTTGCCGCCGACGATCGGCATCGCGCTGCGGATGACGCTTGCCGGCGACGCCCAGGGCGTCTACGACCTGTTGCGGGAGGACGGCTTCGTCAAGTCCTCGATCGAGTTGGATCCGGACGCGGTGCTGGACTACCTTCGGCCGATCATCGAGCCGGGGAAGGCGGAGGAGTTCACCTTCTCCCGGAGCTGGATGCGGGAGCAGGCCGCGCGGATCGGTGATCTGCGGTCGCCTGCGCACCAGCTCGGCAAACAGCTCAACCTCCCTCCGGCCTACCTGCTGATCCACCGGGTGACGCTCAGCACCATCGGAGTGCTCTGCCAGCTGGGCGCGCAGGTGCGTCTGCGCGACGAGCTGGAGGCATGGCTGCCCGGTTTCGTACCGGAGGAGCAGGCGGGAGGCGAGGCGGACGGCGCCACGGAGGCGCCGGAGGCCACCGCAGTCCCGGTCACGCTGCCGCTCGCGCCGGACGCGGACACGGCGGCGGAGGCGGACACGGAGGCGGAGGGCGGTACTCCCGCAGCTGAGCCAGTCCGGAAGCGGCCGGCCCGGCGGGCCAAGACCGCCGCGGCAGAAACCGCGACGGTCGGATCCACCGGGGCCGGGACCGGGACCGCTGAGGTTGAGGACGCCGCCTCAGCCGAGAGCGCGCGGCCGAAGAGCCGGGCAGGGAAAGGCTCGGCCGCGAAGAGCTCGGCCACGAAGAGCCCGGCGGCAGTAAGCCAAGCGGCCAAGGCCAAGGGTGGGGCGGCGAAGAGTGGGGCCGCGAAGGGTGGGGCGGCCAGGAGGGGTTCCGCCACGGCACAACGTGCGGCGTCCAAGAAGGCGCCGGCAGGCGGCAAGGCCACCCGGGCGGGGCAGCCCGAGGAACCGCCGGCAACAACCGGCACCGGCGAGGAGGGGCCTGGCACGTCCTGCCGGTCCGCCTGAGCGGCACACCTGCGAGGTGCGGCTTCCGGTCACCACCAGGAGGAGTCGAGTCTGCCCTCGATGGCCCGGATGTGGCTGCGGGCACAGCGCTCGCACACATGGCGGGACACGCCGTCCTCCACCGAGCACACCCAGGTGAGCGGCAGCCTCGGAGCGGTGGCCCCGCAGAGCACGCAGCGCACGGGCCCGTCCCTGCCGCCGTCCGGCGACGGGTGCCTCTCCGGCTTGTCCACCAGTTGCTCCACTGACTTGTTCTCCACCGAACGACGATAGCCCCGCAACGCCGTGAGGGCCGAGGTGCCACACCCCGGCCCTCACATCTGTTCACACCCGCCTCTGTACTCACACGTGTAACGGTGGCCCTTGGCGCAACGGTGACCACCGGCGTACCGGCGACCGTTCGGCGGGATCGCGTGCCCCGGTCCCCGAGGGGCACGCGGTGCTTACTGCATGACGGCCATGGCCAGGGCCCGGCGGGCCCTCTTGGAGGCGCGGTCGGCCTTCTTCTGCATCCGGCGGGCGTTGAGCACCCGGCGGACCATGCGTTCGGACTCGGCCTCGCGCATGTGGTCGAGCATTCGGGTTCTGCTCAGGGTTTCTGGCATGAGTTGCATCTTGCGGTTCCTGTTCTGGAGCGAGCCGGCCTCTTCGGGCCGTGCGTCAGCGGTGGTGTAGGAGGTGGAGTCGTTCATCGGGTCCTGCTTCGTGGGTCCGTGACCGGACGGCCGGTCGATGGTGCCGAGGGCGTTCATGCCGAGACCGGGTTCTTGCGCGGGCGGCCACGGGGCCGCTTGCGGGGAACCACCACGCCTTGTACGAACAGCTCACCGCCCCAGACGCCCCAAGGCTCACGGCGGTCCTTGGCACCGTCGAGGCAGGCGTCCCGGAGGGGGCAGGTCCGGCACAGCGACTTGGCGTACTCGACGTCGGCCGGCGACTCGGCGAAGAAGACCTCCGGGTCGTAGCTGCGGCAGGGCACGGCCCCGCCGAGCCGGTCGATGGCGTCGTCCAGGTCGGTGAGGGTGGTCAGCGGGGTCAACGGGGCCTCCGTGGGATCTGGCGGGTTCAGGTCGGTGGTGCGCGACGGGGTGTGCGTCTGCGTCTGCACGGCTGGTGATTCCTCGTCTGTTGTCGTTGTCCGGCTGGTGGCCGGCCCGGTGGAGGCAAAACAGAAGGGCCGCGGATCCCGGTGAGGGTTCCGCGGCCCTGGAAGGTGCCGACCTGAATCATGCCGATCAGGTTGGATCTCTCCAGGGTTCGAGCCCACGGAAGGCCCACATCGTGAGGTGCTGCTTCTTCTGGCGTTCTGCGCCGGCATCCGCCGCTGCGACGCGGGTGGCAAAGGCCTTCGCCTGTGCCACTGCCGCTACCGCGGATGCCCCGATCGGTCGCTCATCGCCGCGAACAGCCGCGAGCAGACCGCTGCCGAGCAGGTCACCGCCGGTCACACCGCTGGTCAGCCCATTGCCGACCTGGGGGTAGCCGGGCAGGCAGGAGGCGACGACCGAGCGGTCGACTGCGGTGGTGTTGATGTATGCGATCACTGGGGTTCGCCTCCTCTCGGCGTCTCGGGGGAACGGACCGCGAGGTCCGTTCCTGAAGTTTTCAGGAATCAGTACAGCATGGAAGGCCCAGAGCCAGAAGCCCCTCGCTTTCCATGACCGGCAGGCTATGAGGGTTTCGGCGCCGGATGCAAACTATTTTTCCAGCGGATTCCCGGCCGGGTCGGCGACCGAGCCCGGAACGCTCTCGTCCGTTTGACCTGCGAGCTCCTCACCTGCGCAGAGAGCCAGCACGTCGGGACCGAACCGCCGCAGCTTGCGTCCGCCGACGCCCGGAATCCTGGTCAGTTCCGCCTCGTCTGCGGGCACTGCCTCGGCGATGGCGAGCAGCGTCTTGTCGGTGAGGACGCAGAAGGGCGGCTGACCGATGAGCGCGGCCTGCTCGGCGCGCCAGGTGTGCAGTCGCTCGTGCAGGCGCTCGTCCAGTTCGGACGGGCAGCTCTCGCAGCGCAGCAGCTTGATCTCGCCGGCGTCCGTCAGCGCGCGCCCGCAGACCCGGCAGCGCGCCAGCTCACGACGCCTGCGCGGACGCGGTTGCACGCCGCGCTCCACGCCGCCGGTGATCGTCGCGCCGCTGCCTCGTGCCGCCTGGGACCGCAGCCCGGCCAGGAACCGGCTGGCCTCCCGGGAGGGCCGGCCGCCCGGGGACCGGGCGAGCGCCCAGGAGAAGGCCAGGTGCTTGCGGGCGCGGGTCAGCCCCACGTAGAGCAGGCGGCGTTCCTCCTCGACCTGCTCGTCCGTCCTGGCATAGGTGATCGGCATCATGCCCTCGGTGAGGCCGACCAGGAACACCGCGTCCCACTCCAGGCCCTTGGCGGCGTGCAGCGAGGCCAGGGTGACGCCCTCGACGGCCGGGGCGTGCTGGGCCGCGGCGCGCTCGCGCAGCTCCGCGACCAGGTCGGCCAGCCGGGCCGAGGGGCGGGCCGCGACGAAGTCCTCGGCGAGCCGCACCAGGGCTGCCAGGGACTCCCAGCGGTCCCGGGCGGCGCCCGACCCCGAGGGCGGCGAGGGCGTCCAGCCGCGGGAGGCGAGCAGCCGGCGCACCTTGCCCGGCACGTCCAGGCCCTCAAGGGCGGGGTCCACGGAGCCGTGTGCGGCTCCCAGCAGCAGTGCCCCGGCCTCCCGGACCTCCGGGCGCTCGAAGAAGCGCTCGGCGCCGTGCAGCCGGTAGGGCACGTCCCTGGCGGCCATCGTCTGCTCGTAGAGGGCGGACTGGGCGTTGACGCGGTAGAGCACCGCGATCTCGCTCGCGGGTACCCCGGCGTCCATCAGGCGGCGCACGTGCCGGGCGGTGCCCTCGGCTTCGGCCACCTCGTCCGGGTACTCAGTGAAGGTCGGCTCCGGGCCCTTCTCGCGCTGCGAGACCAGGTCGAGCCGGTGCTCGGCGTTGCGGCCCCGGGCGCCGGCGAGCAACTTGTTGGCGAGGTGCACCACCTGCGGGGTGGAGCGGTAGTCGCGAACCAGCTTGACCACCGTCGCCGCCGGATAGCGGTTGCGGAAGCCGAGCAGGTGGTCGGGCGTGGCCCCGGTGAAGGAGTAGATCGTCTGGCTGGCGTCGCCGACGACGCACAGTGTGTCGCGCTCGCCGAGCCACAGCTCCAGCAGCCGCTGCTGGAGCGGGTTGACGTCCTGGTACTCGTCGACGACGAAGTGCTCGTACTGGCGACGCACCTGCTCGGCGATGTCCGGCTTCTCCTGGAGGATGCCGACCATCAGCAGCAGGACGTCCTCGAAGTCGATCAGTCGCCGTTCGAGCTTCAGCCGCTCGTAGGCGTCGTAGACGGAGCGGATCTCGGCCGGGTCGCGCGGGGCGTCCCGGCCGTGCTTGCGCAGGGCCTGCGGGTACTGGTCGGGAATGGTCTGGGTGGTCTTGGCCCACTCGATCTCGGCGGCGAGATCCCGCAGCTGGGTGCGGTCGAGCCGGACGCCGTGCGCCTCCGCGGCCTCGCGGACCAGGTGGATCTTGCGGTCCATCAGCTGCGGCAGCGGCAGGTCGCCACCGACCGCGCGCGGCCAGAAGAACTGGAGCTGACGCAGCGCGGCGGAGTGGAAGGTGCGGGCCTGGGCGCCGGTGACTCCGAGCTGGCGGAGCCGGCCGCGCATCTCCCCGGCCGCGCGGTTGGTGAAGGTGACCGCCAGCACGTTGGCCGGTTTGAGCACACCCGAGCGGACCCCGTAGGCGATGCGGTGGGTGATCGCGCGGGTCTTGCCCGTGCCCGCGCCGGCCAGCACGCAGACCGGCCCGCGCAGGGCCGTGGCGACCTCTCGCTGCTCGGGGTCGAGCCCTTCGAGTACCGCGTCGGCCGTGTCGGGCGGCTGCGGGAACAGGGGGGAGTGCGTGGCTGGGGTCACCCCGACATGCTGCCATTGCCGCCGGGGCGGGTGAGCCGCCGTGTCCACAGGCGGGCAGGACCGGTCATACGAACGTGCCGGGACGGCCGGGCACCCGTGCGTATCCGTGGGGGCGGTGGCGGGTACCCGTGGGACCGGTGGGAATGACCGGGGAGCCCCGCACGTTCCCCGAGTGCCGCGTTGCCCCTCCGGCAGCGCGGCTGACGACGAACGGCCGGCGGCGGGTCTTCCGCAAGACCGCGAGCCGCAGCGGCCGCAACCACAAGGGAGAGCAGAAACCCATGGCGGGAACCGTGACGATGTACAGCACCACCTGGTGCGGATACTGCCGTCGGCTCAAGGGCCAGATGGACCGCGAGGGAATCGGTTACACCGAGGTCAACATCGAGCACGACTCGGATTCGGCAGCGTTCGTGGAGAAGGCCAACGGCGGCAACCAGACCGTGCCCACTCTGCTGGTGGTCGCGCCCTCCGGCGCCGAGACGGTGATGACGAACCCGTCACTGGCCCAGGTCAAGCAGGCTCTCGCCGCCTGACAGCGCGTCGGCGCGGTCAAGCGCCGGGCGAACGGCCCCGGTGGCCGGCGGATCACGGTGATCCGCCGCCCGCCGGGGTCAGCTCGTGCACCGACAAGACCGCGCGCGCTCAGCAGTCGTCGGGGCGGGTGTCCACTGCGGGCTGGCTGGGCTGGCTGTGTTGGCTGGGCCGGCCTGGCGGCAGGGGCTGAGGCAGCGGGCGGGGCAGCGGTTCGCCGTACCACCGCTCGATGAGGCGGGCCGCGATGGAGATGCCCGACGGCGGCAGCACGTCCCCGGCCTCTATGGCGAGCCGCAGCTCCTCACGGGAGAACCAGCGGGCCTCCTCGATCTCGTCACCGTCGACCTGGATGTCCGGTGACGTGGCGCGGGCCATGAAGCCCAGCATCAGGCTGGACGGGAACGGCCACGGCTGGCTGGCGATGTACTCGACCTCGCCGACCGCCACACCGGCCTCCTCGCGCACCTCGCGCACCACGGTGCGCTCGATGGACTCACCGGGCTCGACGAAGCCCGCCAGGGTGGAGAACCGCCCCTCAGGCCAGTGCACCTGGCGTCCCAGCAGGGCGCGGTCCCGGTCGTCGGTGACCAGCATGATCACCGCCGGGTCGGTGCGCGGGTAGTGCTCCGCGCCGCACGCCGGGCAGCGCCTGATGTGCCCGGCCGCCGCGATGAGCGTGCGCTCCCCGCAGCGCGAGCAGAACCGGTGCAGCCGCTGCCAGTTCTCCAGCGCGACGGCGTGCACCAGCAGCGCGGCGTCCCGGTCGGACAGCAGCGCACCGGCCTCCCGCAGACCCGCCGGGCGGGCCAGGGCGTCCATCCGGCCGGGCAGGGTGTCCTTCTGGAGGGCGAAGTAGCTCACCCCGTCGCCGTCGGTGCCCAGGTAGTAGCGGTGCGCCTCGGTGAGGGGGGCGTCGAACGACGGCATCGTCACCAGTTCGGTGCGCCCGTCGTCGGTGTCCAGGACCAGCGCCTGGCCGCCGGACACCACGAAGCAGCGGGTCGTGGGGTGGCTCCAGGCAGCGGCCAGCCAGACCTCGTCCAGCCGGTGGTGGGCCCCTCGGTCGATGCCGCCGCCCGCGGCGAGCGGGACGTCGGGGCGGGCGGCACGATCGGTCCAGGTGGTCACTGCTGTTCCCTGCTCTCCTTCAGTTGCGGGGCGGGCCTCTCCGGGCGGCCGGGTGTGCGCCTCAGGTACGGGCGGGCCGCCAGTTCTTCCCCAGGTCTTCCCACAGGTATGCGGTGGTTTCGACACCCTTCATCAGCAGCTCCAGTTCGACCTTCTCGTCCGGGGCGTGCCAGCCGTCGGACGGGACCGAGATGCCCAGGAAGAGCACCGGCACGCCCAGGACGTCCTGGAGGTCGGCCGCCGGCCCGGAACCACCCTCACGGGTGTAGCGGACGGGCTTGTCGAACGCCCGTGCCATGGCTCGGGCCAGGCAGCGCAGGGCGGGGTGGTCCAGCGGGGTGAGGCAGGGCCGGGTCGCGCCCCAGAACGTGATCGTGTGCCGGATGCCGGCCGGGAGCCGGGCGGCGACCCAGTCGCGCAGGCTCTGCTGCACCTTCTCCGCGTGCTGACCGTCGACCAGCCGGAACGACAGCTTCAGCTGGGCGGTGGACGGCACCACGGTCTTGCCGCCGGGGCCCTGGTAGCCACCGGAGATGCCGTTGACCTCCGCCGTCGGGCGGGCCCAGACCCGCTCCAGGGTGCTGTAGCCGGCCTCACCGAGCGGGGCGTGGCTGTGCGCGGTGCGCAGCCACGCCGCCTCGTCGAACGGCAGTTCCGCGAAGAGCCGGCGCTCCTCCTCGCTGAGGTCCGCCACGCCGTCGTAGAAGCCGGGCAGGGTGACGCGGCGGCGGTCGTCGTGCAGGCCCGCAGCGAGGCGGGCGGCCTCGGTGGCCGGGTTGGGCACGGCGCCGCCGAAGGAGCCCGAGTGAACGTCCTGGTCGGGGCCGTGCAGGTCGATCTGGCAGTCGGTGAGTCCGCGCATGCCGGTGCAGACGGTGGGGGTGTCGGGGGCCCACATGCCGGTGTCGGAGACGATGACGGCGTCGCACGACAGCCGGTCGGCGTGCCGGGCGATCAGGTCGGGGAAGTGCGGCGAACCGGACTCCTCCTCGCCTTCGACGAGCAGCTTGAGGTGGACGGCGGGCGCGCTGCGGCCGGTGGCGGCGAGGTGGGCGCGCACTCCGAGGGTGTGGAACCAGACCTGGCCCTTGTCGTCGGCGGCACCCCTGGCGTACAGCCTGCCGTCGCGCTCGACGGGTTCGAAGGGGTCGCTGTGCCAGCCGTCCTCGCGGGCCGCGGGCTGCACGTCGTGGTGGCCGTAGACCAGCACGGTCGGCGCGTCGGGGTCGTCGGCGGGCCACTCCGCGAAGACCGCGGGATGGCCGGGCGTCGGCCACACCTCGACGGTCGGGAAGCCGGTGCGGCCCAGCCGGTCGGCGAGCCATTCGGCGCTGCGCACGACGTCGGCGGCGCGGTCCGGGTCGGCCGACACGGACGGGATGCGCAGCCACTCGGCGAGGTCGGTGAGAAAGGCGTCACGTTCGGTGCCGAGGAAGTCGCGGACGGCGCTGTCCGGGGTGGTGCTCATGGCCCCGACCCTATCCGGCGTCCGTCCCCCACCACGCATCCGCACCCTGCGCGCAACCCGCGCGCGGGTTGCGCGCAGGAGCGCGGCGGGGGCCCTTCGAGGGTCGCCTGTGGCGGGCACGTGCGGAGCACGGCCGGAGGCGGTCGGCGTACCCACCGGTCGCGTGTGCGGATGCGGTCAGCGGCGGTGGGCGTCCGTCCGCCGGGCGCCGTCGCCACCGCTGCCGGCGTCGGCAGCGGACGTGGAGGAGAGCACGTCGGCGGGGGACACGTCGGCGGGCGCCTCATCGGGGGCGGTGGAGCCGGTCAGCAGCAGGCGTTCCAGACCGGCGCGGTCCGGCAGATCGGCCGGGCGGATCAGCTCGCCGCTGCGGACGTGCAGGAACGCGGCCCGTACCGCCGGGAGCGGCAGGTCGTGCTGCTCGGCCCAGGCGAGCCGGTAGACGGCGAGCTGCAGCGGATCGGCGTGGTGTGCGCGGCCGGTCTTCCAGTCGATGATCTCGTAGCCGTCCCCGTCCTCGTCCCGGTACACGGCGTCGATGCGGCCGCGCACGATGCGCCCGGCCAGCGACAGCTGGAACGGGGCCTCCACCCGGTGCGGGGTGCGGCGGGCGTACGGGGTGCGGCTGAACGCCTCCTTCAGGGCGGCGAGGTCGCGCTCGTCGGCGATCTCCGCCGGGACCCCGTCGGTGCCCGGCAGATCCTCCGCGCCCGGCAGTTCCTCCGGTCCCAGCATGGGCAGGGGAAGCGCCTCGAAGCGGGACTCCACCCAGGCGTGGAACCGGGTACCGCGGCGGGCGGCGGCGGGCTGCGGCGGCCGGGGCATCGGGCGTGCCAGGTCGCGCGCGTAGCCGTCCGGGTCGGCGGCGAGGCGCAGCACCTGTGACGCGGTGAGGGTGGCCGGCAGCGGCACCTCCCGGACCGTCCTCCGGGAGCGCCGCAGTTCACCGGCGAGCGCCTCCAGGTCCCGGTCCCAGGAGGCCGCGAGCCTGGCCTCCTCCGGTGACAGCTCAGCCCCGTCGGAAGGGCCCGCTGCGGGGACGGATTCCGCGTTGGGCCCGGGGCCTGGCCCGGCAGCGGGCGTGCGCCGGCGTGCGGAGGGGCCGGACGTGGACCGGCGTGGGGCCGGGAGCGGGCCGGGCGCGTCCAGGCGGGCCAGGACCGCGTCGGCGGCGGCCCGCCGCCGGGCCAGGGCGGCAGGGTCCAGCGGCAGCGGCCAGGCGCGTTCCTCGGCGGGCTCGGCGAGCGCCGGGTTGCCGGCCTTGACCGCCTCCTCGTCCGGCGGCTCCGCCCAGCGCTCGACCTCGCCGTGCGCCGGATCGCGCTCCACGTGCGCGCGCAGGGCCTCCAGGAACGAGGACGGGCCGCGCGGCTTCTTCTGGCTGGGGCCCCACCAGTGCCCGGAGCCGAGCAGCAGCGAGCGGGGACGCGTGAACGTCACGTAGCCCAGCCGCAGTTCCTCGGTGGCCTGGTGCTCGCTCATCGCCGTGTCGTACGCCTTGCGGTCCTTGGCGGTCCAGGAGTCCAGCTGCGGCAGCGTGCCGGCGTCGCCGCGCAGGGCGTGCGGCAGCACGCCGGGGCGGCTCAGCCAGGAGTCGGGGCTGCGGCTGCTGGGGAACTGCCCGGCGACCAGGCCGGGCACGGCCACCACGTCCCACTCCAGGCCCTTGGACTTGTGCGCGGTGAGCACCTTGACGGTGTTCTCACCGCCGGGCAGTGAGCTGTCCAGCCCCTTCTCGTACTGGGCGGCGGTGCGCAGGAATCCGAGGAACGCCAGCAGCGAGGTCTCGCCGTCAAGTGAGGCGTAGCCGGCGGCCAGGTCCAGGAAGGTGCCGAGCGTCTCACGCCGCCGGGCGGCCACGGCCTGCGGGGACGCGGCGAGTTCCACCTCCAGGCCGGTGACGGCCAGGACGCGGTGCAGCACGTCCATCAGCGGGTCGGCGAGCGAGCGGCGCAGGTCGCGGATCTCCGCGGCGAGGCGGGCGAAGCGCAGGCGGGCGTCGTCGGAGAACGGCAGCCGGTCGTCGTGGCCGTCGCCCTCCAGGAAGGTGTCGAGCGCGTCGGCGAGCGAGATGATCTCGGCCGGGTCGGTGCCCTCGACGGCGGCGGCCAGCCGCCGGTCGGGGTCGGTGTCCTCGGGGCCGGTCGCGGCCACCAGCAGGCGGGCCCGTCGGCCCAGCAGGGCCAGGTCGCGCGGACCGATGCGCCAGCGCGGGCCGGTGAGCAGCCGGACCAGCGCGGCGTTGGCGGTGGGGTCCTGCAGCACCTCGCAGGTGGCGACGAGGTCGGCGATCTCCGGCAGGTGCAGCAGTCCGGACAGCCCGACGACCTCCACCGGCAGTTCGCGGGCGACGAGCGCGCCGTGGATCTCGGCGAAGTCGGCGGCGCCCCGGCACAGCACCGCGATCTCGCCGGGCGGTGTGCCGGTGCGCACGAGGTGGGCCAGGGAGTCGGCGAGCCAGTCGAGTTCCTCGGCGTGCGTGCCGAGCAGCGCGCACCTGACCCGGCCGTCGTGCTCCGCGCCGGGGGCGGGTCGCAGCGCCTCCACGCCCTCGTGCCGGGCGCGCAGGTCGGCGGCGAGCGTGTTGGCGAGGGTGAGCAGCCGGCCGCCGCTGCGCCGGTTCTCGCTGAGCGCGTAGCGGCGGGCCGGGGTGCGGTCGGCGTGCGGGAAGTGCTGGGGGAAGTCGTCGAGGTTGGCGACGGACGCGCCGCGCCAGCCGTAGATCGCCTGGCAGGGGTCGCCGACGGCGGTCACGGGGTGGCCGGTGCCGTCGCCGAAGAGGCCCGCGAGCAGGATGCGCTGGGCGACGGAGGTGTCCTGGTACTCGTCGAGCAGCACCACCGCGAACTCCTCGCGCAGCGCGCGGCCCACGTCCGGGACCTCCCCGGCGAGCCGGGCGGCCAGGGCGATCTGGTCGCCGAAGTCGAGCAGGTCGAGCCGCCGTTTGCGGGCCCGGTACTCCTCGACCAGGCCGAGCAGTTCCAGCCGCCCGCGGGCGGCTTCGGGCACCTTTCGCAGGGAGGCGTTGGTGAGCCGGACCCGGTCGCTCTCCAGCAGGTCGAGCAGTTCGGTGTCGTGGGCGCGCAGCCGGGACGGCGGCACGAGGTGCTCGGACAGTTCCCCGTCGAGCGCGAGCAGGTCCTCCACCAGCGCGCTGACGGAGGTGGTGAGACCCCGGAACGGGCCGGCGGCGGACCGCAGGACGGCGGCGGCCAGCTGGAAGCGGGTGGCGTCGGCGAGCAGCCGGGAGGTGGGCTCCACACCCAGGCGCAGGCCGTGGTCCTTCAGCAGGCGTCCGGCGAAGGCGTGGTAGGTGGAGATGACGGGCTCGCCCGGGTCCTCCTCCTCGCCGGGGGCGGGGTCGGTGTCCAGCACCCCGGCCCGCACGAGCGCCTTGCGGACCCGTTCGGCGAGTTCACCGGCTGCCTTGTTGGTGAAGGTCAGGCCCAGCACCCGGTCGGCGGGCACCTGGCCGGTGCCGACGAGCCACACGACGCGGGCGGCCATCACGGTCGTCTTGCCGGAACCGGCACCGGCGACGATGACCTGCGGGGCGGGCGGGGCGGTGATGCACGCCAGCTGCTCAGGGGTGAACGGGATACCGAGGAGCTCCCTGAGCTGCCCGGGATCGCTGAGCCGTGGTGCCATCCCGGAGACGTTAGCGGCTGCCGCCGACACTTCTGTCCGGCCCCCGCGGAGGCTCCCGGGAACGGGCTGGTCAGCCCGGAGCCGGGTGACGCACACCACCCCGCGTGTCGCCCCCGGGCCGGGCGGCCGGAGGGGCTACTCCACCACGTGGCGGCCCTCGGAGCGGGCGCTGCAGGCCGCCCGGAAGGCGCAGTTGCCGCAGTGCTGGCCCGGTGACGGGCTGAACCGCTCGTCGAGGACCCGACCGGCCGCCCTGGTCAGCAGCTCGCCGACCCAGTCGCCCTCGCCCGGCGCGGGCAGCGCCTCCTGACGCTGGACGGCCGGGAAGTCGTCGCCGCCCTCCTTCACGGGGGCGCCGATCCGCAGATGGACGAGTTCGGCACCACCCGGCTCGGCGGCCCCCGGGTGAGCGCCCTCCCGCACCGCCAACTGGTAGACGGCGAGCTGCGGGTGCTGTGCGACCTCCCCGCCGGTCGGCTTGGCCTTGCCGGTCTTGAAGTCCACCACGTAGGCGCGGCCCTGGGCGTCCTGCTCGACCCGGTCCATGCTGCCGCGGACGCGCACCTGGTAGTCGCCGGCCTGGAGCTCGATGTCGAAGCCGTGCTCGGTGGCGACGGGCTGCCTGCCGCGTTCCTGGACGTGCCAGCGCAGGAAGCGCTCCAGCGCCGCTCGCGCGCTGTCCTTCTCCTGACGCGACTTCCAGGGCGCCTCGAAGGCCAGCGCGTCCCATACCGAGTCGAGGCGTTCCAGCAGCACCGGCAGGTCGGCGGGCGTGGCCCCGGAGGCCACCTCGTCGGCGAGCACGTGCAGCACGTTGCCGAAGCCCTGCGCGGCGGTGGCGGGGGCGTCGGCCTTCACCTCGCGGCCCAGGAACCACTGGAGCGAGCAGGTGTCGTTGAGCTGTCCGATGGCGCTGCCGGAGAGCAGCACCGGCTGGTCCCGGTCGCGCAGCGGCACCTCGCTGCGGGTCGCCTCGTGCAGGCCCCACCAGCGCGAGGGGTGTGCGGCGGGCACCAGCACGTTGCCCTCGTCGTCGCGCAGCCCGGCGAGCGTGGCCAGCCGTTCGGCGGCGGCGGCGCGCAGCGCCTTCGAGGCGGCCGGGTCGACGGTGGTGCACCGCAGTTCGGCGACGAGCGCCGCCACCGACAACGGACGCGGCGGGCGCCCGGGGACGTCGCGGGGTTCCACGCCGAGTTCGGCGAGGAACCGGGACGGCTGGTCGCCGTCGTCGGCCGCCGCCTTGACCGCGGTGACGACGAGCCGGTCCCGGGCGCGGGTCGCGGCGACGTAGAACAGGCGGCGCTCCTCGGCCAGCAGCGCGCCCGGGGTAAGGGGCTCGGCGAGGCCGTCGCGGCCGATGCGGTCGGCCTCCAGCAGGGAACCGCGGCGCCGCAGGTCCGGCCACAAACCCTCCTGGACCCCGGCGACGACCACGAGCGGCCACTCCAGGCCCTTGGCGCGGTGCGCGGTCATCAGCCGTACCGCCTCCGGGCGGACCGCCCGGCCGGCCAGCGTGTCGGCCGCTATGTCCTGGGCGTCCAGCTCCTCCAGGAAGTTCAGCGCGCCCCGGCCGCCGATGCGCTCCTCGGCACGGGCGGCGACCTCGAACAGCGCGCACACCGCGTCGAGGTCCCGGTCGGCGTTGCGTCCGGCCGGTCCGCCGCGGCGGGCGGCGCGTTCGAGCCGCTGCGGCCAGGGCGTGCCGTCCCACAGCTCCCACAGGGCCTGTTCGGCGGTGCCGCCGCCGGCGAGCAGTTCGCGTGCCTTGCGCAGCAGCAGGCCGAGCCGCTGGGCGCCGCGGGCGTAGCCGGGGTCGTGGGCCACCAGGCGTTCGGGCTGGTCCAGCGCCTCGGCGAGCAGTTCGTCGGAAGGCCGCGGCACGGCCCGTCCGGCGGCCCGCTCCTCCTCGCGCAGGGCCCGCCCGAGCCGCCGCAGGTCGGCGGCGTCCATGCCGCCCAGCGGGGAGGCCAGCAGGGAGAGCGCGGTCGCGGTGTCGAGCCGCCCGGCGACCGGGGCGGGGGGTACGGCGGCGGCGACTGGGGCGGGGGCGGCGTCGGTATCGGCGGACTCGGCCGGGGACGCGGCAGCCGCCCCGCCCGCGTCGGGCCCTTCCCCCTCCGGCCCGTCCCCCTCCGAAACGTCCCCCTCCGGCCCACCCGCCGCCGAACCACCCGCCTCCGAACCGTCGGCGGCCGTGCCGGCGACGGCGCCGCCGGCTGCCACCCGCAGAGCGGTCAGCAGCGGGGCGACGGCGGGCTCGCGGCGCAGCGGCAGGTCGTCACCCGCCACGTCGACGGGGACCCCGGCGGAGGTGAGCACGCGACGGAGTGAGGGCAGGCTGCGCGCGCCGGCGCGCACCAGGACGGCCATCGACGACCAGGGGGTGCCGTCCTCCAGGTGGGCCCGGCGCAGCAGGTCGGCGATGTTCTCCAGTTCGGCCCCCGGCGTCGGGTAGGTGCGCACGTCCACCCGACCGCCGGGACGGGAGGACGTCAGTTCGCGGTGGGCCCGGACCGCGGCGGCCGGGAGCCGGGTCAGCGGCATGCGGGCGGTGAGCCGCCGGGTGGCGGCGAGCAGTTCCGCCGCCGAGCGGCGGTGTGCGGTGAGCACTCTGACGTCCGCGCCGGGGAACGTCCGGGGGAAGTCGAGGATGCCGCCCACGTCGGCGCCCCGGAAGGCGTAGATGGACTGGTCGGGGTCCCCGAACGCGACGACCGTGCCGACCCGGCCCAGCGCCTGGAGCAGACGGACCTGCGCCGGGTCGGTGTCCTGGTACTCGTCGACGTAGATGGCGTCGTAGGCGGCGGCCGGTCGCCCGGCGGCGCCCTGCGGCTCGGGGCGCTCGGCGAGCAGCACCGCGCGGTGCACCAGCTCCGCGTAGTCCAGCACGCCGTGCAGGTCGAGCACGTCCAGGTACTCGGCGAGGAAACCGGCCGCCGCCGACCAGTCGGGTCGGCCGGTGCGCCGGGCGAAGCCGCTCAGCTCGCCGGGCCCCAGGCCCAGCTCTCGGCTGCGGGCCAGTACCGCCCGGACCTCGTCGGCGAAGCCCCGGGTGGTGAGGCAGGCCCGCAGGTCGTCGGGCCAGCCGACCCGACCGCGTCCCGCCCGTTCCAGCTCCAGCTGCCCCGCCAGCAGCTCGCGGATGTAGAGGTCCTGCTCGGGTCCGGACAGCAGGCGCAGCGGTTCGGCGAAGAGTTCCGCATCCTGGTGGGAGCGGACGAGCGCGTAGCAGTACGAGTGGAAGGTGGTGGCCTGCGGCGCGGTGCCGGCCATGCGTGCGGCCATCCGGTCGCGGAGTTCCACGGCGGCCTTGCGGCTGAAGGTGAGCACCAGGACCCGTTCGGGGTCGGTGCCGCGCCGGACACGTTCGGCGACGGCCTCGACCAGGGTGGTGGTCTTGCCGGTGCCGGGACCGGCGAGCACGAGCAGGGGCCCGCCGGTGTGGTCAACCACGGCACGCTGCGCTGCGTCCAACGGAGGAGGACTCGCCTGACCCGGCGGGGTGCGCACCAAGCGGTACGCATGGGATTTATCGGAGGAACTCACGTGGATCGCCGGCCCTGGGGTTCGTTCTGGGTGCTGCCGACGGTACGCCAGGGAGCGCCCGGCTCGCAGCGCGTCCCGGAGGTCCCCCGCGGCGTTCGCGGGGGGTTGTCCGAGCGGGTCGCCACTACCCGGACGGCCCAGGCGGCACCTCGTACGGACCGCTCAGCGGATGCGGTGCGGCGGCATGACGGAAGCTGGACACTGTGACAAGGCCCACCCGGCGCTCAGCCGTCCCCGCCGTCCCAGCGGGCCTGCCGCATGTCCAGGCGCGGCGGGTCGGCGCCCGGCCGCAGCGGGGTGCCCTCGGCGCGGTAGTGCGCGAGGGCGCGCCGCTCGCTGCCCGGCAGCGGCCGGCCGTCGGCGCGGACGACCCGCCACCACGGCACCGCCGCCCCGTGCAGGGCCATCACCCGGCCGACCTGGCGGGGGCCGCCCGTGCCCAGCCACTCCGCTATGTCGCCGTAGGTCATGACCCGGCCGGGCGGGATCAGCTCGGTCACCTCCAGGACACGTTCGGTGTAGTCGGCGGCGTGGCCCGAAGCCGGAGGTGGCGGTTCCTCGGTGGGCGACTCTCCCGGCTCCGCTGTGTGCTCGCGCATGACGGCCATGCTGCCGCATGCCACCGACAGCGCCGCACTCGTGGGGAAGATCACGGATTCGCCCGCAAACGGCACCTCCTGCGGTCGGTCCCGGCCTCGGCATGCCACCATCTTCCGGGCGGTGACACGTGATACAGGACGGAAAAAAGCAGACCGAGGCGCAGGACGGGGCCTCTCCGGTACCGGAGACCCCTGCCACCCCGGTGGCCCCGTCCTACCCTGAGGAGGTGCGCGCCGACCAGCTCGACGGGGACGAACCGCTGCTCTCCGCACGCGCCCACCGGCCCTCAGACCTGCTTCGTCTGCTGCTCGGCAGCCTCGGCACGGTGCTGCTGCTGGGCATCGCCTACTTCGCGCACGGCACCGCCGCCGGCCTGGAGCAGGACATCGACAAGGGCGCCGGGCAGGCACCGCCGCTGGTCATCTCCATCGCCGCGTTCGTGTCCAGCATCGCCGTGCTGATCGTCCCGGTGGCGTTCGCCGTGGAGCGGCTGATCAAGCGCGACGGGTTGCGCATCGCGGACGGCGTGCTGGCCGCGGTGCTCGCGCACGGCGTCTCGCTGGCGGTGGCGCTGTGGGTGGCCGAGGCCGCGCCTGAGTCCATCCAGGAGGCGCTGACCAAGGCGTCGCCGTCCGGTGGCCTGACCGACCCGGTGCACAACTACCTCGGCCCGGTCATCGCGTACATGACGGCGGTGGGCATGGCCCGCCGCCCGCGCTGGCGGGTGCTGCTGTGGGTGGTGCTGCTGACCGACGCGCTGTCGGTGCTGATCAGCGGCTACATGACCTCCTTCGCCATCGTGCTGACCGTGCTGATCGGCTGGACCGTCGCCTACGCCACGCTGTACGCGGTCGGCACCCCCAACGTGCGGCCGACGGGCCAGAACCTGCTGGCCGGTCTGCGCCGGGTCGGGTTCAGTCCGGTGAGCGCGCTGCGGGCCGAGGGCCCGGAGGTCCACGACCGCGACGGCGGCGAGAGCAGCGGAAGCGGTGGCGGTGACGACGACAGCCACGGCGACCGGCGCGACCGCCACGACCGGCACGACCGGCACGACCGGCACGACCGGCACGACCGGCACGACCGGCACGACAACGACCGCGGGCGCCGCTACGTGGTGACGCTGGAGGACGGCCCGCCGCTGGACGTCACCATCGTCGACCGGGAGCAGCAGGCCCACGGCTACTTCTACCGGGCCTGGCGGCGGCTCGCGCTGCGCGGCATCACCCAGCGCCGCAGCCTGCAGACGCTGCGGCAGGCGCTGGAGCAGGAGGCGCTGCTGTCGTACGCGGCCATCGCCGCCGGGGCGAACGCGCCGAAGCTGATCGCCACGTCGGAGCTGGGCCCGGACGCGGTGATCCTCGTCTACGAGCACATCGGCGGCCGGCCGCTGGACGCGCTGGCCGACGAGGAGATCACCGACGCCCTGATGGCCACGGCCTGGCACCAGGTCCGCGCGTTGCAGTCGCGGCGCATCGCGCACCGGCGGCTCAGCGGCGACGCCCTGGTGGTGGATCGTTCCGGCGCGGTGTTCCTCACCGACCTGCGCGGCGGCGAGATCGCCGCGGGCGACCTGAGCCTGCGTATGGACGTCGCCCAGCTGCTGACCACGTTCGGTCTGCGGGTCGGCGCGGAGCGGGCGGTACGGGCGGCGGTCGCCGCGCTCGGCCCGGACGCCGTCGCCGACAGCCTGCCGATGCTCCAGCCCATCGCGCTGAACCGCAGCACCCGCCAGACGCTGCGGCGGCTGGCGAAGGAGCGCGCGAACCGCGAACGTGAACGGGTGCTGGCCGCGTCCCGGGACCGCAAGCAGGCCCGCGAGGCCCGCGGGGAGGCGCCCGAGCCGGGCACCCGGGAGGCGGTGCGCGCCGAGCGGTACGCCGACAAGCGCGCGCTGGACGAGGCGCTGGAGGGCGCCCGCGAGGAGGACCTGCTCACCCAGATCCGGGGCGAGGTGCTGCGCATCCGCCCGCAGGCCCCCATAGAGCCCGCCCGCCTGGAACGGATCAGGCCTCGGACGCTGATCAGCGCCATCGCCGGTGCGGTCGCCGCGTACTTCCTGCTCTCCCAGCTGGTGCACGTCAACCTCACCAACCTGGTCAGCGACGCCGAGTGGGGCTGGGTCGCCGCCGCCCTGCTGTTCTCGGCCGTCACCTACCTCGCGGCGGCGCTCAGCCTGCTGGGGTTCGTGCCGGAGAAGGTCCCGTTCCTGCGCACCGTCGCCGCGCAGGTCGCGGGTTCGTTCGTGAAGCTGGTGGCGCCCGCCGCGATCGGCGGGGTGGCGCTGAACGCGCGTTTCCTCCAGCGGGCCGGCGTCCGGCCCGGGCACGCCGTGGCGAGCGTCGGCGCCTCGCAGCTGTTCGGGCTCGGCTCGCACATCATGCTGCTGCTGTTCTTCGGCTACCTGACCGGCAAGGAGCAGGCGCCGTCCATCCCGCCGTCCCGCACGGTCATCGCCGGCCTGCTGACGGTCGCGGTGCTGGCGCTGGTCGTCACGGCCATCCCGGGGCTGCGCAAGTTCGTGGTGACCCGGGTGCGGTCGCTGTTCGCCGGCGTGGTGCCGCGCATGCTCGACGTGGCGCAGCGGCCCCGGAAGCTGCTGAGCGGCATCGGCGGCATGCTGCTGCTGACGCTGGCGTTCGTGATGTGCCTCGACGCGTCGATCCGCGCCTTCGGGGGCAGCGCGAGCTTCGCGGTGGTCGCCGTGGTCTTCCTGGCCGGCAACGCGCTGGGATCGGCCGCGCCGACGCCCGGCGGCCTGGGCGCTGTGGAGGGCGCGCTGCTGATCGGCCTGACCTCCATCGGCAAGCTGGACGTCGCCACCGCCACCTCGGCCGTGCTGCTGTTCCGGGTGCTGACGTTCTGGCTGCCGGTGCTGCCCGGCTGGCTGGCCTTCACCCGCCTCACCCAGCGCAAGGCGCTCTGAGCCGTCCCGCCGCAGGCCGCACGCGCATCGCACACCCTGCCGCCGAGCGCTCCCCCGCCTCCGGCCCGACCGGTCCGCTCACCCGGACGGCACCGCCCAGCGGGCGGTGCCGGTGCCGCTGCGCCGACGATGGCAGCCGGCCACTCGTCAGCAGGGAGCACTCATGTCCGCAGCCCGTCGCGGAAGCACAGCCCTCGCCGCCGCCGTCTGCCTGCTGCTCGCCGGGTGCGGCGGCGGCTCGGCGGGGCCGCTGCCCGCGCAGCCGGTGAACCGGGCTGCCGACGGCACGACGGGCACCGGCGACCTGCCGGCGGAGCTGCGCGAGCAGCGTCTGGCCTGGGAGGAGTGCCCGGCGCCGACCGCCGCGCAGGGCGGCGGCCAGGCGCCGGCCCCGCTACCGGACGGCACCCGGTGGCAGTGCGCGACGCTGCGGGCGCCGCTGGACTACGCGGAACCGGACGGCGAGACGCTCGGCCTGGCGCTGATCCGGGCCCGGACCTCCGCCGAGGCGGACCGGCGCATCGGTTCGCTGGTCTTCAACTTCGGCGGCCCCGGCGGTTCCGGCGTCAGCACGCTGCCGGTGTCAGCGACCGACTACGAGGAGCTTCGCGGCCGTTACGACCTGGTGAGCTTCGACCCGCGCGGGGTGGGCCGCAGCGCCGGGGTGCGCTGCCTGGACGACCGCGAGCTGGACGCCTTCCACCAGGAGGCCGTCATGCCCGGCAGCACCGCGCAGGGCGAGGAACTGCTCGCCCAGCAGCAGCGGTACGCCGACGCGTGCAAGCGGAGGTCCGGCGCGGTCCTGCCGCATCTGACGACCACGAACACCGCCCGCGACCTGGACCTGATGCGGGAGGTGCTGCGCGACGAGAAGCTGCACTACTTCGGCATCTCCTACGGCACGGAACTGGGCGGCGTCTACGCACACCTCTTCCCGGAGAAGGTCGGCCGGGCGGTCTTCGACGCGGTCGTCGACCCGCGGCTGACCCTCGCGCAGAGCGGACTCGGCCAGGCCAGGGGCTTCCAGCGGGCCCTGACGAACTACCTCAAGGCGTGCGCGGAGGGCGAGAACTGCCCGGTGGGCGGGTCACCGGAGGAGGGACAGAAACGGATCACCGCACTGCTGGACGGCCTGGACGAGCAACCGCTGGAGACCGCCGACCCGGACGGCCGCACCCTCAACAGCTCGCTCGCCGCGTCCGGCATCGCGCTGTCCCTGTACTCGGAGGACTTCTGGGGTGTGCTCAGCGAGGGCCTGGAGGACGCGCTGGACAACAACGACGGCACACTGCTGCTGCGCCTCAGCGACCTGCTCAACGGGCGCCAGGACAACGGCCGGTACGACAACAGCCAGGCCGCGCTGACCGCGATCTCCTGCGCGGACGCCAAGCCCCGTTACACGCTGGACGACATCCGGGAGCGGCTGCCCGCGTTCCGTGCGGCGTCGCCGGTGTTCGGCGAGATGAGCGCCTGGGGCCTGGCGATGTGCCACGGCTGGCCGGTCGAGGGTGAGTCCGACCACCCCGAGGTCGGTGCCGAGGGAGCCGCGCCGATCGTGGTGATCGGCAACACCGGCGACCCGGCCACCCCGTACGAGGGTGCGGCGGCGATGGCCCGCGGCCTGGGCAGCGGGGTGGCCGTGCAGCTCACCTACGAGGGTGAGGGGCACGGCGCGTACAACAGCGGCGACGCCTGCGTGCAGCGCGCGGTGAACGTCTACCTGCTGGACGGCGACGTCCCGAAGGACGGGACGACCTGCACGCCGTGACCCGCCTCCGCTCGCGCGTGAGGACCCGCACCGCCGGTATCGGCGGTGCGGGTCCTCACGTTGCGGTCGCGTCCCCAGGGGACCGGCGGCGCTTGCGGCCGTCAGTAGACGGGCTTCTCCGGTTCGATCTGGTGCACCCAGCCGATGACGCCGCCGCCGACGTGCACGGCGTCGGCGAAGCCGGCGCTCTTCAGGACTGCCAGGACCTCCGCGGACCGGACACCCGTCTTGCAGTGCAGGACGATCTTCTTGTCCTGCGGCAGGTCCTGGAGGGCGGTGCCCATCAGGAACTCGTTCTTCGGCACCAGGCGGGCGCCGGGGATGGAGACGATCTCGTACTCGTTGGGCTCGCGGACGTCGATGACGTCGATGCTCTCGCCCGCGTCCATCCACTCCTTGAGCTGGTTGGGCGTGATCGTGGCACCGGCGGCGGCCTCCTGGGCCTCCTCGGAGACCACGCCGCAGAACGCCTCGTAGTCGATCAGCTCGGTGACCGTCGGGTTCTTGCCGCACACGGCGCACTCGGGGTCCTTGCGGACCTTGACCTGGCGGTAGGTCATCTCCAGGGCGTCGTAGATCATCAGCCGGCCGAGCAGCGGCTCACCGATACCGGCGAGCAGCTTGATGGCCTCGTTGACCTGGATCGAGCCGATGGAGGCGCACAGCACACCGAGCACGCCGCCCTCGGCGCAGGACGGCACCATGCCGGGCGGCGGGGGCTCGGGGTAGAGGCAGCGGTAGCAGGGGCCGTGCTCGCTCCAGAACACCGACGCCTGGCCGTCGAAACGGTAGATCGAACCCCATACGTACGGCTTGTTCAGCAGCACGCAGGCGTCGTTGACCAGGTAGCGGGTGGCGAAGTTGTCGGTGCCGTCGACGATCAGGTCGTACTGCGCGAACAGCTCCATCACGTTGGAGGATTCGAGCCGCTCGTTGTGCAGGTTGACCTTGGTGTACGGGTTGATGCCCAGCACGGTGTCCCGGGCGGACTCGGCCTTCGAACGGCCGATGTCCGCCTGGCTGTGGATGATCTGACGCTGCAGGTTCGACTCGTCGACCTCGTCGAACTCGACGATGCCGAGCGTGCCGACGCCTGCGGCGGCCAGGTACATCAGGGCCGGCGAGCCCAGACCGCCGGCGCCCACACAGAGCACCTTGGCGTTCTTCAGCCGCTTCTGCCCGTCCATCCCGACGTCCGGGATGATCAGGTGGCGGGAGTACCTGCGGACCTCGTCGACGGTGAGCTCGGCGGCCGGCTCGACCAGGGGTGGCAGCGACACAGAGACCTCAGCAAGGGGTTGGTCGGTGGACTGTTGTTCTCTGCGTAACACTGCCACGCCCGATCTCATTCCGAGACACCCGGTCCGAGCTTCGAGACGATTTCGTCCCAGTAGCCGGGCAGCGCCTCCCACGGGTCGAAGCCGTCCCGCCGGTCCCGGTCGGTGAAGTACACCGTTCCGGCGCCCTGCCAGCGGGCGACGCGCAGCGCCTCGTCCAGGTGCGGGCGCGGCACGCCGTGCACGAGGTGGCAGAAGCGGTCCGGCGGGAAGTCCGCCGTCCACTCGGCGACCTGCGACCAGCGGTACTCCGGCCAGCCGCCCCGGAAGGTGACCACCTGGTCGGCGATCTCCGCGTAGCCGGGGTGGGGGTGGGTGCCGTGCGCCAGGACCAGGCGCACGCCGCCGCGGCCGTCCTCCCCCAGCGCCCGCAGCGTCGTCAGCACCCGGCGGGTCTCCGGCAGTCCCGCGGCGTCGGCGGGCGGGCGGTCCAGGTAGAAGCCCTCCACGCCGTACCAGTCGAGGTAGCGCCGCGCCTCCCCGACCAGCTCGCCGAACGGCCGGCTGCCGTCGCGCAGGTCAAGGTGGCCCAGCAGCGGCACGCCGGTGTCCCGCAGACGCACCGCCGCGGCCAGGCAGTGCCGGTCCAGCCGGCCGCCCGGACCGTCCGCGACGTTGAGCACCGCCCAGTGCAGCGGGGTGCCGGGCCGCGCCAGCTCGGCCCACTCCACCGGGGCGACCAGCGGATGCGCGCAGCCCGGCACGGCCATGCCGAGCCGGTCGACGGCGTGTCCCGGGAGCGGTCTCAGATCCGGCACGCCGCCTCCATCCAGATGTCGGCCAGGGACTCCTCCAGGCCGGTGCGCGGGCGCCAGCCCAGCCGGTCCCGGGCGGTCCGCACGTCGGCCTGCTGCCACAGGCCGCAGCCGTCCGGGTAGGGGGGCGGCGGCGGACCGGCGCCCAGGTGCGGCTCGTCCAGCTCGTGGATGGAGCCGGTGAAACCGGCGACCCGGGCCAGCACCGCCGTGGCGTCGCGCAGCCGCACGGCCCGGCCGGTGCCGATGTTGACGACGCCCTGCGCGGCGGAGAGCGAGGCGGCGTGCACGGCTCGGGCGACGTCGCGCACGTCCACGAAGTCCCGCTGCACGTGCAGGCCGGCGAGCTTCAGCTCGTGGTCGCCGTGCTGCATGGCACGCCGCATCGCCTCGGCCAGCCGCCCCAGCGGCGATCCCGCGGGGGTGCCGGGTCCGGCGAGCGAGAACACCCGCAGCACGATGGCGTCCAGTCCGGAGCCCAGGACCAGTTCGGTCGCGGCGAGCTTGCTGACCCCGTACGGGCCGCCCGGCCGGGGCACGGCGTCCTCGCCGGTGGACGAGCCGGGCTGCGAGGGCCCGTACTCGGCGGCGCAGCCCAGGTGCACCAGCCGGGCGGTGCAGCTGCTGCGGCGCATCGACTCGCAGATGGTGGCGGTGGCGACCGTGTTGTGCCGGGTCAGTTCGCGGGCGCCGCCGCGGATCGCCCCGGCGCAGTTGATCACCACACCGGGGTGGACGGCGTCGAGGAAGCGGGTGAGCGCCCCCGGACTGCCGGTGGACAGGTCGAAGCGGACGTCGGAGTCGTCGCGGCGGCCCAGCGCGGTCAGCTGGACGGCCGGGTCGGCGAGCAGCCGGTCGGCGACGTAGCGGCCGAGGAACCCGTTGGCTCCGAGCAGCAGCACCCTCATCGTGCCTCCTCCTCCGGTCGAACGGAGACGCCAGCGGCGTGCTGAACGGTCATCGGTCTTGCTCCTGTCGGTGTGGGAAGCGGCTCTTCGGGAGCGGCTCGGTGAGGGGACTTGAGAGGGCCTGAGGGGACTTGAGAGGAAGGGTGTTGGGGTTGAAGGACGCAGGGGGTGAAGGGAGACGCAGGGGGTGAAGGGAGACGCAAGGGGTGGAGGACGGGCCGGACGGCGGGGCGTGGCGGAGCCGGCCCCGCCACGCCGGGACGGCTCGCGGCGCGCAGGCGGCGGTCGGGTCGCCGCGGGCGGCGGGCAGGGCCTGCGGCAGGCGGCTTCCGGGCCGCCGGGCGGCGCTCACCTCGGTTCCGGCCGGTGCGCCCAGGCGCCGGTGAGCGCGGTGGCGGCGTAGGCGAGCAGGACGGCGGCGGCCAGCGCGCAGCCCGCGGCCGGTACGAGTGCCGGGCCGAAGCGGTCCACGGCCCGCACCAGATCGGCGGCCGGGTCCTGGAGCGGCGGCAGCAGCCGCACGGCGAGCGCCGCGCCCAGTGCCGCGGCCTGCCATCCGCAGGCAGCGGCCAGCCCGGCGGCGGCAACCCGCGGATAGCCGTGGGCGGCGAGCAGCAGCGCGGTGAACAGCAGCACGGCCAGGGCCGTGACAGCGGCCGTCGCGGCGTGCGCGGACCCGGCCGCCGGGTCGGGTGGCAGCAGGAAGCGTGCGGCGGACTGGAGGGCGAGCAGCGCCAGGGTGAACATCAGGGCCGCGGCGGCCAGCAGCGGCCGGGTCCGGCCGGTGAACTCGCCCAGGGTGCGGCTGACGGCGAGCCGCCGCCTGCTGCGGGAGGCGAACCAGTGGGCGCACCAGGCGGCGGGCGCCACCGCGAACGCGAGGGTCAGCGGCACCCCCGCGCCGGCCGGTGCGGGCGGCAGCGAGGGGCCGCCCGCGAGCAGCCCGGCGAGCAGCCAGTCGCCGAACAGGGCGTACGCCAGCAGCCATCCGCACCACAGCACGCACAGCCAGCCGAGCCGCACTCCGCGCAGGCACAGCCGCAGCGCGGCCAGCACACCGGCGGCCCCGACGAGCCCGACGGCCGCCGCCGCCACGCCGGTTCCGGCGCCGGGGGCGAGCCGGGCCGCGGCGGGCAGCACCGCGACGGTCACCGCGCACAGCCCGCCCGGCAGCAGCCACAGCGCCGCCTGCGCCGGGGCCGGGGCCGCCGCGCGGGGCAGCGGGCGCGGGGCGCCGCCGCCTTCGGAGCGGGGCACCCGGGCGAACAGCTCCTCCGCGAGGGAGAACACGTCCCGGTGCCGGAAGCGGGCCGCGGTGCGGTCGGTGACGCCGTGCGCCTCCAGCCCGGCGGCGATCTCCAGCGGGTCGACGGCTCGTTCGCAGAGCCGCCGGTGCCGGTGCATCAGTGTGCGGACCGGGTCGGCCGGGGCCGGTACGGCCGCCCGCCCGTCGGGCGCCGGGGCGGGGGGCGCGGCTTGCCTGGCGGGGGCGGCGGGCGGCGGGGCCGGGCGGCGCGGGGGCCGCTCCGGCGGGGCGGCGGCGGGGCCGGGGGCCGAGGGCTCGGCCAGGACGGCCGAGGGCGCCAGGTACGTCGAGTACGCCGAGGGCACGGTGTCCCATGCGCCGGGGCTGACCGGGGTGCGGGGCTGGTACTCGGAGGTGCTCATACCGACTCCTCCTCTGCGGTGGACGCGCCGACCGCGACCGGGCGGGCCGGCGACCGGCCGGGCCCCGCGGCCACCGCCCAGCTGGGTCCCGGCGGTGCTCCGAGCGGTGTCCCGGGCGGGGGTCCGGGGCGCGGGCCGGTCCCTGCGGCGGTCTGCGGGCCCGGGCGGCCGGTGGCCCAGCGGCCCGGCAGGTGGGACTCGGCGGGCCGGGCGAAGGGCCGCGGGGCGCGGCTCGCGACGGTGCCCTGGCCCGGGCTGCGGGAGATCAGTTCCAGGTAGATGCCATGAAACGCCGCGACGTTCTGCTCGACGGTGAACAGCTCGGCGGCCCGGGCGCGGGCGGCGGCGCCGAGCCGGGCCCGGCGCTGCGGGTCCCTCACCAGCGCCAGGCAGGCGTCGGCCAGGGCCCTGGGGTTGCGCGGCGGAACGACCAGGCCGGTGCCCCCGATCACCTCGCACACCGCGCCGACGTCCGTGGACACCGTGGCGCGCCCGCTGAACATGGCCTCCACCAGCGACACGGGGAAGCCCTCGACGACGCTCGACAGCACGACCACGGCCGCCGCCCGGTAGGCGTCGGCGACGGTGGGGACCGCGGCGCCGCCGACCTCCTCGAAGCTCACCGGGTTGTCGCCCGGGGTGCGGGAGTCGGCGGCCTCGTCGGGGAAGAGCTGGGCGGCCAGGGCCCGGCAGTGCGCCAGGTACTCCTCGCCGCGCGGGCCCGCGGCCGGGCCGGTGCGCACGAGCAGCAGCCGGGCACCCGGCTCGGTCCGGCGCACCTCGGCGAAGGAGTGCAGCAGGGCGACGACGTCCTTGGTCGGTTCGATCCGCCCGGTCCACACCAGCAGCGGGCCTGGTCGGCGGGTGCCGGTGTCCTCGGCGACGGCCGCGAAGGAGGCCGCCTCCATGCCGGGGTACACCAGACGCAGCCGCTGCCGCTCGGCGCCGCAGCGCTCCTGCCAGCGGCGGGCATGGGTGTTGCCGGGCGTGATCACCTCGGCCCGCCGGTACGCCTCGCGGGTCAGGCTGCCCTGGAAGGCCGCGAGCAGGGCCCGCACCGGGGCCTGCGCCGTGGACGGCGACACCGCCCGCGCGGCGCCCGCGGCGCTGCGCAGGTAGTGCTCGCGCAGCCGCACGCCGTACTCGGTGACAAGCAGCGGAGTGCCGTAGTAGTGCTTCGCGAGCAGCCCCGGCAGGGCGGCCGGACCGGCGCCGACGGCGTGGCAGAGGTCGGCACCGGCCAGCCCCTCGTCGCCGCGCTCCCCGGTCGGGCGGTCCTCGCCGGGCCCGTACCAGTCCAGGGAGAGCGGGCGCAGGGCCCGTTCCAGGCGCTCGGCGACCGCCAGCAGGTCCTCGACCCGCGCGGTGCGGACCGCGCGCAGGGCGCCGGGGGCGCGGCAGGCGCTCTCCAGGAGGCGGACGGCCTGCTCGGAGCGCAGGCAGGCGGGGAGGCGGACGTGGTCGCGGGCGAGTTCGGCGAGCCCGTACAGGCCTTTGGCGAAACGGTCCGCCTGCGTGTCCTGGGCGCACAGCGCGTGCACCAGCTCCCCGTAGGGCTCCGCGAAGCGCCGACGCTCCCGGCGGCCCGCCCCGCGCCCCGCGGCGGCGTCGTAAGGCCCCCACAGCGCGGCGGTGCGGACCCGGCGCACCTGCGCCGGCAGCGGGTGTCGGCCGCCCTCCTCCTGGCGCCGGCTGCGGCTCAGGGCGTAGACGTCGAACTCGTGGCCGCCCAGCCCTCGCACCAGCCGGTCGCACCAGGCCCCCGACTCACCGCGTGCATACGGGTAACCACCCTCGGTAAGTAGTGCAATGCGCATGAACGCACCCCCGTTCTTCCCTTCGAGCCCTTCGAGACACCGGCGTGGCGCCGCGGGAAGACGGTATGCGCGGGATACGGGGGCACGACGGACGGTTGTCCGCCGCACCACCGGAAGGGGTGAACATCCGTGACTTCTCCCGGGGTGGCGCGTTCACCCGTGCACCGGAGACGATCGGACGATCGCACCACCGCTCACCCGGACGGACCACCCCGTTCCGGCGGAAGCCGCCCTCCGTCAACGGGACCCGTCTGCCCGCTGGTCGCAGGAGCGCGGCGGGCGCGGGTGCACGCCCGGCGCGCGGGAGACGGCGCGGACAACGGCGCAAGCCGGCGAGCGGGGCAGATGGCGCCCGCGCTCGGCGCACAGGCGCACCGGCTCAGCGGCAGGCGGGCAGGCCTCGGGCGCGCGTGGCGGTCAGTGGCGCGGGTTACCGCGGCCCGGCCCACGGCGTCGCGCGCACGGCATCGCGAGCGGCGGGCTCGGCAGCCGGGCACGGCTCAGGCCCAGGCGGGCAGAACCCCTGGTGGCGCGCGGCCTCCGCGGGCGGGTGCCGCCCGGGGCGTCAGGCGTCCGGGCGTCAGGCGTCCGGGAAGGGCCAGGCGTTGGGGCGGCAGGTCGCGCCGCCGACCGTCAGGAACTTCGTCTGCTGCATCATCACCGGGGCCAGCGCGCCCTCACGCGGGCAGTCAACGTGGCCGAAGCCCAGCCGGTGCCCGACCTCGTGGTTGATCAGCATCTGCCGGTAGGCGCGCATCCGCTCGGGGCCGAAGGTGTCGGCGCCCTGCGCCCAGCGGTAGCCGTTGATCATGACCCGCTCGGTGGACGCCGAGTCGCAGGACACGTTGTCCTCGGTGGTGTCCAGGCCCGACTTGGCGCACCACACGGCGGTGGTGCCGGGGCTCGCCAGCGTGATGGCGAAGTCGGCCGAGCCCGACGAGACCCGCTCGAAGGTGCGGGCGCCGCCGTTGGCCCAGCTGCGCTTGTCGTTCAGGGTCTCGTGCACGGCCCGGGCGAAGACCTTGCTGTCCAGGCCCAGGTCGCTCTCCACGTCCACCCGGTAGGTGATGCGCTTGCCGCTGCCCGGCCCCTCGGCCTGCCCGGCGACGGTCGTGAACCGTCCCTCGCCCGCGAAGTCGGGGTCCAGCGGCACCGCGCGGGCGAACTGCTGCTCGAAGCTCAGCGGCGCCGCTTCCGGCTCGCCGTCCGCCGGGGTGGGCCGGCCGTCCGAGCGGGACGCCACGTCCCCGCCCGGGCCGGCGGCGACGGAACCGCGCTCGTTCTGGCCGGCCGCGGCTGCCTCCGGCCCGTTCCGCCGCTCGCCGGCCACCTGGCCGGCGACGAGCACCGCGAGCACGGTGGTGACCGCGGCGGCGGCCACCCCGGTGAGGGTGCGGCCGTGCCGGGCTGCGGGAGGCTCCTCGTCCTCCGGGGCCTCACCCCAGGGGCCGTCCGGGCAGTCGTCGTCGAGCGGGGCCGAGGCGTCGGGAGAGCCCGGGGCGCCGGGCGCGGCCCGGCCCCGACCAGGCGCTGGGCCGGAGTGCGGGGGTGCCGCAGTGTCCGCGCCGGCGCGTTGCGCGTCGGAGGCGAAGGCGAAGGCGTCAACGTAGTCCTGGCGCGGGCCTGGCGCACGCTGCGCCGGGATGCCGCCGGGCGGCGGGCGGCGGGCGGGCCCGCCCGGGCCGCGGCCGTAGGGGCCGCTGCCGTGCTCGGGATGCTGGGGGTGGCCGCCGCGCACGTGCGCGTCGCCGCCGGGTTCCTGCCGCTGGGGGCGCGGGGCCTGCGGCGGGGTCAGCGGACGGGGGGCAGGGCGGTCACCCGTCGGGGGCAGGGGTATTCCGGCGGTGTCCTCGGACGATGCCCGACGGGGGCGGCTGTGACGTCCCACGCGTCGCCTCAACTCCTGACCGTGTCGGCTGCTGCGAGCAGGTCACGGAAGGCTCCCGCCACCGTCTCCGGGTACTCCATCATGGCGACGTGCCCGGCGTCCGGCAGGATCACCAGCCGCGAGTCGCGGTAGGCCCTGCTCGCCCGGCCCGCCATGCGGACCGACACCAGCCGGTCCCGCCCGCCGTAGACCAGGAGCGTCGGGGCGAGGACCCGCTCGGCCTGCCGCCACAGGGAGTGCTGGCCGCCCAGCGTATAGGCATCCACCACTCCGCGTGCCGAACGCGTCAGTACCTCCCAGAAATAAGGGAGTTCCAGTCGCCGCTCGTACTCGGCCACGGCCCGCTCGAAGCCGGCGGGCTCGACCCGCCCGGGGTCGCCGTAGCAGAGCCTCATCACCTCGCGGGTGCGCCGCTCGGCGTCCCACCCGCGGGTGAGCCGGGCGTAGGCGCGGGCGGCGCCGGGCATCGCCAGCAGCGCGGTGGGCACCGCCGAGCGCTGCGGCCGCAGCTCGGGCAGGGCCGGGGAGACCAGGGTCAGGCTGCGCACCAGGTCGGGGCGGACCGCCGCGACGCGGGTGGTGACGGCGCCGCCCAGCGAGTTGCCGAAGAGGTGCACCGGGCCGCGGCCGGCGGCGTCCAGGTAGCGGATCACGGCTCTGGCGTGCCCGGTGACGGAGTAGTTGCCGTCCGCCGGAGGCTCGGAGTGGCCGAAGCCCGGCAGGTCGACCGCCTCCCCGTCGACGTCCCCGGCCAGCTCCGCGAGCAGCGCCGACCAGTTCTGCGAGGATCCGCCCAGGCCGTGCACGAAGAGCGCGGGCGGCAGCGTGTCGCGGTTCTCGGGCGGCTCGGCGAGGGAGCGCACGGCGAGCGTCGAACCGGACAGCGGCAGCGTGCGCAGCACCTCCCCGTCGCCGGCCGGGAGCCCGACCGGCGGCTGCACGACTTGCGGGACAGCGGCGCGGGTACCCGACTGGTCAGTGGAAGCCATGGCCGCAATGTTACGGGTCGATCACGCCGACCCGTGCTGTGTTCGCCGTCACAGCCCGCCCCGACCGCGGGACGGAGAACCGCGCGGCCTGGTGCGGACACAGAACCCGAGGAGACCCCGGAGAAAGGGAACCGCCATGACCGTCGACCCGACCGAGCCCGAGACCTTCGCCACCCGGCGGAGCGCGCCCGGCGAGAGCCACCCCGAGGTTCCCGAGGCGGACGCCGCCGAGCAGCGCGCGGACCTGCTGCCCGGCGAGGACGACCCGCAGCCGCTGCGGAGCACGGGCACCCCGCCGATCGACCCGGCGGACGCCGTGAACGAAACGGACGCCGCCGAACAGGCCCAGGTAGTGGAGATCAATGAGGACGATTACCGATAAATCCGGGCACGCGGTGTCCGAGGAATGAAAATCTCAGGCCACGGCGCGCACAGGCCGGTTACCCAAAAGTACGATGGCCAGCGCGGCGCACATCGCGCAAGCACGACCCTGGGAGGCGGCGTGACAGCCATCGAGCAGACCGAGGCACGCCCGCGAGGCACTCGCCTGCCGCGCCGGGCCCGACGCAACCAGTTGCTCGGGGCCGCGCAGGAGGTTTTTGTCGCACAGGGCTACCACTCAGCGGCGATGGACGACATCGCCGACCGGGCAGGAGTCAGCAAGCCGGTGCTCTACCAGCACTTCCCCGGCAAGCTGGACCTGTACATGGCACTGCTGGACCAGCACTGCGAGGCCCTGCTGCTCGCCGTGCGCACCGCGCTGAGCAACACCACCGACAACAAGCACCGGGTCGCGGCCACCATGGACGCCTACTTCGGCTTCGTGGAGACCGAGGGCGGTGCGTTCCGACTGGTCTTCGAGTCGGACCTGACCAACGAGCCCGCGGTGCGCGAGCGGGTCGACCGGGTCAGCCTGGAGTGCGCCGAGGCGGTGTGCGAGGTGATCGCCGAGGACACCGACCTGCCGCGGGAGCAGTCCATGCTGCTGGCCGTGGGCCTGTGCGGCATGGCGCAGATCACCGCCCGCTACTGGCTCGGGTCAGGTCAGCCGATCCCCCGGGACGCGGCGGCGCAGCTGATGGCGTCCCTGGCCTGGCGCGGCATCGCCGGGTTCCCGCTGCACGAGTGAGCGCCGAGGCGCCGGGACGGTGTTCGCTCCCGGCGTGGCGAAGGGGACGCCGCGGCGTCCCCTTCGCGGGCTAATGTGTGGTGCGAACAGCGCGGTTGGCCGCGCATCCTGTGACCGTCGGAAGGACATTGCCGTGGAGGTCAAGATCGGCGTGCAGCACGCGCCCCGCGAGCTCACGCTGGAGAGCACGCAGTCTGCCGAGGAGATCGAGCGCGCCGTGGCCGAGGCGCTGACCGGCAAGTCCGGTCTGCTCACCCTCAAGGACGAGAACGGGCGCAAGGTCCTGGTGCCGACGGACCGGCTCGCCTACATCGACATCGGCGAGCCCGCGACGCGCAAGGTGGGCTTCGGCGTCGGCTGAGGCGGCGAGGGCCGCTGGGCGGCCCCGACGAACGGCGGCCGGGAGGTGAATCCTCCCGGCCGCCGTTTTGTGCGCCCGGCCGACTGGGTAGTACGGGGAAGTCCCATATGCCCCGCGACCAGGAGGTGCCCCATGCTCGGGGAGGCACTCAGCTCCATGATCCTCGGTCTCGCCGTGGCAGGCGCCGCGCTGCGCCTGCTGCCGCATCGATTCACCGGCCGCTCGTCGCTGGTCCTGGCGACGGGCACGGTCGCCGGTGCGCTGGGCGGCCTGGTCGCCCGGGCCGTGCTCGGACCCGGCAACCTGCTGGTGGCCCTGGTGCTCGCCGCCGCGGTGGCCGCGGCGCTGATCTCACTGCTGTTCGACGCCGGGCCCCCGGTGGCGCACGCCGGCCGCTGACGCCGCCCGCCGCCCGGCCCCTGAGGGACGGACGGCGGCGTGCGGCGGGAAGCCGCGCGCGGCGGGAGCGGGTCAGGTCGGGACCAAGGACAGCCCTTAGGCTGCCAGGCCCAGAGCCGCCATGCGCTTGGTGTGCGCCTCGGTGATGCGGGAGAACATCCGGCCCACCTCCGCCAGGTCGAAACCGTCGGCCACCCCGCCGACCAGCATCGTCGACAGCGCGTCGCGCTCGGCGACCACCCGCTGCGCCTGGGACAGCGCCTCGCCCATCAGCCGCCGGCCCCACAGGGCGAGCCGCCCGCCGACCCGGGGCTCCGCCTCGATGGCGGCGCGCACCTTCTCGACGGCGAAGCTGGAGTGCCCGGTGTCGTCGAGTACCCCCAGCACCAGCGCCCGGGTGTCGGAGTCGAGCCGCGCGGCGACCTCCCGGTAGAAGTCGGACGCGATGGAGTCGCCCACGTAGGCCTTGATCAACCCCTCCAGCCAGTCGGAGGGCGCGGTCTGCCGGTGGAACTCGTCGAGCGAGGCGACGAAGGGCGTCATGGCCTCCGTCGGGTCCACGTCGATCTGCGTGAGCCGGTCCCGCAGCTGGTCGAAGTGGTGGAACTCGGCGGAGGCCATCGCCGCCAGCTTGCCCTTGTCGGCGAGCGTCGGAGCGAGCTTGGCGTCCTCGGCCAGCCGCTCGAACGCCGCGAGCTCCCCGTAGGCCAGCGCTCCCAGCAGGTCCACCACCGCGGCCCGGTACTGCGGGTCGGCGGAGGCCGCAACCCAGTCCTTGGCGGCGATACCGGTCTGCTCGGACGCGCCGCGCGGGTCCGGGGTGTCAGGGGTCTCAGACGTCTCCATGCTGCGCACAATAGCCGCCCCCACCTGCCCGGAAACCCCGCGGGAGCAAGGCCGAGCGGCCCGTGGGGGTGGGTGGGCGAACTCGTGCCCGGTACACCTGCGCCGTTCCGGGGTACAGTGATATGGAGACCGACGTAACGCGGAGGTCTTGTCCGAACGCGCCCCCGGCGCAGCGAGCCAGCACGTTGCCGGAGCCGAGAAGGTTCCAGCACCTCGTTGGGACGTCGTCGCGGGAGCGAGTTCGGAAGTCCTTGAACGCGGATGCCCGGTCGGTGGCACGATCGGCTCCGACCAGACCGCCCTCCCCACGGTGAGGGGCCGCTCGCGCGGTATGAGCGCTTGAGCGAGAGCTAGTGGTCCTGCGTCGCACGTCGACTTCGTGTGTGACGCGGTACGACCCGCCTCGCCGCCTCCTGCCGCGTCACACAGAAGAGGCAAGCATCCTGTCCACCACCCTTACTTTCCGCGACCTCGGCATCCTGGCCGAGACCGCCGAGGCCCTTGAGGCCGTCGGCATCGTTCACCCCTTCCCCATCCAGGAGATGACGCTCCCGGTCGCCCTGTCGGGTCTGGACGTCATCGGCCAGGCCAAGACCGGCACCGGCAAGACGCTCGGTTTCGGCCTGCCGCTCCTGAACGTCGTGACCGTCCCCTCGGATGTCGAAGCGGGCCGGGCCAAGCCCGAGAAGCTCACCGAGGCACCGCAGGCCCTCGTGGTGGTCCCCACCCGCGAGCTGTGCCAGCAGGTGACGAACGACCTGCTCACCGCCGGCAAGGTCCGCAACGTCCGGGTCCTGCCGATCTACGGCGGCCGGGCCTACGAGCCGCAGGTGGAGGCGCTGCGCAAGGGCGTCGACATCGTGGTCGGCACCCCGGGCCGGCTGCTCGACCTCGCCGGTCAGCGCAAGCTCGACCTGTCGCACGTGCGCGCCCTGGTCCTGGACGAGGCCGACGAGATGCTCGACCTGGGCTTCCTGCCGGACGTCGAGCGCATCATGCAGTACCTGCCGCAGAAGCGGCAGACGATGCTGTTCTCCGCGACGATGCCGGGCCAGGTCATCTCGCTCGCCCGCCGCTACATGTCGCAGCCCACGCACATCCGCGCCACCTCGCCCGACGACGAGGGCGCCACCGTCGCGAACACCAAGCAGCACGTGTTCCGCGCGCACAACATGGACAAGCCCGAGCTGGTGTCCCGCATCCTCCAGGCCGACGGCCGGGGGCTCGCGATGGTCTTCACCCGCACCAAGCGCACCGCCGCGGACGTGGCCGAGCAGCTGACCCGCCGCGGGTTCGCCGCCGGCGCGGTCCACGGCGACCTCGGCCAGGGCGCCCGTGAGCAGGCCCTGCGGGCCTTCCGCAACGGCAAGGTCGACGTGCTGGTGTGCACCGACGTCGCCGCCCGCGGCATCGACGTCGAGGGCGTCACCCACGTCATCAACTACCAGACGCCCGAGGACGAGAAGACGTACCTGCACCGGATCGGCCGGACCGGCCGTGCGGGTGCCTCGGGTACGGCGATCACCCTCGTCGACTGGGACGACATGCCGCGCTGGGCCCTGATCAACAAGGCGCTCGCGCTGGGCCTGGCCGAGCCGGAGGAGACGTACTCCACGTCACCGCACCTGTTCGAGCTGCTGGGCATCCCGGCCGGGACGAAGGGTGTGCTGCCGCGCACCGACCGCACCCGCGCAGGGCTTTCCGCCGAGGAGGTCGAGGACCTGGGCGAGCCCGGCGGTCGCGGCCGGGGCCGCAAGACCGCCACCGAGGAGCCGCCGGCCCGTACCCGCACGCCGCGCCAGCGCCGCCGCACCCGCGGCGGGCAGGGCGCGGACGGCTCCGAGGTCACCCCGCTGGACGCCGGGCAGGACGCCGGGCAGCCGGCCGCTGCTGAGGCTGCCGAGAGTGCCGAGGGCGGGCAGGGCCCCGAGGGCCCGGCCACGCCGCGCCGCCGTCGCCGCACACGCGCCGCCCGTCCCGCCGAGGCGCAGCCGGTGGCCGCGCAGGCCGCCGGTGAGGCTGCCGTCGCCGTGGACGACGCCGGGCAGGCCGCGCCGGAGTCGGACGCGGCACGCAAGCCGCGCCGCCGTCGCCGCACCCGCAGTTCCGCCGCACAGGGCGGCGCCACCGCGCCGACGGCCGAGGCCTGACGGACCGCCCGGGCGGGACCCCGCCCGCGCGCCCGCGCCGCACCGACCACGGCATCATGCCGGGACGGCCCCCACCTCGGGGCCGGTCCCGGCATCATGCTGTCCGGCGCCCGTGACTCCCCGGCGGCCGGGTCGGAGGACGTGCCGGAGGCCGGGGCCGGTAGCGTCGGCGGCATGAGCAAGCCGCCGACCCTCTCCCTGCCGCCCGGTGCGCGGTCCCACCTGCTCGACACCGCCCGCGGCCCGTTCGCCGTCCTCGACGCCGGCCGTCCGGAGCGCGGCACCGCGCTGCTGGTGCCGGGTTTCACCGGGAGCAAGGAGGACTTCATCGCGGTGTTGGAACCGCTCGCGGAGGCCGGCTTCCGGGTGGTGGCGGTGGACGGCCGCGGCCAGTACGAGACCCCGGGGCCCGACCGGGAGAGCGCCTACACGCGGGCCGAGCTGGCCGCGGACGTGCACGCGCAGGTGGCGGCGCTCAGCGGCGGTCCTGTGCACCTGCTGGGCCACTCGCTGGGCGGACTGCTCTGCCGTGAGGCGGTACTGCGCGACACGTCACCGTTCCGCTCGCTGACCCTGATGAGCAGCGGCCCCGGCGCGATCGCCGCCGGGCAGCAGGAGCGGCTGAAGCTGCTGATGGGCGCCCTGCCGGTGCTGGGCATGGAAGACATCTGGCAGGCGATGCGCGATCTCGACCCGCCCGAGGCCGCCGACGCGGAGACGCCGCCCGAGGTGGCCGCGTTCCTGCGGGAACGCTGGCTGCGGACGGTCCCCGCGCAGCTGCTCGCCACCGCCGCGCAGCTGCTCGCCGAACCGGACCGGGTCGCCGAGCTTGCCGGGCTGGCCGGCTCCGGCGGTCTGCCGCCGACGCACGTGCTGTCGGGGGCGGTGGACTACGCCTGGCCGGTGGAGCAACTCGACGCCATGGCCGCGCTGCTGGGCGCGCACCGCACGGTGATCACCGGTGCCGAGCACTCCCCCGCCGCGGAACGCCCGGCCGAGACGGCCGCCGCACTCGCCGCGTTCTGGCGGGAGCAGCCGGAGCACGCTCGGCCCTGACGCACGAGACTGACGCGCGGCCCTGACGCACGAGACCGACGGCCGGTCCTGACGGCCGGTCCTGCCCCCGGCGCGCGGGACCGCGGGTGCCGGTCCTGCCCGCCGGGCGGTCAGCCGTTCTGGATGAACTGGGTGACGCCGTTGGCGATCTGCTGCACCGCGATGGCGGACAGCAGCATGCCGGACAGCCGCGTCACCAGCACCACGCCGCCCTCCTTGATGAGCCGGACGATCAGCAGCGAGTAGCGCATCGTCAGCCACAGCACGAGGTGCATCGCGGCGATGGCCGCCCACACGGCGACCTGGCCGCCGACGCCGTCGGCGCGCTGCACGGCGAGGATGACGGAGACGATCGCGCCCGGTCCGGCCAGCAGCGGCATGCCCAGCGGGACCAGCGCCACGTTGACCTCCTTGGTCTGCGTGGGCTCGTCGGACTTGCCGGTGAGCAGGTCGAGCGCCACCAGCAGCAGGAGCAGCCCGCCGGCGACCATCAGCGCGGGCATCGACACGTGCAGGTAGTCGAGGATCTGCTTGCCGCAGAGGCCGAACAGCGTGATGACGCCGAAGGCGACCAGGGCCGCCTGCCAGGCCATGCGGCGCTGCACCTTGACCGGCCGGCCCGAGGTGAGGCCGAGGAAGATCGGGGTGATGCCCGGCGGGTCCATGATCACGAACAGGGTGAGGAAGAGCGAGCCGAAGACGGCGATGTCGAACACGGTGGTGCCTTGCGGGAGGAGCGGAAGGGGGAAGGTCGGGCGGGCGGCGCCCGGGCCGCCGCCGGTACTGCGGGCCGCGGCACCGGGTTCGGCGGGTGAGGCGCGTGCCGGCCCGATGGGCGCGGGCGCGCGGTTCAGCCGGTGAGCGGCGACGCTCCCGTGGCCCGGGCGGCGATCTCGGCGTACACGTCCGGCGCGGTGGTGTGGTCACCGAGTCGGCAGGTCTTGCGGCTGCCGTGGTAGTCGCTGGAGCCGGTCACCAGCAGCGACAGGTCGGCGGCGAGGCCGCGCAGCCGGGCCCGGGTCGCCTCGTCGTGGTCCATGTGGTCGGCCTCCAGGCCGTCCAGCCCGGCCTCGGCCAGCTCGGCGACGGACTTCTCCGACAGGCACGGCCCGCGGGTGGCCGCCAGCGGGTGGGCCAGCACGGTGACGCCGCCCGCGTCGCGGACCAGGCGCAGCGCGTCGAACGGGTCCAGCTCGTGCTTGTCGACGTACGCCCGGCCGTCGTTGCCGATGAAGTCGGCGGTGAAGGCCTCCGAGACGGTGTCCACGACGCCCGCCTCGACGAGTGCGGTGGCGATGTGCGGGCGGCCCATGGCGCCGTCGCCGGCGATCTCGCAGACCCGCTCCCAGGTGACGGGCACGCCCCGCTCGCGCAGCTTCTCCACCATCGCGCGGGCCCGGGGCACCCGGTCGTCGCGGACCAGTTCGCGCTCCGCGGCCAGGCGCGGCTCCAGCGGGTCGAAGAGGTACGCGAGCATGTGCAGGCCGACGCCGTCGAGGCGGCAGGACAGTTCGGCTCCGGTGACCAGTGTCAGTCCGGCCGGCAGCGCCGACGCGGCCTCCCGGTGGCCGCCGACGGTGTCGTGGTCGGTGAGGGCCACCACGTCGAGCCCCGCGGCTGCGGCGTTGCGGATCAGCTCGGCCGGGGTGTCGGTCCCGTCGGACGCGGTGGAGTGGGTGTGCAGGTCGATGCGCACAGGCGTGACTCCCACGGCACGGGGACGGACGGGACGAGGTCCCAGGGTAGAGCACGCCGTTGCGGCGGCCCCTGCCCGGGACGGGGGCCGGGTCAGGGGCGGCGACCGGCCGTGGCCGCGGGCGTCAGCCCAGGATGCGGGGGGACAGCGCGCCGCAGGGCAGCAGGTCGACCTCGGCGCCGGCGTCGCGCAGGTCGGTCAGCACCAGTTCGTCGTACATCAGCAGCCCGGACTGCTCGGGCCAGACGACCGCCCACAGCCACAGCCCGCACGCCTCACCGGCGAACACGGCCCGGTCCTCCGGCACGCCCTGCACGTTCCACAGCGGGGTGGGGCGCCCGCCGGCCAGCACCTTGGCGTGCGGCGGCTTCTCGACCGCCATGTGCGGCCCGGGGTCGGGCCCGGGCAGGCCCGCGTAGCGGGCGCCGAGGCCGACGCCCAGCTCCTCGGCGATCAGCAGCAGCTCGCCCGGTCCGCCGAGCGGAGCCGGTCCGGAGCAGGCGACGGCGGTGGCGCGGCCCCCGCTGCGGTCGTCACCCGCGCAGGCGACACCGGTGAACAGCCAGCCCACCGGCAGCGGCCACGGCATCCAGACGGGGACATGGGTGCGGTTGACGACCACACCGAGCGCCTCGACGCTCGGCGGGAGCACCGGCTGCAGCGGGTGCACCGTGCCGTGCACGTCGCACTGCCAGGAGTCGGCGAAGAGACCGGGCGCCCTGACCCGGCCACCGCACTTCGGGCAACTGGGTTCGCCCCTCATAGGTGTCCACGGTCCTACCCCGCGGCCCCCCAGTCAAGGACGATCACCCGGTCAGGGGTACGGATGCACGACGCGGGTCGCGCAGGTCCGTGCCGCGGGCGAGCCAGCGCTCCTCCAGCGCCTGCGCTCCCTGGACGCGTTTCCAGGCCGCCTCGTTGGGGGTCATGGGCAGCAGCGGGAGGAAGCGGACCGGGTCCGCCGGCTCGTCCAGTTCCAGGTCTGCGACCAGGCCGCCCGGTTCGCCGACCAGCACCGACTGGAAGGGAGCGCCCGGCCACAGCGGCTCGCCCAGGTCGAGGGACGCGCCGGGGGCCACCACCACCCCCTCGACCTGCGGGGAGGCGGCGAGCACCGCGAGCGCCCTGAGCACCTTGTCGGTGTCGGCGACCTCCTTGGCCACCGCCCGCACCGACAGCAGCAGTTCGGCGCGCGGGCCGCGGTCGGGGTCGGCGAGCAGGGCCGCCGGGTCGGCCATCGGCGCGGCGGACATGCCGAGCGTGGCGTAGCGGACGAGCGGGCCGGACGGTTCCTCGCCGGGGAAGCGCAGCACCTCGATCCGGTCGGTGCCGAGGAACGTCACCGACGCCCTGGCGTCCGGCTCGCCGAGCGCCGAGTGCAGCCGGGCTTCGACCAGTTCGAGAACACGTGTCATGCGGCGAGTTTATGCCTCGTATGGATTGGGCAAAGAAGTGCCCGCCGAGGGCCGTTCCGCGCAGGCCGGACAGTGCGCCGGTGCTACGGTGGCGGTTCTTGCCGGGTCCGTTCAGACCTGTGCACGTCATCCCTCAGGGGATCGGCCGGAGGAGGTGGGGCTCGCATGGATCCAAGTCGACCGTGCAGTAGCAGCCACCATCCGTACCGGCAGCGGCTTACCTGATCGGTGCCCGCTTTGGAGACCCCCGGCCCGGCCCCCAGTGTCGCGGTCCTGCCGTAGGTCCCTAATCCAGGCAGCGTTTCCTGCCGACCCGTCTCTGTGTGCGTCCCCTGTGCCCGCGGTGTGCCGCGGGCACCCGGCCGCCCCCGCTCGGGTCCCCCAGCCGCTGGCCGCTCGTTCCGCGTGAACGTCCGCGAAGGAGCCCAGCATGTCGATGATCCGTGACCTGCGCGCCGCGGTGCGCCCGGTCCGCCGCCGGGAGCGCTCCGGCGCCTACAAGAGCGTGCGTGAGGACGGCGGGGCCCGCAGCGCGGTGGTGGACTGCGCGGTCTACCGCGCGGGACGCCGGTGCAGCGAGGCGCTGTCCCCGGCCGATGCCCTGCGCCGGGTGCGCGCCGGGGACGGGCAGGAGTTCGTCTGGATAGGGCTGCACGAGCCCACCGAGCAGGAGTTCTCCGGCATCGCCCAGGAGTTCGGGCTGCACCCGCTCGCCGTGGAGGACGCGGTGCAGGCCCACCAGCGGCCCAAGCTGGAGCGCTACGACGACTCGGTGTTCACCGTCATCAAGACGCTGCACTACGTGGAGCACGCGGAGCTGACCGCCAGCAGCCAGGTGGTGGAGACCGGCGAGGTGATGTGCTTCACCGGCCGGGACTACATCATCACCGTCCGGCACGGGGTGCAGGGCTCGCTGCGCTCGCTTCGGCACCGCCTGGAGGACGACCCGGAGCTGCTGGCCAAGGGCCCGTCCGCGGTGCTGCACGCCATCGCCGACCAGGTGGTCGACGGTTACCTGGCGGTGGCCGACGCGGTGCAGAACGACATCGACGAGGTGGAGACGGACGTCTTCTCCCCGCCCGGCGGCCGGTCGGCGCGCGGCGGCGACGCGGGGCGCATCTACCAGCTGAAGCGGGAGGTGCTGGGCTTCAAGCGGGCCGTGTCGCCGCTGCTGCGGCCGATGCAGCTGCTGAGCGAGCGTCCGATGCGGGTGATCGACCCGGACATCCAGAACTACTTCCGGGACGTCGCCGACCACCTCACCCGGGTCACCGAGCAGGTGCTGTCCTTCGACGACCTGCTCAACTCGATCCTCCAGGCGAACCTGGCGCAGGCGACGGTCGCGCAGAACGAGGACATGCGAAAGATCACCGCCTGGGCGGCGATCTTCGCCGTGCCGACCATGATCGCCGGGATCTACGGCATGAACTTCTCCTACATGCCGGAGCTGGAGTGGAAGTACGGCTACCCGGCCGTGCTGTGCACGATCCTGGCCATCTGCTACGCCATCCACCGCGGCTTCAAGCGCAACGGCTGGCTCTGACGGCCCGCACGGGCCGGGCAGCGTCTCGGGCGGCCCGGCCCGAGCCGCAGGCAGCTCCGCGCGTCAGGAGCCCGCCCGGTCCCGGTCAGCGCTCGGCGGTGCTTCCCTCGGAAGGCCCTGCGGTCAGGACCCTGGTGGCGAAGTCCGCCAACTGCGCGCGCGTTCTCTCGCGCGGCGCACGCCCCTGACCGGCCAGGTGCTCGACGAGGTCGGCCCGGGTGGCGGCGAGCAGGGCGTGGGCGGTGAAGTCGCTGTCGGACATGCCGGGGATCTGGTCCAGTACGCCCCGGAGCAGTCCGTGCCATCGCTCGTAGTGCTCCGCCTGGTACGGGCTTCCGCTCCCGCCTTCCTCCAGAGCCAGGGCGAGGCGGCGGTTGTCGAGCTTGAAGCAGAGGACGGCGTCGAGCAGGGCGATCACCCGCTGCCGCGGCGGGGTGGTGGGCCCCAGGGGCGGCGGGCCGGCCTCGACGGCCTCCCTGACCGGTTCGAGCCGCGCCTCGTACAGCGCGCGGAGCAGTCCCAGGCGATCACCGAAGGCGCGGAAGAGGGTTCCCTTGCCGACGCCGGCCGCTGCTGCGATGTCGGCCATGGTGACGTCTTCGGGGCTCTCGCGGCGGGCGAAGAGGGCGTCGGCGGCCACGAGGACGGCCTCCCGGTTGCGGGCGGCGTCCTTGCGGGGCTTGCGTTCCGGCATGCTGCTTCTCCATTTGCGAAACGGACCCAGGGTCCGTATTGTTAAACCGGACCCCGGGTCCGCATCCTACTCGCCCACCGCCCCTTCGCCACGACCTGCGTCGCCGTCGTGACGGTTCGGGACGGGGGCGTCACCCGCTGCCGCGACATCTGGAACCCCCTCGCCGCCCTCGAACCGGGCACCGACTCCACCGGGAGCATGCGATGAACACCACCGGCACCACTCTGGTCATCGGCGCGACCGGCACCACCGGCAGCCGCACCGCCGCGCAGCTGGCGGCCGCCGGCCACCGTGTCAGAGCCGCCAGCCGCAACGCCACACCCGTCCCCGGCACGGAGGCGGCCCGTTTCGACTGGTACGCCCCCGCCACCCACGCCGCGGCGCTCGACGGAGTCGACCGCGTCTACCTCATACCGCCCCCGGGCGACCTGGACCCGGCGGCGGTCATGCTGCCGTTCCTCCGGCAGGCCCGCGCCGCCGGCGTGCAGCGCGCGGTGCTCCTCAGCTCCTCGGCCATCCCCGAGGGCGGGCCGGCGGTGGGCGCGGTGCACCAGGCCCTGCCCGACCTGTTCGAGCAGTGGGCGGTACTGCGCCCCTCGTGGTTCATGCAGAACTTCACCGGCGACCACACGCACGCCGTGAGCATCCGCGAGGACGGCGTCATCAGCAGCGCGACCGGGGGCGGCCGGGTCGGGTTCGTCGCCGCCGAGGACATCGCCGCCGTCGCCGTCCACTGCCTGACCGTCGAGCACGCCCCCAACGACGGTCTGGTCCTCACCGGGCCGGAGGCGCTCAGCTACGACGACGTCGCCACGGCCATCACCGAGGTGACCGGTCGGCCCGTGGTCCACCGCCGTCTGTCCCACGCGCAGATGCGCGACCGCCTCGCGGCGGTGATCCCGGCGGGCTTCTCCGCGATGCTGGCCGACCTGGACCGTGCCATAGCCGGCGGGTCCGAGGACCGCGTCACCGACACCGTCCAGCGCCTCACCGGTCGGCCCGCGCGCTCCTTCCGCGCCCACCTGGAGGGGGAGGCACGACACGGCGGCTGATGTTCCGGGGCGATCACCGGCAGCGCTTGGTGCCCGGTGCTCAGTGACCTCAATGCCCTCAGTGCCCGGTGGTCACTGCTCGGTGCGGGCCGGGGCGGGGGACTGGGCGGGCGTCGGCAGCGGTACGGCGGGCTGCGGATCGGCCGAGCGGCCGGAGGCGCGCAGCACCACCAGCAGGCCGACCATGATCACGGCGAGCGCCGGGTAGGCCACCAACGGCGGCGTCTGCCCGAGCCACAGGGCCGCGATGAGAGCGGCGCCGGGTGTCTCCAGCAGGATGGCGGTGGAGGTCACCGACGGGCCGAGGCCGCGCACCACCCGGTTGAGCAGCGAGTGGCCGAGCAACTGGGCGGCAACCGTCAGCACGGCCAGCTTCAGCCACGTCTCGGCGCTGTACCCGCCGCCCAGGTCGGCTCCGCTGACCAGGCAGGCGACCAGCAGCAGGAGGGCGGTCGTGCCGTAGCAGACGAAGGTGTAGGCCGTGGTGGAGACCGTGCGGCGGACCTCGGCACCGAGCAGCACGTAGCCCGCCGCGGCCATGCCGCCGGCCAGCGCCAGTGCGTCGCCCGCCAGGGCGCGCGGCGACAGCGACAGGTCCACACCGGTCAGCAGCAGGACGCCGAGGAAGGCGATGCCGATGCCCGCCCAGACCATCCGCGGGGGCCGGTGGCCGCGCATCCGCAGGAGCACGGTGGTCCAGATCGGGGTGGTGGTGACCAGGGCCGTGGAGGACGCCACCGACGTCATGTGCAGGCTGGGCAGCCACAGCGCGAAGTGCAGCGCCAGCAGCGCCCCGGCCGCACCGGCCAGCAGCCAGGTGCGGCGGCTCATGCGGCGCAGCTCCGACCGGTGCCGCAGCAGGGCGACGGGGGTCAGCACGCCCATCGCCATGGCGTTCCGCCAGAACGCGATGGCCAGCGCGGGGGCGGCGGTCGCCGCGATGAGCGGCGCGGACAGCGAGATGCCGGAGATGGCGACCGTGAGCAGGAACAGGTCGACGCCCCGGCCGGGCCGGGCGGAGCCGGGGGCCGGTTCGGGGCGGGGGACGCGCTGCTCGGCGGCGGGCACGACGGCTCCTCTCAGGTCCGGGCGCATGGAGATGTCGGTACCACGCGGCCTGCCCGCCCAGAGTAAGGCTCGTTCCGGTCACGCGGTACTGACGTTTCATGCTGCGGGACGGAGCCTTGAGCCGGCCTGCCTGCGGGTAGGGTCTGCCCATGACCGAGACCGCCGAGCAGCCGTCGTCCGACCGGGCCCCGAGCGACAGTGCCGTGCACGAACGGGCACTGCACGATCGGGCCCTGATCGAGGAGTCGGCGAAGAAGTCCGCGCTGGTGTGGGTCCGCGGCCCGCAGGGCCCGGCCCGGCCGCTGTGGCACGTGTGGCACGAGGGCGCGGTCTGCGTGGTCGGCGCGGCGGACGCGGACGAGGACGCGGTCACCGGGCCGCAGGAGCAGCCGCTGGCCGGGCTCGGCCTGGTCGACGGCGGCACCGCCACGGTGACGGCCCGCAGCAAGGACAAGGGCGGTCGGCTGGTCGTCTGGCCGGCCCGGGTGGTGGAACTCGCCCCGGGCGGTGAGCGGTGGCAGGCGGCGGCCGAGGAGCTGAAGGGCAAGCGGCTCAACGCGCCCGACTTCGAGACCGTGCTCGACCGCTGGCAGCGCGACTGCCGGGTGCTGCGCCTGGAACCGGCCGGGGAGGCGGAGCAGCGGCCGGGCGACATGCCCGCCACGTCCACCGCCGCCGTGCCGCTGCCGACGCCCGCCACCACCAGCCGCCTCGCCCCGGCGGCGCTGCCGCGTCTGCTGCTGCGGGGACGCAAGCGGCGCTGAACCGCGTCGGCGGGCTGCCGGCCGGCAGCCGCCCGAGCGGTCAGTCGCCGCCGGCGGTGATCTGGCGGCCGTAGTCGACGACCTGGTTCTTGTCCGGGGCCCGCAGCGGGAACTCCTTGTCCCAGTCGGCCATCTCCACCACTCCCCCGCCGCCGCCGCGCTCCAGCCGCAGCGGGTAGGGCGTGCCGATGAGCGCCACGTCGAGCTTGCCGCCCTCCCCGTCGGCACCGGTGACCCGTACCGTCCTGACCCCGCCGACCTCGCCGCGCTCCCCGGTGGCCCGTGCGCCGTCCAGGACGAGCAGTCCGTCGAGCATCACGTTGATGTCGGTGAAGCCGCTGAGCTGCTTGTAGGCCGGGTCGCCGGGCGGCACCTTCACGTACTTGCCGTCGAGCTTGCGGGCCGCCTCCCGGTCGCCCTCGGTGGAGTCCTTGCCGTCCTTCTCCTGCTGCACCCAGAACTCGGCGTCGGCTTTCAGGAAGAGGTCCTCGTCGACGCGCAGCAGCTCGAAGCGGGACCCGCCCTTCGTGGAGACCTCGCCCACTCCCCCGGAGTCGTTGAGCCTCATGTCCAGGCGGTAGGTGCGGCCCTGGCTGATGATGCTGCCGGACAGCCGTACCGCCTCGGCCGCGCCGGCGGCCTTCTTCGCGGACCGCTCGATCTTCGCCGCGGACAGCTTGCCGACGCCGTTGGTGCCCTCGTCGGGGTCCTCGGTGGCACAGGCCGAACCCGTGGCCGCAAGACCCGCGCAGACCGCTGCCACCAGAGCCGCACGGCAGGTGCGGGCACGTGCTGTCACGTCGGCTGTTCCTCCTGAGTCGAGGCCTGAGCACCCGCACCCTACCCCCTCCGCGGGCACCGCCCATGATGGGTGGTCCCCGTCTCGCCGTACCATCGACACATGGCTACCGACACGTACGGATCCGGACCCACCGAGGAAGCAGTGCGCACCGCGCTGGCGACGGTGAACGACCCGGAGATCCACCGCCCCATCACCGATCTCGGCATGGTCAAGTCCGTGGAGATCGCCGCGGACGGGTCGGTCGCCGTGGGTGTCTATCTCACCGTGTCCGGCTGTCCCATGCGGGAGACCATCACCCAGCGGGTGACGGACGCGGTGGCCGCCGTCGACGGCGTCACCGGGGTTCAGGTCGAGCTGGACGTGATGAGCGACGAGCAGCGGCGCGAGCTGGCCTCGTCGCTGCGCGGCGGCCAGGCCGAGCGGGAGGTGCCGTTCGCCCAGCCGGGCTCGCTGACCCGGGTGTACTGCGTGGCGTCCGGCAAGGGCGGCGTCGGCAAGTCGTCGGTGACGGTCAACCTGGCGGCGGCGATGGCCGCCGACGGGTTGAAGGTCGGCGTGGTCGACGCCGACATCTACGGGCACTCGGTGCCGCGCATGCTCGGCGCGGAGGGCCGCCCGACGCAGGTCGAGGACATGATCATGCCGCCGTCGGCGCACGGTGTGAAGGTCATCTCGATCGGCATGTTCACCCCTGGCAACGCGCCCGTGGTGTGGCGCGGACCGATGCTGCACCGGGCCCTGCAGCAGTTCCTCGCCGACGTCTACTGGGGCGACCTGGACGTGCTGCTGCTCGACCTGCCGCCGGGCACCGGCGACATCGCCATCTCGGTCGCGCAGCTCATCCCCAACGCGGAGATCCTGGTCGTCACCACACCGCAGCAGGCCGCCGCGGAGGTCGCCGAGCGGGCCGGCTCGATCGCGGTCCAGACGCACCAGAAGATCGTCGGCGTGGTCGAGAACATGTCCGGGCTGCCCTGCCCGCACTGCGACGAGATGATCGACGTGTTCGGTACCGGCGGCGGCCAGCGCGTCGCCGACGGCCTGACCCGTACCACCGGCACGCAGGTCCCGGTGCTCGGCGCGATCCCGATCGACGTGCGGCTGCGGGAGGGCGGCGACGACGGCCGTCCCGTCGTGCTGACCGACCCCGAGTCCCCGTCCGGCGCGGCGATCCGCGCGGTGGCGGGCAAGCTGGGCGGGCGGCAGCGCGGCCTGCAGGGCATGTCCCTGGGGCTCACGCCGCGCAACAAGTTCTGACGGACTCCCTGACCGGCCGCCCCGCCCCGCCCCGGGGCGGCCGGGTCAGGGACCTGTCAGTGCTCGTATCCGGCGATGTCGGTGACGACGGAGAAGCCGAGGCCGTAGGCGCTCATGCCGCGGCCGTAGGCGCCCAGGTGGACGTCGCCGCCGGCCGCTCCCGCCAGCACCCAGCCGTACTCCGACTCGCGGTAGCGGAAGTCGACCGGCACGCCGTCGACGGGCAGGGACAGCGTGGACCAGCCCTCGCCGTCCAGGTTCTCCGCCAGGTCCCACGCGATGTCGGTCTGCTGGTCCAGCCAGTTCTGCCGCAGGTGGCGTTCCATCTGCGTCGGCCAGGTGCACGACAGCAGACCCGACCCGGCCAGCCAGGCCGCCGACGTCACCGAGGTGGCGTCCAGCAGGCCGGCGCCGTCCGCGCTCTGCCGCACGGGCCGGCTGGCGACGGTGACCACCACCGCGAAGCGCTGGTTCTCCTGCCCGGTGTCCGCCCGGAACGACGGCGGCTCACCGTGCCCGGTGGCACCGTGCTCGACCGTCCCGTCGGCGCCCGCACCGACCTGCATCAGCCAGCGCGGGCCGGTGAACGCCCCGTCGAGGCCGTACCACGGGAAGCCGGCCGCCAGGTAGCCGTCCACCGTGCCGCGGGTGCGCTGCGGGACCGCCGCGCGCCCGGGCGCGCCTGCCCGACTCGTCGTCTCCATCTGCGCGAAGCCTCCTCGTTGCCCTGTGTGCTGGGCGGCCTGCCCCCCTCGGACGGCCCGACCCCGGACAACAGGGAGGATAGCCACCCTCACCGACGAGGGCGGGAAGGCCGGAGTATCCCGGAGAGCCGCCGGAGGCTCCGGGGGCGCACAGGGGCGTGTCAGGTGGCGTCCGAGTCGTAGGGGGGCGGCTGCACCGCGGCGGGCGCGTCCTTCTTGCGCAGGCGGTCGGCGGTGCCGCCGGCCGAGGCGGCGGGCGGGGTCTCCGCCGCGCCGCTCGCGGCGTCCGTGGCGGCGCTCTCGCGGCCGTTCACCGCGTCGGAGACCTCGGCCAGCTCCTTGCGCATGTCGAAGCCGTTGCGGATCTCCTTGAGGCCCAGCTCGTCGTTCTCCATCAGGTGCTTCTGCGCGAACCGTTTGGGATGCAGGTCCTGGAACTCGAAGTCCTTGAACTCCGGGCCGAGTTCACTGCGGATGTCGTCCCGTGCGGAGTCCGAGAACTGCCGGATCTTCCGGACGAAGGAGGCCACGTCCTGAATCATCTTGGGCAGCTTCTCCGGGCCGAAGACGAGCACGGCCAGGACGATGAGCACCACGAACTCGAGTGACCCAATGTCGAAGAACACCGCGGGCTCCCTGCGTTTCGTCCATGACCTCTGCGGAGTGAGATCTCCGAACGCCACGGTACCCGCCCCCGGACGGCCTGCGGGAGTCGGCGGGGCGAACCTCGGGCGGCCGCACGGTCACTCGCCGCCCGACGTGCCCAAGGTCACTTCGAAGGTCCGCGTGTCGCCCTCGCGCTCGACCGTCAACTCCAGCAGGTCACCGGGTCGGTGGCTGCGCACCTTCACTATCAGCTCCTCGCCGGTGCGTACCGGCGAGCCGTCCACTGCGGTGATGACGTCGCCCTCCTTGACGCCCGCCTCGTCGGCCGGGCCGTCGGGCACCACCGCGCGGCCCTCGCCGTCGGGTGTTCCGACCTTGGCGCCGTCGCCGTCGAAGGACATGTCCAGGCTGACGCCGATCACCGGGTGGGTGGCACGGCCGGTGTTGATCAGCTCCTCGGCGACCCGCTTGGCCTGGTTGACGGGGATGGCGAAGCCCAGGCCGATGGAGCCGCCCTGGCGCTCACCGGGCGCGCCGATGCCCTGGTCGGCGGCGCGGATGGCGCTGTTCACGCCGATGACACGCCCCTTGGAGTCCATCAGCGGCCCACCGGAGTTGCCGGGGTTTATCGGCGCGTCGGTCTGCAGCGCGTCCACGTAGCTGACGTCGCTGCCGTCCTGCCGTCCGCCCGCGGTGATCGGGCGCTCGGTGGCGCTGATGATGCCGGAGGTGACCGTGCCGGCCAGGTCGAAGGGCGCGCCGATCGCCACGACCGGGTCGCCGACCTGCACGGAGTCGGAGTTGCCCAGCGGCAGCGGCTTCAGCCCTGAGACCCCGTCGACCTTGACCACGGCCAGGTCGTAGCCGCTGTCGCCGCCGACCATGCGGGCGGTGGCCGTCTCGCCGCCGCTGAACGTCACCCGTATCCGGCCGCTCTCCCCGGCGGGCGCCACGACGTGGTGGTTGGTGAGGATGTGGCCGCGCTCGTCGAGCACGAAGCCCGTGCCGGTGCCCTGCTCCCCGGAGCCGCGCACATGCAGGGTCACCACGCCGGGCAGCGCCGCCGCGGCGATGCCCGCCACGCTGTCCGCCGGACGTTCGGCGCTGTCCGGGGCCGCCTGCGGCAGTTCCAGGTCCCCGATGCCGCCGCCGCGCTCCAGCGCGGCCCCGACCACTCCGCCGACACCGCCTGCGAACAGCGCCAGCGCCAGCGCGCCCGCCAGCAGCGGGCCGCGCCGGCCGCGTCCGTCGCTGCCGAACCGCGAGGACTGAGGGGGCTGGGAGGCCTGTGTGGGGAGCGCGCCGCCGCCTTCGCGGTCGGGCGCGGTCGCCCACGGGTCGTAGCGGTGCCAGGCAGCCGTTCCCCCGGCGCCCGGCACACCCGCCGTACCGGAGGGGTCGGCGGGCGCCCCTGGCGGGCCCTGCGGGCCTTGCTGGGGGTGGCCCGGCTCGGGGGACAGCGGCCGCTCGGCGGGGCGCTGCGGCGCGCTGGACGACTCATGGGCCGCCGTGTGCGCCGCACCCGCCACCGGAGCGCCGCCAGCGGAAGCGCCTGCTACCGGAACGCCGCCGGTGGGCGTGCCGCCTGCGGGGGTGCTGCCCGCGGCGGGGCGCTGGACGGGCGGGGCGGGCGCCCACGGGCCGGGGCCGCCGTAGGGCGGCGTGCCGTAGGGGTCCTCGCCGTGCAGCGGCACGGGCCGTGCCGCTTCGGGGGCCGCAGCCGGCGGCTGCTCGCCGTGGGCGGGCCGGTGCGGACGGCTCCACCACTTGGGCTTCATCCCGGTGGCCTCAGCGTCGTCCATTTCGCGTTTCCCCACACTCGCCCTCGCGCCCGGGACTGGGCGGCTTCGCTGCTGAATTCAACCAGGTGCCGGGCGCGGCGCGCAGCGGACCGCCGCAGTGGGCCGCCGCGATCAGGGGGAGACGCGCAGCGGGCTGTTGCCCCCGGCCGGGCTCGGCCCGGGTGCCGCCGCGGGCTCGGGCGTCGGTCTCATGTCGTAGACGACCGGGTGCGCCGCCCTGCTGAGCGGCGGCGGGGACAGCAGTCCCGCCGACGGCGTCGGCGTGCGGAAGCTCGCGGCCACCGGGCCGAAGGCCAGGCCGTCGGGGCTGCGCAGCAGTCGGGTACGGGGGGCCGCCGGCGGCATGCTGGTGCGCGCGGCGCGCACCGGGACCAGGGAGTCCCCGCGCCGGTCCGCGGCGCGCTCGGCGGGCCCGGCGGGCAGCGTGCGCGGCAGTGTGGTGGCCGGGCTGCCGGCCTGCGACGTGGCCGAACCGCCGGGCGCGGCGGTGCCCAGCGCGCCGCCGATGGCGACGGCGGCCAGCGAGAAGGCGCCGGCCGCGGCGAACGCGAAGCGGCGCCCCCGGGAGGCGGCACGCTCGTTCTCGACGGACCGGTGGATACGGAACCCGCGCTGCGGGTGCATGCCGCCGCCCGGCGCGGCCGTCGGCAGGTAGGTCAGCTCCAGCGGGGGCAGGCCCCCCGGATGCCCACCCGGGTGCCCCGGACCGCCGTCATCGGGGCCGCCGGCTGCCGGCAGGCCTTGCAGACGGGCGAGGAAGCCGTCGGAGGGCGGGGGCGGCGCGGCGGCGGCGAACACGTTCTTCACCCGGCGCTGCGCGTCGGCCTCCGCCTTGCAGCCGTGGCAGGTGGCGAGGTGCGCGAGCACCCGCTCGCGCGCCTCGTGGCCCAGCTCGCCGTCGATCAGACCGGCGAGTCGGTCCCCCAGGTGCTGCTCGGCCACGGTCGGTTCCGTGGTGCCGCTCACGCGCTGTCGCCTCCCTCCAACGGGGCGCCCACGGTGACGACGGGCGCCTCGGCCAGTGCACGCTGCTCCGCGCGGCGCTCCGGGGAGCGGTGCTGGAGTGCCTTGCGCAGGTGTGAACGCCCCCGGTGGATACGGCTGCGGACCGTGCCGAGCTTCACGCCGAGCGTCGCGGCGATCTCCTCGTAGGACAGGCCCTCGATGTCGCAGAGCACCACCGCGGCGCGGAACTCCGGCGCCAGCGTGTCCAGCGCCTGCTGGACGTCGGCGTCGAAGTGGGTGTCCTGGAAGTGCTGCTGGGGGGAGGGCTCGCGGCTGGGCAGCCGCTCGGCCGCGTCGTCGCCGAGCGCGTCGAAACGGATGCGCTGCTTGCGGCGGACCATGTCCAGGAACAGGTTGGTGGTGATGCGGTGCAGCCAGCCCTCGAAGGTCCCGGGCGTGTACGTGGAGAGCGAGCGGAAGACACGGACGAAGACCTCCTGCGTGAGGTCCTCGGCGTCGTGCTGGTTGCCCGTCAGCCGGTACGCGAGGCGGTAGACCCGTGAGCTGTGCGTGCTGACGATCTCCGCCCAGGAGGGCGGGGACCACGCCTGGCTGTCCGCGTCGGTGGTGAACGTCGCCGTGGTTCTCGGCGCAGCGGCGGAGGAGGAGTCGGCGGCGTTGCTGCGGTCAGCGGTGTAGGTCACGGATGTTGGCCCGACGGACGACCTGCGGAGACGCCTCAGCACCCCCCGGTCCCCGGCCGTGGCCGCACCTCCCCTGTTGGCTCTGGTGGTGTCCAGTGGAGCACCTACCATAGCCATCTTGCCCGTTAGCTCCGGATAAGCATTTTTGACCAGCATTTGGTCGAGTCCCCTTCGCCAGGCGTCCCTGGTGGCCCACCTTCACCTGCCCTCTTCAACGCGCGGTCCCATCAGCGGGTTCCCACCCCCAACGGATACAGTCACCGTTGCGTGGTCCACGGGGACAGGAGAGTTGAAATTACCGGCAACCGGCAGACGAGCTGGGCGTTCGCCGACGCGTACGGCGTGGAGAGCGCCGACAGCGCTGCGAACGCCGCGTTGAGCTGGGCGCACGACCGAGCCCTGGAGGCCGGACTGCGTGCCGTGTCGGACGGGACGGGTGCCGCGCTGCGGCTGCTGGCGGCCGCCACCGACGCGAAGGCCGTCGCCGAGATCGGCACCGGGACGGGCGTCTCCGGAATCCACCTGCTGCTCGGGATGCGGCCCGACGGGGTGCTGACCACCGTCGACCTCGAACCCGAGCGGCAGCAGTTCGCCCGCCAGGCCTTTCGAGCGGCGGGCTTCGCCGGCAACAGGGCCCGGTTCATCCCCGGGCGGGCCCTGGACGTGCTGCCGCGGCTGGCCGACGGCGGCTACGACCTCGTCTTCTGCGACGGCGACCGCATGGAGTGCCTGGACTACCTCGGCGAGGCACTGCGCCTGCTGCGGCCCGGCGGACTGGTCTGCTTCGAGGGCGTGTTCGCCGACGGCCGCACCGTCGACTCCTCCGCGCAGCCCGCCGAGGTGCTGCGGCTGCGGGAACTGCTGCGCACGGTCCGCGACAGCGGGGCGCTGCTGCCCACCCTGCTGCCCGTGGGCGACGGGCTGCTCTGCGCGGTCAAGCGCGGGCACTGACCGAAGCAGACGGGCAGACGGGCAGACGGCGCACCGGCCCCGGACGCGCCGCCACACCCGGACACACCGCTGCCCCCGGAGTGCGGGCACTCCGGGGGCAGTCGAAGATTCACGGCGCCGGCGGCGCGACAGGTCGCTGTCAGTCGCAGACCTTCTTCAGTTCCTCACCGAGAGCGACCGCCTCGTCACGGGTCAGCTCGACAACGAGCCGCCCGCCACCTTCGAGCGGAACGCGCATGATGATGCCCCGCCCCTCCTTGGTCACCTCGAGCGGGCCGTCACCCGTTCGCGGCTTCATGGCCGCCATGCTCGTTCCCCTTCCTGAAACCAGCTCATCACAGCCGGCGGCCCCAGAAAGGCACGGTGTCACCGGCATCGAACACATTGCTTCCCAGCCATTATCCCGCATGGCACGACCCGATGACCAACATCAGGAGTGATCGCCTTGGTAACGCTCTCTCGCAAACCACCGCATTTCGGCGATCACGCAGCAATACCGCACCCTCCGCGGAGCCGCCGGGGTTGACGCAGGTCGCGCAGGTCACACCACTGCGGCGCGATCGCTGTGTCGGCGTCCGGCGATGTCGGCCATGCTGGTGCGCATGGCCGACACCGTGCTCTACGACCTCACCGACGGTCTGGCGACCGTCACCCTGAACCGCGCCGACGCGATGAACGCGCTCGACGAGGCGACCAAGAACGCGCTGCGCGACGCCCTCCAGGAAGCGGCAGGTGATTCCGCCGTTCGGGCGGTGCTGCTGACCGGCACCGGCCGGGCCTTCTGCGTCGGGCAGGACCTCAAGGAACACGTGCAGTCCCTGCACAGCAGCGGCGGCAGCGCCCTGAACACCGTGGAGGAGCACTACAACCCGATCACGCTCGCACTGGCGTCGATGCCCAAGCCCGTGGTGGCGGGGGTGAACGGGGTCGCGGCCGGGGCGGGCGCGGGCTTCGCGTTCGCCGCCGACTACCGGGTGATCGCCGACACCGCCGCGTTCACCACCGCCTTCGCCGGAGTGGCGCTCTCCACCGACTCCGGCATGGCGTGGACGCTGCCCCGCCTGGTCGGACCGGCCCGCGCCACCGAACTGCTGCTGTTCCCGCGCACGGTGAAGGCGCCGGAGGCCCTCGAACTCGGCCTCGCCCACCGCGTGGTGCCCGCCGACCGGCTGGCGGAGGAGGCGCGGGCCGTGGCCCGCACCCTCGCGGACGGGCCGACGCTGGCCTTCGCCGCGATGAAGGAGGCCATGGCGTTCGGCACCTCGCACTCGCTCGCCGACACGCTCGCCAAGGAGTCGGAGCTGCAGCTGCGGGCCGGCGCCTCCCGGGACCACCGCATCGCGGTGGAGGCCTTCGTCGCCAAGGAGCGGCCGAAGTTCACCGGCAGCTGACGGGCCCCGCGATCCGCAAGGCGCGAGCGGGGTTCGCGGTGGTCGGCGTCTCCTGCGGGGAGCCGCCGGGCCACCGCGGCCCGGGCGCCGCACCCGGTCACCCCTCCCGGCTGACGCATCCCGCGAGGTGGTCGTTGACCAGGCCGCATGCCTGCATCAGCGCGTAGGCGGTCGTCGGGCCGACGAAGCGGAACCCGCTGCGCTTGAGTTCCCGGGCGAGCGCGGCCGACTGCTCGGTGGCCGCCGGGACCTCCTCGGTCGTCGCGGGCGCCGGAAGGGCAGGCGACGACGGGGGCGGCACCGGGGCGTACGACCGGATCAGCCGCTCCAGCGTGCCGGCCGGCCACCCGGCGGCGACCCGGGCGTTGCCGAGCACCGCGTCGATCTTGGCGCGGTTGCGGACGATGCCCGCGTCGGCGAGCAGCCGCTCGCGGTCGGCCTCGGTGAAGGCGGCGACCTCGGCGATCCGGAACCCGGCGAAGGCCGCCCGGAAGCCCTCGCGGCGGCGCAGCACCGTCAGCCAGGACAGGCCGGACTGGAACGCCTCCAGACTCAGCCGCTCGAAGAAGGCGTCGTCACCGTGGACCGGGCGGCCCCACTCGGTGTCGTGGTAGGCGGTGTACTCGGGGGCGTTCGGCGTCAGCACGGCCCACGGGCAGCGCGGCAGACCGTCCGGACCGGCCAGCGGCCCGCTCACCGAGCACCGGCCGACGTACCGTCGAGGCCGTCCTCCCCGTTCCCTCCGTTCCCTCCGTTCCCTCTGTCACGGCCGTTTCCGCCGACGATGCCGGGGGCGCCGGGGGCGTCGAACAGGTCGCCGCGTCCCATGGCGGCGGCCTGCGCACCCGCCAGCGCCGACTCCAGCTCCGCGATCCGCGCGTCCCGCTCGGCGAGTTCGGCACCCAGCCGGTCGAGCACGTCGTCGACCTCGGCCATGCGGTAGCCGCGCAGCGCCAGCGGCAGCCGCAGCGCGTCCACGTCGCCCCGGCCCACCGGGCGGTCCTCGGGCAGCGGGTCGGTGACGCGGTCCGGCTCGGCGTCGTGCAGGCCGCCCTCCGCCGCACGGCCGGAGCCGTCACCGCTGCCGACGACGGCCAGCGTGACCGCGCCGACCACCGCGAGCATCGCGATCAGCAGGAACCAGAACACGGCGTTCACCTCGGGGTGCGACGGTAGGAGGTGTCCCGATCGTGCCATGCGGCAGCGCCCGGACGGTCATCACCCGCCTGATCGTGCCACGCGGAGGCGGCGGTTAGGGTCGGCGTGGCACGATCACGCGGCGCCTCGCCGCAGGTCCCGCCGCAGCCCGGCGGACGCCGCGCGGCGCGGGCCGGAGACCGAAGGGAACGCCTCGCATGCTGCGGCTGGGACGACGGGAGTTCGGCGCACACGAACCCGTGATCATGGCGATCGTGAACCGCACACCGGACTCGTTCTACGACCGGGGGGCGACCTTTCTCGACGAGCCGGCCCTGCTGCGGGTGGAGCAGGCGGTGGCCGAGGGTGCCGCGATCATCGACATCGGCGGGGTGAAGGCCGGGCCCGGCGAGGAGGTCAGCGCCGACGAGGAGATCCGCCGTACCGCGGGTTTTGTCGCCGAGGTCAGGCGGCGCCATCCGGAGGTCGTGATCAGCGTGGACACCTGGCGGCACGAGGTGGGCGAGGCGGTGTGCGAGGCCGGCGCCGACCTGCTCAACGACGCCTGGGGCGGCGTCGATCCGCGTCTGGCCGAGGTCGCCGCGCGCCACCGCACGGGCCTGGTGTGCACGCACGCCGGTGGGGCCCCGCCCCGCACCCGGCCGCACCGGGTGGCCTACGACGACGTGATGGCGGACATCCTGCGCACCACCGTCGGCCTCGCCGAGCGGGCGGTGGCGCTGGGCGTGCCCCGGGAGGGCGTCATGATCGACCCCGGGCACGACTTCGGGAAGGCGACCCGGCACTCGCTGGAGGCGACGCGCCGCCTGGGCGAGATGACCGCGTCCGGCTGGCCGGTGCTGGTGTCGCTGTCCAACAAGGACTTCGTCGGCGAGACGCTGGACCGCCCGGTGAAGGAGCGGCTCACCGGCACGCTCGCGGCCACCGCCGTCTCGGCGTGGCTGGGCGCGCAGGTGTACCGGGTGCACGAGGTGGCGGAGACCCGCCAGGTGCTGGAGATGGTCGCGTCCATCGCCGGCCACCGGCCCCCGGCGGTCGCCCGCCGGGGCCTGGCCTGACCCGGGCCCGGGGCCTGGGACAGGTCCGGGAACGGGCCCGGCGTCACTTCGTGACGTGCGCGACCGCCTCGTCCACGTCGTCGGTGAGGTGCAGCAGGTCCAGGTCGCCCGGGGAGACCTTGCCCTCGGCGGCGACTGTGTCGCGCAGCCAGGCCAGCAGTCCCTCCCAGTAGGAGGTGCCGAAGAGCACGATCGGGAAGCGCGTGACCTTCTGCGTCTGGACCAGGGTGACGGCCTCGAACAGCTCGTCGAAGGTGCCCATGCCTCCGGGCAGCACCACGAAGCCCTGCGAGTACTTCACAAAGCAGGTCTTGCGCACGAAGAAGTAGCGGAAGTTGACGCCCAGGTCCACGTACTTGTTGAGGCCCTGCTCGAAGGGCAGCTCGATGCCCAGGCCGACGGAGACGCCGCCGGCCGCCTCCGAGGCACCGCGGTTGGCTGCCTCCATGGCACCCGGGCCACCGCCGGTGATCACCGCGTAGCCCGCCTCGGACAGCGCGCGGCCGATGGCCCGCGCGGACTCGTACTCGGGTGTGCCGGGCCGGGTGCGGGCCGAACCGAAGACGCTCACACCGGGGCCGACCTCGGCGAGCGCGCCGAAGCCCTCCACGAACTCGGACTGGATGCGCATCACCCGCCAGGGGTCCTGGTGGACGAAGTCGGAAGGCCCGACGGACTCCAGCAGGCGCTGGTCGGCGGTGCCCGGCTGCATCTGGTTGCGGCGGCGCACCACCGGGCCGAGTCGCTGCTCTCTCGGCTCCGGGTCTTCCGTCGAGTTTGGCATGTCGTGCTCCCTCCGCTGTGATCTCCGAGCAAGCCTACGCAGGCACAGGTGGCGCCCGGCGGAACGCCCGGGGGAACACCCGGGGGAAGCCGGGGGAACCCCGGAGAACGCCCGGGGAAATCGCCTTGGCCGGGGTGCCGTCAGCTGGTCAGCCAGGCCCGCAGCCGCTCCTCGCAGTGCAGGACGAGGGCGGTGTCGACCCGCTCGTCGACCTTGTGGGCGAGGTTGGGGTCACCCGGTCCGTAGTTGACGGCCGGCACGCCGAGCGCGCTGAACCGGGAGACGTCCGTCCAGCCGAACTTCGGCTTGGGCGTGCCGCCCACGGCGGCGGTGAAGGCCGCCGCAGCCGGGTGGTTCAGGCCCGGCATGGCGGGCCCCGAGTGGTCGTCCACGGTCAGCTCGGCGACCTTGCAGTCCGCGAAGACCTCCTGGACGTGGGCCAGCGCCTGGTCCTCGCTGAGGTCGGGCGCGTAGCGGTAGTTGACGGTCACCGTGCAGGAGTCGGGGATGACGTTGCCGGCCACGCCGCCCTCGATGCCGACGGCGTTCAGCCCCTCCCGGTACTCCAGCCCGTCGATGAGGACCCGGCGCGGGCGGTACTCGGCGAGCCGGGCGAGCACGGGTGCGGCGGTGTGCACCGCGTTGTCGCCCATCCAGCTGCGGGCGGAGTGCGAACGCTGCCCGGCCAGGCGGATCCTGACCCGCAGCGTGCCCTGGCAGCCGCCCTCCACCTCGCCGCTGGACGGCTCGAGCAGCACCGCGAAGTCCCCGGTCAGCCAGTCGGGGTGGGCCGCCGCGACCTTGCCGAGGCCGTTGAGGTCGGCGTCGACCTCCTCGTTGTCGTAGAAGACGAAGGTGAGGTCGCGGTTGGGCTCCGGAACCGTGGCCGCGATCCGCAGCTGCACGGCGACGCCGGCCTTCATGTCGCTGGTGCCGCAGCCCCACAGCACACCGTCCTCGTCGAGGCGGGACGGCACGTTGCCGGCGATCGGCACGGTGTCGATGTGGCCGGCCAGCACGACTCGTTCGGCCCGGCCCAGTTCGGTGCGCGCCACCACGTTGTTGCCGTACCGCAGCACGCTCAGGTGCGGCAGCGCGGAGAGCGCCGCCTCCACGGCGTCGGCCAGCGGTTCCTCGGTGCCGCTCACCGAGGGCGCGTCGACGAGCTGCGCGGTGAGCCGCGCGGCGTCCTGCTGCAGGTCAAGGTTGATCGGGGCCATGCGGCCGACCCTACCCGTGGGCCGGGCAGGGCGGCAGCTTCCCACCGGCTCCGGAACTCCCGGCCCCCGGCTACCCTGACGCCATGACCGAGCAGCGGGAGAAGAAGCGCGGGCGCCGGTGGCGGGCGGTCGCCGCGGGGTCCGTGCTGCTCGCCCTGGCCGGGTACGTGGTGGTGCAGTACAAGACCACCGAGGGCGGCCCGCCCCGGTGCGAGGTCCGCAGTGCCGACGGTGAGCAGCGGTGGGAGCTGGAGCCGCAGATGGCCCGCAACGCCGCGGCGATCGAGGCGGTGGCGGCCTCGCGCGGCCTGCCCGACCGGGCCGTGACGATCGCGCTGGCGACCGCGGTGCAGGAGTCGACCCTGCGCAACATCGACTACGGAGACCGCGACTCTGTGGGCCTGTTCCAGCAGCGGCCCTCGCAGGGGTGGGGCACGGTCGAGCAGATCATGGACCCGGTGTACTCGGCCGGGAAGTTCTACGACGGACTGGTGGAGGTGCCGGGTTACACCCGGCTGCCGCTGACCGTCGCGGCCCAGGAGGTGCAGCGCAGCGGCTTCCCGCAGGCGTACGCCAAGCACGAGGCGAACGCGGCGCTGCTGACCTCGGCACTGGTCGGCCGGCAGCCGGCGGCGCTCAACTGCACGACGGGCAACGCGCAGCCGGTGGCGGGTGACTCCGCCGAGGTCCGGCGGAAGCTGGTCCGGGAGTTCGGCGCGGACGTGCTCCCCGCGGACGGCGTGTCGGGGGCGGGCCGCAGCGCCCCGGTGTCGGGGCTGCCGGTGGTGTCGGTACCGGTACCGGCCGACGGGGAGGGCGGCGCGAAGGCGGAGCGGCGCGGCTGGGAACTCGCGCACTGGGCGGTGGCCAACGCGACGGAACTCGGTATCTCCCGCATCACTTTTGCCGACCGCGTGTGGGAGGCGGGGAATTCCGCCGCCGGCTGGCGCACGACCGACGGGGAAAAGAGCACGGAAGTGCGGATGACACTCGCGCAGTAGTACGGCGGAACACCCCGGAAGGGGAACGTCGCAGGGCGGCGTGTTGACGCCGCCTCGCCTGCTTCCACCTGTGGCTTCACGAGTCGGCACGGGCCTTGCGCCCCTTGGCCTCGCAGGCGTTCCGGCCACCTCCGCGCGATGCCGGTCACGCGCTCCGCGGCACCCATATGATGCGACACATTACCAATCCTTTACCTGGCGGGGCCGCAACCTCGAAGGCTTTCCGGGCGATAGGCACTGCGTCTGACCGGGCACGCCCCGGAGTCCGGAAATACTCTCTCCGTCAAAGGAGCATCATGTCCTTCACGCGCCGGATCGCCAAGAGCGCACTGCTGACGGCCGCAGGCGCGGCCTCCGTCGTCGGTGCTGCCGCCGGGTCCGCCCAGGCCGTGGACCTTCCCTCCGTCCCGGACCTGGGCGGGGTCAGCAACCTCGACAGCGACAACCTGAGCAGCGGACTCGACGGCGCCACCCAGAACGTGACCTCGCTGGCGGGCGAGGCGGGCAGCGACGCGGTGAAGACGGCCGTTCCCGCCGCCGGACAGGTCGCCGGGACCCTCAGCCGGTCCGCCACCCCGATGGTGCGCAAGGCCGCGATCCAGGCCGCCGCGGGCCCCACCGACACGCTGGGCAAGGCGCTGCAGAGCGCCAAGGGCGGTCTGCCCACCGACGCGCTCACCGAGAGCGGCCTGCCCACCGACGCGCTGCCGCTCGGCAACGGCTCCTTCGGCGGCGGCTCCATCGGCGGCATCCCGCTGGGCGGCTGACCCCACCGACGCACGGACGAGGGGCCCGTGCCGACCACTTCGGGTGGTCGGCACGGGCCCCTCGGTCGAGCGGGCGGGTCAGTCGTCCGGGCGGGTCAGTCGCGCAGGCGGCGGACGGCTTCGGCGACCCGCTCGTCGGTCGCCGTGAAGGCGACCCGTACGAACCGGTCACCGGCCGGACCGTAGAAGTCGCCGGGCGCCACCAGCACACCGCGCTCGGCGAGTTCCCTCACCGTCTCCCAGCAGGGCTCGTCCCGGGTCGCCCACAGGTAGAGCGACGCCTCGCTGTGCTCGATGCGGAAACCGCGGCCCAGCAGCGCGTCCCGCAGCGCGGAGCGGCGGGCGGCGTAGCGCTCCCGCTGCTCCGCCACGTGCCGGTCGTCGCCGAGCGCCGCCACGGTCGCCGCCTGCACGGGGGCCGGCGTCATCATGCCGCTGTGCTTGCGCACCTGCAGCAGCTCGCCCAGCACCGCCGGGTCCCCGGCGGCGAACGCCGCCCGGTAGCCGGCCAGGTTGGAGCGCTTGGACAGCGAGTGCACGGCCACGATGCCGTCGAAGCTGCCCTCGCACACGTCCTCGCGCAGCACGGAGACCGGCTCGGTCTCCCAGCCCAGTTCCAGGTAGCACTCGTCGCTGAACAGCAGCACACCGTGGGCGCGGGCCCAGCGGACCGTCTCACGCAGCTCCGCGGCGTCCAGGACCCTGCCCGTGGGGTTGGAGGGCGAGTTCAGCCACAACAGGGCCGGGGCGTCGCCGCCGAGTTCCGTCGGCTCGTCGTAGACCACCGGCTCCGCGCCGGCCAGCCGGGCGCCCACCTCGTAGGTGGGGTAGGCCAGGCGCGGGAACGCCACCCGGTCACCGGGGCCCAGCCCGAGCTGGGTGGGCAGCCAGGCGACAAGTTCCTTGGAGCCGACCACCGGCAGCACGTTGGAGTGCGCGACGCCGCGCGCGCCCAGGCGGCGCTCGCACCAGCCGGCGATCGCGTCCCGCAGCTGGGGCGTGCCCCAGACCGTCGGATAGCCCGGCCGGTCGCTGGCCTCGGCCAGCGCCCTCTGCACCAGGTCGGGCACCGGGTCCACGGGGGTACCGACGGAGAGGTCCACGATCCCGCCGGGATGTGCGGCGGCCGTCGACTTGTACGGCTCCAGCCGGTCCCAGGGGAACTCCGGCAGGCGCGAGGAGACGGATGGCACGGGCTGTGACTCGCTTTCTGTGCTGGGCGCCACCTGCCCGGCCGACCGGGCTGCGGCGCTGCTGCCGCGGCCCGGCGGCCCACCGAGGGGCCGCCGGGCCGCGAGCCGTCGGGGCCCGGTGCGGCACACGCACCCGGGCCCCTCCGGCCGGCTCGCCGCCGGCCGGGTCCGCTTCGGGAGGAACTCCGAGAGGAAACCCCGGGAGATCCGGAGGAAGCGGTCAGCTCACTCGTCGTGCTCCTGCGGCGGCAGGGCCGCGATCACCGGGTGGTCGCGCTCGATCAGGCCGAGCTTGCTGGCACCACCGGGCGAGCCCAGCTCGTCGAAGAACTCCACGTTCGCCTTGTAGAAGTCCTTCCACTCCTCCGGGGTGTCGTCCTCGTAGAAGATCGCCTCCACCGGGCAGACCGGCTCACAGGCCCCGCAGTCGACACATTCGTCCGGGTGGATGTACAAGGACCGCTGGCCCTCGTAGATGCAGTCGACGGGGCACTCCTCGATGCACGCCTTGTCCTTCAGATCGACACAAGGCTGCGCGATGACGTAGGTCACGCTGTCGTTCCTCCTCGGTAGGGCTCATATCGCGCGGGAGCGCGGCGTCGTCGATGCCCGCACCTAGTATCGCCGTTCCCGGGCACGAGACGAACAAGAGGGTCGGACAGAGCAGTGGAATTCATCATGAGCGGACGTCTTGAGGTGCGGGTGACCCCCGACGACGTGGGGAAACGTGTGTCGGTGCGTAGTTTGACCGGGGCGGCCGACGGATCGGGCCGGTTCACCGACACCCTCGGCGTTCTCACATCGTGGACCGGTGGTGTGCTGCGCGTCACCCGGCGCGACGGCGAGGTGGTGGCGCTGGAGCAGTCCGCGCTGGTGGCGGCCAAGGTGGTGCCCGCGGCGCCCGCCCGGCGCCGCGGCCTGCCGGCCGCCGGGGTCGCGGAGCTGACCCGGGTCGCCGACCGGGGCTGGCCGGCCGCCGAGCGCGAGCCGCTCGGCGAGTGGGTGCTGCGCGCCTCCGGCGGTTTCACCCGCCGCGCCAACTCGCTCCTCCCTCTGGGTGACCCCGGCATGCCGCTTGACGCGGCCCTCGAACGGGTGACGGCCTGGTACGCGGCCCGTGGCCTTCCGGCGTACGCGCAGCTCAGCGCGGGCGCGGCCGACTCCGACGAGGAGCTGGCGGCGGCGCTCGCCGCCCGCGGCTGGGTGCGGGAGGTCAGCGCGGACGTGCTGGTCGGCGGCCTGGCCCCGCTGGCCGACCGGGCGGCGGACACCGCGCCGGTGGAGTGCGGCCGGGACGTGGGGCCGCCCTGGCTGCTGCGGTACCGGGGCATCGCGGAGCCGTCGCCGCACGTGTGGCGGGTGCTGCGCGGCGGCCCGTCGGTCTGGTTCGCCACCGTGCCCGGCGACGGGCCGGACACCGCACCGGCCGCCACCGGCAGGTGCGTGGTGGACGGCCGCTGGGCGGGTTTCGCCGCGGTGGAGGTCGACCCGGCACGCCGCCGCGAGGGCCTGGCCACCGCGGTCATGGCCGCACTGGCCCGGCAGGCTCTCGCCGAGGGTGCCTCCGCTGCCTGGCTCCAGGCGGAGGCGGACAATGAGGGAGCGCACGCCCTCTACAACCGCCTGGGCTTCGCCGCACACCACTCCTACCAGCACTGGCGAGCCCCCCGCGGCTGAACCTGCCGGGCCCGGAGGCCCACCGGCGGCCCACCGGCGGCCCGGAGCCCGATCACCCGCACAAGACGTTCTGAGGCAGGCATGGACGACGACAGCACCGCACAGCAGCGGTTCGCCGAGGCGGCCCGCACCTCCCCGCCGGACGTGGCGCTGCTCTGCCTGCTCGTCGGCGAGGTGGCGTCACCCGGCCGGGGTGAGCGGACCGTCGTGGAGGGGCAGATCGAACTGGACCGGCTGGCGGGCCGACTGCCGTTCGACCGAGGCCGCACGCCCGCAGCCTGGGCGTCGGCGCTGGCCCGGCTGCTCGGCGAGCAGGAGGGGTTCCAGGGCAGTCACAGCGACTACCAGCGGCTGGAGTCCTCCCTGCTCGGCGAGGTGCTGCACCGGCGGCGCGGCCTGCCGATCCTGCTGTCCGTCGTCTGGCTGGAGGTGGCCCGGCGGGCCGGGGCCCCGGTGTACGGCGTGGCGCTGCCCGGGCACTTCGTGGTCGGTTTCGGCGACCCGGCCGGGGAGCACGTCCTGGTCGACCCGTTCGCCGGCGGCCGCGTCCTCGGCCGGGAGGACGCCGAGACGCTGGTCGCCGGGGCGACCGGCGGCGGCCGGCTCTCGCCGGAGATGCTGCGCCCGGCGGAGCCGCTGGAGATCGTGCAGCGTGTTCTCAACAACATCCGCACCTGGGCGGCGGCCCGGCCGGAGTGCACGCAGGTGCAGTTGTGGGCGGTTGAGCTGCTGCTCCTGCTGCCCCACCGCCCGGCCCGGCTGCGCTACGAGCGGGCCCGGCTGATCGTGGACCGCGGCGACTTCGCGGACGGCGCCCGCGAGTTGGAACGCTTCGCCGTGAGCGTCGACCGCCTCGACCCCGAGGCGGCCGAGGCGGCCCGACGGGAGGCGCTGGCCGCCAGAGCCCGCCTCAACTGACCAGGCACGGGCCCTCCCTACGCGGCGCGGGCCCTCCCGGCGCGGTGCGGCACCGAGCTGGACGACGCGATCCCGGCCTTAACGACGCGGGCCCGCCACCGGTTCTTCCGGTAGCGGGCTCCGCGTCGTCTTGCGACCGGCTTCAGGCCGTCGGCACGCGCCCGGCCGTCACTGCGGGTCGAGCGGGATGACGCCGACCCGCTTGGCGGGGTCGGTCTCGGTCAGCGCGGGACGCAGGGCCCCGGCGACGTCCTGCGGGGTGACGGCCGTCTTGCTGCCGTTGCCGCGGGTGATCTCGATGCCCTCGAAGGTGCTGCCGTACAGCTCCTTGAGCGCGGCGAGGTCGTAGTGGTCGACCAGCTTGCCGTCCTTCGTGGCCCGCATCGACAGGAACTGCGGCAGCGAGCGCTCCGGGCTGAAGCTGATCTCGGCGGTGCCGGCCCTGACGGTGACGAGTCCCGACATGGCCGGCTCGCCGAACTCCTTGACGGCGCGCTGCAGCTCCTGCTCGGTGACCTTGGGCTCCTGCTTGCCGACCGGCAGGGTGACGGGGTCGTTCTGACCGGTCGCCGCCCGCTGCCGGTAGGCGCTCTCCACCGCGCTGGCCGACTTCTCCGGGTCGACCGCGGCCCGTGCGGTGCCGGGGACGGCGACGGCCTTGCCGTCCTTGAACGTCACCATGCCGTCCTTGGCTGCGCCGCCCTCCTCGCCACCGAGTCCGGCGAGCGCGGCCTTGAGCTTCTCCTCGTCGACGGTGAACGCCGGCTCGGCCGCACGGCTGCCGCCGAACAGCGAGCCGATCACCGACAGCGGGTTGTAGTCGCGTCCGGAGGCGTCGCGCACGGTCGTCTCGGTGTCCAGCGACAGGCCGGCGACGCTGGGCTTCAGCTGCTGCTGGCTGCCGCCCACGCTGATCACCAGCGGCGCCGTGGTGCGTTCGCCGAGTTGCGCGTCGAGCGTGCTGACGGCTTCCTGCTTGGTGGTGCCGCCGATGTCGACGCCCAGCACGGTGGTGCCCTTCGGCACGTCCGCGTGGTCGAGCAGCAGGCCGACGCCGTAGGCGATGCCGAGCACACCGAGCACCGCGGCGCCCAGCAGCACCAGCTTGGAGCGGCCCTTGGCGGGCGGACGCGCCGCCGGGACGGGGGCGGGGACCTCGGGGCGGACCGGTTCGGACGGTGCGTCACCGGGGCCGTCCAGCGGAAACTGGTCGTGGTGGCCGGACGGCGGCACCACGGGGATACCGCCGGCGACGGTCTCGCCGAGATCGCTGTCGGACAGGCCGCGGTCCGCGCCGGGCGGCGGTGTGAGGCCGGGCGGCGGCCGGTGGCCGTCCGGCCCGAGCTGGAACTCCGGGGGGAGCAGCGGAAGATCGCCCTGGTCGGCGCCGGGCTGCCCGCCGGCCATGGGGTAGCCGGGCGGCATGCCGGAACCCGCCGGCGGACCGGCCAGCGGCGACCGCTGACCGAGCGGCGGACCCTGGTGGCTAGGCGACGGGCCTTGGTGGCCGGGCGGCGGACCCTGGTGGCCGGGCGGCGGACCTTGCGCGCCGAAGGCGGGTGTGCCGCCCGGCGGCGTGCCGTCCCGGCGCGACACTGCCTGGGCGCCGCCGGTGGCGGTGCCGCGCGGCGGCGTCTGCTCGGAGGGCGCCTTGCGGGGCGCGAACCACGAGCTGGGCTCCGGCGACTCCTCGGAGCGGGACGGCTGCCCGTCGGCGCCTCCACCGGACGCGCCCTCGTCGGAGTCCTGTCGCACCGGCTGCTTGCCGGTGTCGGACTCGTTCACGGGGGTGCGCATGACGACCGGGGGAATGGGCCGGGAACCCGGGATGTTGATGCGGATCCGGGTGGTCAGCGTCGTCTCGGTCTTCGGCTCGTCCGGCTCGTTCCCAGGTGGGTACGAACTGTCAGTTTCACGGCTCAAAGCAGGATCTCCCGGTTGGATGCGCCGCACTCATCCGTTCCGATGGTGCTGCGAGTACGGCTCGCCGGCCCGCACCACCTTACTCGGGACGTCCGGCGGGTTCCCGGGGACGGCCCAAACGCGGCTGCCCGGGGGGCGCCAGGGTGGCGCAGACCACAGCGGTCAGCACCCCGACGAGCAGGAAGATATCCGAGCCCAGCCCGGCCGCGATCAGGAAGTCCCCCTCGGGGCGCGGGAAGAGCACCAGGTAGAGCACCGCGAGCACCCACCCGGCAGCGGCGGCGACCGCGCCGCTGCGGGCTCGGGTGAGCAACGCCCCGCCCGCGAACACCCCCACGGACGCCGCGAGGGCGAGCAGCAGTCCTCCGGGGGGCCAGCCGCCCTGCACCAGCAGCGCGGCCGTGCCGACGACGGCTCCGAGTACGACGAGGCCGGCGTGCGCGGCCAGGCGTGCGAGGCTCACAGGTCCACTCCCGCGAAGAGGTCACCGGCCGGTGCCCCGGCGGGGACTGAACCGTCCGCGAGCCGGTAGCACTCGGTGTCGAGCAGGGGCTGCCCGAGATGGTTGGAAAGGGCGAAGAAGCCGCCGTTCACGGTGATCTGCGTGGCATGTGCCCGCATCGCGGCGGACTTGGCCGCCGAGAGGCCGCCGTCGCCGGTGATCCGCACGGCGACGAGCGTGTCGTCCACCACACCTGGCACGTCGTCAGGACCGGCCGCCGCCGCGAACGGGTTGCCGTCGAAGGCGTCCGGCCCGATCTGCGAGCGGGCGACGCAGTTCCAGTAGACCCGCCGCACCCGGTGCGGGGCGCCCAGTTCGGGCCGGTGGCCGTCGAGCGCGGCCAGTTCGACGGCACGCGTGGCGACCCGGTGCGCCTGGATGTGGTCGGGGTGGCCGTAGCCGCCGTCCGGGTCGTAGGTGACCAGCACCTGCGGCCGGGTCTCCCGTATGACGGCTGCCAGCAGGTCGGCGGCGTCGTCCACGGGTGTGCGCCAGAAGCAGTCGGGCCGCTGGTTGGGCGGCGTGCCGATCATGCCGGAGTCCCGGTAGCGGCCCGCGCCGCCCAGGAACCGGTGGTCGGACACGCCGAGTTGACGCATCGCCTCGGCCAGTTCGCCCACCCGGTACGGACCGAGGGTGTCGTCCCGGTCCGCGGCCAGCCCGGCCAGCTCCGGCGGGATGACCTCACCCTCCTCGCCGCGGGTGCAGGTCACCAGGGTGACCTGCGCGCCCTCGGCGACGTACCTGGCCATGGTGACGCCGTTGTTGATCGACTCGTCGTCGGGGTGAGCGTGGACGAACAGCAGGCGGCGCGCGGTCATGGGGGCGAGCCTACGCCGCTCGGGTCAGAACTTGAGGCCACCCACCATGTTGGCGACGCTCGAGGTCAGATCGCTGATGGTGGGTGCCATCGACGAGCCGGCGAGGAAGAATCCGAACAGGACGCAGATCACCGCGTGCATGGCCTTGAGGCCTGACTTCTTGATGAGCAAGAAGACGATGATCGCCAGCAGCACCACCGCCGAAATCGAGAGTGCCACGGCGGCTCACCTCCAAGGACGTGCGTCGAAGAGCGGACGAGGACGTGCGGGAACGGGGAACGCCACGGGCTACATACCCACGCATCCACCGTGCGCAACTGATCATAACTATCGGTGAGTCGGCACGGCTCGGTGCACGGGAGCAGACGGGGCGCATAGTCGCCAGGCATCGGTCAGGCGCACGAAGGCACCGCACGTGGGAGCGGTTCACTCACCCGTGACGGTGACGGTGCTCACTTCGGGCGGCGAGTCCGCCGCGAGCGCCCCGCGAGCACGCCGGGAGCACCTACCCAGTGCGCGGGACCGCACCGGCGGCGCCCGGCGCACCTCCGGGCCGTACCCGCGTGCGGGTGCGGCCCCGCGGCAGGTGGCACGCCCGTACGCTCGGTCCATGTCCTCCGAAGCCGTGAGTTTCCCCCGTCAGTACGCCCGCACCCAGCGCTTCTCTCTCGGCGCGCCGAAGGCGTTCACCGTGGCCCCGGACGGGAGCCGGGTGGTGTTCCTGCGTTCCGGCGGCGGCACCGACCGCGCGCAGTCCCTGTGGGTGCACGACCTCGCTGCGGACGCCGGCTCAAGCCGCCGTGAATATGCCGCCGGCGACCCGGCCGTCCTGCTGGGCGGCGGCGAGGAGCAGCTGTCCGCAGAGGAGCGGGCGCGGCGCGAACGCAGCCGCGAGGGCGGTGCGGGCATCGTCGGCTATGCCACCGACGCGGCGTGCGAGCTGGCCGTCTTCACGCTCTCCGGACGGTTGTTCGCCGCCGAGCTGCGGGCCGGGACGGCCCGGGAGCTGCCCGTCCCGGCGCCGGCCGTGGACCCGCGCCCGGCTCCGGACGGCCGGCACGTGGCCTACGTCGCGGACCGCACGCTGCGGATCGCCGCGCTGGACGGCGGCGCGGACAGGGCCCTGGCCGTGCCCGAGGGCAAGCAGGTCTCGTACGGGCTGGCGGAGTTCGTGGCCGCCGAGGAGATGCAGCGCTCGCGCGGCTTCTGGTGGTCGCCCGACGGGACGCAGCTGCTGGTCGCCCGGGTGGACGAGTCGCCGGTGCAGCGGTGGTGGATCGCCGATCCGGCCAACCCCCAGGCCCCCGCTGCCGAGGTCGCGTACCCGGCGGCCGGCACCGCCAACGCCGACGTCACACTGCACCTGTTCGCGGCCGACGGGGGCACGCGCACCGAGGTGGTCTGGGACCGTGCCGCCCACCCGTACCTGGCGGCGGTGCACTGGTCGGCGGGCGGCCCGCCGCTGCTGCTCACGCAGTCCCGCGACCAGCGCAGCCAGCAGTACCTGAGCGTGGACACCGCCACCGGCTCCACCTCGGAGGTGTTCTCGGAGAAGGACCCGGTGTGGCACGACCTCTTCCCCGGCGTGCCCGCCTGGACGCCGTCCGGGGAGCTGGTGCGGATCAGCGACGCCGACGGCTCGCGCGCCCTGCTGGTCGGCGACCGCCGGGTCAGCGCGGAGGGCCTGCACGTGCGGGCGGTGCTCGACGTCGGCGAGCGGGACGTGCTGTTCAGCGCCTCCGGTGACACGGTCGGCGAAGTGGCCGTCTACCGGGCAGTGTCCGTCGGGTCCGACGGGTCCGACGGGTCCGACGGGTCCGACGGTTCGGGAGGCTCCGGCATGTCCGGCGGCTGTGTGCGGGTCGCGCCCGCCGAGGGCAGCGCCGGGTACGCCTCCGCGGTGCGCGGCGGGCCGGTGACGGTGCTGAGCACCGCCGCGCTGGACCGGCACGGCTCCCGGGTCGAGGTGCACGGCCCGGCACAGGGCGCGGTCACCGTGCTGGCCAACCACGCCGAGACGCCGGTGCTCACCGCACGGCCCCGGCTGCTGCGGTCCGGCGAACGGCGCATCCCGACGGCGGTGCTGCTGCCCTCCGGCCACCGCGAGGGCGACGGCCCGCTGCCGGTGCTGCTCGACCCGTACGGCGGCCCGCACGGCCAGCGGGTGGTCGCGGCGCAGAACGCCCACCTGACCTCGCAGTGGTTCGCCGACCAGGGCTTCGCCGTGGTCGTCGCCGACGGCCGAGGCACCCCCGGCGGCTCGCCCGCCTGGGAGAAGGCCGTGGTGGACGACCTGGCGGAGGTGACGCTCGCCGACCAGGTGGACGCGCTGCACGGCCTGGCCGGGCGGTTCCCCCTGGACCTCGGCCGGGTGGGCATCCGCGGCTGGAGCTACGGCGGATATCTCGCCGCGTTGGCGGTGCTGCGCCGCCCGGACGTGTTCCACGCCGCCGTGGCCGGTGCGCCGGTGACGGACTGGCGGCTGTACGACACCCACTACACCGAGCGCTACCTGGGCGACCCCGCGCAGCAGCCCGCGGTGTACGCGGCGAACTCGCTGGTGACGGACGAGGGGCTGTCCGGTGCCGCGAAGCCGCACCGGCCGATGATGGTGATCCACGGCCTGGCGGACGACAACGTGGTGGCGGCGCACACGCTGCGGCTGTCCTCCGCGCTGCTGGCGGACGGCCGTCCGCACGAGGTGCTGCCGCTGTCGGGCGTGACGCACATGACGCCGCAGGAGCAGGTGGCGGAGAACCTGCTCCTGCTCCAGGTGGACTTCCTCAAGCGGGCGCTGGACGTCAGGTGAGTGCCGCGAGGCCGTCGAGTGCCGTGAGGCCGTCGAGCCCGGTAACCGGCAGGTAACACGGCGGACGTCACTCCGATATGCGGACGGCCGAGCATGGGAGACGTACGGCCGTGCGGGTGCCGTAGCACCGGTCGGGGCGGCCATGTCGCCCCGACCGGTCACCCCGCCGGGACGTCTCCCGCCGGCCCGTCGCCCGGCCGTTCCTCCTCCGCCGCCGGCGGTACGGCGGTGGTGGGCGGGGTGCGGGGGCGGCCTTCGGCCTCGGCGTCGTCGGCGGGCCTGCCCGGGTGTGTCACCTCGGGCCGGTCGGCGGCGAAGAAGCACGCCGAGTCGTGGGCGGCGGGCCCCTCGAAGTACCGGAACTCCGCCGGGACGGCGAGCAGCGGGATCTCCAGGGCGCAGCGCTCCTGCGCCTTCCAGCAGCGGGTGCGGAAGCGGCAGCCCGACGGCGGGTCGGCGGGTGAGGGCACGTCACCGGTGAGGATGATGCGTTCGCGCTGCCTGCTGAGTTCCGGGTCGGGCACCGGTACCGCGGAGAGCAGTGCCTGCGTGTAGGGGTGCGTGGGGTGGTCG
>NZ_JASKMT010000026.1 GCF_030124175.1 Streptomyces sp. 549 | reverse complement strand
AACCCGGAAGCTAAGCCTTTCAGCGCCGATGGTACTGCATGCGGGAGCGTGTGGGAGAGTAGGACGCCGCCGAACGATTATTGCGAGGAAAGCCCTGCTGGGAAACCAGCGGGGCTTTCCTGCGTTCACGGCCGGGCCCCGGGAATTCGTTCCGGGGCCCGGCCTTTTTGCGTTCCAGCCGGCACCGGAAGGAGTGTGCAGGCGGAACTCGATTGCCGCCGGGCGTCGACCCGGGGCAGGCTGAGGGGCATGCGCTACGAGGTCAGGACGGTCGGGGAGCACGAGTGGCGGCAGCTCAGGGAACTGCGGTTGGCGGCACTGGCTGACCCGGTGGCCCCGCTCGCCTTCTTCACCCCCTACGTCACGGCGGTCGGCTATTCCGACGCAGAATGGCAGCAGCGGGCCCGTGAGGGGCAGGGCAGTGATGTGGGGGCGACTTTCGTCGGTGTGGACACTTCGGCGGCAGGGGCCTGGGCCGGCATGGTCGGGGTGCGGCTGGAGGAGCAGCAGGCGCTGCTGGCCGGGGTCTACGTGCGTCCCGAGCACCGCGGGGGCCCGCTGGCGGGGCTGATGTTCGACGCGGCGGCTGAGTGGTGCTGGCAGCACACCTCACTGAAGCGGCTGGTCCTGCACGTTCACGAGGACAACGTCCGGGCCGAACGGTTCTACCTGAGCCGGGGCTTCCGGCGGACCGCAGAGCGGGAACCCGACCCGCTGGACACGAACCGCTACGCCTACCTGATGGAGCTGCTGCGTCCGTTGTGAGCGTCGTCCAACTCCGGCCACCAGGCGCGGGCTTGGTCCATGGAACGCAGGTAGGCGAAGGTGCGCACTCCGTACTCCTCACCGCGGGCCAGGAGAGCGGGCAGCCCGGCCAGCGGGGCGACCGTGGCGGGGCTGTCGAGAATGAGGGTGAGTGGTGGGTCGAGCCGACCGGAGGATGACCGTTCGGCCATGCGCCGGCCGTGCTCGACCACGTTCACTGCGAGTGCGGTCAGGAGCGGCATGGCGCCCGGCTCCCGGCGCGGGTCCTCGAGGGACTCACCCGTGAGGTAGAGCGTGCCCATCTCGCGCAGGAAAGATTCCTGCGCGAGCGTGTCATTTCGACTCGCGGTGCAGGCGTTGCGCACGTGGAGCCTGGACAAGGAGGACAGCGCCCGCCGGATCAGCTCCCAGGCCGGGTCGTGGCGGTCGGGGCGGGTGATGAGCATGGCCTCCAGTTCGCCGGCCGCGCCGGCGGCGGCCTGGCGGTCCTTGCGGAGAACGCGGACGGCTTCCCCCACCGAGGTGCCGGTGGTCCAGCGGTGCACCTGCCGGAACGGCTGCCCGCTGACGGCAGCGGCGTGCAGGCAGCAGCGGAGAACGGTCTCGGCGGCTGCGTGGGCGGTCTCGTCGGCCTTGGCAGGGCTGCGGACCGGGGAGAGCAGGGCGGCGGCGCGGGAGCGGGCGACGGCCATGTCGGCGCAGCCGCTTTCCGGAGCCCAGCGCAGGCGCGTGGGTGCCTCAGTGACGTGGTCCGGGTCGTAGAGGTGGGTGGGGCCCAGCTTGCTGCGGGCGCCGACGGTGTCACGCCACAGGGCGGTGTCGGCGGTGACGACGAGGGCGGGTCCCTCGGCGGTGCGCAGGGCGTCCGCCGGGTCGGCTGTGTGCCTCAGTCGCAGTCCTGCCCCGGGGTGGCCGTTGCCGGCTGCCTGCGGCGGGGTCAGGCCGGGCGACGGGATGAGAGCCGGGGGATGTGCGCCTGTCAGGAGGGTTGCGGTGGGGTGGTGATCGGAGGCTGGTTCCTGCGCGGCGGGTTGTTCCGTCGGGGGTTGTTGTGCCGCGGGTGGGTGCGTGGCGGACTGCTGGGCTGGGGGCGTCGGGTGGGCTGGGGGAGCCGGGTGGGGTGACGCGGGGGTGAGCGGGATCTCGTGCTGGGGCTGGGCTGCCGTGGCCTTGTGCAGGTGGTCGCGGGCGGCCCTGCGCAGGGCGCGGCGGCGGCTGAGGGAGATCGCCGTGGTCAGCGTGAGCGTGCCGAGGACCAGGAACTGGCTGACGAGCACGCCCCAGAACAGTCCTGGCCGGGGCAGCGTGGCGGCGTCGGCGGCCGGCCAGGCGGCGGCCAGGTCGCCTGGATCGGTGACCAGTGCGCGCAGCGCCAGCGGGGTGTGGGTGAAGCCCAGCCCGGACGGCCAGCTGCCGTGGGCGAGCAGCCCGGCGATTCCCGCGGCCGTCCAGGTGAGCACGGTCAGGCTCAGCAGCAGCGCGAGGCCGCCGAGCAGCAGCGAGTCCGGTACTCCGCCGCTGCGGGGGGCCGGTCTGTCGGGCGGTGCGGCGGGCGGGTGGTTGCTGGGCATGGGTCAGGCCACCGTTTCGTCCGCCGTGGCCATCTCGTCGAAGTGGACGGCGCGGGACTCCGTCTCCGACTCCAGGGCCTCGTCCATCTCCTCCAGCGCGGTGGCCTCCGGCGGGCCGTGGCGGGGGGAGGACTCCGTCATCGCCCGGTCGGTGAAGACCAGCGGGCGTTCCGTTTCGGTGATGAGGTGCTTGACGACCTGGACGTTGCCGTTGACGTCCCACACGGCGATGCCCGGGGACAGCGTCGGAATGATCTCCACGGCCCAGCGTGGCAGGCCCAGCACCTGTCCGGTGGCTCGGGCCTCGTCGGACTTCTGGGCGTAGATCGTTCTGGTCGACGCCATCTTGAGGATCGCCGCGGCCTCCTTGGCGGCGGCGCCGTCCACGACGTCCGACAGGTGGTGGACCACAGCGACGAAGGACAGGCCGAGCCGGCGTCCGAACTTCAGCAGCCGCTGGAACAGCTGGGCGACGAAGGGGCTGTTGATGATGTGCCAGGCCTCCTCGACGAGGAAGATGCGCTTTCTGCGGTCCGGCCGGATCCAGGTGTGCTCCAGCCAGACACCGACGATGGCCATCAGGATCGGCATGGCGATGGAGTTGCGGTCGATGTGGGACAGGTCGAAGACGATGAGCGGCGCGTCCAGGTCGATGCCGACGGTCGTCGGCCCGTCGAACATGCCGCGCAGGTCGCCGTCGACGAGCCGGTCCAGGACCAGCGCCACGTCCAGGCCCCAGGAGCGCACGTCCTCCAGGTCCACGTTCATCGTCGTCGCGGACTCCGGTCGCGGGTGGCGCAGGTGCTCGACGATGTCCGTCAGCACGGGCTGCCGGTCGGCGATGGTGGCGTTGACGAAGGAGTGCGCGACCTTCAGCGCGAAGCCGGCCCGCTCGTCGAGGCCGTGGCCCATCGCGACCTCGATGATGGTGCGCAGCAGCGCGAGCTGGCCGGTGGTGGTGATGGACGGGTCCAGCGGGTTGAGCCGGATGCCCTGGTTGAGGGCCGCCGACGGGTCGAGGCGGATGGGGGTGATGCCCATCTCCTCAGCGATCAGGTTCCACTCGCCGACGCCGTCCTCGCCCTGCGCGTCGAGCACCACGACCTGCCGGTCGCGGAACCTGAGCTGACGCAGCACGTAGGTCTTCTCCAGCGCCGACTTGCCGTTGCCGGACTCGCCCAGCACCAGCCAGTGCGGGGCGGGCAGCTGCTGCCCGTAGAGCTGGAACGGGTCGTAGATGTAGCCCTTGCCGCTGTAGACCTCGCGGCCGATGATGACGCCGGAGTCGCCGAGGCCGGGCGCGGCCGTCGGCAGGTACACGGCCTGCGCCTGCCCGGTGGAGGTGCGGGCGGGGAGCCGGGTGGTCTCCGTCTTGCCGAACAGGAAGCCGGTGAAGGCGTCGGTGATGGCGGTGAGCGGATCAGACGCGGCCATGGGGGGAGGGCCTCCTCATCGGCGGATTCCAGTGGCGAAGGGGAGGGTGTTCACGAACGCCCGGTGGTGCTCGCGGTCGCACCACTCCAGCTTCAGGTAGCTCTTGCCCGCCGACGCCCGGATGGTGCGCTTGTCGCGGGCCAACGCCTCGGGGTTGCGGGCGGACACCGTCAGGTAACCGACCAGGTTCACGCCGGCCGCCCCGCTGGCCAGGTCGTCGCCGCGCTGGTCGACGCGGCCGTGGGCGGCGATGTCGCGCGGGTCGATCGTGCGGTTCATCTTCGCCTGGCGGCTTGCCTCGGCCTCGTCGTTGGTCTTCTCCGTGAGCATGCGCTCGATGGCGACCTCCGTCGGTTCGAGGTCCATGCACACCGCGACCGTGCGGATGACGTCCGGGGTGTGGACGAGCAGCGGCGCGAGGAAGTTGACGCCGACCGGTGTCATCGGCCATTCCTTCACCCACGCCGTCGCGTGGCACCACGGCTCGCGGGTGCTGGACTCGCGGGTCTTGGCCTGGAGGAACGTCGGCTCGGTGGCGTCCAGTTCGGCCGGCCAGGCGTTCCGCCGGGTCATGGCCTGGATGTGGTCGATGGGGTGGTCCGGGTCGTACATGGAGTGGATCAACGACGACAGCCGGGCCTGGCCCAGGGGTTGCCGCACCCGGATGTCCGCCTCGGCCAGCCGCGCGCAGATGTCGGTCAGCTCGCGCGTCATGATGACCGCCAGGCCCTCGTCGCGGGACAGCTTCGCCCGCTTGTTGGCGCGGGCGATCGCGGTGGCCTCGGCGGCCAGCTCCCGCCCGTAGCGCATGCACGCGACCAGGTAGGCGCGGTGCTGCTCGCTGGACGTGGACACCATGGACTGCAGTTGCTCGTAGGAGTCCCGCAGCCAGGTCGCCGCCCGCTCGTCGCCGCGCTGGGCGACGTCCTTGGCGTGCGCGTCCGGGTCGGCCGGCAGGGTGCGCGCCAGCATCTGGAGCCGCACCACGTAGCCGTCGCCGTTGGCCACGTGCTTGAGCAGCGTGCCGAACCGGTCGACTAGGGCTTCCTGGTCCTCGCTGTCCCGCAGGCCCACGCCGGGGCCCTCGATCTCGATGGCCGCCGTGACCGTGCGGCGGTCGGCGTGCAGCAGGACGGCGATCTCGTCCGGGCCGAACGGCGCGGAGATCCAGTTGATGCGGCCGACACCGGGCGGCGGCCCGATCTCGACCTCCTGGCCGTCCAGGCCGACTCCGGCCTCGGGCGCGGCGGAACGGTAGGTGGCGCCTTTGCGGCGCAGTCTGCGGAAGGAGCGCTTGATCTCGAACCACCGGTAGAACGTGCGGCCGTCGTAGGGCACGTAGACGGCTGCGAGGGCCAACAGGGGAAAACCGACGAGCAGCACGATGCGCAGCGACAGCATGGGGACCAGCAGGCCGCTCATCATGCCGAAGAAGGCGCCGACGACGATCAGCGCGATCTCGCCGGTCTCGCGGTTCTTGCCGACGATGGCGTTCGGCCGGGCGCGGCCGATCGTGTAGGTGCGGCGTGGCGCCAGGTGGGTGGGTGTCGTCACCTGCGGTCACCTCCGGTGCGGTTGCCCGTGCTGCCGGGAGCCTGGCGCTGCGGGGGAGGCCCGGCGGCCGTACCGGTCCGGCTGCCGTGGGCGGCGACGCCGCCGGCCACCGGGTTGGGCTGCCGGGCGGAGTTGCCGCCGCCGCTGTCCCCGCCGCCCCGGCTGCTGTGGGTGTTGATGCCCTGCCGCAGCATCGCGGCGGGAGTGGATATGGCGGCCACCGCCTTGCGCGAGGCGGGGTCGGCGGTGGCGTTGCGGTGCCGCACGATGTCGTCGCCGAAGCCCGGCACGAAGCGGTAGATCATGGCCGAGGCGAAGATCGCCAGCAGGATGATGGCCAGCCCGGAGACGATCGCGGAGAAGGCGTTCGGCCCCTCGTCGGTGGCCAGCGCGCCCGCGAGGCCGAGCACGATGACGATGACCGGCTTCACCAGGATGACGGCGATCATGATGCCCGCCCAGCGCCGCACGTGCGACCACATGTTCTTGTCGACCAGGCCGGAGTAGACGACCACGCCCAGCAGGGCGCCGACGTAGAGCAGCGCGGCACGGATGACCAGTTCGAGCCAGAGCACGCCGGCGGCGAGCACCGACACGAGCGACACCACGATAAGCATGATCGGGCCGCCGCCGATGTCCTCGCCCTTCTCCAACGCCTCGGCGAACGAGCCGAAGAACTTGTCGGTCTGCGAGCCGGTGCCGGCGGCGAGGATGTCGGTGACGGCGTCCGTCGCGGAGACCAGGGTGTAGAGGATCAGCGGAGTGAAGGCCGACGCCAGCACCACGAGCCACAGGAAGCCGACCGCCTCCGACAGCGCGGTCGTCAACGGCACACCGCGGACGGCCCGCTTGGCCACGGCGAGCAGCCACAGGACGAGGGTGAGGATGGTCGACGCGGCGAAGACGACGGCGTACTGGCGGAGGAACGCGGCGTTGGTGAAGTCGACCTCGGCGGTCTGGGCGACGGCCTCGGAGAGCTTGCCGACGATCCAGGCCGCCGCCTCGGCGCACCCCTTGGCGAGCGACGACAGCGGGTCGAGCGTCTGCAGCGCCTCGGACGTACCACCGCCCCCCGTCCCGCCCCCGGAAGCCCCGCCGCCTTCGCAGTACTCGCGGGCGGGGCCGACGATGAGATCGCAGTCCGTGGTGGGTGAGGGGGAGGGCAACGGGGAAGGAGCCGCTACCGCCCGGGTGCCGACGGCGATACTGGCGAACTGTCCTGCTGCGGCAAGCGCCGCGACTCCTAGTACGCGGGGTCGGCTACCGGGCATAGGTGAACCCTCCGAATCCTTCGACCGCTTCCGCGATGTCGTCCGCGCTGGATGCCCTCAGGTCACCGTTCACGGGGGCCGGGCCTGCTTCCTGCGCGAAGCTCTCGACCTTCCAGTCCCCGTCCGCCCATGCCAGTTTCAGCTTCATCGTGAACCAGTCGGTCGTCACGGGGGTGGTGGACTCCTGACCCGCCAGTCCGTAGACACCCGTGCACCACACTTCGAGGTCTGTGGAGGTTGAGCTGTAGGACACGACCTTCGTCCCGACCGGAACGGTGCGCGAGACGTAAGTAGATCCGGCCGGTGCGGTTCCGTCCTCTCGGAGGCCGAGCTTGTCGAGAAAGGCAGCGGAGTACGCTTCGTCCATTCTCGCCCGCATGTCGTCGACCTTGCCGGGCACGAAGACCCTCTGCACGATCTCGGGGCGGGCGCCGGGCTGGATGATCTCGGCAGACACCAGCGCCACCGCGTAGTTGGCGGCGGCGCTCTGGGCGCCCTGTTCGGTGCGGGCGAAGCCGCTGGGGATGCCGGTGCCGCCCTCGACGGGGGCGACTCCGGTGGGTGCGGTCGGCTGCGTCTGGTCGGGGGCCTTGCCGTCGGCGTTGTTCCCGCCGCCGCCCCGGGTGGCGAACGCGAGGGCGGCGATCAGCAGGACGACCACGCCGACGACGGTGAGCAGGGTCTTGCCCGGCCGGACCACGGGCGGTCTGGCTGCGGTCTCGCTCTCGGGCAGGCGGGTCCGCGTGCCGCGGCGACCGGAGTCCGCGTAGTCACGCTCGTCGCCGTAGCCGTCGCCGCCGATGCTCATGTTGCACGTGCCCCCTCAGCCCTTCGCCGCCAACCACCGCTGCCCATTGTCCCCTCAACCGAAGGTAACGCCGACGCCCGTCTCACGGGCGGAGTGTGACGATGTGAAAGCAAAGTGAGACGACTACCCGGTCACGGCGTCCGTCCTCCTGCCCGTGGCGCGGCTGGGTAGCCGTTCGTCCATATGCTCGCCGCAGTGCGCCGGGGGTACGCGGGCTCAGGCGAGGTGGTCGAGGGCGCCTGCTTTGATGCTGGTCAGCAGGGTGGTGACGGCTGGTTGGCTGGGGTGGAGGGTCTGGGTGGGGTGCTCGCTCTCGCGCATGTGCAGCTCCCCGTCGGAGTCTCTGGCCAGCTCAACGCAGCTGGTGTTGCCATCCGCGCTGCTGAACGACGATTTCTGCCAGTCAACTTCGGGCTTGTCGGTCATGTGCATCTTCCTCACAGGATGTACAGCAGGTGGTGCAAAAGGCTAAGCGAATCGCGCTGAGAGGGGTACTGCCGTTCAGCTGCAGGGCTGAGGGCGGGCAGGGCGAGGCCGACCAACTGCTCGAACATCGCGGAGTATCGAGCCTGGTCGGACGTCTCAGACAGGAAGTCCGAGCGAGAGTCGTGTTCCAGGAGCACCGTGTGCAACTCGGGATCAGTCGAGCCGAAGAGCGTGAAGGGGTTACCCACGGCAGGAAGGGGGCCCGACCGGAACGGAACGATCTGGACCCGGATGTTCGGCAGGCGGGTGACCTCGATCAGGTGCGTCAACTGGCGTCGCAGGATGGGTTCCTCCACGTAGCGCATGTGCAGCGCTGCCTCGTGGATGACCACGTGGTAGCTCGGTGCCGACGGGCTGGTCAGTAGTTCCTGCCGCCGTGTCCGGAACCGGCGGAACGGGGTGGAGGCCGCCGGGGCTGGGCTCGCGGGATGCATGAGGGCGCCGATGTATTCAGGGGTCTGCAGCAGGCCGGGAATGTGCAGGGGCTCGAAGGCGCGGATCGCTCGTGACATCGATTCGAGTTCCGCGAGATCGCGCGCCCGGTCTGCGACTACATGCCGGAACTCGTGCCACCAGCCTTTGCCCGTTGCCCGGTGCATCGCGAGTAGCCCATCCACATACGTTTCACGTGTGCACCCGTAGAGGTCCAACAGCTTGAGCATCTTGGCTTCGGGGATGGCCGTACGACCGCCTTCGATGTGTCGGAGGTGCGGCCCTCCAAGATCGACGTGGCGACCGGCCTCCTCGGCGTGCAGTCCGGCTCTCTCTCGGCATTTACGCAGTTCGAAGCCGATCCTGCGCTGCCGTTGGCTCGGGTTGGTGCGAAGTCCCATGGCCCTCTGGTAGCAAGTCGGCGGCATGGGTGTGCGAGGTTCGCCATAGTCGTCACTCTTATGAGTCATGAGAGGCCTTCTGGTTGCACGTGGCAAACCTTCTGGCTCTAGTGTCCTTCCCGTACCTCCAGGAGACGTCCGCGTAAGACGGAAGCGCACCGCCTCGCCGTGTCGGCGATGGGCGGCATGGCCACCGCTGCTGAGCCCGTCGCCCTCGTGTCCGGACCGACCACCCCGACCCCGCAGGGAGTCCGCCATGTGCCGTGTTCCGCTTGCCCCGCCTTCCCCGGAGGCGGCATTCGTGCTCAGTTTCCCGCCCGACCCGGTGTGGGTGCGCACCTGTCGGGAGACGGTTCGCGCATCCGTGCTGGCCCACAAGCGGCCGGAGCTGACGGATCTGGCCGTACTGCTCACCTCGGAGGCGGCGGGCAACGCGATCACCGCATGCGTCACCGCCGGTTGCGGACGGGCCGTCACGTTGCGCGGCGAGTGGCCGTCGGCGGACCGCTTGGAGGTGCACGTGCACGACGAGGCGCCCGGTCTGCCGGTCGGGCGCCGGCCGGACATGGACGCCGAGCGGGGGCGCGGCCTTCTGCTGATCGCCCGTCTCGCCACGCGTCACGGCGTCTGCCGGGAGGCGTCCGGTCCGGGCAAGTCGCTGTGGTTCCAGGTGGGTGGTTCGCGGTGAGCCGGTGGCCGGAACGGCGAACGGTCCGGCTCGACCGGTCCGGAGTGCTGCGGGCCGTGGACGTGCTGCGCCGCACGACCGGGCTGCGGGTGGAGATCGCCGGCCTTGCCCGGCCTCGGCCCGGTCGCTGCGTCGGCATCCTGCGGGACCTGGAGTTCGCGTTCGCCGAGAGTCTGCCGTGGGGCCGTGTGGCGCTGCACGGAGTCTCCATCCGGATGGCCGAGTATGCGGGGGAGGCGGACGGCTGGCTGAGTCCGGACCTGGCCGTGTGTCCGCGCGGCTTCCTGGTGGAGGAGTCCACGCTGCTGCGTCCACAGGATGTGGATATCGCGGTGCAGGTGACGGACGCCCCCGCGCCGCTCGGGCGGTATGCGGGGGCGGGGGTTCCTGCGGTGGTGCTGGTCGATCCGGTGCGGTGCCGCTGGGCCGTGTATACGCACCCGGGCGGCGGCTCCTACCGGGAGCGGGACGCCGGGGCGTTCGGGGACGTGATGGTGTTGCCCGTTCCGTTCGGGCTGAGGGTGCGCACCGATCGGTGGCGGCCCGGGTGAGGGGCCGGTGGGTGCCGCCACCGGGGTGGGCGAGGTGTCGGACGCCTCACCCGTGGGAGCGACCGACAGCGTTGTGGGCGGCAGCGTCGCGGGTGACAGCGTTGCGACCGGCAGCGTTGCGGTCGGCGGTGCCCTGGTCGGCGGGGGTGCGGTCCTGGGCGGTGCGGCTGCCCGCGACGAGCACGGGGACGCCGCCGTCCGCCACCAGAGCGCGGGAGACGCTGCCCAGCAGGCGCTTGGAAACCCCGCGCCCCAGCGCGCCCACCACTATCAGGTCGATGTCCTGCTCCTCGGCGAACCGCCGCAGGGTCTCGGCGGGCGGTCCGACCAGCACCTCGCAGTCCATCGCGCACTCTCCGCGCCGCGCGGCTGCGGCGTCGAGCCGTTCCTGCGCCTTGGCGACGCGCAGCCGCCCGTCGGGACGCCCGCTCGCGTCCAGCTCCGCCGCGTCGTAGTCGACGACCTCCGCGACGACCAGGGTGTCGGCGTGCGGGCCGAGCAGGCTGATCGCGAGGTCCAGCGCGGAGTGCGAGGCCGCGGACCCGTCCAGACCGACGAGTACCCGCATGCGTCCGGGACGGCCCTCGCCGGTCCGGGTGAGGGAGAGCATCTCCGGTCGCCGCTGCACCCGTTCGGTCGCGGCTACGGCCATGGCAGGACCGAACAGGATGCACATGGCGAGCCAGCCGGGGTCCCGGTGGCCGCGCCGGGCCATCCACAGTGCGGTGGCCAGGCCGATGGCCACCCAGGCGGCGATGATGATCACTGCTGCCGGCATGTCTGCCAGCTCCCTTCGTCCTGCTGGTGTCACCGGAGCGGTGTGTTCAGCGTGTGCGGTGCGTCGACGTGTGCGACGTGCGTCGATGTGTGCGACGTGTTCGGCGTGTGGGGTGTTCAGTGCGTGGGGCGGTGCGTCCGTGCGGAGCCGGTGCGGGCGGCCAGCCGGTTTCGCAGGGCCTTGTCGGCGGCGACGACCAGTGACGCCAGGCAGGCGATCGCAAGGATCGACAGCCAGGTGGAGGCGTCCAGGGGCGCGGTGTGGAACAGCCGGTTCATGGCCGGCAGGTAGGTGATCGCGAGCTGGCCGGCGAGTTGCACGAGCACTCCGCCGACGATCCAGCGGTTGCTGAACACCCCGATCCGCCACATCGACCTGGTCAGCGAGCGGCAGCTGAAGAGGTAGAAGAGCTGGACGATGACGAACACGTTCATGGCCGCCGTGCGGGCTTCGGCGAGGTCCGCGCCACCGGCGAGCTGCCGTTCGAACAGCCACCACGCGCCGCTGACGAGCAGGGTGGACACCAGCAGGATGCGCAGCAGCACCTCACCGGTGAGCAGCGGACGGGCGGGGTCGCGCGGCGCCCGCCGCATGATGCCCTCCTCCTTCGGCTCGAACGCGAGCATCAGGCCGAGTGCCACCGCGGTCGTCATGTTGATCCACAGCACCTGTGTGGGCAGGATCGGGAGGACCGTGCCGAAGAGGATGGCGACCAGGATGACCAGGCCCTGGCCCATGCTGGTCGGCAGGGTCCAGACGATGAACTTGGTCAGGTTGTCGAAGACGCCGCGGCCCTCCTCGACGGCCGCCTCGATGCTGGCGAAGTCGTCGTCGGTGAGCACCATGTCGGCCGCGTCCTTGGCCACCTCGGTGCCGTTGTGGCCCATCGCGATACCGATGTCCGCCTGCCGCAGCGCGGGCGCGTCGTTGACGCCGTCCCCGGTCATCGCGACGACGTGGCCGTCTGCCTGGAGGGCCTCGACGAGCCGCAGCTTCTGCTCGGGGGAGACGCGGGCGAAGACGGTCGCGCGGGTGACGGCCTCCCGGTGGGACTCGGCGGGCAGCGCCGCGAGTTCGGCGCCGGTGAGCACGCGACCCTCCGCACCCGGCGCGCCCTCGCTGCCGGCCCTGCCCTCCGCACCCGGCGAGCCCTCGCTGCCGGTGCCGCCCCCCGTGCCGGTGCCGCCCCCCGTGCCGGTGCCGCCCCCCGTGCCGGTGGGCGGGCCGTCGAACAGTCCGATGCGTTCGGCGATGGCGGTGGCGGTCGCCGCGTGGTCTCCCGTGATCATCTTCACCGAGACACCGGCGGTGTGGCAGGCCCGCACGGCGTCGGCGGCTGCGTCGCGCGGCGGGTCGAGCATCGCCTGGAGGCCGGCGAGGACCATCGTCGCCGGCAGCTCCTCGTGGTCGAACCGGCGCGGGTCGGCCTGCGGCAGGACGGCTGTGGCCAGGACGCGCAGCCCCTGGCCCGCCAGCGCCTCGGCGGCGGCCAGCGCCGCCGCGCGGTCCAGGGGCCGGACCCCGCCGTCGGCCGCGAACTGACCGGAGCACAGGTCCAGTACCCGTTCCACCGCGCCCTTGACGAGCACCACGTGCCCGCCGGACGCACGCTCGCGGTGCAGGGTGGCCATGTACTGGCGCTCCGAGCTGAACGGGACGCTCGCCACGCGGGGCAGGTCGGCGTCCAGTCGCTCCCGGCCGAGCCCGGCCTTGGCGGCGGCGACCAGCATCGCGCCCTCGGTGGGGTCGCCGGCCAGGCTCCACTCGCCGTCGATCCGGCTCAGCGCCGCGTCGTTGCAGCAGGCGCCCGCCACCAGGTTCCAGCGCACCGCCGTGTCCCCGGCGAGCGGCCCCGGGCAGTCCAGCCCGGCGTCCGCGGTGACGGCGTCCCCGGCGTCCCCGGTCTCCCCAGCGTCTCCAGAGACCGTGTCGGCCCCGGCGTGACCAGCGCCAGCGGTGGCGGCGGCGGGTCGCGCCGCCGTGCCGGTGGCGGTGAACGCGTCCGGTACGTCGTGGAGTTCGCCGTCGGGGGCGTAGCCGGAACCGGTGACCGACAGGGTGCGGCCGGGCGTCCACAGCGCCCGTACCGTCATCTCGTTGCGGGTCAGGGTGCCGGTCTTGTCGGAGCAGATGACCGTGGTGCTGCCGAGGGTCTCCACCGCCGGCAGGCGCCGGATCACCGCGCGGCGGCGGGCCATCCGGCCCACGCCGATCGCCAGCGTGATGGTGACGGCCGCCGGCAGGCCCTCGGGGATCGCGGCGACGGCCAGCGCGATGGCCGCGGTGAACGTCTCGACGGCGTCCTGTCCGCGTGCCATCCCGATGCCGAAGGTCAGTGCGGCCAGGGCCAGGATCGCCACCGTCAGCACCTTGCTGAACCGGGTCAGCTTGCGCGTGAGCGGGGTCGCCAGGGTCTGGGCCGCGCCCACCAGCCGGTGGATCTCGCCCAGTTCGGTGCCCGCGCCGGTGGCGACGACGGTGCCGGCGCCGGTTCCGGCGGTGACGAGCGTGCCCGAGTAGACCATGTTGTGCCGGTCGGCGACGGGTGTCGCGTCCGGCAGCGCCGTCTCGTCCTTGACGACGGGAGCGGACTCCCCGGTCAGCGCCGACTCGTCCACCCGCAGCTCGGACAGCCTGATCAGGCGCAGGTCGGCGGGGATCTTGTCGCCCGCCTCGACCAGCACCAGGTCGCCGGGGACGACGTGCTCCGACCCCAGCGTGAGTTCGCGGCCGTCGCGCACCACGCGGGCGGTGGTGCGGCCCATGGAACGCAGGCTGTCGAGCGCCGCCTCGGCTTTCGACTCCTGGAGGAATCCGACCACGGCGTTGATCACCACGACGCCGAAGATGACTGCCGAGTCGACGTACTCGCCCAGCGCGGCCGTGATCACACCGGCTGCGATCAGGATGTAGATCAGCGGGTGGTGGAACTGGAGGAGGACCCGCATCAGGACCCCGCGGCCCGCTGTGGCGGGCAGCACGTTGGGCCCGTAGGTCTCCAGCCGCCGCGCCGCCTCGTCCGCACGCAGGCCGCGTTCCGGGTCGGTCTCCAGGAGCAGGACGACCTCGTGCGAGGGCAGCCCGTGGTGGGTGCGGGACGCGGACGAAAGAACCGGTGGGGCCATGTCTCGACGGTAGGGAGAGCGGGCGCGCGGCCACGAGGGCCGTGCGGCCCTGCCTGCCCGGCAACCGGCCCTCTCCGCGTCGCCACCCGGCCCCCGGAGCCGGTCCGCGCGCCCGAACTGCCGGGTTCGGCGGCTCGGGGCCGTATTCTCGGAGAGGGGACACGGGCGAGGTGTGCCGGGGAGGTGCCGGGCGATGGGCTTCTGGATCGTGGTCTGCGTGCTCTTCCTGCTGTGCGGGGGCGGCGCCTGGCTGGTCGAGAACGTGCGCGAGGCGCTGCGGACCCGTCACGAACGCCGGATGGCCCTCATCCGGGCCGAGGAGCACCGCGTGCGGGAGCTGGCCGAGGCGAACCGGCCTCCGGCCCCGCCCGAGCCGGTGTGCGGGTGCGGCCACCACCTGGCGCTGCACGACAAGCAGGGTGCCTGCCACGCGCTTGTGGAGGTGCCGACGGGCTGGGACGCCGACCACCGGCCGCTGGCCTTCGAACCGGGGCTGTGCCGATGCCAGCAGTACGTCGGGCCGCAACCGCTGTCGCAGGTCTGGGCGGACGCGCTGACGGACCGCGAAGCGGGCGGGCCCCACGTCCTCCCGCCCGCCCGTGAGCTGCCACCCGCCCGTGAGGCCGACCAGGGCGGTGGCGAGGGCGACGCCGGTGGTGATGACGACGAGGACGGCGGCCGGCTCCGCAAGCGTCCGGACTGACGCCCGCCGCCCGGCGGTGCGACGCCGCCGGGCCTGCCGCGGCTCCTACTCCCGCTGCGGCTGCTCCCCCTCGTGCTCCCCGTGCTCCCCGGAGGCGGCCCCTGCCCCGTGGCCGGTGGCGGCCCATGCCCCGCCGCCGGTGGCGGATTCGACATCCTCACCGGTGACGAAGTGGTCGAACTCGTTGTTGCGCACGCCCAGGACGAACGCGCGCCACTTGGCGCGGGTGGTGGTGACGACGTGCTCGGGGTTGTCGGTCTGCCGCAGGTGCACCAGGCCGCCCTCGCCGCCGGCGACTTCGATGCACTCCTGCGCGGGGTCGTCCGAGGTCCGGATCCAGGTCAGCGCGTCCCAGTTGCTCATGGCGGCACTGTAGGGCCCGCCCGCAGGCGGCGGGAGACGGCCCCGGCCGCCGTGCAAGGGGCCCCGGCCGCGGTCCGGGGGCGCGGTCCCAGACGCGGGCGCCCCGGGGACGTCCGCTGCCGGGTCAGCGCTTGCGGACGACGGTGACGCCGTCGCGCAGCGGCAGCAGCACCGAGGTGACCCGGGGGTCGGCGGCGATGGTGTCGTTGACCGCCCGGATCGCGGTGACCGACGGGTCCGTCGCGGCCGGGTCGACGACCCGGCCGGCCTGGAGCACGTTGTCGAGCGCGATGACGCCGCCCGGCCGCAGGCGGCGGACCAGTTCCTCGTAGTAGTCCGGGTAGCCGGTCTTGTCGGCGTCGACGAACGCGAAGTCGATCACCTCGTCCGTCGGCAGCGCGCGCAGGGTGTCCAGCGCGGGGGCGATGCGCAGGTCGATCGACCCGGCCACGCCCGCGCGCTCCCAGTAGCGCCGTGCGATGCCCGTCCACTCCTCGCTGACGTCGCAGGCGACGAGTTGTCCGCCGGGGGCCAGGCCGCGGGCGATGCACAGGGCGGAGTAGCCGGTGAACGTGCCGACCTCGACCGCCAGTTCGGCTCCGGTGAGCTGCACGAGCAGGGTCAGGAACGCGCCCTCGTCCTGGGTGATCTGCATGGACGTGTGCTGCGGCAGCAGCCGCCTGGTCTCCTCGGCGAGGTCGCGCAGCACGTCGTCCGCGGGCGTGCAGTGGTCGAGGAGGTACGCGTCGAGCTGGGGATTGACGATGTGCACGGACGCTCCGGGAGTCGGACGGGCCAGCGAGGGTTGTCCCTCAGATGGCCATACCGTAGACGATCGTGAACAGCGTCCCCAGGGAGCCGATGATGAACACGCCGGTCAGGCCGGCCACGATCAGCCCCTTGCCCTGCTCGGCGCTGAAGGTGTCGCGCAGGGCCGTGGCGCCGATGCGCTGCTTGGCGGCGCCCCAGATCGCGATGCCGAGGCAGAGCAGGATCGCCACGGCCATCACCACCTCGATCATGACGCGTGCTTCGGTGCCCAGGGTGCCGAACGGGCCCCAGTCAGGCGCGATTCCGCCGATGATGGTCGTGATGTCGCCTTCGCCGGCTGCCAGAACCATGTGAACCCACCGCCCCAGGTGTGTGATCGGGTCGACTCATAATGCGCAAGCCTTCTTGGATTCTGCCACGAGATGCGATGGTTGAGGGGTGCGGAAGGCTTGGGTGGCCGTTGGAGTCGGCCTCGGGATGGTGTTGTGCTTCATGGGCCTGCTGGTGGTGGGCACCTACAGCGCCGCGGCCAACCTCGGCGCGGGCGGGGGCCGTTCGGTAGCCCTCGCCAAGAACGCGGTGCCCGCGCAGTACGAGGCGTTGGTGCAGAGGTGGGGCGGCCTCTGCGACGCCATCAACCCCGCGCTGCTGGCGGCGCAGTTGTACCAGGAGAGCGGCTGGAACCCCAACGCCCAGTCGCCCGCGGAGGCGCAGGGCATCGCGCAGTTCATCCCCGGCACGTGGGCGGCGCACGGCATGGACGCCAACGGCGACGGCAAGGCCGACGTGTGGGACCCGGAGGACGCCATCCCGTCCGCCGCCTCCTACGACTGCAAGCTGGCCGGCTACGTCAAGGACGTGCCGGGCGACCCGACCGCCAACATGCTCGCCGCCTACAACGCCGGTGCGTACGCGGTCATCAAGTACGGCGGGGTGCCGCCGTACAAGGAGACGCAGAACTACGTCAAGGTCATCCGAACGATGGAGCAGAGCTTCGCCGCGCCCGAGGGCCGCGTCTCACCGACCCGGCAGGCCGCGGGGGCGATCCACTACGCGCAGGAGAAACTCGGCACGCCCTACCTGTGGGGTGGCAACGGCACACCCGAGCAGGGCGGGCGGTTCGACTGCTCGGGCCTGACGAAGGCCGCGTACGAGTCGGTGGGCATCACGCTGCCCCGGGTGGCGAACGACCAGTGGAACACCGGCCCGCACCCCTCCCGTGGCGAACTGCTCCCCGGTGACCTGGTGTTCTTCGCGCACGACCTCAAGGACTCCCGGTCCATCCACCACGTCGGTATCTACGTGGGCGGCGGCTACATGATCGATGCCCCCTACACGGGCGCCGTCATCCGCTTCGATCCGATCGACAGCGCCGACTACTTCGGGGCCACCCGGCCGACCGCTGGGTGAGTCGTCACCTACTCTGGGTGAGGCGGGGGCCTTGAGCTGCGAAGACGGTCACTCTTCGATAACGTCGGGGTGATCTTTCGGTAGCGAGCGGAACGCCGGGGGACTCTTGGAACGTTCTCATGCGGAGAACGGGCATTCGCTTCCACGGGGGTCGGCAGCGCGTACAGACGAAGGGGCCGCATCACCATGGCTGGATGGCAGAACCCCGATGTCGACCTCCTCCACCGGGTGAACGGGCTCTCCGCCCACACACCCGAATGGGTCGACTCGGCGCTCGGCTTCAGCAGCGAGTACGGCGTGATCCTCGGCATCATGCTGCTCGGCCTGTGGGCCTGGTGGACGGCCCGCAGGCGGCCGGACGCCCCCGTGGCCGTGGCCGGGCTGCTGTGGGCGCCGCTGGCGGCCTCCGTCGCCTACCTCGCCAACTACCCGATCCGTGAACTCGTCGCGCGACCAAGGCCGTTCGTCACCCATGACGGCCTCAACGTGCTGGTGCCCGACAAGACCGGCTTCTCGTTCGTCAGCGACCACACCACGCTCGTGACGGCCATCGCCGTCGGCATCTTCCTGGTCAACCGGCGGCTGGGCACGCTGGCGGTACTGCTCGCGGTGTTCCAGGGCTTCGGCCGCGTCTACGCCGGAGTGCACTACCCCACCGACGTCATCGGCGGACTCGCCCTGGGGACCGCGGTCCCGCTGCTGCTCGCCCCGCTCGCCCTGGCGCTGCTGACGCCGCTCACCCGGGCGATCGCGCTCTCACCGCACGCCGGCCGCCTGGTGCAGGTCCCGGAGGCCAGGCCCGCGGAGGACCTGCCGGCCACCGCCCCCCGCTCCGACCGCGACCTCGCCGCCTGAAGGCCGCCGCCGACCTGAACGGCCTCACCCTCAGAGGACGTCCAGGGCCGGCGGGCCGGTGGCGCGGTGGCCCTGGGCGTCCGTCCTGGCCCTCTCCCGCGCCCGGCGGGCGGGTCCTCGCCACCCGCACGAGCAGTGCGCGCTCACGAAGGAGCCGCGTTCCTCGGTGGTCGTGAGATGCCCGCTCGGGTCCGGCGGGTCGTCCTGGTCGGGCACCGCTCCACGGTACCGGGGCGTGACGGTCGTCCCGCCGACTCGTTAGACGGGACGGTTCACGCAACTGTCCGGTACGGGGGTCGACTGCGGTGAGAAGGCGGATGGGAGCGCTCGCGGCGCTGGCCGCGGTCGCGCTGACGGCCACCGGCCTCGCCGGCTGCTCCGGGCGCGGGGCCGTCGCGGGCGAGGGTCAGCCGATCGACCCGGTGGCGGACGTGCGCCGGGTCGCGGACGTGCTGGCCGGTGCGGGCACGTCCCGGGCCCGCACGGCCATGCGGATGGCCAGCGGAGGCACGGTGCTGACCATTCGCGGCGAGGGCGGCTTCGACTACCGCCGGCGCATCGGCCGCATCACCGTGACGCTGCCCGACCAGGACCGCGGCCCGGTGACGGAGGTGGTCGTGCCCGGCACGCTCTACATGAAGAACCGCGGTGACGGGGTCCCCGCGGACAAGTGGGTGCGGGTGGACACCACGACGCTGTCCGACGGCAACCTCGTCACGCACGGCGTGACCGACCCGATCAGCGCCGCGGAGCTGCTGCGCGGCGCAGGCGGCGTGACCTACGTCGGCCGGTCGCAGATCGACGGGGAGACGGTCCACCGCTACCGGGGCACCTCGGACCTGACGCTCGCGGCGGAGACGGCGTCCGAGGGGTCGCGGCAGCAGCTCGAAGCCGCCGCGAAGGGGTTCTCCACGACGGCTGTCCCGTTCGACGCCTTTCTCGACGGGCAGGGGCGCCTTCGCAAGGTCCGGCACGCGTTCGTGTTCAGCAACGCCGCCGGGGAGGGCGTGCAGGTGGACTCGGTCACCGCGCTGCACGGCTTCGGCACCGCAGTCGACGTGGAGGCCCCGGCGCCGGGTGACATCTACACCGGGACGGTCGCCGACCCGGGCCAATAGTCCGTATGTGCCATGCGCGGGCGGCGCCCCCTCCCTACCCTGGAGGTCGGGGCGGGGGACCGTGGACGACGGCACGGCAATGGGAGTGCGAGGAGGTGGCGAGGATGCCTGCGGAACCTGCGGTGCAGGACCGGGAAGCCCTCGCCGAGATCGAGCTCTACGGTGAGCTGATCATCGCGGCGGCGGCTGAGCCGGACGAACGGCTGAGCGACGATCGGATCGACGAGGTGCTGCGCGCGTCCGGGTCGAGGGCCCCGGAACGCTGACCCGGCCGCACGCGAGCCGGTTCGGCGCTGCCCGCGGCCCCGCCGAGGGGCGCGCGGGCAGGTCTCCGTGCGCGCGGGCGCGGGTCAGGTGCGCAGCAGGCGGGCGATCGCGGCGGTGGCCTCGGCCACCTTGGCGTCGATCTCCTCGCCGCCCTCGGTGGCGGCGGCGGCCACGCAGTGCCGCAGGTGCTCCTCCAGCAGCTGGAGGGCGAAGGACTGCAGTGCCTTGGTCGAGGCGGATACCTGGGTGAGCACGTCGATGCAGTAGACGTCCTCCTCCACCATGCGCTGGAGGCCCCGCACCTGGCCCTCGATCCGGCGGAGCCGCTTCAGGTGCGCGTCCTTCTCCTTGGCGTAGCCGTGCGGGCCGGCGGGGGCGTCCGACCGGTGCCCGGCGAGGGGCGCCCGGTGCCCGGTGGCTGAAATGTGCGGGTCGGTCGGCTGGCGGGCTTCCGGATCGGTCGTCGGCATGCGGGCTCCCGAAGGGTGAAGCGTCAGGTGGATATACCCCTAGCCGGTATAGGTTACCCAATATTGACCCGTGCTGGGCAGTGTTCCTCAGCCCCGGTGCCACCGGGGCGGTCGCATGGGTGACACTGGGGGACGCCGGTTCGCTGTGGCCGGATGATGCACTTAGCATCAACCAGACTGACGCCGATGCACCCCGAGGAAACCCCGTGCGCTTTCGTCTGACCCCGCGGGAGACGAGCTTCTACGACATGTTCGCCGCTTCCGCGGACAACATCGTCACCGGCTCCAAGCTCCTGATGGAACTGCTCGGGGCGGACGTCTCCGGACGTGCCGAGATCGCCGAGCGGATGCGCGCAGCGGAGCACGCGGGGGACGACGCGACCCACGCCATCTTCCACCAGCTGAACTCCTCGTTCATCACGCCGTTCGACCGCGAGGACATCTACCGGCTGGCGTCATTGCTGGACGACATCATGGACTTCATGGAGGAGGCCGTCGACCTGGTCGTGCTGTACCAGGTGGACGTCCTTCCCAAGGGCGTCGAGCAGCAGATCGAGGTGCTGGCACGGGCGGCCGAGCTGACCGCCGAGGCGATGCCGAACCTGCGCACGATGGACCACCTCACCGAGTACTGGATCGAGGTGAACCGCCTGGAGAACCAGGCGGACCAGATCCACCGCAAGCTCCTCGCGCACCTCTTCAGCGGCAAGTTCGACGCCATCGAGGTGCTGAAGCTGAAGCAGATCGTGGACGTGCTGGAAGAGGCCGCCGACGCGTTCGAGCACGTCGCCAACACGGTGGAGACCATCGTGGTCAAGGAGTCCTGAACCGACGTGGACACCTTTGCACTCGTCGTGGTCATCGGCGTTGCGCTCTTCTTCACCTACACCAACGGGTTCCACGACTCGGCGAACGCCATCGCGACGTCGATCTCGACCCGGGCGCTGACCCCGCGGGTGGCGCTGGTGATGGCCGCGGTGATGAACATGGCCGGCGCGTTCATGGGCAGCGGCATCGCCAAGACGGTCAGCGAGGGGCTGATCGCCACGCCCACCGGCAGACAGGGGATGATCATCCTGTTCGCCGCGTTGGTCGGCGCGATCACCTGGAACGTGATCACCTGGTACTTCGGCCTGCCCTCGTCCTCCTCGCACGCCCTGTTCGGCGGCATGGTGGGCGCGGCGCTGGCCGGCTCCAGCACGGTCTACTGGGGTGGGGTGCTGCAGAAGATCGTCATCCCGATGTTCATCTCGCCGATCGTCGGCCTGCTGCTGGGCTACCTGGTGATGACGGGCATCATGTGGCTGTTCCGCCGGTCGAACCCGCACCGGGCGCAGCGCGGCTTCCGTATCGCGCAGACGGTCTCGGCGGCGGGCATGGCGCTGGGCCACGGCCTCCAGGACGCCCAGAAGACGATGGGCATCGTGGTGATGGCGCTGGTCATCGGCGGGGTCGAGGAGGAGGGCGACGCCATCCCGGTCTGGGTGAAGATCGCCTGCGCGCTGATGCTCTCAGCCGGTACCTACGCGGGCGGCTGGCGCATCATGCGCACGCTGGGCCGCCGCATCATCGAGCTGGACCCGCCGCAGGGCTTCGCCGCCGAGACCACCGCCGCCTCGGTGATGTACACGACCGCGTTCATGTTCCACGCCCCCATCTCCACCACGCACGTGATCACCTCGGCGATCATGGGCGTGGGCGCGACCCGGCGGGTCAAGGCGGTGCGCTGGGGCGTCGCCAAGAACATCGTCGCGGGCTGGTTCATCACCATGCCGGCTGCGGCCAGCGTGGCAGCGCTGAGTTTCTGGGTGGTGAACCTCGCCTTCGGCTGAGTGGCCGGCCGGCCAACGGCCGGAAGCCGGCGGCACGGGTAAGGGCCCGCCCCTTTCGGGGCGGGCCCTTCGTCGTGCGGTGGCACCGCCATGCAGCACCGCAGACGCTGCGGGGGCGGACCGGGCGGGTGACCGGGGAGACGGTCGGCCCGTCCGCCGGGCCGGCTCAGCCGAAGCGGCCGGAGATGTAGTCCTCGGTGGCCTGGACCGAGGGGTTGGAGAAGATGCGCTGGGTCTCGTCGATCTCGATGAGCTTGCCGGGCTGGCCGATCGCGGCGAGGTTGAAGAACGCCGTCCGGTCGGAGACGCGGGCGGCCTGCTGCATGTTGTGGGTCACGATGACGATCGTGAACCGTTCCTTCAGCTCGCCGATCAGGTCCTCGATCGCCAGCGTGGAGATCGGGTCGAGGGCCGAGCAGGGCTCGTCCATCAGCAGCACCTGCGGTTCGACGGCGATGGCGCGGGCGATGCACAGGCGCTGCTGCTGGCCGCCGGAGAGGCCGGAGCCGGGCTTGTTCAGCCGGTCCTTGACCTCGTTCCACAGGTTGGCGCCGCGCAGCGACTTCTCCACCACGGTGTCCAGCTCGGACTTCTTGTAGCGGGCGTTGAGCCGCAGCCCGGCGGCCACGTTGTCGAAGATCGACATGGTGGGGAAGGGGTTCGGCCGCTGGAAGACCATGCCGATGGTGCGGCGGACCGCCACCGGGTCGACGCCGGGCCCGTACAGGGACTCGTCGTCCAGCAGCACCTTGCCCTCGACCCGGCCGCCGGGGGTCACCTCGTGCATGCGGTTGAGCGTGCGCAGGAAGGTGGACTTGCCGCAGCCGGACGGGCCGATGAAGGCCGTCACGGAACGGGGTTCGACGGTCATCGAGATGTCCTCGATGGCCTTGTGGGAGCCGTAGTAGGCGGTCAGACCGCTGACGTCGATGCGCTTGGCCATGGAGATCACTTCTTTCTTGCGTCTGCGTGGCCTCAGCGGCCGGTCTTCGGGGCCTTCCAGCGGGCGATGCCGCGGGCGGCGAGGTTCAGGATCATCACGAAGGCGATCAGCACCAGCGCCGCGGCCCAGGCACGGTCGTAGGCGTACTGGTTGCCGGCCTTGAACTGCTGCCAGATGAAGTACGGCAGCGAGGACTGCGGGTCCTGGAACGGGTTGTTGTTGATCGACGAGGCGCCGAACACCAGCAGCAGCACGGGCGCCGTCTCACCGGCGATGCGGGCGACCGCCAGCATCACGCCGGTGGTGATGCCGCCGATCGCGGTCGGCAGCACCACCTTCAGGATGGTCCGCCACTTGGGCACGCCCAGGGCCAGCGAGGCCTCGCGCAGCTCGTTGGGGACGAGCTTGAGCATCTCCTCGGTGGAGCGCACGACGATCGGCATCATCAGGATGGCGAGCGCCATCGCGCCGGCGAAGCCGGAGTAGCCGAAGTCGAGCAGGATGATCCAGAAGCTGAGCACGAACAGGCCCGCCACGATCGACGGGATGCCGGTCATGACGTCGACGAAGAAGGTGACGGCCTTGGCGAGCTTGCCGCGGCCGTACTCGACGAGGTAGACGGCGGTCAGCAGGCCGATCGGCGCGGCGATCAGGGTGGCCAGGCCGACCTGCTGGAGCGTGCCGAGCAGTGCGTGGTAGACGCCGCCGCCCGGCTGGAGGTCCCGCAGCCCGCTCATCGAGTGGGTCAGGAAGTACATGTCCAGCATCGACGAGCCGCGGGCGAGAGTCTCCCAGAGCAGCGACGCCAGCGGGATGATCGCGGCGAGGAAGCTGACCCAGACCAGGCTGGTAGCCAGCCGGTCCTTGGCCTGCCGCCCGCCCTCGACCGCGGTGCCCAGCACGAAGGTGGCGGCGACGAAGGTGAGGGCGGCGATCAGGCCCCACTGCACGCGGCTGGACAGGTCGGCCAGCACGCCGATGCCGACGCCTACGGCGATCGAGCCTGCGGCGATCGCGACCGGCGACCAGCGCGGAAGCCGGGGCTGGCGCAGCGTGGCGTGCAGGGCGTCCGCGGGTGTACCGGGGTCGGTGGAGTCCTTGTTGAGGACGGCGTTGCTCATGCGTTGGCCCCCGAGTACTCCTTGCGGCGGGCGATGATCAGGCGGGCCGCGCCGTTCACCAGCAGCGTGATGAGGAACAGGACGAGGCCGGACGCGATGAGCGCGTCCCGGCCGGACTCGCCGGCTTCGTTGAAGCCGGCGGCGATGTTCTGCGCGAAGGTGCCGCCGCCCGGGTCGAGCAGGCTCGCGTTGATGAGGAAGCTCGGCGAGATGACGGTGGCCACGGCCATCGTCTCACCCAGGGCGCGGCCCAGGCCGAGCATGGAGGCGCTGATCACGCCGGACCGCCCGAAGGGCAGCACCGACATGCGGATGACCTCCCAGCGGGTGGCGCCCAGCGCGAGCGCGGCCTCCTCCTGCATCTTCGGCGACTGCTTGAAGACCTCGCGGGAGACGTTGGTGATGACCGGCAGGATCATGATCGCCAGCAGGATGCCGACGGTGAACAGGGAGCGCGGTGCGCCGCCGTCGTAACCGAAGACCTGCGTCCAGCCGAAGAACTGGTCGAGCCAGGTGTAGAGGCCGGTCAGGTGCGGCACGAGGAACAGGGCGCCCCACAGGCCGTAGACGATGCTCGGCACCGCGGCGAGCAGGTCGATGACGTAGGCGAGCGGGGTGGCGAGCCGGCGCGGCGCGTAGTGGGAGATGAACAGCGCGATGCCGACGGCCACCGGAACGGCGATGACCATGGCGATGAGCGAGCTGACCACGGTGCCGAAGGCCAGGACGGCGATACCGAAGACCGGCGGGTCGGCGTTGGCGTTCCACTCGAAGGTGGTGAGGAAGTTGCCCTCGTTCTGGGCGAGCGCGATCACTGTGCGCCAGGTGAGGAAGGCGGCGATGGCCGCCATGATCACCAGCAGGGCGATGCCCGACCCCTTGGAGAGGCCGAGGAAGATCTGGTCACCGCGGTGGGTCGCCCGGCCGGCGGGGGTCGGCTGGCTCGGCGTCCTGGGTGGAGGCGTGGTGGTCGAAGCTATGTCCATGGTTTCTCCGGTCTGGGGTGCGGGCCGGCTGCTGCCGGTCCGGGCCCTGGCGGCGGTGCACCGGAAGGGGATCGGGGCTGTGCGTGGTGCTGCCGGGGTCCTGGTGGGGACCCCGGCGGGGTGGCGGCCCCTTCAGCGGGGCCGCCGGCGCTGCTTCAGGTCAGGAGAGGTTCGTGACGGCCTCGCGGACCTGGGTGATGACGTCCTCGGGGACCGGCGCGTAGTCGATCTCGGTGAGGGCCTTCTGGCCGTCCTCGCTCGCGGCGTAGGTGAGGAAGGACTTGAGCGCGTCCAGGTTCTCGGGCTTGTTGCCCTTGTCGCAGACGATCTCGTAGGTGACCAGGATGATCGGGTAGGCCCCTTCCTCCTTGGTCGAGTAGTCCAGCTCCATGGCGAGGTCGCCGTCCTTGCCGACGATCTTGCCGGCGGCGATGCCGTTGGTGGAGTTCTCCACGGTGGCTTCGACGGGCTCACCGGCGCCGGTGTCCAGCTTGACCGTCTTCAGGTCGTTGCCGGAGGCGTAGGAGAGCTCGAAGTAGCCGATGGCGCCGTCCGTCTGCTGCACGTTCGTGGCCACACCCGCGGAGCCGTTGGCCGACTGGCCGCCCTTGGCGGCCCATGCCTTGGCGGGCTCGTAGGGGTAGTCGTCGGGGGCGGCGGTGGCCAGGTAGTCGGTGAAGTTGTCGGTGGTGCCCGACTCGTCCGAGCGGTGGAAGGCCTGGATCTTGGTGGGCGGCAGGTCCACGTCCGGGTTCAGCTTCTTGATCGCCGGGTCGTCCCACTTGCCGATCTTCGAGTCGAAGATCTTCGCCAGGGTCGACGCGTCCAGGACCAGGTCGTCCACACCGGAGATGTTGTAGCCGACCGCGACCGGGCCGCCGACCATCGGCAGGTTGACGGCCTTGCCGCCGTCATTGCAGACCTTCGCGGACTGGGTGACCTCGTCCTCCTTGAGGGCGGAGTCGGAGCCGGCGAAGGTCGTCTTGCCCTGGAGGAACTCCTGGATGCCCGCACCGGAACCGGTCGGGTTGTAGTTGATCTTCGTGTTGGGGCAGGCGTCCTGGTAGGCCTGGACCCACACGTCCACGGCGTTCTTCTGCGCGGTGGAACCGGACGCCAGCAGGTTGCCCTGGCCGTCGCACTCGATGTCACTCGCGGCACTGGTCTGCTGGCCGCCGCCACCGCCGGCGTTGTCGTCCGAACCGCAGGCGGACAGGACGAGGGCGCCGGTGACCGCGAGAGCACCGGCGGTCAGGGCGCGAAGCCGGTTGGTGCGCTGAAGCTTCACTTCGGTTCAGTTCCTTCCTCTGCCCACCGGTCCTACTGACGGTGAGCGGCGGACGACGTGGCGTTCTCTTTCGACCAGCTATGCGCTGCGAGGCTCGCGAGCGCCATGCGACGCGCACCTCACCTGACCGAAGTTAGGCAGAAGAGGTGAAGTGCCCGACGGTCGAGAGTGAACACAAGGTGAACCTCATTGGTCGTATGTGTGGCCTCCCACGGCTGAGACGTGAATCGGTGGCTGCGAGTGCCCGGACGGCTCCGGGCGGTGTGTGAACGGCTCCGGCACCGGTGGGGGTGCCCTGTTGCATTCTGGCGGGTCGTGGAACGATCCGCGCGGGGGAAGCGTCGACGAGGCGTGGGGACGTCACCGCACGGGAGGGGTATTCACGGTGATACGCAAGGGGGCAGTACTGGTCTGCGCGGTGGGACTGCTGTCGGTGCCCGCCCACGGCGTCCACGCGGCCCACGCGGCGCCGCCGGAACCCGCGCCGCAGCAGTCCGCCGGCCCCGACCGGCCGGGCGTCCCCCAGCAGTCCGACCGCCCACTGCCCGACACGCCCCTGCCCCTCCCGCCCGGCACCTTCGGCCCGGGGGGCGACGTGGAGGGCGATGAGGGGGGCGGCACGGGGAACGGTTCCGGTGACGGCTCAGGCGACGGCCCCGGGGCGGGCGGGCAGGACGCCGCCGACGCCGCCCGGCTCGAACAGCTGCGGGCCCGTATCGAGGACCTGCACGACCAGGTCGGCTCCGCCACCGACGACTACAACGCCGCCGTGCAGCGGGTGGAGCGGCAGCAGAAGGCCGTCGACCGCCTCGCCCGCAAGCTCGACCGCAACCAGGACGAGCTGACCGACCTCAGCAACCAGGCCGGGGCCATGGCCCGGGCCCAGTACCGCGGCGGCGGCCTGCCGCCCGGCCGGCAGCTCGTACTGGAGCGGGACCCGGAGGACTTCCTGCACTCGCTCAGCCTGATGTACAAGGGCCAGCGGGCCACCGACGGCCTCCTGCGCGAACTGCGGACGACCCGCAGGACGCTGACCTCCGACGCCCGGCAGGCCCACGTCCAGTGGAAGAAGCTGGAGGCGAGCCGCAAGAAGCAGGCCGCGGCGAAGAAGAAGGTGGAGGAGCGGCTCGCGAAGGCCGTCAAGATCGAGTCGCAGCTCGCCTCGGGCGAGCGCACGCGACTGCGCGAGCTGGAGGAGCAGACCTCCTACCAGCGTCAGATGCGGTGGCTGAAGAGCGGCGTGCTCGACGAGATCAGCGGCAAGGCGTCCGCGGCCGGAAAGCAGGCCATCGCCTACGCCACCGCCCAGATCGGCAAGGACTACCGCTGGGGCGCCACCGGCCCGCGCACCTTCGACTGCTCCGGGCTGACCCTGCGCGCCTGGGAGGCCGCCGGCACCACGATCCCGCGCACCTCGCAGGAGCAGTGGAAGTCGCTGCACAAGGTCGACCTCAAGGACATGCGACCCGGTGACCTGATCATCTACAAGAACGACGCCAGCCACGTCGGCCTCTACGTCGGCGACGGCTCGATGGTGCACGCACCGCGCACCGGCCGCCAGGTCCGCATCGAGGGCGTCGGCGCCCTGCCCGTGCTCGGCGTCGTCCGCCCTGACGCGTGACGGTGACCCCCGCCCCGCGGTGACCCCCGCCCCGCGGTGGACGAGGACGGGCGGCGCGGCGGCGGGCGGCGCCGGTGGGTAGCCGGCCGGGCACACCGGGCTCCACAGGGGGCCGATCGTGCTGCTCACCGCCTGTGAACTACGGCATATGCCAATGCTTCCTCCTTACGAAGCATTCCCCGCAGCCTCCCCTCCGGTTAGGGTCACCTGCGGCACGCCGTGCAGGGTGCCGCACTGCCCTCGGGGGGAGGGAAGAGGAAAACGTTGATGTCCGTGCCGCTGGGTGACGAGACGAGAGCGGCGCCTGCCACCGTGCAGCTGCCGCGCCAGGCCGAGACCCTGCTCGTCATCCAGGCAGACCCCGCGGGGTCCCCGCCGCTGCCCGAGATGATCAACGCCTACGGCGGCCGGGTCCGGGTGCGGACCGCGCGCAACCTCACCGAGGTCGAGCGGCTGCTCACCGACGAGGTGCACTGCATCCTGGTCGACCTGGCACTGGGTGACCTCGAACTGCTCCGCCAGATCCTCGACCTCGCCCCCCGGCACGCCGTGCTCGTCCTCACCGACGAGGACGACGCCGAACGCGCCGCCGAAGCGGTCCGCATCGGCGCCCAGGACTACCTCTTCCGCGACGAGATGGACGCCCGCCTCCTCGGCCGGGCCATCCGCTACGCGTTGGAGCGCCGCCGGGCCGACGTCGCCCACCGGCAGCTCACCGAGTCCCGGCTGCGGGCCCAGGAGAACGCCCGCCTGGAACGCGGCCTGCTGCCCACGCCGCTGCTGCAGGGCAGCGAGCTGCGCTTCGCGGCCCGCTACCGCCCCGGCCGCTCCCGGGCCCTGCTCGGCGGCGACTTCTACGACACGGTCAGGACCAGCGACGGCACCGTGCACGCCATGATCGGCGACGTCTGCGGGCACGGCCCCGACGAGGCCGCGCTCGGCGTCGAGCTGCGCATCGCCTGGCGGGCGCTGATCCTGGCGGGCCTGTGCGGCGACCACCTGCTCGCCACCCTCCAGCAGGTGCTGGAGTACGAGCGGTCCAACGAGGAGATCTTCGCGACCATGTGCATGGTCGACATCTCCCCGGACGGCCGGCGGGCGGGTGTCTGCCTGGCCGGACACCCCGCGCCGCTGCTCTCCCACTCCGCCGGGCTGCGGCTGCTGCCCGAGGACGGCGCGGGACCGGCGCTGGGCCTGCTGTCCCGCGCCCGCTGGGCCCGTACCCAGGTGGAGCTGGGAGCGTCCTGGAGCCTGATGCTCTACACCGACGGAATGATCGAGGGCCACATCGGCGAGGGACGTGAGCGCCTCGGCCAGGACGGCATGCGGACCCTGGTCGCCCAGCGCCTGGCCCAGGGTGCACAGGGCCAGACGCTGCTGGACGGCCTGCTGGACGACGTCCGCCAGCTCAACGGCGGCGAACTGGCCGACGACGTCGCCGTCGTCCTGCTCGACCGCGGCTGAGCGGGCGGGCCACCGCGACTGAGCCCGCCGCCCCTGCGGGGCGGCGGGCTCGTGAGGTCGTGCGGCGACTCGTCAGGTCCTGCGGCGGGGTCCGGGTCCGGTCGGTGCGGGCCGGGGGCCGGGGCCGTGCGGGTGTCAGCGCCCGCCGTTGTAGGGGCCGTAGGGGCCGTCGCTGCTGCTGCCCCGGAAGCGTCCGCCACCGCCGCTGCCGGTCACCCGGATGAGCGCGGGACGCACGTCCACCATGTAGACGATGTTGGCGATGAGACCGGCGATGACCAGGAAGAAGAAGCTCAGGATCAGGTTCACCGCGACGATCACGCCGAGAATGATCAACCAGAACTGCTTCGTCTTCTTGTCCGCCGCACGGTAGGCGTCCTCGCGGCGCAGGGCCGCGTCCACGAAGCAGAAGATGGCGAAGATCAGCAGCCCGAGGAAGACAAAACTCAGCAGACTGTTGAAACCGTTCAGAAGCACGCTGGCCACCACCCTGGAGATTTGCCGTCCTTGCCATCCCACGCTACCCGGACGGAAGGCCGGGCAGGTACTCCCCGCCCGGCCTGTCCCGTCCTCGTGGGTCGTTCACCCGTGTCCCGGCGCGACCGCGCGTACGGACCCGGTCCCGGCCGTCCGCCTCGGGCGGCGCCGGAGCGACTGCTTGACCGCTTGACCGCTTGGGTCAGGAGTCGGACTTTCTTCGGTCAGGAGTCGGACTTCGGGGTCGACTTCTGGCCGGTGGTCTTCTTGGCCGCCGGGGTCTGACGCGCGGTGGTGGAGCGCTTGGCGCCCTCACCCTGCTTCTGCGTACCGGCGGTCTTCGCGGACGTGCCGGAGGTGCTCGACGTGCCGGACTTGGCGGTGGTCTTCGACGCGCCACCGGCCTCGGCCTGCTTCGTCTCGCCCTGCTTCGTGTCGGCCGGGGCCTCGGTGACGACGACGGCCTCGCGCTCGATGGTCGCCTCGTAGACGACGTCCTCGGACACGGACTTGGCACGCCACGTCTCGACGGCCGACTTGCCCTGCTCGGCGAGCGTGTCGTAGCCCTCCTTGGCCTTCACCGCGGCCTCGGCCGCGAAGCCGACGCCCTGGAGTGCGAAGTGCTGGGCCTGCTCGCGGACCTTCTTCAGGTCGGAGTCCAGCGTGGTGAGCACGTCCTGGAACCGGCCCTGCACGCGCTCCTGCACGGCCTTGGGGTCCGTCTGCCGGACCTTGGCGATGCGCTCGGGCGCCTCGGTGCGGACCTTCTCGATCACGCCGGCCGCGAAGTACAGCGGCGTCGGGTCGGTGAGCGTCTTGCGGAAGTCGGTGTTGCTGGGCATTGAGGGTCCCTCCCGGGGATGCTCAGGTCGGCTGCTCTGTGTGCTTCTCGGTGTGCTGCGGTGACGGCTTCGACGGAGGAGCCGCCGACGGGTCCTGCGGTGCGGCGCCCGGTGCGGCGCCACTGCCGTGCTGCGTGCGGAACGACTCGTAGATCTGGAGCAGCGCCTGCTTCTGCTGATCGCTGATCGACGGATCGGCAAGGACGGCGGCGACGACCCCGGTCTCCCCGGGCTCCCGCTCCTCCAGCATCCCGGCCCGCACATAGAGCGTCTCCGCGGAGATCCGCAGCGCCTTGGCCAGCTGCTGCAGGATCTCCGCGCTGGGCTTGCGCAGCCCGCGCTCGATCTGGCTGAGGTACGGATTCGACACCCCCGCGGCGTCGGCGAGCTGCCGCAGCGAGAGCTGCGCGCTACGCCGTTGCTCGCGCAGGAACTCGCCTATGTCACCGGGGTTCAGTGAAGCCATGCCTCCACCATGCACCCCGGTGCTAACTTTTGCAAGCGACTGCTTGCAAAAGTGTCGTGTCCCACATCGGGAGGGATCCGGACATGACGCGCTTGCCTTGATCGGGGTGGTTGCTGCTCGTGAGCAGGTTCGATGGCCCGTTTCCAGGTCGGCTGATCGACGCTGGCGGGCCTGCCGACCAGCCGTGCCGGTCGCGCGCGATTCGCGGCGGAGCTGTCACTTGTCGGCTGTCTCAAACGACTGGTCACGGAAGGAGAGCCGGTCGCTGCAGTGGTCCCAACAAGATCATCGATGGGCGCGGTCGGGTCGAGGCCGGTGATCTCGGATTGAACGTCCACTCGGGGCCGTCGGGGCCCGGATGTCCGCCGGGGAAGTCGATCTGCCCGGCCTGCCAGCACTCGCGGCGTCAGGTGACCCCCAGCCGATCCCGGGGTCCGACGTGCTCCGAAGGCCCGGCGGCCCCTCACTCCTCACCACTTCAGCAGCCCGAGGCTTCAGCAGCCCGAGGCGAACGAGGGAATCAGTACCTCTGAGTTCCTTCGAAGGTGTAGGGGCTGCAGTTGCTGCACGGGTCCAGCTGCTCGAACGCGTTGACGAACGCGGTGTCGCCCGCGACGCCCTCGGCCAAGACCTTCGCCACGCCGGTCTCGTCCTTCTGCCAGGTCTGCACCGAACCGATGGTCCGGTTGGGCTTGTCGAGGAGCTTGACCCTGATTCCCGCTTCCGGCAGGGACGTGAAGGTCAGGGTGATGTCGCCTCGTTCCGTCGTGGTCCGCACCACGTCCGAGACCAACCACGGTCCCTCGTCCGCGCCCTCGGCGTACACGGTGCCGCTGATCATGTGATCGCGTGCGTCACGCTTCGAACCCGCGCTGCTCGGGGCAGCGGGCTCCTCTGCGGTGCATCCGGTGAGGAGGACGGCGCTCAGCAGGAAGGGCGCGAGTCGCGCGCCGTGCCGGGTTCCGGACGTGGTCACTCGCACGGGAAGGTGGGGCAGGTAGTGCTGTCGGCTCTCATCGCGTTCCCTCGTGTAGCCCTGTGTATGGAGACCGCCGAGACATGCATAACGAGCCGCCCGAGCACAAAGAAGCACGGCGGAGAGTCGCCGGAATGGTCGAGAACTGCGAGAGTTCAAGCAGGCACAGAGTCCTGCTCTCGCGATTCATCCCCCGATGCCCCGTTTCCTGCGCGCTGGTCAGGCTGCGCAGGGGGAGAACGTGGTCGATGGACAAGCGGTGGTGCAAACCCCGTTCTCTCAGGGCGGGAGCACCTCCACGGCCTGCCTCAGGCATCCAGCAGGACGCCCAACGACGCACGCAGGTCGGCGGGTTCGCGGTAGTGCAGGCCGGTCATGCCGAGGGCGACCGCGGCCTCGACGTTCTCGAGCCGGTCGTCCACGAACAGGCAACGGTCCATGGCGGCGCCTGCCCGGCGGGCCGCGATCTCGTAGATCCTGCGGTCCGGCTTGGCCACGCCCACCCGGGCGCTGCTGACGACGTGGTCGGCGAGGTCCGCCAGACCCAGCGTCACCAGGTCGTCCTCCAGTTCCACGGTCGCGTTGGTCACCAGCACCACCGGCACGTGCGCCCGCGCCCGTCGCAGCATGGCGACCACCACGTCGTCGGCCCGGAACGGCGCCTTCGCCAGCGCTGTCGCCAGCTCGCGCGCCTGCGCCTTCGGCACCTGCCCTGCGAGCCTGGCCGTGATGGAGTCCACCCACAGCTCCTTGGTGATCTCACCGAGCAGCAGCGGCAGGTCCGTCTCCGGGGCGAACGCCACGCTTTCGGTGGTCCCCTCCGCCAGCCCGGCGCCACGTTCCAGGGCGGCCAACTCCGTCGTGTCGTAGAAGCGGATCACGTTGTCGAGGTCGCAGAGCAGCGCGTCGAAGGGCCGGTGGGCACTCCGGGGAGTTGTCACCGCCACAGGAGAGCACAGGGGCGGGACGCCGTACCCCGGCAGGTGCGCCCGGGGGCCTTCCTCAGCGCGGAACGGCCGTGACGTGGCGGTGTGCGCGGCGTGCCCGAGGTGGGGCCGCGGGCCCTGTGGGAGGGTGGGCGGGTGACGTTGGAGGACCTGGTCCGGCTGCGCCGGGCCCGTGACCGGATGGACCGCGAGTACGCGGAGCCGCTGGACGTTCCGGCGCTGGCGCGTACCGCGCTCATGTCGCCGGGCCACTTCTCCCGCAGCTTCCGTGCCGCCTTCGGTGAGACGCCGTACAGCTACCTCATGACGCGCCGGATCGAGCGGGCCAAGGCGCTGCTGCGGCGGGGCGACCTGACGGTGACGGAGGTGTGCTTCGCGGTGGGCTGTACCTCGCTGGGGTCGTTCAGCTCGCGCTTCACCGAACTGGTCGGCGAGAGCCCGAGCGCGTACCGGGCGCGCGACCACGAGGAGGGTGCTTCCATTCCGGCCTGCATCGCCAAGATGTACACCCGACCGATCAGGAATGGAGAAGCGAAACCACCCACCCCGCCCGTAGCGTGAAGCACATGGACATCACACTTTCGCAGTGCTTCATCGCCGTCGACGACCATGACAAGGCGCTCGCCTTCTACCGCGACGCGCTGGGCCTGGAGGTCCGCAACGACGTCGCGTTCGAGGGCATGCGCTGGGTGACGGTGGGCTCCCCTTCGCAGCCCGACGTGGCCATCGTGCTCGAACCGCCCCTCGCGAACCCGGAGGCCTCCGACGCGGACAAGAAGACCATGGCGGAGCTGCTGGCCAAGGGCCTGCTGCGCGGAGTCATCTTCGGGACGGCCGACTGCGACGCCACCTTCGAGCGCGTCCGTGCGGCGGGCGGCGAGGTGCTGCAGGAGCCGATCGACCAGCCGTACGGCGTCCGCGACTGCGCCTTCCGCGACCCGGCGGGCAACATGCTGCGCTTCACCCAGCCCCGCGCGAACTGAGCTGCGGCCCGGGGCACCGGGCGCTAGCCTGACGATCACCGGCCGGGCACGCCGCCTCGGCCGCCTCGGCCGAGGCGGCCGGTGATCGCCGATCGTCGCTGGCGATCCGAACGTCCCGGCCGTTGCGACCCGAGTGGCCCCTGCGACCACGCACCATCCCGGACGCCGCAGTCGGCCGTCACCGCCCCCCCGACGGCCGGCCGGTCGCCGGTAGCCGCCACCCGCCGCCACCGGCCGCACCGCCTTCCCGGCACCGCACCGCCCGCCCGCACCCGCACCGCTCGCCCCGCCAGGGGACGCCGCGGGGGCGGAGGCGGCGGCTCCGCCGCACAGACGAGGACATGATGAGCATGGCCACCCGCACCGGTCCGAACCCGTCCGCCGCCAAGGCGTCCCACGCGAAGACGGCCGCAACCAAGACGTCCGCCGCCAAGGCGTCCGCATCCCGGGCGCCCGCCTCCCCGTCGTCCGCGCCGCACGTGGCTGACAGCCACGGCATGATCCGTGTGCACGGCGCGCGGGAGAACAACCTGAAGGACATCAGCGTCGAGATCCCCAAGCGGCGCCTGACGGTGTTCACCGGTGTCTCCGGCTCGGGCAAGAGCTCCCTGGTGTTCGGCACGATCGCCGCGGAGTCGCAGCGGCTGATCAACGAGACCTACAGCTCGTTCGTGCAGGGGTTCATGCCGACGCTGGCCCGCCCCGAGGTCGACGTGCTGGAGGGCGTGACGACGGCGATCATCGTCGACCAGCAGCGCATGGGTGCCGACGCGCGCTCCACGGTCGGCACCGCCACCGACGCCCACGCGATGCTGCGCATCCTGTTCAGCCGGCTCGGGAAGCCGTACGTCGGCCCGCCGGGCGCGTTCTCCTTCAACGTGGCCTCGGTCCGGGCGAGCGGCGCGATCACGGTCGAGCGCGGCTCCGCCAAGACCGTGAAGCAGACGTTCACCCGTACCGGCGGCATGTGTGTGCGCTGCGAGGGCCGCGGCTCGGTGTCCGACATCGACCTCACCCAGCTCTACGACGACTCCAAGTCGATCTCGGATGGCGCGTTCACCATTCCGGGCTGGAAGTCGGACAGCTGGTGGACCGTGCGTACCTACGCCGAGTCGGGCTTCCTCGACCCGGACAAGCCGATCCGCGACTTCACCAGGAAGGAGATGCAGGACTTCCTGCACCGGGAGCCGACCAAGGTGAAGGTCGAGGGTGTCAACCTCACCTTCGAGGGGCTGATCCCCAAGATCCGCAAGTCGTTCCTGTCCAAGGACCGGGAGGCGATGCAGCCGCACATCCGCGAGTTCGTGGACCGGGCGGTCACCTTCACCACCTGTCCCGAGTGCGAGGGCACGCGGCTGAGCGAGGCGGCCCGGTCCTCGAAGGTCGAGGGCGTCAGCATCGCCGACGCCTGCGCGATGCAGATCAGCGACCTGGCCGACTGGGTCCGCGGGCTGGACGAGCCGTCCGTGGCGCCGCTGCTGACGTCGCTCCGGGACACGCTCGACTCGTTCGTGGAGATCGGGCTGGGCTACCTCTCGCTCGACCGGCCCTCGGGCACGCTGTCGGGCGGCGAGGCGCAACGCGTCAAGATGATCCGCCACCTCGGTTCCTCGCTCACCGACGTCACCTACGTCTTCGACGAGCCGACCATCGGCCTGCACCCGCACGACATCCAGCGCATGAACGACCTGCTGCTGCGGTTGCGCGACAAGGGCAACACGGTGCTGGTCGTGGAGCACAAGCCGGAGACGATCGCCATCGCCGACCACGTCGTCGACCTCGGCCCGGGGGCCGGGTCGGCGGGCGGCACGGTCTGCTTCGAGGGCACCGTCGAGGGCCTGCGGGCAGGGACCACGGTCACGGGTCGGCACCTCGACGACCGGGCCGCGCTGAAGGAGACGGTGCGCAAGCCGACGGGGAAGCTGGAGATCCGCGGCGCGGCCACGCACAACCTGCGGGACGTCGACGTGGACGTGCCGCTTGGCGTGCTCGTCGTCCTCACCGGCGTCGCCGGCTCGGGCAAGAGCTCGCTGGTGCAGGGGTCGCTGGTCGGCAGCCCGGCCGCCGCCGACCTGGGGGTGGTGTCGGTCGACCAGAGCGCGATCCGCGGTTCGCGGCGGAGCAATCCGGCGACGTACACCGGGCTGCTCGACCCGATCCGCAAGGCGTTCGCCAAGGCCAACGGTGTCAAGCCGGCGCTGTTCAGCGCCAACTCCGAGGGCGCCTGCCCGGCCTGCAACGGTGCCGGTGTCATCTTCACCGACCTGGCGATGATGGCCGGCGTCGCCACCACCTGCGAGGACTGCGAGGGCAAGCGGTTCCAGGCGTCGGTGCTCGACCACCACCTCGGCGGTCGTGACATCAGCGAGGTGCTCGCGATGCCGGTGACGGAGGCCGAGGAGTTCTTCGGCGCAGGCGAGGCGCGCACTCCGGCCGCGCACCGGATCCTGGAGCGGCTCGCCGACGTCGGGCTCGGCTACCTCAGCCTCGGCCAGCCGCTCACCACGCTGTCCGGCGGTGAGCGGCAACGGCTCAAGCTGGCCACCCACATGGGCGGCAAGGGCGGCGTCTACGTGCTCGACGAGCCGACCACCGGCCTGCACCTGGCCGACGTCGAGCAGCTGCTCGGTCTGCTGGACCGGCTCGTCGACTCCGGCAAGTCGGTGGTGGTCATCGAGCACCACCAGGCGGTCATGGCGCACGCGGACCACCTCATCGACCTCGGCCCCGGCGCCGGTCACGACGGTGGCCGGGTCGTCTTCGAGGGGACCCCGGCCGAGCTGGTCGCCGCCCGCTCCACCCTCACCGGCGAACACCTCGCCGCCTACGTCGGTGCCTGACCGGGCCGGGCGCCTCCGCCGTGCGGGGCAGGGTTCGAGGGCCGGTCGTGCGGCCTCGCACGGGGGTGGCGGAAGGGGTCAGTCGCGGAGGATGGCGGCGGCTCCGGCCGCGGTGAGCCAGTCGGGGAACTCGTGGAGCAGCTGGTCGTAGAGCTCGGCGTCGGAGATCGCCTTGGGGGAGTGCCCGGCGGCGAAGAACCCGGCGTTGTCGACGACCCGCCGTCCCGGTGCGGGCAGGTCGTCCAGCTTGCGCAGGAAGCGGAACTCGTCGTCGCCGAAGCCGACGAACTGCCAGAAGACCGGCAGTTTCGCGGCCGAGCACAGCACGTGCTCGGCCGCGGTCTTCGAGGTGGGCGCGCCGTCCGTCTGGAAGACGACGAACGCCGGGTCGCTCGCGCCGGACGCCTCGTAGTGGTCGATGACCGCCTGCATGGCCAGGTGGTAGTTGGTGCGGCCCATGTGCCCCATCGACTCGTGCAGCGGGTTGATGCGGTCGCGGTAGGAGTCGAGGCTGATCTCGGCGGTGCCGTCGATGTCGGTGGAGAAGAAGACGACGGGCACCACGCCGTCGTCGTCCAGGTGCGCGGCCAGTGCGAGCGTCTGCTCGGCGAGGTGCTGCACCGAGCCGTCGCGGTAGTAGGGACGCATGCTGCCGGACCGGTCCAGGACCAGGTAGACGGCGGCGCGCCGGCCGCTGACGCGGTGCTTGGCCAGCGAGACGGCGGCCGTCTTGTAGAGGTTGACCAGGCCCGGGGCGCGCTCGGTCACCTTCTCCAGGTTGAGCGGCCCGGTGGGCGAGGACGAGGGCGCGGGCTGCTTGCGGTAGTCGATGGCCATGCGTCGACAGTGTCCGGCACCGGCGTCCGGCACGGGCGGATACGGCCGACTGCCCGCGAGAGCCGGCCCGACTCTGGTAGTGGGCGCGGGGTGGTCGGGGGAACCGGGGTGGTCAGGGGGCTGTGCGGTGGCGGGGCGTGACGGGGCCGGCCTCCCAGAAGTGGCGCAGGGCGGCGGCCAGTTCGCCGGGGGCTTCCTCGGCGATGTGGTGGCCGGACTCGATCGGGCCGCCGGTCAGCCGGTCGCCGGCCCACGGCTGCCACACCGCGAGCACGTCGCCGTACAGGTCGACCATGTCGTCTCCGGTCGCCCACAGCATCTGCAGCGGGCAGGACACCTGCCGGCCGGCGAGGCGGTCGGCCTCGTCGTGTTCGCGGTCGACGCCCAGCCCGGCCCGGTAGTCCTCGCACATGGCGTGCACGGTGGCCGGGTCGTGCACGGCTCGGCGGAAGTCCTCGTACGCCTCGGCGCCCATGCGCTCGGGATCACCGCCGTACCAGGCGTCGGGGTCCGCGTTGATCACCCGTTCGGCCGGTCCGGCGGTCTGGCCGAGGAAGAACCAGTGCCACCAGCGCGCGGCGAAGCGGGCGTCGCAGCGGTTCAGCGCCTCGCCGATCGGCACCGAGTCCAGCACGGTCAGCGCGCTGACCGCCGCCGGGTGGTCCAGGGCCAGGCGGAAGGCGACGTAGGCACCCCGGTCGTGACCGACCACGGCGAACCGCTCGTGGCCGAGGACGCGCATCAGGGCCGTGCAGTCGCCGGCCATCGCCCGCTTGCTGTACGGCAGGTGCCGGGCGTCGGTGGCCGGCTTCGACGACCTGCCGTAGCCGCGCAGGTCCGGGCAGACGACGGTGTACCCGGCGGCCGCCAGCCGCGGCGCGACCCGGTGCCAGGTGGCGTGGGTGCGCGGATGCCCGTGCAGCAGCAGGATCGGGGGCCCGCTGCCGCCGTGCCGCACGTGCAACCGGACGGTCTCGCCCGTGTCGCCCTCCCCGGCCGACTCCGCCGTCCCGGTGGTTCCCGTGGTGACCGTGGTCTCCGTGAACCCTTCGAACATCGCCCGCTCCCTCCCGGTGCCGGTCCTCGGACCTCCGCCCGCCGGGTGAGTGCTCCGCCCGGCGGAAGGCAAACACCGTGGCGGGCGCCGGGGCTCAGGCGGGCTTGCGGGCCTCGATGAGGAAGCGGGTGGTGCGGGCGACGAAGGGGCCGTCGCGGGTGATCTGCTCGTGCAGCTCCCGCAACCGGTCGCGGTACCGGTCGACGGTGAAGCCGGGCACCATCCAGATGACCTTGCGCAGGAAGTAGACCACCGCGCCGACGTCGAAGAACGCCGTCCGCAGCGTCTCGAACCGCAGGTCGACGACGTCGAGCCCGGCGTCCACGGCCTCACGCCGCGCGTCCTCGGGGTGGCGCTGCCGCCGGGTCTCCTCGGGCTGCGGGCCGAGGAAGTACTCGACCAGCTCGAAGACGCTGGCCGGACCGACGTGCTGCGAGAGGTACGTGCCGCCGGGTTGCAGCACCCGGGCGATCTCCCGCCACCACACGGTCACCGGGTGCCGGCTCGTCACCAGGTCGAAGGACGCGTCGGCGAACGGCAGCGGCGGCTCGTCCGAGTCGGCGACCACCGCCACGCCCAGCGGATGCAGCAGCGCGGTCGCCTTGGCGACGTTCGGTGGCCACGCCTCGGTGGCGACGGTCAGCGGCGGCAGTTTCGGGGCCTCGGCCAGCACCTCGCCGCCACCGGTCTGGAGGTCCAGGGCGGCCGTGGCCCGTGCCAGCCGCTCGCTCATGGTGCGCTGGTAGCCCCAGGAGGGCCGCTGCTCGCTGGCCCGGCCGTCGAGCCAGGAGAAGTCCCAGCCGTCCACCGGCACGTCCTCCGCCTCGGCCACCAGCTGCTCAAAACTGCGTGTCATGGCTCGATGCTCCCGCTCCCGCGCGGTCCCGGCCACCGGATATCCGCCGCCTGCCGACCACGGGCCCCTCGGGTGGCCCGGGCGGTGCCCGGCGCGTGTCCTCCCGCCGGCGGGGCGGTTTGCGGACAATCTCCCGGGGTGAGCCAGGGCACACCTGCGGCTGCCCGGCAAGAAGATCTCCCGGCAACGGCCCTCTCCCGCAGCGGACTTCGCAGTGGACGCGCTCTCCGGGCCGTGCGGACAGCAAGATCCACTTCGTTCAACGCTGTACCAGATGACGGGATCTGTCCGTATCCGGGCCAACCGGATTGCTGCGGTTTTCCCCGCTAACGGCCTCCAGGTAGGCATATGCCAACCAGGGCCGACCACCGGCCCCGGGTGCATCTGACCACTGCACCGACTTGGGGGTTCTCACATGTCCGGAATCACTCGCCGACGCGCGCTCGGCGCCGTCGCCGTGGCCGGTGCCGCCGCCGGCCTCGCCGCGGCAGGCCCGGCGATCGCCGGGACCGCGCGTACCGAAGCGCCGCAGGACGCAGCCGGGCACGCCGGCCACGGCACAGCGGACCGCGCCGCCCGCGGCGGAACACCGCCGGCCTTCGACGAGGTCTACCGGGGACGCCGCATCCAGGGCGGTCCGACCCGGCCGCAGAGCGGCCACGGCACCGGCCACGGAGGCGGCCACAGCGGAGGCCACGGGGGCCATGACGGACACGGCGCCGGCTACGCGGTGCACATCGACGGCGAGGAACTGCACGTCATGGAGAACGCCGACGGCACCTGGGTCAGCGTGATCAACCACTACGAGCCGGCCGACACGCCGCGGGAGATCGCCAGGGCGGCCGTCCTGGAACTCCAGGGCGCCGCGCTCGTCCCCCTCGAAACCAGCTGATCCGGGAGTCGCACCACCATGACCGTACGCAAGAACCAGGCGCAGCTCACCGCCGCCGAGAAGCGGCGCTTCACCGACGCGCTGCTGGCGCTGAAGAGAAGCGGGCGGTACGACACCTTCGTCTCCACCCACAACGACTTCATCATGAGTGACACCGACAGCGGCGACCGCGTCGGCCACCGCTCGCCGTCCTTCCTGCCCTGGCACCGCCGGTTCCTGCTGGAGTTCGAGCAGGCGCTGCAGTCCGTCGACGCCGACGTCACCCTGCCGTACTGGGACTGGACGGTGGACCGCACGGCGGCGGCGTCGCTGTGGGCCCCGGACTTCCTCGGCGGCACCGGCCGCAGCCGGGACGGGCAGGTGACGGACGGGCCGTTCGCGTTCTCCGGAAGCCGCTGGCCGATCGAGGTCCGGGTGGACGGCCGCAACTTCCTGCGCCGCTCCCTCGGCTCCGGCACCCGGCCGCTGCCCACCCGGGCGGAGGTGGACTCGGTGCTCGCCATGGCTACCTACGACATGCCGCCCTGGAACAGCGCCTCGGACGGCTTCCGCAACCACCTGGAGGGCTGGCGGGGCGTCAACCTGCACAACCGCGTGCACGTGTGGGTCGGCGGCCACATGGCGACCGGCGGGTCCCCGAACGACCCGGTGTTCTGGATGCACCACGCGTTCATCGACAAGCTGTGGACCGAGTGGCAGGCCCGGCATCCGCAGGGGGTCTACCTGCCGGCGCGCGGCACGGCGAACGTGGTCGACCTGAACGAGACCATGCGGCCGTGGAACGACGTCACCCCGGCCGACATGCTGGACCACACCCCGCACTACACGTACGACACCGCCGCCTGACCGGCCGCGCGCCCGGTCCCGCGCTACTCAGTGCGGGACCGGGATCGGGACCGGTGCCGGGGGCAGCACGCGGCACAGGGCGGACAGCGCGGACCCGTAGGCGTGCTCGGGCGGGGTGGCGTAGCCGACGACCAGGCCGTCCTGGGTGGGCATCGTGGACTCCGGGTGCCGGAAGGAGCCCAGCCCGCAGACGCCCAGGCCGGTCCTGGCGGCCTCGGCCAGGGCGGTCTGCTCGGTGCCCGGCGGCAGCCGCAGCACGGCGTGCAGACCGGCGGCGATGCCCGACACGGTGACGTGCGGGGCGTGCTCGGCCAGGGCGGCGACCAGCCGGTCCCGGCGCCGCCGGTAGCGCTGCCTCATGCGCCGCACGTGCCGGTCGTACCGGCCGGAGCTGACGAGGTCGGCGAACGTGAGCTGGTCCGGCACGCTCGTCCACGCCTCCCACTCGCCCTTGGCGGCGGTGACCGGGCCGACCAGCCGGCCCGGCAGCACCATCCAGCCCAGGCGCAGCGCGGGCGAGAGGCTCTTGCTGACCGAGCCGAAGTGCAGCACCCGTTCGGGGTCGAGCCCCTGGAGCGCGCCCACCGGATCGCGGTCGTAGCGGAACTCGCCGTCGTAGTCGTCCTCCAGCACTACCGTGCCCCGGGCCCCGGCCCAGGCGACGACGGCCGCGCGGCGGGCGGGGGACAGCGGGCCGCCGGTGGGGAACTGGTGTGTCGGCGTGAGCAGCACCGCCCGCACCCCGCCGCCACCGGGAGCCGACGCCAATCCGTCGACGTCGGCCCCGTGTTCGTCCAGGGGCAGCGGGACGGTACGGACCGCCGCCGCGGCCAGCAGCGACCGGTGGAACGACAGCCCGTAGGCCTCCACGGCCAGCGGCCCGCGCAGCACGCCCGCGCCGAACAGCAGGCGCAGCGCGTGGCCGAAGCCGGAGCAGACCACGATCCGGTCCGGGTCGGTGCGCACGCCGCGGGCCCGCGCGAGGTAGTCGGCCAGGGCCCGCCGCAGCTCCGGGCGGCCCCGCGGGTCGCCGGCGCCGAAGGCGTCGTGCGGCGCGTCGGTGAGCGCGCGCCGCGCGGAGGCCAGCCAGGCGCCTCGGGGGAACGAGGCGGCGTCCGGGCGTCCGGGCCGCAGGTCGTGCGCGAGCGGTTCGGACGCCCCCGCCGGGGGCGGCCCCCCCGGGGTGGCGGTGAGTGGGGCCGGGCGGGCGGCGACGCGGGTGCCGGAGCCCTGGCGGGCCGTCAGCCAGCCCTCAGCGACCAGTTCCGCGTAGGCGTCGGCGACCGTGTTGCGGGCCAGGCCCAGGTCCGCGGCGAGTGAGCGGTACGGGGGCAGGCGGACGCCCGGGGCAAGCCGCCCGTCCCGTACCGCGTCGCGCAGCGCCCGGATGACGGCGGCCCGGCGGCTTCCGGCGGCGGGCAGCTCCAGGTGCAGGTCACTGCCGGTCCGCCGGGCGGAATTGACCCATGGTTCCGACACGGAAGTGCACCTTTCGCAAGGTCGGTGGGCTTCGTAGGTTAGCGGTCATGACTTCCCCCGATGTGTCCCGCGTGGACTTCCCCAAGGCCGCTCCGAAGGTGTACCGCGCCCTGATCGCCCTGGACGCCGCCGCCAGCGAGGGGCTGGAGCCGACGCTGGTCGAGCTGGTCCGCATCCGCGCCTCGCAGCTCAACGGTTGCGCGTACTGCGTGCACATGCACACCACGGACGCGCGCAAGGCCGGCGAGTCCGAGGAGCGCCTGAACCTGGTGGCCGTCTGGCAGGAGGCCGGTGCCTTCTTCACCGAGCGCGAGCGGGCCGTGCTCGCCCTCACCGAGGCCGTCACGCTGCTGCCGCGCGCCGGCGTGCCGGACGACGTCTACCGCCGGGCCGCCGCCCACTTCGACGAGGCGAGCATCGCCCAGCTGATCGCCTCGATCCTGGCCATCAACGCCTGGAACCGGCTCGCGGTGTCCACGGGCAGGGTGCCCGGCGACGACTGATCCGGGCCCTGGCCGTCGCCCGTCCGCACGGGACAGAAAAACTCCTCTGGTCGAGGTAGACATTCGCGCTCGCCATAGCTAGCATTTTCCTCGTAGCCAGCGGAGAGAAGATCTCAGAGGCGCGGCAGACGACGAACTGCCGCGAGTGAAGGATCATGACGCTGATTCGGTGGGCGCGAGCAGGTGGCGTCGGCCGGGGAGGCGAGCGGTTGCCAGGCGGTGATCGGCCCGAATGCAGGAGCTCAGGGGTCGCGCCGGTGGTGGCCGCGACAAGGAATCACCAGTTCGGGAAGAAGAGAAATCCGAGGAGAAGGGAAGGGAAACACGCCATTGGATCGCCCGTCGGCGACAGCGGCATCGCGCCGAACGGGTTACCGCAGTCCCCATGATCGGAAGGTGGTCTTCGGTTACGCATTCGCGATCCCCGCGTCCCCCGAGCCGTTCGGGCAGACGCGGAAACGGTAGACCGGCCTGATAGCCGGTAGATGGTGTCAACCCAACCCAGGGCCCCGGTGCAACGCACCGGGGCCCTCGACTCGTGGACGGTGAGCAGTCTGGAGACACGACACATGGAGACCAAGCTCGACGACGACCACTACCCCGCCTACACCATGGGCCGCGCCGCCGAGATGCTCGGCACCACGGCCGGCTTCCTGCGCAGCCTGGACGAGGCCGAGCTGATATCGCCGCAGCGCTCGTCCGGCGGGCACCGCCGCTACTCCCGGCACCAACTGCGGATCGCCGCACGGGTCCGGGAGCTGGTCGACCAGGGCACCACCGTCGAAGCGGCCTGCCGCATCGTCCGGTTGGAGGACGAACTGACGGAAGCCCGGCGCCTCAACGACAAGCTGCGCGCCGACCGGCAGAACTGACCGGGCACCGGCCCCCACGGCCGGTGCCGTCCCGCCCTTTCCCCCTCCCTCCTTCGTGGACACCCCGGACGCCCCTGTTCCGCACGGCTTCGCACGGACACGCCTCGACCCGCACGGACCCGCACGAGCCTCCGGGCACGCTTGACGTTGACGTTGCGTGAACCCCTAGCGTCGTGACCGGCGACGGAACAGGAGGTCCCGGCGATGGAATGGTCCATCCAGCACCTGGCCCGCTCGGCCGGCACCACCAGCCGCACCCTGCGTCACTACGACGACATCGGGCTGCTGAAGCCGAGCCGGATCGGGCACAACGGCTACCGCCACTACGACCAGGACGCACTGGTGCGCTTGCAGCGCATCCTGCTGCTCCGGGAGTTGGGGATGAGCCTGGCCGCCATCGCGGAAGTGCTCGAAGGGCAGCGCAACACCTCCGCCGCGCTGCGCACCCACCTGAGGCTGCTGGAACAGGAGCGCGAGCGCCTGCAACGGCAGATCGAGTCGGTGCGGACCACGTTGCACACACTGGAAGGAGGCGAACCGCTCATGGCCGAGAAGGCCTTCGACGGTTTTGACCACACGCGGTACAAGGAAGAGGTGATCGACCGCTGGGGTCGAGGCGCCTACGAGCAGGGCGACCAGTGGTGGCGCTCGCTGCCGGTGGACGACCGGGCGGAGTTCCAGCGGCGCCAGCAGGAGATCGGCGCCGCCTTCGGCCTGGCCCACGCACAGGGCCTGGACCCGGGCAGCGACGAGGTGCAGCAGATCACCCGCAGCCACTACGAGTGGGTCGGCGCCGGCTGGCAGGGCAGGCAGCCGACCGCCGAGGCGTTCACCGGGCTGGGCCGGATGTACGTCGACGACCCCCGGTTCGCCGCGGTCTACGACGCGCACGGCGCCGGAACGGCCGCGTTCGTCAGCCAGGCGATGCGCGTCTACGCGGAGCGCTCGCTCTGATCCGCGCGGGCAGGGCTGCAGACCTGCCCGCGTCCGGCGTCCGGAAGAAACCAGTTGACTTGAAGCTGAGTTGAACTTCTAGGCTCCGGGGCATGAGCTTTCCAGAGGCAGCACCCCGTACCCCGTCAACCCGGGCCGGTCGGCGTGAGTGGATCGGGCTGGCGGTCCTGGCCCTCCCGACCCTGCTGATCGCCCTCGACATGACCGTGCTGCACCTCGCGGTGCCGCACCTCAGCGCGGACCTCGCGCCCAGCAGCTCACAGCTGCTGTGGATCGTGGACATCTACGGCTTCCTGATCGCCGGTTCCCTGATCACCATGGGAACGCTCGGCGACCGCATCGGCCGCCGACGCCTGCTCCTGACCGGTGCCGCCGCGTTCGGCGTCGCCTCGGTCCTCGCCGCGCTCGCCGACAGCGCGGCGACACTCATCGCGGCCCGGGCGCTGCTCGGCCTCGCCGGGGCCACGCTGATGCCGTCCACCATGTCGCTGATCCGCAACATGTTCCACGACCCGCGGCAGCGCACACTGGCGATCAGCGTGTGGATGTCCAGCTTCATGGTCGGCGCCGGACTCGGCCCGCTCGTCGGAGGCGCGCTGCTGGAGCACTTCTGGTGGGGATCGGTGTTCCTGCTGGGCGTTCCCGTCATGGCAGTCCTGCTCATCGCCGGACCCCTGCTGCTGCCCGAGTTCCGCGACCCGAACGCCGGACGCCTCGACCTGACCAGCGCGGTGATGTCGCTGCTCACCGTGCTTGCCGCCGTCTACGGCCTGAAGGGCATCGCCGAGCACGGGGCCGACCCGGCCTCCGTCCTGGCCATCGCCGCCGGGCTGGCCCTGGGCGTGGTCTTCGTCCGGCGGCAGCGCTCGCTCCGCGACCCCTTCCTCGACCTGCGGCTGTTCGCCAACCGCGGCTTCAGCGTCTCCCTCGGCACGGTCGCGCTCGCCGTCTTCGCCAGCGGCGGCCTGATGTTCTTCGTCGGGCAGTACCTCCAGATGGTCCTGGGTCTGTCCCCGCTGCAGGCCGGGCTGTACTCGCTGCCCGGCGTGGTCGCCGGATTGGTCGGCATCATGCTGGCGCCCGCACTGGTCAAGCACGTGCGGGCCGCCTACCTGATCGGCGCGGGCATGCTGCTCTCCGCGGTCGGCATCGTGCTGCTGGCCCGCATCACCGTGGACACCGGCATCGCCACCGCGGTGACCGGCCTGGTGGTACTGCACATCGGCTTCGGTCCGACGATGGCCCTCGGCACCGACCTGATCATCGCGGGCGCCCCGCCGGAGCGGGCCGGCGCCGCCTCCGCACTGTCCGAGACCGGCACCGAGATGGGGATGGCGCTCGGCATCGCCGTGCTCGGCAGCGTCGGCACGGCCGTCTACCGCGGCGAGATGACCGGAGGACTTCCGGCGGGTGTGCCGGACGCCGCGGCGGACGCCGCCCGGGACTCCATCGGGGGTGCCGCCGCCGCTGCCGGGCAGCTCCCCGGTGAGACCGGGGCCGCCCTGATGGAGGCCGCCGGGCAGGCGTTCGTGCACGGCATGCAGGTCACGGCCGTCGTCAGCGCGGTGCTGGTCACCGGCATCGCGCTCGCCGCCACCGTACTGCTGCGCCACGTCAGCCCGGACGCGGGCGCCGAGGCGGACACCGTGGAGCAGCACGGCGAGGCGGGTGGGATGACGGGGGCTGCCGTCGGCGCGGCCGGGGACGCGACGGTGGACGGCACGCTGGACTCCGTCGACGCCGCGGGGGACGCCGACGGGGGTGCCGTACCGGCCGCGCCCGCCGGGGGGCCGCGTCACTGAGCGCCGAACAGCTCCAGCAGTTCCGTCTTCGCGAACATCCGGGCGGTGTCCACCGCGCTCGGTGTGCCGGCCGCCGGGTCCGCGCCCCCGTCCACGAGGGCGCGGACCACCTCCGTCTCCCCCTTGAACACCGCACCAGCGAGGGGCGTCTGCCCGCGGTCGTTGGCCCGGTCCGGGTCGGCGCCGCGGGCGAGCAGTGCCCGCACCGAGGCCGGGTGGCCGTGGTAGGCGGCCAGCATCACCAGCGTGTCGCCGCTGTCGTTGGTGAGGTTCGGCGGGACACCGGCGTCCACGTAGGCGGCGAGGGTGTCCGTGTCCCCCTGGCGGGCCAGGTCGAAGACCTTGCCCGCCAGTTGCAGGATCTCTGGGTCGTGCGCGGGCTCGTCGGTCATGGGCGGTCAGCCTCCTGTACGCGTGCGGCGGGCGTCGGGTGCGAAGGCCGTCCCCGGAACTGCCCGGGAACCGCCACCCGACCGGTGACCTCACCTTACGTAGCCCGGTGCCCCGGCGGAGGAGGGCCCGCCCACCACCGCGGGCTGCTCGGCGGTCGTCGCGGCGGTACCGGTCACGGCGGTACCGGTCGCGGCGGTTTCGGCGGCAGTACGTGCGGCGGCCCTGCTCCGGGCGTGCTCTGCGTAGGCGGCAGTGATCTGGCGACGGGTCGGCAGGTCGCTCTCGTCGACGCCCAGGAGGTCCGCCGCCCGCCGGAGCACGCCGAGCACCACCGTCGCGGTGTGCGGGGTGAGGCGGCGGTGCGACTGCCGGACGACGTCGGTGTACACGGACTGCACACGCTTGTAGTCGAGGTAGCGGGGAAGGTCCTCGCTCAGTCCCGCGTCGGCGCCGGGGAGTTCGGCGGTGACCGCCTTCCGCCAGGCGGTGATGACGGGTTTCCGCTGCCGGTCGGGGTAGTCCATCAGGTACAGGTGGGTCGCGAGGTCGTACAACGGGTCCCCGACCATGGCCAGTTCCCAGTCGATCGTCCACAACCGCCGCCACCGGTCGACGATGAGGTTCTCCCGGTGCAGATCGCCGTGGAGCAGGCAGAACGGCCTCGGCGTCAGCCTGCCGGCCTCCCGGTGCAGCCACGATCTCCTGTCCACCGCGGCGCCGGTGATGCCCAGGCGTTCGAACAGCGTGCCGTACTCCGGCAGGCGGGCGAGATACGTCTCACGGTGGGCGTAGGACAGCAGGGCGCGGAGGAAGCCGGTGGTGTCCCCGTCCGCCGGACGCGCCTCCGCCTCGCAGCTGCGCTCGGAGGCGACGTCCGAGGGGCGCAGGGAGGCCAGGTGCCGGAAGCGGGACATGATCTGCCGCCGGTAGAGGTACGGCACCGGCGTCCCGCGCGGCCGGCGCCGGTAGAGGGACTCGCCCGGCACGAACGACTGCACCGTCATGCCCGGCGCCAGCTCGCCGACGGCCGGGACACGGCCGGTGCCGAGCGCGGCCAGCTCGGCCAGCAGCTCGTTCTCCGACCGGAAGCAGCGGCGGTCGAACCACAGCGCACCGTCATGCGGTTCGGCGTACTTGTACGGGCCCAGGACGTGCCAGGTCCGGTGGTACCCCTCGAAGGACTGCGGTGGTTTCATCGCGGAGTCGTCGTACCTCTCACACGGCGGAGGGCGGAAGCCTATCCGTTCGCCGTCGAGCGGGAGGTGAGGAAACCCGGACGTCACCTGGAAGGCTGCTGTACGACCTCCAGTACGGATTCCAGCGAGCTGATGACGGGTGCGTCGGCCGCGTATCCCAGGGCCTTCCGCAGGGCGGCGGCCTTCGCGGGGGTGCTGCCGTACCCGATGAACCGCACACCGGCGGCCTGTGCCGCCTGGACGTCCACGGGCGCGTCACCGATCATGACGGCGCGGTGCGGGGGCTCGCCCAGCGCGTCGAGGGCGCGCAGCAGGCAGTCGGGGTCCGGCTTGAGCAGCCTGACGTCGGGCTGCCGGCCGTAGACGCGCGGGCCGAAGACGTGCCCGAGGCCCCGGGTCTCCAGGTAACGCCCCACTGCCTCGGGGGAGTTGTTCGTGGTGATGGCCAGCTTGTGCCCGGTGGCCCGTAGCGTTTGCACCAGCCGGTCGGCGAACGGTGTCGGCCAGGCGCTCGTCGCGGCGGTGACCTCCTGCCGGGTCAGTTCCCGTTCCAGCGCGGCGACGAAGGGGCCCTTGCGGCGTCCGGCGACGCTGCGCAGGATGTCGTGGGCGTTGTCGGTCGTGTGCAGTTCCGGGCCGAGCAGGCCGGACTCCCCGTGCTCGCGCACGCACTGCCGGATCCGCTCGGCGACGTCCCGCGCGGGGTGGATGGCGAACAGGTCGCACAGCGGGCCGTCGAAGTCGAAGAGCACGCACCTGACGGTGTTGAGGAGGGTCTTCATCACCCGAGTGTCGGGCGTGGCACGGGAGTTGAACAGATGCGCTCAGGCGGTGCCGACGGCCGCCCCCGGCCGACGGCACCGCCCGCACGGCATTCAGCCGCCTGTCGCGCGCCGGGCGGGCACCTTGGCGAAGTCGGCCACGGATACCGCTTCCAGGACGGGCAGCAACGAGGAGACCAGGTGCTCCGGCGGCACTCCCGCCTCCAGCAGGTCGGCCCGCTTCCGGTCGTTCCTGGCGTATCCGAGAAAGGCGGTGCCGGCCTTCCGGGCCGCGATCGCGTCCCGGCCGGAGTCACCGATCATCAGCGTCCGCTCGGTGGGCACCCCGGCGGTCTCGACCGCCCGCAGCACACACGACGGGTCCGGCTTCAGAAGGGACGCGTCCGGATCGCGTCCGTGGACCCGCCCGGCGAACAGGTGGCCCAGGCGCCGGTCGGCGAGGTATTCGCGCACCGCCTCGGGGGCGTTGTCGGAGGCGACGGACAAGATCCGGCCGGTGGCGGCGAGCGTCATCACCAGGCCGTCCGCGTACGCGGTGGGCCAGGCGCGGGGCGCTGCCCGCAGCTCCTCCTCGACGAGTGCCGCCGCGAGTTCACGCGCCAGCGGGCCGGACGGGGAATGCCCGACCACCCGGCGCAGGACGGCGAACGGGCCGTCCGACCGGGGCAGGTCCAGGCCGCAGGCGCGTTCGTCGGCGATGGCGAGCAGCCGCTCGGTGATCGCCTCCACGGAGACGCCGGAGAAGAGCCGGCAGAGCGGCCCGTCGAAGTCGAAGACCACATGCTCCGCCGCAGCGACCAGTCGTTCCATCGGCAACCGTCCCCCTCCACGCTGTGCCGGGCAGCCACGGGGTCCGGGTGCCCGCTCGACGGTCCGCGGCACGAGCGAGGTCGCCCGGCCGGACCACCGGTGCCGGATGCGGCGCACCTCGCGGAGGGCCGCGGGCCACCGGACGCCGGGACCCGTATCTTCGGCCCCCCGGCTGCGGATGGCAAGGTCCGGGCCCCGCGCCCGCTGCCCGCTCACCCGTGCGGCGGCCGGACCCGCCGCCCGCCCACCGGGGTGTCCGGGCCGAGGAGCCGCCGCCAAGGGCCCCGGGCGGGTTCGTTCAACGGGTGAGGTCGGAGGGCTCGGCGACCGCCCAGAGCGAGTCGAACCACTCGGCGGTGGTGTCCACGAACGCCGTCTCCTGGTCGTCGCGGCTGTCGGAGCCGCTGGAGTAGCGGAAGAGCCACGCCTCCACTCCGAGCACGTCGTAGATCTCCATGTCCTCGTGCCGGTGGGTGACCGTCCGGGGAATCACCTTGTAGAGGCCGTGGAGCACTTCGCTGTTGTTGAGCCGGTAGTACTTCATGGTCGGAGTCATCCGCATCCAGCGGATCTGCACGCTCACGTCGCTGACCAGCTCCAGTTCCTGGAGCTTCCGAAGGTCCATCACCAGCACCTGCGCGTATGTCTGCATCAGCTCGCGCAGGCGCTCCCGCGGCCGGGGGTCGGTGGGGTCGCCGACCAGGCACGGCAGCGCCAACTCGGCGTGCGGGTCCGGCATGATGACGCGCACGGTGATCGACTGCGGGTTCAGGTCCCCGGCTTCGATGGCCAGGCGCGCCGCGGCCAGGGCGGTGTTCAGGGTCTCCGTGGTGAGCGAGTAGGTGTCGATGGTGACGTGCTCGGCGTGGAAGGCGGCGAGCACCCGCTCCGCGAGTTCGACGCCGGCCGGGCGCGGGGCCTCGGTGTGGGTGGACTGCTCGGCGACCACGGGCGGGGCGCCGCGGCCGGTGTGGGCGAGCAGGCCCTCGGCCTTCAGCACGTTCAGCGCCTCGCGGACCGCGTTGCGGTTGCTGCGGAACTGCCTGACCAGTTTCTGCTGGGTGGGCAGCCGGTCTCCCGGACCGAGCTCGCCGTCCCTGATGCGGTCCCGCAGATGGGCGGCGATGTCGTCCTTGGTGGCCGGCTCAACAGCGCCTTGATCCTTGCTCACCCTGTGACCGTACAACTTTGTCCGAAGCTGCGGGAGTTGCCCGCCAAGTGTTTCTGGGCCCACCGAAGTTGGGCACAACTAGGAGTGAGTTGGCCGCCAACTTTCCAGGGTTGGCGATCAAGTCGCGCAAGTTGTTCGGATCTTGCCTCCGGTTCGGCGCACTTCCCCCTCCCGCCCGTCCGACGGCGTATGGGCGCCCACGCAGTCCACGGTCTTCCGAGTCCTCCGGAAGGAGGGAACACCATGCCTTACCTCGCCCTGTTCGTGGCGGTGCTGGTGGTCGTCGCCGAGCGTGTGATCGAAGCCAGGTACGGCGTGTTCGGCGCCGCCGGTGTGATCCTGCTGGCGGTCGGCATCAAGTCGCGGAACGCGACCTGCAGTTGCATGGGGGCGGCGGTGCTGACCGTGCTCCTGATCGGCCCGGGCGCCAGCTGAGCCACCCGGGCTCCCGGCCCCGGCCCACCCCACCGTGCGCTCCTCCGCCGGGGAGCCGGGACGGTTTCTAGAAGACGTCCGGGCACCAGGCGCGGCGGGGGGCGCGCAGCAGTGCGTCGGCCTGAGCAGCGGCGCCGGGGTGCTCCTCGTGTATCCGGCCCAGCACCGCCAGCCGGACGGCCGACTCGTCGCCCAGGCTGAGCGTGCCCAGCGCGGCGGCGTCCAGGGTGAGGTCCGCGGAGCGGGTGGTGCGCGTGCAGCGGGCGCCCTCGGGTGCCGCGTCGAGCGCGTAGCGTCCGGCGGCCGGCCCGTCCGGGTCGTGCACCTCCAGCACCAGTCCGCCCGGCACGCGGTAGCTCCGGGACTCCAGCAGAGCCGGCACGTCCAGGGGGCGCACCCACAGGAAGTCGGCGTGGGTGGTGAGGCGGGCGGCGCGGGGGTCGGGCAGCAGCAGCGGCAGCACGTCGTCCGGCGGGCAGTTCGACGCCTTGAGCGTGGTGACCCAGTCGATGGCCATCAGGTAGCGCCACAGCGCGCGTTCGGCGGCCGGGGTGGTGGCGATCAGGTCCCGGACGGTGGCGGTGACGTGCGGCAGCTTCGCCTCCCACCGGTCGTCGACCGCGTACGAGACGAAGCCCTGCGGCTCCCCGGCGGCGTCCCGGTACACCGCGCGGAAGTACACCGGCAGCGGATCGACGGGGTCGTGCAGCGCTCCGGTGTGCAACCGCCACCAGCGCTCGCTGCGGTCCACCGCGCCGGCGCTGTCGGGGAGCGCACGGAACCGCTCGTGCACGCCGGGTGCGAGCTTGCCCAACTCCTCGGCGGAGACCAGCTCTACCGTTCCCTCGCCGGTGTCCGCGGGCCGGCGCGGGTCGAGGCCGGTGCGCAGCACGTCCACCGCGACGTCGGTCGTCCAGGCGGCGGGCCCGAACCCGTACCGGCCGTAGATCGGGTACTCGGCGGCGATCAGCGTCGCGCAGACGTCGCTCCGCTCCCGGGCGTCGGCCAGCCCGGCGCCCATCATCCGGGTCAGCAGGCCGCGGCGGCGGTGCGTCGCGGAGACGGTGACGTTGGTGACGGCCGAGGCGGGCACCGCCCGGCCGCCCGGCAGGGTGAGCTGCTGCGCGAACGTGCGGTAGGTCGCGACGCAGCGCACGCCGTCGTAGACGCCCCAGGCGCGGGCGATATCCCAGGCGCCGGCGCGGAAGGCGACCTCCTCGTCGGTCACCTCGGGGGCGCGCAGGAAGCCGACGGCGAGTGCGCCGAGCCAGCCCGGCAGGTCGGAGGGGTCACGGAGCGTGCGGAGGGGGAGGGACACCCCGGCAGCGTAGGACGCCCGGCCCGGTCACCGCATCCGCGTTTCCCTCCGCGGCCGGCCCCCGGAGAGCCACGGCGGGCGGCGTGCGCAGGCACGCACACCACCGGGCCACCGCTGCTCAGAACGTGGCGCGCACCGCGCCGACCGGGACGCCGCCGCCCAGCAGCGGGACGTCGGCGACGCGGTCGAGCACCGGCGCCTCCACGCCCATGCGCCGCAGGGTGCGGGCCAGGACCGGACCGAGAGCGCGGATGCCGCCGTCCTCCAGCTTGAAGGCGAGCGCACGGCCGTCCGGCAGGGCCACCGCCTGGACCGCTTCCGCGCCCATCTTCGACAGCGCGCCGGGCATCTCCCGCATCAGCCAGGTGTCGGGGCGGCGGGTGCCGGCCACGTACTCGGGGTGGCAACGCATCGCCTGGGCGACGCGGCCCTGCTCGCTCTCCGGCGCGGCGAGGGCGAAGCTGCGGAAGGCGCGGGCCAGGCCGGTGAGGGAGATCGCCAGCAGCGGTGCGCCGCAGCCGTCGGTGCCGGTGTGCGCGACGTGCTCCCCGGCGGCCTCCTCGACCGTCTCGACGACCAGCTTCTGCAGCGGGTGGCCGGGGTCGAGGTAGGTCTCGGTGGACCAGTCGTTGACGCGGCAGGCGGCGAGCATCGCGGCGTGCTTGCCGGAGCAGTTCATGGTCAGACGGGCGCGGACGCCTCCCGCGGCGAGGTAGGTCTCCGCCTCGACGGCGTCCAGCGGCAGGTCGGGCGGGCACAGCAGGTCGTTTTCGGAGAGCCCCTGCTCGGCGATCATGCGCCCGGCCAGCTCCAGGTGGAAGGGCTCACCGGAGTGGCTGGCGGCGGCGAGCGCGAGCCGTTCGCCGGACAGCGGCAGCCCGGCCCGCAGGACCGCGGCGGCCTGCATCGGCTTGTTCGACGAGCGGGGGAAGACGGGTGCGGACGGGTCGCCGAGCGACCAGTCGACCTGCCCGTCGGCGTCGAGCACGACCAGCGAGCCGCGGTGCCGGCCCTCGGTGAAACCGGAACGGACGATCTCGGCGAGGACGGGTGCTGCGGTCGGCGACATCGGCGGGCCATCTCCTTCGGTGGGCACGACCGGCCACCGGAGGGGATCGCCCTCAGGCCAGCAGGTCGTCGACTTGTGCTTCGCCCTCACGGTACCTGCGGGCGATCTCGGCGCTGCACTCGTCGGCGGTCCGCTGGAGGGTCTGCCGGCGGCCGGAGATCTGACGCTCGTAGCGGATGAGGCGGCCCATCGCGTCGTGCAGCTCGTTGTCGCTGCGGGCGCCGAGGTCGGACAGCTCGACCTCGGCCAGCATCGAGTCGGCGAGCTTGCGGTACTCGGCGCTGTGCGGGGTGCCGAGGGTCACGTGCCGGGCGGACTGGCGGTGCCGGGCGGGGGCGTCGGCGAGGATCTCCGGCAGCCGGTCGACGATGCGTGCCGCCGGGTCGACCCGGCGGGTGATCTCGGCCCGCAGGATGTCGATGCGGCCCTGGAGCAGGCGCCGCAGGTAGCTGAGGTCGGCCTCGTCCTGCTGTGCGGATCGGCGCAGTCCGCGCAGCGAGGGCAGGCCCAGTGCGCCGAGCCCGGGTGCGTGGTCCGCGGGCGCGGGGCGGGGGCCGTCGACGCCGGGGTGCTGGTGGGGCAGGTGGGGTGCGGCGGCGGTCACCGCGCCGGCCGCCCTGGTGTGTTCGGTGCCGCGGTCGGGGTCCCGGCCGGTTCCGTACGTGGTCATAATGTGGTCCCCTCGTCCGCTGTGCCGCGTCCTGCCGGTCCTGTGCCGTCCGGGGCGGCACGCCGCACACGCCGGTCCGGGCCGGGCGCGGGGCGCACGGGTTCGGCGGCGGGTGCGGTGTGCATGGCGTTCATGCAGTTCATACGACTCATCTGTCCGTCGGCTCAACGGTGTCGCGGTGGTGGCCGCGTGGTCCGCGACCGCCGTATTACGTTCTCGCATCGTGCCACTGCCGGGCGGCCGCGCGCAGCGGCTTGGCACCCATCCGGCGCATCATGGATGCATGCGAGCAGTAGTTCAGAGGGTGAACGGGGCCCGGGTGACGGTGGACGGCCGGACGGTCGGCGAGGTGGTGGGCGCCGGGCTGTGCGTCCTGGTGGGGGTGACGCACGAGGACACCGCGGAGCACGCCGCGCGGTTGGCCCGCAAGCTGTGGTCGCTGCGCATCCTGGAGGGCGAGAAGTCGTGCTCCGATCTGGGCGCCCCACTGCTGGTGATCAGCCAGTTCACGCTCTACGGCGACGCACGCAAGGGCCGGCGGCCGACGTGGAACGCGGCGGCTCCCGGACCGGTCGCCGAGCCGCTGGTGGACGAGGTGTGCGCCCGGCTGCGGGAGCTGGGCGCGGAGGTCGCGGAGGGCCGGTTCGGCGCCGACATGAAGGTGTCGCTCGTCAACGACGGTCCCTTCACGGTGCTGCTGGAGGTCTGACGCGCCGGGGGCGGCCCGGCAGCCGAAGGGGTGACCCGCCGAGCGGTTGCGGCGGCGGGGCGGGCGGCGCCGAGCACCCCCGTGGCGCTCGTTGCCGGCCCGCCCCGCCCGTATGGGGGCTCACTTGACGGAGCCGGCCATCACCCCCTGGACGAAGTGCCGCTGGAAGGCGAAGAACACGGCGACGGGCACCACCAGGGAGAGGAACGCGCCCGGTGCCAGCACGCCGATGTTGCTGCCGAACTGCCGCATCTCGGACTGGAGTGCCACGGTCAGCGGCTGCGAGTCGCTGTCGGCGAAGAGCAGTGCCACCAGCATGTCGTTCCACACCCACAGGAACTGGAAGATGGCCAGGCTGGCGAGGGCGGGACGGCCGAGCGGCAGCACCAGCCGGCTGAAGATCCGCCACTCGCCGCCGCCGTCCATCCGGGCGGCCTCCAGCATCTCGCGCGGGATCTCCGCGAAGTAGTTGCGCAGCAGGAACACCGCGAACGGCAGCCCGTAGGCGACGTGGAACAGCACGACACCGGGAATCGTCCCGAACAGGCCGATGGCGCCGAAGAGTTTGGCGACCGGCAGCAGACCGATCTGCACCGGCACCACCAGCAGCCCCACCACCAGCAGGAAGATGGCGTCCCGGCCGGGGAAGTCCAGCCAGGCGAAGGCGTATCCGGCCAGCGCGGCGATCCCGACCACCAGCACGGTCGTCGGCACGGAGATCATCACCGTGTTCCAGAACGAGCTGGTGATGCCGGAGTCCTGGAACAGCGCGGTGTAGTTCTCCAGCGACAGCTGGGCGGGATCGGTCAGCGCCGTCCACCAGCCGGCCGAGGCGTTGTCCTGCTCCGAGCGCAGCGAGGACAGGAACAGCCCGGCCAGCGGGGTGATCCAGATCAGCCCGATGACCACCAGCAGCGCCTGGACCAGGCCGCGGCTGAGCTGTGCCGTCAGCCACTTCAGCGGGGAGCGCCGGGGACGGGCGGGAGTGACCGCGCCGGGGCCGCGCGCCGGGACGGGCTGCGGCGCGGGCTTGGCCTCGATGGTGCCGGGTCCGCTCATGACTGGCTCCTGCGGAAGCGTCGGACGTTGAAGATCATCGCGGGCACCACCAGGGCGAGCAGCAGCACCGCGAGCGCGCTGCCGAGGCCCTGGTTGTTGCCGCCGCCGAAGGACACCAGCCACATCTGGGTGGCGAGCACGTTGGCGTCCTCCTGTACCGGGCCCGGGGCGATGATGTAGACGAGGTCGAAGACCTTCATCACGTTGATGACCAGCGTCACGAAGACGACCGTCAGCACCGGGGCGAGCAGCGGCACCGTGATGCGGTGGAAGATCTGCCACTCGTTGGCGCCGTCCATCCGGGCGGCCTCCAGGGTGTCCCGGGGCAGCGCCGCGAGGCCCGCGCCGATGAGGACCATGGAGAAGCCGGTCCAGATCCACAGGTACGCGCCGATGATCGCCGGGGTGACCAGGGCCGGGCCGAGCCAGGACACGCCCTCGTAGGGCGGGGCGAAGTTCGCCGCGGGCAGCCGCACCGTGTACGAGCCGTCGGCCAGGCCGGTGAAGGTGAACGAGCCGTCGGCGGCCGTCGTCGTCCGGCCGGCCACCTCGCCGTCGCGGACCGCCTCGACGCTCATGCCGGGCAGGCCCTTCTCCTGCGGGTCGACCCGGCCGGGGCTGCCGCCCCCGCCGGGGGTGAAGTCCAGGTAGACGGTGCCGCGCAGTTCGTCGTCGGCGGCCTGCTCGGCCGCGGCGCCCGCGGCGGGCCGCGCCCCGGCTGGCACGTCGGCCGGCGGGACGCCGACGAAGCCGAGGCTGACGCTGTCGCCCGGCCCCAGCGGGTCGCTGGTGCGGTAGCCGCCGTCCTCGGTGCGGCTGAGGCCGTGCTCCTCGCGGGCCCGCGCCTTGGGATAGGCGGAGCCGTCGTTGACGGAGTCGTGCACGCCGACGACCACCGCGTTGAGCACACCGCGCTCGGGGTCCTGCTCGTAGGCGAGCCGGAAGATGATGCCGGCGGCGAGGAAGGAGACCGCCATCGGCAGGAACAGCAGCAGTTTGAAGGCGGTCGCCCAGCGGATCTTCTCCGTGAGCACGGCGAGCACCAGGCCCAGCCCGGTGAGCAGGACGGGGGCGACGACCACCCAGATCGTGCTGTTGCGAATGGCCTTGAGCGTCGCCGGGTCGCGGAACATCTCGGTGTAGTTGCCGGCGCCCACGAAGGTGTCGCCGCTCGCGTCGAACAGGCTGCGCCCGATGGAGAAGACCACCGGGTACACGACGAGTGAGCCGAGCAGCAGCAGCGCCGGGAGGACGAACAGCACCGCGGCCACGCGGGCCCGGCGCCGGGCCCGCCGCCGCGGGTTGTGCTTCGCGGCGGCGGGGCCCGGGACGGGGCCCACGGGTGGGGCGGGGGCGGTCGGTTTCATCTGCCCCTGCCTCAGCTCTTGAAGGCCTTGGCCGCCGCGGCTTCCAGCTTGGCCGCGGTGGCCTTGGGGTCGGACGGGTCGCGGAGGAAGTCCTGCAGCAGCTTCCACTCGCCGGCGCCCTTGGTGCCGCCGAACGCCGCGGGTGCCTGGTCGGACATGTCGAACCGCACGGAGTCACCGGCGTCGATCAGGGACTTGGCCGTCTCCCGGGTGGTGTCGTCGGAGTACTCGTCGAGGGAGAGTTCCTTGTTGGGGGAGAGGTAGCCGCCCGCCTCGGCCCAGACGGCCGCGGCCTGCGGGGTGGCGAGGAACTCCAGCAGGCGCATCGCGCCCTTCTGGTTCTTGCCGTCCTTCAGCACGACGGCCGCGTCACCGCCGCTGACGACCGGGGCCTCACCGCCGTCCACGGGCGGGAAGGGGAAGAACTTCGCGTCCTCACCGAGCTTCCTGCCGAACTCGTCCTTGGCGATGCCGCCGACGAAGTCGCCCTCGTAGACCATGGCAGCCTTGGGCTGCGGGCCGAAGACCTGCTCCACCGAGGTGGGGAAGTCGGTGCGCAGCGCGCCCTGGGCGCCGCCGGCTATCAGTTCCTTGTCGGCGAACAGCTCACCGAGGGTGGTGAGCGCCTTGACGACGCTGTCGTCCGTCCAGGGCATGGCGTGCGCGGCGAGCTTGTCGTAGTCGGCGGGCCCGGCCTGGGAGAGGTAGATGTTCTCGAACCAGTCGGTCAGCGTCCAGCCGTCCTCGCCGGCCACGGCGAACGCGGGCGTGCCGGAGTCGGCGAGCGTGCGTCCCGCCTTCAGCATGTCCTCGTAGGTGTCGGGCTCCTCGACGCCGGCCTGGTCGAACGCCTCCGGGCTGTACCAGACGGTCGACTTGTGGGCGGCCTTGAAGTACAGCCCGTAGTACGTGCCCTTGACGGTGCCGTAGTCCTTCCAGACGTTGGCGAAGTTGTTGGTGGCCGTCATCTCCGTCTTCTTCGACAGCGGCTTCAGCCACTCCTCCTCGGCGAACTGCTGCAGCACGCCGACCTGGGGCACCATCACCACGTCGGGCGCGTTGCCGCCCTGGATCTTGCTGCCGACGAAGGTGGAGACGTTGTCGCCGGTGGCCACGAACTGCGTCTTCGCGCCGGTCTCGGCGGCGAAGGCGTCCAGCACCTTCTGGAAGTTCTTCTGCTCGCTGCCGGTCCACACACCGGCGACGGTGACGGTCTGGCCGCTGAGTTCGCCGCCGGACGCGGGGCCGGTCGGGTCTTCGCCGCCGCAGGCGGTCGCGCCGAGCGCGAGCGCCAGGGTGGCGGCTCCGGCGGCTGCGGTACGGCGGGTGGTGCGGCCGAGTGAGGTGGGTCGTCTCATGGCGGTGGTCCTTCCGGGAGGTTCAGGACGAGCGGGATGACGAACGGGGAGTGCGGGACGAGCGGGGAGTGCGCGTGGAGCGGGGTGCGGCTGCCGTGCCGGGGCACGGCGGACCGCCGAGCCGGGCAACGTGGGCTGCCGCGTCGGGTGCGGTACGTGCGGTACGTGCGGTACGGGTCGTGCCGGGGGTGCTGTGGTGCGCTGTGGTGGTGCGGGGCGGTTCCGGTGGTGCGGGCGGTGCTGTGGAGGGGACGGGGTCTCGGGGTCAGGGGGAGGTGGGGGAGTCTCCGGTCCACCAGGCGGCGGTGCCACCGGGCAGGACACCGTTGGTACAGGGGCCGCTGGCCAGCAGCGGGGTGCCGGAGACGGGGGCCGGTACCGGGTCGGTGCCGAAGTTGACCGCGCACACCAGCCCGTCGCCGCGGACGAAGGCCAGCACCTGCGGCGGCGTCTCCAGCCACCGCAGCGTGCCCTCGCCCAGCTGCGGAAGGCCGCGGCGCAGTTGCAGACCGTCGCGGTAGAGGTGCCAGAACGAGCGGGTGTCGGCCAGCGCCCGGTCGGTCGCGTGGTCGGCGAACCACTCGGGTTGCGGCAGCCACGGCCGGGCGCCGTCGACGCCCTGGCTGAAGCCGAACGGGGAGGCGTGGCCCGACCAGGGCAGCGGGACCCGGCAGCCGTCGCGGATGCGGGCCCGGCTGCCGGTGCGGTGGAAGATCGGGTCGGTGAGGACCTCGTCGGGCAGGTCCACCACCTCGGGCAGGCCCAGTTCCTCGCCCTGGTAGACGTAGGCCGCGCCGGGCAGAGCCAGCATCAGCAGGGCGGCGGCGCGCGCCCGGGTGGACCCCAGCCCGCTGCCCTCGACGCCGGGTTCGCCGGCGTAGCGGGTGACGGTCCGGACCTGGTCGTGGTTGTTGAGGACCCAGGTGACGGTCGAGCCGGTGCCGGCGATGTCGCGCATCGCCTCGCTGATCGTCCGGCGGAACGCCTCGGCGTCCCAGGGCGCGCTGAGCAGGTCGAAGAAGAACGCCTGGTGCAGTTCGTCGGGCCGGACGTAGGCGGCGTGCTCGCGGGCGGTGGGCACCGAGACCTCACCGACGAGCAGCCGGTCGTGGCCGTCGCGGGCGGCGTACTCCTCGCACACGGCCCGCCAGCGGCGCCACACGTCGTGCACCTCGGGCTGGTTCCAGGCGAGCTGGTTGACCGAGTCGCGGGCGCGCTCGTCGGCACCGGGGTCCAGGGAGTCGGGCAGCTCGGGGTGCTTGTACAGGCCGGCGGCGACGTCGATGCGGAAGCCGTCCACACCGCGGTCCAGCCAGAAGCGCAGCACCTGCTCGAAGGTGTCGCCGATCTCGGGGTTGCGCCAGTTCCAGTCCGGCTGGTCGGGCGTGAACAGGTGCAGGTACCACTGGCCCGGCGACCCGTCGGCCTCGGTGACCCGGCTCCAGGCCGGGCCGCCGAACATGGCGCGCCAGTTGTTCGGCGGTTCACCGCCGTCCGCGCCGCGGCCGTCGGCGAAGTGGAAGCGGCTGCGGGCCGCGCTGCCGGGCTCTGCGGCCAGTGCCTCCTGGAACCAGGGATGGGCGGCCGAGCAGTGGTTGGGCACGATGTCCAGCAGGACCTTCACGCCCAGCCGCCGGGCGTCGGTGACGAGCAGGTCGAACTCGGCGAGGTCCCCGTAGACGGGGTCCACGTCGCGGTAGTCGGCGACGTCGTAGCCGTGGTCGGCCTGCGGTGAAGGGTAGAAGGGGCTCAGCCAGACGCCGTCCACGCCGAGCTTCTTCAGATAGGGCAGCCCGGCGCGCACACCGGCCAGATCGCCGATGCCGTCGCCGGTGCTGTCCAGGAAGCTGCGGACGTAGACCTGGTAGATCACCGCGTCGCGCCACCAGTGGTGGGCGGTGCCGGTGAGGAGGCCGTTCTCGGCCGGGGCTGTGAGCATCTCCCGTTGACCTGTTCCTGCTTGGTGCGAGAGCGAGCCAGGGCCGGTTCGCTCGTTCATGCATGCATGTTAAGTAGGTGTGTCATAAGAGTGTCAACGAGTACGTCGAAAACAGCCCGGTTCTGACCCGGTTTGTGGGGGTGTTGCGGCGCGCGGATCTACTTAACGCGTAAGTAGGGGCGGGTGAGGCGCACGGGGCCGATGTGAAACCCACCCCGCCCGGGCGGCGCCCGGATCAGCCCTTGCGGGCTGCGCTCTGATCAGCCCTTGCGGGCAGCGCTCTGATCAGCCCTTGCGGGCGATCGACTCCAGTTCGCGGCCCAGGCGGGCCACCGCTTCCCGCGGCGTCTGCCTCAGCGCGAGGGCGTCCTGTACGACGGCCTGCACGGCCAGGCTCACCTGGTCGTAGCGCGGGCTCTTGGCGCGCGGCTCGGCCGCCAGCACGCTCTGCCGCAGCGTCGGCAGGTAGGGGTAGCGCCGGATCAGGTCCCGGTCCGAGTACAGCGCGGCCCGTACCGGCGGCAGCGCGCCGTCGGTGAGCACCTTGCGCTGCACCGGCTCACTCGTGAGGTAGCGGATCAGGTCGGCGGCCGACCGCGGATGCCGCGACCCGCTGCTGACGGCCAGGTTGGAGCCGCCCAGCACGCTGGTGCCGGGGCCGTCGGGGCCCGGCAGCGGGACCGTGCCGAACCGGCCCGCCACCTCGGAGTCGTCCCCGTTGGCCAGCGAGTACACGTACGGCCAGTTCCGCAGGAACAGCAGCCGCCCCTCCTGGAACGCCTGCCGGGACTCCTCCTCCTTGTAGTCCAGCGCCTCGCGCGGAATCCAGCCCTCCCGCACGCCGTCGGCGAGGAAGGCCAGGCCGCGCCGGGCCGCGTCGGAGTCCACCGTCACCCGGGCGCCCTCGTCCCGCAGAAAGGACCCGCCGGCCGAGTGCACCGACTCGGTGGCGTTCACCGTCAGCCCCTCGTACGGCAGGAACTGCCCGGCGTAGCCCTCCAGCCCGTACTTCGGCGCGACCTCGCGCGCCTGGCGGGCCAGCTCCTCCCAGGTGCGCGGCGGCTCCAGGCCCTCGCGCCGCAGCACGTCCGCGCGGTAGTAGAGCAGCCCGGCGTTGGTCACGTACGGCACGGCGTACAGCCGGCCGCCGAAGGTCGCGGTGTCCACCACCGGCGGCAGGAAGTCGCCCAGCGGGAACCCGCCGCGGTCCAGCGGCGCGATCCAGCCCGCCGCGGCGAACTCCGACGTCCACGCCACGTCGATGTTGAGCACGTCGTAGCGGTCGCCGCCGGAACGCAGCTCGGTGATCATCTGGGCGCGGGTCTCGTCCGCGGAGTCCGGCAGCTCGACCAGCGTCACCCGCTCCCTGGGGCGCTCGCGGTTCCAGCCGTCCAGCAGCGGGCCCAGGTAGTCGGTGAGGTCCCCGGCGGTGGCCAGCGTCATCGGGCCGCGGCCCGCGCCCGCCGCACCGTCCGCGTGCGGGCCGAACCCGGCGTACCCGGCCAGCACCACGGCAGCAGCAAGGAGGCCCCGGCCCGCGGCACGCGTCCACCGCATAGGTTCCTCCCAGTGCACCGGCGCCCGCTTCGTCGCAGGACGCCCTGCGCCCATATATACCTGTTAGGCATGGGCGATACTAGACGTCCAAGAACAGGACGAGAGCGATCCGGGCCACAGCCCGGCCCGGTCCGCCACCAGCGTCCACGGACCGGGGAGGGAAGAGCGTGAGGCTGCCGCTGCTGGCGCTCCTCACCCGCGGTCCGGCCCACGGGTACGAGCTCAAGCAGGACCTTGAGAAGCTGCTGGGCGCCGCGTACCCTCAGCCCAACGTCGGCCAGGTCTACGTCACGCTGGGCCGGCTGGAGAAGAGCGGCCTGATCGAGGGTGAGGACGTCGAGCAGTCCGGCCGTCCCAACAAGAGGACGTACCGGATCACCGACGCCGGCCGGGAGGCCGTGCTCGGCTGGTTCGAGGAGACCACCGACGAGCCCCGCGTCCGGGACGAGTTCTTCATGAAACTGGTACTCGCCCGGCAGTCCGGTCTCGCCGACCAGGTCGCACTGATCAACAAGCAGCGGCGGCAGTACCTGAACACCATGCGGGACCTGTCCAAGCTGGCGGCGGTCGAGGACCGCGACAACCCCGTCGCCCAGCTGCTCATCGAGGGCGCGATGCTGCACCTCCAGGCCGACCTCGACTGGCTGGAACGCTGTCAGGAGGAGCTGGAATGAGCCACGGCGGCACCCCCGACCCGAAGGCGCAGCCGCCGGGTCCCCCTCCGGAGCCGGACGCCCCCGCGTCGGACGCCCCCGCGTCGGACGTCTCCGAGCCGGACGCCCCCGTCGCCCACAGCGCCTCCGGCGTGCCACCGCTGCTGCGTGCCGTCGGGCTCACCAAGACCCACCACGGCGAGGGCACCCCCGTGCACGCCGTGCGCGACGTCGACCTCAGCGTGCAGCCCGGCGAGTTCGTCGCCGTCACCGGCCCCTCAGGTGCCGGCAAGTCGACGCTGCTGCACCTGCTCGGCGGGCTCCAGCGGCCCGACAGCGGCGAGCTGTGGCTCGACGGGAAGCGCGTGGACACCTACCGCGAGGCCCGCTGGGCGGTGCTGCGCCGCCGCAGCATCGGCATCGTCTTCCAGTTCTTCAACCTCGTCTCCAACCTCAGCGTCGCCGACAACGTCGAGCTGCCCGCCCTGCTGGCCGGCGCGTCCCCCCGGGCCGCCCGCGACAGCCGGGCCGACCTGCTCGCCGAACTCGGCCTGGAGGGCAAGGAGCGGTCCATGCCCGGCGAACTATCCGGCGGCGAGCAGCAGCGGGTCGCCCTCGCCCGCGCACTCGTCAACCACCCGGCGCTGCTGCTCGCCGACGAACCCGCCGGCAGTCTCGACAGCAAGGGCACCCGCGAGGTGCTGCGGCTGCTGTCCCGCTTCCACCAGCGCGGCCAGACGATCCTGCTCGTCACCCACGACGCCCGCATGGCCAGCGCCGCCGACCGCGTCATCAGCTTCTTCGACGGCCGCATCGCCGACGACGCCGCACTCGGCGGCGGTCGGCGCCGGCCACCCGGCGGCGGCGTCTCCGGCGTGCTGGAACTGAAGGACTGACGGTGCGGGCCACGCTGCGCTGGGCACACGCCGACCTGCGGGCGCACCGCGGCGAGGCGCTGTTCATCGTGCTCGCCACGGCGGGCATCATCGCCTCGCTGCTGCTCGCCGGGGCTCTGTTCAGCTACGCCGCCAACCCGTGGCAGCGGATCTTCACGCAGTCCGAGGGCGCGCACGTGTGGATTCAGACCCGGGACGGCGCCGACCCCGGTCAGCTGGCCGCGCTGGACGGCGTCGAGAGCCTGTCAGGGCCCTTCCCGACCGGCCGCGCCACCGTCACCTCCCGCGGCGCCCGCGCCACCGTGGAGCTGCGCGCCGCCGCGCCCGAGCCGCCGGAGGTGGCCCGTCCGCAGATGGTCGCGGGCCGCTGGCTGGCCGCCCCGGGGGACGCGGCGGGCCAGGACGCCCCCGGCGACGCTTCGGGGGACGCCCCCGGCGACGCTGCGGGTGACGTCCACCAGATCGTGCTGGAGAGCTCGCTGGCCCGGGTGCTGTGGGCCGAGCCCGGCGACACGCTCACCGTGCCGGACCGGGACGGCGGCACGCTGACGCTGCGCGTGGCCGGGACCGCCGACGCGGCCGAGCCCCGCTACCGGGCAGGCGACCGCCCCGGCACCGCCTGGGTCCTGCCCGCCACCCTCGACGCCGCCGTGCCCGACCACACCGGCCAGACCACCGGCCTGCGGCTGGACGACCCGCGCGACACAGACTTCACCGTGCAGCGCGCCGTGACCCTGCTCGGCGCCGACCGCGTGGCCCAGGTCACCAAGTGGCAGCAGGCCCGGGCCGAGGCCGAGGGCGACGACCGGCTGCTCGGCCTGCTGTTCGCCGTCTTCGGGTTGGGCGCGCTGCTCGCCGCCGCGCTCGCCGCCTCCGGCGCCATCAGCGCCCGCATCCGCGGCCAGCTCCGCGACATCTCCGTGCTCAAGGCCATCGGGTTCACGCCCGGCCAGGTCGTGCGGATCTTCCTCGTCCAGCACCTGGCGTTCGCCCTGCTCGGCGTCGCCCTGGGCACGGCCGCCATCGCACTGCTCGGCGCGCACATCCCCGGTCGGATCGGCGAGGCGGCCGGGGTGTGGCCCGACCTCCCCGGGCACACCGCGACGCTGCTGGGCATGCCGGCCGCCGCGGTGCTGCTCATCGCGACGGCCACCGGCCTCGCCGCCTGGCGGGCCGGACGGGTGCCGCCGGTGCCCGCGGCACGGGCGGCGCTGCCCGGTGGCAGCCGCCTGACCGGGTTGGGCCGCCGGGCACTGGGCCTGGGCGTGCCGCCCGCGCTGGTGCTCGGGTGGCGGGCCGCCTTCCCCCGCCGGTCCCGCACCCTGCTGGCCGTGGCCCGGCTCGCGCTGCCGCTGCTGATCGTCACCGTGGCGCTCGGCGCCTGGGCCACGCTCGACCAGTTCCACAGCCGGTCCGGGCACCTGGGCCTGCCGACGGCGCTCACCGCGCGGGCCGAGCAGCCCGACCGGCTCGGCGACGCGGAGGTGCGCCGCCTCCTCACCGCGCACCCCGACGTGCGCGCCGCGCACCCCGGCGTGGAGGTGGCCGCGCTGGTGCCCGGCCAGACCGGCACCATCACGCTGCGCGGCCTGGGCACCGCCCGCTCCCCGTACCCGTTCGACGTGGTCGAGGGCCGCGCGGCGGACGGGCCGGACGAGGCGGTCGCCGGTCAGGGACTGCTCGACCTGCTGGGCGTCCAGGTCGGCGACTGGGTGCGCATGACGGTGGAGGGACGGCCGCAGGTGCTGCACCTCGTCGGCCGCACCATCGAACCCGAGAGCGGCGGCCGGGTGGTCTCCACGACACTCGACACCCTGCGTGAGCGCGACCCGGACCTGCGGCCCGCCTTCCACCACGTGCTGCTGCGGCCGGGCGCCGACGCCCGCAAGGTCGCCACCGACCTCGCGCAGGACGGCGGCGGCTCGCTGGAGGTCCGCGAGACGCCGCCGCCCGCGGCCGGCCTCGGCCCGGCCCGCGGCGTGATCGTCGGTGTGGTCGCGGTGCTCGCCCTGATCGGGCTCACCGAACTGCTCACCATGATCGGCACCAGCGTCCGCGACCGGGCCCGCGACCTACTGGCGCTCAAGGCCATCGGGCTGACACCGCGGCAGATCAGCTCCGTCATCGTGGCCGCTGCCGGGTTCACCGCGCTGGCCGCCGCGGTGCTCGGCACCGGGCTCGGCGTGCTGGTGGGGCGCTGGCTGGTCGACGCGCAGGGGCGGTCCAGCGGCGTCGGCGCGGGCATCGCGCAGAGCCCGCCGCCCGCCGTGCTGCTGGCCGTCGCGGTGGCCGCCGTGCTGGGCGCCGTCGCCGCGTCCGCCCTGCCGGCCGCCCGCACCTCCCGGCGCCGCCTCGCCGACTCCCTCAGCGAGACCCTTTGAGCCTTTGGCAGCGGAGTCTGCGCTGCTCATCAGGACCTATGACATCTGGCCAACCATCACTAACCAGACAGACCGGAACAACGCCGGGGCCGTGGGGTGTCCTCGGTGGTCAGCGCACGAGGACCACGGAGTTGATCGGCGTCATGTTGTACGGCGCTGATTCACCTGTCCAGCGGATCACGTTGGAGCAGTTGGTGCCGTTGTACCCGTAGCAGACCTGGTAGCCCGCGCCGCCGGTCTGGTAGTGGGCCAGTACGCGGTTACCGGTGACGTTCGACAGGTTGTGAGCCCCGTAGCTGTAGAAGATGTTCTTGTTCAGGATGCTGCCGTTCGCCTCACGGATACAGAGTGCTCCGCTTGGGCAGGGGGTCGCCGCACCAGCGCTGGGCGCTCCGGCGAGTCCGGTTCCCACGGCAAGGGCCAGACTTGCGGTGGCCATCGCGATCTTGCGCATGTTTTTCCCCTGTCTCGCGTGACGTCTCCGGCATGGAGACGTCACGAGAGTCCTGCAATGCGCCGTGCACTGATAGCCCGGTTTCCGGCCATTGTGGTTGTCTCTCCGTATGGCTTGGGCTACTTGAGGGCGGCGTGAGCCCGTCTGGTTTCTGGACGTAGGTTTCCGGACGGTGCTCGCCCTGGTCGGAGTGTCGGTGGGAACCGTGGGATCACCCACGAACGAACCCGCCTCCACTGCTCAGAGCAGGAACGACGTGACGCGTTCCCTCGCCGGCTGCACACCTGCAATCGCCACCGCGGACACACCGCGCTCGCAGGCAAACCACCGCCGGCCGCGCCCCTGACCTCAAAGGGGAACACACCTACGGCTCGACGACCGTCTCCTGCGCCGCGGCGGTGTTCTCGCCGGCCACCAGTTCGGCGTCGACGGGCACGTTGCGCTTCACCAGCGCCAGCGCGATCGGGCCCAGCTCGTGGTGGCGGGCCGAGGTGGTGACGAAGCCGAGCGGGCGCCCGTCGGGGCCGTCCGAGGCGAGCCGCACCGGGTCGCCGTGGCCGGGGATCGTCACCTCGCTGCCGTCCAGGTGCAGGAAGACGAGCCGGCGCGGAGGCTTGCCCAGGTTCTGCACCCGCGCCACCGTCTCCTGCCCCCGGTAGCAGCCCTTCTGCAGGTGCACGGCTGAGCCGATCCAGCCCAGCTCGTGCGGGATCGTGCGGTGGTCCGTCTCCAGGCCGAGCCGCGGCCGGTGGCCCTCCACCCGCAGTGCCTCGTACGCCAGCGCGCCCACCGGGCGGCCGTGCGCCTCGGCGAAGTCGCGCAGCCGCTCTCGCGGCAGGAACAGGTCCCGTCCGTGCGGGGTCTCGCGCGCGACGGTGTCCTCGGGGGTGGCGGTGATCGACCCGGCGGGCAGGTGGACCACGGCGAAGTCGGCAGTCCGGTCGGCCGCCTCCACCTGGTAGAAGAACTTCATGCTCTCCAGGTAGTCCAGGAGTGCCTGCTGCCGCCCCGGCTCGGTGTGGATCCACGTCGTCGTGCCGTCGTCCACCAGGTACAGCACATGCTCGATGTGCCCGTTCGCCGACAGGATCAGCGACTCGGCCGCCTGCATCGGCGGCAGCTCGCTGACGTGCTGGGTGAGCAGCAGGTGCAGCCAGGAGAGCCGGTCGGCGCCGCTGACGGTGAGCACACCGCGGTGCGACAGGTCCACGAAGCCGGTGCCGTCGGCGAGGGCGCGCTGTTCCCGGAACAGGTCGCCGTAGTGCGCGGCGACCCCCTCGTCGGGACCTTCGGCGGACACGGCGCCGGGCAGCGACAGCAGCGGGCTTGCGTAGGTCATGCGTTAACCCCAGTACCTCAGGATGTGTGGTCGGGCCGGTCCGCCGAGCACTCGCGGCAGCGCCCGAAGATCGCGAAGTGTTTCACATCGGTCTCAAAACCGAAGGACTCGCGCAGTTGTTCCGCGAAGGACGAGGCGACCGAGACGTCCGCCTCGATCACGGTGGTGCAGTCCCGGCACACGAGGTGCATGTGGTGGTGCCGGTCGGCGAGGTGGTACGTGGGCGCGCCGTGCCCCAGGTGCGCGTGGCTGACCAGCCCCAGCTCCTCCAGTAGCTCCAGCGTGCGGTAGACGGTGGAGATGTTCACGCCGCCCGCGGTCCGCCGGACCTCGGTGAGGATGTCCTCGGGCGTGGAGTGCTCCAGTTTGTCCACCGCCTCCAGCACGAGCTGGCGCTGCGGCGTCAGCCGGTATCCGCGCTTGCGCAGGTCGTCCTGCCACTCGGTGCTCACCACGCCCCCAGTGTAGGAGCACCGGCGCCCGCGGCGGCGCGGGCGCCGGTCTCCCGTCGGTGCTCCGCCCGACTCAGTCGCCGGTCTCGCGCAGGTAGGCACCGAGGGCGGTGATCGCGGCGGGGTTGCGCGGGCTCTCCACCAGGTCGACGTAGTCGAGCACGAAGATGCGGTCGTTCTTCACCGCGGAGACCCCCTTGAGCGGTCCGTAGCTCTTGAGGAACCTGCGCTTCTCCTCGGCACTGGTGTCGCCGTAGTCGTTGATGACGATGACCTCGGGGTCGCGGTCCACGACCGTCTCCCAGCCGACCGTCGTCCAGGAGTCCTCGAGGTCCTTCATCACGTGGTCGCCGCCGGCCTTGGTGATGATGTCGTGCGGCCCGGCGAACACCCCGGAGGTCAGCGGCTTGTCGCGGCCGTCGTCGTAGAGGAACACCCGCGGCCGGTCCTTGCCCTTGGGCGCCGCGGCCTGGGCCGCGGCGACCTCCTGCTGGAACTCCTTCACCAGCTTCTCGGCCCGGTCCTCGACGTCGAAGACGGTACCGAGGGTGCGCAGGTCGGTGTAGAGCGCGTCGAGCGGCGACATCACACCGCGCTCCTTGCCCTCGCCGCTTCGGCAGGACTCGGTGAGCAGGTACGTGTCGATGCCCAGGCTCTCGAGCGTCGCGGGCGTGAGCCCGTTCGCCTCGCTGAAGCCGTAGTTCCAGCCGGCGAACACCAGGTCGGCCTTGGCGTCCACGGCGATCTCCTTGCTGATCTGCCGCTTCGACAGCCACTTCGTCTTCTCGTAGCCGTCCTTCCAGGGCACGCCGTCGAGGTCGCCCTTGTCGTCCGGCATCACGTAGCCGGCCATCCGGTCGGCGAGCCCCAGCGCGAACATGATCTCGGTGATGCCCACGTCGTTGGTGACGACCCGTTCGGGCGCCTTGTCGAACGTCTTCTTCTCGCCGCAGTTGGTGATCGTGACGGGGTAGTGCCCGTCGGCGGACGAGCCCTTGGCGGAGTCGGAACCGGTGTCGGAGCCGGTGTCGGAGCCGGTGTCGACCTGGGCGCCGCACCCGGCGAGCAGGGTGAGCGCCGCGGCGGCGCACACGGCGGCCCGGGCGGTGGTGCGGGTGGTCCTGCGGGTTGCGGGGTTCATGGGTGGTGTGGCGTCCTTCACTCGGAGGGGAGACGGTCGAAGAGCAGCTGCACGGCGCCCGTCTCCGGGTGGGACACCCGGTGAGCGCGCACGCCGAAGACCTCGGCGAGCAGGTCCGCGGTGAGGACCTCGTGCGGGGCACCGGACGCGACGATCCGGCCGCCGGCGATGACGTACAGCTCGTCGCAGTGCAGTGCGGCGAGGTTCAGGTCGTGCAGTGCGGCCAGCACCGTCAGGCCGCTGTCCCGCACCAGCGCCAGCACCTCCAACTGCTGCGCGATGTCCAGGTGGTTCGTGGGCTCGTCCAGCACCAGGACCTGGGGCTGCTGCGCCAGGGCGCGGGCGATCAGCACCCGCTGCTTCTCGCCGCCGGACAGGCTGGTGAAGACCCGCTCGGTGAGGTGGTCCGCGCCGACCCGCCGCAGCGCCTGCGCGCACTGCGCCCGGTCCGCCTCACTGGACCGGGCCGCGGCGCGCTGGTGCGGGACGCGGCCCATCGCGACGACCTCCGCGACGGTGAAGTCGAACTCGGTCACCGACTCCTGCGGCAGGGCCGCCAGCCGCCGGGCGCTCTCCCGGTTCGTCATGGCGTACAGGTCGTCGCCGTCCAGGCGCACGGTGCCTCCCGCGGGCCTGCGGGCCCGGTACACGCAGCGCAGCAGCGTCGACTTGCCGCTGCCGTTCGGCCCGACCAGCCCGACGACCCGGCCCTTCCCGGCCCGCAGCGTCACCTCGTCGACCAGGCGGGCGCCCGCGATCTCCACACTCAGGTCGGTCACGTCCACCTGCATCAGGCACCTCCGAAGGCGTAGCCGCGGCGCCGCATCAGCAGCAGGAAGCAGGGCACGCCGATCACCGCGGTCAGCACCCCGACGGGCAGTTCGACGGGCGCCATGACGGTCCGCGACAGCACGTCCACCCACACCATCAGCACCGCCCCGGCCAGCGGTGCGACGAGCAGGACCCGCCGGTGGTCGGCGCCCACCACCATGCGGACGGCGTGCGGCACCATCAGGCCGACGAAGCCGATCGCGCCGCTCACCGCGACGACGGCACCGGTGACGGCGGCGGCCATCACGAACAGCTCCCGGCGGAACCGCTCGGCGTCGATGCCCAGGGCCGCGGCCGTCTCGTCCCCCATGGCCAGCGCGTTCAGCCGCCGGGCCGACAGCAGCAGGTACACGGTGCCGGCGCACACCGCGCCACCGGCGACGGGAACGGACGTCCAGGTGGCGCCGCTCAGGCTGCCGAGCAGCCACATCATGGCCGACCTGGCCGCCTCACCCCGCTCGGCCATGAACACCATCAGCGTCGTCACGGCGGAGAAGCCGTAGTACATGGCGGTGCCCGTCAGTACCAGCCGCAGCGGCGTCAGCCCGTGCGCGGTGCGCGCCACCGCGTACACCAGCGTCATCGCGCCCAGCGCCGACACGAACGCCGCCACCGAGACGGCGTACATGCCCAGGGCGCCCAGCGCTCCGAAGATCAGTACGGCGTTGGCACCGACCGCGGCGCCCGAGGAGATGCCCAGCACGAACGGGTCGGCCAGCGCGTTGCGGACCATGGCCTGCACGGCCACGCCCACCACCGCCAGCCCCGCGCCGACCACCGCGGCGAGCAGCGCGCGCGGGAAGCGGATCTCCCACACGATCGTGTAGGCCCCGACGTCCTCCGGCTGGATCAGGCCCCCGGTGAACCCGGCCCGCAGATATCCCAGCGCGTCGCTCCAGCCCAGGCCGGAGGCGCCCAGCGTCACCGCCGCCGGCAGCGACACCAGCAGCACCGCGGCGAGGCCGGCGACCAGGAGGGGGACGGGTACGCGGCGGCCGGGCGCGGGCCGAGCCTCGCGTACGGCAGCCGTGCGGGGGCCGGGAGGGTGTTTGACCGGTGTGGCCACGGGCGGTTCGCCTAAGCCTCGGGCCGGGCACGGGCAGGAGCCGCCCGGGCCGTCCCGCGGCGCCCTGCGCCGCGCACGGTGTGCCGTGCCGCACCCCCTCGCAGTCCACGGCGAGTTGACAGGAGCTGTGCCGCCGCGGGTGATCGGGCTTGCGGGGCCCTGTGAAGGGCTCCGCCTACCGTTGCGGGTCAGCGCCGGACTCTCACCGGACTTCCCCCGCGGGACATCAGGCAGCGTAGCGCCCGGCCGGGCGCCGAAGGGCCGCAGGTGGTGGCCGTCACGCGCAGCGCCGGGCGCGCGGCGGCGCAAGCGGGCGCGTCCGCGCACACGCCGGGCGCGCTGCCGTGTGCTCGTCAGTTGTCGAAGTGGCGGCGTGCGTCTTCGATGTGTGCGAGGTGGTGGTGGGTCCAGTGGCAGAGGGCGTCGACTGTCGTGCGTAGGGCGCGGCCCGGTTCGGTGAGGGTGTAGTCGACCCGGGGTGGGACGGTGGGGTACACCTTGCGGTCGACCAGTCCGTTGCGTTCCAGCATGCGCAGGTTCTGGGTGAGCATCTTGTGGCTGACGCCCTCGACCTCGTTGCGCAGCTCGCTGAAGCGCAGGGTGTGTTCTCCGAGTGCTTCGATGATCAGGAGCGCCCACTTGTTGGCGACGTCGGAGAAGATCTCCCGTGCCAGGGAGTCCGCGCGCCTCAGGTCGGCGTCCTCGGGCAGGCCCTTGAGCGCTCGCTTGGTCGCCACCATGACCACCCGTCTCGGAGATTGCGTTCGTGCAGGACGTCACACACTCTCCTGCCGTTCCCGGGTAACCGCAAGAGAGCGCGGAGGGAAGGGCGAGCGGGCCGTCGGGACCAGCTCGCACATCGGCGCGGAGCTGCCCGGCTGAACACGGAGCTGCCCGCTGAACACGGAGGGGCCCCGTCCGATCGCACGGCGTGCGGGCCCGTCCCGGCGGCGGCGGGCGGGCGGCGGGCGGTGATAATCGACCGCATGGACGACGCGACCCGCCTGCCGAATAACGCCACCGCGCCGGAGCCGGAACCCATCCGGTTCTACGGCACCACGTGGGTGGACCGTTCCGGCGGCTACCTGCTGCGCCGCGCCGGGCTCACCCTGGCCGCCTTCGCGGCGGCGGCGGCCGGCGCGATCGTGCTGCGCCTGTCCTACGAGGGACTGGCCATCGCCGACGTCGGACGGGTGGTGAACATCGCCGTCGTGGTCGCCTTCGCCATCTGCAACTCGATCGCCTTCACCCGGACCTGGACCGGCTTCACCCGGCGCCCCGACGGCCCGCACGACAGCGGCGACCGCTCCCAGCACAGCATCCGGCTGATCGGCTTCATCGGTGTGCTGCTCGCCTACGGCATCCGCAGCCTGGTCGAGGCGCCCGGTGAGAAGCTGCGCCGCGAGGAGTACGAGCAGGCCGTGCAGCAGTACGAGCGCCGCCGCTCCACCCGCACCGGCAACCCAGCCGCCCGCCGCAAGCCCAAGCGCCGCGCCTGACTCCGCGCCTGGTCCACGCCTGTCCAGACCTGCCCGCAGCCCAGGCCCCGCCCCGCCACCGCCCGGCCGCCCCCGTACGCGAGGGGGCGCCGGGCGGTGTCAGTGGTGCCCCGGCACCCCCGGCACCCCCGGCACCTCAGCACCCCCGACACCCCCGAGGGGACCGGCCGATGACCGCCGCGCTCTCCGGCCGCCGCACCCTGGCGACCGCCCGCCGAGTACTGCGCCAGCTCGGCCGCGACCGCCGGACGCTGGTCCTGCTGTTCCTCCTGCTCGGCGCCGCCACCGCTGCACCGCTGCACCGCCTGAGCCGGCCCGACACTCCGCCCGCCGTACCAGGACGCGGACACCCGCCCCTGAGGGCGCCGACCCCTGCAAGACTGGGTGCATGACGCAGAAAGTCGCCGTGCTCGGCACCGGAAAGATCGGCGAGGCGCTGCTCAGCGGAATGATCCGCGGCGGCTGGTCCACGGAGAACCTGCTGGTCACCGCCCGCCGCCCGGAACGCGCCGAGGAGCTGACCGCCCGGCACGGGGTGCGCGCGGTGAGCAACGCGGAGGCCGCGAAGAGCGCCGACACGCTCATCCTCACCGTGAAGCCGCAGGACATGGCAGCGCTGCTGGAGGAGCTGGCGCCGCACACCCCTGCGGACCGGCTGGTCATCAGCGGGGCCGCCGGAGTGCCGACCACCTTCTTCGAGGAGCGCCTGGCACCCGGCACGCCCGTCATCCGCGTCATGACCAACACACCCGCTCTGGTCGACGAGGCCATGTCGGTCATCTCCGCGGGCACCCACGCCACGGCGGCGCACCTGGCGCACGCCGAGGAGATCTTCAACGGCGTCGGCAAGACCCTGCTCGTCCCGGAGTCCCAGCAGGACGCGGCCACGGCGCTGTCCGGCTCGGGACCGGCCTACTTCTACTTCCTCGTCGAGGCGATGACCGACGCCGGCATCCTGCTCGGCCTGCCCCGCGACAAGGCGCACGACCTCATCGTCCAGGCCGCCTACGGTGCCGCGGTGATGCTGCGGGACAGCGGCGAGCACCCGGTCAAGCTGCGGGAGAACGTCACCTCGCCGGCCGGCACCACGATCAACGCCATCCGCGAGCTGGAGAACCACGGCGTGCGCGCCGCCCTCATCGCCGCCCTGGAGGCGGCCCGCGACCGCAGTCGCGCACTCGCCTCCGGCCAGGGCTGACCCCGCCCGCCCCGCCCCCACGGCGCCC
>NZ_JASKMT010000025.1 GCF_030124175.1 Streptomyces sp. 549 | reverse complement strand
AGGCGGAGGGGCGGACACCCGCGGGTGTCCGCCCCTCCGCCTCGCCTTCCCGCCTCGCCGGCCGTCTGGCCGGCGGCAGGGGCCGGTCAGCGGCGCTTCCTGCCGCGTCGGACGGTGACCAGCAGCAGCAGGGCTGCGGCTGCCGCGGCGATCACCGGGCCGGGGCGGTTGCGCGCCGTCTCGGTGATCTGGAGGAACTTCTCCTGCACCGGCTCCGGGGTGTGCTCCTGAACCCGGTCGGCGAGGGCTGTGGCGGCCTCTCCCGCCTGCACCCGCAGGGCCGACGCCTTCTCCCGGACCGGTTCCGGGACGCGGTCCTCGGCGAGCTTCGCCAGCTCCTCCGTCTTCTGCCGGGTCTGCTCCTTGGCCTGGCCCGCCACGTCCTGGGCCGTTCCGGCCGCTTCGCGGGCCCGGGTCCTGGCCGCGGTGGCCTTCTCGGACTGCTGGATCTTCTCGTCCGCGGTGCCGACCAGCCCCTCAACGGTCTGCCCGGCCTTCTCGCGGGTGCCCTCCATCTGCTTGCGCAGTTCCTCGGGGGTGGGCGCGGAGTCGTTCGTCTCAGGCTTGTCGCCCATCGAGTCGTCCTTCCGTGTCTGAGCCGTGTCGGCCTTGTCCTTCTGCGACCGCCCGCTCGTCACGTGTTCCGGTCGAAGCTCCGGCTACCCGGACACGCGGCGCGTATACCGCCGAGGGGGGCGGCCGGTCACCGCCGCAGGGGGGCGCGGCGGTGGGTCCGGGCTCGCGATGCCCTCTCAGGAGCCGCCGCTCATCCGGCGGCGCGTCGCCGGTCCTCGTCCGTCCACTTGCGGGTGTCGCGGGGCTGTACGTACGGCTCGTCCCGCACGGAGTGGCCACCGACGACGGCTCGCTCGCGGGCCATCTCGGCGTCGAACTCCAGGCCGAGCAGAATCGCCAGGTTGGTGATCCACAGCCAGACCAGGAAGATGATCACACCTGCGAGCGTGCCGTAGGTCTTGTTGTAGGAGCCGAAGTTGGCGACGTAGAACGCGAAGCCGGCCGAGGCGAGCACCCACAGCACCACGGCCAGGAAACTGCCCGGCGTGACCCAGCGGAAGCCTCGGCCCTTGGCGTTCGGTGCGGCCCAGTAGAGCAGCGCGATCATCAGGGTGACCAGGATGACGAGCACCGGCCACTTGGCGATCGACCACACGGTCAACGCGGTGTCGCCGACGCCCAGCGCCGTGCCGGCCTGCTGGGCGATGCCGCCGGTGAAGACGACGATGAGCGCGCTGACGACGGCCAGCACCATCAGCAGCACGGTGAGCACGAGCCGCAGCGGCAGCACCTTCCACACCGGGCGGCCCTCGGGCATGTCGTACACGGCGTTGGAACTGCGGATGAACGCCGCCACGTAGCCGGAGGCCGACCAGACGGCGGCGAGCAGACCGGCGATCGCGACGATCGAGCCGGTACCGCCGCTGCCCTGCAACTGCTCCACGGCGTTGGTGATCACGTCACGGGCCGCGCCGGGCGCGAGTTGCTGGAGGTTGTCCATGACGCGCTGGGTGGTGGACTCCCCCGCGATGCCCAGCAGCGCCACCAGCACCAGAATGGCGGGGAACAACGACAGCACACCGTAGTAGGTGAGGGCCGCGGCCCGGTCGAGCAGCTCGTCCCTCTTGAACTCCTTCAGCGACCGCCGCAGCAGTGCCCACCAGGATGCCTTGGACATCTGGGTCGGCGTGTCCGGGGCGTTGCGCTCCACCTCGGGGCCGGGTCCGGGAGTGGTCGCCTCCTGCTCGCCGGACCCGTCCGCAGGCCGGTCCGACGGCCGGTCCGACGGCCGGTCCGACGGCCGCCCGTCGTCGCCGGAGTGCGGTGGGCCTGAGTGGGAACTCGGTTCGCGTGCCATGTCTACCGACTAGCCCGCGACGGGGAAACGAAAACAGCGTTCTTGAGATATTTTGACGCATCGCTGCCGCCCCGCCCGGTGGTACCCCGCCAGCGGTACCCCGCGAGTGTGAGGCGGGCCGGAGCGGGGAAGCCGGACGCCATGATCAGCCTCACGGAACTGCGCAGGGCGGACCTGCGGCTCACCCGCCGGGTCGCGGCCTGCGACTCGCCGTGGACCCGGCGGGTGCTGCCCGCCCTGGAGTCGTCCGCGCAGCGCACCAAGCTGTGGTGGGGAGCCGCCGCGGTGCTGGCGGCGACAGGTGGCCGGGGGCGGCGGACGGCCGTGGCCGGCGTGGCCGGCATGGCCCTGGCCGAGCTACTGGCCAGCTCGGTGTGCAAGCAGCTCTACGACCGGTGCAGGCCGCCCGAGCACCTGATCCCGCACCCGGACGTGGCGGACCGGCCGGACAGCTCCTCCTTCCCGTCCGGTCACACCGCCGCGGCGGCGGGCTTCACCGCCGCGGCTGCCGCCGTCTGGCCCGCGGCGGGTGCCGTCAGCGCGGTGCCGGCCGCGCTGCTCGCGGTGGAGCGGGTCCACAGCGGCGCGCACTACCCCACCGACGTGGCCGCCGGGGCAGCCGTCGGGCTGGCCAGTGCGTGGCTGGTGCACCGCATCCCCCGCCGCCTCCCCCCGCTGCTGCTGCGCCGCCTGCTCTGACCCCTCACCCGGGGCGCGGGCGGGGCAGGACGCGGGCGCGACCTCGCAGGCCGAACGGGGACCCGGGCGGAACCCGGACGGAACCCGGGCAGGCCCCCGGACGGGAGGGGTCAGACGCCCAGGACCAGTTTGGCCGTCATGAAGTAGATGATCAGGCCCGTGGCGTCGACCAGCGTGGTGACCATGGGCGCGGAGACCACCGCCGGGTCGATGCGCAGGCGCTTGGCGAGCAGCGGCATGGTGCCGCCGATGGTGGCCGCCCAGCCGCAGATGACGACCAGGGTGATGCCGACGACCAGGGCCACCTTGGCGCTGACGAACACGGTGCCGACGATCATGCCGAGCACCGCCAGCAGCGCGCCCAGCAGCAGGCCGACCCGGCACTCCCGCCATATGACCTTCAGCAGGTCGGAGCCGCGCACCTCGCCGACGGCGAGGGCCCGCACGCAGGAGGTGGCCGCCTGGGCGCCGGCGTTGCCGCCCGCGCCGATCAGCATGGGGATGAACATGGCCAGTGCGGCCACCTGTTCGAGGGTGCCCTCGAATGCCTGGGTGACGCTGACCGTGAGGGTGGCGGCGACCAGCAGCAGCGACAGCCACAGCGCGCGGTAGCGGGCGAGCTGCCAGACGGTGGCGGCCATGTAGTGGCCGGCCCAGGGCGCGGCGCCGGACTGCCGGGCGACGTCCTCGGTGTCGGCGGCCTCGATGACCTCGACCGCGTCGTCGAAGGTCAGCAGGCCGACGAGGCGGTTCTCGCTGTCGACGACGGGCAGGTTGAGGTCGTTGGTGTCCCGCATCAGGCGGGCGGCGTCCTCGGCGGAGTCGGTGGCGCGGGCGAAGGCCGGCTCGCTCACCACCAGTTCGGAGACCATGGACTCCGGTGGGCTGAGCACCAGTTCACGCAGTTCCACGATGCCGGTCAGCCGCCGCCCGTGGTCGACGACCGGGAGCGTGTACACCGTCTCGGCGTGCGCGCCCTTGGCGCGGACCGTGCGCAGGGCCTGCTCGACGGTGAGCTCCTGCGGCAGCGCGACGACCTCGGGGGTCATGTAGCGGCCGACGGACCCCTCGGGGTAGCCGAGCAGCGCCGACGTCATGCGGCGTTCGTGGGCGCTGAGCCCGGCGAGCACCCGCTTGGCGACCTTGGCCGGTGCCTCGCGCAGCATCCGGGCCCGGTCGTCGGGGTCCATGCCCTCGACGACCTCAAGGAAGGTGTGGTCCCGCAGCCCTTCGAGGATCTGCTGCTGGTCGACCGGTTCGAGCTCCTCGAAGACGGTCAGCGCCCGGTCCTTGTCGAGCAGCCGGAACGCCATGCCGGCGTTGACGTTGTCCATCCGCGCCAGCTCGTCGGCGATGACGTGGGGCTGGTGGGTCTCCAGCCACTCCAGTGCCAGGTGCAGCTGCTGCTGCTCCAGTATGTCCTGGAGCGAGTCGGGCAGCTCGGGGTGCAGGTCCTCGGGCAGGGGGGTCGACGGCATGGGTGGTTCCTAGCGCAGCGGCGGATTCGACGGCGGGCACCAAGGGCTACCGCGGGCACCCGCCCACTGTCCCACTACCGGCAGGAGGGGGGCGTGGTGCCGCGCGGTGTCGGACTGGGAGGTTCGCTGCGCACGGCCGCACCACCTCCGCCTCTCGCACCGCTCACCGACGACCACCGCGCCGCCGGGCGACGCGCCGTTGAAGGATACATCCGTCTGCGGACGCCCCGGCGCATCGTCCCGCAGGTGGGACGCGCCGGGGCGAACGGCAGGTGGCGCCCGGATGGCGCCCCCGTCAACGCACGTGCCGCCCGGTCACGGACGCGGTGCCAGCTGGGGGCCCCGGTCCGGTCCGGGCGGGCGGACGCAGGTGGCGGACGGGTCCGGGTGGGTGTGGAACTGCGCGAGGCAGCGGGCCAGTTCGCGGTGGCCGGCGGCGTTGGGGTGGAGGGAGTGGGCGACGAGGTTCGGTCCGGGGCCGTGGACGAGCCGGGTGGGGTCGAGGTGCACACCCCAGCTCAGCTCCGCCTTGCGGGTGGTGCCGGGCGCGCACACCTGACGGCCGTCGAGTGCGTGGGTGAGGTCGAGGAAGCGGACGCCGGGGACCGCCGCGGCGACCTTCGCGGAGGTGGCGGTGAGCGCCGGGAACATGGTGTCGCGGACCCACCGCATGTCGCGGTCGCTGAACGGGCAGCCCTCGGCGGCGCGGCGGAGCAGGGAGTGCCGGGAGACGCCGCCGGAGGGTGAGGCGTAGGACTGGAGGATCAGGTCGTAGGAGTCGTCGGGGCGTCCGGACCGCCGCATGACGGTCCGGATGTCGCGCAGGTTCTGCTCGATCCTGGGCTGTAGTGCCGTCAGTCGCTTCGGCAGCTCGGTGTCCCAGCGGTCGGCGCAGGCGGGCCGCCAGGTGAGGAAGCGCAGCGCGCACTCGACGGCCAGGCCGGCCACGGGGATGTCGTTGGCGCCGACGGTGAGGACGATGCTGCGCACGTCGTGGGTGCGGGTGACGTCGGCCAGCGCCTCGGTCTGGGGGCGTTCGCCGTAGTGCCGGCTGCCGCCGAGCCGTACGTGGTCGGTACCGGCGCCGGAGCACGCCAGGTTGACGGTGGTGTCGACGCCGGGCGGACGGGCCAGTTCGACCTGGGCGTGAGCCGAGCGGTGACACCACTGGCCGGGGGCGCGGCCCGCCCGGTAGGAGCCGCCGCCCTCCCCTGAGGTGAGGCTGTCCCCGATCCCGACGATCGCGGTCGGGCGTGCGGTGGGGTCATAGGCGGGGGCGGAGGCGGCGGGAGCTGCGAGGGGGGACGCGGGGGCGGCCTGGTGGGCGGCGGAGGGGGACGCGGTGAGGAGGGTGAGTGCGAGGACGCCGAGCAGAGCGGCGGCGCACCGTGCTGTTCTGCTGGGGGCTGCATGCATGGGCGGAGACGTTACTGAGCGGTAGTTCAGCGGGGCACGACCACTTCCGGCCAAGCCGGTCGCACGCTCGGGATGACCGGAAGTGAACATGTGCGACCGAAACCGATCGAAATCCACCGCCACACGTACGGCACGGCAGCACCCCCGCTGGCCGGATGGGCCCGCGGGGGCGCGGCGGAGCTGCGGCGGACGTGGCGGGGCGCGGCGGGTCAGGCCGCGCGGCCGGTGAACGTCGCCCTGATAGCCGCCCAGCGGGCCGCCTGCTCCTCGGTGAGGCGGCCCCGCAGCTCGCCCAGCCGCAGCAGGTTGGCCTCGGCGCCGGTGGTGAGGGTCTGCGCCTCGGCCAGGTAGTGGTCGTCGATCAGCGCCTCCAGCTCCCGGTCGTTCATCACCGGCACGATGCGCTCGGCCAGCTTGTTGGTGTTGCGGTAGGAGCCCTGGAGGCGGAACGGCGGTGCCGTGCGGTGTGCGTCGTCCGTGGTGGCGGAGGCGATGTAGGCGGCGTTGACCTTCAGCACCGTCTCCTGGACGTACAGCAGCTTGCGCAGCACGGACAGGATCTGCTCCAGGTCGGTCGGCGAGTAGGGGTGCGCGAGGCGGTCCGCGCGCGCCGACTCGTCGCCGGAGGCCAGACGCACCAGCAGGTCGATGTCGGCGCGCTCGCGGGCGGCGAGCGGGGCCAGCACCGGGTTGGAGGTGAGCGCGTTCTCGATGTGGCTGAGCGCGAACACCGCCTCCCGGCCGGACAGCACGTCGCCGAGGTTCCACACGTCGGCCCGGTTGGCCAGCATGTCGGGGATGCGGAACCGGGCGCCGGTCTCGGTGAACGGGTTGCCGGCCATGCACACCGCGAACCGCTTGCCGCGCAGGTCGTAGCTGCGCGGCCGGCCGTCGGCGGTGCCGACCCCGTCCACCCGGCGCTGCGCGTCGCACAGCGGGATGAACTTCTGCAGCAGCTCGGGAGAGGTGTGCTGGATGTCGTCCAGGTAGAGGAAGACGTTGTTCCCCATCTCCAGCGCGAAGTTGACCTTCTCGATCTCCCGCCGGGCGGCGGCGTCCGGCGCGGCGGCCGGGTCGAGCGAGGTGGTGCGGTGCCCCAGCGCCGGGCCGTCGACCTTGACGAAGACCAGCCCGAGCCGCGCGGCCACGTACTCCATCAGGGTCGTCTTGCCGTAGCCGGGCGGCGACAGCAGGAGCAGCAGGCCCTGGCTGTCGGTGCGGCGGTCGGCGCCGGCGGTGCCCAGCTGCTTGGCGAGGTTGTCGCCGATCAGCGGCAGGTAGACCTCGTCGATGAGCCGGTTGCGCACGAACGCCGACATCACCTTGGGGCGGAAGGCGTCCAGGCGCAGCCGCTCCCGCTCGGCGGCGAGCAGTGCGTTGCGCTCGCGGGTGTAGGCGCGGTGCGCCGGGATGCGCCGGGTACGGAAGCGGTCCGTGCGGGCCAGGAACTCGTCCAGCCGCAGCGGCAGTTCACCGCCGCTGAGGCGCGGGTGGGAGCCGAGCAGGCCGGTGACGGAGGTGGCGGTGGGCGCGGCCACCTCGCGGCGGGGGAACGCCTCGCCGCACAGCTCGACCGCTGCGGCCTCCGGCAGGTCGTCGCCGGGCACGGACCGCGACGCGGTGTAGGAGTCGAGCCAGGCCAGGGCGAGTTGGTGCCGGGCCGGCAGGTCCTCGCCGAGCGCCCGCAGGTCCTCGGCGAACTCCTTGACCTCGGCGGAGCCGGGTCCGCCGAGCGCGGCCCGGAAGTCGGCGAGCAGTTCGCGCACGGTCGAGCTGGTGGCGAACCCGAACTCACCGCTTCCGCCGGCGGCCAGCTCCTCGAAGAGGTAGTCACCGGTGGCCGCCGCTGCGTCCGCCGCCAGTTCCAGGCCGGTGTCGGCGTGGAACTGCTCGACGGCACCGGCGAGTTCGGCGGCGAAGCGGTCGGCGGCCGGGCCGGGGCCGAAGGCGGCCCGGGACCGGCCGAGCGAGCGGGCCCGGGTGGACCAGGCGGCGCGCTCCGGCCCCTGCGTGCCGTAGGCCCAGAACAGCTGGGCGGCGGCCCGCACGTCCGGCGTCCAGCGCAGCAGGTCGGCCTTGCCGCGCAGGTCCAGCACGGCGCGCAGGATCAGCGCGGCGTCGTGGTCGTGCACGCCCCGGTCGTAGCCCTCGTCGTAGGCGGCCTCCGCGCGGGCCCGGACCAGCGCGGTGAGGCCGTCGTCGGTGGCCGCGGCGGCCCGCAGCTCCTCGGGGCCGGCGGTGGCGAGCACGGTCGCGGCCAGGTGCTCGGCCCGGTAGACGTCCGGCGACTCCGACACCAGTGGCTGGTCCCAGAACTCACGGGTGCCGTCGAACGCGCCGCCCGGCACCGGGGCACGGTAGTCGGTGCCGGTGACGGCGAAGGCCAGTGCGCCGTCCTGCGGGACGAGGGTGAGGTCGATGGGCTGGGTGTTGACACCGAAGCGGTGCCGGCCGAAGCGGACGGTGCCCTCGGCGTCGTAGAGGTCGGCGCGGTCGCGCAGGGTGCGGGCGGCCTCCTGGCGGGCGGCCTTGAGGCGGCCCTGGAGTTCCGCGGAGCGCACGGTGTCGCCCAGCGTCTCCAGTTCCTCCGCGGCGCTGCGGACCCGGCCGACCAACGGGTCGGTGGCGAAGTAGGCGTTGACCTCGTCGAGCGTGCCCAGCGCGGCGGACCGGCGGGTGACGGTGGACAGGATGCGGTCGGCGGACCCGGCCAGCCGCTCGGCGTGCCGGGCCCGCTCGTCGAGCTGGGCCTGCTTTCGCGCGGAGAAGGTCTCGTAGATCTCCTCGCGCTGCTCGGTGAGGCGGGCGAGGTAGTCGTCGAACGCGCCGAACCGCGACTCCAGGTTCTCCAGCTGGAGCAGCAGGCGGCCCAGTTGCTCGTCGCACTCCTCGGGAGTGCCGGACGCGGCGAGCCCACCGGCGACGGCCTGCCCGAGCAGTGTGAACTCGGCGGCGAACTCCGCCCGCCCCTCGCGTTCCAGCAGCTCGCGGCGGCGGCCGTCGAGGACCGCGCGGGCGCGGTTGACGGCGCCCATCACCTCGCCGATGCGCTCCAGCAGGTCGGTGCGGACGGTGGCGTCGGCGATGTCGAGGCCGCCGACGACGTCGGTGACGGTGCGCAGGCCCTCGGCGTGCTCGGCGACACGCTCGCCGATCGGCTCGGCGTCGGCGACGGTCTCCGCCTCGGCGGCGCGGCCGGTCAGCTCCTCGACGGCCGCGCGGGTCTCGTCGAAGGCGTCCGGGCGGGCGAGGAAGCTCACCGCGCGGCGGCCGGTGGCGGCGAGCGAGTCGGTGAGTTCCTCGGTGAGGCCGGCGATCCGGTCCAGGTCGACGTGCCGCAGTTCGCGCAGCGACTCCACCCGGCCCTGGGCGCGGCGCAGTTCGGTGAGCAGCGTGACCCACGCGGTCGCGCCGCCCGGCGCCTCGCCGCGGGCCCTGCGGACCAGCGCGGTGACGTCGTCGGCGGCCGCGGAGACGGCCGTGTCGGCCTGGTGACGCAGCTCCTCGACCCGCTCGAACTCGTCGATGACCTGCTCGGCGGCGGTGCGCAGTTCCTCCAGCGGCTCGTGCAGCGCCTCCAGGCCGTCGGTGTCCAGCCAGTAGTACGTGTCGGCGACCCGGGTGCAGGCGGCCACGATGGCCTCGAACACCGCGCCGCCGGGCTGGGCGTCGCCGGCCATCCGGGCGACGGACAGCACGTCGGAGATGCCGCGGACCAGTTCGGCGTTGCCGATGCGCGCCAGCGGGCCGGTGCCCTCGGGCACGGCGGCGGCGTTCGCGTCGGAGAGGTAGGGGGTCTGCCACAGCTGCATCGGGTGGACGCGGGTCGGCTCGTCGCCGTGCGCCCGGAAGACGGCCATCACGCCGTCCTCGAACAGCGAGTAGCCGTGACTGGGGATGGGGGTGGCGACCTCCTTGCGGATCAGGTTGTAGGGCAGCAGCAGGGTCCGGCCCTCGGCCCTGGCGTGGAAGACGTAGAGCACGTCCTCGCCGTTCGGGGAGCGGATCGCGCTCTCGAACTCCAGGTCGGTGGTGTCGGTGTCGAAGGTGCGGGCGGCCGAGCCGGCCGGCGCGGTGGTGAGGTAGTAGCCGCCGGGGAAGATGATGCCCTGGTCCTCGGGCAGCCGCTGGCAGGACAGTCCGATGCCGTCGAGCCGCACGACCTCCTTGGACCGCTCGTTGAAGACGAGGTGGCGGTACCGGGTCTCGTTGTAGGGCAGGATCCGCAGCAGGGTGAGCGGACCGACCCGGGCGTACGCCACGTCGGCGTCGGCGAGCGACTGGAGCGGTTCGTCGACCGGCTCGGTGTAGACGCCCTCGCCGGTCTCGGTGTTGTCCTCGACCTTGACGGTGAGCGTGCCGCCGACGGTCTCGACGAAGATGCGGCCCTCGATGGAGATGTGCGGGTGGCGGCCCAGCACGTGGTCCTCGCGGCCGGTGGCGGTCCACTCGAAGTCGTGCGCGGGCGGGAAGGTGTGGTCGCGCTCGCCCTTGGCGTCGATGTACTCCGGGGTGCCGTCGGGGTGCACGCGCCAGCGCAGCACGCGCAGGTCGCTGAGGCGCTCGCCGGTCTGGAAGACGGCCAGCAGCAGGGAGCCGGTGCGGCGCAGCTGGAGCAGTTCCGCTTCGCGGTAGTAGCGGTAGAGGTCGGTGAAGTCGCGGGCGAAGCGCGGGTCGTCGAGCAGGCCGGGCAGGGCGTCGGCGCCGACCTCCTCGAACCGGCCGTCGTGGTGGCGGTGCAGGGTGAAGACGTCGTGGATGTCGGCGGTCTGCTTGAGGCCGAAGTGCACGTTGTAGCCGAACAGCATCAGCCCGCCGACCTGCACCAGGTCCCGGGGCACGCAGTTGTGCTCGGTGCGGATGCGGTCGTTGCCGATGAGTTCGAGTTCGCTGCCGCCGAACTCGGCGGTGCGGCGGGCGTTGAGCGCCTGCGCCCGGCGGGCCAGTTCGGTGGCGGTGGCCGACATGCGGTCCCGCAGCACCTCGTAGGTGCCCGCGTCCAGCGTGCCGCCGGTGCCGTGCCGGTCCCCCTGCGGCTCCCCGCCGCCCTGCCCCTGGCTCGTCACGTCTTTCCCAATCTCCTAGGTTCTTCGACTTCCGCTGGCGGCCCCGCTCGCCGCGCGCACGCGGCGCACGGCGGGCGGGGGCGGCCCGGTCCTGGCGGGCCGGGGGCGCCCGGTGGACGCCCCCGGCCCGGCCGGTGCTACTTGCCGTTCGGGGCGGCGTGGTTGCCCCGGCCTGCCTGCGCGGGCAGTGCCAGCGCCGACAGCTTGGTGTCGGCCAGTCCCGCGTCGCGCACCGACGCCAGCAGCTGCTGGAACGCGCCGGCCTGCGGGCCGCCGTCGGCGGCCAGGCGGCCGAGCAACGCGGCGAGCGTCAGGTCCCGCATCCCGGCGGTGCCGAGGCCGCCGACCATGCCGGTGAGGTCGTCGGTGAAGGTCGAGCCGTCCTTGTCCAGCCAGGAGCCGGCCATGGCCTGCACGGCGTCGCTGTTGCCGACGAAGGCGTCGACGCTCTTGCCCGCCGAGATGGAGTTGACGAGCCGGTCGAAGAAGACCGAGTCGCCGCCGACGATGTCGATGTTGGCCTTCTCCAGTCCGGCGCCGACCAGCGTGGCCTGGGCCTCGGCGATCTGCCGGTGCACGTCGATGCCGGCGATGCGGACCTCCTTCTCCGCGTCCAGGCGCAGGCGGTACTCCTCGTGCCCGCGTCCGGCCTCGTCCATGGCGGCCATCGCCGCGGCCTTCTCGGTGAGGCCCTCGGCCTCGGCCTTCAGCTGCTCGCGGGTGGACTCGGCCTGGGCCAGGCCCATGCTCTTGGCGGCGTCCGCCTCGGCGAAGCCCATCTCCTTGGCCGCGTTGGCCTCGGCGTGGCGGGTCTTGGCGAGCGCGTCGGCCATGCGCTCCTGGACCTCCGCCTCGGCCAGACCGGACGCGGCCTGCTCGGCGCGGCGTCCCTCGGCGAGCCGCATCGTGGACTGCGCGTCGAGGTCGGCGGCCTTGCGGCGCGCCTCGGCCATGGTGACCTCCTCGGCGGCCCGGTGCTGCGCGGACTGCTCGGCGGCCTCGGCGGCCTTGATGTCCTTGACCAGCCGCTCCTGGGCCTCGGCCTCGGCGCCGATGATCAGTGCCTGGCGCTCGCGCTCGGCCTCCTCGACCGTGCGCAGCTTCTTGATCTCCTCCTCCTGCTGCGCGACGGTCTTCTCGACGGCGATGCGCTCGCGGATCACGTCGGCGATGTCACGCTTCTCCGCCTCGAGTTCCTTGTCGGCCGAGATGCGGCGCAGTGCGGTCTCCCGCTCGCGGGCGATGACCTCCAGCAGGCGGTCCTTCTCGATGCGCTCCTTCTCGATCGCCTCGACCCGCTCCCGGTTGAGCTTGGCGACGGCGATCTCCCGCTCGCGGTTCTCGTTCTGGATGCCGAGCTGCTCCTCGGTCTTGATGTGCGCGGCGTGCGAGCGCAGCCGCTCCTCGGCCTGGACGCGGGCGGTCTCGGCCTCCTCGCGGGCACGGACCGTGTCGATCTCGCGCCGCTGCTTGATCTCGGCGTCGGCCTGGCGGCGCTCCAGTTCGAGGACGGCCTCCCGGGCGTCGACGTTCTGCCGGGTGATCTCCTTCTCCTCGTGGCGCTGGAACTCGTTGGTGGCGATGTGCTCGATCGCGGTCAGCTCGGTGATCTTGCGGATGCCCTGCGCGTCGAGGATGTTGTCCTTGTCGAGGCGGGAGAGCGGCGTCTGCTCCAGGTAGTCGATCGCCGCGTCCTCCAGGCTGTAGCCGTTGAGGTCGGTGCCGATGACGGCGATGATGCGGTCGCGGAACTCGTCGCGCATCGTGTAGAGGTCGGCGAAGTCGAGCTGCTTGCCGACGGTCTTGAGCGCCTCGGAGAACTTGGCGTTGAACAGCTCCTGGAGCGTGGTGCGGTCGCTGGCGCGCTCGGTGCCGATGGCCTGGGCGACCTTGACCACGTCGTCCTTGGTCTTGTTGACGCGGACGAAGAAGGAGATCCGGATGTCGGCCCGGATGTTGTCCTTGCAGATGAGGCCGTCGTGGCCGGTCCGCTCGATGTCGATGGTCTTGACCGAGATGTCCATCACCTCGGCCTTGTGCAGCACCGGCAGCACGACCATGCCGGTGAAGGTCACCTCGACCTTGCGCATCTTGGAGACGATCAGCGCCTTGCCCTGCGGGACCTTGCGGAACAGGCGGCTGACGACCAGTAGGAGGCAGATCGTGATGAGCAGGACCACGGCGACGAGCACGCCGAAGCCGGTGGTGATGGCATCCATAAGTGTCAGTTCCCTCGTGTTGATCAGGTGCGGGTCTGGTGGGGCGTGGGCGCGCGGGTGCGGGCCCGGCCCGGTAATCGGGTCGAGGACCGCGCCGGAACGTTTCGGCCCGGCGAGCGGACGGCGCTGCTCGGATGTGAGCGGCCCCCGGTACGGATGTGGCGACTGGTATGGGTGTGGTGGCTGGTACGGGTGTGGTGGCTGGTACGGGTGTGGGGACGCGGCGGACCGGGGGTCACGAGGAGACTCCTGACGTGCTCGGTTCAGCCTGCCGGCCGGTTCGGATCGAGTGCCGCGTCGTACGGCGCGACCCGGAAGAACTCGCCCTCGGCGTCGTAGTCGAAGATCAGCGCGCTGCTGCCGAGGCGGAGCACCGCGCTGCTGTCGTCGTTGCGGACCTGGATGATCGCCGTCGAGCCGTCGTCGGCCGCGACCTCGGCCTGGCCGAAGACGGTGTCGACGCGGCCGGTGCGGATCGTGCACACCCGCCCGACGAAGTCGCTGCGCGAGATGCCCTGCTCGACCGGAGCGAGGCGGCGCAGCGGCCGGACGAGGGCCCGGGTGAGTACCCACGCGGTGAACAGCGCGACCGGCAGGACCACGATCCGCAGCAGCAGGTTCTCGAAGATCACCGCGCCGGTCAATGACACGAACCAGGCAATGACGGTGAGCAGCGACAGGACGACCGTCACCGGCACCCCGCCGAGCCCGAAAGCGGCGAAGACCCCCGGAGCGCCCGCTGCGGAACCATCGGAGTCGACGCCCCCACCCCCGTCGAGGGCGTCGACCTCCGTGCCGCCCACCAGCACGATCAGCCAGTAGGCGATCACCACGACCAGTGCGAAGCTGAACAGGACCGCGGGGAACGCCAGTGCGGCGTTCAGAAAGTCACCCATCGACCCGTCCCCCGTCCCGGTTGCGGTGTGCCTTCATCCTGGCAGTCCCCGTCCGTCGCGCACATTGCCAGGTTCCGGCAATGTTCTCTTTACTTACGTCGTCTTTACGTCCGGGGCGTTCGGCTCCCCGGGTCGTGGTGGCACGGGTTCATCCCCTACTGACGCAGCCGGCGCCGCTACAGTTCCTGCGCCGGCCAGCCGAGCAGCCGGGCGCCCATCGCGGCGGTCTCCAGGGTGTAGCGCTGCAGCGCGTCCCCCGGGTCGTAGCCGGTGAGCACCTTGATGCGCTCCAACCGGTACGACAGCGTACGCACGCTCACCTTGAGCCGCCTGGCCGCCTCCGCGTTGACGTATCCGGCCGCCGCGCACTCGGCGAGCGTACGCAGCAGCGGCTCGGCGCCGCCGCGGGCCTGGGTGAGCGGGCCGAGCACGGTCCGCACCAGGTCGGCCATGGCTCCCCGGTCGCGCAGCAGGACGGGGAAGACCAGCAGTTCGGCGGTGGACAGCCGGACCGCGTCCAGTCCGAGCCGGTCGGCGATCTCCAGCGTGCCCAGCGCCTCCTCGTAGCTGCGGACCACTCCGCCGGCACCGCTGTGCTCCCGCCCGGTGGCGACCCGCTGGGCCGCCACGTAGCCGGCGCCCGGCGCCTCGGCGAGCCGGCAGAAGGCGTCCAGCACCGCCCGCTCGCTGCCCGCGGCGATGCACACCAGACGCCCGTCCTTGGTCGCCAGCAGCACGTCGCGCTCACCGAAGCGGCCGATCAGCTCCCGCTCGATCCGGCGGACCGTGGGGTGCACGTCGTCGTACTGCTCCTGGCCGGTGGCGACGGCCACCGCGTGCGCGTACGCCAGGTGCAGCCCGAAGCGCTGCGCCCGCTCGGCGAGCCGGCCCAGGTCGCTGCGCCCGTACAGCAGGTCGTCCACGAACTCCCGGCGCTCGGCCTCCGCCTGGCGCACCGCCAGCCGCTGGGCCCGCTCGTGCCCCTCGCCGATCGCGGCGACGGCCGACTCCAGCACGCCGAAGACCGCGTCACCGGTCCTGGCCCGCTCGGCGGGTCCCGCGGCGCGCGCGACGCCGGGCAGCGTGCCCCACAGCTTGCGGGTCTCCCTCAGGTACAGGCTGACGAGCTGGCGCAGGCCGAAGCCCGCCTCCGCGGCGCGCTCGCCGAGTTCGCGCAGGCCGTCCAGCTCCTCCCGGCGCGGCAGCCGCCCGGTCGCGGAGACCTCGGCCAGCAGGGTCGGGTAATCCCCCAGAAAACTGCTGGGTATCCCGGCGCTTTCCACGTGCGTGCTCATTCCCCCGGAAGTCCTGGATTCCCCCCGGCATTGCCCGGAGGGCGGCCCGCCGTCCGGGTGTGTTGCGGGGGACAGCGTAAGCGATCACCTGGACGTGGGGATAACCTGTCGATCGGATTTCGGCAGGACCCGCCCGGGCCCTTCCGCGGCACGGTGGAAAGTCAGGTTGCGGTGGCTGGTCGTCTGGCGCTGCTGCGCCACACGGTGTTCGGGGCGCACCCGGCCCGGGTGGTCGTGACGGCGTTCGCTCTCGCCGTGGTCGTCGGCACCACCCTGCTCGCCCTGCCCGTGGCGGCGGACGACGGCCGCCCCACCGGGCTGGTCCCGTCCCTGTTCACGGCGGTCTCCGCGGTCTGCGTGACCGGTCTTGCGGTGGTGGACACCGGTGAGCACTGGAGCGCCTTCGGTGAGGTCGTGGTCCTGGGGCTGATCCAGGCCGGCGGCTTCGGCATCATGACGATGGCCTCGCTGCTCGCCCTGCTGGTTCACGGCAGACTGCGGATGCGCATGGCCCTGCAGGCCCAGACGGAGACCAAGTCACTCGGTCTGGGGGACGTGCGGCGGGTCCTGCTCGGGGTCGCCGGAACCACCCTGGTGGTGGAACTGATCACCGCCGCGCTGCTTTCCCTGCGTTTTCGCTTCGGATACGGCATGCCGGTACCGGAAGCGCTGCGGCAGGGCGTGTTCCACGCGGTTTCGGCCTTCAACAACGCCGGGTTCTCACTCTTTCCCGACAGCCTGGTGCGGTTCCAGAGCGATCCGTGGGTGACGCTGCCGATCGCCGCCGCGGTGATCCTCGGCGGGCTGGGCTTCCCCGTGCTGCTGGAGGTGATCCGCCACCGGCGGCGCGCCCTGACCACCGGCCGCCGCAACTGGTCGCTGCACACCAGGCTGACGCTGGGCATGACCGCCCTGCTGCTGCTCGGCGGCACCGCGCTGACCTGCCTGCTGGAGTGGCGCAACCCCGGCACGCTCGGCCCGATGAGCACCGCGGACAAGCTGCTGGGCGGCTTCTTCCACTCGGCGATGACCCGCACCGCCGGTTTCAACGCGGTGGACGTCGCCGCGATGGAACCCTCGACGCTGCTGGCCACCTGCGCGTGGATGTTCGTCGGCGGCGGCAGCGCCGGAACCGCCGGAGGCATCAAGGTCACCACGTTCGCCGTGCTGGCCGCCGCCATGGTGGCGGAGGTGAGGGGCGAGCCGAACTCCGGCATCCTGGGCCGCAGGCTGGCGCCGCACGTGCTGCGGCAGGCGCTGACCGTGGCGCTGCTCGGCGTCGCGCTGGTGATGGGCGCGACGATCGCCCTGCTCACCGTGGTGCGGCTGCCGTTCGAGGTGGTGCTGTTCGAGGCGGTGTCGGCGTTCGGCACGGTCGGGCTGTCCGCCGGGGCCACCGGCGAGTTGGGCACCGCCGGAGAGCTGATCGTCATCCCGTTGATGTTCATCGGCCGGCTGGGGCCGGTCACCCTGGTGTCGGCGCTCGCCCTGCGGGAGCGCACGCGTCGGTACCAGCTACCCGAGGAGCGACCCGTCATTGGCTGACTTCCTGCGCACCCTGCGCGACCTGCGCACCCGCCGCCGCGACCGGACCCACCGCCCGGGCCGATCGCCCGCCGACCAGCGGGTGGCGGTGATCGGGCTGGGCCGCTTCGGCAGCTCCCTGGCGACCGGTCTGGTCCGGCGCGGCTGGGACGTGCTGGGCATCGACGAGAACCCGGCCCGGGTGCAGAAGATGTCCGACGGCCTCACCCACTCGGCCGTCGCGGACGGCACCGACATGGAGGCCCTGCGGCAGCTGGGCGTGCACGAGTTCGAGAGTGTGGTCGTCGGCATCGGCAACAACATCGAGGCCAGCATCCTCACCGCCTCCAACCTGATGGAGGCGGGCGTTCCCAACCTGTGGGCCAAGGCCGTCAGCAGGCAGCACGGGCTGGTGCTGGAGCGGCTCGGCGTGCACCACGTCGTGCTGCCCGAGCACGACATGGGCGAGCGGGTGGCCCACCTGGTGACCGGGCGCATGCTGGACTTCATCGAGTTCGACGACGACTACGCGCTGGTCAAGACGGTGGCGCCGAACGTGGCGACGGGCGTGCCGCTGGGCGTCAGCCAGGTCCGCAGCAGGTTCGGGGTGACGGTGGTGGGCATCAAGCGCGCCGGGGAGGACTTCACGCACGCCACGGCGGAGACGGTCGTCGAGCCGGGCGACGTGATTATCGTCACCGGCCGCACCAGGGCGGTCGAGCACTTCTCCGAGCTCCAGTAGGTGCATCGGGCATCTACTGACGGGTACGGACAGGCGTGCGGCATTGCCCTCTTGTGAGGGAACCGCATGATGCGGGTACGGTGAAAGACCTGGTCAAGATCGAGAGAGCGTGCCGGGATCCCTGGTCGGCGGCGCCGCTCCGCGCGCTTCGCTCCGATCGGTCGAACACCCCCCGAAAGGCACGCCCAGATGACCCATGGCCCAGATCCCGAAGCGTGCCGCGACGTCTACGCCCGGCCGGGCGTGCGCGAGCGGCGCTTCCTGGCGGACGCCCTGCGGACCGAGACCGTCGGCGGCATGGTGCTGCTCGCCGCCGCGGTCGTGGCGCTGCTGTGGGCCAACACCCCGCTCAGCGACCTCTACGGCACCGTGCGCGACTTCCACTTCGGGATTCCCGCGCTCGGCCTGGACCTGTCGGTCCAGCACTGGGCGTCGGACGGGCTGCTGACCATCTTCTTCTTCGTCGCCGGCATCGAGCTGAAGCGCGAACTGGTCGCCGGTGAGCTGCGGCGGCCCTCCGCGGCGGCGCTGCCGGTCGTCGCAGCCGTCTGCGGCATGGCCGTACCCGCCCTGTTCTACTTCGCGGTCAACGCCGCCGGGAACGGCGACCAGAGCGGCTGGGCGATCCCGATGGCGACCGACATCGCCTTCGCGCTGGGCGTTCTCGCCGTGGTGGGCACCAACCTGCCCTCCGGCATCCGGGCGTTCCTGCTGACCCTGGCCATCGTCGACGACCTGGGCGCGATCGTCGTCATCGCCATCTTCTACGCCTCGGCGCTGAACCTGTGGGCACTGGCCGGCGCGTTCGCCGGCCTCGCCCTGTTCTGGTTCCTGCACCAGCAGTTGGGCGTGCGGGGCTGGTACTACTACGTGCCGCTGGCCGTGACCATCTGGGCGCTGATGTACAACAGCGGCGTGCACGCCACCATCGCCGGCGTGGCCATGGGCATGCTGCTGCGGGTGCGGTCCCGCGACGGCGAGGACCACTCCCCCGCCGAGCGGATCGAGCACCTGGTGCGGCCGGTGTCGGCCGGGGTGGCCGTGCCGGTGTTCGCGCTCTTCGCCGCCGGGGTCGGCGTCAGCGGCGCGGCGCTCGCCGAGGCCGCCCGGCAGCCCGAGGCGATCGGCGTGGTGCTGGGCCTGTTCGCGGGCAAGGTGATCGGCGTATTCGGCGGCACCTGGCTGGCCGCCCGCTTCACCCGCGCCCGGCTCAGCTCCGACCTGGCCTGGTCGGACGTGGCGGGGGTGTCGATGCTGGCCGGCATCGGCTTCACGGTGTCGCTGCTCGTCACCGAGCTGGCGTTCGTCGGTGACGCGGAGACCACCGAGCACGTGAAGGCCGCCGTCCTGATCGCCTCGCTGATGTCGGCCGTCGCCGCGGTGGCGGTGCTGCGCGTCCGGGACGCGAAGTACCGCCGCATGTGGGAGGAGGAGACCCTCGACGAGGACGGCGACGGCATCCCCGACCTGGACCAGCGCGAGGAGGCCGAGCTGCTGGCCCGCGAGCAGGAGGCGGCGCTGCTCGCCGAGCAGCGCGCGGCCGCGGCCCGCGGCGCCCGGCCCGGCGAACGCCCCGGCGGCGACACCCCCTGACCCCGTGGCGCCCCCGCCCGGGTGTGGAGCCGGGAGCGGGCTGCCCGGGGCGTCACTCGCCGGGGCGGCCCAGCTCCAGGCGCACGAACCGCGGCCGGTACAGCGCGACGTCCCGCTGCACCGCCGCCACCGACTCCGGCACGTTCACGTCGTAGCTGAGCACCAGCTCGCGCGGCGGGTCGCCGCCGTCCGGCGCGTCGAGCGCGGGGTGCGCCTGCGGGTTGTAGGGCGCCGCACCGGCCGCCTCGCCGCCGGGCGGCAGCGGCGGCTCCAGCACGTCGGACGGGCCGCGCCACGGGCCCTGCGGCGAGCACGACCAGTACGAGGTGACGGTGGTCAGCCCCCGCCCGTCCGGGCCGCCCGCGTCCGTGGTCAGCAGCAGCCAGGTGCCGCCGCGCCGGACCACGGTGTAGGTGTTGCTGGCGCCGCGCGCCTCGTCGGGGCCGACCGGCAGTTCGGCGGAACGGGCGGCCTCCCGCTGCCAGCGGGAGCCGTCCCACCAGCGCCACGCCGACGGGTCGGCCAGCCGGCCGGGCGGCACCCGCGCCACGTGCGCGCCGGACGCGCCGCCGCGGGCGGTGCCCTCGTCGGCGCCGAACACGTACGTCCAGCCGCCGGAGCGGACCGCGGCCGTGCCGTAGAGCACGCGGCGGGCCGGGTCTGCGTCCTCCGGGGTGTCCACCGGCGTGATCGACTCCACGGCCAGGTCGGGCAGCGACAGCGTCGCCACCTCCGTCGCCCGCGGCACCCCGTAGACCCACTCGCCCGAGCCGGCCTCCCGCTGCCACAGCAGCACCCGCACCACCTGCTCCTCGGCGCCCGGGGTGCGCGGCTCCACCACGGCCTGGACGGGCCAGCGCCACACCTCCCGACCGTCGGCGGCGGCAAGCCCGGGGAACAGCGCACCGGGGCCCGCGCCCAGCACCGTCCGCTCCAGCCGGCCGTCCTCGTCCATCACCAGCGCCGCGTTGCGCACCCACACCGGGCGCTCGTCCCTGGACCGGCCGCCGTGCACCCGGTCCAGGAAGGTGTCGGCGGACAGCCACAGGGTCCGGCCGTCGGGCAGCCGCACCGAGCGGCTGCCGTCGCCGCCGGTCCAGTCGTCCAGGCGGGTGTTGTCGTTGCCGTAGCGGGTGAACTCGCCGGTGGTGCGGCGGTCGGGCTGCCAGCCGGTGACGGCCAGCGGACGGCACGCGTCCGCCCCCCGGTCGTCGCGGTCCTGCCGTTCGTCCCCCGGCACGGTCAGCCAGACCAGCACCAGGGCGGCGACGACCAGCAGGCCGAGCGGGCCTAGCAGCCGGGGCCTTCGGGGCAGCCGGAAGCGCGGGGCGCGGGTGCGGGCGGCGGCTCGCGTCTCGGTCATAGGCCGCCCAGGATACGGATCACCCCGGCGGCGCACCGGAAGACGGACCGGAAGACGGATCGGGCGAGGGCCCGGACGACGGACCGGGCTGCTGCCCTCGGCGTCCGGTCGGGCCGGGGCGCGGGGTGACGGCGGCGGCCAGCTCGTCCAGCGCGTCGGTCAGCAGTTCCGCGACGCGGACCGCGACGCCCTCGGAGTGCTCGGAGTTGCGCCGCCACTCGTCCAGGGCCGTGTGCACGGTGTCCCAGCGCGGCGCGACGCCGGCCCGCAGCGCGTCGGCAGCCGGGCCGGCCGCCGCGGTCAGGGCCCGCGCGAACTGCTCGGCACCCGGGTCGGGCGGCAGGGCGGGGTCCGTGGGCTGCGCCTCCAGCAGCATGGTGACGCGTCCCATGGTCAGCAGCGCGCTCTGCGCCTCGGCCGCGCTGCGCCGGGACAGCCCGCGGTGCCGGACCGGTTCGGCACCGGCCCTGGCAGTGGCCTGCTCCCACTCCGAGCGGGCCGCGCGGGCGTCCAGCTGCGCCTCCCTGACCTGCCGGGGACGGGCCTGGGCCGGCCGGTCCCAGGTGTGCACGACGGCGGCGGCGTAGCGGCAGTTGGCGGCCAGCCAGTCCGCGAGGCGGTCCCGCAGGCGCGGTGTCTCCCAGACGGGCAGCACCGGGTAGGACAGCAGCGCCAGCACACCGCCGACCAGGGTCAGCTCGATGCGCTCGGGAACCGTCTGCGCCCAGTCCTGGCCGACGACGCCGAGCAGGAACACCACGTAGGCGCTGGTCCACCCCGACACCACGCTGTACCCGGTCCGCATCAGCAGGTACAGCGCGAACACGCTCAGCACCGCCAGCGCCGCGCACACCGCGGGCCCGGGGCGGGCCAGCGCGAGCACCACGCCGGCGACCGCGACCCCGGCGACCGTGCCGACCAGCCGGGCGCTGCCGCGCTCGAAGGTCTGCGAGAAGTCGGGGCGCAGCACCATCACCACGGTCAGCGCGATCCAGTAGCCGTGCTCGGGTGAGAGCCAGCCGCCGATCACCTGACCCACCGCCACCACCGCGGCCAGCCGCAGCGCGTGCCGCAGCACCGCGGAGTCGGAGCGCAGTTCGCGACGCACCGCCCGCAGCGCCACCGCGACGGCGCTCGGCCCGCCGGGCCGCCGCAGGTACGGCGGGCGGCCTCCGGCCGTGACCTCGACGGGCTGCTCGGCGGCGTCCACCGCCTCCTCGCTGAGCGCGATCAGCCGCAGCGCTGCCTTGCGGGCGGGCCCGGCTGGCAGCACCGGCCCGTCCGCGGGCACCTTCAGGCTGTCCAACGCGTCGGAGGGCACCCTGACGGGCTCGGCACGGCGGATCGCACGGGCGGTGGAGTCCAGCACGGTCGCCGCCGCGCCGAGCAGTTCCCGTACCCGGTCGCGTTCCGGGCCGTCGGCCGCGGCGCCGCCGACCACGGGGTCGGCGAGGGAGGCGAGCACCGGCCGGAACCGTTCGGCCAGCGCGCGGTAACCGCGCAGCTGGCGGGGACGGCGGCGGGCCTGGCGGGGGCTGACGGCGGCGGCGCTGCGGGCCTCCATCAGCGGCTGCGGGTCGAAGGGCGCCACCGGGTCGTGCCGCAGGCGGCGGGCGTAGTCGGCGACCCCGGCGAGCGCGTCGGCCAGCGCGTCCCGGCGGGCGCCCCAGCGGCGGATCGGGAACACCACGATCAGCCCCGCCTGGACGACCCCGCCCAGCGCGATGGTCAGCGCGTGCAGGCCGGCGTCGGGCACCGAGCCGGGCAGCGTGACGACGATCAGCATGCAGGCCACGGTGAAACCCGCGACCACACCGGAGACCGGCCCCACGGCCCAGGCCATGCCGGCCGCGAACGACCACAGCAGGAGCAGGGCGAAGAACGCTGGCGGGCTGCCCGCCAGCAGGTAGCCGAGGAAGGCGCTCGCCGACAGTCCGGCGGCGGCGCCCAGGGCCAGTTCGGGGCGGGGCCGCCAGCTGCGCTGGAAGGTGGCGATGCCGGAGGCGAACGCGCCGAACGCGGACGATACGGCGAGCGCGGGGGTGCCCAGCCACAGGGCGAGGCCCACCACGAGCGCCACGCCGCAGGCGCCGCGCACGGCGATCAGCGGCGTGAGGGCCGCGCGCTCCACGCGGACCCCGGAGCGCGCGGTGTCGCGCAGCGCCTTCGCCCAGGACCTGAGGGTGTCCCGGCCGGTTGCTGTCATGATCGGCAAGGATACGGAACGGTCCGGGCGAAGGCGGGAGCGGCGGGCGGTGGTGACGCGAGGAACGCCCGGCTGCGAGGTCTGCCCGAGAGCAGCGACGGTGACGCCGACTACGTCTGGACCCTGCCGTCCGTTCGCGGGTAGGACGTAGCTTGGAACCACATCCACCCGGCGGGGGCTGCTCATGCACGAGGAACAGACCAGCATCGGCGACCGGATCGCCCGGCTTCGAAACCGGCGCGACCTGACGCAGGAACGGCTCGCCGAGGCCGCGGGCCTGTGCGTCGACGTGGTCCGCAAGCTGGAGCAAGGTCGTCGGCAGACCGCACGGCTGTCGACCATCAACCGGCTCGCCCGCGCCCTGGACGTCGAACCGTCCGTACTCATCGGACAACCCATCACCTTCGAGGCGCACCGCGACGGTGACAACCCCTCCGTCCTCGCCCTCAGGCAGGCCGTCTCCCCCGTGTCCGATCTCCTCGGGGAGGACAACGACCCGGAGGAACCGCCCAGTATCGGCGCGCTGAAAGCCGCCCTGCGCTCGACCGCCGATGTGCGGCGCAGGGGCGAGATGCACGCCATCGGCCTGATGCTGCCGCAGCTCATCCGCGACGCCCGCGCCGCGGCCCGCGCCCACACCGGCGCCGAGCAGGCCGCCGCCTACGCGGTGCTTGCCGAGGCGTACCAGGTCGCCGCCACCACCTTGACGGCCCTGTCGAAAGAAGACGCGGCGTTCACCGCGATGGAACGAGCGATGACGGCAGCTCACCACTCCGACGACCCGCACCTGGTGACCGTCGGCATCTCGTCCCTGGCGTGGATCTTCACCAAGCAGGGTCGGCTGGAAGACGCCGAACGCATCGCGCTGAAGCGAGCCGAGGCTATCGAACCGGGTTTCCGCTCACCTGAGCTGGACCTGTCCCTGTGGGGCATCCTGCTGCTGCGCGCAGCGACCGCGGCCGTACGGCAGGGACGCCACGACACAGTGACGGAACTGCTGAACATGGCGACGGCGGCCGGCGCGAGGATCGGCCGTGACCGCCTGGACTACGGCACTCCCTTCGGCCCGACGAACGCCGGAGTCGCGAAGGTCAACTTCCTGGTGGAGATGGAGCAGGGCGCGCAGGCGCTGAGCGCGGCCCGGCAGGTACCCGAGGTCGGGAAGTTGCCGCCGACGTGGCGGGCCCGCTTCCACGTGGACCGGGCGTTGGCGTATTCCGACCTCGGCAAGGACGACCTCGCCACACGCGCGCTACTCACCGCGGAGAGCGACGCCCCCGAGTGGATGCGCTACCACGGGACCGCCCGGCGGGTCGTCGCTGAACTCCGCAGCAGGGAGCGGCGCCGCACCTCCACGGTGACCGAACTGGCCGATCGCCTGCACCTGGACGGCTAGCTAGGACGAGGTGTCCTACCCTCGCGGGAGAATAGGGCGGAGCGTCACTGTTCCCTCACTCTGCGCGCCCATAGCGTGCGCTCACTGACAGCGGCACCGGCCGGAACACCCCGACAGGCCGACCGGTTCCGCCTCGCCGAGCAGTGAGGACACACGGATGCTCCACGCCTGCAAGGTTCTGTGCGGGGCCCGACGCCCCCCGTGGCAGGACAGGCCCGAAGACCTGGACGAACGGCTGCCCTGCGCCCGCCAGGCCCACCACGACGGCCCGCACGCGGACGCCGACGGCCGCACCTGGATCATCACCACCGCAGAAGTCCGCTACGCGCTGTCGGTGGTCTTCGCCGCCGAGGCCCTGCGTGACGCGCTCACGGAGGAGTTGGCCCCGTGATGTGGCTGCGCGTGTACCGTCTCCGGCCGGACGGCAGCCGCGTCACCGTGGTGCGGACCACCACGCGGCCCACCCGCGACGGCCGGTTGCCGCTGACGCTCGCCTGGCCGCCCTGTGCCTGCCCCCGCTGCCGGAAGCAGCCACCGGGCGCCGACTGACAAGCTGGAGCTGCTCCGGCTCAGCGGTCCAGCACCATCGCGCACAGGTCCGGCGCCCCTTCGAACGGCACCACGTCACCCACCGTCCGGTACCCCCACCCCTCGTACAGGGCTCGCACCTTGCTGTGCGCCCTCTGAACCAGCAGCGTGACCCGGTGCTCCGGACGGGATCCGATCAGCGCATCGTGGAGGGAGCGGGCCGCGCCGGTCTTCCGCCACGGTGTGCGCACCATCAGCTCGGACAGGGCGAAGGTTCGCGCACCGCTCTCCGCGGTGAACTCCGCGGGCAGCGGCGGATTCACTTCCGCCCACCAGGCCGTGTCCGGGCCGAGCGGAGCACCGTAGGCGTAGCCGACCGGCACACCCTGGTCGTAGCCGACCACGCACGCGAAGCCCTCCCGACCCGACCAGTGGTCCACGAACTCCGCGAACACCTCCCGGCCCGCGAGCGGGTCGCCGCTGCCCTCGTACACCTCGTCATGGACATCGAGGAGAAGCGGGCGGATCGCGGCGGCGTCAGCGTGGCCGTACTGCCTCAGATCAAGCTCGGCGCGTCTCGTCACGGTGCCCCTTCCCTGCGCTCAGCAGCGGCCATCACCCGCTCCATACGGGCAGCCATACGGCTGCTCACCACCCCGGACGCTCGAACGTCGCCCACCGTGGCGGCGGCCCGGCCGGCGTCGCCCTGGGCAAGCTGAAGCTCGGCGAGCAGCACCGTGTAGTACGCCCGGTTGCGGGTGAAGCGCCCTTCGAGCAGGTCAAGTGTGTGGGCGGCCTGTTCCTCGGCACGCCCGTACAGGCCGGCGCTCTGGTGCGCGAGCGCGGCCAGCCCGGACAGCTCCGCCGGGGTGAGGAACGCCAGCCACGACGCCGCGCCCACCGGGTCGGCCCGGTCGTACACCCGCTCAGCGGCAGCCAACTGCCGGCCCATGCCCGCGGGATCGCCTGTCTGCGCGAGGCAGTCCGCGAGGCGGGCATGCAGCAGCGCGCGAGCAGCGGCTGAGCACGGACGTGCCGCTCACCCAGGGCGGCCCGGTTGATGCGCGCCGCCTCGGCCGGGCGCCCGGTGTGCTCGGCCTGGACTGCGAGGTCGGACCAGGCGCGGGTGACGGCGACCGGGTCACGGGCCAGCAGAGCGGCTTGCAGGGCTTCGTTGCGCAACTGCGCGGCACGGGCATGGTCGCCGCAGTCGTACGCGGACCATCCGGCGCAGGCCGCCACGTCGGCGACAGCGCGTTGCAGGGCGCGTTCGACGCGCTCACCGTAGAGGCAGTGGTCCAAGGCGCGGTGGAGCCGGTTCAGGAAGTCGGTGGCGACGTGCGCCAGGGCACCGCCGCCGAGCCCGTTGAAGTGGGCGTCCAACAGCGTGATCGTGCCGTGGATGCGGTCCATGTCCGTCCTGCCGATACGTCCGCGCTGTGGTGTCTGGTCAGTGCCGAGGGCGGTGGCGAGAGACGCGGCGATGAAGGTCCGGCGCTGCACGGGGTGCCGGTCCTGCGCGGGCGCTGGCCGGGGCGCTGCGGGCGGCGGTGCGGCCTTGCGTGGCACGAAGCCCATGTCCTGTGGGGGGCGGTCGAAGATGTGCTGAAGGGGCCGAAGGTAGCGGGACCACGGCCACTGCACTTCGCCGGAGATCCAGCGCCTCACGTGCCGGTCGGTGCAGTTCGCCGGAGTGCCGAACTCGTCCTCGGCGGCGCGGTTGACTTCGTCGGCGAGTTGCTGGTGGGTGTAGCCGAACTCGCTGAGCAGCCTCTCCAGCGTGGTGTTCCGCCGCTTCACCATGGCCGTGTCCCCCTGTGTGCTTGCCCTCGACCGTAGTCCTACCGATGTGGCCCGTCCGGTGAAACCGTCCGGTCCGCTGTCGGTAACTGGGGTGGTTGTGTCCTGATGGCCTACCGGACACTTCCGGGAGTCTCGACGCATGACCACACACCGCCCACGTCGCCCGGTGAACACCCCGACGGTCCCCTGCGGGGCGCTGCGTCCGCCGTGGCAGGACGGGCCCGGAGACGCTGGCGAACGGCTGCCCTGCGCCCGCCCAACCGACCACAACGGGGCCCACACGGACGCCGACGGCCGGACCTGGATCATCACCACCGCCGAGGTGCGCTACGCCCTGTCCGTCCTGTTCGCCGCCGAGGCCCTGCGTGACGCGCTCGCCGAGGAGTTGGCCCCGTGATGTGGCTGCGCGTGTACCGTCTCCGGCCGGACGGCAGCCGCGTCACCGTGGTCCAGCGCACGGTGCGGCCTACCCGCGACGAGCAGCTGCCGGTGACGCTGGCCTGGCCGCCGTGCGCCTGCCACCGCTGCCAACCAGCAGCGGCCGGCCGATAGACCGGGCCGCCTGCGCCATGCCCCCGGCGAACGGCGCGGGCGGCCCGCGCAGGGGCGGCCCCGGGCGCGTACGTGGATCCGCGCACCCGGGGCCGCCTCCATCCGTTTTGCGGCTCCCTGCCGTCCGCTCGTTGGCCTGACGCCGCGCAACGTGGCCCGTCAGCGGGCATCCGGCAGGGCTGCTCAGTGGTTGCTGGGGAAGCCCAGGTTGATGCCGCCGCTGTCGGCCGGGTCGGGCCAGCGGGTGGTGATGACCTTGCCGCGGGTGTAGAAGGCGATGCCGTCGTTGCCGTAGACGTGCAGGTCGCCGAAGAGCGAGTCCTTCCAGCCGCCGAAGGAGTGGTAGCCGACCGGCACCGGGATGGGCACGTTGACGCCGACCATGCCGGCCTCGACCTCCAGCTGGAACCGGCGGGCCGCGCCGCCGTCCCGGGTGAAGATCGCGGTGCCGTTGCCCCAGCGGGAGCTGTTGATGAGCTGGAGCGCCTCCTCGTAGGTGTCGGCCCGCACCACGCACAGGACGGGTCCGAAGATCTCGTCGCGGTAGGCGTCGGCGTCGGTGGGCACCTTGTCGAGCAGGGACACGCCGAGGAAGAAGCCCTGCTCGTGGCCCTCGACCCGCAGCCCTGTGCCGTCGACGACGACCTCGGCGCCCTGCGCCGCGGCGCCGCGCACGTAGCCGGCCACCTTGTCGCGGTGCTCGGCGGTGATCAACGGGCCCATCTCGGACGCCGGGTCGTTGCCGGGACCGATGCGCAGCGCACGGGCCCGCTCGGCGATCTTGGCGACCAGTTCGTCCCCGGTGGCGCCGACGGCGACGACGACGGAGACGGCCATGCAGCGCTCGCCGGCCGAGCCGTAGGCGGCGTTGATGGCGTTGTCGGCGGCGAAGTCCAGGTCGGCGTCCGGCAGGACCAGCATGTGGTTCTTGGCGCCGCCGAGCGCCTGCACCCGCTTGCCCGCGGCGACCGCGCCGGCCTGGATGTAGCGGGCGATGGGCGTGGAGCCCACGAAGGACACCGCCGCCACGTCGGGGTGCTCCAGCAGCCGGTCGACGGCGACCTTGTCGCCGTTGACGACATTCAGCACGCCCTCGGGAAGCCCGGCCTCGGCGGCCAGTTCCGCCAGCCGGTAGGAGGCGGAGGGGTCCTTCTCGCTGGGCTTCAGCACGAAGGTGTTGCCGCAGGCCACGGCCAGCGGGAACATCCACATCGGCACCATGGCGGGGAAGTTGAAGGGCGTGATGCCCGCGACCACGCCGATCGACTGGCGGATGGAGGCCACGTCGACCCGGGTGGAGACCTGCGTGGACAGCTCGCCCTTGAGCTTCTCCGGGATGCCGCAGGCCAGTTCGACGATCTCCAGGCCGCGCGCCACCTCGCCCAGCGCGTCGGAGTGGACCTTGCCGTGCTCGGCGGTGATCAGGCTGGCCAGCTCGTCGCGGTGCGCGTCCAGCAGCTCGCGGTAACGGAACAGGATCGCGGTGCGGCGCGACAGCGAGGTCTGGCTCCAGGTGCGGTACGCGGCGGAGGCGGCGGCGACGGCGGTGTCCACCTCGGTGGCGGACGCCAGGGCGACGCGGGTGGTCTGCTCCCCGGTGGCCGGGTCGTACACCGGGCTGTGGTTGCCGGAGGTGCCGTCTACCGGCTTGTTGTCGATCCAGTGGCCGACGGTCTTCATTCGGTGCTCCTTCTGCGCGGCGGTAACGCGCGGCGGCGGATCTGCGGGACGGCCGTTCACGGCGTGGCGGGCGGTCGGGTTCCGGCGGAGGTGCCGGGGGCGGCGGACGGGCGGGGATCTGCGGACGGGCCGGGTTCCGGGGCCTGCGGCGGGGTGAGCGGGCGGCGGCGGGCGGCGACCTGGCGCTCGTACTCGGCGCGGGCCTTGCGGGCGGCCGGGCGGGTGGCGGTCCCGGCCACGGGGACGTCCCACCAGGCCTGCGCGCCGGGCGCGGTGGGGCTGGTGTCGGTCTCGACGTACACGCAGGTGGGGCGGTCGGAGGCGCGCGCGGTGGCGAGCGCCTGCCGCAGTTCGGCGACCGTCTCCGCGCGCAGCACGTCCATGCCGAGCGAGGCCACGTTGGCGGCGAGGTCCACCGGCAGCGGGTCGCCGGTGTAGGTGCCGTCGGCGGCGCGGTAGCGGTAGGCGGTGCCGAACCGCTCCGCGCCCGTCTCCTCGGCGAGGTTGCCGATGGAGGCGTAACCGTGGTTCTGCAGCAGCACCAGGTTGACGTTGATCCCCTCCTGTACGGCGGTGACGATCTCGGTGGGCATCATCAGATAGGTGCCGTCGCCGACGAGGGACCACACCGGGGTGTCGGGGGCGGCCAGCCGCACGCCGATGCCCGCGGGGATCTCGTACCCCATGCAGGAGTAGCCGTACTCCAGGTGGTACTGGCGCGGTGAGCGGGCCCGCCACAGCTTGTGCAGGTCGCCGGGGAGCGAGCCGGCCGCGTTGATCACCACGTCCTCGTCGCCGACGACGGCGTCCAGCGCGCCGAGCACCTGCGGCTGGGTGGGCCGCCGGGTGTCGTCCTCGGCCGCGTAGACGGCGTCCACCGTGCGCTCCCAGCGTTCCTTCGCCGCCCGGTACTCCTCGCGGTAGGCGTCGGGCAGCCGGTGGCCGGCGAGGGCTTCGGTGAGCGCCTCCAGTCCGGCGCGGGCGTCGGCGACCAGCGGCAGCGCGCTCTGCTTGTGCGCGTCGAAGGCGGTGGTGTTGAGGTTGACGAACCGCACGCCGGGGTGGGTGAAGAGGGTGCCGGAAGCGGTGGTGAAGTCGGAGTAGCGGGTGCCGACGCCGAGCACCAGGTCCGCCTCGCGGGCCAGCGCGTCGGCGGTGGCGGTGCCGGTGTGGCCGATGCCGCCGACGTCTGCGGGGTGGTCGTGGCGCAGCGAGCCCTTGCCGGCCTGGGTGGACGCCACCGGGATGCCGGTCGCGTCGGCCAGCGCCCGCAGGGCCTGCTCGGCCTCACTGTGGTGCACACCGCCGCCGGCGACGATCAGCGGGCGCCGGGCGGCGCGCACGGCGGCGGTCGCGGCGGCCAGTTCGGTGGCGTCCGGTGCGGGGCGGCGGACCGCCCAGACGCGCTCCGCGAAGAACTCCTCCGGCCAGTCGTACGCCTCGGCCTGGACGTCCTGGGGCAGCGCGAGGGTGACGGCGCCGGTCTCGGCCGGGTCGGTGAGCACCCGCATGGCCTCCAGCGCGGCGGGGATCAGCGCCTCGGGCCGGGTGATCCGGTCGAAGTAGCGGGAGACGGGCCGCAGCGCGTCGTTGACGGAGACGTCCCCCGCGCCGGGTGCCTCCAGTTGCTGGAGCACCGGGTCGGCGACGCGGGTGGCGAAGGTGTCGCCGGGCAGCAGCAGCACCGGCAGCCGGTTCACGGTGGCCAGGGCGGCGCCGGTGACGAGGTTGGTGGCGCCGGGGCCGATGGAGGTGGTGACGGCGTGCACGCGCAGCCGGTTGCTGTGCCGGGCGTAGCCGACGGCGGCGTGGACCATGGCCTGTTCGTTGCGGCCCTGGAGGTAGGGCATGGTGTCCTGGTGCTCCAGCAGCGCCTGGCCGATGCCGGCGACGTTGCCGTGCCCGAAGATGCCCCAGGTGGCGTTGACAAGTCGCTGCCGCCGGCCGTCGCGGCTGGTGTACTGGGCGGTGAGGAAGCGGACGAGCGCCTGGGCGACCGTGAGCCTGCGGACGGACGTCACCGGCCCCCCTCCTTGTCCTTCGTCTGCGGTGCGGATTCCCGCCCCTGATGTGCGGATTCACTCGCCTGATACATCGGTAGCCTCGAATCCACTGGTGTTTCTCCCCATGCACGACGGATCCACGCGTGGTCAGGATGGTCGCAGATAAGCCAGCCGCGATCCAGACCCGGGCCGGCCATGACGTTGAGGTAGTACATGTCGTGGCCCGGCGCGGCGATGGACGGGCCGTGCCATCCGTCGGGGATGAGCACCGCGTCACCGCTGCGCACCTCGGCGAGCACGTCGGTGCCGCGGCCCCTCCCCGAGGGGCTGACCCGCTGGTAGCCCAGGCCGGGTGTGCCGTCGTGCGGGGCGATCTCGAAGTAGTAGATCTCCTCCAGCTCCGACTCCTCCCCGGGCCGGCACTCGTCGTGCTTGTGCGGCGGGTAGGACGACCAGTTGCCGCCGGGGGTGAGCACCTCCACGGCGATGAGCCGGTCGGCCTCGAACACGTCGGCCGCGCCGAAGTTGTTCACCTGGCGCGAGCAGGTGCCGCTGCCGCGCAGCTCCACGGGCACGCCGGAGGCGGGTCCGTAGCGGGCGGGCAGCCGCCGCTCGCAGCGGGCGCCGGTGAGCGCGAACCGCCCGCCACGCTCGGAGGCCAGCTCGGCGTCGGCGTCGCGGGGCAGGTAGGCGAAGTCGGTGACGGCCTCGAAGACGCCGGGCCGCCCGTGCAGGTCGAAGACCTGCCCGTCGACGGCGACCGTGCAGGCACCGGCGAGCGGCAGCACGATCCACTCGCTGTCGCCGGTGGGGAAGGCGTGGCGTCCGCCGGGCGGCAGTTCGACGATCCGCAGCGAGCTGTGCCCCCAGCCGGCCCGCTCGGGGTCGACGTCCAGGGTGTAGGGGCCGCGCGCGGCACTGCCGGCCGGCAGGTGGAAGCCGCCGTCCGCCTCGGTGCGCTGGGCGGCTTCGGGGTGCTGGGCGGCTTCGGGGTGCCGGGTGGTGTCGGTGCGTCGGGTGGTGTCGGTCATGGTGTCAGCCTCCCCTCTCAGAGCAGTCCCACGGCGGTGTCGACGGCGCCGCCGACGTCACCGTCCGCCGGGTAGAGCAGGGACCGGCCGACGACCAGGCCCTGCACGGTGGGCAGGGCGAGTGCCTTGCGCCATTTCTCGTAGGCGCCGTCCTGGTCGCCGTTGACCTCGCCGCCGAGCAGCACCGCGGGCAGCGTGGACGTCTCCATGACATGTGCCATGTCGTCGACGTCGTTGGTCACCGGCACCTTCAGCCAGGTGTAGGCCGAGGTGCCGGCCAGCCCGGAGGCGATGGCGATGGACTTGGTGACGGCTTCGGCGCTGAGGTCGTTGGTGACCTTGCCGTCGCTGCGCCGGGACATGAACGGTTCGACGAAGACGGGCAGGCGGTGGGCGGCCATCTCGTCCACCGCCCGGGCGGTGGAGAACATGGTGCTCAGCGAGCCCCGGTCCTCGTAGTCGATGCGCAGCAGCAGCTTGCCGGCGTCGAAGTGCAGGCGCGCGAGGTCCTCGGCGCGGTGGCCGGTGAAGCGGTCGTCCAGTTCGAAGGTGGCGCCGGCCAGGCCGCCGCGGTTCATCGAGCCGATCACGACCTTGTTCTCCAGCGCGCCCAGCAGGAGCAGGTCCTCCAGGATGTCGGCGGTGGCGAGCACTCCGTCGACACCGGGCCGCGAGAGCGCGAGGGTCAGCCGTTCCAGCAGGTCCGGGCGGTTTGCCATGGCCAGGTGCCGGGTGCCGACGGCGAGCGCGCCGCGGGCGGGGTGGTCGGCGGCGACGATCATCAGCCGTCCGGAGTCACCGAGGAGCGGGCGGCGGGCGCGCCGGTCGGCGGCCTCTGCGATGGCCTCCGGGTGCCGGGCGCGCACCCGGACGAGGTCGGAGATGCTGATGCTCAAAGCGTGCTCCCTGTCGGAGGTAGCGGGGCGCCCTCCGCGGGGAGGGGAAGGCGTGGGGCGGCCGGGCGTCAGCCGGCGAGGAGTTCTTCGACCTCGGAGGCGAAGGGCATCGCGGAGGAGCAGGCGAGGCGGGAGGCGACCAGCGCGCCGGCGGCGTTGGCGAAGCGCATCATGCGGTCGAGGTCCCAGCCGGCGAGCAGGCCGTGGCAGAGCGCGCCGCCGAAGGCGTCGCCGGCCCCGAGCCCGTTGACCACCTCCACGGGGTGCGGCGGCACCTCGGCTGAGCGTCCGTCGCGGTGCACGGCGAGCACGCCCTTGGGGCCCTGCTTGACCACGGCCAGCTCCACGCCGGCGGCCAGCAGCGCGTCCGCGCAGCCCCACGGGTCGCGCACGCCGGTGGCCACCTCGCACTCGTCGAGGTTGCCGACGGCGACGGTGACGTGTTCGAGCGCCTGCCGGTAGTAGGGGCGGGCGCCTGCGGGGTCGGCCCAGAACATCGGCCGCCAGTCGAGGTCGAAGACGGTGTGGCCGCTCCCGCCGCGGGAGGCCAGCGCGGCGAGTGTCGCCGAGCGGCTGGGCTCCTCGCACAGGCCGGTACCGGTGACCCACAGGATGCGGGCGGCGCCGAGTGCGGCGTGGTCGAGTTCGGCCGGCCGGATCTCCAGGTCCGGTGCCTTGGGCTGCCGGTAGAAGTAGAGCGGGAAGTCGTCGGGCGGGAAGATCTCGCAGAAGGTGACCGGGGTGGGCAGCCCGGGGACGGCGGTGACCCACCGGTCGTCGACGCCGAACCCGCGCAGCGCCTGGTGGCAGTAGTCGCCGAACGGGTCGGCGCCGGTGCGGCTGATGAGCGCGGCGGACCGGCCCAGGCGGGACGCGGCCACCGCCACGTTGGTGGGTGATCCGCCGAGGAACTTCCCGAACGTCTCGACCTGCGGCAGCGGCACACCGGTCTGGAGCGGGTAGACGTCCACCCCGATGCGGCCCATCGTGATGACGTCGAGTGGCTCGGTCATGGCTGCTCTTTCCTCGGCTTCCACCGGTTCGCCGCCCCTGCTCGGGGTGGCCGTCGTCTGTCGGTTCGCGGGCGGGCGGGGCGAGCCAGGTGAGGCGAGGAGGCCCGCAGTGACTCAAGATGTAGACCCGGCTCCCGGCCGCTGTCAATAATTTGTCCTTACATTCGGACGTCCGGACCCCAAAGCGTCGTCGGCGTTATCGTGCTGTTACGTCAAGATGAAGTGTTGTCCTGACAAAGTCTTGACAGCGCCACTCCTCAAGGAGTCGAATCCAGACCAGCAAACGGTGACGTTTCCGGTCGACGACCGAAGGCGTCCCCCATGGCCCCCGGAATGTCGTCCCTCCCCCACGGTCCGGCGGGTCCCCTCCCTCCGCTTTCTCTCCCCTCCACTCACCCGAAGTGAGGTCAGGACCATGAAGCGCACCATCCGTCCGGGCTCGGCCGCCCGCAGCTCCCGTTCCACCACGGCGGCATTCGTCGCCGGAGCCGCCGCCGTCGTTCTTCTCGCGGGCTGCTCCAGTGACTCCGGCGGCATGCAGTCCCAGGAGGGCTCCGACGAGTCCGCCGCCGGGAAGGCCGACACTCCGCGCATGAAGATCGCGATGATCACCCACGCGGCCCCCGGCGACACCTTCTGGGACATCGTGCGCAAGGGAGGCACCGCCGCGGCTGCCAAGGACAACGTCGAGCTCGTCTACTCCAGCGACGAGAAGGCGGCCGACCAGGCGAACCTGATCCAGAACGCCATCGACCAGAAGGTGGACGGCATCGCGATCACCGCCGCCAAGCCGGAGGCGATGAAGGCCGCCGTGGAGAAGGCGCAGGCGGCCGGCATCCCGGTGGTCGGCTTCAACGCCGGACTCGACCAGTGGAAGGAGATGGGACTGCTGTCCTACTTCGGCCAGGACGAGGAAGTGGCCGGTGAGGCCTTCGGCAAGCGCCTCAACGACGACGGTGCCAAGCACGCCATCTGCGTCATCCAGGAGCAGGGCCACGTGGCCCTGGAGGCGCGCTGCGCCGGTGTGAAGAAGACCTTCGAGGGCACCACGGACATCCTGTACGTCAACGGCAAGGACATGCCGTCGGTGAAGTCGACCATCGAGGCCAAGCTCCGCCAGGACAAGTCGGTCGACCGGGTCGTCACGCTCGGCGCGCCCTTCGCGCTGACCGCGGTGGACTCGGTGAAGGAGTCCGGCAGCAAGGCGGAGGTCGCGACCTTCGACCTCAACAAGGAACTCGTCGGCTACCTCAAGGACGGCCGCATCGCCTTCGCCGTCGACCAGCAGCCCTACCTCCAGGGCTACCTGGCCGTCGACACGCTGTGGCTGTACAAGAACAACGGCAACTTCAGCGGCGGCGGCGAGCAGCCGGTGCTGACCGGCCCCGCGTTCGTCGACGAGGACAACATCGAAGAGATCGGCAAGTTCGCCGAGAAGGGCACCCGGTGATGTCCATGGCGCAGGCAGCCACCCCGGCCGCCGACCCCGCCGGTACGCCCCCCGCCGCCCCGGCGGCGGGGGGCCCCGGCCCGGCCGGCAAGGACGGCAGGACGGCCCGGCGCTCGCCGGTGCACCGCCTGCTGGGCCGGCCCGAGATCGGGGCACTGATCGGGGCCGTCGCGGTATACGTCTTCTTCTTCAGCGTGGCCCCCTCCTTCCGCCAGTTCGACTCGCTGGCGACCGTGCTCTACCAGTCCTCCACCATCGGCATCATGGCGCTGGCGGTGGCCCTGCTGATGATCGGCGGCGAGTTCGACCTGTCCGCCGGCGTCGCGGTCATCACCTCCGCCCTCACCGCCAGCATGTTCGCCTTCCAGCTGTCGATGAACGTCTGGGTGGGCGTGGCCTTCGCCCTGGTGGTGTCGCTCGCCGTCGGCGCGCTGAACGGCTTCCTGCTGATCAAGACGGGGCTGCCGAGCTTCCTGGTCACACTCGGCACCTTCCTGATGCTGCAGGGCGCCAACCTGGCCGTCACCAAGCTGGTCACCGGCAACGTCGCCACCGACTCCATCCGCGACATGGACGGCTTCTCCCAGGCGCAGGCGGTGTTCTCCTCCTCCGTCAGCATCGGCGGCACCAGCATCCGCGTCACCGTGCTGTGGTGGCTGTTCTTCGCGGCCGTCGGCACCTGGGTGCTGCTGCGCACCAAGTACGGCAACTGGATCTTCGCCGTCGGCGGCAACCGCGACAGCGCGCGGGCGGTGGGCGTGCCGGTCGCCTTCACCAAGATCACCCTGTTCATGACGGTCGGCTTCGCCGCCTGGTTCGTCGGCATGCACCAGCTGTTCGCGTACAACACCGTGCAGTCCGGCGAGGGTGTCGGCAACGAGCTGCTCTACATCGCGGCGGCGGTCATCGGCGGCTGCGTGCTGACCGGCGGCTACGGCTCGGTGGTCGGCCCGGTGATCGGCGCCTTCCTCTTCGGCATGGTCACCCAGGGCATCGTCTACGCCAACTGGAACCCCGACTGGTTCAAGTTCTTCCTCGGCGCGATGCTGCTGCTCGCCGTCCTCGTCAACCTGTACGTGCGCAACCAGGCCACCCGGAGGTGACCCACGATGGCGACTTCCCCCGCTGACCGCCCGTCCCGCTCCGAGGCGATCGTCGAACTGCGCGGCGTCGGCAAGTCCTACGGCAACGTCCGCGCGCTCAGCGGCGTCGACCTGACCGTCCGGCCCGGCCGGGTGACCTGCGTGCTCGGCGACAACGGCGCAGGCAAGTCCACCCTGATCAAGATCGTGTCCGGACTGCACCAGCACTCCGAGGGCGAGTACCTCATCGAGGGCCGCCCGGTGCGGCTGTCCACCCCGCGTGAGGCGTTGGACCACGGCATCGCCACCGTCTACCAGGACCTGGCCACCGTGCCGATGATGCCGGTGTGGCGGAACTTCTTCCTCGGCTCCGAACGCACCCGCGGCGTGTGGCCGTTCCGCCGGCTCGACATCGCCGAGATGAAGCGCGTCGCCGACGCCGAGCTGCGCCACATGGGCATCGTGCTGGACGACCTGGAGCAGCCGATCGGCTCGCTCTCCGGCGGCCAGCGGCAGTCGGTGGCCATCGCCCGGGCCGTGTACTTCGGCGCCCGGGTGTTGATCCTCGACGAGCCGACCGCGGCCCTGGGCGTCAAGCAGTCCGGCGTGGTGCTCAAGTACATCGCCGCCGCCCGCGAGCGCGGCCTCGGCGTCATCTTCATCACCCACAACCCGCACCACGCCTACATGGTCGGCGACCACTTCGCGGTGCTGCGGCTGGGCGCGCTGGAACTGAACGCCGCCCGCAGCGAGGTCACGCTGGAGGAGCTGACCAACCACATGGCGGGCGGCGCCGAACTCGCCGCGCTCAAGCACGAGTTGTCGCAGGTCAGCGGAGTGGACGTCGAGGAGCTGCCCGAGGAGACCGAGCTGAAGGCGTCCGGCACCTCCCGCGGCTGAAAGCGCGCGTCCGCACGCCGCCTGACACGCCGCACCGGGCCCGCCCCGGCGCACACCGCTCCCCCACCCGCACGTTCCCCGGTCCGGCCAGGACCGGGTGAGAGGAGACACCCGTCATGACAGCCCCCGGCCTCCCCGTCCTGGACCGGCTCCGCATCGGCTCGGCCCCCGACTCCTGGGGTGTGTGGTTCCCCGACGACCCGCAGCAGGTGCCCTGGCAGCGGTTCCTCGACGAGGTGTCGGGCGCCGGCTACGACTGGATCGAGCTCGGCCCCTACGGCTACCTGCCCACCGACCCGGCCCGGCTCACCGACGAGGTGCAGCGCCGCGGCCTGAGCGTCTCCGCCGGCACCGTCTTCACCGGACTTCACCGCGGCCCGGCCGTGTGGGACGCGACCTGGGCCCACGTGTCGGAGGTCGCCCGGCTGACGAAGGCGATGGGCGCCGGGCACCTGGTGGTCATCCCGTCCTTCTGGCGCGACGACAAGACGGCAGAGCTGATCGAGCCGCCGGAGCTGACCGGCGAGCAGTGGTCGCAGCTCACCTCCGGCATGGAGCGGCTCGCCCGGCGCTGCCGTGAGGAGTTCGGCCTGGACATCGTGGTCCACCCGCACGCCGACACGCACATCGACACCGAGGAGCACGTGGTGCGCTTCCTCGACGCGACCGACTCCGACCTGGTCAACCTGTGCCTGGACACCGGCCACTACGCCTACTGCGGCGGCGACAGCGTGAAGCTGATCGAGACCTACGGCGAGCGCATCGGCTACCTGCACCTCAAGCAGGTCGACCCGGACGTGCTGGCCGACGTGGTGAAGAACGGCACCCCGTTCGGCCCGGCGGTCCAGCAGGGCGTGATGTGCGAACCGCCGCTGGGCGTGCCCGCGCTGGGCCCGGTGCTGACCGCCGCACAGAAGCTGGACGTGGACCTCTTCGCCATCGTCGAGCAGGACATGTACCCGTGCCCGCCCGACCAGCCGCTGCCCATCGCCGAGCGCACCCGCCGCTTCCTGCGCTCCTGCGGCGCCTGACCGCCCACCCCGCCCCCGCCCCCGCCCCCGCAGACGAAGGACGAACCATGAACCAGGGCTCCGTCGGCATCGCCGTGATCGGCACCGGCAAGATGGGCGCCGACCACGTGCGCCGACTCACGCACGTCACCAGCGGCGCCCACGTGGCGGCGGTGGTGGACCTCGACCACGCCAGGGCCTCCGCGCTGGCCGACGGCGTGGACGGCTGCACCGCGTACACCGACCCGGCCGCCGCGATGGACGCCGACGGTGTGGACGCCGTCCTCATCGCCTCCCCCGGCCCGGCCCACGAGCAGGCGCTGCTGGACGCACTGGCCAGGGACCTGCCGGTGCTGTGCGAGAAGCCGCTCACCCCGGACGCCGAGAGCGCGCTGCGGGTGCTCAAGGCCGAGCAGGAACGCGGCCGGCGGCTCATCCAGGTCGGTTTCATGCGCCGCTTCGACAGCGAGTACCTCCAGCTCAAGGAGCTGCTGTCGCGCGGCGAGCTGGGCCGGCCGCTGATGCTGCACTGCCGGCACCGCAACGCCTCGGTGCACGACTACTTCACCAACGAGATGCTCATCAACGACGCCGTGGTGCACGAGATGGACTGCGCCCGCTGGCTGCTGGAGCAGGAGATCACCGCGGTCAGCGTCTTCCGGCCGACGGCGAACTCCGGTGCCCCCGAGGGCCTCAGCGACCCGCAGCTGGTGGTCTTCGAGACCGACGCCGGCGCGCTCGTCAACGTCGAGATGTTCGCCACCTGCGGCTTCGGCTACCAGGTGCAGGCCGAGGCGGTCTGCGAAGGCGGCACGGCCCGCATCGGCGAGGGGCACGGCATGCTGACCAACCGGGCCGGGCGCTGGGGTGGCGACATCACCCAGGACTTCATCGGCCGGTTCGCCGAGGCCTACGACCGCGAGTTGCAACGCTGGGTGGACGCCACCCGCGAGGGCCGCACCACCGGGCCGAGCGCCTGGGACGGGTACGCCGCCGCCGCGGTCTGCGAGGCGGGCGTCACCGCGCAGGCCACGGGCCGGCGAACCACCGTCGACATGATCGAACGTCCCGCCTTCTACCGCTGAGGCACCCCCCCCCAGGTCTCCTACCTGTACTGCGCGCCGCACACCTTCCACCACGGCGACGACGCGCCATGGAGCCCTCGGTGTTCATGCGCCGCCGGATCGACGAGTACCTGGCGGGGTGGGGCTGAGTCCGGCGGCGCACCAGCGGGGCCAGCCTCGGAACGGCCTGGGACCGGCCTGGCAACGGCACTGCGACGCACTGGAACCGGAAGCCTGTCGGTGATCGTCATATGGGCTGACCGGCCATCCCAGGTGCCACACGCGTAACAGGCGTTGCCGACCGGTCACAGCCGTCACCGTTACGCGGGTTTCCGGTCACAGCGGATCAACAGCGGTCCGTGCTTGTCACGCTGCGTGTCGCCACGAGCACAGACTGACAGGGCATCACCGGACTCACCCGTGGAGGTGCCCTACATGACCGAGCGACGCCTGTGGTCCTACAAGGAGATCGCCGCACACATCCAGGTCCAGCCGGACACCGTGCGCAGCTACGGAAGGCACGGCCTGCTGCCGCCGCCCGACCTCGTCGAGGGCGGCAGGCCGTACTGGTACACGGACACCATCGCCGACTGGGTGGCCCGCAGGCCCGGTCACGGCGGACGACGCGACGCCTGACCAAGCACCACCAGCACCACCAGCACCACCAGCTCCACCAGCTCCACCAGCTCCACCAGCACATCGATCGAACAGCCCAGGGGCCCCTGCCACCGCAGCACGCGGCGGCCGGGGCCCCTGGGCGTGCGCGGGCGCACGGCGCGCGGACCGGGCCTGCCCGGCGACCGGCGCGGCACACCCCGCGAGACCCCGCCCGCGGTCCGCCGCGCCCGGGCCGACACTCCTCACCCATGCCCGACGGAATACCGTGGGGGGGTATATGGTTGCCAGTGTCGGAAGCACCCGCAATCCCTGGAGGGGTCATGAGCACCCAGCAGCCCAACACCACCGCCGTCTACAAGGTCACCGGCATGACCTGCGGACACTGCGAGGGCGCGGTCGTCGGTGAGGTCTCGCAGATCGAGGGCGTCGCCGCCGTCGAGGCCGCCGCCGCCTCCGGCCTGGTGACGGTCACCTCCGCCGTGCCCGCCGACGCCGCGTTCGACGAGGCCGTCGCCGCGGCCGTGGACGAGGCCGGCTACGAGCTTGTCGGGAGGGTGTGATGACCGGCGCACGCACGCGCGCACCCGCCGGGCCGACGACCGCTCCGCCGCCCGGCCCGACCGGGGCCGGCGACCCCGGGACCGGCGGCCCCGAGCACCGTGTGGCGCTCACCGTCGGCGGTATGACCTGCGCGGCCTGCGCCGCCCGGATCGAGAAGAAGCTCAACCGGATGGAGGGCGTCGAGGCCAGCGTCAACTTCGCCACCGGCACCGCCAGCGTCGACTACCGGGACGGCGTCACCGTCGCGGACCTGATCGGCACCGTCGAGCGCACCGGCTACACCGCCGAGGCCCCGCCCCAGCCGGCCGTGTCAACCGATGCGGCGGCGCCCGGGACCGCCGGCGCCACCGCATCGGCCGGGCAGGCGGACGAGGACGCGCCGCTGCGGCAGCGCTTCCTGGTGTCGCTGGTGCTGTCGGTTCCGGTGATCCTGCTGGCGATGGTGCCGCCGTGGCAGTTCGACAACTGGCAGTGGCTCTCGCTCACCCTCACCGCGCCGGTCGTCGTCTGGGGCGGGCTGCCGTTCCACCGCGCCGCCTGGACCAACGCCCGGCACGGCGCCGCGACCATGGACACCCTGGTGTCCATCGGCACCTCCGCGGCCCTGGGCTGGTCGCTGTGGGCGCTGTTCTTCGGCCACGCCGGCATGCCCGGCATGCGGCACGGCTTCGACTTCACCGTCTCCCGGGGCGACGCCGGCTCGGCGATCTACCTGGAGGTCGCCGCCGGGGTCACCACCTTCCTGCTGCTGGGCCGCTACCTGGAGGCCCGGTCCAAGCGCAGCGCGGGCGCCGCGCTGCGCGCCCTGATGGAGCTGGGCGCCGGAGAGGCGACCGTGCTGCGCGACGGGCGCGAGGAGCGGGTGCCGGTCGGGCAGCTGGCGGTCGGCGACCGCTTCCTGGTCCGTCCGGGCGAGAAGATCGCCACCGACGGCGTGGTCCGTCAGGGCCGGTCGGCCGTCGACGCCTCGATGCTGACCGGCGAGTCCGTGCCCGTGGACGTCGCCGCGGGTGACGCGGTGACCGGTGCGACCGTCAACGCGGGCGGCCGGCTGGTCGTCGAGGCGACCCGGGTCGGCGCCGACACGCAGCTCGCCCGGATGACCCGCATGGTCACCGAGGCGCAGAGCGGCAAGGCCGCGGTGCAGCGGCTCGCCGACCGGGTGTCGTCGGTGTTCGTGCCGGTGGTGCTGCTGATCGCGCTGGGCACGCTCGCCGGCTGGCTGTGGCTGAGCGGCGACGTGAGCGCCGCCTTCACCGCCGCCGTGGCCGTGCTCATCATCGCCTGCCCGTGCGCGCTGGGCCTCGCCACGCCGACCGCACTGCTGGTGGGCACCGGGCGCGGCGCCCAGCTGGGCATCCTGATCAAGGGCCCGGAGGTGCTGGAGTCCACCCGCCGGGTGGACACCGTGGTGCTGGACAAGACCGGCACCGTCACCGAGGGCCGGATGCGGCTGGACGGCGTGCACCCGGCCCCCGGCGTCACCGAGGAGGAGCTGCTGCGCCTGGCCGGCGCCGTGGAGCACGCCTCGGAGCACCCGGTGGCGCGCGCGGTGGCCGCCGGGGCCGCCGAGCGGCTGGGCACAGCTCTGCCGGACCCGGAGGAGTTCACCTCCGTCGCCGGGCTCGGCGTGGTGGGCGTCGTGGCGGGCCGGACGGTCCTGGCGGGCCGGGAGGGCCTGCTGCGGGACCGCGGTGTGCCGCTGCCCGACTCGGTGGCGGCTGAGCGCGGCACGGCCGAGCAGGCGGGCCGGACGACTGTGCTGGTGGCGTGGGGCGAGCCGGACGGGGGCGCGCCGGTGGTGCGCGGCCTGCTGACGGTCGCCGACACCGTGAAGGAGTCCAGCGCCCAGGCCGTGCGGGAGCTGCGTTCGCTCGGGCTGGAGCCGGTGCTGCTCACCGGGGACAACCGGGCGGTCGCCGAGTCGGTTGCCCGCAGCGTCGGCATCGGGCCCGAGGCGGTGTACGCCGAGGTGCTGCCGCAGGACAAGGTGGACGTGGTCCGGCGACTCCAGGAGGAGGGCCGCACGGTGGCCATGGTCGGCGACGGCGTCAACGACGCCCCGGCGCTCGCCCAGGCCGACCTGGGCCTGGCGATGGGCACCGGGACGGACGCGGCGATCGAGGCCGGCGACCTGACGCTGGTCCGCGGCGACCTGCGGGTGGCGGCGGACGCGGTGCGGCTGTCCCGCCGCACCCTGACCACCATCAAGGGCAACCTCGTGTGGGCCTTCGGCTACAACGTGGCCGCGCTGCCACTGGCCGCGGCGGGGCTGCTCAACCCGATGATCGCCGGCGCGGCCATGGCCTTCTCGTCGGTGTTCGTGGTGCTCAACAGCCTGCGGCTGCGGCGCTTCCGCTGACCCGCCGGTCGCGGCCGGGCCCGGAAGGCCGCCGGCCCGGCACGCGAAGTCGCGGACCGGGCCGGAGAACAGGAGAACGCCCCGTCACGAGTCCCCCCACGGGCCCGTGCACGGGGCGTTCCCTTCTTCCCGGTCGGATTCCCCCCACGGGATCCGCGCCGGGCGTCTGCGAGGCCGCTTGCGCCTCCGGGACGGCCGCTCAAAGCCTCCGGACGCGCTCGGCACAACGCGGCAGCAACGCCGCCGGGTGTCGCTGCCAACCCGTGAGACCCACGAGGGGGCCGGATGGTTGCCCTGGAAACCGGTGTGACCTACGTCTCCTTCACGACGCGGCACGGCCCCGGTCCGCAGGGGACCGGGGCCGTGCCGACGCGGGATGCCCGCAGCGGTGGGTCAGCGCTGCTCGACGGGCACGTAGTCGCGCTCGACGACACCGGTGTAGATCTGCCGCGGACGGCCGATCCGGGAACCCGGCTCCTTGATCATCTCGTGCCACTGGGCGATCCAGCCGGGCAGCCGGCCGATGGCGAACAGCACGGTGAACATGCTGCTCGGGAAGCCCATGGCGCGGTAGATCAGGCCGGTGTAGAAGTCCACGTTGGGGTAGAGGTTGCGCGAGACGAAGTAGTCGTCGTTGAGCGCGTGCTCCTCCAGCTTGAGCGCGATGTCCAACAGCTCGTCGGACTTGCCCAGGGCGGCCAGCACGTCGTGCGCGGCGTCCTTGATGATCTTCGCCCGGGGGTCGAAGCTCTTGTAGACGCGGTGCCCGAAGCCCATCAGGCGAACGCCGTCCTCCTTGTCCTTCACCTTGCGGATGAAGGCCGAGACGTCGCCGCCCTCCCGCTGGATGCTCTCCAGCATCTCCAGCACCGCCTGGTTGGCGCCGCCGTGCAGCGGGCCCCACAGTGCGCTGATGCCCGCGGAGATGGAGGCGAACATGTTCGCCTGCGAGGAGCCGACCAGGCGCACGGTGGACGTGGAGCAGTTCTGCTCGTGGTCCGCGTGCAGGATGAGCAGCTTGTCCAGCGCGCTCACCACGACCGGGTCCAGGCCGTACTCCTCGGCCGGCACCGAGAAGGTCATGCGCAGGAAGTTCTCGACGTAGCCGAGGTCGTTGCGCGGGTAGACCACGGGGTGGCCGATGGCCTTCTTGTAGGCGTAGGCCGCGATCGTGGGGAGCTTGGCCAGCAGCCGGATGGTCGAGAGGTGGCGCTGCTCCTCGTCGAACGGGTTGTGGCTGTCCTGGTAGAACGTGGACAGCGCGCTGACCACCGAGGACAGCATCGCCATCGGGTGCGCGTCCCGGGGGAAGCCGTCGTAGAAGCGCTTGACGTCCTCGTGCAGCATCGTGTGCTGGGTGATCTGGTTGCGGAACCCGGAGAGCTCGTCCACGCTGGGCAGCTCGCCGTTGATCAGCAGGTAGGCCGTCTCCAGGAACGTGCCACGCTCGGCGACCTGCTCGATCGGATATCCGCGGTAGCGGAGAATGCCTTTCTCGCCGTCGAGAAAGGTGACCGCTGATTTGACGCCTGCGGTGTTGCCGTAGCCCGAATCCAGGGTCACCAGACCGGTCTGGGCGCGGAGCTTGCCGATGTCGAACCCACGGTCACCGACCGTGCTGTCCACCAGCGGGTAGCTGTACTCGTCGTCTCCGTGCCGCAGTACTACTGCGTCGTTGTCGCTTGCGCGGTGTTCGCTCACGTCATCCCTCACCGACGTAGTGCCTCTTCCTCGAGGTGCCCTGACTGCCTCCACTGTCCCCCATTTGACGCTGTGCGGTGCACTCGGGGTCGGCCAAAGGGCTCGTCGGTGGCACCCAGTGCCGCAGGAAAGCTACGCCTCCCGCGGTGCGAACCGCAATCGGTGGTCGAGCGCGGTCCACCGCCGACCGGCCGAGACGGTGCGTACCGCCTGCCCCAACGCCCTCTTCGACCCCACCAGGACCACCAACCGCTTGGCCCGGGTGACGGCCGTGTAGAGCAGGTTGCGCTGGAGCATCATCCACGCGCCGGTGGTGACCGGGATCACCACCGCCGGGTACTCGCTGCCCTGCGACCGGTGGATCGTCACCGCGTAGGCGTGCGCCAGCTCGTCCAGCTCGTCGAAGTCGTAGCCGACCTCCTCGGCCTCGTCGGTGAGCACCGTCAGCCGCTGCTCCACGGTGTCGATGCCGGTGACGTGGCCGACTGTGCCGTTGAAGACGCCGTTGGCGCCCTTGTCGTAGTTGTTGCGCACCTGGGTGACCTTGTCGCCGACGCGGAAGACCCGGCCGCCGTAGCGCTTCTCCGCCAGCCCCGGGCGGGCCGGGGTGACGGCCTGCTGGAGCAGGCCGTTCAGCGCGCCCGCCCCGGCCGGGCCCCGGTGCATGGGCGCCAGCACCTGCACGTCGCGCCGCGGGTCGAGCCCGAACCTGGCCGGCAGTCGGCGGGCCGCCACGTCCACCGTGAGCAGCCCCGCCTGCTCGGTGTCCTCCTCGACGAACAGGAAGAAGTCCGCGAGGCCCTGCGTGAGCGGCGGCTTGCCGGCGTTGATGCGGTGCGCGTTGGTGACCACGCCGGACTCCTGGGCCTGCCGGAAGATCCGGGTCAGCCGCACCGCGGGGATCGGGCCGCCGTCCGCCAGCAGGTCGCGCAGCACCTCTCCGGCACCGACCGAGGGCAGCTGGTCAACGTCGCCCACCAGCAGCAGGTGGGCGCCGGGCGCCACCGCCTTGACCAGCTTGTTCGCCAGCAGCAGGTCCAGCATCGACGCCTCGTCCACCACGACCAGGTCGGCGTCCAGCGGCCGGTCCTGGTCGTAGGCGGCGTCACCGCCCGGCTTGAGCTCCAGCAGCCGGTGCACGGTGGAGGCCTCCGCGCCGGTCAGCTCGGCCAGGCGCTTGGCGGCCCGCCCGGTGGGCGCGGCCAGCACCACCCTGGCCTGCTTGGCGCGGGCCAGCTCCACCACCGAACGCACCGTGAAGGACTTGCCGCAGCCCGGCCCGCCGGTGAGCACCGCCACCTTCTCGGTGAGCGCGAGCCGCACGGCGGCCCGCTGCTCCGGGGCCAGCTCCGCCCCGGTCCGCCCGGCCAGCCAGGTGAGGGCGCGGTCCCAGTCGACGTCGCGGAACGCGGGCAGCCGGTCCTCCCGGGCGCGCAGCAGCGCGCGCAGCCGGCCGGAGAGCGACAGCTCGGCGCGGTGGAAGGGCACCAGGTACACCGCGGTGATCTCCCCCGCCGGGTCCTGCGGGTCCGGCACCCGCTCGCGGACCACCCCCTCCTCGTCTGCGGCCAGCTCGCCGAGGCAGTCGATGACCAGGCCGGTGTCCACCTGGAGCAGCTTCACCGCGTCGGCGATCAGCTGCTCCTGCGGCAGGTAGCAGTTGCCCTGGTCGGCGGACTGGGACAGCGCGTGCCGCAGCCCGGCCTTGGCCCGTTCGGGGCTGTCGTGCGGAATGCCGACGGCCTGCGCGATGCGGTCCGCGGTGAGGAAGCCGATGCCCCACACGTCGGCGGCCAGCCGGTAGGGCTGCTCGCGGACGACGCGGACGGAGTCGTCGCCGTACTTCTTGTAGATGCGCACCGCGATGGACGTGGACACCCCGACGCCCTGGAGGAAGACCATCACCTCCTTGATGGCCTTCTGCTCCTCCCAGGCGGCGGCGATCTTGGCCGTCCGCTTGGGGCCGAGGCCCGGCACCTCCACCAGCCGGCCCGCGTCCTCCTCGATGACGTCGAGCGTGTCCACGCCGAAGTGCTCCACGATGCGGTCGGCGATGCGCGGCCCGATGCCCTTGATCAGGCCCGAGCCGAGGTAGCGCCGGATGCCCTGCACGGTGGCGGGCAGCACGGTCTCGTAGTTCTCCACGGTGAACTGGCGGCCGTAGGAGGGGTGCGAGCCCCAACGGCCCTCCATGCGCAGCGACTCGCCCGGCTGCGCGCCGAGCAGCGCGCCGACGACCGTCAGCAGGTCCCCGTCGGGGCCGGCGTCCCGGCGGCGGGCGGGGGCGACCCTGGCCACGGTGTAGCCGTTGTCCTCGTTGGCGTAGGTGATGCGCTCGAGAACGCCTTCGAGCACCGTCAGTGGCAACGACATGGACCGAAGGTAGCGCCCCGGACCGACAGCCCGGCAGGGCCCTGCCCCGGAGCGGGAGCGGGTGCCCGGAGAGGGGCGGTCGGCGGCCCGGGGAAGTCGCGGGCCGCGACGAAATGATCACGCAGTGCCGCGGCAACCGCTACATTGACGGCTCCCCGCGCCGACCGCGCGGCTCGCTTCGAGGAGTTCGCTTCCCCAACTGCCTTCCAGCGCAAGGAAATCCAGCATGAACAAGCGCAAGTTCACCACCGCTGCGGCACTGGTCGCGGCAGTCGTCGCCCTGCTGCCGGCCTGCGGCACCGAGTCCGGGGCGGTGGACGCGGGGGACCGGGGGCAGGTGCGGCTGGCGCTCTCCCTGCCGCGCACCGACGGCGCGTTCTTCACCGAACTGGTGGCCGCGGCCCGCGCGGAGGCGGCAACGCAGGGTGTGGAGCTGGACGTGGTCGACGCGGGTGACGACGTGGGCGAGCAGCGTTCGCAGCTGGGCACCCTGGCCCGGCAGGGCGCGCACGCCCTGATCGTGGACGCGGTGGAGACCGGGCCGATCGCGGAGTGGCTGGCGACGGCCGAGGGACGACGGGTGCCGGTCGTGGCGGCCGACCGGCCGCTGCCGGGTGCGGACGTGGCGTCCACGGTGGCGTCGGACCACGATCCGGGCGGCCGACTCGCCGCCGAAGCCCTGGCCGAGGCGCTGGAGGAGTCCGGCCCGGTGGTGGTGCTGCGCGGCGGCAAGGCGGTGTCGGCGTCCCGTGACCGGGGGGCCGGCTTCACCGCACGGCTGGGCGACTTCCCCGGCATCGAGGTGGTGGGCGCGGCCACGGCGGGCTTCGACCGCGACCGCGGAGCGGACGCCATGAAGGACCTTCTGGGTGAACACCCCGACCTGGCAGGGGTGTTCGCGGAGAACGACGAGATGGCGCTGGGCGCCGTGCGGGCCCTGGGCGACCGGGCAGGCGACACCGTGCAGGTGGTCGGCTACGACGGCACCCGGGACGCCCTCGCCGCGATCGCACGCGGCACCCTGGCCGCCTCGGTGGCGCAGCAGCCCGCCGAACTGGGCAAGGTGGCGGTGCGCAACGCGGTACGGGCCGCGCGCGGGGAACCGGTGGACGCGCGCATCCTGGTGCCGGTGTCGCTGGTCACCGCGGACAACGTCGCCGACTTCCGCTGACCTGCGGCCCCGGACCGCACATGCTGCGAGGGGCCCGGCCGCGTACGGCCGGACCCCTCGACACCCCCTCGGAACATCCGGTGGCTCCCCCTCCGCCAGAAGTCCCGATGCAAGTGAGACACCCGAACGTCACCAAGGGTTGTACGTCCGCCACGGAAATCTTTCCGGCGGCCCAGGGCGCCCGCCTCACCCGTGCGGCTGCGGAGCCGGCGGCTCCGCCGACGCCGGGGTGAGGTCGCGGGGGCCGGCGCCGAAGGCGTCCGCGCACAGCTGCGCGAACCAGCCCAGGCCCGGCACCGCGAGCAGCCAGCCGGCCAGCGCCCAGCCCAGGTGCAGGTGGCCCAGCAATCGCCCGACGGCGGCGACGCCTTCGGCCCGCACCCGGCCGTCGTCGCTCTCGTAGGTGAGGCGGCGCAGCCGTCCCGGGTGCTGCTCGGCGGGCACGATCCGCAGGGCGACCGGGCGTCGGCGGGTGATCCAGCGGCCGAACCCGGAGCAGGGCGTGCACGTCGCGGCGACGTACAGGCGGGCGCCGGCGGTGCCCGGCCAGGGCCGCAGCCGCGGCACCCAGGCGCGCACCCCGGCCCGGTAGTCGTCCCAGCCCTCACCGTGCCGGTCCCGCAGCCAGGCGTTCTCGTGCCAGTCCGCCAGCCCCGCGCCGTAGGCGAAGGCGGTGGCGGCTGCCGCCAGCAGCCGCCAGTCGCCGGCCGCCGCACCGAGGACGAGGAAGGTCAGCACGATGGACAGCTGCATCGGGTTGCGCACGTAGGCGTACGGGCCGCTGGTGACGAGCCGGACCGGAGGGTCGTAGGGCACCGGCGTGCCGCCGCCGCGCTGGACGAACTCCCGGACCGCCACCACCCCCAGCAGCAGCGGCACCGCCACCACCTGCGCGACCAGGGTGAGTCCGGTGACACCGCCGGGAATCCCCGGCCCGGTCGTCAGCAGCGGTAGCCCCACCATCAGCGCCCCGCTGAGCAGCATCTGGGCCCCGGCCCGGCGGGCGGTGTGGCGGCGCTGCAGCGTCCAGCGGCCCAGCAGCAGCCCGGGGACCAGGCAGACCAGCACCGCCGCCGCCTCACCCAGCAGCCAGGCGTCGCCGAGCCGCACCACGGGGTCGGCCAGCGGCATCGCGACCAGGTCGAGCCAGGCCAGGGCGGCCACCGTGAGCAGCAGCGGCAGCCGCCCGTCCAGCGGTCGGCGCAGCAGCACCGGCACCGCGCCCCACAGCAGCGCCCAGCCCAGCAGCAGGTCCACGGGCAGACCGGCGACGGTGCCGCCGTCGGCGTGGAAGGTCCACCACCCGGCCCGCACGGCGAGCAGGTTGACCGCCGGCAGCGTCACCGCCTGCCAGGCGGTGGCGACCAGGGCCGCTCCGAGGGCCCGGTGGGCGGGTGGCCGGTGCACGGCGAGCGCGGTCACGGCCAGCAGCGGGACGAACAGGCACGCGGCCCTGATCAGCAGCGGATCGCCGCTCATCGTGCGTCGCCGACTGCGTCGGCAGCGGTGTCGGCGGCGGGTTCGGCACCAGCTTCGGCAGTGGTCTCAGCAGTGGTCTCAGCAGTGGTGGTGAAGGTGTCGGCGAGGTATCCGGCGGCCTGGGTCATGCCGTAGCGCTGCAGCGGGCCGAAGTACCAGCCGGGGTCGTAGGTCCGGTGGTAGTGCAGCCGCCAGGTCAGTTCGGTGCTCCGGCCGCCGTCCACCGCACGCCAGCTGACCTCGGCGGTGCGCAGGTCCAGCCACCGGGCGAGGGTGGTGTCCTCGGTGACGTCGAAGACGGCGTGCGCCGCGCCGCTGCGGGTGACGGTGAGGACCATGGCGCGCGGTGTGGCCTGCGCGTTGACGGCGAGGGTGCGGCGCGGGGTGAACTCGACGCTCCGGGAGTCGCCGACGTCCAGGCCGGTGCCGGTGGCGTGCAGCGGCCGGGGGAACGGGACGCGGCGCAGGAACACGGGTGCCGGGTCGTCGAAGGCCGGCTCGCCTGCCAGGGCCCGCGCGACCTGCTCGGGTGTCGCCTGCACGGTCCGGGTCGCGGACACCGTTTCGGCGCGGGGCATCTGCCAGGCGCCACTGCCCTCCAGTGACAGCGCGAACACCGCCAGCAGGGGCAGCACGACAACGGCGTTGGCCCGGCCCCGGCGCCGCCGGGCGGCGTCGGCGGACTTGCCGATGAGGACGGCGACGAGCAGGAACAGCGGCGCGGCCATCAGCAGGCACACCATGCCCTCACCGAGCAGCGGTCCGGCCAGTGCCAGCCCGACGCTGACCGAGGCGACCGCCGTTCCGGTGGCGCTCTTCGGCCGGGCGGTCAGGGCGACGGCCAGCGCGATGAAGGCGGGCAGCCCGACGTAGAACAGCGCCGTCTGCTCCAGCTCCCCCGTGTTCAGGATTCTGACGGCGCCCATCGCCGCGAACAGGGCCAGCAGCACCGAGGCCAGCACCCAGCGCGCGTTGCCGGGCGGCGCGGGCCGGTCCGGCCGCCGGTGCTGTGCTGCGTCGGTCCCGTCAGTCCCGTCGGACCCGTCGGACCCGTCGGGGCCACCTGCTGTGTACGGCTCGGACTCCTCGACCATGCCCCACCCCTTCATCGATCGGTTTAACCACTTGATTAAACCGTATGATGAATCGCAGCCGAAGGGAAAGTCGTATGACGCAGGACACCAAGGACCGCCTGATCGACGCGGCCATCACCGTGATCACCACACAGGGCTACGGGGCCACCAGCGCGCGCTCCATCGCCAAGGAGGCGCAGGTCAACTCGGCGCTGGTCTTCTACCACTTCGGCGGCGTCGACCCGCTGCTGCTCGCGGCGCTCGACCGCTCCTCGGCGGAGCGCATGGCCCGGCACCGGGAGACGGTGGCGAAAGCGCGCACCCTGGAGGATCTGGTGGAGGCCGCCACCACCATCTACCGCGACGACGTGGAGGGCGGGCACATCACGCTCTTCACCGAGCTGGTCGCCGCGGCCCTGGCCAAGCCGGAGCTGCGCAGCGAGGTGAGCCGCCGGGGCGAACCGTGGCTGGAGTTCGTCGAGTCCACCATCGAGCGGGTCATCGGCGGCAGCCCGCTGGCCGCGCTGATCCCGCCGCGGGACGCCGCGAACGCGGCCCTCACCTTCTATCTCGGCGTCAACCTGTTCACCGTGCTGGACACCGACCGGTCGCGCACCGACGCCGTCTTCGCCATGGCCCGACGCCTCGCCCCCCGGGCCCGACTGCTCACCATGCGCCTCCCCCGGCGGCGCACCCCGCGGCCGAAGACCACTCCGCCCGAGGCCGGTTGAGCCCGTGAGGCGTCCGGGGTGCGTAGTTGCGGCACGCGTGCCGGATGGACGGCGTGGACCGGTCCGCCTACGCCGTAATCCCGGCGCACTCCGGGCGCACTCCCGCACCAGCGGCGCAATCGGGCCCGTCCCCCTGGCGGCGTCGGTGCCGCCCGCGTCACGCTGGCAGGGGTCCGCTGGGGGTGGGCCCGGGAACCAGCCGGGGGGCGGCATGCGGGGCGGGGCACTGAGGGCGGTGCTGAGCTGCGGGGTGCTGCTGGCGCTCGCGGGCACGGCCGGATGCACGGCACAGGCACGCGGCGCGACGGCGGCGACACCAGCCGCCCCCTCGGCGCCCGGAGGCGGTCCGGCGCTGTCGGAGCCCTTCCTCGCGGAGGGCGCGTGCAGCACGCGGCAGGGCACGGTCGAGGAGGTCGCGTGCGACAGCGAGCGCGCGGTGGCCCGGGTCACCGCCCGCCACCGGACGCCTGCCGGGAGCGGACCGAGGTGCCCGGCGAGGACCGACTTCGTCCTGCACGTCACCGAGCGCACGCCCGCGGCCGACGAGGACGGCGACGGTTCGGTGTCCCCGGGCTACGCCTGCATGCGCAAGCTGCGGCCCCCGCACCCGGGTGATCCGGGTGGTGGCGGCGGGCCGCGGACCATCACCGGCGACTGCCTGCGCTCCACCGGGCGCGGCCAGGTGAAGGAGACCGCCTGCGAGCCGGTGGACGGCGGGGTGAAACCCCAGTTCCTGGTGACGCGGATCGTCACCGACCGGTCGGCCTGCCCGGCCGGCACCGTGCTGCACGTCATGGTCGGCGGCAACGCGCCGGTGGGCTGCGCCCGGTCACTGCGGCAGTGACCGGGCACAGCGCTCACCTGCGGTCGGACGTCACGGCAGGGCCGGAGGCCGCCGCTCGGTCATCGGCGCGTCCAGCGCCGGGTCGGGCGCCGCGAGCGGCTGCGGCGCGGCGGAACGGGCAGCCGGGGAGGCCGGGGTGACGTCGATGCCGACCCACCGGAGCAGCATCCGGGTGGCCTGCGCCCGGTCGTCGTCAGCCAACTGGGCGATGTTCGCGCCGTGGTTGGCACCGGGAGCGGTGAACACCTTCGCGTCGCGGTTGCGTTCGCCCACCCGGAACGGCTCGGCCCGCCACGGGTCGTTCTCGCCGTTGACGAACAGCATCTGCGAGGAGTGCCGCTGCACCCAGCGGTCGATGTCGCGCATCGCGTGCCGGTCGAACCGCGGCATGGGGATCTCGCGCGGCACCGCGTTGCGGGGGTGCTGGATGCCGGGGTAGCGGAGCAGCCCGTCGAGCTGCGTGGTGCTCACCGACGGCCAGCCCAGCTGGGTGCCCGCCTGGTAGAAGTACGGCGAGTAGGGCAGCAGGCCCTGGTCAGTGCCGAAGTCGAAGCCGACGGTGGCGTCGATCCAGTCGTACAGCTCGTCGGTGGTGGCGTCCGCGCCCGGCACCGTGGCGCACCGGTTCTCGCCCTGGTACTGCCAGAAGGCGTACACCACGTCCATGGCCAGCACCTCGTAGGCGCGGTCCGCGGAGCCGTAGAGCGTGAACGTGAGGTTGTTGTCCTGGGCCCACTTGGCGTAGCGGTCGACGATCTCGCCGCGGCGCAGGAACGCCTCCCGCTCGGCGGTGGCGAGCCGTGCGCGGCACTCGGCCGAACCCACCGAGGCGAAGAACCGGTCGTAGGCCGAGTCCTCGTTGTTGTCCACGTTGTTGGGCGCCACGTAGGCGACCGTGCCGGCCATGTCCCGCGGGTAGAAGCGCCGGTAGTAGGTGGCGGTCATGCCGCCCTTGCTGCCGCCGGTGGACACCCACTTGCTGCTGTAGATGCCGCGCAGCGCGGTGAAGATGCGGTGCTGGTCGCTGGCGGCCTGCCAGATGTCCAGCTTCCTCCAGTCGGCGGTGTCCGGGCGGGACGGGGCGAAGTACCGGTACTCCATGGAGACCTGGTTGCCGTCCACCATCCGGGTCGGCTCGCTTCGCGCCGGGTTGGTGTTCAGCCCGTAGCCCGAGGTGAAGAAGACGGTGGGCCGGTCGTCGGCCCGGTGCAGCACGGTGATGCGCTGCTTGAACGTGCCGCGCCGGGGCTTGCGGTGGTCCACCGGCTGCTCGAAGTTCAGGACGAAGAAGCGGTAGCCGTCGACCGGCTTCTCCTCGATCAGGCTCATGCCGCGGATCGCCAGCAGGCGGTCCTTGATGTCGGTGCTGCTGGTGCCGTTGGTGCCCTCGGCACCGGAGGTGGCGGCCTGCCCGTCGGGCCCGGCCGCGGTGGCGGCCCCCGCCGACGCGGTACCGACGGCCAGCGTGCTTATCAGCACGACCAGCGACAGCACCCATGCGAGCGATCTGCGCATACTCAACTCCCCGGGGGTTTCCCTGGATTCGCACATGGTCGCGGCGAACCTATCGGCGCGGGTGCCGCCACGCCAGCCCCTCTCGCCCCTCCCGGGCCGTGTCGCCGCGAGTGGCGGGCAGCGGACCAGTACGGCAGCCCGCCCGCCACCGGCGGCGACGCTTGCCCGCGGGGCCTGGCTACCCTCGGGGCATGACCGACGCCGTGCCGCTGCCGCTCGCCTCCGGCCCCCGCCAGATGAACCTGCTCGCCGTCGACCGGGTACCGGAGGACTCACTGCCGGCCGCGTACGTGCTGGTCGCGCTGCGGCACTCCGGCCGGCTGCTGATGGTGCACGAGCGCGACCGCTGCTGCTGGGAGCTGCCCGGCGGCGGCCTGGAGCCCGGCGAGACGGCCCGGGAGGGCGCGGTGCGGGAACTGTACGAGGAGACCGGGCAGCGCGTCGCACCGGACGCGCTGCGCTTCGCCGGCTACGTGACGACGGCGATCGGCCCCGAGCAGCGGGTGCTGCGCGGCGCGCTGTTCGCCGGGGAGACGGAGGCGCCGATGCCGTTCGCCGCCGGTGAGGAGATCGCCGGAATCCACTGGCTGGCGGAGGGCGCGGAGCTGCCCTCCTCGGCCGAAGTGCAGACGGTCGACGTCTATCTGGCTGCGCTCACCCGCCCCTGACCCGTACCGTCTGCGCATGCCACGACCGGCGGGGGTCGACTCTCAGGGTGAGTATCCGTAGCGAATGGCCGCTGCGGGGAGTTCTTTGGCAGCCAACACTCGCGACAGCCGGTAGGCGCGGTCCGTGCCGGACCTCGCGGTCGGCATGACCGGCGGTCAGGCTTTCGACTCCATGAACGAGGTGATCGTGTCGGTGAGGAGTTCCGGTGCGGTGTCCATGGCCATGTGCCCCTGACCGGGGAGCACGCCGATTCGGCCGTGCTGAAGGAGCGAGCACAGCTCCCTCGCCTGCGGTCGCAGACTCTCCTCGTTCTGCCCGCCGATCAGTAGCAGCACCGGAGTGCTGATCGAGCGGAGGTCGGCCTCGGACAGCGTGATCGACGCATCGGTGCGCAGTTCGCGTGGGAGCGTGTGCGCGGCGGCCAGCCTGCCCGCCCACATCGGCTGCCCCCGCATCCACTCGACCTGCTCCTGGGTCAGCCCGACGAGCTCCCGCATGAGCAGCGTGACAGCGCCGTCTTCGTCGCCGGCGTCGAGCAGGGCCTGGACCCTGTCGGGCGCGTCTCCTTCGCCGAACGGCATCGGCCCGCCCTCGACGGCTGGCCAGCCCTCGTAGCAGACGGCGCGTGTGATGGCCGCCGTGCGCATGGTCGCGCCGAGGGCGATCGGCCCGCCGTACGAGTGGCCGAGAACCGTCACGCCGCTGCCGATCGCCTCCGCAACCGCTGCGATGTCGTCGTACTCCCGCTCGATCGAGTAGCTCTGGCCATCCGAACTCAGGCCTCGACCACGGCGGTCGACGAGATGCAGTGCGAACCGGTCGGACAGCTTCGAGGCGTACGCTCCCCACCGCGTGTGGTCGGCTCCTGCTCCGTGGACCAGGACGAGCGGCTCGCCGCGACCGGTTGTGGTCCAGCCGATCCGGGTGCCGTCGCGCGAGATCACAGACCTGGCGTCCATCAGGCTCTCTTCTCGAAGGTCAGTTGGCGGACAGGACCGGGACGGAGGCCGTCACGCGCGGCCTTCCGGAAAAACGATCACGCGTCAACAGATACCGGTCCTCCGGACCCACGTCACACGTTTCACCTGTACGAGGGCGTGGCGGGACGCGGGGCACCAGCACTGCTACAGGCAGGCGCGCGGTCCGGCGTCCTGGCCATGGCCATGGCCAGCCACGGGTGAGGCGCTGGTGAGGCGGTTGCCTTCCGCGTGCGGCAAGCCGGTGGGCGGTCGGCTGGCCGGCCTGGACCGGATGCCGTGCAGGACGGCGGTGAGGTCCGCATCACCCGGGACGGGGACGGTGACCGTGCTGCGCGGCTCCCGGGCGGACCGGTTCCTCGCCGAGGTCACCTCGGGCGACGCGCAGTTGGTGCTGCGCGGTGGACGGGGAAGTTGCGCCGCGGCAACGAGCGCACCACCCACGACCACCTCGCGCAGCCGCCACCGCCGCTGACCCGTCCGGGCGCGGCGGAGGCGGCCGTAGGGCGGCGGCCCGTCGTGTCACCGCACGCGCTGCGGCTGCTGCTCGTGCTCGCCGGTGAACGTCCGCCACAGCCGGGCGTACCGGCCGTCGAGCGCCAGTAGTTCGGCGTGTGTGCCGTCCTCCACGGCCCGCCCGTGGTCCAGGACCACCACCCGGTCCGCCCGGGCGGCGGTGGTGAGCCGGTGCGCCACGACGAGCGTGGTGCGGCGCCCGGCGAGCCGGTCGGTGGCCTGGTTGACCAGCGACTCCGTCGCCAGGTCCAGGGCGGCCGTCGCCTCGTCGAGCAGCAGCACGTCGGGGTTGACGAGTTCGGCGCGGGCGAGGGCGATCAGCTGCCGCTGCCCCGCCGAGAGGTTCCGGCCGCGCTCGGTCACCTCGTGCAGGTAGCCGCCTGGGAGCGCGGCGATCATGTCGTGCGCGCCGACCGCGCGGGCGGCGGCCTCCACCTCGGCGTCGCTCGCCTCGGGGCGGCCGTAGGCGACGGCGTCGCGCACCGTGCCGGGGAAGAGGTACGGCTCCTGCGGCACCACGCCGAGCCGGTGCCGGTACTGGGTGAGGTCCAGTTCGCGCAGGTCCGTGCCGTCGGCCAGGACGGTGCCCGAGGTCGGGTCGTAGTAGCGGGCGACCAGCTTGACCAGGGTTGACTTGCCGGCGCCGGTCTCGCCGACGAAGGCCACGGTCTGCCCGGCCGGGATCGTCAGGTTCAGGCCCTCCAACGCCACGGCCTCCTTGGTGTCGCCGTCGGCGCCGGTGTAGTGGAAGTGCACGTCGCGGAACTCGATCTCACCGGTCAGGCGCCGCACGGGGGCGGCAGCGGCAGCCGGCGGGGTGGACGACGGCTCGCGCAGCAGCTGCTGGATGCGGCCCAGCGACACCGCGGCCTGCTGGTAGCCGTCGAAGACCTGCGACAGCTGCTGCACGGGGGCGAAGAACAGCTCGATGTACAGCAGGTAGGCGACCAGCGCGCCCGCCGTCAGCGTGCCGTCGCTGACCCGGCCCGCACCGACGACGAGGACGGCCGCCGTCGCCAGCGAGGCGAGCAGCTGCACGAACGGGAAGTACACCGAGATCAGCCACTGGCCGCGGACCCGGGCCCGGCGGTAGCCGTCGCTGCGGGCGGCGAACCGGTCGGCGCCGGTCTCCTCGCGGCGGAACGCCTGCATCATGCGCAGCCCGGCGACCGACTCCTGCAGGTCGGCGTTGACCACGCTGACCCGCTCACGGGCCAGCTCGTACGCCTTGACGCTCTGCCTGCGGAAGAAGACCGTGCCGATGACCAGCGGCGGCAGCGTCGCGAACACGACGAGGGCGAGCTGCACGTCGATCACCAGCAGCGCGACCAGGATGCCGAAGAAGGTCAGCAGCGAGACGACCGCGGTGACCAGGCCGGTCTGGAGGAAGGTGGAGAGCGCGTCCACGTCGGTGGTCATGCGGGTCATCACGGCGCCGGTGAGGTTGCGCTCGTAGAAGTCCAGACCCAGCCGCTGCAGCTGGGCGAAGATCTTGACGCGCAGCGCGTACAGCACCCGTTCGCCCGTACGGCCGGTGAGCCGCATCGACGTGACCTGGGCGGCCCACTGGAGCACGACCACCACCAGGGCCAGCCCGGCGGCCACCCACACCGCGGAGAGCGCCGCCCGGCCCACGCCCTCGTCGATGCCGTGCCGGATCAGGACCGGCAGCAGCAGCATCGCGACCGCGTCCAGCGCCACGAAGCCCAGGGCGACGGCGAGCGGCTTGCCGAAGCCGCGCAGCAGCCGGCGCAGCCCGTAGCTCTGCTCGCGGCGTTCGGCCTGGTCCTCGTCCACGTCGGGTGCGTCGGTGGCCGGCGGCAGCGCGGCGACCTTGGCGAGCAGGTCGGGGCTGCCGGGCAGGGCGCCCAGTTCGGCGCCGAAGCTGCCCGGCCGTCCGCTCTGCGCGGCGGCGGTGACGTGTCCGTCGACCTGGCCCGTCCGGGCCGGTGCCTCCCGGCGGACCCACAGCTCGGGAGTGACGCCGCCCACCGCGCGGTGGCTGTCGTGGCCGGCCAGCCCGGCCGGGTCGCGGTCGACGTCGCCCAGCTCGTCGGGGTCGGTCAGCAGCCTGCGGTACAGGTCGCAGCGCGCGGTGAGTTCCTCGTGCGTGCCGACGTCGGCGAGCCGGCCGCCGTCGAGCACCGCGATCCGGTCGGCGAGGGCGAGCGTGGACTGGCGGTGGGCGATCAGCAGCGTCGTGCGGCCGGCCATCACACCGCGCAGCGCCTCGTGGATCTCGTGCTCGATCCGGGCGTCCACCGCGGAGGTGGCGTCGTCGAGCAGCAGCAGCCGCGGGTCGGTGAGGATCGCGCGGGCCAGCGCGATGCGCTGCCGCTGGCCGCCGGACAGCGTCAGCCCCTGCTCGCCGACGGGCGTGTCGTAGCCCTGGGGCAGGGCGGAGACGAACTCGTCGGCCTGGGCGGCGCGGGCGGCGGCGCGCACGTCCTCGTCTGTGGCGTCGGGCGCGCCGAAGGCGATGTTCTCCCGTACCGAGTCCGAGAACAGGAAGCTGTTCTCGGGCACCAGGCCGATGGCGGAGCGCAGCGAGCCAAGCGTCAGGTCCCGCACGTCGTGCCCGCCGACCCGGACCGCGCCGCCGGTGGCGTCGTAGTAGCGCGGCAGCAGCATGGACACGGTGGACTTGCCGCTGCCGCTGGTGCCGACCACGGCGACCGTCTCACCCGGTTCGATGCGCAGGCTGAAGCCGTCGAGCACCGGGTGGTCGGGGTCGTAGCCGAAGGTGACGTCGTCGAACTCCACGGAGGCGTCCGCGTCGGCGGGCAGCTCGCGGGCGTCGGGCCGCTCGGACATCTGCGGCTCGGTGTCGATGAGGTCGAAGATGCGCTCGGCGCCGGCGCGGGCCTGCTGGCCGATGGTGAGCATCGCGGCCAGCATGCGTACCGGGCCGACCAGCTGCGCCAGGTAGGTGGAGAAGGCGACGAAGGTACCGAGTGTGATCTCGCCGTTGACGGCCAGCCAGCCGCCGAGCGCGAGCATGGCGACCTGGCCGAACGAGGGCACCGCCTGGAGGGCGGGGGTGTAGCGGGCGTTGAGCCGGACGGTGCGCAGGCGGGCGGCGAACAGCGTGCGGCTTATGTCGCGCAGCTTGCCCGTCTCCTGATGCTCCTGGCCGAAGCCCTTGACCACGCGCACGCCGGTGACGGCGCCGTCCACGACGGACGCCACCGCGCCGGCCTGCTGCTGGGCGTACCAGGTGGCGGGGAAGAGCCGCTTGCGGCTGCGGTCGGCGATCCACCACAGCAGCGGGAAGACGGCGAGCGAGACGAGGGTGAGCAGCGGGGAGAGCACCACCATCACCACGAGGGCGACGGCGAACAGCAGCACGTTGCCGATCATCATCGGCAGCATGAACAGCACGCTCTGGACGAGCTGGAGGTCGCTGGTGCCCCGGCCGACGACCTGGCCGGTGGACAGCTCGTCCTGGCTGCGCCCGTCGAGCCGGATGACGGCCCGGTACATGGCGGTGCGCAGGTCGTGCTGGACGTCCAGGGCGAGGCGGCCGCCGTAGTAGCGGCGGATGTAGGTGAGCCCGTAGATGACGACGGCCGCGGCTATCAGCAGGCCGATCCACAGCGCCATCGAGCCGCCGTCACCGCCGTCGAGCACGACGTCGTCGATGATGACCTTGGTCAGCAGCGGCGTCAGGGCCATGACGCCCATGCCGGCGAGCGACGCACCCAGCGCCAGCAGGACGTTGCGCCGGTACCGCCAGCACATCCGCCCCAGCCGCCGCGTCCATCCCGCACCGGGCGCGGTCTTCCCGCCCCCCGCCTCCGCGGGGTCTCCCCCGGTGCCGGTCCCCCCCGCTGTGCTTGCCGCCACGCCGTGTCCCTCCGGTGAGTGAATGCGAGTCCTGCCGGATGATCCAACGCCGCCGACCGCCGTTTTCATCCCGCGCACTCCGTCACGACGGTGGTGCACGCCTGTGCACGCCTGTGCACGCCTGTGCACGCCTGTGCACGCCTGTGCACGCCTGTGCACGCCGGTGCGTGCCGCCGGGACGGCTAACGGGAGCGGGTGGGGACGGGAGTGCGGAAGGGGCGGCTCCGGCCACCGCGCACCGGGGCGGGCAGCGTGCCGGACGGGCCTCGCGTCGCACTGGAGCACCGCGTCGGGGCCCGGGCGAGGCGGCACGTGGGCGGGAGCAGCGGCCCCGAGCGGGTACGCGAAGGAAGGCGAAGGGACGCGCGGGGGTGCGCAGGAAATGAGTGAAGCCGGGGGCACGCGGCCGGGAAGGGCTGAGGGGAAGAGGTGGCGCGGGGAGCGGGAGCGGGCGGGGCGCTCAGTCGGCGGTGCGGCCCTCGGTGGGCTGGAGGGCGAGGGTGTCCAGCCAGCCGGGTCCGCTGCCGCCGAGTATCTCGGTGAGCAGCAGTAGGCGGGTCAGAGGATCCCACTCCGCGTCCGGCAGGTCGCCGGGCGGGGCGCAGGGGTCGCCGAGGCGGGAGAACCTGGCCCAGACGGCCTTGCCGAAGGGGCCGGGGTCGGTCCAGCCCCAGTCGTCGCTGAGGCAGTCGACTATGTGGAGGCCCCGGCCGGACTCGGCGAGTTCGCCGGCCTCCCGCACCGCGGGGGCGGCGGTGCCGGAGTCGATCACCGCGCACAGCACGGTGCCGCCCTGGCGCAGCAGGCTGAGCAGCACGGGCTGCGCCAAGGGGTTCTCCCAGGGGCAGGCGCTGTGGCTGAGGGCGTTGGTGACCATCTCCGAGACGGAGACGGCGACGCTGTCGCCCAGTTCCTCCATGCCCCAGCCGGTGAGGGCGGAGTGCGCGAAGCGGCGGGCCTGGCCGGCCGAGCGGGGGCCCGACTCCAGCGTCCACGCCGCGAACCCGGACGTGGCCGCGGGGCCGGCGACAGGAGCCGGTCCGGCCGCGGCGGCCGGGGGCGCTGCCGGAGAGGGCCCGGAGGCCACCGGGTGCTCGGTTTCCGGCGGGGCGGGGACCGCGCCCCGCACCAGCGACAGTGGGTGGAGTCCGGCTCCGGAACCGCTGGCCGTTCCGGGGGCGCCATGACTCGCCCACCTTGCTGGTTGTGCCGTCATCACGAACCCCGCAGCCGTCTCTCTGGGTGCTGGTGGAACACGCTTGCGGATCCATACTCGTGCACATGTACTTACGGCTGCAAGTGCGGATGCAAGTACATGTGCAAGAACAGGGACTTGTGAGGCAGTATTCGGCCAGAGATCATCACGGGGCGCGGGGGCCTCGAGTTAAGAGAAGGGGCAGATGATGCAGCAGATCGACAACGGCGTGCCGGCTGGACGGCTTGAGGGCGCCGTGTGGCGGAAGAGCCGCCGCAGCAACCCCAGTGGGAACTGCGTCGAACTGGCAGGACTGGCCGACGGGGCCGTCGCGGTGCGCAACTCCCGGCACCCGTCCGGACCCGCACTGGTCTACACCGAGGCGGAGATGGCCGCCTTCATCCGGGGGGCGAAGGACGGCGACTTCGACGACCTGATCGGAGCCGCTGGGGCCTGACGGCCCTCCCGAGCCGCCCCGGCGCGTCGGGCCGTCCACCCGGCGGCTGCCGCCGGTACATGCCACCGGCACGCACCCGCCGCACCTGCACCGCTGTACAACCCGCGCCGCCCAGTGGGACACTGGGCGGTCATTTCATCACTCAGAGCATGCAGGAGCAGGCGTGACCTCAGCTCAGCCGGAGCAGGACTCCCCCGTGCGCCGGGTGCTCGCCCAGCCCAGGGGCGGGCCCACGGTTCTGCGGATAGTGCTCGGCACCCACCTGCGGAGGCTGCGTGAGGCAAGCGGGATCACCCGCGAGGCCGCAGGGGACGCCATCCGGGGCTCGCACGCCAAGATCAGCCGCCTGGAGCTCGGCCGCGTCGGCTACAAGGAGCGCGACGTGGCCGACCTGCTGACGCTGTACGGCGTGCAGGACGAGACCCAGCGCGAGGAGTTCCTCACCCTTGCCCGGCACGCGAACAACCCCGGCTGGTGGCACAAGTACAGCGACGTGCTGCCGAGCTGGTTCGAGACGCTGCTGGGCATGGAGGAGGCCGCCTCGCTGATCCGCACCTACGAGGTGCAGTTCATCCCCGGCCTGCTGCAGACCGCCGACTACGCCCGCGCGGTGACCAGGCTCGGCCACGCGAGCGCGTCCGAGGCGGAGATCGAGCGGCGGGTGGCGCTGCGCATGCGCCGCCAGGAGCTGCTCTCCCGGCCCCAGGCCCCGCGCCTGTGGGCCGTCATCGACGAGGCCGCGCTGCGGCGCCCGCTGGGCGGGACGGCCGTGATGCGCGAGCAGATCCAGCACCTGCTGCAGGTCGCCGAGCAGCCCAACGTGACGCTGCAGGTGGCGCCGTTCCGCATCGGCGGGCTCGCCGCGGCGGGCGGACCCGTCACCATCCTGCGGTTCCACGAGCCCGACCTGCCGGACATCGTCTACCTGGAGCAGCTGACCAGCGCGCTCTACCTCGACAAGCGGTCGGAGGTGGAGACGTACATGGTCGTCATGGACCGGCTGTGCGCCGCCGCCGAGACCAACGACCGGACGGCCGGCTTCCTGTCGGACCTGGCGAAGGACTACTGACCGGCCGGAACGTGCAGCCGCCCGGCCGCGGTGCCCTGCGGGCGAGGCGCGGCCCGGAATCGGGTCGGCCCGGAATCGGGCCGACCCCCGTCCTCGGTCGGATCAGGCTCGGGCCCAGTTCAGGCCCTCGTCCAGATCAGCCCCCGGTCAGATCAGCCCCTGGGCGAGCATCGCGTCGGCGACCCGGTTGAACCCCGCCAGGTTCGCCCCGGTCACGTAGTCGCCGGGGCAGCCGTAGTGCTCGGCGGACGCCGCGCAGGTGGTGTGGATGTCCCGCATGATCCCGGCGAGCTCCGCCTCGACCTGGGCGAAGCCCAGCGGCTCGCGGCCCGCGTTCTGCCGCATCTCCAGCGCGCTGGTGGCCACTCCTCCGGCGTTCGCGGCCTTGCCCGGGCCGAACGCCACGCCGGCCTCCTGGAAGACCCGCACCGCCTCGGGTGTGGTGGGCATGTTGGCGCCCTCCGAGACGGCCTTCACGCCGTTGCGGACGAGGGTGAGGGCCGCGTCGGCGTCCAGCTCGTTCTGGGTGGCCGACGGCAGCGCCACGTCGGCCGGCACGTCCCACACCTGGCCGTCAGCGACGAACCGCGCCGAGCTGCCGCGCCGCTCGGCGTAGACGTCGACGCGGGCGCGCTCCACCTCCTTGACCTGCTTGAGCAGGTCGAGGTCGATGCCCTTCTCGTCCACCACGTAGCCGCTGGAGTCGGAGCAGGTCAGCACGTTGGCGCCCAGTGCGAGCGCCTTCTCGATGCTGTAGAGGGCCACGTTGCCGGAACCGGACACCACGACCTGCTGGCCGTGCAGGTCCTCGCCCCGGGCGCGCAGCATCTCCGCCGTGAACAGCACGTTGCCGTAGCCGGTGGCCTCGGTGCGGACCGGTGAGCCGCCCCAGCCCAGCCCCTTGCCGGTGAGCACCCCGCCCTCCCAGCGGTTGGTGATCCGCCGGTACTGGCCGAAGAGGTAGCCGATCTCGCGCCCGCCCACACCGATGTCGCCGGCCGGCACGTCGGTGTGTTCGCCCAGGTGCCGGTGCAGCTCGGTCATGAACGCCTGGCAGAACCGCATGACCTCCGCGTCGGACCGGCCGCGCGGGTCGAAGTCGCTGCCGCCCTTGCCGCCGCCGATACCCAGACCGGTGAGCGCGTTCTTGAAGATCTGCTCGAAGCCCAGGAACTTGACGATGCCCAGGTTGACCGAGGGGTGGAACCGCAGCCCGCCCTTGTAGGGACCCAGCGCACTGTTGTACTCCACCCGGAAACCGCGGTTGACCTGGACCCGGCCGGCGTCGTCCTGCCACGGCACCCGGAAGATGATCTGGCGTTCGGGCTCGCAGATCCGCTCCACGATGCGCGCCTCGACCAGTTCGGGCCGCTCCGCCAGCACCGGTCCAAGCGATTCCAGCACCTCTCGTGCCGCCTGGTGGAATTCGGGCTCGCCGGGATTCCGGCGGAGGATCTCCTCGTAGAGCTGCTCGGCGCCAGTGGCCACATCGGCTCCTCTCCCCCTGACCGTGACCGCTCAGGGTGTCCGCGGGTGTGCGGTGCACAACGTCCCACCAGCGTGGCGCACCGGCCGGGGCCGGTCGGGGGTTTTGTGACGGACGTGACAGCGGTGGATCCGACGGCGAAGGCCGCGCGTCGGACCCGATCCGCTGGGCACGGTCCGGCGGCGCCACGGGCCGGGAGGACCGGGGCCGACGGGCGGCCCGCACTCCGAGTACCCTCGACCCGCGGACCGGAAAACGGATGGAACCCGCGTGGAGCACCCGGAGAGCGCGGGGGCACACCGGGGGCGCGGAAAGCAGACCGCGACAGCGCCGGGGGAAAAGGAACGGTCCCGGAGAGTCAGGCCTCTCTCCAGGACCGTTCACAGGGGCGTCGGGCCGGTGGCACAGGCGAGCCAGCACCCCCCACAGGGCCAGCACCGCCGCCTAGCTTTCGACACCCCGTCCCGCGGGATTACGTCTGCGAGTCTGCCGAGAATCTCCACGCTTTGCACATCGACCGAACAGAATCAGTAACGTTGGGTATTAAAGGAGTGGCAGGAAGTGAGGCGTCGGCGAGCGCCACACGTCTCCCGGCACCCGCACCCACCAGGGACGATGCCCGGATTCTGAAATTCCGGATAGCTCACCCGATGTCAAGCAGGCCTTCCAGGCCGCCTCGAACACGGCCGAAAACAATCGGAAACGACCCCGAAACGCGGCACCCGCCGGTGGCATAGCCGCTGGCAGCGGGCGTGACGCGAGGTCACCCTCCCCGCCCCGGGACGGTTTCCCCGCCGTCCGAAAACCCGCCGTACGCTGCGCGTACTCCCACTCGCCACCCGCCGCCCGCCCGTATGCGGTAGACCGTCGCCCGGTCAGGACCCGCCCGGAACGCGACCGGCATGCGAGCGAAACACGTTCCGGGGCGGTTCCCGTCTCTCAGCGGGCGGCGGCGATCTGCCGGGCCATGATCGTGGTCAGCTCATAGGCGGTGTGCGACGCGGCCACCGAGGTGATCTCGGCGTGGTCGTAGGCCGGGGCCACCTCCACCAGGTCGGCGGAGACCAGGTGGCAGTCGGACAGGCCGCGCAGGATCTCCAGCAGTTCCCGGGAGGTCAGCCCACCGGCCTCCGGCGTGCCTGTGCCCGGCGCGTGCGCGGGGTCCAGTACGTCGATGTCGATGGAGACGTACAGCGGACGGTCGCCGACCCGCTCGCGCAGCTGCTGCGCCACCTCGTCCACACCGCGGCGCATGACGTCCGCCGCGGTGACGATGCCGAAGCCCATCTTCTCGTCGTCGTCGAGGTCCTTGCGGCCGTACAGCGGCCCGCGGATGCCGACGTGGGACAGCGCCTCGGTGTCGAGGATGCCCTCCTCCACCGCCCGCCGGAACGGGGTGCCGTGCGTGTACTCGGCACCGAAGTAGGTGTCCCAGGTGTCGAGGTGGGCGTCGAAGTGCAGCAGGGCCACCGGGCCGTGCTTGCGGGCCACCGAGCGCAGCAGCGGCAGCGCGATGGTGTGGTCGCCGCCGAGCGTCATCAGGCGCGCACCGGTGTCGAGCAGGGCGTCGGCCGCCTCCTGCACGGTCTCCACGGCCTCGTCGATGTTGAACGGGTTCGCGGCGATGTCCCCCGCGTCGGCGATCTGCGCCAGCGCGAACGGCGAGGCGTCCTGCGCCGGGTTGTAGGGACGCAGCAGCCGGGACGCCTCACGGATGGCGTTGCCACCGAAGCGGGCGCCGGGCCGGTAGGACACACCGGAGTCGAAGGGGACACCGACCACCGCGACGTCCGCGGTGCCGACCTCGTCGAGCCGGGGCAGGCGCGCGAAGGTCGCCGGGCCCGCGTACCTGGGCACACGGGAGGAGTCGACCGGGCCGCGGGGCTGCGGGGCTGGGGTGGGGGTGCTCTCGCTGCTCATGGCCCCGAGCGTAGGCAGCCTGCGGGCAACCGCCACATGGACGTTTCTGAGCGGGGAGGTGCCTCGTTTTGGACACGGCGTCCATCGGCGGACGCCAGGCGACACAATGGCAGCATGCCGCTGCCCACCGCCCCCGCCGCGCCCTCCCGGGCCGAACTCGCTGACCATCTCGTGCACGCCCGCATAGCCGGCGACGTCGCGACCCCCCGGGAGAACAACCTGGACCACTACCGCAGGCTCGCCAACGGCGACCGCCACTACTGGCTCGGGCTGGAGCTGGCGGACCGGTGGACCGACGAGCAGGACGTGCTCGCGGTCATGGCGGAGCGCGTCGGTGTCATCGACGACCCCCGCCACCGCAGCGGGCAGGACACCATCGACCCGCAGCTGACGCTGGACGCGCTGGACCGGGCCGCGCTGCGGCTGCGCAAGGCAGCGGACGGCGGCGAGCGGGTGCTCTTCGCCACCGGCCACCCCGGCGGCCTGCTGGACGTGCACAGCTCGGTGGCCGGCGCGTTGCGCGCCGCCGGATGCGACGTGGTCCGCATCCCGATGGGCCTGTACGCCGACGACGGTGTGGTGGTCCAGCTGGCCGACGTCGCGATGTACGAGCGCGGGGCCACGCTGTGGCACACCCACTCCCCCGAACCGATGCGGGAGATCCTCGCCGGGCTGGAACGCGACGGGCAGCCGCGGCCCGACCTGGTGTTCGCCGACCACGGCTGGGCGGGCTGCGCGGCCCAGTACGGCATCGACACGGTCGGCTTCGCCGACTGCAACGACCCGGCGCTGTTCCTCGGCGAGGCCGAGGGCCGGCTGTCGGTGGCCGTCCCGCTGGACGACCACGTCGTCAACCCCCGGTCCTACGAGCCGCTGACCGCCTACCTGCTCGCCGCCGCCGAACTGGCCGGCTGAGCCGACCGGACGCCCCCGCTCAGGCGGGCCGGTGGGCGACGTACACGCAGTTCATCGGGTCCTCGGGGATGTCGTGCAGCGCCACAGGGGCGAAGCGGGCGTCCGCGAGCATGCGCTGGGCCTGCTCCACACCCCAGACGGTGCCGAGTCCGGCGCCGCTGCGGGCCAGGGAGACCGTCATGCAGTGCAGGGTGCTCACGCCGTAGAGCCAGGGCGCCATCGGGTTGCCGATGTTGCCCTCAAGACTGCTGGACGCCTTGATGTCGACCATCACCAGCACGCCGCCCGGCCGCAGCGCCTCGTACGCCCGCGCGAGTACCGCGTCCGGTGCGGCCTGGTCGTGCACCGCGTCGAAGGCGAAGAGCACGTCGAACGGCGGGTCGGCGGGCAGCTCGGTGACGTCCAGCACCTCGAAGTCGGCGTTTCCCAGACGCCACTCGGCGGCCTCCGCCCGGCCCCGCTCGACGGCGTCCGCGGCGAGGTCGTACCCGGTGAAGTGGGAGGCGGGGAAGGCCGCCGCCAGCACGTTGACGGCGTGACCGGTGCCGCAGCCCAGGTCCCCGGCCCGGGCTCCGGCCGCGAGCCGGTCCGGCACGTCACCGGTCAGCGGCAGCACCACGCTCAGCAGCCGGCCGTCGAAGTCCCCGCGGGAGGACTCGTCCATGACGTCGGTGAACTCGGGCCGGTAGGCCTCGTACGGCACACCGCCGCCCTCCCTGAACGCACGGGCGACACCGGGGACGTGCTGCGCCAGCAGCGTCGTGATCCGGCTGTAGGGAGCCAGGTTGAGCGCGCCCTCACCGGTGAGGCACACCGCGTGCTCCGGGGGCAGGGCGTAGCGCCCCGTCTTCGGCGCGTACTCCACCAGGCCGCCGGTGACCAGCGCGCCCAGGCACTCGCGCACGTACCGCTCGGTCAGCTCGGACCGCTCCGCGAGCTGCTCGCTGGTGCCGGGGCCCGCGGCCAGCTGCTCCAGCAGGCCGGTGCGGTACGCGAGGTCGATCATCAGGTTGAGCATGCCCGCGGCGTAGGTCTCGAAGAGCCGGCCGGCGAACTCCTCCACCCGGGCCTCGTCCAGCTCGGGGCCGCTCCCGGGCCGTCCTTCGGGCGCGGGCGCCGGATCGCCCGCGGGAGCCGGCGCCGGGCCGCCACCGTCGGCGGACGCCGGATCACTGCTGCGGACGGGGTCCGGCCGGGCCGCCTGCGCTGAGCCGGGCTCGGCCGGTGCGGATCGCTGCTTCATCTCGCTGCCCTCCTGCCGTGCCGCGCGGGCCTGCCGCCTGCGCGGCACTGCTGACGCTAGTCCGGCGCGACGCGTTCCGCCTCGGCCATAAGGACCATTCACTCCATAGCGGGCAGATCCGCCTTCCCAGGCTGGTCAGTCGCGCGGGACCCGGACCACGCCCTCCTGGATGACGGAGACCGCCAGGCGGCCGTCGGCGGTGAAGATGCGGCCCTTGCCGAGGCCCCGGCCGCCCTGGGCGGTGGGGCTCTCCTGGTCGTAGAGCAGCCACTCGTCGGCCCGGAACGGGCGGTGGAACCACATGGCGTGGTCCAGGCTGGCGCCGACCACGTCGCCGACCGCCCAGCCGCCCCGGCCGTGCGCGAGCAGCACCGAGTCCAGCAGCGTCATGTCGGACACGTAGGTCGCCAGGCAGGTGTGCAGCAGCGGCTGGTCCTGGGCGCCCTGGAGCTTGCCGTTGGTGCGGAACCAGACCTGGGAGCGCGCCTCGCCCGGCTGCCGTCCGGCGGCGGCGTAGGGCGGCTCCTTCACGTACCGCAGGTCCACCGCGGCACGGGCCTGCGCCAGCCGGTCGGCGACGCCGGGATCGGCGAACAGGTGCGCGTACCGGGGCAGCAGCTCGGCGGAGGTCGGCAGGGTCTCCGGGTCGGGGGCCGACGGCATCTCCTCCTGGTGCTCCAGCCCGTCCTCGGCCAGTTGGAACGACGCCGAGAGGTGGAAGATGGGCTGACCGTGCTGGACGGCAACGACCCGGCGTGTCGTGAAGGAGCGGCCGTCCCTGATCCGGTCCACGGTGTAGACGATCGCCGCGCCGGGGTCGCCGGCCCGCAGGAAGTAGGCGTGCAGCGAGTGCGCCGGTCCTCGGGCACGGTCCGGCCCGCCGCGACCAGGGCCTGCGCGGCGACCTGCCCGCCGAAGACCCGGGGTACGACGGACGGGTGGCTGGCGCCGCGGAAGATGTCCCGCTCGATCCGCTCCAGGTCCAGCAGACCGAGCAGGGAGGTGAGTGCGTCCGACACGGGGCAGACCCTACAGGCCCATGGACTTGGCGATGATCGACCGCATGACCTCGCTGGTGCCGCCGTAGATGCGGGTGACCCGGGTGTCGGCGTACAGGCGGGCGATCGGGTACTCCCGCATGTAGCCGTAACCGCCGTGCAGCTGGAGGCACTTGTCGATGACGCGGGCGGCCGTCTCGGTGGTGAACAGCTTCGCGGACGCGGCGTCCGCCGGGGTCAGTTCGTCGGCGTCGAGCGCGTCCAGCGCCCGGTCCACGACGGCCTGCATGGCGTCCACGTCGGACTTGCAGTCGGCCAGCACGAACTTGGTGTTCTGGAAGGAGGCGACCGAGCGGCCGAAGACCGTGCGGTCGCTGACGTACTCCTGGGCGAAGCCCACGGCGGCGGCGGCCTGCGCGTAGGCGCCCAGTGCGATGCCCAGACGCTCCTGCGGAAGGTTGTGGGTGAGGTAGGTGAAGCCCTTGCCCTCCTCGCCGAGCAGGTCCGCGACCGGCACTCGCACGTCGGTGAAGGAGAGTTCGGCCGTGTCGGAGGTCTTCAGCCCCAGCTTGTCCAGGGTGCGGCCCACCGCGTAGCCCTCGCTGGTGGTGTCGACGACCAGGATGGAGATGCCGTTGCGCCGGTCGTCCGGGTCGACGGGCGACGTGCGGCAGCAGACCAGCACCCGGTCGGCCTGCACGCCGCCGGTGATGAACGTCTTGGCGCCGTTGAGCACGTAGTGCGTACCGTCCTCGGACAGCTTGGCCGTGGTCTTCATCCCGGCCAGGTCGGAGCCGGTGCCGGGCTCGGTCATGGCGATGGCGGTCATCATCTCGCCGGTGACGAACGACGGCAGCCAGCGCTGCTTCTGCTCCTCGTTCGCGTACTTGAGCAGGTACGGCAGGCACAGCGCGGTGTGCACGCCGGAGCCGCCGAAGCTGACGCCGACGCGGGCGCACTCCTCGCTGATCACGGCACTGAACTTGAAGCTCGTCTCCCCGGCGCCGCCGTACTCCTCCGGCACCTCGATGCCGAAGACGCCCAGCTCCCCCAGCTTCTTGTACAGGTCGCGGGGCACGTAGCCCTGCGCCTCCCACTCGGAGTAGTACGGCACCACCTCGGAGGCGATGAAGTCGCGGATGGTCTGACGGAACGCCTCGTGGTCCTCGTTGAACACCGTGCGCCGCATGGCTCGCCTCCCGGAGATGATGTCGAAGCGCCAATGTCTAAGCGCTTGCTCAGTCGAAGCTACCCAGCCGCCCGCCACCCTGTCCATAGCCGGACCGTGCCTTGAGGGGGCACGGCGGGCCTTGGCTGGCCTGTGCCGAGCCGGGGCGGGGCGGGGCGGGGCCGAAGCCGCGGGATGGCGGGTGCGGGTCAGCGGCAGCGGGCGGCGCGGGCGTGCAGCAGGTCGCGCTCGCGGGCGTTGCGGGTCAGGGACGCGGCCTGCTCGAACTCCACCCGCGCCTCCGCCGCCCGCCCGAGCCGGGCCAGCAGGTCACCGCGCACGCTCGGCAACAGGTGGTAGCCGCGCAGCGCGGGGTCGCCGCCCAGCGCGTCGACGACGGCCAGGCCCGCCGCCGGGCCGTCCACCATCGACACCGCCACCGCCCGGTTCAACTCCACCACCGGGGAGGGGTTCAGCGCCGCGAGTCGGGCGTAGAGCGTCGCGATGGTCGGCCAGTCCGTGTCCTCGTACCGCACCGCCTGCGCGTGGCAGGCGGCGATCGCCGCCTGGAGCGTGTACGGACCCGGCGGCCGGCCGGTGGCGGCGGCCCGTTCCAGCGCCGCGAAGCCGCGCCGGATCAGCAACCGGTTCCAGCGGGTGCGGTTCTGGTCGGCGAGCAGCACGGGCTCACCGCCGGGACCGGTGCGGCTCGTGGACCGGGACGCCTGGATCTCCAGCAGCGCCACCAGGCCGTGCACCTCACCCTCCTTCGGCATCAGGGCGGCCAGCACCCGGCCCAGGCGCAGCGCGTCCTCGCAGAGCGCGGGACGCAGCAAGTCGTCCCCCGAGGTCGCCGAGTAGCCCTCGTTGAAGATCAGGTAGATGACCTCCAGCACGGAGTCGAGCCGCGCGGCCCGGTCCGCGCCGCAGGGCACCTCGAACGGCACGCCCGCCTTGGCCAGGGCCCGCTTGGCCCGGACGACGCGCTGCGCGATCGCCGCCTCCGTGGCGAGGCACGCCCGGGCGATCTCCTCGGTCGTCAATCCGCCCAGCAGCCGCAGCGTGAGCGCGACGCGGGCCTCGGTGGCGAGCACCGGATGGCAGGCGGTGAAGACGAGCCGCAGCAGGTCGTCGTCGATGGCGTCGGGATCCGTCAGCGCCGGGTCGGCGGTGTCCGGCGGCGGCACGTCCGCCAGGGTGCGGCCGACCTCCGCCAGCTTGCGCGCGTAGGTCTCCCGGCGGCGGACCAGATCGATCGCGCGGTGCTTGGCGGTGGCCGTGAGCCAGGCGCCCGGCTTCTCCGGGACACCCGACTCCGGCCACTGTTCCAACGCGGCGACCAGCGCGTCCTGCGCGATCTCCTCGGCGATGCCCACGTCCCGGACGATCCGGGTGACACCGGCGATGATGCGCGCGGACTCGATCCGGAAAACCGCTTCCACCGTGCTAACTACCGTCACGGGCACCCATCAGAGCAGCCCCGCCGGGCCCGGGCAAGCACCGTCGGCGGCCGGAGCGGTCAGCTCCGCGATCAGCGCTCCGTGATCAGCCCTCCGCGATCAGGCCTCCGTGATCAGCCCTCCGCGATCTGCCGGACCTCGGCGGTGACGGTCCAGTAGTCCTCGTGGGTCTGCAGGAAGCGCTTCGTCCACTCGACGGCCTCGGCCTTGTCCTTGGCCTGCACGATGGAGTAGCCGCCGACGACCTCCTTGGTCTCGGTGAACGGCCCGTCGGTGACCGTCAGGTTGCCGCCGGACCAGGTGACCCGGCTGCCCTCCGAGCTGGGGGTGAGGCCGGCCGTGTCGAGCATGACCCCGGCCTTGGTGATCTCCTCCAGCAGCGCGCCCATGCGCTCCTGCATCTCGGGGCTCGGACCCTCGGCGGGCGCGTTCCGCTCGTCGATGCGGATCATCGTCAGAAAGCGCGGCATGGTGACTCCTCGGTCGGGAGGGCGGGGCCGTTCCCCGCCTCTCACCCCTACGTCGAACGGGCAGGCCCCGGATCGACAGCCTCGCGAGAGTTCTTCGCGGATTTTTCCCGCCCGCCTCTCCGGGACCCTGCGGTGCCGAATCTCGTCCGGGGGGATCGGCACGGAATGCCCGCGAAGGGCGACCAGAGCGGCAATACACTCTGCCGCGGTGCCTCACGACCGATCACGGAAGTACGAGCTAGGGAGGACCCGCATGACCACCCTCGCGGTGACCGGACACATGGACCTGACCCCCGACACCGTGCCCACGATCCGGGAGGCGCTGCGCACGCTGCTCCGCGCGCACGGCGACGGACCGCTCGTCGGCATCTCGTGCATCGCCAGGGGAAGCGACAGTCTGTTCGCCGAGGCGGTGATCGACGCCGGTGGCAGCCTGACCGTCGTCATCCCCTCCCAGGACTATCGCGAGCGCAAGGTGAAGCCGGAGCACGCCGCACTCTTCGACCGGCTCACCGCAGCCGCGGACGAGGTGCTGACGATGCCGCACGCGTCGGCCGACCGGGCCGCGTACGAGGCCGCGAACCGGGTGCTGCTGGAGCGGGCGGACCGGCTGGTGGCGGTCTGGGACGGCCAGCCGCCCACGGGCAAGGGCGGCGGCACCGCCGACGTGGTGGCCGAGGCCCGCGCCACCGGCGTCCCCGTCGAGGTGGTGTGGCCCCCGGGCGCAGTGCGCGGCTGACAGCATCCAGTCCTCCAGGACGGACAGAGCGCTGCCGCTCGCTGCACAGCCCGGGGTGAGCGTCGCTTGATCTTCGCCCTGAGTCCGTGACGGGTGCGGCGGCGCCCTATCCGGGGTCCTGTCCGGGGTCCTGTCCGGTCAGAGCAGCGCCTTTGCCATCACGTGCTCTCTGGTGACGCCGTCAGACAGCAAGTCCCCGAGTTCTCCCGTGGCGCTGAACCCGTGGCGCTGGTAGAAGGCGATGGCATGGCCATTGTCCGGGAGCACCGCGAGTTTCAGGGTGGTGGCGCCCGACTGCCGGTTCCAGGTCTCGACCGCTGACATCAGCCGGTCTCCGACACCGCGACCTCGCGTTCCGGGACTGACCCCATACGGACCGTAGCTCGCGTGTGACGCCGTCTGCGGGAACGCCGCTGGCCATGCCAACGGCTCGGCCGTCCAGCAACGCGACGACGTGGTGGGCGCCTGGCATCTCCAGACGGGCACGCCACCGCCCCTGTGCCAGTCCGCAAGCCGGGTCTTGAATGCGTGCGGCGCCTCGGCCAGCGCAGCGCGGCGGACCTCTCGCCACAGTGGCCAGTCGTCAGTCGTGAGAGCCCGCAGCGTCACCATGCCAGCGAGTCTGCCGCAACGCCCGAGAGGCGGTCCAGGCATCAGCTCGCCCCGGACAGGGCCGTCGACTTGCCGTGATGGCAGGGGCAGTCGCCGTGCTCATGGGGGCAGCGGCGTGGTCGTCAGGGAGCCAGTTCCTCGGTGAGTGCTTCACGCAGGGCCTCCGCGGCGAACAGCACGGACAGGGCGTAGCGGACCTCAGCGGAGGTGATGATCCAGGGCCCGCAGCCGGGCGTGCAGGTCGTCGGTGGCATCGGGGGCGCCGGCGGCTCGCGCCCAGGTGTCCAGGTCCGTGCGGCTCGCGGTCTGCTTGCCCAGCTCAAGGCGGGAAACCTTCGACGCCGGCCAGCCGGTTGCGGCGGCAAAAGCCTTGCCGGTGAGGCCGCTGTCGGTGCGCAGTTCGCGCAGCCGCGCACCGAGAGCGACCCGGGCGTGCTGGAAGTCCGTGCTCACCTCGCCGACGGTACCGCCGCACGGAAGGTGGCGGTCGGGATCGCATGGTGCCATGCGGCGTCGCGGACCTGGCAGGCGTGCACGACGGCGGCCGGGTCCTCGGTCACCTGCACGCCGAGTGTCACGTCCTGGTCGTCAAAGACGAACCGGACCAGGACGCGGGAGTCGAACAGCCAGAAGTCGGCGGCCGGGAGGGCCAGCCGTTCGGCGTCGGCTCGCCAGAGGTTGCGGATGTCCTCACCGGCGGCGACGTTCCCGGCCCCGGTGGCGAGCAGGAACCGCTGCCCCTCGGTCGGCGGGTCGTCGACCAGGCGCACCCGCTCGAAACGTTTGCCCTGCCGGATCTGGGCGCGGACGTTGCGGTGCCAGGGGTTGTCCGGGGCGAACGTGAAGTCGGCGCCTCTGCGGGACGGCTCCCAGTTGGGGCTGTTCCGGTCGGAGGCGTAACCGCGGCGGGTCTCCAACCGCCATGCGGTGTGCTGGAAGTCCCGGAAAAGGTGGGCGGCGGACTCGAAGGGTTCCAGCGCGGTCACGGCTGCGGCTCCCGGGGGGCGAAGCGGGTGAGCAGTTCGCGGGGGATGACGACGAACGTCTCGGAATCCTTCACGTCCCGCAGTTGCGCCAGGTGCCCGGGGTCGGTGAGACGGTCGCCCTGGACGACGATGTCACCGGTCTCGGTGTCCTCGTAGAGGGTCGGGCAGTCGCCGTTCTCCGAAGTGGTCCCGATGAACCTGAGCGCCATGGTGGGTTCCTCCCGGTCATGTGGCCAGCCCTCAGGATGGGGAACGGGACCCGGGTCGCGCTGCCCGATTGCTCGAAATTGCCGGTCGTCCGGCTCAGCGCCGCCGTTGCGCGCAATCAGCGAACCGGGATACGGAAGCCGCCGTGCGTGGCGGGACCCGCTGAGGGGCGGGGGAGCCGCCGAGGCTCGTCGGCTCCCGTCTTGTTCACAGGGTCGGGTGCAAGGCCAGGATCGGGTACACGAAGAAGACCCGGCCTGCTTTCGCAGACCGGGCCTTGATCAACCAGGGTGAGTGACGGGACTTGAACCTGTTTCGTGAACATACTGTGACCTGCGACGATGCCGAA
>NZ_JASKMT010000024.1 GCF_030124175.1 Streptomyces sp. 549 | reverse complement strand
CGTCGGCGGAAACCACCACCGTGTGCGACACCCCCGGGGTGTTCTCCACAAAGTTGGTGATCAACCAGTTCAGATTCTGCGCCGCCTGGCTCATCGGACTCAACTAACGCTCCTGCTGGTAGGTGGGGCCGGAACCCCGTTCGGTGCTGCCGGGTCCCCCGCCGGCCTGGCGGCCCTGCTGGATGCCGCGGCGGAGATTGGTCAGACGGCCGCGCACGTCACTGGGGGCGCGCGAGACCTGCGGACCGGTCGGCGTGGCCGACTGCTGCTGGGCGGTGCCTGCCACCAGGTTCGCACGGGGCACCCTGCGGGGCAGTCCCGAGGTGGTGACGCCGCCTGCGGCCGGCTGGCGCAGGCGCTCGGCCCGGCGCCAGCGCTCGTCGTTGGGCGAGGCCTGCCATTCGCCGGTCGAGGCGGTGTCGCCGACCTCGGCGCGCGCGGGGGTGCGCTGCGGCATCGCCGCCGGTGCGGCGGGTGCCGCGGAACGGGCCGGCAGCGGGGCCGGGGCGGGCTGCACCGGCTCCGGCTCGGGCTCGGGCGCGGTGTCGGCCGGGGCGGACCTGCGGGTCCTGGCCGAGAACCAACTGGTCTCCATCTCCTCGAATATCGGCGTGCGCACATCAGCGGTGGCCGTCGGGGCGATGGGGATGTCCAGCTCGGTGGTGTCGTCCCGGCGGGCCGGCGACGAGGAGACGGGCACCGGGTAGTTGCCGGTGTCGTACTGCTCCTGGCGGTTGCCGTAGGACTGGCCTTCATAGGAGTCCTGCTGGCTGCCGTAGGCGTCCTGCCGGTTGCCGTGGGACTCCTGGCGCTGCTGCGGCGGGGCGTCCTGGCGGGGCGCGCCGCTGGTGGCTCCGGTGAAGCCGGGACGGGTGAACTCGCCGGTGGCCTCGGGGTCCTCGTGCCCGCGGGGCACGTCGGCTCCGTTGCGGTCACGCTGGCCGGGTATCAGCTCCTCGCGGTTGCCCGCCCAACTGGGCCGCTGCTGCGGCTCGTTCGGCGCGCCACCCTGCGGGGGACGGCCGGCGGGCTGCTCGCGGGAGGGCAGTTCGCCCACCGGGCCGCCGCCGCGCGGCGGCAGCTGCGGCGGACGGCCGGCGGAGGCGTTGGCGGGCTGCGGCGGACCGCTCGGCGCGGGCGCCTGGCGGGGAGGCGCGGGCGGCTGCTGCGGGTGCGCGGAGGGCTGCTGCGGGGCGGAACGCGGCGGCATGCCGCCGGGACCGCGGCCGTTGCCACCGGGACCGCCGCCAGGGCCGCCACCGGGGCCGCGGTTGCCGCGGCCGTTGCCGCCCGGGCCGCCGGGCCCGTTGGCCGGGAGGGCCGGGCGCGGGGCGCTGCCGGGCACCTGGCCGCGAGTGGGGAGCGCGCCGAGCTTGCTGCCCGGGGAGCCGGAGCCCTGCGGCTCCCGCTTGAGCGTGGCCGAGGCCGGCGCCTGCGGGGCACCGGGCTTGCCCTTGGGGCCCTGGCCGGGGCCGTGGGCGACGTCGACGGGCAGCATGACCAGGGCGGTGGTGCCGCCCGAGTCCGAGGGCCGCAGCTGTATCCGGATGCCGTGCCGCAGCGAGAGGCGGCCGACCACGAACAGGCCCATGCGGCGGGACACCGAGACGTCCACGACCGGCGGGTTGGCCAGCCGGTCGTTGATCGCCGCCAGGTCCTCGGGCGAGAGGCCGATGCCGGTGTCGTGGATCTCGACCAGCACCCGGCCGTCGGGCAGGGCGTGACCGGTGACCTTGACCTTGGTCTGCGGCGAGGAGAACGAGGTGGCGTTCTCCAGCAGCTCGGCGAGCAGGTGCACGAGGTCGTTGACGACGCGGCCGGCGACCTCGGTCGACGGCACCGAGCTGAGTTCGATGCGCTCGTACTGCTCCACCTCGGAGGCGGCGGCGCGGAGCACGTCGACCAGCGGCACCGGGCGGGTCCAGCGGCGGCCCGGCTCCTCGCCGGCGAGGACCAGCAGGTTCTCACCGTTCCGGCGCATACGGGTCGCGAGGTGGTCCAGCTTGAACAGCGAGGACAGCTGGTCCGGGTCGGCCTCGCGGGACTCCAGTTCGGAGATCAGCGACAGCTGGCGCTGGATGAGGCCCTGGCTGCGGCGCGAGAGGTTGGTGAACATCGCGTTGACGTTGCCCCGCAGCAGCGCCTGGTCACCGGCGAGCCGGACGGCTTCGCGGTGGACGTCGTCGAACGCCGCGGCGACCTTTCCGATCTCGTCCCGGCTGTGCACACCGACCGACTCGACGGTGGTGTCCACCTCCTGCGGGTCGGTCTCGGAGAGCTGCTTGACCAGCTCGGGCAGCCGGTTGCGGGCGACGTCCTGGGCGGTGTCCTGGAGTCGGCGCAGCGAGCGGACCATGGACCGGGCCACGACGAAGGCGCCGACGAGCGAGATGCCGAGGACCAGCAGGATGATGGCACCGTTGATGAGCGCGTCCCGCTGGGCTTCGGCGCGCAGCTCGCGGGCCTGCTGCTCCATCTGCGTCAGCAGGGTCTTCTCGATCTTGGCCATCTCGTCGATCTTCGTACGGTCCTGGTCGTACCAGTCCATGTACGAACGGGTCTCCGCCTTGATGCCCTCGGGGCTCTTGAAGACCCGGGAGGCGTACTCGTTGGCGGAGGTGATGTTGACGATGCCGCCGTCGAGGGGCTGCGTCAGCTCGGTGGCCCGCTCCGGCCCGTAGATGACGTTGAAGCGGTTCATCGCGGCGCGTTCGTTCTCGTTCGCCGTCTTGCCGTAGCGCCGGTCGTTCTCGGAGAGCTTGGCGCCGTCCCGCGGGGCGAGGCCCGCGCTGATGACGGCCCGCTGCATGGAGGCGTACTCCTTGGCGGTGGAGAACGCGGCCAGGGCACGCGTGCTCCGGATCATCTCCGGGTTGCTGGTCGCCTGGGCCATGTCCTGCGACAGGGACAGCAGCGACTCGATCAGCTGGTTGTAGTCGCCGACGGTCTCGGCGATCGCGTCCGGGCTCTCGTAGGCCCGCTCGCGGATGTTCTTGATGGTGTTGAGCTGGCGGCCGATGTCGATGATCGTCGCCTGCACACCGGTGAGCAGTTCGTCACCGTCGGCGGTGAGGTCGCCGGTGGCCTCGTTGAAGGACTGCTTGGCCTTGTCCGTCTTCTCCCGCGGGCCGACGACGGTGTCGTCCTTGGCGTTGCCGTGGGCGGTGAGCGGACCGGCGGAGCGGTCGCGCTCCTCCTGGAGCGCGGCGGCCAGCTCGGTGGCCTGCTGCGTCATCTCGGTGAGCAGCTTCATGTTCTCGAGCTGCTCGACCTCCCCGGTCGCGTCGACGATCCGGAACGCGCCCAGGGTCGTCGCCGCCACCACGGGCAGGGCCAGCAGCGACACCAGGCGGGTGCTGATCCGCCAGTTGCGCAGAGCCAGCCGCGACCCCGGGCCCGTGGGTTCGGCGGGACCCGCGGGGCCGCCGGTGCCACCTTCCGGGTGCGCCACGGCACCGGAGCCGCTGTCGGCGTCGTGTGCTGCCGCCGGCGGACCGGTTTCCTGCGTGCGCTGGGGAGAGGAGCCGCGGTCGGTTGCCCCGCGCAGCTCCGGGTCCCCCGCAGCGCTGCCATCCCTCTTGAAACGTCCCTGCACTAGCGTCGCAACCTCTGGACCAGGCGCCTCCCCGCGTGAGCAGGAAGACGGTATTGAGTCGGGGAAATCCCCTGGGGCCACCCCGACGGTCGTGAGCGACCGGCGCATCTCGTCACCACCGCCGCGCGGCGCTGCTGTGCGCCCCCATACGCGCCGGCTGATGTACCTGCGGCGGTTCGAGAGATTCCAGCACAGTGCAGGATCTCCAACAAGGGCCGAGTGTCGAGCTGTGACATGTGTGACGCTGCGCTGGTACTGGGTGACGGGCCGTGAGATGCAACACCATACAAAACGGACTTCCGGCCGCGTGTCGGACAGGCGTGCGACACCCCATGGCGTCCGCCCCTAAGAGCGGAACGTGGGGTTCAGTCCTGTTTCACGGCGGTTCGTCCCCTGGCAGCCTCTCTCCGTTTTGCACCATTTGCCCGGCACCTGGTGAGGAAACTCACAGGTCCTCAATTGTCTGTATCGGCCACCGGACGGGAAAGCAGTTTTACTCTCGGCGTTTACATCACGTACGGAACAGACAAGAGGCCTACTCAGCGTGAAGACGACTTTGCTCATGCGCAGCACCGCCAACCCGGACCGCACGACGCTCGCGCATCTCACCGATGCCGCCGAACTGACCCGTGAGGAGGCCGAGCACCCGGCCGAGTTGCCCCCGGCCACCGCCAACCCGCGGCGCACCGTCCTGATGGACGCCCCCGTGGCCGGCTGACGGCGGTCAGGAGTTCGCCGCCCCCACCACCCGGGCGGCACGCGGACCTCACCCGGCCCGCGTCTCCGTACACCACAGCAGCCCCGCACATCCGGAACCGTCGGTTCCGAGATGTGCGGGGCTGCTGTGGTGCGCGGCCTGCTCTGCCTGTGGAGCCTGCCTCCCTGCGAGGCCGGCCCGGCGTGCGGAGCCTGCTTCGGACCGCACCTGCGTGCACCGGCTTGCGGCGGCGAACAAGGGGCGTGCGGAAGCGCGACAGTCGTGCAGGAGCGCGGCAGTGGACACCGCCGGACGGCGCGGCAGGTGCGCCCGGCACCCGAGGGCGGAGTCAGCGCCCGGCGCCTGAGGGCGGGGTCAGCCCTGCCAGCTGTGCGGGGCGCGGAAGCCGGGGGTGCGCTCCAGGCGCCGCCAGCCGGCGGTGCTGCGGCGCGGGCGGCCGGCCGGGCCGGCGCCGTGCTGGGCGGAGGCGGCGCGGGCCAGCAGCAGCGCGGTCACCGCGGCCACTTCCTCGTCGCTGGCCTCGCCCTTCTCGACCCGGACCAGGTTGGTGGTGTCAGCGGTACTCACAACGGGCTCCATCTGTTCGGTACAAGAGGTCACTGGGGCGGGTTGCCGTGCTTGCGCGACGGCAGGTCCGCGTGCTTCGTGCGCAGCATCGCGAGCGAGCGGATGAGCACCTCGCGCGTCTCGCTCGGGTCGATGACGTCGTCGACCAGGCCGCGCTCGGCGGCGTAGTAGGGGTGCATCAGCTCGGCCTTGTACTCCTTGACCATGCGGCTGCGCATGGCGTCGGAGTCGTCGGCGGCCGCGATCTGCTTGCGGAAGATGACGTTGGCGGCGCCCTCGGCGCCCATCACCGCGATCTCGTTGGTCGGCCAGGCGTAGGTGAGGTCCGCGCCAATGGACTGGGAGTCCATCACGATGTACGCACCGCCATACGCCTTTCGAAGTACCACTGAGATCCGCGGCACGGTGGCGTTGCAGTACGCGTACAGCAGCTTCGCCCCGTGCCGGATGATCCCGCCGTGCTCCTGGTCGACGCCGGGCAGGAACCCGGGCACGTCGAGCAGCGTGACGATGGGGATGTTGAAAGCATCGCACATCTGGACAAAACGTGCGGCCTTCTCGGAGGCTTCGATGTCGAGCACGCCGGCCAGGGACTGCGGCTGGTTGGCGACGATGCCCACCACCTGTCCGTCCAGCCGGGAGAGCGCGCAAAGGATGTTGGTGGCCCACCGCTCGTGGATCTCCAGGTAGTCGCCGTCGTCGACGAGCTCCTCGATGACCTTGCGCATGTCGTACGGCCGGTTGCCGTCGGCGGGGACCAGTTCGAGCAGCGAGTCCGAACGGCGGTCGGCCGGGTCCTCGGTCGCGGCCGTGGGCGGGTTCTCCCGGTTGTTCTGCGGGAGGAGGGACAACAGGTAGCGGACCTCCTCCAGACAGGTCTGCTCGTCGTCGTAGGCGAAGTGCGCCACCCCCGACGTGCCGGCGTGCACATCCGCACCACCCAGCCCGTTCTGCGAGATGTCCTCCCCCGTCACCGCCTTCACCACATCAGGACCCGTGATGAACATCTGCGACGTCTCCCGCACCATGAACACGAAATCCGTCAACGCCGGCGAATACGCCGCACCGCCCGCACACGGCCCCAACATCACCGAGATCTGCGGAATCACCCCCGACGCCCGCGTGTTCCGCTGGAAGATCCCCCCATACCCCGCAAGCGCCGACACCCCCTCCTGAATCCGCGCCCCCGCACCATCGTTCAGCGACACCAACGGCGCACCCGCCGCAATCGCCCGATCCATCAGCTTGTGGATCTTCTCCGCATGCGCCTCCCCCAACGCACCCCCGAAGATCCGAAAATCATGCGCATACACGAACACCGTCCGCCCATGCACCGTCCCCCACCCCGTCACCACACCGTCGGTGTACGGACGCCGTGCCTCCAGCCCGAACCCCGTCGCCCGATGCCGGCGAAGGGGCTCCAACTCGCGGAAGGAGCCCTCGTCCAGCAGCAGGTCGATCCGCTCACGCGCTGTCAGCTTGCCCTTCGCGTGCTGCGCCTCGGTGGCGCGCTCGCTGGGACCGCGCCGGACTTCCTCACGGATGGCGTGCAGCTCGGCGGTGCGTCCGCGTGCGTCGGTGGCCGTGGCTGAGGTCTGGGGCAGATCGGTCATGTATAGACCCTACGAAACCCCCGCCCACATCGCCGTGGTCAGATTCGTACAGTCTCTGCCCGGGATTCATGGCTGCGCTGGACAGAACCACCCCACCCAGCACGTGTCGAGCAGGGGATTCCTCAGAACCACCGGGTGACGCACTGTCGAACTCCTACAGGAGCACGCTGCCGCCCGATAAGCCGAGGCCAGCGCGGGCCGGACGGGCGACGTCCACTGCGGCTGTCACCACCGGATCGTCACACCCGACCCCTCCCCCCAGCGCCTGTCCCACCGGTTCCCCCGGTCCCACCGTCATAGAACGGCGCTCGATCACCTGAGGCCTTCCGGGTTCTCGTCCACTCTGCACTCGCAGCACACTGCCGACTTACCGAATCATTGTTTAGAGTGGTGCTCTAAACCAGGACGCCGGCGATCGACCGGGCGTGCCGGGTGAGACCTGGAGGAGGTGCGGCATGCGGCTCACACCGACCGAACGCGACCGGTTGCTGCTGTTCGGCGCCGCGGAACTGGCCCGCGCCCGGCGGGCCCGCGGACTGCTGCTCAACGTGCCCGAGGCGACGGCGCTGATCGCCGACACCGTGTGCGAGGCGGCCCGCGACGGGCTCCGGCTCGCCGACGCGATCCGTGCCGCCCGTGCCGTGCTCGGGCCGGAGGACGTACTGCCCGGGGTGGCCGAGATCGTCACCGAGGTTCACGTGGAGGCGGTGTTCGACGACGGTTCGCGACTCGCGGTGGTGCCCGAGCCGATCGCGGAGGCCGCCGCGGACGGGCCAGGCGCTGTTCTGCCGGGCCCGTCCGCACCCGCTCCGGAACCGGTCCTGACGCTCGACGTGCTGAACACCGCGACCGTGCCGGTCAGCGTCACCTCGCACTTCCACTTCTTCGAGGCCAACCCCCGGCTGCGCTTCGACCGGGCCGCCGCCTACGGCATGCGGCTGTGCGTGCCGGCCGGCTCCTCGCTGCGGTTCGGCCCCGGGGAGCAGGTCGCGGCCCCGCTGGTGCCGATCGGCGGCGACCGGATCGCGATCGGTTTCGCCGGACTGGTGGACGGCCCCCTGGACGCGCCGGGGGCCAGGGAGGAGGCGCTGCGCAGGGCGGCGGCCTGCGGATATCTCGGAGCGGAAGGAGCGGCACCATGAGCGGTACCCACGAGCAGGCGGCCGGTGACTACGCCGCCGTGCACGGCCCGCGGGCCGGCGACCGGGTGCGGCTGGGTGACAGCGGCCTGGTGGTCCGGGTGGAGTCCGACTCCCAGCGGCGCGGCGACGAGTTCCTGGCCGGCTTCGGCAAGACCGCGCGCGACGGGCTGCACCTGAAGGCTGCTGCCGTCCGCGAGACCTGCGACGTGGTCATCAGCAACGTGCTGGTGATCGACGCCGTGCAGGGCATCCGCAAGCTGTCCGTCGGGATCCGCGAGGGCCGTATCCACGCCGTCGGCCGGGCGGGCAACCCCGACACCCTGGACGGGGTGGACGTGGTGGTCGGCACCGGCACGACCATCGTCTCCGGCGAGGGGCTGATCGCCACCGCCGGTGCCGTGGACACCCATGTGCACCTGCTGTCGCCGCGGGTCATGGAGGCCTCGCTGGCCTCGGGGGTCACCACCGTCATCGGCCAGGAGTTCGGCCCCGTGTGGGGAGTGGGCGTCAACTCGCCGTGGGCGCTGCGGCACACCTTCGGCGCCTTCGACGCCTGGCCGGTCAACATCGGCTTCCTGGGGCGCGGCTCGTCCTCGGACGCGGCTCCGCTGGTGGAGGCGCTGGCCGAGGGCGGCGCCTGCGGTTTCAAGGTCCACGAGGACATGGGCGCCCACCGGCGCGCCCTGGACACGGCGCTGCGGACCGCGGAGGAGCACGACGTGCAGGTGGCCCTGCACAGCGACGGCCTCAACGAGTCGCTGGCCGTCGAGGACACCCTGGCGGTGCTGGACGGCCGCACGATCCACGCCTTCCACATCGAGGGCTGCGGCGGCGGCCACGTGCCGAACGTGCTGAAGATGGCCGGCGTGCCGAACGTGATCGGCTCCTCGACCAATCCCACGCTGCCGTTCGGCCGGGACGCCGTCGCCGAGCACTACGGCATGATCGTCTCCGTCCACGACCTGAAGACGGACCTGCCCGGTGACGCCGCGATGGCCCGGGACCGCATCCGCGCGGGCACCATGGGCGCCGAGGACGTGCTGCACGACTTGGGCGCCATCGGCATCACCTCCTCCGACGCGCAGGGCATGGGCCGGGCCGGGGAGACCGTCCGGCGCACCTTCCAGATGGCGGGCAAGCTGAAGGCCGAACGCGGCCCGCTGGAGGGCGACGGCCCGGACGACGACAACGCGCGGGTGCTGCGCTACATCGCCAAGCTGACGCTCAACCCGGCGCTGGCCCACGGCCTGGCGCACGAGGTGGGGTCCCTTGAGGTGGGCAAGCTCGCCGACGTCGTGCTGTGGAAGCCGGCCTTCTTCGGTGCGAAGCCGCAACTGGTGCTGAAGTCCGGCTACCCCGCGTACGGCGTCACCGGTGACCCCAACGCCGCCACCGACACCTGCGAACCGCTGGTGCTCGGACCGCAGTTCGGGGCGTTCGGGGCCGCGCCGGCGGAACTGTCGGTGGCCTTCGTCTCGCGGGCCGCCGCCGAGCAGGGCGGTGACCTGCTGCCCACCCGGCGCCGCCGGGTGGCGGTGCGCGGCACCCGCGGCATCGGCCCGGCGGACCTGGTGCACAACTCCCGCACCGGCCACGTAGACGTGGACGACCGCACCGGCCTGGTCACGCTCGACGACCGTCCATTGCGTTCCCGGCCGGCGGACAGCGTCTCGCTCAACCGCCTGTACTTCCTCTGACGGCCACGCCCCCTCCGAAGGGCCGCGTCCGGAAGCCACACCACCGCCCCTCTCCCCCACCACCACCGACACGTCCCGTGCCGGTCCGCACCCGAGGACTCCGCATGCCCGCACCCGCCGCGACCGCTTTCCACATGCCGCCCGAGTGGGCGCCGCACACCCGCACCTGGATGGCCTGGCCGGGCCCGAACCCGACCTTCGACTCCGCGGAGTCACTGGCCGACGCGCAGGCGGCGTGGGCGTCGGTGGCCCGAGCCGTGCGCCGCTTCGAGCCGGTCACCGTGCTGGCCTCCCCGGAGCAGGCCGCACACGCCCGGCGGCAGCTCGGCCCGGGCATCGAGGTGGCCGAACGCCCGCTGGACGACGCGTGGATGCGCGACATCGGCCCGACCTTCGTCACCGGCGGCGGGCGGCTCGCCGCCGTGGACTGGACGTTCAACGGCTGGGGCGCGCAGGACTGGGCCCGCTGGGGCCTGGACGCGGGTGTCGGCGGCGCCGTCGCCGCCCTGGCGGGAGCCGAGGCGCACCGCTCGGACCTGGTCAACGAGGGCGGCGGCATCCACGTCGACGGCGAGGGCACCGTGCTGCTGACCGAGACGGTCCAGCTCGACCCGGGCCGCAACCCGGGCTGGACACACGAGCGGGTCGAGGCCGAGATCCACCGTCGGCTCGGCACCCGCAAGGCGATCTGGCTGCCGCGCGGCCTGACCGCCGACTACGGCCCCTTCGGCACCCGCGGCCATGTGGACCTCGTCGCGGCGTTCGTCCGTCCCGGTGTGGTCGTCGCCCACGTGCAGCCCGATCCGGCGCACCCCGACCACGAGGTGTGCCGGGACACGGTGAAGCGGCTGCGGGCCGCCACCGACGCCCGGGGCCGGACCATCGAGGTCGTCGAACTGCCCGCGCCGACGGTGACCGAGGTCGACGGCGAACCGGTGGACTGGTCCTACGTCAACCACTACCTGTGCAACCGCGGCGTCGTGCTGTGCGGGTTCGGCGACCGGATGGACGAGCACAACGCCGGGATCTTCCGCCGTCTCTTCCCCGACCGTACGGTGACGCTGGTCGACGCGCGTACGATCTTCGCCGCGGGTGGCGGCATCCACTGCATCACCCAGCAGCAGCCGAGGATCACAGCGGCCTGAGGGCCGTCGCGGGCAGAAAGTCGCGGGGCAAGGGGAGGAGCCGGCCAGTGGCATCACGTACCGGGGCGGGCGGGCGCGCCCGGCGGCCGGCCCAGCCGCGCGAGCGGCTGCTCGCGGCGGCGATGGAGGCCATCGCCGACTCCGGCCTGGACCGCCTCACCATGGCGGGCCTCGGCCGGGAGGTCGGCATGAGCAGCGGCCACCTGCTGTACTACTTCAAGACCAAGGACGAGCTGCTGCTGCAGACCCTCCAGTGGAGCGAGGAGCGGCTCGGCGCGCAGCGCCGCGCAGCGCTGGCCCGGCGGACGCCGGTCCGCGAGCGGCTGGACGCGCTGGTCGACCTGTACCTGCCACAGGGGCCGCGCGACCCGGCGTGGGCGCTGTGGCTGGAGGTGTGGAACCGGTCGCTGTCCGCCGACGACGAGGTCCGCGCCCGGCAGCTGGAGCTGGAACTGGCCTGGCACCGGGACCTGGTGGCGCTGTTCGTGGAGGGAGCGGCACGCGGCGAGTTCCGGGCCGTGGACGCCGAGCGGTTCGCCACCCGCACCCGGGCGCTGCTGGACGGCTTCGGCACCCACCTGGTGGTGGGCCTGCCGGGCACGGACCGGGCCGCGGTGCTCGGCCATGTGCGGGACCACTTCGACGCGTCGCTGGCCCTGCCGCCCGCCCCCGCCGCCTGACCGGCGGACGGCGGTGCAGGCGGCAGGGGCCGCGCGGTTCACTCGGTGGGACGCAGCCCGGCCCGCAGCAGTCCGTAGGTGTAGGCGTCGTCGAGCGCCTGCCAGGACGCGGCGATGACGTTGTCCGCGACGCCGACGGTGGACCACTCCGAGGTGCCGTCGCTGGTGGAGATCAGCACCCGGGTGGTGGACTCGGTGCCGTGCTTGCCCTCCAGGATGCGCACCTTGTAGTCGACCAGCTCCAGCCGGGCCAGCTCGGGGAAGACCCGCTCCAGCGCCACCCGCAGCGCGCGGTCCAGCGCGTGCACGGGGCCGTTGCCCTCGCCGGTGGCCACCACCCGCTCGCCCTTGGCGCGCAGGCGCACGGTGGCCTCGTTGGCGTGGGTGCCGTCGGGGCGGTCCTCGACGATCGCCCGCCACGACTCCAGCCGGTAGAAGCGCGGCGCGTCGGCGTCGCTGCCCGGCTCGCGGTGCACCTCGTCGCGCAGCAGCAGTTCGAAGGAGGCGTCGGCGGCCTCGTAGGTGTAGCCCTTGAGTTCCTGCTCCTTCACCCGGGCGACGATGCGGCCGACCGCGTCCCGGTCGCCGGTCAGGTCGTAGCCGAGTTCCTTGCCCTTCAGCTCCACCGAGGCGCGTCCGGCCATGTCGGAGACGAGCATGCGCATGGAGTTGCCGACCTGCTCGGGGTCGATGTGCTGGTACAGGTCGGGGTCGACCTTGATCGCCGAGGCGTGCAGTCCGGCCTTGTGCGCGAAGGCGGAGAGGCCGACGTACGGCTGGTGGGTGGAGGGAGTGAGGTTGACGACCTCGGCGATGGCGTGCGAGATGCGGGTCATCTCCGGCAGCGCGGCCGGGGGCACCACGGTCCGGCCGTACTTCAGCTGGAGGGCCGCCACCACCGGGAACAGGTTGGCGTTGCCCACCCGCTCGCCGTAGCCGTTGGCGGTGCACTGGACGTGCGTGGCGCCCGCGTCGACCGCGGCCAGCGTGTTGGCGACGGCGCAGCCGGTGTCGTCCTGGGCGTGGATGCCGAGCCTGGCCCCGGTGTCGGCGAGTACCGTCCGCACCACCGCCTGGACCTGCGCGGGCAGCATGCCGCCGTTGGTGTCGCACAGCACCACGACGTCCGCGCCCGCCTCGTGCGCGGTGCGCACGACCTGCTTGGCGTATGCGGGGTTGGCCTGGTAGCCGTCGAAGAAGTGCTCGCAGTCGACGAAGACCCGGCGTCCCCGCTCGCGCAGATGGGCGACGGTGTCACGGACCATCGCGAGGTTCTCCTCCAGCGTGGTGCGCAGCGCCAGCTCCACGTGCCGGTCGTGCGACTTGGCGACCAGCGTGACCACGGGGGCGCCGGAGTCGGCGAGGGCCTGCACCTGCGGGTCGTCCTCGGCCCGCACCCCGGCCCGGCGGGTGGCGCCGAAGGCCACCAGCTGGGCGTTGCGGAAGGTGATCTCCGCCTTGGCGCGCTGGAAGAACTCGGTGTCCCGCGGGTTCGCGCCCGGCCAGCCCCCCTCGATGAAGCCCACGCCGAAGTCGTCCAGGTGGCGCGCGATGGTCAGCTTGTCCGACACGGAGAGGTTGATCCCCTCGCGCTGGGCGCCGTCGCGCAGCGTGGTGTCGAAGACGTGGAACGAGTCGTCGGGTGCGTCCGTGGTCATGCTGGTCAGACTCCTACAAGAAATGAGTGGATCCGGAACGAAGGGCTCCACTTGCCCCCATCATCGCGCGCGGCCCGCCTTCCGGCGCGGGTGGGCCGGAAAACGAAAAAACCCCTCGCGGATGCGAGAGGTCTGCGCGCGGGTCTGAGGCACGGTGCCCACTGCCGCCTGGGTTCCCGGGCGGTCAGCGGTCACTGCGGACCGGCGCGCTGTCACCAATAATCATGACCAGTGAGAGCACGCGGGAAGTCTGGCACAGGGTCGCCACCACTTCACCCTGCGTCTCAGGATTCGGACCCTTTCGGTGCGATACCGGCCGGTAACAGGTGAACGGGCCCCGTTCTCCCGGGCGGTCGCAACTGCCGGTGACTCTCGTCTCACCTCACCTGCCCACCCTTGCCTATGCAACAAGTTGCATAGCAGGCTGCCGGGTATGGCACTGGAGCACGCGATCCTCGTCTCCCTCCTGGAGCAGCCCGGGTCGGGGTACGAACTGGCCCGGCGCTTCGACCGGTCGATCGGCTACTTCTGGACGGCCACGCACCAGCAGATATACCGGGTGCTGAAGCGCATGGAGGCCGACGGGCTGATCGACGTGCGCGAGGTGCCGCAGGAGTCCCGGCCCGACAAGAAGGTGTACTCCGTCGCCGCCGCCGGGCGGGCGACGCTCACCGACTGGCTGCACGCGCCGGTGGAGCCGGAGAGCGTGCGGCACGACCTGGCGGTGAAGGTCCGCGGCGCGGCCTTCGACGACCCGGCGGAGCTGCACCGGCTGGTCGCCGAGGTGCGGCGGCACCACGCCGCGCACGCCGCACGGCTCGCCCGGTACCTCACCGGGGAGCGGCGGGACTTCCCCGCCGGACAGGACCTCACCGCCGGCGAGCAGCTCCAGCACGTGGTGCTGCGCGGCGGCATCGAGTACGAGCGCATGACGCTGGCCTGGCTGGACGACGTACTGGCCACCCTGCACCGGCTCGACACCGACGGCCCTGACCGCTCCCCCGGCGCCGACCGCACCGCCACCGGCTCTCACGACGCCGGTTCCTGACCTCCACGACGCACCGACCACCCACCCTCTCCAGGAAGGCGAACCGCATCATGGCGGACCCGCTGCTGTTCAACCCGCGCACCTACGACCCCGCCCACTTCGACCCGGAGACCCGGCGGCTGCTGCGCGCCACCGTCGACTGGTTCGAGGAGCGCGGCAAGCGCAAGCTGCTCAGCGACTACCGCGAACGTGCCTGGCTCAGCGACTTCCTGGAGTTCTCCACCAAGGAGAAGCTGTTCGCCACGTTCCTCACCCCGGCCGGTGAGGCGGCTGGGAGCGCCGACAAGCGCTGGGACACCGCCCGCATCGCCGCACTGAACGAGATCTTCGGCTTCTACGGCCTTGACTACTGGTACGCCTGGCAGGTGACGGTGCTCGGGCTCGGCCCGGTCTGGCAGAGCGACAACACCGCCGCCCGGTCGAGGGCCGCCGAACTACTCGATCAGGGTGAGGTGTTCGCCTTCGGCCTGTCGGAGAAGACGCACGGCGCCGACATCTACTCCACCGACATGGTGCTCGCCCCGGACGCCGACGGCGGGTTCCGCGCCAACGGTTCGAAGTACTACATCGGCAACGGCAACGCCGCCGGTCTGGTGTCGGTGTTCGGCCGCCGGGCCGACATGGAGGGCCCCGACGGCTACGTGTTCTTCGCCGCCGACAGCCGCCACCCCGCCTACGGCCTGGTCAAGAACGTCGTCGACTCCTCGAAGTACGTCAGCGAGTTCCGGCTGACCGACTACCCGGTGCGCGCCGAGGACGTGCTGCACACCGGGCAGGCCGCCTTCGACGCGGCGCTCAACACCGTCAACGTCGGCAAGTTCAACCTGTGCACGGCGTCCGTGGGCATCTGCGAGCACGCGATGTACGAGGCGGTCGCCCACGCCCACCACCGAGTCCTGTACGGCCGCCGGGTCACCGACTTCGCGCATGTGCGGCGTGAACTGACCGACGCCTACGTGCGGTTGGTCGGCATGAAGCTGTTCAGCGACCGGGCGGTGGACTACTTCCGCACCGCCGGACCCGAGGACCGCCGCTACCTGCTGTTCAACCCGATGACCAAGATGAAGGTGACCACCGAGGGCGAGAAGGTGATCGACCTCATGTGGGACGTCATCGCCGCCAAGGGCTTCGAGAAGGACACCTACTTCGCGCAGGCCGCCACCGAGATCCGCGGCCTGCCGAAGCTGGAGGGCACGGTCCACGTCAACCTGGCGCTCATCCTCAAGTTCATGGGCAACTACCTGCTCAACCCTGCCGAGTACGCGCCGGTGCCCACCCGACTGGACGCGGCCGACGACAACTTCCTCTTCCGGCAGGGTCCGACCCGCGGCCTGGGCTCGGTCCGCTTCCACGACTGGCGCACCGCCTACGACGCGCACGCCTCGGTGCCCAACGTCGCACGGTTCCGCGAACAGGCCGACGCGCTCTGCGAGTTCGTCACCACGGCGGCGCCGGACAAGGAGCAGAGCCGCGACCTGGACCTGCTGCTGGCCGTCGGCCAGCTGTTCGCGCTCGTGGTGCACGGCCAGCTGATCCTGGAGCAGGCGCAGTTGACCGGCCTGGACGAGGACGTGCTGGACGAGCTGTTCGGCATCCTGGTCCGCGACTTCTCCGCGCACGCCGTCGAGCTGCACGGCAAGGACTCGGCCACGCAGAAGCAGCAGCAGTGGGCGCTGGCCCAGGTCCGCCGCCCGGTGACCGACACCGAGCGCACCGCCCGCGTGTGGGCCCGGGTGGAGGCCCTCGCCGACGCCTACGAGATGCGCCCCTGACAGCCGGCCCGGCCGTCCGGCTCACCCCGGAGGGCAAGCGCCCCGCCGCCCGGACCGTGACGGTCCGGGCGGCGGGGCGTCTGCGGTGCGGCCGCGGGTGGCGGCTCAGACGACGCGGTGCAGCCAGCCGTGCGGGTCGGCGGCACGGCCGGTCTGGATGGCGAGCAGCGCCTCGCGCAGCCGCATGGTGATCTCACCGGGCTGCCCGTCGCCGATGGTCCACTGGGCGCGGGCGGACTTGACCGAGCCGACCGGGGTGATGGCCGCGGCGGTACCGCAGGCGAAGACCTCCGAGATCGAGCCGTCGGCGTTGCCGGCCTTCCAGTCGTCGGTGGACAGCCGGACCTCGGCGGTGCCGTAGCCCAGGTCGGCGGCGACACTCAGCAGGGAGTCCCGCGTGATGCCGGGCAGCAGCGTGCCGGTCAGTTCCGGGGTCACGATGGTGGCGTCCGCACCCGTGCCCCTCACGAAGTACAGGTTCATCCCGCCCATCTCCTCGACCCAGCGGTGCTCGACCGCGTCGAGCCAGACCACCTGCTCGCAGCCGTGGCGGGCGGCCTCGGCCTGGGCGACGAGGGAGGCCGCGTAGTTGCCGGCGCACTTGGCCTCGCCGGTGCCGCCGGCGGCGGCCCGCACGTACTCCTCGGACAGCCACACCGAGACCGGCTTCACGCCGCCGGGGAAGTAGGGGCCGGCCGGGGAGGCGATGACGATGAACAGGTACTCGTTGGCGGGCCGCACGCCGAGGCCCACCTCGGTGGCGAACATGAAGGGCCGCAGGTAGAGCGACTGCTCGCCGACGCCGGGCACCCACGCCAGGTCCTGCTTGACGAGCAGGTCGCACGCCTCGACGAAGGTCTGCTCCGGCAGCTCCGGCATGGCCAGGCGGCGGGCGGACCGCTGGAAGCGCCGGGCGTTGGCGTCCGGGCGGAAGAGGGCCACCGAGCCGTCGTCCTGCCGGAAGGCCTTGAGGCCCTCGAAGATGGCCTGGCCGTAGTGCAGCGTCATGTTCGCCGGGTCCAGCTGGAGCGGCGCGTACGGTTCGAGCTGGGCGTCGTGCCAGCCCCGCCCCTCGGTCCACCGGATGGTGACCATGTGGTCGGTGAAGTGCCGGCCGAAACCGGGGTCGGCCAGCGCCGCCTCGCGCTCGGCGTCGGCCAGCGGCCGGGAGGAGGGCTTCAGGTCGAAGGTGATGTCGGGGGTCGTCATGGGCGCGTCCTTACACTGATCGGCGTGGCGGACCGCACACGTACTGGGACGTCCGAGTTTCTCCTCGCACGGCGGCCCCGCGTCCGATTATCGCGCGTGGCATGCCGCGTCGAGGACACGGGTGGCGGCCTCTGGGGCAGATGGTCGCACCCAACCGCCGAGTAGCACAGCAGCCGGGCGCGGAGGCCCGGCGCTGTGCACGCGTCGGGCTAGCTCGCTACGCGTACCGCGAGCGCGTCACCGATCTGGTCGGTGGTGCGCGCGACCGCGGGGTCCCGCTCGGCGAGGTCCGCGGTGACGGCGTCCTCGATCCGGGTGGCCTCGGCCTCGAAGCCGAGGTGCCGCAGCAGCAGCGCGACGGAGAGCACCGTCGCGGTGGGGTCGGCCTTGCCGGTTCCGGCGATGTCCGGGGCGGAGCCGTGCACCGGCTCGAACATCGAGGGGAACTCCCCGGTCGGGTTGATGTTGCCCGAGGCGGCCAGGCCGATGCCGCCGCTGATGGCGGCGGCGAGGTCGGTGATGATGTCGCCGAACAGGTTGTCGGTGACGATCACGTCGAACCGCGCCGGGTCGTTGACCAGGAAGATCGTGGCGGCGTCGACGTGCAGGTAGTCGGTGGTGACGTCCGGGTACTCGGCGCCGACCCGGTCGAAGATGTTCTTCCACAGGTGGCCGGCGTAGACGAGCACGTTGTTCTTGTGGACGAGCGTCAGCTTGCGGCGCGGCCGTGCGTTGGCCCGCTCGTAGGCGTCCCGGACGACGCGCTCCACGCCGTACGCGGTGTTGAGGCTGACCTCGGTGGCCACCTCGGCGGGCGTGCCGGTGCGCAGGCTGCCGCCGTTGCCGACGTAGGGGCCCTCGGTGCCCTCGCGGACCACGACGAAGTCGATGTCGGGGCGGCCGGCCAGCGGGGTCGGCGTCTGCGGGAACAGCTTGGAGGGCCGCAGGTTCACGTAGTGGTCGAAGGCGAAGCGCAGCTTGAGCAGCAGCCCCCGCTCCAGCACGCCGGAGGGGACCGACGGGTCGCCGATGGCGCCCAGCAGGAGTGCGTCGTGGCCCTTGAGCTGTTCGAGCTCGGCATCGGGCAGGGTCTCCCCCGTCGCATGCCAGCGCTCGGCTCCGAGCCGGTACTCCTTGGTCTCCAGCTTGACGTCCTGCGGGAGGACCGCGGTCAGGACCTTGAGGCCCTGGGACACGACCTCCCGGCCGATGCCGTCGCCGGGGATCACTGCGAGATCGATGCTTCGCGTCATGCCGCGGACACTACTAGGACGTCCATGGGCTGATACAAGCCTTTCACCATGTGGACGGACGGGGGCGGCCTCCCCGTCCCGCCTCGGCAACGCGGGGGCGGGACGGGAGCGGCGCGCACATGCGAGCCCGGCGGTGTGGCGGCAGGGCGGGCGGATCAGTGCCCGGTGGCGCCGCCGTTGTCACGGCGGTCGAGGGCGCGCTGCAGGGCGGCGGCGGCCTTCTTGCGGTCGGTGTCGTCGGTGGCGGCGTGGCGGGCGCGACGGCGTGCGGTGGTCTCCATGGTGATGCTCCTTCAGCAGACAAACCCGGAAAGACAGCGGATTCATGCGTGCCGCAAGGGGCGGGGGCGAGCGGTGCGGCAGGGGTCACCTGCCGTGGCGCACCGCGCCTCATCCGCCGTTCGCTGGATGGAGCGAATCGTTCGGCTGCTACCAAGGTACGAGGGGTTCGCTGTAATGTCTCGCTAAATAGTTGGCCTTCCTACTATCTGAGACGAGAAGCGCTCGACCTGCGGTGGAGCACCGCGGCCGGCAGGGCCTGCGGGCGGGGTCCAGCCGTCAGACGGGCCATTGCCCGCCCGGCTGGGCGGCGGCGCGGTCCGCGGGCAGCCGGCCGAGCAGTCCGGGCAGCTCCGCCAGGCCGCCGATGCGCGGCGTCCAGGTGCCGCCCGTGCCGAGCCGGTCCAGCCAGACGCCGGTGAGGCCGGCGGCGCGCGCGCCCTGGGCGTCCGTGACGAGCTGGTCCCCCACGTAGACGACCTCCTCCGGCGGCAGTCCCATCGCCTCACAGGCCGCTGCGAACGCCCCCGGATCGGGTTTGGCGCAGCGCAGGTCCTCCGCGCAGACCAGCACCTCGAAGCGGTCGCGCACGCCCAGGGTGCGCAGCTTGCGGTCCTGGTTGCGGGTGGAGGAGTTGGACAGCACCCCGTGCCGGTAGCCGTCGGCCAGCGCGTCCAGCACCGGCAGCACGTCGGGGAAGAGCGCCCACTCGGCCTCGTAGCGTGCCACGTAGCGCCCGAACCACTCGTCGGCCTCGGCGTCGGCCAGGTCCAGGCCGGCCACACCGCGGGCCCGCTCCCTGCGGTGCCCGAGGAAGTCCAGCTCACCCGCGAGGAACCGGGCGAACGCCTGCTCCATCACGGCCCGCCAGTGCTCCAGTGCGGCCTCCGGCGTGCCGTAGCCGTCGAGCAGGCCCTCGGCGGCCAGGTGGCCCAGCGCCGCGAGCCGGTCCGCGCCGGTGTAGTCGAAGAGGGTGTCGTCCACGTCCCAGAGCACCGCCCGAATGCGCATGGCCGCCGTCCGCCTTTCCGTCCCGCGGCCGACCGCGGCCCGAAAACCGCGTGCCGCCCCGCGCCCGCTGTGGTCGTACGCACCATCGTGGACCATACGAGGCACGATCGGCACGGCAGGGAGCTCACCCTGCACCAGGTGACCGCGGACGGCTGGCGGGCAGTGGCCGACGTGGCGCCGTTCGACGAGCAGCGGGAGTTCGTCGCCGCCCTGGCGGCCCGCTACCTGCTGCTGTCCCTGTACGGGGGGCGAGTGGCACTCGCTGGCCGTGCACGCCGGGGGCGAGACCGTGGGCCACGCCATGTGGGCCCGCGACGAACACGGGCAGCGGCCTGGGCGTGGACGCGCGGCTGCCGGCGCCGCGTCGTCAGGGGAGGGAGGACGCGGCGCCGGCAGCGGTCCGGCGGCGGGTGGCCGGCCGCGGGGAACGGCCGGCCACCCGGGGCGGGGTCAGCCCATGTGCGGGTAGCGGTAGTCGGTCGGCGCGACCTGCGTCTCCTTGATGGCCCGCGGCGACACCCAGCGCTGCAGGTTGAACTTCGAACCCGCCTTGTCGTTGGTGCCGGACGCGCGACCGCCGCCGAAGGGCTGCTGACCGACGATGGAGCCGGTCGGGCGGTCGTTGAGGTAGAAGTTGCCCGCGGCGAACCGCAGCTTCTCCGAGGCCGCGGCGAGGACCTGCCGGTCCTTCGCGAGCACCGCGCCGGTCAGCGCGTACGCCGAGACCGACTCCATCTGCTCGACGACCGCGTCGAAGTCGCCGTCCTCGTAGACGTGCACGGCGATGATCGGGCCGAAGTACTCGGTGCGGAACACCTCGTTCTCCGGGTCGGAGCAGGCGATCACCGTCGGACGGACGAAGTAGCCCACCGAGTCGTCGCAGGTCCCGCCGGCGACGATCTCGCAGGTGGGGTCCTCCTTGGCCCGGTCGATGGCGGCCTTGCTCTTGGCGAACGCCCGGTCGTCGATGACGGCGCCCATGAAGTTCGACAGGTCGCTGACGTCACCCATGGTCAGTCCCTCGACCTCAGCTGCCAGGTCGTCCTTCAGTCCGCCGTCCCAGAGGGACCGGGCGATGTAGGCGCGCGACGCGGCCGAGCACTTCTGGCCCTGGTACTCGAAGGCGCCCCGCACGATCGCGGTCTTCAGGATCGCCGGGTCGGCGGTCGGGTGCGCGACGATGAAGTCCTTGCCGCCCGTCTCACCGACGATGCGCGGGTAGGAGCGGTACCGCTCGATGTTGTTGCCGACCTCCTTCCACAGGTACTGGAAGGTGGCGGTGGAACCGGTGAAGTGCACGCCGGCCAGCTCCGGGTGCGGCAGCGCCACCTCGGAGACCTCCTTGCCGTCGCCCGTCACCAGGTTGATGACGCCCTTGGGCAGGCCGGCCTCCTCCAGCAGCTCCATGAGCAGCACCGCGGAGTGCGTCTGCGTCGGTGAGGGCTTCCACACCACGACGTTGCCCAGCAGCGCGGGCGCGGTCGGCAGGTTGCCGGCGATGGCGGTGAAGTTGAAGGGGGTGATCGCGTAGACGAAGCCCTCCAGCGGACGGTGGTCCATCCGGTTCCACACGCCCTTCGGCTGGATCGGGGGCTGCTCGGTGAGCAGCTCCCGCGCGAAGTGCACGTTGAAGCGCCAGAAGTCGACCAGCTCGCAGGGCGCGTCGATCTCGGCCTGCTGGGCGGTCTTGGACTGGCCCAGCATGGTGGAGGCGGCGATGGTCTCGCGCCACGGGCCGGCCAGCAGCTCGGCGGCCTTCAGGATGATCGCGGCGCGGTCGTCGAACGACATCGCACGCCACGCCGGGGCGGCGGCCAGCGCGGCGTCGATCGCGTCCTGCGCGTCGGCGCGGGTGGCGTTGGCGTAGGTGCCCAGCACCGAGGCGTGCTGGTGCGGCTGCACGACGGTGAAGCGCTCACCGCCGCCCATGCGCTTCTCGCCGTTGATCGTCATCGGCAGGTCGACGGGGTTGTCCGCCAGTTCCTTCAGCTTGGCCTCGAGCCGGGCGCGCTCCGGGCTGCCGGGCGCGTAGCCGTGCACCGGCTCGTTGTACGGGGCGGGTACCTGGGTCACAGCGTCCATGGCGGCCGTGTCTCCTTCTGGGTCGGGGAGGTGAGGTCGGTGTTTTCTCTTGTCGGCAGCGCGGCAGCGCGGCAGCGCGGCAGCGCGGCAGCGCGGCAGCGCGGCAGCGCGGCAGCGCGGCAGCGCGGCGGTCAGCCGCGGGTCGCGAGCGAGCGCAGGAAGAAGGCCAGGTTGGCCGGGCGCTCGGCGAGGCGCCGCATGAAGTAGCCGTACCAGTCGGTGCCGTACGGCACGTAGACGCGCATGCGGTGCCCGTCGGCGACCAGCCGCCGCTGCTCGGCCTCCCGGATGCCGTAGAGCATCTGGAACTCGTACTCGTCCTGCTTGCGACCGTAGCGGCCGGCGAGCTCCTGTGTGATGGCGACCATGCGCGGATCGTGCGAGCCGATCATCGGATAGCCCTTGCCCGCCATGAGGATCTTCAGGCAGCGCACATAGGCCCGGTCGACGTCCCGCTTGTCCTGGAAGGCGACGTCCGCGGGCTCCTTGTAGGCGCCCTTCACGAGCCGCACGCGCGACCCGGCGCCGGCCAGCGCCCGGCAGTCGTCCTCGGTGCGGAACAGGTAGGACTGGACGACGGCGCCGGTCTGCGGGAAACGGGTGCGCAGCTGCGCCAGCACGGCGAGCGTGGAGTCGACCGTGGTGTGGTCCTCCATGTCGAGCGTGACGGTGGTCCCGGCCTCGGCGGCGGCCTCCACCACCGGCAGCACGTTCTCGTAGGCGAGGTCGTGCCCACCGGGCAGGGCCTGGCCGAAGGCGGACAGCTTCACCGACATCTCGGCCCGGTCACCGAGGCCCTCGGCGCTCAGCGCCTCGGTGAGCGCCAGGTAGGCGTCGCGGTTCCGGCGGGCCTCGGCCCGGTCGGTGATGTCCTCGCCCAGGTGGTCGAGGGTGACGTCGAGCCCGCGGGCGGTGAGGGACCGCACGGCGGCCATGGACGCGTCGAGCCGCTCGCCTGCGACGAACCGGTTCACCACGGGGCGGGTGACCGGTGCGGCCGAGACGATACGGCGGATGCTGTCGCTGCGCGCGGCGGCGAGAAGCACGGGACCCAGCACGGGCACCTCCACGGGACGGTTCGTTGAACGGCAAGGTGAGCCACCGTGAAACCTAAGGATCGCGCCGGTGCGCTGCCATCGACAGCTGTCACGGGTCCGTGTCCCGGATCTCAGACATCTGTATGAGAATGCTGTAGGACAATGGCAGCGGAGACCTGCGGCGGGCAGGGCGCTGGAGCACGGAGGCGACACGGTCGATGCGGGAGGACTACCAGGAGCTGATCGACGAGGTGTCGGCCCTGCTCGGCACCCCCGCCACCCTGGAGAACCGCGACTTCGGGCTGATCGCGTTCGGCGCCCACGAGAGCGCCGGCGACGACGCCGACCTCGTCATGGACCCGGTGCGCACCCGCTCGATCATGCAGCGGCGGTCCACCGCGGCGGTGCGCGAGTGGTTCGAGGGCTTCGGCATCACCCGGGCCACCGGGCCGGTGCGCATCCCGCCGGACCCGTCGGCCGGAGTGGTGAAGGGCCGGATCTGCCTGCCGGTCCGGCACGGCGGTGTGGTCTACGGCTACGTCTGGCTGCTGGACGACGGCGCCCGGCCGCTCGACGACCCCCGGCTGGCCGAGGCGATGGCCGGCGCCGCCCGGATCGGCGCGCTGCTCGCCGCCGAGGCCCGGGCCGGTGCCCGGCTGGGCGAGCTGCTGCGGGCCGCGCTCACGGCCGCCGCCCGGGACGCGGACGCCGCAGCCGCCGAACTGTCCGCGGCACTCGGCGGCGCGGAGACGTGGCCGCTGGCACTCGTCGCCGTGGCGCCCTGGCAGGAGGGCGAGGAGCGGGAGGGCGCCCTCGGCCCCGGTCAGGACACCGCGCAGGCCGGCATGCCGAACGTGCCGGTGCTGAGCGCCCTGCCCGCCCGGCACGGCCACCCGACCGCACTCGCCGCGGTGGTGCGGCTGCGCTCGGCCGCGTCCGCCGAGTCGGCCCGCGCAGCCGCGGAGCGGCTGCTGCGCTCGCCGCGGGCCGGTGGCCCGGCCGGCACGGCCGCGCCGGCGGCCGGCGTCAGCGACGTCCGGCACGGCCTCGACGGCCTGCGGGAGGCCTGGTCGCAGGCGCTCGCCGCCGCCCGCGCGGCCCGCGCGGAAACCCGGCTGGGCCCGGTCGCCCGCTGGGGCGACCTCGGCGCGCACCGGCTGCTGACCGCGCTGCCGGCGCCGGTGCGCGCCGACCCGGCCGTGCGCGTGCTGCTGGAACCCGGCCACCGCGAGATGGCCCGCACCGCGGAGGTCTTCCTCGACCACGCGGGCCAGGCCGGCCGCACCGCGGCGGCCCTGGGCATCCACCGCCAGACGCTCTACTACCGGCTGTCCCGCGTCGAGCAGCTCACCGGCCTCGACCTGGACGAGGGCACCGACCGCCTGCTGCTGCACATGGCCCTGAAGTCAGCCCGGCTGTGAGCGGTGCCGGCCCGACAGCGCCGGAGCGCCCCGCTCCGACACCGCCGTGGCACCACCGGCACCTCCTCAGAGGTGACGGGCCGCCGACGTGTGCGTCCAGTGCCAGTTGACGGGTGACCACTCCCCCTTCAGGGCGGTGCGCTGCCTGGCGAAGGTGCGCAGTGCCTGCTCGACGGAGGAGGCGAGGTCGCCGAGATCGTCCGGAGCGGGTATGCACAGGACGAGGTGCTGCTTGCGGTGGACCAGCAGAAGGTCACCGGCGGGCGAGCAGGCGGTGAGGGTGAAGCGGGTCAGCGGCGTGAACGCCTTGTTCTGCGTGTCGAGCCTGGCGCGGAGAACCCCGTCCCTGCCCCAGGCGTACAGCCCGTAGCGGTTGAGGTGGAAGGCGCGGCCTCGCCGCGGGTCGGCGGCCACGGCGAAGCAGGAGCCGGTGAACGGCGAGTCGTTCCACTCGTGCAGCCCCTGGAGCCGGCCCGTCATCTCACCCTGGCCGTTGACGAGAGCGAAGGCGAACGGCTGTCCGCGGCTGCCGCTGCGGAAGGTCCGGGCGAAGAACGGGACGACGAACAGGTCCTCGGCCAGCGGCACCGGGCGCCCGAGCCGGGAGTCGTCCCACGCGTACGAGGTCTCGCCGGTCACCCTTTCGGTCAGCGCCGGCCGGGGACGGTTCTCCAGGTCGACCGGCCGGCCCCGGTACCGGACGTGGGCGCGCGGGGCGCCGTCGCTCTTCCGGGCGGGGCCGAGCACGGCGAGCGCTTCGATCGCAGGCTTGGACGTGGACGTCAGAGCACCGTCGGCCACGCCCACGAGGTTCAGGATCTGGATACTGCGGTCCCACACCCCGTACTCCGTCGTGGCGCACAGCAGGCGGCCCGACGGTGTGACGCTGATCGAACTGGCGAAGGCGTCGTCCGGCGAGACTTCCTCGAAGGGGCGCCGCGCCCTGCCCTCGTACCCGGCGACCACCCGGTTCAGGTCGGGCGTGATCAGCGTGGTGGAGTCCGGGTCGCCGCTTACCGCCAGGGTGCCGTCCGGCAGCACGCACAGCGTCATGTCGCTGCCGTTCAGCACGGCCGAGGCGTTGCCCTCGCTGTCCGGGGCGCAGCACACCGCGCTCGCCAGCAGCTCACCCCCCGCCGAGTAGCGGGCGATGAGCCGGTACCCGAAGTTCGCCTTCGCCGGGTCGGGTTCGTCACGCGCCACTCCGTGGGTGTGTCGGTACACGAGGTACAGCGCGTACACCTCGCCGTTCGGCGCGCCCACGACGTCGCTCGCCTCAACACCCCAGCCCGTGGAGTACAGGGCCGACAGGTCGATGCGGTGCAGGTCCACCAGCGAGGCCGGGAGGGCCAGTGGAAGCGTCTGGATCATGTCCGCCATTCTGCGGCCGGCCACGGACAACCTGGGCCTGGCCCCTGCGACCGAGCGAAGCTATAAGCATTGACTTATATAAACAGCTGCTGCCATAGTCGCCGTATGCACGCCTTCGACGTCCTGGGAGATCCGGTCAGGCGCCGGATACTGGAGCTGCTCGCCTCCGGCGAACAGTCGTCCGGTGCGCTAGGTGCCGTGGTGCAGGAGGAGTTCGGCATATCGCAGCCGGCCGTGTCGCAGCACCTGCGCGTCCTGCGGGAGAACGGCTTCGCGTCCGTGCGGGCCGAGGGCACCCGGCGGCTGTACGCCGTCGAGGCGGCGCCGCTGCGGGAGGTCGACGCGTGGCTGGAGCGGTTCCGCGGGTTCTGGGAGCAGCGGCTCGACGCACTGGGCACGGAACTGGCCCGCGGCAGACGCGAGCGCAGAGCGACAGAGGGAAGTGATCCGGAATGAACGACATCGCCCACGAGATCAACCGGCTGCACCGGAAGACCGGCAGCCGGAAGGTGGAGGCCGGTGACGCCCGCACCATGCTGCTACGGCGCACCTACGACGCCGGGATCGCCGACGTGTGGGACGCCGTGACCTCACCCGAGCGCATCGCGCGGTGGTTCCTGCCCGTCAGCGGCGAGCTCGCGGTCGGCGGCCGGTACCAGCTCCAGGGCAACGCGGGCGGCGAGATCCTGGCGTGCGAGGCACCGGAGCTGCTTCGGGTGAGCTGGCTTTACGGGCCCGATCCGGACTTCAGCGAGGTCGAGGTGCGGCTCGCTCCGGACGGCAAGGAGCGCACCGTGCTCGAACTGGAGCATGTGGCGATGGTGCCGGAGGAGTTCTGGGAGCAGTACGGGCCCGGAGCGACTGGTGTCGGCTGGGACCTCGGCCTGCTGGCACTCGACGTTCACCTGAGCGGCGGGCAGATCCCGGCCGGGGCGTGGGAGACCTCCGACGAGGGCAAGCAGGCGGCGGCGCTGAGCGCACGCGCCTGGGGCGAGGCGTCCCGCGCGGCCGGTGAGCCGGCGGCCCTCGTCGCCGAGCAGACCGCTGCCACCACCGCGTTCTACACCGGGGAGAGCACGGCAGGGTGACAGCCCGCCGCGGACCGGGCGGCACACGCACCTGGAGCCGCCCCGCCAGTGGCGGGGGCGGCTCCAGGTGCGCGCCGGGCCTGCCTGCGACCCGAACCGGGCGCGACGGCCCGGCGGCAGGCGTCAGTCCGTGAGGTCGACCGCGCGGGCGGAGTGCGCGCCGATCTCCTCGGCGATCTCGGCCAGCACGGCGGGCGGGATGGTGTCGTCCACGGTGAGCGCGACCAGCGCCTCGCCGCCCTCCTCCGCGCGGGAGACCTGCATGCCCGCGATGTTGACGCCGGCCTCACCCAGGATGCGGCCGACGGTGCCGACCACGCCGGGGCGGTCGGCGTAGCGCAGGAACGCCATGTGGTCGGCGAGGCTCAGCTCCACGTCGTGCTCGCCGACGGCGACGATCTTCTGCAGGTGCTTGGGGCCGGCCAGGGTGCCGGACACCGAGACCTCCTCGCCACTGCTGAGCGTGCCGCGCACCGTCACCAGGTTGCGGTGGTCGGGCGAGTCGCTGGACGTGGTGAGCCGCACCTCGACCCCGCGCTCCTGCGCGAACAGCGGCGCGTTGACATAGGAGACCGTCTCGGCCACGACGTCCTCGAAGACGCCCTTGAGCGCCGACAGCTCCAGCACCTTGACGTCGTGCTGGGTGATCTCGCCGTACACCTCCACGTCGAGGCGGACGGCGACCTCGCCGGCCAGCGCGGTGAAGATGCGGCCCAGCCGCTCGGCGAGCGGCAGAGCCGGGCGCACGTCCTCGGCGATCACGCCGCCCTGGACGTTGACGGCGTCCGGGACCAGCTCGCCGGCGAGCGCCAGACGGACCGAGCGGGCCACCGACACACCGGCCTTCTCCTGCGCCTCACCGGTGGACGCGCCCAGGTGCGGGGTCGCCACGACCTGGTCGAACTCGAACAGCGGCGAGTCGGTGCAGGGCTCGGTGGAGTACACGTCGAGGCCGGCGCCGGCGACCCGGCCCTCCTTGAGCGCGGTGGCCAGCGCGGCCTCGTCCACGATGCCGCCGCGTGCGGCGTTGATGATCCGCACCGACGGCTTGACCTTGTGCAGCGCCTCGTCGCCGATGAGACCGAGCGTCTCTGGCGTCTTCGGCAGGTGCACGGTGATGAAGTCGGAGACCTCCAGCAGCTCGTCGAGGCTGAGGAGCTTGACGCCCATCTGCGCGGCACGGGCGGCCTGCACGTACGGGTCGAAGGCGACGACCTTCATTCCGAAGGCCGACATGCGCTGGGCCACCAGCACGCCGATCCGGCCGAGGCCGACCACGCCGAGCGTCTTCTCGGAGAGTTCGACGCCGGTGTACTTGCTGCGCTTCCACTCGCCCTGCTTGAGCGCGGTGTTGGCCTGCGGGATGTTGCGGGCGGTGGCGACGATCAGGCCGCAGGCCAGCTCGGCGGCGGTGACGATGTTGGAGGTCGGCGCGTTGACGACCATCACGCCGGCCTTGGTGGCGGCGGAGACGTCCACGTTGTCCAGGCCGACGCCGGCCCGGGCCACCACACGCAGGCGGCGGGCCGCGGCGATGGCCTCGGCGTCGACCTTGGTGGCGCTGCGGATCAGGATGGCGTCAACGTCGGCGATCGCGGCGAGCAGCTCGCTCCGGTCGGCTCCGTTGCACTGCCGGATCTCGAAGTCGGGGCCGAGTGCGTCGATCGTGGCCGGGGAGAGCTCCTCGGCAATGAGTACTACGGGCTTGCTCACTTCGGTCTCAGTCCTCACTGGTTCCGTTGCGGACGGCCGCGTCCCGACGGCCGAAGGCGGTGGAGGTTGGCAGCCGCGTGGAGACGCACGACGCTGTGAGCCTGTGGCGCGCTTGTGGACGGCAGTCTATCGGCGCGGTGCGGGCCACCGGCCACTTCCCGGCAAGGATCACTCGTGCGTGGAGCACCACGGGCGCAGGGGCGCGTCCGGGGGGGCACAGGACGGGCGGGGGTCCGCCCGTCCCGTGCCGTCTTCCGGAGGCACTGCCGGCCCTGCGACCGCGTCACGGACGGCGTGCGCCGTCCACGGGCCTGCCTGCTGCTCAGGCCTCGTCGTCGACCCAGCTCATGAGCTTGCGCAGCTCACGGCCGGTGCTCTCCAGGAGGCTGTCGCTGTCGGTCTTCTTGTACTCGTTGTACTTGGGCAGACCGGCGTTGTACTCGGCCATCCAGTTCCTGGCGAAGGTGCCGTCCTGGATCTCGGTGAGCACCTTCTTCATCTCGACCTTGGTCTGGTCGTTGATGATCCGCGGGCCGGTCACGTAGTCGCCCCACTCGGCGGTCTCGGAGACCGACCAGCGCATCTTGTCCAGGCCGCCCTCGTACATGAGGTCGACGATGAGCTTCAGCTCGTGCAGGCACTCGAAGTAGGCGATCTCCGGCTGGTAGCCGGCCTCGACCAGGGTCTCGAAACCGGCCTTGACCAGGGCGGAGGCTCCGCCGCAGAGCACGGCCTGCTCACCGAACAGGTCGGTCTCGGTCTCCTCGGTGAAGGTGGTCTTGATGACGCCGGCGCGGGTGCCGCCGATGCCCTTGGCGTAGGACAGGGCCAGTTCGAAGCCCTTGCCGGTGGCGTCCTGCTCGACGGCCGCGATGCACGGCACGCCGCGGCCCTCCTCGAACTGGCGGCGCACCAGGTGGCCGGGGCCCTTGGGGGCGACCATGCAGACGTCGACACCGGCCGGCGGCTGGATGAAGCCGAAGCGGATGTTGAAGCCGTGGCCGAAGAACAGCGCGTCGCCGTCCTTGAGGTGCTCCTTGACGGACTCCTCGTAGACCTTGGCCTGGATGGGGTCCGGGACCAGGACCATGATGACGTCGGCCTCGGCGGCGGCCTCGGCGGGCGTGACCACGCGCAGACCCTGCTCCTCGGCCTTGGCCTTGGACTTGGAGCCCTCGTGCAGGCCCACCCGGACGTCGACACCCGAGTCGCGCAGGGACAGCGCGTGGGCGTGGCCCTGGCTGCCGTAACCGAGGACCGCCACCTTGCGGCCCTGGATGATGGACAGGTCGGCGTCGGCGTCGTAGAACAGCTCGGCCACTTCGGATATCTCCTTGTTGCGGTGGGGCGGGTTTCGTCAGGGGCGGACCCGCTTGTGGGGTTCACCGTATGACGGTCGGCGGGGAGTCGCCGGGGAGGGAGCCTTGCGTCTCGCTATGCGGTCCGGTCGAGCGCGCGCAGTGACCGGTCGGTGATGGACCGCGCGCCGCGTCCGATGGCGATCGTGCCGGACTGCACGAGTTCCTTGATTCCGAAGGGCTCCAGCATCTTCAGCATCGCTTCGAGCTTGTCGCTGCTGCCGGTGGCCTCGATCGTGACGGCCTCGGGGGCGACGTCCACGGTCTTGGCGCGGAACAGCTGCACGATCTCGACGATCTTCGAACGGGACTCGTTGTCGGCGCGGACCTTCACCAGAACGAGTTCACGCTGGACGGCCGCGCCGCTCTCCAGCTCGACGATCTTGAGGACGTTGACGAGCTTGTTGAGCTGCTTGGTGACCTGCTCCAGCGGCAGGTCCTCGACGGTCACCACGATGGTGATGCGCGAGATGTCGGGATGCTCGGTGGTGCCGACCGCGAGCGAGTCGATGTTGAAGCCGCGGCGGGAGAACAGGGCGGTGATCCGGGCGAGGACGCCGGGCTTGTTCTCCACCAGGACGGAGAGCGTGTGCTTGGACATGGGATGGACTCTCTCGCTCTCTCAGTCGTCACTGTCGCCGAAGTCGGGACGGACGCCGCGCGCCGCCAGGACCTCGTCGTTGGAGGTGCCGGCCGCGACCATGGGCCAGACCATGGCGTCCTCGTGGACGATGAAGTCCACGACCACCGGGCGGTCGTTGATGGAGTTGGCCTTCTCGATCACCGCGTCCAGCTCCGAGGGGTCCTCGCAGCGGATGCCCACGCAGCCCATCGCCTCCGCCAGCTTGACGAAGTCCGGGACGCGGGTCCCGGCCGAGGGCTGCTTGCCGTCGGCGTCGGGGCCGCTGTGCAGCACGGTGTTGGAGTAGCGCTGGTTGTAGAACAGGGTCTGCCACTGGCGGACCATGCCCAGGGCGCCGTTGTTGATGATGGCGACCTTGATGGGGATGTTGTTGAGCGCGGCGGTGGCCAGCTCCTGGTTGGTCATCTGGAAGCAGCCGTCGCCGTCGATCGCCCAGACCGTGCGGTCCGGGACGCCGGCCTTGGCGCCGAGCGCGGCCGGCACTGCGTAGCCCATGGTGCCCAGGCCGCCGGAGTTGAGCCAGGTCGCGGGCCGCTCGTACTTGACGAAGTGGGCGGCCCACATCTGGTGCTGGCCGACGCCCGCCGCGAAGATCGTCCCCTCCGGGGCCAGTTGGCCGATGCGCTCGATGACCTGCTGCGGGGCGAGCGAGCCGTCCTCGGGCACGTCGTAACCCAGCGGGTAGGTGTCCCGCCAGCGGCTGAGCTGCTGCCACCACTCGGCGTAGCCGCCGCGGGCGGCCTCACCCTGCTGGCCGGCCTCCCAGTCGGCCTGGACGGCCACGACCAGGTCGGCGATGACCTCGCGGGCGTCGCCGACGATCGGCACGTCCGCGACGCGGTTCTTGCCGATCTCGGCCGGGTCGATGTCGGCGTGCACGACCTTCGCGAACGGCGCGAAGGAGTCCAGCCTGCCGGTGACCCGGTCGTCGAACCGGGCGCCGAGCGCGATGATCAGGTCCGACTTCTGCAGGGCGGTGACGGCGGCGACCGCACCGTGCATGCCGGGCATGCCGACGTGCAGCGGGTGGCTGTCGGGGAACGCGCCGAGCGCCATCAGGGTGGTGGTGACGGGCGCCTTGGTCAGCTCGGCGAGCACCTTCAGCTCGGCGGTGGCCTGCGCCTTCAGCACGCCGCCGCCGACGTAGAGCACCGGGCGGCGGGCCTCGCTGATCAGCTTGGCCGCCTCCTTGATCTGCTTGGCGTGCGGCTTGGTGACCGGGCGGTAGCCGGGCAGGTCGTGGGTGGGCGGCCACTGGAAGGTGGTCTGCGCCTGCAGGGCGTCCTTGGCGATGTCGACCAGGACCGGTCCCGGGCGGCCGGTGGAGGCGATGTGGAACGCCTCGGCGATGGTGCGCGGGATGTCCGCGGGGTCGGTGACCAGGAAGTTGTGCTTGGTGATCGGCATCGTGATGCCGCAGATGTCGGCTTCCTGGAAGGCGTCGGTGCCGATGGCCTTGGAGGCGACCTGGCCGGTGATCGCGACGAGCGGCACCGAGTCCATGTGCGCGTCGGCGATCGGGGTCACGAGGTTGGTCGCGCCCGGGCCCGAGGTGGCCATGCAGACGCCGACCCGGCCGGTGGCCTGCGCGTAGCCGGTGGCGGCGTGCCCGGCGCCCTGCTCGTGGCGGACCAGGACGTGCCGGACCCTGGACGAGTCCATCATCGGGTCGTACGCGGGCAGGATGGCGCCGCCCGGGATGCCGAACACGGTGTCGGCGCCGACCTCCTCAAGAGAACGGATGAGGGACTGCGCTCCCGTCACGTGCTCGACGGTGGCGGTCTGCTGCTGTCCGCCGTTTCGGGCCCGCGGCTGCGGACGGGGGGCCCCGGTGGCCTGCTCGGTCATCGGCTTTCTCTTCTCGGCTGAGGTGAGGGTGTTGTCACTCGGGTCGTGCCGGGCGCGCATCGCATGGTGCTGTACGTCTTCTCGATGGTCGCTCGGTCGACGGTGGACGGGACTCGCGGGGGACTCGGTGCGAGCTGTTCTGCGGCGTTCGGGCGGGTTGGGCGGTTTGATCGGTGGCGCTGGTGCAACAAAAAACCCCTCGTGCCGTGAGGCAGGCGAGGGGAGCGCGTCGCTGTGGTGACGGAAGGTCGGTGCCTTCCGGGTCAGCGGACGCGCTGTCCAAGTACGAGAATTCGGGTGCGCATGGCACTGACCTTCCTCCCGTCGCCTGCGGAGTGTCAAGTGGGTGGGACGGACGTCTCACTATGTGACCGCAACGGAGGATGGGTGACCGGGTCAGGACCGGCCGTGCCACCCCTTCTGACCGGTAGTGATCCGGCCACCACGACCGAGCGCCCGGAGCGCGGCGAGGGGGCGGCGGCGTCGGGCAGCGGGTAGCCGCCGCCGGCCAGCGCACGCCGCAGCCGGTGCTCGTCCAGCGGGCCGGCGAAGGCCATGCCCTGGCCGTGGGTGCAGCCCAGCGCACGCAGCACGCCGACCTGTTCGGGGCGGTCCACGCCGTCGGCCACCGAGTCCATGCCGAGGTCCGCCGCGATGCGCAGCAACCCTGTGGTGATCTTCCGCAGCCGGGGCGACTCCACCAGCCCCTCCACCAGGGCCCGGTCCAGGCGCAGCACGTCCACCGGGAGCCTGCGCAGCGCCGCCACGGCCCCGTAGCCGCTGCCGAAGCCGTCGAGCGCCACCTGGGCGCCGAGCCGCCGCAGTGCCGTCAGACGGCTCTCCAGCTCGTCCAGCGGGACCGTGGGGTCGTGGTCGCAGACCTCCACCACCAGGCCGCCCGCGGGCAGCCCGTGACGGGTCAGCAGTGCCTCGACGCTGCCCCTGGCCATCGAGCGGTCGATGACGCGCCGGGCCGACATCCGGACGAACACCGGTGCCGCCAGGCCTGCCCGGTGCCGCTCCGCGGCCTGCGCGACGGCCTCCTCCAGCAGCCAGCGGCCCACCTCGGGTCCGCGCCCGGCCACTCCGCGCCCGGCGGGGGCGTCGCCGTGCAGGAACTCGGCGGGCGTGAACAGCATGCCCTGGGCGGAACGCCAGCGGGCCTGGGCGGCGACCGCGGTGACCTGCCCGCCCGCCAGCTCCACGACGGGCTGGTGCAGCAGCGCGAACTCGCCGTCCTTGAGGGCGCTGTGCAGCCGGGTGACCAGTTCCGAGCGGCGTACCATCTCGGCCTGGAGCTGCGGCGCGTACAGCTCGACGCGGCCCTTGCCCGCCTGCTTGGCGCGGTACATGGCGAGGTCGGCGTTGCGCATCAGGGCGGCCGGCGAGATACCGGGTTCGGCGAAGGCGACGCCGATGGAGGCGGCCACCCGCACCTCGGATCGCCCCTCCAGGCGGTAGGGCTCGGAGAGCCGCTGCCGCAGCCGGTCGGCGATCTCCAGGACGCGCACCTCGCGGTCGGCCCGGTCGCCGGTGCCGTCGCCGAGGATGAGCGCGGCGAACTCGTCGCCGCCGAGGCGGGCGGCGGTGTCGCCGGCCCGCACCGAGTCCAGCAGCCGGCGCCCGGCGTGCACGAGCAGCTCGTCGCCGGCCTGGTGGCCGATGGTGTCGTTGACGGCCTTGAAGCCGTCGAGGTCGATGAAGAGCACCGCCGCGTCCCGGTGCGGCCCGTCGCTGCCGCGGCGGCCGGAGAGGGACTGGCGCACGCGTTCGGTGAACAGGGCCCGGTTGGGCAGGTCGGTGAGCGAGTCGTGGGAGGCGTTGTGCTGGAGCTGCGCCTGGAGCCGCACCCGCTCGGTGACGTCGCGGCTGTTGAAGATCAGCCCGCCCTGGTAGCGGCTGACGGTGGACTCGATGTTCAGCCACTTGCCGTCGCCGTGCCGGAAGCGGCACTCGATGCGGGTGGACACGTCCTGGTCGGGCGGAGTGGCGAGAAAGCGCCGGACCTCGTGCAGGAACCGGCCGCGGTCGTCGGGATGGATCATCGACGGCAGTTCCGACCCGACCAGTTCCTCCGCCGCCCGCCCGTACACGCCGACCGCCGCGGGGCTGACGTAGCGCAGGGTGCCGCTGGAGGCGGCGATCATGATGACGTCACTCGATCCCTGCACCAGCGACCTGAAGTGGTTCTCCTTGTGGGCCAGTTCGCGGGTCAGCCGGAGGTTGTCCAGCAGCATGATGCCCTGCCGCACCACCAGCGCGAGCACCACGGTGCCGGAGGTGACGAGCACGACCCGCCCCGCCTCGCGGCCGTCGGCGACGTTGTAGAGCACGCCGAGCGTGCACACCGCGGCGGCCAGGTACGGCGTGAGGGCGGCGAGCGAGCCGACCAGCGGCCGGCTGGCCTCGGCGGCCTCCTGCTCGGACTCGCTCCTCTCCGACGCCGCCGGGCGGCTGCTGGGCACCCAGGGGGCGTAGGCGAGCAGCAGTGAGCCGGCGAACCATCCGGCGTCGAGCAGCTGGCCGGACCGGTACTGCGACTGCAGCAGCGGCGAGGTGAAGAGCGCGTCGCACAGCACGGTGAGGGCCAGCGCGCCGACCGCGGTGTTGATCGCGGAGCGGTGCACCGAGGTGCGCCGGAAGTGCAGCGCGAGGACCATGCTGACCAGCACGATGTCCAGCAGCGGATAGGCCAGTTGCAGCGCGGCGAACGGTACGGAGGCGTCCCGCCAGGCGCCGGTGTGGGCGAGGGCCAGGCTCCAGGAGAGGGTGAGCAGCGAGCCGCCGATGAGCCAGGCGTCGAGGGCGAGGCAGATCCAGCCGTTGCGGGAGTGCGGGCGCTTGGCGAGCACGAGCAGGCCGATGATGGCCGGCGGGGCGAAGAGCAGGAAGCAGAAGTCGGCCAGGGAGACGGGGGGCACCGGGCGGTCCAGCACGACCTCGTACCAGCCCCAGACGCCGTTGCCCAGGGCTGCCATGGTGGAGGAGATGCCGAACAGCACCCAGGCGGGCCGGAAGCGGCTCGGGTGCCTGCGCGCGTACCAGAAGCAGGACCCGGCGGCGAGCAGGGCGGCGAGGCTGAGGCCGAAGTCGCCCATGATCAGGGCGAGCCGGGTCGACCCCCAGCCGAGCAGGGCGCCGGTGGCGTACCCGAGGCAGGCCAGCACCAGGAGGGCCTGCGGCACCGGGATGCCGCGGCGGGCGGTCTCGGGCCGCGCGGTGCCCGCGAACGCGGCTGGGTGGGTGCTCATCGCATCGCCCCCGGGCTGGGGGGCCGGCTCCGGTGGCCGTCCCTCATCCGGCAGTTCGTCCATTGGCCACGCATTCGCCCGTCGCCCCCCTGGGTGTCCTGGTATCTCCCCCGTCCGGACGATACACCAGTTCCGTCACACAGGGACATAGTACGTCTACACAGCGTGACGACCTGCGGGTTTGTGTCAACTCACCGCAGTCGAACGCCTGCACAGCGTTGCACCGGAGGTGCGGAACCGGCGCGCGGGCGTGGTCACGGCGCCTCCGCGACCACGTGGTGCACCGGCTCACCGGCGGCGAAACGCTCCAGCTGGGCCGCGAGCAGCCGCCCTGCCCGCGGCAGGAACGCCGAGCTGGCGCCGCCCACGTGCGGGGTGATGAGCACGTTCGGCGCCTTCCACAACGGGTCGTCCTCGGGCAGCGGTTCGGGGTCGGTGACGTCCAGGGCGGCGCGCAGCCGGCCAGCCTCCAGCTCGGCGAGCAGCGCGGCGGCGTCCACCACCCGGCCCCGGGCGACGTTGACGAGCAACGCGCCGTCCTTCATACGGGCCAGGAAGTCCGCACCGACGAGCCCCGAGGTGTCGTCCGTGAGCGGCACGGCGAGCACCACCACGTCGGCCAGGGGCAGCAGCGAGGGCAGTTCGGACAGCGCGTGCACCGGCCCGCGCGCGGTGTCCCGCGCGGTGCGCGCTACCCGGTCGACCCGGCCCACCTCGAACGGCACGAGACGGTCCTCGACGGCGGCACCGACGCCGCCGTAGCCGACTATCAGCACCGACTTGTCGGCGAGCGCCGGGTGGACGGCCTGCCGCCAGCGCCGCGCGGCCTGGTCGTGGACGAAGGCGGGGACGTTGCGCAGCGAGGCGAGGATCAGGGTGAGCGCCAGTTCGGCGGTGCTCGCGTCGTGCACACCCCGGGCGTTGCAGAGCACCGCACCGGACGGCAGCGACGGCACGGCCGGGGCGACGTGCTCGACGCCCGCGGTCAGCGTCTGCACCACGCGGACGGACGTCATCGCCGGCAGCGGCCGGACCGCCACCTCCGCGGGCTTCATGTAGGGCACCACGTAGAAGGCGCAGTCGGCCGGGTCGGCCGGGAACCCCTCCTCCCCGTCCCAGTGGTGGTAGGTGAAGGCCGCCGGCAGGTCGCCGAGGTCCTCCAGCGGGACCGGGAGCCACACGTGCGGAGTTGTCATGTGCCACAGGCTAGGCGAAACGGCCGCCGGGGACCGGTTAGTTTGGGGGTCGTCCCCGGCAGGGTGAGGAGGGAGCACGTCCAGGTGGAGCGCAGGACACTCGGCGCGGCAGCGCTCGAGGTGGGGGCGGTCGGGCTCGGCTGCATGCCGATGAGCTGGGCCTACACGACGTCCCAGCAGGTGGGCGAGGACTCCTTGCGAACCCTGCACCGCGCACTCGACCAGGGCGTGACGCTGCTGGACACCGCAGACATGTACGGGCCCTTCACCAACGAGCTGCTGGTCGGCCGGGTGCTGAAGGAGCGCCGCGACGAGGTGTTCCTCTCCACGAAGGTGGGGTTGCTGGTGGGCGACCAGCACCTGGTGGCGAACGGCCGTCCCGGCTACGTGCGGCGGGCCTGCGACTCGTCGCTGCGGCGGCTGCAGACGGACGTGATCGACCTGTACCAGCTGCACCGGCCCGATCCGGAGGTCCCGCTGGAGGAGACCTGGGGCGCCATGGCCGAGCTGGTCACAGCCGGCAAGGTGCGGGCGCTGGGACTGTGCGCGGTCGGCGCCCGCGTACATCGCCGCGCTCCCAGGACGCAGGGCGCACAGCGGGCTCCGCTCCACGGTGAGACGCTGCGGCAGCTCGGCCGGCTCCAGCAGGTCTTCCCGGTCAGCGCGGTGCAGGCGGAGCTGTCGGTGTGGTCGCCGGAGGCGCTCACCGCGCTGCTGCCCTGGTGCGAGGCGCGCGGAGTGGGACTGCTCGCGGCGATGCCTCTGGGGAACGGTTTCCTCAGCGGCACGCTGACCCCCGGCAGCGGGTTCGAGCCGGACGACGTGCGCGCCCGGCACCCCCGGTTCACGGCCGAGATGATGGCCGCGAACCAGCCGCTGGTGGTCGGCCTGCGGCGGGTGGCCCGGCGGCACGGCGACGCCACACCCGCCCAGGTGGCGCTGGCCTGGCTGCTGGCGCAGGGCAGCCACGTGGTGCCGGTGCCGGGCACCAAGAAGCCCCGCTGGGCGGAGGAGAACGCCCGGGCCGCAGGGCTGCGCCTGACCGAGGAGGACCTGGCGGAGCTGCGCCGCCTCCCGCCGGCCCTCGGTTCCTGGGACTGATCCCCGCGCGGCCCGAGGGGCGCCCGGCGCGAGGTGTGCGCCGGGGTGGGACGGGAACCCGTGCACCCGCCCGGGACGTTGATCCAGGTGGGCGCCCGCGCCCGGCGGCGAGGGCCGCCCCCGGGGGCGCTTCCGGCGACGAGAGGACCGAGACACGTGCGACGCTCAGCCCGACCGGCCGCGCTGGCAGCCGCCCTGGCGACTGCCCTGCTGCTCACGACGGCCTGCTCCGGCGGGCCCGCCGCGGGGAACGGCGACGGCAACTCCTCGCCGGCCCCGGACACCCCCTCGGCCTCCTCCCCGGCCGCGTCCGAGCAGCCGGGGGACGAACCGGCCGGCCGCTCCTCGCCCGCCCCGGCCGAGGGCTCGGTGGAGGTCACCACCACCCTCGCCGAGGACCTCGACTCGCCGTGGGGCCTGGCGGTGCTCCCGGAGGGCGACCTGCTGGTCTCCTCCCGCGACACCGGCCGGATCCACCGCATCTCCGGCGAGGACGGCTCGAAGACGGAACTGGGCCGGGTCGGCGGCGTCCAGCCCGGCGGCGAGGGCGGGCTGATGGGCATCGCCACCAACGGCGACGGGCACGTCTACGCGTACTTCACCAGCGCCTCCGACAACCGCATCGTGCGCATGCTCTACAACGAGCGCCGCGAGGAGGGCCGCCAGCTCGGCGAGCCGGACGTGGTCTTCAAGGGCCTGCCGAAGGCCAACATCCACAACGGCGGCCGGATCGTGTTCGGCCCCGACAAGATGCTCTACGTCGGCACCGGCGACGCCGCCCAGACCCGCCTCGCCCAGGACGGCGACTCCCCCGCGGGCAAGATCCTTCGGATGAACCCCGACGGCACCCCGCCGGAGGAGGGCAATCCGGAGCCGGACTCGGTGGTCTTCTCCTCCGGGCACCGCAACGTGCAGGGCCTGGCCTTCGACGCCGACGACCGGCTGTGGGCGTCGGAGTTCGGCCAGAACACCTGGGACGAGCTCAACCTGATCGAGGCGGGCGGCAACTACGGCTGGCCCGAGGTCGAGGGCAAGGCGGGCAGGGACGGCTTCATCGACCCCGTCGAGCAGTGGCGTCCCGCCGACGCCTCACCGAGCGGTCTGGCCTGGGCGGAGGGCTCGCTGTGGATGGCCGGGCTGCGCGGCGAGCGGCTGTGGCGCGTGCCGCTGGACGGCGAGCAGCCGGTGGCCGACCCGCAGGCGTTCCTGGAGGGCGAGTACGGGCGGCTGCGCACCGTGCTGCCCGACGGCGAGGGCGGCCTGTGGCTGGTCACCAGCAACACCGACGGCCGCGGCGACCCGAGCGGCAGCGACGACCGTATCCTGAGACTGAAGGTGCGGTGACCGTCCAGTCCGCCCGCGCGGCGGGGTGAGGAGGCCGGCATGCCGGAGATGTTCGGTGGCGTGGAGGAAGTCTTCGCGCCCGGGATCAAGCACGCCGAGGACGAACGCCGGCGACTGGAGCACACCCGCGTCCAGGAGGACGACCACGGCTCCGGCAGCGGCCCCGTCGACCTGGACTCGGGGCACGTCGTCATCGTGCCGGGACTGCCTCCGGCCGTACTGCCGCCCCGCCCTCGGGTGGAGGAGTCGGAGACGGAGCAGGGAGAAGTCTGAGGCGGTGCGCGAGCGCGGCGGCCTCGCCGCGTCCGGCAACGCCCAGCTTCGCCAGGATCCGCGACACGTGCACACTCACCGTCTTCGGTGAGATGAACAACTGGCCGGCGATCTGCGGGTTGCTGCGGCCGGCGGCGAGCAGGCACAGCACCTCGCGTTCGCGCCGGGTGAGCCCGAAGCCCTGAGCCGGATCTGCCCGGCGCGGCGGTCCGGTCCGTTCGGTGGGCCGCTCGGTCAGCGGCACGCCCGCGCGGGCCGCGAGCCGGGCCGCGGCCTCGCTCAGCGGCACCGCCGCCAGCCGTTCCCCCTCGGCGTGGGCCGCCCGCACATCGTCCGCGGCCTGCTCCCGGCCGGTCCGCCCGCCGCCGAGCAGCAGGGCCTCGGCCCGCCGCAGCCGGGCCTGCGCCACCTCGTAGGGGCGTTCCGCCCGCTCCAACGCGTCCACCGCCTCCGACCACCGGTCGGCGTCCGCGCCGCCGTGCGCCCGGTGCAGCTCGGCGTCGAACAGCAGGCCGTGGGCCGCCCACACCGGCACCAGGCGCGGCAGCCGCCGGGCGGCGGTGCGCAGCAGTTCCAGCGCCTCCGCCCGGCCCGGCTCCGCGGCGGGCAGGCCGCGCACCTCCGACTCGGCCGCGACCGCCGCGAGCAGCAGCGGCCAGGCGTAGCGCGCGGTCCCCATGGGGAAGCCGGCCTCCACGGCCTGGGCGAGCAGGTGCCGGGTCTGCTCGGTGCGTCCTCGGGCCGCTTCGATCTCCAGCTCCAGACAGGTCAACGGGATGACGTACTGCGGCTGCGGGTCATGGGTGCCGAACTGCCGCCGCGCCTCGGCCAGTTCCTGCGCCGCTTGGCCCGGGTGCCCGCGCAGCAGCGCCAGCCGGCCGCTGCGCAACGCCGCCGAGGCGAGTGGCTTCACGCCGCGTGCCAGCTGCCGCGTCGCGAGCACCGCCTGCTCGGCCTCCGGCCAGCGGCCCAGCGCGAGCAGCGTGTGCGCCCGGTTGCCGTGCAGCCACGCCTTGACGTCCCGCAGCCCGTACCGGTCGGCCACGGCCAGGCCCTCGTCGGCCACGGCCAGCGCCTCCGCGTACCGGCCGACGCTCTCCAGCGCCGAGGAGAGGTTGACGTGTGCCCGGCCCAGTACGGAGACCTGGCCGGTGTCGGCGACCTGTTGCGCGGCGGCGGCCATCTCGGCCAGTCCGGCCTCGATGTCCCCGGCGTCGACCATGCGCCCGCCCAACGTGATGCGGGCGTGCAGTTCGATGCTGCCCGCCCCGGTCAACCCGGCCAGCTCCACGGCGCGCTGCGCGGTGGAGAGGTTGTCGGGCCGCGGGTCGTGGTTGGCCTCCCAGGCGGCGACGTGCGCCATCACCTCGGCGTGCACGGGTGACGGCGGCAGTCCGCGGACCAGTTCCTGTGCCCGGCTCAGTTCCGCCCAGCCGTCGCCGGTGCCGGTGCCCTCCATCAGCTTGCAGCGCTGCACCCAGAACCAGGCGGCCCGCAGCGGGTCCTCGCCGCCGAGCAGCCGCAGCGCCCGCTTGATGCTGACCAGGGCCCGCTTGCGCTCCCCCGCCAGCAGCGCGGCCTGCACCGTCTCGGCGAGCAGGTCGAGGTAGCGCAGCGCCTCACCGCCGCCGTCCCCGCCCGGCTTGCAGCCGCACGCCGGGTAGACCTCGGCCTGGTCGAAGGGGCGCAGCCCCAGCCGGGTCTCCGATGTGGCGTCCTCCCACAGCTCCAGCGCCCGGTCCAGGAGGCGGAGCTGCTCGGCGTAGGCGTAGCGGCGCCGCGCTTCGACGGCCGCGTCAAGTGCGGCGGGCAGCGCCTTGGCGGTGTGGTGGGCGAGCAGCCAGTAACTGGCCAGCCGGGCCGCCCGCTGGTCGGCCCGCACCAGCGCGGGCTCGGCCTCCAGCGCCTGCGCGTAGCGGCGGTTGATGCCGCTGCGCTCGCCCGGCAGCAGGTCGTCGGAGACGGCCTCGCGGACGAGGGCGTGCCGGAAGCGGTAGCCGCCCTCGGTGCCGACGTCGTCGGTGGGTGCGAGCACGTGCGCGCCGACGGCCGTGCGCAGCGCGGTGAGCAGGGCGTCGCCGTCCATGTCGGCGACGGCGGCCAGCAGCGGGAACTCGACGGCCGAGCCGCCCTCGGCGGCGAGCCGCACCACGTGCTGGGCGTCCTCCGGAAGGGCCTCCACCCGGACCAGCAGCAGGTCCCGCAGCGAGTCGCTCAGGTCCCCCGCTGAGTTGGCTGAGTTGGCTGAGTTGGCTGGGTTGGCTGGGTTGGCTGGGTTGGACGGGTTGGACGGGTTGGACGGGTTGGACGGGTTGGCTGTCAGTTCCTCGACGAAGAACGGGTTGCCCTCGGAGCGGCTGAACACCTCGTCGACCAGGACACGCGCCGGCACACCGCCGCCCTGGATGCCGGCGATCTGGTCGCTGACCTCGGCACGGCTGAGCCGGGGCAGTTCCACGCGCCGGATGGTGCGCAGCCGGTCCAGCTCCGCGAGGAACGGGCGCAGCGGGTGGCGGCGGTGGATGTCGTCGGAGCGGTAGGTCGCCAGCAGCACGAGCCGGGCCCGGTGCACCGAGCGCAGCAGGTAGGCGAACAGTTCCCGGGTGGAGCGGTCCGCCCAGTGCAGGTCCTCGACGGCGACGACCAGCGTGGTGTCCTGGGACAGCGACTCCAGCAGGCGGGCGGTGAGTTCGAACAGCCGGGCCCGGCCGTCCTCGTCGTGGAACTCGGCCGTCACCTCGCCCAGTTCGGGCAGCAGACGGGCCAACTCGCCCTCCTGCCCGGCGATCGCCGCGGTGAGATTGTCGCCGAGCCGCCGGTGCAGGGCCCGCAGGATGGTGGAGATCGGTGCGAACGGCAGTCCCTCCGCACCGATCTCGATACAGCCGCCGACGGCCGCCACCGCGCCCGCCTCGCCGGCGGCGGTCAGGAACTCGTCCAGCAGGCGGGTCTTGCCGACGCCCGCCTCCCCGCTGACGACGACGGCCTGCGGCTCGCCGGTGCCGGCGCGGCGCAGCGCCTCGCCGAGTGCGGTGATCTCGGCTGACCGGCCGACGAAGACGGGGCTCACGGAGGGTAGAGGCACGTCACCGAGCATCGCACGCGGTCCGGGCCCGGCGGCACCGGTTTTCGCCTCCGGCACAGCTCAGGCGGCCTTCGTCCAGGGTCCGCGGGCCGGACGGCGCGGTTCCGCCGAGGGCGGCTGCTCGTCCTCCCCTGCCCGCTGCCTCCGCTCCGCCCGCTGCGCCCGGGCAGCCCGGCGGTCCTGCTCGGCCTCGCGCAGCAGGTCCTCGGTCCTGGCCCGTACTCCCCACATGTGGTGGTCCACGGTCTTCCTCCCCATCTCGCCGGGCCGACCCGCACCCGGGGGTGCGGTCCGGTCCGTTCGTCCCAACGGTTGAAGACTGCTCGCTGAGGCGGGCGGACCGCATCGGGCAACTGCCCCCACTCCGTGCGGCCCGCGCCTTACCCGGGTCGGCCATGCCTTACCCGACGCCTCAGGGGGCGCCGTTCGGGCCTCAGCCGGGCGCGGCGGCTCAGCCCGGCAGGCGGCGTGCTCAGCCCGGCGGGCGCGGGCCTCAGTCCGGCGAAACGGACGCGGGGAGGGTCAGCCCTCGGCGCCGAGCTTCTCCAGGATCAGCTCGCGCACCCGGGCGGCGTCGGCCTGCCCGCGGGTGGCCTTCATCACCGCGCCGACCAGCGCGCCGGCCGCGGCGACCTTGCCGGACCGGATCTTGTCGGCGATGGCCGGGTTGCCGGCGATGGCCTCGTCCACGGCCGCGCCCAGCGCGCCGTCGTCGGAGACCACCTTCAGGCCGCGCTTGTCGACGACCTCGTCCGGCGTGCCCTCACCGGCGAGCACGCCCTCGATGGTCTGCCGGGCCAGCTTGTCGTTGAGCGAGCCCTCGGCGACCAGCACGCACACCCGGGCGACCTGCTCGGGCGTGATGGGCAGCGCGGCGATGTCACGGCCCGACTCGTTGGCGTTGCGGGCGAGTTCGCCCATCCACCACTTGCGGGCCTGGTCGGCGGGCGCGCCGGCCTCGATGGTGGCCACGATCGGGTCGATCGCGCCGGCGTTGAGCACCGACTGCATCTCGTGCTCGGAGACGCCCCACTCCTCGCGGAGCCGGTTGCGGCGCACCCGCGGCAACTCAGGGAGCGTGCCGCGCAGTTCCTCGACCCACTCGCGGCTGGGCGCGACCGGCACCAGGTCCGGCTCGGGGAAGTAGCGGTAGTCCTCCGCCTCCTCCTTGACCCGCCCCGAGGTGGTGCTGCCGTCCTCCTCGTGGAAGTGCCGGGTCTCCTGCACGATGGTGCCGCCGCCGTTGAGCACCGCGGCGTGCCGCTGGACCTCGAAGCGGGCGGCCCGCTCGACGCTGCGCAGCGAGTTGACGTTCTTCGTCTCACTGCGGGTGCCGAACTTCTCCCGGCCGTGCGGGCGCAGCGACAGGTTGACGTCGCAGCGCATCTGGCCCATCTCCATGCGGGCCTCGGAGACGCCGAGCGCCCGGATGAGTTCGCGCAGTTCGGCCACGTAGGCCTTGGCGACCTCGGGGGCGCGCTCGCCGGCTCCGGTGATCGGCTTGGTGACGATCTCGATCAGCGGGATGCCGGCCCGGTTGTAGTCCAGCAGCGAGTGCGAGGCGCCGTGGATGCGGCCGGTGGCGCCGCCGACGTGGAGGGACTTGCCGGTGTCCTCCTCCATGTGGGCGCGCTCGATCTCGACGCGGAAGACCTCGCCGTCCTCCAGCTGCACGTCGAGGTAGCCGTTGAAGGCGATCGGCTCGTCGTACTGGGAGGTCTGGAAGTTCTTCGGCATGTCCGGGTAGAAGTAGTTCTTCCGGGCGAACCGGCACCACTCGGCGATCTCGCAGTGCAGGGCGAGGCCGATCCGGATCGCCGACTCGACGCCGATCGCGTTGACGACGGGCAGCGAGCCGGGCAGGCCCAGGCAGGTGGGGCAGGTCTGCGAGTTGGGCTCCGCGCCCAGGGTGGTGGAGCACCCGCAGAACATCTTGGTCTTGGTCCCGAGCTCGACATGGACTTCCAGGCCCATGACGGGGTCGTAGGACGCGAGCGCGTCCTCGTACGGCACCAGGTCAATGACAGTCACGGAAAAGCGCCTTTCGAAGGGGCCGCGTCAGTCGGCGAGGATGTCGCCGTCGGCCGCCCGGCGGAGTTCGCGCACGAGCAGCGCGATCCCGGTGGCGATGGCGGCGGCGGAGACGACCGCGTCGACGAGCTGGAGCGTGTCCTTCTCGAAGCGGGCCTTCCTGGCCTGCTTCACGACGCTCACCGCCCCGAACAGCGTGGTGCCGATGGACAGGTAGGTGCCGGTGCGGGACTTCCGGAACCCTTTGGCCTTGCTGAGTTTGCTGGGCTTGCTGGGCTTGCTCACAGTGACGGTGCCTCCTCGAGCAGCGGGTGGCCCCACCGTGCCTGGAACGCAGCCTCGACGGCTGCGCCGACACGGTAGAGACGGTCGTCGGCCATGGCGGGGGCGATGATCTGCAGCCCCACCGGCAGCCCGTCCTCCGGCGCCAGGCCGCAGGGAAGCGACATGGCCGCGTTGCCGGCCAGGTTGGACGGGATGGTGCACAGGTCGGCGAGGTACATCGCCATCGGGTCGTCGGCCCGCTCGCCGATCGGGAACGCGGTGGTGGGCGCCGTCGGCGAGACGAGCACGTCCACCGACTCGAACGCCTTCGCGAAGTCCCGGCTGATGAGCGTGCGGACCTTCTGCGCCGAACCGTAGTACGCGTCGTAGTAGCCGGAGCTGAGCGCGTAGGTGCCCAGCATGACGCGGCGCTTGACCTCGTCGCCGAAGCCGGCCTCGCGGGTGAGCGCGGTGACCTCCTCGGCCGAGCGGGTGCCGTCGTCGCCGACGCGCAGGCCGTAGCGCATGGCGTCGAACCGGGCGAGGTTCGAGGAGCACTCGCTGGGCGCGATCAGGTAGTACGCGGCGAGCGCCCTGGTGAACGACGGGCAGGAGACCTCGACGATCTCCGCGCCCAGCTCGCGCAGCAGCTCCACGGACTCGTCGAAGCGCTGCATGACACCCGGCTGGTAGCCCTCGCCGGACAGCTCGGGGACGACGCCGACGCGCATGCCGCGCACCTCGCCGCTGCGGGCCGCCTCCACCACCGGCGGCACGGGCGCGTCGACGGACGTGGAGTCCATCGGGTCGTGGCCCGCGATGACCTCGTGCAGCAGCGCCGCGTCGAGCACGGTGCGGGCGCACGGGCCGCCCTGGTCCAGCGAGGAGGAGAACGCCACCATGCCGTAGCGGGACACGCCGCCGTACGTCGGCTTGACGCCGACGGTGCCGGTGAGGGCCGCCGGCTGGCGGATCGAGCCACCGGTGTCGGTGCCGATGGCGAGCGGCGCCTGGAACGAGGCGAGCGCGGCGGACGAGCCGCCACCGGAGCCGCCGGGGATGCGGGTCAGGTCCCACGGGTTGCCCGTCGGGCCGTACGCGCTGTTCTCGGTGGAGGACCCCATGGCGAACTCGTCCATGTTGGTCTTGCCGAGGATCACCACGTCGGCGTCCTTGAGCCGCTTGGTGACGGTGGCGTCGTAGGGCGGGATCCAGCCTTCGAGGATCTTCGAGCCGACGGTGGTCGGCTGGCCCTCGGTGGTGAAGATGTCCTTCAGCGCGAGCGGCACGCCGGCCAGCGGGCCCAGCTTCTCGCCGCGGGCGCGCTTGGCGTCCACCTCGCGCGCGGTGGCGAGTGCGCCCTCACGGTCGACGTGCAGGAAGGCGTGCACCTTCTCGTCGACGGCGTCGATCCGGTCGAGGTGCGCCTGCGTCACCTCGACCGCGGTGACCTCGCCGGAGGCGATGCGGGCGGCGGTCTCGGCTGCGGTGAGCCTGGTCAGTTCGGCCATGTCGGTCACTCCTCACCCAGGATCTGCGGCACCTTGAATCGCTGCTGCTCCTGGGCGGGCGCGCCGGAGAGCGCCTGCTGGGGAGTCAGGCTCGGACGGACCTCGTCCGGGCGCATGACGTTGGTCAGCGGCAGCGGGTGGGAGGTCGGCGGTACGTCCTCGGCGGCGACCTCGGAGACGGTCGCGACCGCTCCGATGATGTCGTCGAGCTGTCCGGCGAAGTGCTCTAGCTCTTCACCGGACAGCTCCAGGCGCGCCAGCCGAGCGAGGTGGGCGACCTCCTCGCGCGTGATGCCAGGCATGCAGCGATCCTTACGGGTTCTTGGCTGAGTGGGGCCGGGTGTTCCGGGTGTGCGCCCCAATCCTATGGCTCCCGCGCCGCGGCCCGTGTCGGCCGGGGCGCATCCCACCGCGGCACCGGGGGGCCGGCTCACTGCACGGGCTGCTCCGGGCTGCCGCCCAGGCGGGCGGCGGGCGCGGGCGCCGGGGAGGGCACGCCCGGCGGCAGGGCGCGGCGGGAGCCGTCGCGGGCGCGCAGCCAGGCGGTCGCCTCGTCCGGCGGCATGGCCGCGGCCACCAGCCAGCCCTGCACCGCGTCGCAGCCCAGGTCGCGCAGCCGCTCCCACGTCTCGTCGTCCTCGACGCCCTCGGCGACGACGAGCAGTCCGAGGGAGTGCGCGAGGTCGACGGTGCAGCGCACGATCTCGGCGTCCTGGACGTCGACGGCCAGCCGGGCCACGAACGAGCGGTCGATCTTCAGCTCGCTCACCGGCAGGCGCCGCAGGTGGACCAGCGAGGAGTAGCCGGTGCCGAAGTCGTCGAGCGACATCTTCACGCCGTGGCCGGTCAGGCCGGCCAGGGTGATGGCGGCCTGCTGCGGGTCCTCCAGCAGCACGTGCTCGGTGATCTCCAGTTGCAGCGACCCGGCGGGCACGCCGTGCCGGGCGAGGCGGGCGGCGACGGCGCCTGCGAAGCCGGGGCTGTGCACGTCGCGCGGGGAGATGTTCACCGCGACCGGCACGGTCAGGCCGACCGAGCGCCACAGCGCCACCTGGCGCAGCGCTGCCTCCAGCACGTACTCGGTGAGCTGCGGCATCAGCCCGGAACTCTCCGCGATGGCGATGAACTCGTCCGGCGGGACCTTGCCGCGTTCGGGGTGCACCCAGCGGACCAGTGCCTCCAGGCCGGCCACCTCGCCGTCGAAGCGGACCTTGGGCTGGTAGTGCAGCGCCACCTCACCGGCCTCCAGGGCCCTGCGCAGGTCACCGAGCAGGCCGAGCCGGTCGGGGGTGTTGCCGTCGCGGCTGGCGTCGTAGACCTCGACGTCGCTGCGGTCGCGCTTCGCCTCGTACATGGCGACGTCGGCCCGCCGCAGGAGCCCCTCGGCCTCGCAGGCGTGGTCGGGGAAGACGGCCAGGCCCGCGCTGGCCTCCAGGACCAGGGTGAGGCCGTCGAGGTCCAGCGGTGAGCTGAGCGCCGCGACCAGGTGGCGGGCGGTGCGCTTGGCGCTGGTCGTGGAGCCGACGTGCGGCAGCAGGACGGCGAACTCGTCGCCGCCGAGCCGGGCCGCCTCGGCGTCGCAGGGCAGTGCGGCCCGCAGCCGGTCGGCGATCTGGAGCAGCAGGCGGTCTCCGGCGAGGTGGCCCAGCGTGTCGTTGACGGACCGGAACCGGTCCAGGTCGATGAGCACCAGGGCGGCGCGGCTGCCGCTGCGCTCGGCCTCGTCCAGCGCGGTCCAGGTGCGTTCCATCAGCCACAGGCGGTTGGGCAGCTTGGTCAGCGGGTCGCGCAGCTGCTCCTCGGCCCTGGCGCGGGCGATCCACAGCGTGGAGTCCAGCGCGATCAGCGGCACCGCGAACAGCGGCAGCAGTACCGGCATGTGCACGGCCACCACCACGACGAGCGGGGAGATGCACAGCAGGGCGACGCACACCAGGCCCTGCCGGATCAGGGCGGTGCGGGTGGCGGTGGGCAGGCCGCCGCTCGGAGTGAGGCAGTACCAGAGCAGGAGGCGGGTGACGAGCAGGTAGGTGCCGGCGGCGATGAGCACCTCCGGCAGCGCCGACCACTGCCAGGCGTCGGGTGTCCAGGGGAACTCGACGGAGGGGTGGGTGCCGAACGCGGCCATGGTGAGCGCGGAGGCGCCGATGCCGAGGATGTCCACCGAGCCGTGCACGAGGGCCTGGCGCCAGCGGTGGTGGCGGGCGGCGCAGACTAAGAAGACGACGGCCAGGCTGACCAGGGTGGCCGGCACCCAGCCGTAGAGCAGCAGGATGGCCAGGGTGAGTGCCGCGCCGGAGCCGGTACCGCCCCACCAGCGGTCCCGGCCGAGCGCGACCAGGTGCCCGACGATGATCCCGGTCAGGGCGGCGAACGCCCAGCCGACGGTGCCGCCGGGAAAGAGGGCCCGGCCGTGGTCGAGGACCCGGTAGACCCCGACGGCAAGGGCGAGCGCGGCTGCCGCGACCACACACGCCGGGAGTCCCGGCGCGGCGGTCGCGGCGAACCTGCGGAGTCGGTGCGGGCGGCCGGGTGCGTCCGCCCGCGGAACGTACGCAGGACCCTGCGGAAGACCGGCTCGCTCCCGCTCTTCGGGTGTCTGCTGCATGCGCGTCCCTCTCAAGGCCGTCGGTGCCCACGCCACGGCAGGCGCACGTATCCACACTAGGCCGCGGATCGACAAGAGGGCAGCGATCGGCCGGGGTTGCCCGAATGCGGTCCCGGGTCTGCTGCCGGTCCGTCAGATGCCGTACGGCCGCGTTCGCAGTACGGAACGGACGGTGACACGACGACCCGGCAGCCGCTCGCACGGCATTCGAACAGACACGGTCACGGCGGCTGGGTCACTCGGGTGGGTTCACGGCGATTTCGCGTGCCGCGTCCGGTCCGTTCTCCAGCAGTACGGCGAATCCGTCCTCGTTCAGAATCGGCACCTTCGCCTGAACGGCTTTGTCGTACTTCGAGCCGGGATTGTCGCCGACCACGACGAAGGACGTCTTCTTGGAAACGGACCCGGTGACTTTCGCCCCGAGTTTCTGCAGTTGCTCCTTGGCGCCGTCCCTGGTGTGCGACTCCAGGGTTCCGGTGACGACGACGGTGAGGCCCTCCAGCGGGCGCGGCCCGGACTCCTCGGCGCCCTCCTCCTCCATGCGCACCCCGGCGGCCCGCCAGCGTTCGACGATGTCGCGGTGCCAGTCCACCGCGAACCACTCCTTGAGGGAGGCGGCGATCGTCGGCCCCACGCCGTCGGTGGCGGCGAGTTCCGCCTCGTCGGCCTCCGCGATCCGGTCCAGCGAGCGGAAGCCGCGGGCCAGTGCCTCAGCGGCGACCGGGCCCACGTGGCGGATGGAGAGACCCGTGATGATCCGGGCCAGCGGACGGTTCTTGGCGGCCTGGATGTGCTCCAGCATGGCCAGCGTGTTCTTGCGCGGCTCCCCCTTCTGGTTGGCGAAAAGCGTGACGACCTTCTCCTCGCCCGTCTCCGGGTCCCGCTTGGGCAGGCCGCTGTCCGGGTCGAGCACGTGGGTCTTGATGGGGAGCAGCTGCTCCACCGTGAGGTCGAACAGGCCGCCCTCGTCGCGCAGCGGCGGCTCGGAGGGCTCCAGCGGCTGGGTCAGCGCCGTCGCGACGACGTAGCCGAAGTTCTCGATGTCGAGGCACTTGCGGCCCGTGAGGTAGAACAGCCGCTCCCGCAACTGCGCCGGACAGGACTGCCCGTTGGGGCAGCGCAGGTCGATGTCGCCCTCTTTGGCCGGTTTCAGCGCGGTACCGCAGTCGGGGCACTCGGCGGGCATGACGAACTCGCGCTCGGTGCCGTCACGGAGGTCCGCCACCGGGCCGAGGATCTCCGGGATGACGTCGCCTGCCTTGCGCAGCACGACCGTGTCGCCGATGAACACACCCTTGGACCTGACCACCTCCTGGTTGTGCAGGGTGGCGAACTCCACTTCGGAGCCGGCCACCATGACGGGCTCGACCACCGCGTAGGGCGTCACCCGGCCCGTCCGGCCGACGCCGACCCGGATGTCGAGCAGCTTGGTGTTGACCTCCTCGGGCGGGAACTTCCACGCGATGGCCCAGCGCGGCGCACGGGAGGTGGAGCCCAGCCGCCCCTGGAGCGGGATCTCGTCGAGCTTGATCACCGCGCCGTCGATCTCGTGCTCCAGGGCGTGGCGGCGGGTGCCGGACTCGGCGATGAACTCGCGCACGCCCTCCAGCGAGTCGACCACCCGGTTGTGGTCGGACGTGGGCAGGCCCCAGCCGCGGAGCAGGTCGTAGGCGTGGCTGAGGCGGTCCAGGCTCATGCCCTCCAGCGCGCCGATGCCGTGCACCAGCATGTGCAGCGGGCGGGTGGCGGTGACCTTGGGGTCCTTCTGCCGCAGCGAGCCCGCGGCGGCGTTGCGGGGGTTGGCGAACGGCGGTTTGCCGTCCGCGACCAGGCGCGCGTTCAGCTCCTGGAACCGCGCCATCGGGAAGAAGACCTCACCCCGGATCTCGACCAGCGAGGGCACGTCCTCGCCGGTCAGCCGCTCGGGGATGTCGTCGATGGTACGGACGTTGGGGGTGATGTCCTCGCCCGTGCGGCCGTCACCGCGGGTGGCGGCGCGGGTGAGGCGGCCGTTCTCGTAGGTGAGGTTGACGGCCAGGCCGTCGATCTTGTGCTCGCACAGGAAGTGGTGCGGCACGCCCTCCAGTTCCCGGGCCACCCGCTCGGCCCAGGAGTCCAGCTCCGCGTCGTCGAAGGCGTTGTCCAGGGAGAGCATGCGCTCGCGGTGCGCCACCTCGGTGAACTCGGTGGCGTAGTTGCCGGCGACCTTCTGGGTGGGCGAGTCGGGGGTGCGCAGCTCGGTGTGGCGCTCCTCCAGCTCCTCCAGGCGGCGCAGCAGCCGGTCGAACTCGGCGTCGCTGACGACGGGCGCGTCCCGCACGTAGTAGCGGAAGCGGTGCTCCTCGACCTGCTCCGCCAGTCGCATGTGCTCCTCGCGCACCTCGGCGGGCACGACTGCGTCCTGTTCGGCAGCCACCGTTACGTCCTCCCGTTACTCAGGGTTGTCTGCGAGCGATCTCGCCGCCCGGGCGCAGTGGGCGAGCACCTGCCGCGCGTACGCCGGCGAGGCACCCGCAAGACCGCAGGCAGGGGTGATCACCACGGACTCGGTGAGGAGTCCGGGCGCCAACCCCAGCCTGCGCCAAAGCGACCTGACACCCATGACGCTACCGGCAGGGTCTGACAATCCGCCGGAGCCCGGCTCGACACCCGGGACGACGCCCGCGAAGAGCGCGGTGCCGCCCTCCACCGCCTCACCGAGCACCTCGTCCTCACTCTCCGTGAGAAGCGAGAAGTCGAAGGAGACACCGGTGGCACCGGCCCGGCGCAGCAGCGCGAAGGGCACGCCGGGCGCGCAGCTGTGCACCACCACGGGGCTCTCACCCGCGGCCCGCACCAGGGCGCGCAGACCGTCCTCGACCACGGTCCGGTCCACCGCGCGGTGGGTGCGGTAGCCGCTGGCCGTCGGCACCTGGCCGGTGAGCACCGCGGTGAGCGACGGTTCGTCCAGCTGGAGGACCACCTTGGCGCCGGGCACCCGCCGCCGCACCTCGGCGAGGTGCCCGGCCAGCCCGTCAGCCAGCGACGCCGCGAGGTCCCGGCGGGCCCCGGCGTCGCCCAGCATCGCCTCGCCGCTGCGCCGCTCCAGCGCCGCGGCCAGCGTCCACGGGCCGACCGCGGACACCTTCAGCGCACCCCGGTAGCCCTGAGTGGCCTCCTCCAGCGCGTCCAGGTCCTCGCCCAGCCAGGCGCGGGCCCGGCGGGTGTCCCGGCCGGGCCGGTCACCGATCCGCCAGCCGCTGGGCTCGACGCGGGCGTACAGCTCGGTGAGCAGGCCGGCGGTCCGCCCGATCATGTCGGCGCCGGGGCCGCGGGCGGGCAGTTCCGGGAGATGGGGCAGGGCTTCCAGGGAGCCGACGACGGTCCGCACCGCCTCGCGGGCGTCCCCGCCGGGCATGGATCCGATTCCGGTGGCCGCGGCGGGTCCCCAGCCGAACTTCGAGGTGTCGTTCGTGTCGTTCACTCCGGCAGCCTAAGGGCTGTCGTCGCACTCCCCGGAGCACCCGCCGGGGAGCAGACGGCAGCCCGCTGCCGGACACGGTCCTGGCCGGCCCTCGGCGCCTACCGGGCCCGGCCGCCCGGCCGGATGCCCAGGTCGGTGATCTCCGTGCCGCGCGGCATGTCCAGCGCCGTCAGCAGCGTCCGCGCGACGGACTCCGCGGAGATGAAGCGTGCGGCGTCGTACTCCTTGCCCTCCTGCTGATGGACCTTCTCCTGCATGGGCGTCGCGGTGCGGCCCGGGTAGACGCTGCTCACCCGGATGCCGTAGCGCTCCTCCTCCGCCCGCAGGGCGTCTGCGAGGGCCTTCAGGCCGTGCTTGCTGGCGGCGTAGGCGCTCCACTGCGCGTTGGCGCGCAGGCCCGCGCCGGAGTTCACGAACAGCACATGGCCGTGCGCCAGGCGGAGTTGGGGCAGCAGCAGGCGGGTCAGCTCGGCCGGGCCGACGAGGTTGGCGGCCATGGTGGCCTGCCACACCTTCGGCGTCAGCTCGCCGACGGCGCCCAGTTCGACGATCCCGGCCACATGCAGCAGCGAGTCCAGTTCCCCCGGCAGCGTCTGGTGGCCAAGCGCCCAGGAGAGCCGTTCGGGCTCGGCCAGGTCGCCGACGAGGGTGTGCACGGTGCCGCCGACTCCCTCGAAGCGGGCGGCCAGTTGGCGGGCCCGGCCCGCGTCCCGGGCCAGCAGCCACAGGTCGTCGCCGCGTTCGAGCAGTCGTTGGGTGAGCGCCTCGCCGATGCCGGAACCGGCCCCGGTGATCAGATGGGTAGCCATGTCCCCATGATCCCCCACGCACGCCAGGCGGCCTGCCTGGGAAGCTGGTTATGCTCGCCACGCAGGACACTTCGGACAAAACTGATGAAAGTAGCGGGTCGAACATGGCCACAAGTACGTCGTTCAGTTCCCGGGACATCGGAATAGATCTGGGCACCGCGAACACCCTGGTGTACGTCCGGGGCCGGGGCGTGGTGCTGAACGAACCCTCGGTGGTGGCGGTGGACGCCCGCACCGGCCGGGTCCTCGCCGTCGGCCACGAGGCGAAGGACGCCGTGGGCCGGACCCCCGGGTCCATCACGGCGCTGCGACCGCTGAAGGACGGCGTCATCTCCGACTACGACGCGGCCGAGGGCATGCTGCGGCACTTCATCCGCAAGGCGCGCCCGGGCCGTCGGGGCCGCAATCCGCGCGTCATCGTCTGCGTGCCCAGCGGCGTCACCGGCGTGGAGCGGCGGGCCGTGCTCCAGACCGCGGCCCGCGCGGGCGCCAAGTCCGTGCACCTGGTGGAGGAACCGATGGCCGCGGCGATCGGGGCGGGCCTGCCGGTGCACGAGGCGCGCGGCTCGATGGTCGTGGACATCGGCGGCGGCTCCACCGAGATCGCCGTCATCTCGCTCGGCGGCGTGGTGACGGCCCGTTCCGTGCGGGTGGCGGGCGACTCGCTTGACGCGGCCATCGCCACCCACGTGGAGAAGGAGCACTCCATCGCCGTCGGCGAACGCACCGCCGAGCACATCAAGATGGCGCTGGGCAACGCGACGACCATCCCGGTGCGCGGCCGGGACAGGACCACGGGCCTGCCGGCCTTCGCCGAACTGAGCACCGACGCCGTGGTGGAGGCGATCGAGGCACCCGTGCGGACCATCATCGACGCCGTGGCGTCCACGTTCGACGAGTGCCCGCCGGAGCTGTACAGCGACATCATGGAGCGCGGAATCGTACTCACCGGCGGCGGCGCGCTGCTGCACGGCCTGGACCAGCGGCTGGTGGAGGAGACCGGCATGCCGGTCATCGTCGCGGACGACCCGCTGGACTGCGTGGCTCTCGGCACCGGCCGCTGCCTGGAGGAACTCGACCGGCTGGAGCGGCCGTTCAGCACCCCGGCCAACGCAGCAGCGATCTGACCGCGTCACTCACCGTCACTCGTCGGCGCGCGTCGTCGCTCGTCAGCCCACGTCGCCCCGCGTCGCGGCCCTGGCGGCCTGGCTCCGCGGCCCGGCTCCACCCCTCGGCGGAGCCGGGCCACCGGACGTGGCGCACCCCGCCGCCCGTCCGGCGCACCGACGCCGCATGGTGCGAACCGGCGTTCCCTGCCACCGACGGGAAGCCCCGGCCGAACGGCGACTTTTCGGCCATAAGCCCTGCCCGCCTGCTTTTCCTTTCCCGCACCGCGCGCCGAACAATGGCGCTCGCAGCCACTCGCCAGGGCCGCCGGCAGCGGCACCGCTTGAGCCGTGCCGACCCTGCCGTTCGCCTGTTGCCATGGCAATCGCGCAGAATCCTTTTTCCCTCCGGAAATGCCACGCCATTCATGCGTGGGCACACCTCTCGGGCCTTGTTCCGCGGGCCGCCGAATAACAACAGACCCATACGGAATGCCCGACACCTGTCGAACGCACTGCCGGGCACGCGTTCGACGCACCCAAGCGGACCGGGGACGCGCAGCCCGGGGCGACCTGACCCCCTCCGCCCAGGAGATGGCCGGTAATGACCCCTCGCCGGCCGTCTCCCCGACCGTCCATCGCGTCCCGCACCCTCCCCGGCGCCGCCCTCAGCATCACCCGAACGACTGACTCGACGGCGCACAATCCGGACGATAGGACGCGCGCTCACCGGGTAGGCGGCCCAGTGCAGCACCCCGGCGCTGCATCGTGCGGTCCCCGCAGACCCGGTCACCCGGTTGCCCCGGCCAGAGGCAGCCGAGACCACTCGGCGAAGCGCGGCACAACAGCACAAGTCATACGCTGGGGTGCGAAACCGGACAGCCACTGCAAGCTGGCAACGCGAATAGGGAAAGTGGTCATCGGATGTACGCCGTGAAGAGCACACTGCCGGAGCAGGACCTCAAGGTCGTGGGCGAGGCGCTGCAGGGCGCCCTGGTCGACCTCGTCGACCTGTCGCTGGCCGCCAAGCAGATCCACTGGACCGTGATCGGCCCCCGCTTCCGGTCCGTTCACCTCCAGCTCGACGAGGTCGTGGACACCGCCCGCCAGTACTCCGACATCGTCGCGGAGCGCGCCTCGGCCCTCGGCCTCCCGCCGGACGGCCGCGCGTCCACCGTCGGCCGGGACAGCAGCATGGCCCTGGTGCCGGAGGGCTGGCAGAAGGACGCCGACGCCGTGAACACCATGGTCGAGGCCCTCGGCGCGGTCGTCGCGAAGATGCGCGCCCGCATGACCGCCGCGGGCAAGGTGGACCCCGTCACCGAGGACATCCTCATCACCATCACCGGCGACCTGGAGAAGCACCACTGGATGTTCCAGGCCGAGAACGGCAAGTGAGGCCGGAGGCCCGAAGGCCTCTCCGCCACCTGGACCCCCGTCCGACTGTCCGGCCGGGGGTCCACCGCTGAGCAAGCGGGACGGCTGCCTCCCCTCCGTCAGCGTGAGGAAGCCGCCCGACCCAGCCCAGCGCGGCCCGCTTGCCGGACGGACTCGGCCGCGCACGTCACCGCCAGGGCCTCCACCAGTTCGGGACCAGCCACCCATCGGTGGCCGAGAGCGTCCCGGTGTGGGGCGTCGTGCCCGGTGGGTTCCGCGCACGGAAGCCGGGAGGCGACGAGCGGTGGCGTCTGCAGTTCCACCGGCCGCACCTCGCCGCACAGCTCCGGCGTCCCGTTCACCACCCGGCCTCCCGCTCGTGCGTCGGCGGCGGCTCGGCGCCGGACTCCGCCGGTGGCTCCACCGGGCGGGGTGGGGGTGGGACGAGCAGGTACGGGCGGATCATGGCGACCGCGTCGCTGTCGATCGGCTCGGAGTCGCGCGGCGGACGGCGTGTCCTGCGCGCCGGGCCGGTCACGGGGCTGTCCGTGTCATGACTGCGCGGTAGGGGCGGGTGATGTGCTCCCGGTAGGTGTGGTGGGAGGGGTTGCGCCCGGCGTGCGCGAACACCCACTGCTGCCCGTCCCCCGCATCCACCCGAGGCTGTGAACGGGCGCCGCACACCGCGCACTCCATCGCGTACGTCACCGCCTCCGCATCCGGCTCCCGATCCGGCCCGACGCTCCACTGCATGAAGCGGACGATGCTGCGGGTCACCGGTCGGTCTGCCGGGTGCAGGCGGGACGGTCACACAACCAGCCGTGCGGGCCCGGTCTTCCCGCGTGGACCAATCGCCCACACGAGCAGCACTTGCGCAACGCCCGCGCGGGCGGAAGGACAGGGGACGGCGCAACCATTGGCACTCCTCAGATCGGTGATCGACTCGTCACCGAACGTAGAGCCGCCGCCGTTGCGCGTGGTCACAGTATGTGACCCACCATCACCCCAGCACGCCGCATTTCACCGCCAGCGCTGCCGCCCGCTGCCGCAGCGACGGGACCCGCGACTCCGACTCCTCAAGCAGGATCCGCCGCGCATAGCCATTCCACTGCACCGTCTCCGGCGCGGAGGCGTGGGCACGCTCCAGCGTCGCCAACGCCGACTCCGCCTGCCCGGCCAACTGGTGCGCCCGCGCCTCCTCGATGCGATGCCGCGCACGCCTCGGGCAGGACGGAATCGCGTGGGCATCTGCCTGCGTCGCCTGCCTCACCGACTCCTGGCCGGCCCGCAACTCCACCGCCAGCGTCACCCCGTGCGCGCCCATCACGGGCACACTGAAACTCGTGACCGGATGGTAGTAGCCCTGAGGCAGTGCCTCCGCCGCACGTCGCGCCCGGTCCCACCACCCCCACGCCGTACCCGTGTCCCCTCGTCGCGCGGCGGTGTAGCCGGCCCCGGCCTCCAGAGCCCCGGCGATCGCCCGCACGTCGTCGCCCCCGCTCTCCCTGTGCGGCTTCAGGTAGGACAGGGCGTCGGTCGTGACCTGATCGGCGGCGTCGTACTGTCCGGCGTCGCGGTGCGCCTCCGCCTGGAGCCACGTCGCGACGCCGATCGTGTGCGGGTCCTCGGATTCCAGCGCCGCGACCATGGCCCGTTCGGCGACCCGCCACAGCAGCGCGCTGTCCGGCTGGTGGGCGAGGAAGAACTGAGCGAGGGAGTACACCTCACTCAGTGCCGCCTGTGCTGCGCGTCGGTCGGCGGCGCGGTCGGACTGCCGGACCGCGAGTTGGGCGTCACGGATCAGCTCCGGCAGGAGGGCACCGACGACCTCGCGATGTCCGGGTGAGGAGTGCCGTGCGGCCCAGGCGGCAGCCAGTCGCGCACGCAGATGCGGAGTGGGCGGCGCCTCGCGGGAGGTGGCCATCGGCAGCGCGTTGATCGCGTCGCGGACCTGCGGCAGCCGACCGTGCCCCGGTCCGATGAACATCTCCGTGCGCAGCTCGTGCACGCCCGTTTCGGCGCCGGTGAGTTCGGTGAGATCCCGGACTCGCAGTGCTTCGGCGAGTTGGAGCACGATCGGCAGCCCCGGCTCGCGCAGCCTGCCGCCTTCGACGGCTTTGACCCAGGAGGTCGACTTCCCCGCTAGGCCTGCGAGGACGGCCTGTGACATGCCGCGCCGGAGCCGCAGCATCTGCAGGCGCTGACCGAAGCGGACGGTTTCGAGGGCAGTGCTGTCAGTGTTGGGCATACTGCTCCCTACGTCGTGACGTCGCCCTCGCGACGGTACCCTCGGATATCGCCCGGCGGGACGGTAAAAGGGCACTATGGCTGCTTCGTTCGGGAATCCCTCGACCAAGTCTGTTTCAGAGTTGCAGGACGTTCTGCACCTCGTGCAGCGTGTTGATCCGCCAGTCCGCTTCGGCGCTCTCCGGGGTGTCCGCCCACAGATGCCCCCACGGCCCACGCCTCAGGTGGGCGGCGCGAAGCCCGGCTTGTTGAGCCGGCGCGACATCGTTCGCGGGGTGATCGTCGACATAGAGCACTTCCCGAGACGCGCATTCGGCCAACTCCACCACCTTGGCGAAGAAGGTCGGACTCGGCTTGGCCGCGCCCAACCCCCCAGAGGTGACGACCACATCGGCAGGCAGTGACAGACCACGCAGCAACTCACCTGCGCGAACAGTCTGGTTGCCCGCGATGATCACTCTTACTCCCGCCATGCGGAGTCCGGATAGGGCAGGTCGAACGTCCGAATAGAGGTCGGTCTCGTCCAGGTACTCGCCCTGCCCGGCTGCCTCACGGGCGGCGTACTCCGCGCCCAGGTCGAGCCCCGGACGCAGGAGACGCACGGCCTCGGCATTGTCCCGCCCCTGGGCGACAACCGCACCGACCAATGCCGACAGGGTGTGTCTCGGCACCTCAAGCCAGTCGGCCCACGAGGACCAGTAGCGGTCGTCGTGGACAAGTGTCTCCCCGACGTCGAAGGCAACGGCACGGATCATGCGATGCAGCCTACAAAGAGCTCTTGCTGCAAGGACACGGCTCAGCCCACGGGTCACCTCTCCCGCTCCCCGGATGCACGCGGCCGTGGTCGGCGGCAGGCTGGGATCATGGTTACCAACGCGCCTATCGTCGTCCATCCGCCCGGTCCCAGCGGCCGCCGGGTGACCACCCGTGAGGGGGGAGTACTAGGTCTCGCCCACGGTCCCGAGGATCTTGCCGAGTTCCTCCGCCGGGCCGGGCTCGACCTGGACGAGGCCCGCATGGACAACCCGACGCTGATCGAGTGGCGCGGCGGAGGACCCGACGCCTGGCCGTGACCGGAGGCGGCTACTCCTTGCAGAGCTTCATGCCGGCGGCGATGAGGGAGCCGAGGCTGGTCTTCACGCCGGGGACGTCGGGGTCGTCGACCCAGATGGGGTCGGGCTTGGCGTAGCTGCTCTGGGCGGAACCGGTCAGGCCGTACTCGGTGCCACCGGCCTCGAAGGTGATCTTTCCCTGGTCGCAGGCGAGGGTGCCGGTGTCCACAGTGAAGGGCCACGGGGTGACGTCGCCCTTGCTGATCTTGCTGGTCGCCTTGGGCGTGACGTCGGCCGCCGGGGGTGCGGTGCCGTCGCCGTTCTCGGTGCCGCAGGCGGTGAGCGCGGCAAGCAGTAGAACGGTGACGAGGGGGGCGGTCCGGCGTGTTGTCATGTGCACAGGTTGGTGCAGCAGGCGGTCAGAAACGGGCACTGTGATCGTTCCGTGACCTGGCCGGGCACAGGTGCCGGAATTCGTCCGGTCCTCGGCCTGGCCCTCAGGAAGCCTTGCGGCGACCGGCCGTTCCGCGGGACGCGGTGGTCTTCTTGGCCGCGGTCTCGCGCGTCGTGGTCTTCGCCGCCGCCTTGCCGGTCTTCTTCGCGGGCTGGCGCGAGGCGGTGGACTTGCTGCCGTCCTTGGCCGAGGTGCGGCTGCCCCCCGCCGCCTGCTTGCTTGCCGCCTTCTTCGCGACCGGCTTCTCCGTCGCGCTCTTCTTCGCCGCGGCCTTCTTGGCCGCCGTCTTCTTGGCGGGCGCCTGCTTGCTCACGGCCTTCTTCGCCGGTGCCTTCTTCGCGGTGGACTTCTTCGCGGGCGCGCTCTCCTCCGCCTCGTCCCCCGACTCGCCACCCGCCGCCTTCTTGGACTGCGACGCCCGGCCCTGGGCCGTGATGGGGTGGATGGTCGCCCCGCCCCTGTCGCCCTCGCGGGCCTGGCGGGCGGCGGCCACGCTGTTCTCCAGCGCGGCCATGAGGTCGATGACCCTGCCGCCGGTGGGCTGCGCGGGCTGCTCCTCGGGGGTGCGGCCCTCCAGCTTGGCGGCGACCAGCTCCTCGACGGCGTGCCGGTACTCGTCGTGCAGGTCGGTCCAGTCCAGGTCTCCGAGAGAGTCCATCAGGGTTTCCGCCAGGCCGAGTTCGGCCTCGCGCACGGTGACGTCCGGGGACGGCGCCAGTCCGTCGGCCGCGCGGACCTCGTCCGGCCACAGCATGGAGTGCAGCACGAGCGTGCCCTCCACCACGCGCAGCAGACCCAGGGACTCCCGGCCGCGCAGGGCGAACCTGGCGACGGCGGCCTTGCCCGTGTGCTCCAGGGCCTCCCGCAGCAGCACGTACGGTTTGGCCGCCGCCGCGGTCTCGGCGCCCAGGTAGTAGGCCCGGTCGAGCTGGATGGGGTCGATGTCGGAGGCCGGGATGAAGGTGAGGATCTCGATGGTCCTGGCCGTGGGCAGCGGCAGCGAGGCGAGGTCGGCGTCGGTGAGCAGCACGGTGTCCCCGGCGTCGTCGCTGAAGCCCTTGCCGATCTCGTCCGACGGCACCTCCACACCTTCGGTCTCGCACACCTTGCGGTAGCGGATGCGGCCTCCGCAGCCGTCCTTGGTGTGGATCTGGTGGAAGCTGACGCTGTGGTTCTCGGTCGCGCCGTACAGCTGGATGGGGATGCTGACCAGGCCGAAGGAGATGGCTCCTTTCCAGATGGACCGCACGGAACACCTCCACTGTGGCGCAATGTCTGATTTTCGTGCGATTCTCAGGGTATGCCGCCGATCACGATCGTGGAGGGCAGAAAGCTGTCCCTCAGCAACCTGGACAAGGTCCTCTACCCCGACGGCACCACCAAGGGCGAGCTGCTGCACTACTACGCGTCCGCGGCGCCCGTCCTGCTCCCCCAGCTGGCCGGACGCCCGGTGAGCTTCCTGCGCTACCCCGACGGCCCGGAAGGCGGCGCGTTCTTCGCCAAGAACGTGCCGCCGGGCACACCCGAGTGGGTGACGACGGCCGAGGTGCCGCGGTCCAGCCGGACGACGGCCCGGCAGGTCCTGGTCGAGGACCTGCCCTCCCTGATGTGGGCGGCCAACCTGGTGACCGAGTTCCACACCCCGCAGTGGCGGGCTGACGCGCCCGAGCAGGCGGACCGGCTGGTGTTCGACCTGGATCCGGGACCGCCCGCCGACGTGGTGCTGTGCTGCACCGTGGCCGGGTGGCTGCGCGAGCGCCTGGCGGCGGACGGGCTGGCGGCCTGTCCCAAGACGTCCGGGTCCAAGGGCCTGCACCTGCTCGTTCCGCTGCGCCCCACCCCGTCCACCGAGGTCACCGACTACGCCAAGGAGCTGGCGGCCGAGGCCGAGCGGGAGCTGCCCGGCCTCGCGGTGCACCGGATGGACCGGGCGCTGCGGCCGGGCAAGGTGTTCATCGACCACAGCCAGAACAACGCGGCCAAGACCACCGCCACGCCGTACACCGCCAGGGCGCGGCCCGCGCCCACCGTCTCCATGCCCGTCACGTGGGAGGAGGTGGAGGGCTGCGAGGAAGCGTCGGAGCTGGCCTTCGACATCCACGACCTGCCCGGCCGCCTGGAGCGGCACGGGGACCTGCTCGCCGTGCTCGACGACCCGGACGCGGCCCGGTCCCTCCCTGGCGCGGGATGAAACCCGCCGCGGGCGGGGGCCGGGGGACGGCGCTGCGTCCACCGCCCGCAGTGCGCCTGCCGTGCGCCCTCAGGGCGGCCGGGCAGGGCTCGTAGACTGGTCGCCACCATGGCCTACCTCGATCACGCCGCCACCACCCCCATGCTTCCGGAGGCGGTGCGGGAGATGACCGCCCAGCTCGCCGTCACCGGGAACGCGTCCTCGCTGCACGCGGCCGGCCGGCGGGCCCGCCGTACCGTCGAGGAGGCCCGCGAACGCCTCGCCGCCGCGCTGGGCGCCCGCCCCAGCGAGGTGGTCTTCACCGCGGGCGGCACCGAGTCCGACAACCTCGCGGTCAAGGGCCTGTACTGGGCCCGGCGGGACGCAGACCCCGCCCGGACCCGGATCCTCGCCAGTCCCGTCGAGCACCACGCCGTGCTGGACGCGGTGCACTGGCTGGCGGACCACGAGGGCGCCCTGGTGGAGTGGCTGCCGGTGGACGGCCACGGGCGGGTGCACCCGCAGGTGCTGCGGGCCGCGCTGGAGCGCGAGCCGGGGGGCGGGGAGAATGTCGCCCTGGTCAGCGTGATGTGGGCCAACAACGAGATCGGCACGCTCCAGCCCGTGTCGGAACTGGCCGCCGTGGCGGCCGAGTTCGGCGTGCCGATGCACAGCGACGCGGTGCAGGCCGTCGGGCAGGTGCCGGTGGGTTTCGCCGCTTCGGGGCTGTCCGCGATGACTGTCAGCGGGCACAAGGTCGGCGGCCCGTACGGGGTCGGCGCGCTGCTGCTGGGCCGGGACCAGACGCCGGTGCCGCTGCTGCACGGCGGCGGCCAGGAGCGGGAGGTGCGCTCCGGCACGCTGGACGTGCCCGCGGTCGCCGCCTTCGCGGTCGCCGCCGAGGTCGCCGCGGCACGGCAGGAGCGGTTCGCGAAGGAGGTGGGCGCGCTGCGGGACTCGCTCGTCGCTCAGGTCCGCGCAGCCGTCCCGGACGCGGTACTGGGCGGCGACCCGGCGTCCGAGGGGCGGCTGCCCGCCAACGCGCACTTCGCGTTCCCCGGTTGTGAAGGGGACTCGCTGCTGCTCCTGCTGGACGCCCAGGGCATCGAGTGCTCCACCGGATCGGCCTGCACGGCGGGCATCGCCCAGCCCAGCCACGTGGTGCTCGCCACCGGCGCGGACCCGGAGCTGGCGCGCGGCACGCTGCGCTTCTCGCTCGGCCACACCTCGACGCAGGCGGACGTGGCGGCGGTGGCCGCGGCGATCGGGCCGGCCGTCGAACGCGCCCGCAGCGCCGGACTCACCTGATCGAAGCTACCGAATCGGTCTGACCCGCCACCCGCCGCCGTCCCGCCCGGCCCCCGCAGACGCAGGGCCTACCACCGGCGTACGCCCGCCCGCCCGCGGGCTCACCGCTCGTTGCCGCGCAGCCACACCAGCGCGCTGCGGTACTCGCCCGGCGGCAGCTCCACCGGCAGCCCGTGGGCGGCGAGCGCCGCACCCGACAGACGCAGGGACGCCCCGGCCGGCCCCGGGGACGCCCCCGCCGAGCCCGGGGAGGCCGCGTCCACGGTGAACACGGCGTCGGCTCGCAACCCCGGTACGCGCAGGGGTGGTTCGGCGGGGTGGAAGCCGGCGTCCGGCCGCCGTACCAGGACCGCCGCCTCGCCCCCGTCCGCCCGCACGTACGCCACCGCGTCGCTGCGGCCGGGGGCCGCGCGCCGCAGCCGGTGGTGGTCGCCGTGCTGCACCAGGTGCCTGACCTGCTTGTAGGCGGCCACCAGGTCGGCGGCCTCGGCCAGTTGCTCCGGGGACCACTTCATCAGGTCGCCGCCGACGCCGAGCACACCGGCCATGGCTGCGTGGAAGCGGAACCGCAGCGGGGTGCGGCGGCCGGTCAGGAAGTTGGGGCTGTCGGTCACCCAGGACGACATCACGGCGGCGGGCCACACCTGGGTGAAGCCGTCCTGGATCGCGAGCCGGTCCACGGGGTCGGTGTTGTCCGACGGCCACACCTGGTCGGTGCGGCGCAGGACGGCGGCGTCGACCCGGCCGCCGCCGCCGGCGCAGGACTCCACCCGCAGGTCGGGGAAGCGGGAACGCAGCCGGTCCAGCACCTCGTGGAAGCCCTCGGCGTGGTGGACGTACCGGGAGCGGGCCGCGCCGGGGGCGCCGCCGCCCTCGGTCACGGAGCGGTTGAAGTCCCACTTGAGGAAGTCGACGCCGTTGTCCCGCACGGTCGTGGACAGCACCTCGGTGGCCCAGTCGACGACGTCGTCCCGGGTGAAGTCGAGCATCAGCTGGTTGCGGCGCGGCGTCGGCTCGGGGCCGGGGGTGTGCGCGGTCCAGTCCGGGTGCGTGCGGTGCAGGTCGCTGTCGGCGTTGAACATCTCCGGCTCGACCCACAGCCCGAACCGCATGCCCAGCGTGTGCACGTGGTCGGCGAGCGGGCGCAGGCCCTGGGGGAAGCGCCGGTGGTGGGGTGTCCAGTCGCCGAGCCCGGCCCGGTCGTCGTCGCGGCGGCCGAACCAGCCGTCGTCCACGACAAAAAGCTCGACGCCCATGGCCGCGGCCCGCTCGGCGAGGGCCCGCTGGTTGTCCTCGGTGACCTCGAACCCGGTCGCCTCCCACGAGTTGTACAGGACCGGCCGGACCTCCTCGGGCCGGGGCAGTACGTGCTCGCGCAGCCAGCGGTGCTGGGCGCGGCCGGCCGCGCCGAAGCCGCCGGCCGTCCTGGCGGCAGCGCTGAGCGGGGTGAGCAGGCTCTCCCCGGGGTCGAGCACCTGCTCGACGCCCTCGTGCCCGGCGCCGGCGGTCACCGCGCAGCGGCCGTCGGCCGTGCGCTGGACGGTCATCCGCCAGCTGCCGCTCGTGGCGAGCTGCACGGTCCAGGCCTCGCCGTGGTCCTCGCCGGTGGAGCCGTCGTCGAGGACCGCCCACGGGCCGGCGTCGTGGCCGGTGTGGCCGCGTCGGCTGGTCAGGGTGGTCTCGCCGAACGGCAGCGGGGTGCGGGTCAGCCGTCCCTCCGTGCCCCAGCCGCCGTGCACGGAGCTGAGCCGGTAGTCCTCCAGGTGCGGCAGGGTCCACTGCGCCGAGGACCAGCGGGTGAGCACGATCGGGCCGTCCTGCGGGCCGCCGGTGTGCCGGTAGCGCACTCGGCGTTCGACGACGTCGCTGCCGGGCCGGACGGTGTAGTGCAGTTCCCAGGCGAACGGGCGGCGGCGGTCGGACAGGGTGACGACGGCCCTGGTCCGGCCGTCCTCCTCGTGCACCGTGCAGCCGTCCAGAGCCGGGTCGAGCAGGTGGCCGCCGTCGGCGAAGCGCACGGTGACGGCGGGCGGGCCGTAGCGGGGGCCCGCCTCGACGGGCAGTTCCTCGGTGGCGTCCCAGGGGCCGGCGAAGCTGTCGTCGGGGCCGTTCGCGAGGGGCAGGGCGCGGGCGTCCTCGGGGGTGATGCGGGCTCCCCAGTGGACGAGCCGGGGGCTGCGGGCGGCGGGGTCGAGGCGGACGGCGTAGCTGGACCGCCCCGCGGTCAGCAGCAGCAGGCCGTCGGCCGGGTCGTACTGGGCCAGTGGCACGCCCGTCTCCTCACTCGTGGTTCCCGGGCACGCCGGGCGTTGTTCGTTACAGGGTGCACCGCGACGGGGTGCACCGGGGGCGTCGGGTGTGACGGGGGCGTCGGGCGCGACGGGGTGTCGGCGCCCGCGTTGGGGGTCCAGCCGCGTCCCCGGGGCCATGTCCGCCCGGCGGCCGGACCGCCGCCGGGCGGGGCCGCGGGGACCGGCGGTATGGTCGCGCAGGTCAGCCCCCTGTCGCGGCGCCCGCGACCCGCGGTGGTCGCGACCGGGTGCGGCGGCAGCCGACAGAGGGAGAAGAATCGTGAGGCAGCCGGTCACCATGAGCGACGTGGCACGGGCCGCGGGGGTGTCCTCGGCGACTGTTTCCTACGTGCTCAGCGGGAAGCGGCCGGTCACCGCGGAGACCCGGCAGGCCGTGGAGGCGGCGATCGCCGAGCTGGGCTTCACGGTCAACCCCGTCGCGCGCAGCCTGCGCACCGGGCGGTCGATGCTGGTCGCGCTGGTGGTCCCGGACATCGCGAACCCGTTCTACGCGCAGTTGGCGCACGGACTGCAGGAGGCGCTGCGCGGCCCCGGCTACCACGTGGTGGTGTGCAACACGCTGGCCCGCCGCGACGAGGAGCGGACCTTTCTCCAGGAGGCGGTGCACCAACGGCTGGCGGGGGTGGTGATCACGCCGTTCCGCCTGGCGCCCGCCGACTTCGAGGTGCTGTCGGCTGCGGGCATTCCCGCCGTGGTCAGCGCCGACATCCCGTTCGGCGAGGTCGACCTGGTGACGCCGGACGCGCGGGACGCCGTCCGCGAGGCGCTGGGCCGGGTCGTCGCCTCGGGCCGCCGGCGCATCGGGATGATCGCCGGGCCGCGCGACGCGACCGGCGGCGACCCGCGGCTGGACCGGGTGCGGGCGGAGGCGGCCGAACTCGGCCTGACGCTGCCCGAGGGGCTCATCACGCACGGAGAGCACACCAGGGAGGTCGGTGCGGTGGGCTTCGGCCGGCTGATGCGGCACCGCCGGCCACCGGAGGCGGTGTTCTGCGCCAACGACGTGACGGCCGTGGGGGCGCTGGAGATGGCCGAGCACCTGGGTCTGGACGTGCCAGGGGACGTGGCGCTGGTCGGTCATGACGACATCGAGTTCGCGTCGCTGGTCCGGCCCCGGCTGAGCACCATCCGGTATCCGGCCAAGGAGGTCGGCCAGTCCTGCGCCCGGCTGCTCCTGGAACGCCTGGACGGCAGATCCGAGCGCAGGACCGTCGCGATCCGCGCCCGGTACGTCGGGCGGGAGTCGGTGTGACGCCGGGCAGGCCGAAGGGCCGCGGCGGAGATCGTCATCGACCCTCCTGGGATGGTGTGCCGCGTCTGCGGGGTGGTGGAACGAACGTAACGTAATCGATTACGTGAACGGGAGGGGTCCAGGTCCGTTATTTTCCCAGGACGGGAGAATTGCAGGTCAGACACCCTGAACGGGCCCTCTGAGCGGTCAGTCCAGGTTACGGAAAGGTGACAAACAGAAAACGCTCGTTCCACGCAGGTTGACTTCCGCGGAGCCGTGTCCAGATGGTTGCCGCCATCGCTCCACCGGGGCGGGCAAACAGGTACGAGGAGCGAAACCATGGCCGTTGAGAAGCGTTACCCGACGCCACGCCGACTGGTGGCCCCGGCGCTCGCGCTGACCCTCGTCACACTCACCGGCTGCGCCGGCGGGGACGACGGGGGCGGCACGTCGGACGCCGCTTCCTGCGAGCCGAGCAAGGGCAAGGTGACGCTGGACTACTGGTCGTGGGTGCCCGGCATGGAAGAGGCCGTCGCCCTGTGGAACTCCGAGAACCCGGACATCCAGGTCAAGGTGAAGACCACACCCGCGGGGAACGCCGGCACCTACCAGAACCTCTCCAACGCCATCAAGGCGGACAAGGCCCCCGACCTCGGGCAGGTGGAGTACGACTCGCTGGCCAGCTTCCGCCTCAAGGGCGGCCTGCGGGACATCGCGGCCTGCGAGGGCGTGAGCGAGGCCGAGGCCGACTTCGCGGACTGGACCTGGTCCCAGGCCACCTTCGGGGCCGGCGGCGAGGACGGCGTCTGGGCGGTCCCCCAGGACATCGGCCCCATGGCCCTGTTCTACCGCAAGGACGTCTTCGACAAGCTCGGCATCCCCGCCCCCACCACCTGGGCCGAGTACGAGGCGGCGGCACGCAAGATCAAAGCGGCCGACAAGAACCAGTACGTCACGCACTTCTCGCAGACCGACCCGAACTGGTTCACCGGCCTGCTGTGGCAGAACGGCGCCGAGATGTTCGAGCGCGACGGCGACACCTGGAAGGTGACCGTCGACCGGCCCGAGAGCCGTGAAGTGGCGGACTACTGGCAGAAGCTGATCGACGACGACCTGGTCGCCACCGACCTGCAGGGCTTCTCCCCCGCCCTGTACAAGGCGTGGGACGAGGGCGAGGTGGTCACCTGGATCAGCGCCGCCTGGGGCTACAGCACCATCCGCGACAACGCCAAGGGCACAGCCGGCAAGTGGGCCGTCGCCCCCATGCCGCAGTGGGAGAAGGGCGCCTCGGCGGCCGGCAACTGGGGCGGCTCCACCACCACGGTGATGGCCGGCACCGAACACCCCCACGAGGCGTCGAAGTTCGCCCTGTGGCTCAACTCCGACCCCGCAGCCCTGGAGATCCTCAACCGCAAGGGCGGCCTCTTCCCCGCGGCCAAGGCGGGATCACAACTGCCCGCGCTCCAGGAGCCGGTGGACTTCTACGGCAAGCAGAAGATCTTCGACGTCTTCGCCGAGGCCTCGCAGAACGTGAACACCGGCTTCGCCTGGGGTCCCACCATGACCGACACCTACCGCTTCATCAGCGACGGGACGTCGGCCGCGACCTCCGGCAAGTCCTCCCTCGGTGACGCCCTGGCGGAGGCCGACGCCAAGAGCGTCGAGTCGCTGCGCAAGCAGTCCCTCGACGTCGAGGAGTGACCTCTCTCGCGGAGCGGCGTTCCCCCGTGGAGTGACCTTCGCCGTGGAGTGACCTTTCGTCGCGGCCTGACCTCCCGCAGCGACGCGACGTGACCAGCCGCCCGCTGCGGGCGCGCCCGCCCCTCCCCCGGCGGGCGCGCCCGCACCGGGTGCCTGCCCCAACCGGAAAGCCTGCCGTGACAACCCTCAACGCCCCACCCGCCTCGCAGCCGGCGGCACCGCCGGACCCGTCACCCGCCACCGGGCGAGCGCGCCGCCGCCGGACCCTCGCGCCGCTGGGATTCCTCGCGCCCTTCCTGATCCCCTTCGTGCTCTTCACCCTGGTCCCGATCGGCTACGCCTTCTGGCAGAGCCTGCACAGGACCGAGCGCACCGGCGGCACCTTCGGCACCACCGGCACCGCCTTCGCCGGCTTCGAGCAGTACGGCGAGGTCCTGCGCGACGCCTCGTTCACCGACAGCGTCGTGCGGGTGCTGCTCTTCGGCCTGGTGCAGATCCCGGTGATGCTGCTGCTGGCGCTCGTGCTGGCGCTGCTCCTCGACTCCGGCGTCGCGCGGCTGCGGAAGTTCTTCCGCATCGTCTACTTCGTGCCCTACGGCATCCCCGGCGTGGTGGCGGCCCTGATGTGGGCCTTCCTGTACGACCCCCGACTGTCCCCGGTCGTCGACCTGCTGCGCGACCTCGGCACGGACCCCGACCTGCTGGGCCCCGGCGCCATCCTGTGGTCCATCGGCAACATCGTCACCTGGACCTACACCGGCTACAACATGCTGATCATCTACGCCGCCCTGCAGGCCGTGCCCCGAGACATCCTGGAGGCGGCCCGGGCCGACGGCGCCGGCGGGCTCACCGTCGCGCTGCGCATCAAGGTCCCGGTCATCCGGCCCGCGCTGATCCTCACCGGGGTCTTCTCCATCATCGGCACCCTGCAGCTGTTCACCGAGCCCCAGGTGCTGCGCGCCATCTCCACCAGCGTGACCAGCACCTACACCCCCAACCTCGCTGCCTACTCCCTGGTGGCGGGCGACAACTACCACGAGGCCGCGGCCATGTCGGTGATCCTCGCGCTGGCGACGTTCGTGCTGTCGTTCGGCTTCCTCAAGTTCACCGGACGGAAGAGCGCATGAGTGTACTGACCCGCACCGAGGGGGCCCACGCCCCGCGACAGGCGGTCTCCCCCCGTCCGCGCCGCCTGCCCTGGTCCTCGATGGCGGCGGTGCTGTTCATGACGGCGGTCGCCTGCTACATGCTGCTGCCGGTGTACTGGCTGCTGGTCTCCTCGACCAAGACCCAGAGCGACCTGGTCAGCACCCCCGGCCTGCTGCCGTCCGACTGGCACTTCACCGCCAACCTCTCGGCGCTCTTCACCCAGCAGGACGGCGTCTTCGGCCGCTGGCTGCTCAACAGCCTCGCCTACGCGGGCGCCGGCGCGACCCTGGGCACGCTACTGGCGGCGATGGCCGGATACGCCCTGGCCATGTACCGGTTCCGGGGGCGCGAGGCGATCTTCTCCGTGGTCCTGGGCGGCGTGCTCGTCCCCGCGACCGCGCTCGCGCTGCCGCTGTTCCTGCTGTTCGCCGAGTTCGACGCCACCAACACGTTCTGGTCGGTCTTCCTGCCCAGCGTCGTCAGCCCGTTCGGCGTCTTCCTCTCCCGGATCTTCGCCGCGGCCTCCATCCCCGAGGAGGTGATCGAGGCCGCCCGGCTGGACGGCGCCGGGGAGACCCGGATCTTCTTCACCGTCGCGCTGCGCATGATGGCCCCCGCCCTGGTGACGGTGTTCCTCTTCCAGTTCGTCGTCATCTGGAACAACTTCCTGCTGCCCCTGGTCATGCTGCAGGACGAGCGGCTCTACCCGGTGACCCTCGGACTGTTCACCTGGCAGTCCCAGATCAGCCGCCTGCCGCAGTTGCAGACCCTGACCATCGTGGGGTCGCTGGTGTCGGTCGTGCCCATCGTGCTCACCTTCCTGCTGCTGCAGCGCTACTGGCGGGCCGGCATGGCCGCCGGGGCGGTGAAGTGATGACCCACCGACCCCACCGACCCGACTTCCGCTCGCTGGACCACGTCACCGGGCGGCTCGGCGGCATCGCCTACGGCGGCGACTACAACCCCGAGCAGTGGCCCGAGCACGTGTGGGCCGAGGACGCCCGCCTGATGCGTGAGGCAGGCGTCAACCTGGTCACCGTCGGCGTGTTCTCCTGGTCCCGCATCGAACCGCGCCCCGGCACCTACGAGTGGGGGTGGCTCGACCGGGTGCTCGACCTGCTGCACGCACACGGCATCGCCGTCGACCTCGCCACCCCCACCGCCGCTCCCCCGCCCTGGTTCAGCCGCGCCCACCCGCAGTCGCTGCCCGAGACCTCCGCCGGAAACCGCCTCGCCCCCGGCTCGCGGCAGGTCTTCTGCCCGAGCAGCCCCGACTACGCGCGGGCCGCCGACCGGCTGGTGCGGGCCCTGGCCGAGCGGTACGCCGACCATCCGGCGGTGGTGCTGTGGCACGTCCACAACGAGTGGGGCAACCACAACGCCCTGTGCTACTGCGACACCAGCGCCGCCGCGTTCCGGGGTTGGCTGCGCGAGCGGCACGGCACGCTGGAAGGTCTCAACTCCGCCTGGGGCACAGACTTCTGGAGCCAGCGCTACGGTGACTGGGAGGAGATCCTGCCGCCCCGCGACACCCCGGCGTTCGGCAACCCGAGCCAGGCGCTGGACTACCGCCGCTTCTCCTCGGACGCGCTGCTGGCCCGGCACCGCGCCGAGACCGCGCTGCTGCGCGAACTCGCCCCCGGCACACCGGTCACCACCAACCTGATGGGCACGCTGGAGAAGAAGGTGGACGGGTTCGCCTTCGCCCCCGAGTGCGACCTGGTGTCCGTGGACCACTACCTCACCGCGGCCGATCCCGACGCGCACATCGGTCTGGCGCTCAACGCGGACCTCGCCCGCGGCATGGCCGGGGGCCGCCCGTGGATGCTGATGGAGCACTCCACGTCCGCGGTGAACTGGCAGCCCGTCAATCTCGCCAAGCAGCCCGGCCAGATGCGCCGCAACAGCCTCACCCACCTGGCCCGCGGTGCCGACGCGGTGATGTTCTTCCAGTGGCGGCAGGCCAGAGCGGGCGCGGAGAAGTGGCACTCCGCGATGCTGCCGCACGGCGGTACCTCCACCCGGACCTGGGGTGAGGTCACCTCGCTCGGCGACGACCTGCGCGTGCTCGCCGAGGTGCGCGGTTCCACGGTGGCCGCCGAGGTGGCGCTGGTCTTCGACTGGCAGGCCTGGTGGGCCCTGGAACTGGAGGCCCGCCCCTCTGTGCACCTGCGCTACCTGGACGTGGTGCGCGACTGGTACCAGGCGCTGTGGTCGACGGGCGTCACCTGCGACGTCGTCCCGCCCGGGGCCGACCTGAGCCGCTACCGGGCCGTCCTCGTGCCCAGCCTCTACCTCACCGCCGACGAGGACGCCGAGGCGCTGCACACCTTCGTCCGGTCCGGGGGGCACCTCGCGGTCGGCTGCTTCAGCGGCGTGGCAGACGTGAACGACCACGTACGGCTCGGCGGCCACCCCGGGGCCTTCCGGGACCTGCTGGGCCTGGTCGTGGACGAGTACCTGCCACTGCGCGAGGACGAGCAGGTGGCGCTCTCCGACGGCTCCACCGCCCGGCTGTGGGCGGAGCGGGTGGAACCGCACGGCGCGCAGACCCGGCTGCGGTTCGCCGAGGGCCCCGACGGCGGGCCCGCGCCTGGCGGCGCCGCCGTCACCCGGCACGCCTACGGCGACGGCGCCGCCTGGTACGTCGCGACCCGACCCGGACCGGCCGTGCTGCGGGACGTGCTCGCGGCCGTGTGCCGCGACGCGGGCGCCGGGCCCGCCCTCGCGGTGCCGCCCGGCGTGGAGGCGGTACGGCGGGTGAAGGGGAGTCGGAGCTACCTCTTCCTGGTCAACCACGGCGACCGGGACGCCACCGTCGTCGACGTGCACGGCACCGGCCTGCTCGACGGCGTCCGATACGACGGCCCGTGCACGGTGGCGGCGGGCGACGTGGTCGTGGTGCGCGAGAGGGGCGCCTGAGCCCACCGGAACACCCGGCCGGGCGGCTGCCCGCGGCGAGTCCCGCGCCGCGCAGCCGTCCGGCCGGGGCTCAGACCTGGGCGTCGCCGGAACGGGCGGGTACCTCGCGCACCATGGCCAGGTACTTGTCCCAGTCCCAGTGCGGCCCCGGGTCGGTGTGGTCGGCACCGGGCACCTCGTTGTGGCCGATGATGTGCTCCCGGTCGCGGGGGAACCCGTACCGGTCGCATATGTCGGCGGTGATCCGCGCCGAGGCGCGGTACATGGCGTCGGTGAAGGACTCGGGGCGGTCGACGAAGCCCTCGTGCTCGATGCCGATGCTGCGCTCGTTGTAGGCGCGGTTGCCCGCGTGGTACGCCACGTCCAGCTCCCGCACGGTCTGGGCGACCCTGCCGTCGGAGGTGCGCAGCACGTAGTGCGCGGCGGCGCGGTGCGTCGGGTCGCGGAACACCTTCAGCGCGATCTCGTAGCTGCCCTGGATGACGTGGACGACCACCCGGTCGATCGTGTAGTCGTCCGGGCGGCTGGCGCGGCGCCAGTTCGCGGTGGACGCGGCGACCCACTCCGCACCCGCCAGGTCCACCTCGCCCTCGATGCGGGGCTTCTCGTTGCCGGGCATGCGCCACCACAGGCGGCTCAGCTCGTCGCGCTGGGCGTAGCCCACGCCGCCGAGCACCGCGGCGGCGCCCCCGCCCACCAGCAGGGCCCGCCTGCTGACCCCGCGTCGTTCCTGCGCATGAGCCGCCATCGCCGTCCCCGATCGCCGGTGGACACCGCGGGCCGCGAGGGGCGGCCGACAGGCGTCCGGTTGTGCTCTACGACGGTCCAACGCGCCCGCCCGCCCCACGGTTCCGGTGATCCGTGACGGCTGCCGCGGGCCGCGCGCCGGCGGCGACGGCTGCCGGGCGGGCGGGGGCCGTCCGCGGGCCCGTACCCTGGAGGGGTTATGACTGACTCGACTGCGCCGCGCCCGCGGCTCCGTGTACTGGCCGCCATGTCCGGCGGCGTGGACTCCGCCGTCGCCGCCGCCCGCGCGGTGGAGGACGGCCACGACGTGACCGGCGTCCACCTCGCCCTGTCGGCGAACCCGCAGTCGTTCCGCACCGGGGCCCGCGGTTGCTGCACCGTCGAGGACTCGCGGGACGCCCGCCGGGCCGCCGACGTGATCGGCATCCCCTTCTACGTGTGGGACCTCGCCGAGCGGTTCCGCGAGGACGTGGTCGACGACTTCGTCGCCGAGTACGAGGCGGGCCGCACGCCCAACCCCTGCCTGCGCTGCAACGAGAAGATCAAGTTCGCCGCGCTGCTGGACAAGGCGCTGGCGCTGGGCTTCGACGCGGTCTGCACCGGCCACTACGCGACGGTGGTGACCGGCGCGGACGGCCACCGCGAGCTGCACCGCGCCAGCGACGAGGCGAAGGACCAGTCGTACGTACTCGGTGTGCTCGACGAGCGGCAGCTGGCGCACGCCCTGTTCCCGCTGGGCGACACCCTGACGACGAAGGACGAGATCCGCGCCGAGGCCGAGCGCCGCGGCCTGGCCGTCGCCCGGAAGCCCGACAGCCACGACATCTGCTTCATCGCCGACGGCGACACCCAGGGGTTCCTGGCGAAGCACCTCGGCACGGCCGAGGGCGACATTCTCGACGAGGACGGCCGCAAGCTCGGCACCCACGAGGGCGCCTACGGCTTCACCGTCGGCCAGCGCAAGGGCCTGCGCATCGGCCACCCGGCGGCGGACGGCAAGCCGCGGTACGTGCTGGACATCTCACCGGTGGACAACACCGTCACCGTGGGCCCGGCGGAGGCGCTCGACGTGGTGGCGCTCACCGCGATCCGGCCCCGCTGGTGCGGCACGGTTCCCGTGGGGCCGGGCCGGTACACGGCGCAGTTCCGCGCGCACGGCGGCGAGACGCCGGTGACGGCGGAGGCGGCCGGCGGCGAGCTGACCGTGCGGTTCGACGAGCCGGTGCGCGGCGTGGCGCCGGGCCAGGCCGTTGTGCTGTACGACGGCACCCGCGTCGTCGGCTCGGCGACGATCGCCACCACCCGCCGCGCCGAGCGCGTGAGCGGCTGACACCGACCGCCTCTGCGGCGGCCCCGGAGACGTGCTCCGGGCTGCCGGGCGGCGGCCGGTCGGGAGTCGGCAGTCAGGCGGCCGGTCAGGAGCCGACGGGCACCCGGGCCAGCTGGCGCGACTGTGCGACGAGCCGGTCCAGGCTGTCCCACACCTCCGCGTCCTCCTCCAGGAAACCCCCGGCGAGGTTGCGGGTGGTGATGACGACGCGGACCGGGCCCGGCGCGGGACGGCAGCGGATGTGCACGGTCAGCTCGATGGTCGGCACCCACCCCTTGATGCCCAGGTCGAACGCGGTCGGCGGCAGCGCGTCCACGGCGAGCAGCAGTGCCAGCGGGTCGATGTCGCGGCCGTCCGCGAGCGCGAACCAGGCGCGGATCTCACCGCGCCCGCTGGGCGCGCCGACCGCCCAGCCCACGGTGTCCGGGTCCAGCCGCAGGTCGAGCCGGCGGGCGATGGGCGGTGCGCTCTCCGCGCCGCCGGGGGCGTCCGAGGCGCTGAGGCAGTGCTCCATCGGCGGTAGCTCGGGCGGCTTCGCGGCCGTGCGCACCTCGTCGGTGAGCGCGTCCAGGTCGCCGTAGGTGGCGAGCACCCGGATGCGCTCGGTCTGCGTGCCGTCCTTGTCCGTCTGGAACAGGCCGGCCGAGCCGGTGGAGAGGCTGCGTCCGCGGCTGGCGGTGTCGGTTCGGATCTCGGCGGGGCCGGGGCGGCTGGCCGACAGGTAGTGCGCGGTGACGGAGAAGGGGTCGGAGTGGGTGAGGGCGTCGGCGAGGGTGCGCCCGAGCACCGCCAGCAGGTATCCGCCGTTGAGTGCTCCGCCGATCGACCAGCCGTCCGGCAGGTCGATGTCGTACACGCCCGGCTGCCGCAGCCGGACCTGGGTGTCCCGGTCGAACTCGCTGTCCCCGATGGTTGCCTCGCTCATGCACAGAACGGTACAGCCTTCGGTTACTCACCGGTAGGGTAGGGCTTCGCCCGGCTCGATGACATGATCCCTGCATGCTCCACGTGCTCTACCTGGTCGGTGTCTCCGCCTTCGCGGCCAGCGGCGTGCTGGCGGCCCACCGCGCCAACATGGACCCGTTCGGCGGCCTGGTGCTGGCGTTCGCCGCCGCGGTCTCCGGCGGCACCCTGCGCGACCTCATCCTCGACCGCGACCCGCTCTACTGGACCCAGGACTGGGTGCTGCTGACGGTCGTGGGCAGCGTGGGCATCCTCACCATGGTCTACCTGCGCTTCTGGAAGCTGCCGCACCGCTCGCTGCTCCTGGTGGACGCCGTCGGGCTGGCCGTGGTGACGGTGATCGGCGCGCGGGCGGCCATCGACTCGGGCGTCACCCCGCTGGCCGTGCTGATCCTCGCCGTGCTGACCGGCGTGACGGGCGAGGTGGTGCGGGACATCCTGTGCGGCGAGTTCCCGCCGCTGCTGCTGCGCGAGGACGTGTACGCCACGGCGGCGTTCGCCGGCGCGCTGTGCTACCTGCTGCTGGACTGGCTGGAGGTGGACCAGAACCCGGCCGCGATGGTCTCCGCCGGACTGGTCTTCGCCCTCCGCCTGAGCGCGATGTTCCTCGGCCTGCACCTGCCCCGGCCGCACCGCGACGAGGAGGCCGGCTGACGGGTGGGCGGACCGACCGGCCCGCCCACCCGGACACCCGCTAGGAGGAACCGGAGGAGTCCGACGAACCGGAGGAGTCCGAATCCGAGGAGTCCGAGCCGGAGCCGGAGCCGGACGGCTGCGCCTTCGCCTCGCCCTCCGCCTCGCCCTTCGGGTCGGTTGTCGCCTCGCCCTTCGGGTCGGTCGTCGGCTCGGACTTCGGCCCGGCCTCCGACGCGACCTCGGGTTCCCCACTCGGGCCGGTCTTCGTCACGGTCGCCGGTCCGGCCGTGGGCACCGCGCCGATGGACGGTACGGCTCCGACGGTCGGCACCGCGACCGCGCCCGTCGCCGCCGCGTCCCCGGCGCCCGCCGCGGCCTCGGCGCCCTCATGGGCGGCGTGGGTGCGCGAGGGCGGGCCGCCCAGGGTGGCCGGCACGGACTGCTCAGCGCGCTGGATGCGGCCGGCCTCGATGTCGGCCGTCCAGTGGCAGGCGACCTTGTGGCCGCCGCCGACGTCCTTCAGCTCCGGGCGGTCGGTGGCGCACAGGGTCTCCTGCTTCCACGGGCACCTGGTGTGGAAGCGGCAGCCGGCCGGCGGGTTGGCCGGGGAGGGCAGGTCGCCGGTGAGCAGGATGCGCTCGCGGCTGTCCTCCACCTCCGGGTCCGGCACCGGCACCGCCGACATCAGCGCCTTGGTGTACGGGTGCCGCGGCTCGGCGTACAGCGCGTCGCTGTCCGCCTCCTCCACGAGCGAGCCCAGGTACATGACGCCGATGACGTCCGAGATGTGCCGCACCACGGCCAGGTCGTGGGCGATGACCACGTAGGTCAGGCCCATCGACTTCTGGATGTCCTCCAGCAGGTTGATCACCTGCGCCTGGATGGAGACGTCCAGCGCCGAGACGGGTTCGTCGCAGATGATGACGTCCGGTTCCAGGACCAGCGCGCGGGCGATGCCGATGCGCTGGCGCTGGCCGCCGGAGAACTCGTGCGGGTAGCGCGAGAGCGCGTTGGTGGGCAGGCCGACCCGGGCGAGGATCTCCTTGATCTTCGTCCGGCGCTCCTCGCGGTCGGCGCCGATGCCGTGCGCCGCCATGCCCTCGGACAGGATCGACTCGATGTTCTGCCGCGGGTTGAGGCTGCCCAGCGGGTCCTGGAAGACCATCTGGAGGCGGCGGCGGAACCTGCGCATCTCCTCGCTCGGCAGCTTCGCCAGGTCGGTGCCGTCGAAGACGACCTCGCCCTCGGTGATGTCCACCAACCGCAGGATGGACCGGCCCAGCGTCGTCTTGCCGCAGCCGGACTCGCCGACCAGGCCGTAGGTCTGGCCGGGCTCCACCGACAGGGACACCCCGTCCACGGCGTAGACGTGGCCGATCGTACGGTCGAAGAAGACACCCTTCTTGACCGGGAAGTGGACCTTCACCCCGTTCAGTTCGAGCAGGCTCATGTGCCGGCCTCCGTCTTCTCCAGGCCGGTGTCGCGCTGCGGCATCACCGGGTTGACGCATCGGACCTGGTGGCCGGCGGCCCGCGGTTCGGTCAGTGCCGGCGTGCCCTCGAGGCACTCCAGGGTGTAGAAGTCGCAGCGGGGCGCGAAGGCGCAGCCGTCGGCCCAGGCGATCTGGTCGTTGATGGAACCGCGGATGGGGTTCAGCGGCTCACCGCGCGGCGCGTCCAGCCGGGGGATCGACCCCAGCAGGCCGTGCGCGTAGGGGTGGGTGGGGTGCGCGAACAGCGGCCGGCGCTCGGCCGACTCGACGACCTTGCCGGCGTAGAGCACGTTCACCTGGTCGCAGAGCCCGGCGACGACCCCCAGGTCGTGGGTGATCATCAGCAGGGCGGTGCCCTCCTGGTCGACGAGCTCCTTGAGCAGTTCCAGGATCTGCGCCTGGATGGTGACGTCCAGCGCGGTGGTCGGCTCGTCGGCGATCAGCAGGCGGGGCGCGCAGGCGACCGCCATGGCGATCAGGGCGCGCTGCCGCATGCCGCCGGAGAGCTGGTGCGGGTACTCCTTGAGGCGCCGCGTCGGGTCAGGAATGCCGACCCGCTCCAGCAGCGAGGCGGCCTCCTTGCGGGCCGCCTCCCCCTTCATGCCGCGGTGCCTGGCCAGGATCTCGGTGACCTGCACCCCGATGGGGACCACCGGGTTCAGCGAGGACAGCGGGTCCTGGAAGATCATCGCGAGCTGGGAGCCGCGAAGGTCCCGCATCCGCGCCTTGCTCAGGGAGAACAGGTCGGTGCCGTCGAAGTCGGCCCGGCCGCCGACGGTGGTGCCGCGGCTGGGCAGCAGACCCATCAGGGCCAGCGAGGTGACGCTCTTGCCGCACCCCGACTCCCCGACCAGGCCCACCACTTGGCCCTGGTCGACGGAGAAGGAGACGCCGGAGACGGCACGCACGTCGCGGTGCCCGCGCCCGGTGAAGGTGACGGTCAGTTCGTCCACGGAAAGCAGCGACATGACATCAGCTCCGCAGTTTCGGGTCGAGGGCTTCCCGCATGGCCTCGCCGAGCAGGGTGAAGCCGAGAGCGGTGATGATGATGCCGACCGCGGGGTAGACCGCGAGCATCGGGGCGGTGTCGAAGAACGTCTGCGCCTGGGCGAGCATGACGCCCCACTCGGGCACGGACGCGTCCGGGTTGCCCAGTCCCAGGTAGGACAGGGCGGCGGCCTCGATGATGGCGGTGGCCAGGCTCAGGGTGGCCTGGACGATGACCGGGCTGAGCGAGTTGGGCAGGATCTGCGACAGCACGATCCGGCGCTTGCGCACGCCGAGCGCCTTGGCGGCGAGCACGTAGTCGGAGTTGCCCTGGGCCAGCATCGCACCGCGCAGCAGGCGGGCGAAGACGGGGATCTGCACGACACCCACCGCGATCATGACGGTGGTGAGGCTCTGGCCGAGCACCGCGGCGATGCTGACCGCGAGCAGCAGGGAGGGCAGGGCCAGCATCATGTCGATGAACCGCATGATGACGGCGTCGACCCGCTGGCCGATCCGTCCGCCCAGGGTCAGTGCGGCACCGGAGGCACCGCCGATGAGCGCGCCGATCGTGAAGCCGAGCAGCGTCGCGACGACACCGACCAGCAGCGTCTGCCGGGCGCCGACCAGCATGCGGGAGTAGACGTCCCGTCCCAGGTGGTCCAGGCCGAGCCAGTTCTCCGCGCGCGGGCCGATGAATATGCCGCGGTTGCGGAACACCTCGCCGCGCCACATCTGCGCCGGGTCGTAGGGGGCTATCCACGGGCCGATGACCGCGAGGATCACGAACACGCCGATGACGCAGGCGCCGACGAGGGCCATCTTGCTGGTCCTCAGGCGGCGCATCGCCACCACCCACAGGCTGGCGCCGGTGGTGGACTCCGACTGTGCGGTGAGCTCGGCGAGCCGGTCGATCTTGTCCGTCTTCTTGGACGTGAGGCTCATCAGTGCACCCGCACTCTCGGATCGATGACGCTGTACGCGATGTCAACCAGCAGGTTGATGAACACGTACGTCATCGCGATGAACATGATGAATCCGACCAGCACCGGGTAGTCCCGGGCGTCGATGGCGGTTCGGATGAAGGAGCCGATACCGCCGAAGGCGAAGACCGACTCGGTGAGGACCGCTCCGGAAAGCAGACCGCCGGTCATCAGGCCGATGGCGGTGACCACGGGCAGCAGGGCGTTGCGCAGCACGTGCCGCACCCGCACCACGGACTGCTTGAGGCCCTTGGCCTCGGCGGTGCGGACGTAGTCCTCGCCGAGCACCTCCAGCACGCTGGCCCGGGTCATGCGCGTGATGATCGCCAGCGGGATCGAGGCGAGCGCCAGCGCGGGCAGCACCAGGTGCATCAGCGCGTCCCAGGTCGCGTCGAACTCGCCGGTGAGCAGCCCGTCCAGGGTGTAGAACCCGGTGACCTCGGTGGCGTTGATGCCGGTGCTCTGCCGTCCGTCGCTGGGGAACCAGTGGAGCTGGACGGCGAAGATCGCCTTCAGGATGAAGGCGAGGAAGAACACCGGGATGCAGATGCCCAGCAGCGAGCCGGACACCGCGCTCACGTCGAGCCAGCTGCCGCGGCGCCGGGCGGCGAAGTAGCCCAGCGGGATGCCGACGGCGATCGCGATGATCATGGCGGTGACACCGAGTTCGACCGTGGCGGGGAAACGCCGGGTGAACTCCTCCAGCACCGGCTGGCCGGTCTGCGAGGACGTGCCCAGGTCCAGTTCGGACAGGCGCTTGAGGAATCTGCCGTACTGCACCCACACCGGCTGGTCGAGGCCGAGTGCGGCCTCGATGCGTGCCTTGTCCTCGGCGGTGGCCCGCTCACCCAGCATCGCTGCCGCCGGGCCGCCGGGAAGCCGGTTCAGCCACAGGAAGAGCAGAACCGACAGGCCGAGCAGGGTGGGAACGAGTTGCAGCAGTCTTCGGACGACGAGACGCAACACCCCGCGATGCCCCTTTCTTCATTCATGGGCAGGTCCGCCCGGCCACGGTCGTGCTGTGGCCGGGCGGACCCTGCGCGAGTGCGTGCTACTTGAACGAGGCCTCGGCGAAGTTCTCCTGCGTCAGCGGGGAGACCTCCGGCGGGTTGACGTTCTTGGCGAAGGCGATCGAGGGCGGCGACGAGGAGATCGGGACACCGGGGAGGTAGTCCATGATGACCTCGTTGGCCTTCTTGTAGAGCTCGACCCGCTTCTCCGTGACCGGCTCGGAGCCTGCTTCCTTCACCGCGTCGAAGACCTTGTCGTCGCGGAAGCCCCACTCCTTCTGGTAGCCGCCGAACCAGGTGCCGATGAAGTTGTAGCCGTCGTTGAAGTCACCGGTCCAGCCGAGCAGGTACATCTCGCATCCACCGTCGCGGGTGGTGTCGATGTAGTCCGGGGTCCACTTCATCGGCTTCGGGGTGACCGAGACGCCGGCCTTCTCCAGGTCGGCCTTCATGATCTCGAACATGTCGGCCGGGGCCGGCATGTACGGGCGGGTGACCTCGGTCGGGTAGCAGAAGTTGACCTTCAGGTTCTCCTCACCGGCCTTGGCGAGCAGGTCCTTGGCCTTCTTCGGGTCGTGGTCGTAGGTGGTGACCTTGTCCGAGAAGCCGTCGATGGTGTCCGGCATGAACTGGGTCGCGACCTTGCCGCCGTCGGGCAGCTGGGTGTCCACGATGTTCTTGCGGTCGATCGCGTGCGCGATCGCCTGCCTCACGTCCTTCTTGGCGAAGGCCTTGTTGGCCTCCTCCGTGAACGCCAGGTAGAAGATGTTGAAGACGTCGCGGACCGGGACCTGGAAGCCGTCCTTCTCCAGCGTGGCGACGTCCGACGGGGCGACCAGGTCGTAGCCCTGGATGTTGCCGGCCTGCAGCGCCTGGCGGCGGGCGGCCTCCTCGTCGATGGTGCGGAAGACGAGCTTGCCGACACCCGCCTTGTCACCCCAGTAGTCGTCGAACTTCTCGAGGGTGACTTCCTTGTTGCCCTTGTTCCAGGAGGAGATCTTGAACGGGCCGGTACCGGCGACCGTGCCGGCCTCCTGGCTGTACTTCGGGTAGCTGATCGAGTCGCCCTTGCCGGACGCCTTGTCCTTGTCGTAGGCGTCGATCGACTTCGGCGAGTGGATGGCCAGCGCCTGGAGCGAGAAGCCGCCCGGGAGGTTCGCGGTCGCCTTCTTCACCTTGATGACGACGGTGGAGTCGTCCTCGGCGGTGCAACCGTCGTAGTTGCTCTCGGGGATGTCCTTGTTCTCGTTCTTCGCGAAACCGCCGAAGACCTTCTGCCAGTAGTACGACAGGGCGTCGAGCTGGTAGGTGCCCTCCCAGTTGTACCAGCGGTCGTAGTTCTTGCAGACGGCCGCGGCGTTGAGGTCCTCACCGTCGTGGAACTTGACGCCCTTGCGCAGGTTGAACGTCCACTCGGTGCCGGCGTCGTTGCTGGACCACTCCTCGGCCAGGCCGCCGACGATCTCGCTGCCGCCGGACTCGTGCTCCAGCAGGGCCTCGAACGCCTGGCGGGTGACGCGGTAGGTCTCGCCGTCACTGGCGAGGGACGGGTCGAGAGAGGCCGGGTCGCCCGCGGCGCCGAAGACGAAGGGCTTGTCGTTGCTGGCCTCTCCGTCGCGCTCGCTGCTGCATCCAGTGGCGATCACACCCACCGCGAGGGTGGCCGCGATCGTCTGAACGACCCTGGAACTCTTCATTCGCATGGTCCACCTCGGGGGTGATGTGGTGGTGCCGACATTGGTCGCCCGAACATTAGCCGTGTACAGACAGAGGTGTGAACCGTCCGCATGTCGGTGATACCGAGCTGAGACCCTGCTGCTGACGGGAGTTGGCGGTTAAGCGGGCAATACCCCGCAATCGGATCGCGCGCGTCCGCTACCTGCCGTGATGTCAGTACGCCCGCGGGTAGCCGTATCCGTAACCGGGTGCCGCGGCCGGTGCCGGACCGTGCGCGTCGCGGTCGAAGAACGGACGGGAGTTGGCGCGCAGCCACATCGCGACCGGGTCGTAGTCGTCGGACATCGCGACCGTCGACACGGGCAGGCCGTCGGGCACGGCCGCGACGGACTGCTCCATCATCGAGCGCACCGAGTCCACCGCCGGGCGGCCGGTGTCGTACAGGTCGAGGCCGATGACCAGGTACGCCACCCCCAGCGCGGGCTGCACCCACGCCCGGCGCAGGCTGCGCACCGCGGGGGTGCGCTGCGCGTTGTGCATGAGCTGGGCGTAGAAGTGCGGGATCTCCAGCGCGGGTTCGCTGATCCGCAGCGGGCCGGCCGGCAGCCGCTCCAGGCCGCCCGCCATGCGGCGAAGGTCCAGCCAGGGCACCCCGACGCCGCCGCCGGGCACGTGCGGGTTGAGCCACAGCCCCCAGCGGTCGGGGTAGAGCGCGGCCGCCACGTCACGGCCGGTGACGACCTCGTGGGCACGGTTCCAGCCGGAGGCGGCCAGCTCCTGGGCGGACGTCACGCAGGGCGCGTAGCCGTGCCCGCCGACCTCCATGTTCCCGTACTGCGCGTCGGGGGCGCCGGGGCGGCCGTGCCACAGCAGCATCCAGACCTGCCCGGACGCGAGCCGGCGCAGCAGTTCCTCGTAGGTGTCGTACCGGCCCGGTGCCACCTGGCGCAGCAGCTGCTCCACGCTCTCACCCGCGCTCACCCTGGCCGCCCTTCTCGACTTCGGTCACTGCCCAGGGCACGCGTCTGCACCCCGCCGTCGACATCCAACCAGCTTACGAGGCGGGGACGGCAGCGCTGCGGGTACTCAACCACCTACTCGGCAGGAATGAGCACGGGTACTCAGCTTGGCCCTGTCGGTGCTCTCTGTGCTTTCCCGATGCGGGCAGACGACCACCGCCGGCACAGGCACGCGGCCCGTCCCCACCCTTACGGGGGGGACGGGCCGCGGCGCGTGTGGTGGGAGCGGTCGGGCAGTTGCTCAGGTGGGGTTTCCGTTGGCGAACCGCTTGAACGCGGCCTGGGTCCCCGATCCGGCGATGCCGTCGATGGCGCCGTTGTAGTTCCAGTGCTTCTTGAGCATGCGCTGCAACGCCTTCACCGTGTTGGGGCCGACGATGCCGTCGATCTTGTCCTGGTAGCCGTGGTGCTTCGCGAGGCCGCGCTGGAACGCCTTCCAGCTGTTGGTGCCCAGCTGTCCGTCCCTGGCGCCGTTGTAGCCGTGGTACCGCTTCAGCCAGTCCTGGACCTTCTTGGCCTCTGCGGTGCTCAGTCCCAGGTTGACCACGGCGAGCGGTGCGACGGCGTCGGCGCTCGCCGCCTGCTGCTGAGCCGGGGCGGGAGCCGCCATGGCCGTGCCCGCGGTGGCCAGCCCGCCAGCGGCGATCCCGACCGCGGCGGTGGCACTGACGAGTGCCTTCGTGAGAGCTCGCATGCTGTTCCCCTCGATTGACGTGCGGTGGTCGGAGCCGACCGCGCCGGCCGGCTCCGCAACGAGCCTGCGGGGTCGGTGCGACGCTCGGCCACGGTTGGCACGGAAGTGACGCCGTCCTGGGATGTCCCACCCGCTGACCTGCTGGGACATCGCACGCCGAGGCGCAGTGGGGGGACGATGAGCGGGGGCTGCCTGACGCCGCACAGGGGTGCGGTCGTGCCGTGGGGCCTGCCGTGACGACCCATGCAGCATGTGGCCGGGGCGCAGGGCCGGATCGGCGGTCCCTGACGCGCAGGGGAGACATGTCGCGTTGCGGGTGGTTCTGCGGGCAGCCCTTTCCGAAACCGACCCGTCGGCAGCCACCGGCACAACTCCGGGCGGGCCGGGCGATCCGGGTGCGCTCAGGCGGAGGGTGCACGGGTGTAGAAGGTGCGGACGCACTCCCGCATCCAGTCCACGACCGGGTCGTGCGCGGCGTCCAGCAGCACCAGCTGCACCGGCCACTTCACCGGCGCCCGGCCCAGGGCGCGACCCAGGGCGTCGTGCACGGCCTGGCGGGTCTCGGGGTCGATCACGTCCAGCTCCACGCCCACGAACAGCGCCGGCGGGTCGCCCTCGGCGCTGGCGAGCCCCCGGCGGGCGGTCCGCACCTGCGGCAGCGCGGCGAACTCCTCCACGGCGGCGCCCAGGAACTCCAGCGGGTCGTCCTGCCAGTCGGGTTCGAACAGCCGCATCCGGGCCCCGCTGGGCGCACCGGGCAGCCGCTCCAGGCCGCCGTCGCGGCACAGCTCGGCCACCGCCTCGGGCGGCAGCGGCATGCCGACCGTTCCCTCGGGGTTGACGACGATGCCGATCTGCGGCGGCAGGCCGCGGGCGAACTCGCGGGCGGGCACCACGGCGAACGGCATGCGCACCCGCACGCACTCCAGGAACTGCTGCTCGGAGCTGTACACGGGAACGTAGGGCCCGTCCTCCAGCTGCACGGTGGGCAGGTCGATGCTCGGGCTGCCCGGACCGCCACCCTCGGGCAGCGGCACCCACAGGCTGCTGCGTCCCAGCACCTCCAGCAGCCGGCCACCTGCCTCGGGCACGCCCAGGGAGGCGGCGAGGGTCTCCTCCAGTTCGTTGCCGGGCCAGCCACCGCCGTGCCCCGGACCGAAGTGCTGCGGCTGCTGAGGAACTGTCATGAGCGGAACCCTAACCGGGCCGCTGCCCGCGCCGTGCCCGGGTCCCGCTCACCCGGTTGCCACCGTACGTGAGCGTGCGGTTGCGGAAAGTTGTCATGTCTCGAAAAGTGGAGCACGTCCCCACCCGCAGCTTTTCGGAGGAATCCTTCCCATGCGCAGCAACATGACCGCTTCCGCCGCTGTCGCGGCCGCCATGGCCGGCGCGCTGGCGTTCGGCACCATCGGAACGGCGGTCGCCGCGACCCCCGCGATGGCACGCGCCGAGTCCACCACGGCGGAGGCCCCCGCCGCCCCCCTGCCCGCGGATGAGGCCCTGGCCGGCCAGGTGCGGGCCATGAGCCAGGCCGGCGGGGTGCTCACCCCCGTGTCCCACCTGTTCGACGCCGTGCTGAAGGCCGACGGCGGAAAGCTGACGGCCGAGGAGGCCGCGAAGCACCAGGCAGCCGTGCGGACCGCGCTGGACGCGGTCCAGGAGCAGGCGCCGGCCGCCGACGCCCGGCGGGCCGCCGCCCCCGGCGCGGACGTGTCCAAGTCCGCCGCCGACCTGCAGAAGAAGGTCGACGCACTGGTGGAGGCCGCCGCCGCGAACGATCCGTCCTCGATCGTCACCGCGCTCACCGACGCGCTCGGCGCGGTGCTGGAGCTGGTCCTCGGCCTGCTGGGCGGCAGCCTGCCGGAGCTGCCCACCGACGGCGTGCCCACGCCTGCCGCCCCCGGCAGTCGGCTTCGCGGGCGCCGCGTGCTCTGAGGGCTCAGCGGGTGCCACGGTCGCCG
>NZ_JASKMT010000023.1 GCF_030124175.1 Streptomyces sp. 549 | reverse complement strand
ACTCACCGGCGGCTACCAGGCACCGAGTCTGCCAGCGCGGCTCACCCGGTAGCTCCCATTAGGTGGTGAGGCGGGGGCGGGGTGGCAGGCCGGCGGCGCGGTAGCAGTCGTCGATGAGTGCCATGGTGTCCACGGCGTCGTCGGTGTCGAGGGGCAGCGGGACGCCTTCGCGCAGGTGCGCGGCGAGGGCGTCCAACTGGTGCGCGTACGTGGGGCGGCGGCCGGTCTCCTCCACGCGGGTTCCGGCCTCGGTGGTGACCTCCAGGCGGTCGTCCAGGTCCGGCTGGATGAAGTTGTGGACCGTGGCCTCGCCACGCGACCCGGTGACGTGCAGCTCCCACTCGACGGCGTCGGCCGCCATGTGGCAGCGGGCCGACGCGGTGGCGCCGCCGGGGTAGACCAGGTCGGCGTCGAGCCATTCGTCGACGCCCGGCCGTCCGGCCCGTTCGCCGGCGCGTGCGGCCACGACGCGGGGGGCGCCGCCGCCCCACGGGGCGAGCCGGCGGGCCACGTGCAGGCCGTAGCAGCCCAGGTCCATGAGCGCGCCGCCGGCCAGCTCCAGCGACCAGCGCGGGTCGTTGTCGTCCGGTGCGGGGATGCGCAACGCGACCCGCACCTCGCGGAGTTCGCCCAGCTCACCGGAGGCGAGCACGGCGTGCAGCCGCTGGTTGACCGGGTGGAAGTGGTAGTGGAAGCCCTCCAGGACCGTGACCCCGGCCTTCTCGGCGGCGTCGCGCACCTCGGCGGCCTCCTCGGCGTTGGAGGCGAACGGCTTCTCCGTCAGGACGTGCTTGCCCGCCCGCACCGCGGCCAGGTTCCACGGGCCGTGCAGGCCGTTCGCCAGCGGGTTGTAGACGACCTCCACCTCCGGGTCGGCGATCAGTTCGGCGTAGGAGCCGAGGGCCCGCTCCACGCCGTGCCGGGCGGCGAAGGCCTCCGCCCGGCTGCGGTCGCGGGCGGCGACCGCGACGAGGCGGTGCCCGATGAGGCGGGCCGGTGCGACGAGGGCGCTCGCGGCTATGCGGGACGCGCCGAGCACGCCGATGCGCAGGGGTTCCATGCGACTGCTCCTGAGCTGGGGTCCGGGAGGGACGGGAGAGGGGGTGCCGAGGGGGACGGGCAGGAGGGCGGGGCCGTCAGGTGGATTCCGGGTCCGCCTCCGTCCCCGGGCCGCCCAGGCGGCGGGCGCGCAGCCAGGCTTCGAGCGCGGTGCGGACCTTGCGGTCCAGCGCCATCGACAGCTCCGCGTCGACCACCTGCTTGGTGTACGGGCGCAGCCGCTCGGCGGCCTGGGCGATCAGTTCGGGGTCGCGGTCGGAGGCCAGCAGATGGGTGCCGATCAGCTCCGCGAAGGTGTCGGCGATGGCCTCGACGTGGGCGCGCACGTCCCGTCCGGCGTCGAGTACGGCGGCCAGCGGGACGCCCTGGTGGACGAGGGCCGACGAGGCCTCCAGCAGGCGCCGGCTGACGTGCACCAGGTCGTCCCCCTGCACCGCGAGGTAGCCCAGTTCCAGGGAGGTGGACAGGTTCTGCGCCGACTCGTGCCCGGGGAAGTACGCCGCCAGTTCCTCCGGGGTGAGGCGGACGGGTTCCTCCTGGGAGAACGGCGGGGTCAGCGCCTCGTCCATGCCGAGCAGTTCCGCGGTGCTGCGCGAGTCGCGGCCCTTCTCGAAGGCGGCGAGCAGGTCGGCGATGCCGCCCAGGGTGTGCCCGCGGGCGAGCAGGGCGTTGATGCTGCGCAGCCGGGCCAGGTGGTGGCCGTTGTACCAGGCGACGCGGCCGGACCGCCGGGGCGGAGGCAGCAGCCGGCGCTCCCGGTAGAAGCGCAGGGTGCGGGTGGTGATGCCGGCCGCCTCGGCCAGCTCCGCCGCCCGGTACTCGCGCCCCTCCTCCGGACCGCCACCGCCGTCGATGCCGCCATCGCCGCCGTCGCCGTCGCTGCCAGCGTTCCTGCCACGACCGCCGTCCGCGCCGTCCGCGCCGTCCGCGCCGTCGGCCGCGTCGGCGCGGTCCGGCTCGGGTGCGTGTGAGTCCGGTTGCGGCTGCTGGTCCTGGTTGCCGCCCTGGCCGGTGTACGTGTCGGAAGTCCCCACTCCGCCACCCTATGCCGGATCGCACACCGGCACGCCGGGTGCAACCGCCGGTAACTTTTGCGCCCGCGCCCTCTACCCACGAGTACGTGCCTGCCCTACGCTGCAAATGTGCCAGTGATTGCTGGCATGGTTTCGTAGGCCTCGGGAGGCGGCATGACCGAGCACGAGCGTGCGCGGGAGCACGTGCGGGTGGCGGTGATCGGGTCCGGATTCGGCGGTCTGGGCGCGGCAGTGCAACTGCGCCGGAGCGGCGTCACGGACTTCGTGGTCCTGGAGCGCAGGGAGGCGGTGGGAGGCACCTGGCACGACAACACGTACCCGGGGTGCGCGTGCGACGTGCCGTCGCACCTCTACTCGTTCTCGTTCGCCCCCAACCCCGAGTGGCCGCGCAGCTTCTCCGGGCAGCCCCACATCCGGGCCTACCTGGAGCGGGTCACCGACACCTTCGGGCTGCGCCCGCACCTGCGGCTCAACTGCGACGTGCAGCAACTCACCTGGGACGGTGACGAGTTGCGGTGGAACATCACCACCAGCCAGGGCCCGCTCACCGCCGACGTGGTGGTCTCCGCAACCGGCCCGCTCTCCGACGCCAAGATCCCCGACATCCCCGGCCTCGACGGCTTCCCCGGCCGGGTCTTCCACTCCGCCCGCTGGGAGCACGACTTCGACCTGCGCGGCAAGCGCGTGGCCATGGTCGGGACGGGCGCGTCCGCCATCCAGATCGTGCCGGCGATCCAGCCGGAGGTCGGCCGCCTCACCCTGTTCCAGCGCACCCCCGCGTGGGTCATGCCGCGGGTGGACCGGCCGATCAGCGGACCCGAGCGGTGGCTGCACACCAGGCTGCCGGTGACGGGTGCGCTGCGTCGGCAGGTGCTGTGGGCCGTGCGGGAACTCCAGGTCAGCGCCTTCACCAAGCACCCCGAGCGGCTCGGCCTGGTGCAGCGGCTCGCGGCCCGCCACATGCGGCGGGCGATCACGGACTCCGAGACCCGGCGCAAGCTCACCCCCGACTACCGCATCGGCTGCAAGCGCATCCTGCTGTCCAACAGCTTCTATCCGGCGCTGGCCCAGGACAACGTGGACCTGGTCGCCTCCCGGCTCGCCGAGGTCCGCGGCAGCACCGTGGTGGCCGCCGACGGCACCACCGCCGAGGTCGACGCCATCGTCTTCGGCACCGGCTTCCACGTCACCGACATGCCCATCGCCCGCAAGGTGAAGGGCGCCGACGGCACGACGCTGGCCGAGGCGTGGAAGGACGGCATGGAGTCGCTGCGCGGCGCCAGCGCCGCCGGCTTCCCCAACTTCCTCACCGTCATCGGGCCCAACACCGGACTCGGCAACAGCTCGATGATCCTGATGATCGAGGCCCAACTCGCCTACCTGACCGACTACGTCAGGCAGCTGGACATGCTCGGGGGCCGGGCCGCGCTGGACGCCAGGCCCGAAGCGGTCCGCACCTGGAACGTCCACCTCCAGGAGCGCATGAAGCGCACCGTGTGGAACACCGGCGGCTGCGACAGCTGGTACCTGGACGCCAACGGGCGCAACACCACCGTCTGGCCGGGCACCACCGCGGAGTTCCGCAGGGCGACCCGCAGCATCCGGCTGGAGGAGTACCGGGTGCTGCGCGCACCCGAAGCCCGAGCCACCGCCCCGGCCGCGCGGGCCGGGGCCGCAACCGAAGGAGAGGCTGCCGCATGAGCCGCCGAAAGCGCACCGTGACCGGCGTGTACGCGCCGCTCGAACCGTCCCGGGTGCTGACCGCGGTGTCACCGGACGGCTCCCGCCTGCACACCGAGGTGCACGGCCCGGAGGACGGCCCCTCGGTGGTGCTCGCCCACGGCTGGACCTGCTCCACCGCGTTCTGGGCGCCCGTCGCCCGGCGGCTCGTCGAGGACGGCCACCGGGTGGTGCTGTACGACCAGCGCGGCCACGGCCGCTCCCCGGCGCCCGAAGCCTGCGGGTACAGCACCTACGCGCTGGCCGACGACCTGTGCGCGGTGCTCGAGGCAACCCTGGAGGACGGCACCCCGGCGGTCGTCGGCGGCCACTCCATGGGCGCCATGACCATCATGGCCGCCGCCGGCCGGCCGCAGCTCGCGCAGCACGGCGCCGCGCTGATGCTGTGCAGCACCGGTGCGCGACGGCTGCTCGGTGAGGCCCGGGTGCTGCCGTTCCGCGGTCTCGCGGCGCGGACCCGGGCCCACCGGCTGCTCATGGGGTCCAGGGCCCCGATGGGGCCGGTGACCGCCCTGTCCCGGCGGGCCCTGCACTACGGCACGATGGGGCCGGGCGCCTCACCCGAGCAGGTAGAGGCGTGCGCCCGCATCGTGCACGCCTGCCCCCGGCCGGTCCGGGCGTCGTGGGGCGCGGTGCTCGGCGCGCTCGACCTGTCGGCGAAGCTGCCCGGCCTGACGGCACCGACCGCCGTCGTCGCCGGCACCCGCGACCGCCTCACCCCGTCGCTGCACGCCCGTGAACTCGCCGAGGCGCTGCCGCACTGCACCTCGCTGCACGAACTGGAGGGCCTGGGCCACATGACGCCGATCGAGGCACCCGACCGGGTGGCCGACGTGCTGCGCGACCTCGTCGAGGACCACGTGAAACGCCCCGGCCGGCTCCAGACCCTGAGGGGGCGGTCATGACCCGGCACGACCTGGACGGCCAGGTCGTGGTGGTCACCGGCGGCGCCCGCGGCGTCGGGGAGCTGCTGGCCCGGCGGCTCGCGGCGCGCGGCGCCCGCCTCGCGCTGGTGGGACTGGAACCCGACGAGCTGAAGAAGGTCGCCGGGTCGCTGCCCGGCGACGCCGCGCACTGGCACGCCGACGTCACCGACCACGTGGCGATGACCGAGGTGGCGCGGGAGGTCGGGGAGCGCTTCGGCAAGGTCGACGTGGTCGTCGCCAACGCCGGGGTCGCCCAGGGAGGCCCGTTCACCGACACCGACCCTGACGCCTGGCGCCGCGTCATCGAGGTCAACCTGATCGGCAGCGCGGTCACCGCCCGCGCCTTCCTGCCGCTGCTCACCGCTTCCCGCGGCTACCTGCTCCAGGTCGCCTCGCTCGCCGCGATCACCGCGGCCCCGATGATGACGGCGTACTGCGCGTCGAAGTCCGGCGTGGAGGCGTTCGCGCACGGCCTGCGCGCGGAGGTCGGCCACAAGGGTGTGCGGGTCGGTGTGTGCTACCTGAGCTGGACCGACACCGACATGGTGCGCGGCGCCGACCGGGACGAGGTGCTGCGGGACGTGCGCCGCCGCCTGCCGTGGCCGGCCAACCGCACCTATCCGCTGGGCCCTGCGGTGGACCGGATCGTCGCCGGCGTGGAGCGCCGCAGCCACCACGTGTACGCGCAGGGGTGGTTGCGCGGCATGCAGGCCGTCCGCGGCTACCTGCCGCCGCTGCTCGGGCTGGTCGGGCAGCGCGAGGTGGCACGGATGGAACCGCGGCTGGCGGCGGCCGGCGGGGCCCGGCGAGGACTGGTCGGCGCGGGCGGAGAAGCGGACGAACGGGAGCGCGGCCGACTCTGACCCGTCCGCGCCGACCGGACGGCCGTCCGGCCCACGGGTCCGGGCGGACCGCGCAACGCCGCGCGGGGCGCACCCCGTTGAGGGGTGCGCCCCGCGCGGTGGTGTCAGCGCTGGTAGCGCTCGCGGGTGTCGTTGGCGCGCTCGCGCGCCTCCTGCGTCATGTCCCGCCGGCCCGGCTTGGTGCGCTTCTGCTCCCGGTCCCGGTCCTGGTCGGGGGTTTCCTTCGACGTCTTCTTGTCGCGGTCCTGCATCGCGTCCTTGGCCTTCTGGGCCGCTTCCTGCGCCTTGTCCTTGAACTGGTCTGCCATACCCATGGGGTTCTCTCTCCATCGTCTGGGGGGCGGTTTCGCCTCGATCAGACTGACACGGTCCGACATACTTCGCATTCCGGACGACTACTGTCCGTGTCCGCCGCTCGTGTTCACCGCTCGTGTCCGCCGCGGGGCGGCAGGGTGGGGCGGCGGCGGTCGGGGACCGAGCGGTAGTCGGGAGGGGTGTGCGCCGGGTGGCGCTCCAGCAGGTCCAGAGCGGTGCGCACGGCGGTGCTGAGCACCACCAGGCGGCCCTCCGCCCAGTCCACGGGCGTGCGCAGCGTCTCGATGTCGGGGTCCACGCCGTGGTTCTCGACGTCCCAGCCGTACTCCTCGAACCAGGCGGCGTTCATCGGCACGGTGATCACCGTGCCGTCGCCCAGTCGGTGACGGCCCGTCATGCCGACCACGCCGCCCCAGGTCCGGGCGCCGACCACCGGGCCCAGGCCCAGGAGGCGGAACGCGGCGGTGATCATGTCGCCGTCGGAGGAGGTCGCTTCGTCGGCGAGCGCGACGACCGGGCCCCGGGGCGCGTTGCCGGTGTACGACACCGGCTGGGCGTTGCGGGTGAGGTCCCAGCCGAGGATCGTGCGCGTCAGCTTCTCGATCACCAACTCGCTGATGTTGCCGCCCGCGTTGCCCCGCACGTCGACGATGAGCGCCGGCCGGGACACCTCCATGCGCAGGTCCCGGTTGAACTGCGCCCAACCGGAGCCGCCCATGTCGGGGATGTGCAGGTAGCCGCACCTGCCGTCGCTCAACTCCCTTACGGCGCTGCGCCGTCGGGCGACCCAGTCCTGGTAGCGCAGCGGCCGGTCGTCGACCAGCGGCACGATCGCGACGCGCCGCAGCGGCCCGTCGCCGTCCGCCGACCGGAACGTCAGCTCCACGGTGGTGCCGCCGGCCCCGGCCAGCAGCCGGGCCGGTCCGGCCACCGGGTCGACGGGCCGGCCGTCGACGTGGGTGAGCACCGCGCCCTCGCGGATGCCGGAGCCGGCCAGCGGCGACCGGGCCCGCGAGTCGGAGGAGTCGCCCGGAAGGATGCGCGACAGCTGCCACTCGCCGTCGCGGGTGTGGGTGAGGTCGGCGCCGAGCAGCCCGACGGGCCGCTGGTAGTGCGGCGGTCCCTCGTTGCGCCGGGCGGGGGTGACGTAGGCGTGCGAGGTGCCCAGCTCGCCCAGCACCTCCCGCAGCAGGTCGGCGAACTCGTCCGGGGATGCGACCCGTTCGACCAGCGGCCGGTACTGCGCCAGCACCGCGTCCCAGTCGATGCCGCACATCGACGGCTCCCAGAAGTAGGCGCGGATGATGCGTCCGGCCTCCTCGTAGGACTGCCGCCACTCGGAGGCCGGGTCCACCTCGTGCAGGACGCGCCGCAGGTCGATCGCCACCGTGGTGTCGGAGTCGGCGGGCTCACCGGAGGGCACTGCGGTCAGGTCGCCCTCGTCGTTGAGCACCAGCCGGGTCCCGTCGCCGCTGACCTCGAACCACTCGGCGTCGCTGCTGAGTTCGGTGCGGCGGGAGGTCACCAGGTCGAAGTGCTCCAGGGTGGGCCGCCCTGAGGTGTCGGCCGGATTGGCGAAGGTCTCACCGAGCGCGCCGGAGATGGGGTAGCGCAGCCAGATCAGTCCGCCGCCGGCGACCGGGCGCAGTGCGGAGTACTTGGACGCCGTCACCGGGAACGGGGTGACCCGGCTGGCGAGTCCCTCCGCCTCGACCGTCACCGGGCCGTCCTCGCCGCCGCCCTCGTCGAGGGTCTGCGGGTCCAGGCCGCCCGCCGCCGGGCGGCCCTCCGGGGAGAGGGCGAACGGGGACGGGGTCGCCGAGGACAGCGGTACCAGGTAGGGGCGGCAGCCCAGCGGGAAGGACAGGTCGCCGGTGTGCACGTCGTACACCGGGTCGAAGCCGCGCCAGGACAGGAACGCCAGGTAGCGGCCGTCCCGGGTGAAGACGGGCTGCTCGTCCTCGAACCGGCCGCCGGTGACGTCCAGGACGGTACGGTCGGCGAGCCTGGCGATCCGGATCTGGCGCAGTGAGCGGCCGATGCCCGGGTGCGCCCACGCCAGCCAGCCGGAGTCGGGGGAGAACGCCAGGTCGCGCACGGGGCCGTTGTCCGAGCGGACCAGCTCGGCCACCTCCGCCGGCGCGGCGGCCACCTCCGCCGGCGCGACGGCCACCTCCGCCGGCGCGGCGTGCGGGCCGCGGCCACCCGGCTCGCTCGCCGGCGTCCCGGTCTCCGGCGTCCCGGGGTCGGGCGTCCCGGCGGCCTCGACCCCCGCCTCCGGGCCGTCGGCCGGTTCCTCCAGGGCCGCGGCGGTGTCGACCAGCAGCAGACGGCCGTCGTGCGAGGCGACCGCGAGTGTGCCGCCGTCCGGTGACGCCACCAGTTCGTGCACCCGCCCGAGCCGCCCGGCTGCCAGCCGCCGGACCGCCCGGCTGCCGCTGGCCCGCGGGAGCTGGGCGATCTCCAGGGCGTCGTCGCCGTCGGCGTCGGTGACGTAGGCGATCCAGCCGGTCGAGCCGAGCATCTCCGGCATCCGCACCCGCACCCCCGGGGTGTCGCTGATGACGCGGGCCGGGCCGTCCCGGTGCGTAAGCCAGTAGAGGCTGCCGCGTACGCACACCGCACTGGCCCGCCCGGTGGAGTCCACGGCGAGCGAGTCCAGGTGCGCTGCGGCCGGCACCTGGTAGCCGCGCCGCCCGGCGCGCGGACCGCCCAGCCGCACCGCCAGCCGCCGGGCCGGGGCGCCCGGACCCAGGTCGTCGACCAGCCACAGCTCGCCGGCGCACTGGTAGACGACGCGGTGGCCGTCGGTGGCGGCGCTGCGGGCGTAGAAGTCGGCGTGGTCGGTGTGCCGCCGCAGGTCCGAGCCGTCGGGCAGGCAGGAGTACAGGTTGCCGACGCCCTCGTGGTCGGAGAGGAAGGCGATCCGCAGCCGGCCGCCGGAGCGGACCGGCATCGGGCACTCCAGGTGGCCGTCCAGGTCGGCCAGCAGTCGGCGGCCGTGCAGCCACAGTCGTCCGGTGGCGCCGCCGCGGTAGCGCTTCCACGCGGCGGGTTCGTGCGGCGGCCGTCCGGTCAGCAGCAGCGTTCGGCGGTCGCCTCCGTCGTCCGCGACGGCGATGTCCGCGCACGGCCCCCAGGGCAGGCGCCCGCCGGGGCAGCCGTCGGTGGGCAGCCGGTAGGCCCAGGAGAAGTAGGAGAAGGGCTGGCCGTGGGAGGCCACGGCCAGGATGTCGCTGCGGCCGTCCCGTTCGGGCGGGGTCCAGCCGCAGACCCGGGTGTCGGGCGCGCCCCAGTGTGTGAGTCGGCGTGCAGGGCCGCCCTCGGTGGGGACCAGGTGGATCTCCGGGTCGAGGCTGCGCCAGGAGGTGTAGGCGATCCGTCGTCCGTCCGGCGAGAACCGGGGGTGCCCCAGGCGGGTGCGGTCGGAGGTGAGCCGCCAGGCTCGACCGGGTGCGGCGCCCTCCTCGGCGAGCGGGGCCACCCAGAGGTCGTCCTCGGCGGTGAAGCAGAGCAGGTCGTCGTGCAGGTGCGGGAACCGGAGGTATGCGCCGTCGCTCACGTCTCCCATGGTTCGGGTGGCTGCGACGGCGGGCAAGTCGTGCCGGTGCCGTTCACCCGCGGGTGTTCGCCGCCCGGTGCGGTCACGGGGCGCGGCGGAGTCCGGGGAGTCCGGGAAGTCCGGGGCGTACGGTTCCGGTCGGCGCGGGGTGCGCGCCGGGTGTGCGTCGGTGGATCTGCGCGCGGGGTCAGCCCCTGGCGGGGTCAGCCCTTGCCAGGGTGGCGTCAGCCCTGGAGCGGCCGGCGAAGCAGCTCGGTCAGGTCCTGGTCCAGGCCCAGGTTGTGGTGCTCCTGCCCTTGGGGCACCAGGGCGTAGGAACGCCACAGGAAGCGGCGCAGCTCCAGTGTGCCGAACTCGATGAGCGCCATGCCCTCGGGCGCGTGCAGCTCCACGGCGGTCCGGTCGGGGCCGCAGGGCCGGACGTGGACGTCGCCGATACCGGCCGGGGCGTGCAGCCCGACTTCCAGCAGTTCCCGTCCGAAGATCCACACCGTGTCCGGGGCCTCCAGCTCCGGCGGCGCGGGGAAGACCGCGCGGACGGCGAGCGGGTCGTGCCGGTCGTAGCAGAGCAGGGCGGGGATGCGCCGGGTGGCGGGCGGGGTGACCAACCGGGCCTGAAGGGGGAACTCCAGCAGCGGTGACATGGGTGGCTCCTCGGATCGGTGGCCGCTCCCGGCGGGCCGGGCAGGCCTTGTGTCTCTCTGTGCTTCGCCATCCCTACGACCCCGCGGATGCACGTTTCGTCGCCCGATCCGGTGCCGAAGTTTTGTGACCTGTATCACGTTGCTCTGCCTGCAAGCGGGCGATGCCGGGCAAATGAACAGGTGCCTCGCGGCTCGCTGCGGCCGCCTCAGACCCCCCGCAGCAGCAGCGCCAGACTCTGCTCGACGTCCAGCCGCCGGTGCTCGTCCGCCTCGGAGACAAGCCGGTAGCTCTCCGCGAGGAACGTCCGCACCTCCCGGCTGGGTATCTCCACCAGCGCCAGGCCCTCCGTCGCCTGCAACTCCAGCATCGTGCGGTCCGGACCGTGCGGCCACAGCCGCACGTCGCCGTGCCCCACCGGCCCGCGCTGCGCCTCGTCCAGCAGGGAGCGGGCGAAGGTCCACGCCACCTCCACGCCGTCGAGGGCGACCTCGGCGGGGAAGACGACCTGGACGGCAAGCGGATCGCGGCTGTCGTAGTGCAGGGTCGCGAAGATCGGGAAAGCGGCGGGGCGGGCCACCACGCGGGCCTGGACGGTCAGATCGATCGCTGTGGACATCGTCATGCTCCTCTTCGGGCGGACGCCCGGTCGCCTCCTAAGACCGTGAATCGGGGGCGGCGGTCACCACCGACCCGAAGTGAGCTGGCCCACACCGGGTCGGGCGCCCTGCGATCCGACTGCCGTCCGAGTGCCCGGTTCTCCCCACCTCACGCGCCCGGCCGACCTCCGGCCCGCCGGGACCGTCCGCCCACCCGGTCGGAAGCCCGGCCGCGCCCACACTCCTGTCCCCGTCCGGTGGTAGCCACTCACTCGCTCTTGCGAAGAGTTCGCAGGTGACGGGTATCATCGATCGATTGTCCGACCGCAGGTGGAGAGGCAGAGCAGCCATGCATGTGCCCGACGGCTTTTTCAACGCACCCGTCTCCGTGGCGACCGGCGTGGTCGCCGCCGCGGCCGTCGCGGTCTCGCTGCGCGGCGCCCGCCGCGAGTTGGACGAGAGGGTCACACCGCTCGCCGGCCTGGTCGCCGCCTTCGTCTTCGCCGTGCAGATGCTCAACTTCCCCGTGGGCGCGGGCACCAGCGGGCACCTGATGGGAGGCGCGCTCGCCGCGATACTCGTCGGCCCCTACACCGCTGTGCTCTGCCTGACGGTGGTGCTGCTGATGCAGGCGCTGCTGTTCGCCGACGGCGGGCTGACCGCCCTGGGCACCAACGTCACCCTGCTCGGCGTGGTCGCCGTGGCCGTCGCCTACCCGCTGTTCCGCCTGCTGGCCAGGTCCCTGCCGCGCGGCAGGCGTTCGCTGACCGCGTCCTCCTTCGTCGCCGCCCTGGTCTCCGTGCCGGTCGCCGCCATGGTCTTCACCGTGCTGTTCGCGCTCGGCGGCACCGCCGACGTCTCGCTGGGCAAGGTCTTCGCGGCGATGGTCGGCGTGCACACCGCCATCGGCCTCGGCGAGGCCGCCATCACCGCCCTCACCGTCGGCGCGGTGCTCGCCGTCCGCCCCGACCTCGTGTACGGCGCCCGCGACCTGGTCGCCGCACCGCTGGTGCTGCGCACCGCACCCGGCACACCCGCCGCCACCACACCCGCCGCCCCCGCGGCCACCGGCCCCACGGCCGCCACCGACCCCGCCTCGGCCACCGACCCCGCCACGGCTCCCGCCGCCGGGCGGCGGTCGGTTCGGCCGCTGTGGCTGGCCGGCCTGGCCGCCACCCTGGTCTGCGCCGGCGTGGTGAGCTACTACGCCTCGTCCGAACTCGACGGCCTGGAACGCGTCTCCACCGACCAGGGCTTCATCGACCTCGCCGAGGACCACGCCCTGGAGGGCTCGCCGCTCGCCGACTACGGCGTGCGCGAGGTGGAGGACGAACGGATCTCCGTCGGCCTGGCCGGGGTGATCGGTGTCGGCGCGACGCTGGCCGTCGGGACCGGTGTCTTCCTCGTGGTGCGGCGCCGCGAGGCCCGCGAGGCGGCCACCGCCGACGAGAAGGTCTGACATGGGGGCCGGCCACGCCCACAAGCTCTACCGCCACGGGCACACCCCGGTGCACCGGCTGCCGGCCCACTGCAAGCTCGTGGGCGTCTTCTGCTTCGTGCTGGTCGTGGTCAGCACCCCGCGTGAGGCGATGTGGGCGTTCGGCCTCTACGCCCTGCTGCTCGCCGCCGTCGCAGGCGCCGCCCGGGTGCCGCCGGGCTTCCTGCTCGCGCGCATGCTGATCGAGGTGCCGTTCGTGGCCTTCGCCGTGCTGCTGCCGTTCGTCGCCGAAGGACCGCGGGTGGAGTGGCTCGGCCTGTCGCTCAGCGAATCCGGGCTGTGGGGCGCGTGGAACGTGCTCGCCAAGGGCACACTCGGCGTCGGCGCCTCCGTGCTGCTCGCCGCCACCACCGACATCCGCGCCCTGCTTCTCGGCCTCCAGCGGCTGCGACTGCCCGCGCAACTGGTGGAGATCGCCTCCTTCATGATCCGCTACGGCGACGTCGTCGCCGACGAGCTGCGCCGGATGCGCATCGCCCGTCTCTCCCGGGGCTTCCAGTCCCGCGGCCCCCGGCACTGGGGGGTGCTGGCGAAGACGGCGGGCGCGCTGTTCATCCGCTCCTACGAACGCGGCGAACGGGTGCACCTGGCCATGGTGAGCCGCGGCTACTCCGGCTCGATGCCCGTCACCGACACGGTCGCCGCGACCCGTCGCCAGTGGACGTCGGCCGCCGCCCTGCCGCTCGCGGCGCTCGCCGTCTGTCTGATGGGATGGCTCCTGTGACCGCTTCCCCGCACCGCCCGCCGTCCACCGGCCCCGGCGCCGGACCTGGCCCCGACACCCGGTCCGGTCCTGCGGAACCACCCGCGCCGGAGACGCCGCCCTCGCTGGACGTGACCGGCCTCGCCTACGCCTACCCCGACGGCCACCAGGCGCTGTTCGGCGTCGACCTGACCGTGCCGCGCGGGCAGCGCGTGGCGCTGCTGGGCCCCAACGGCGCCGGCAAGACCACTCTGGTACTGCACCTCAACGGCATCCTCACCGCCGGCGCAGGCCGGGTGGCGGTGGCCGGGCTGCCAGTGGAACGCGCCCACCTCGCGGAGATCCGCCGACGGGTCGGCATCGTCTTCCAGGACCCCGACGACCAGCTGTTCATGCCGACCGTCCGCGAGGACGTCGCCTTCGGCCCGGCCGCCGCCGGGCTGCGCGGCGCCGAACTCGACGCCCGCGTCACCGAGGCGCTGGAACAGGTGGGCATGGCCGGCCATGCCGACCGGCCGCCGCACCACCTCTCGTTCGGGCAGCGCCGCCGGGTCGCGGTGGCGACCGTGCTGGCCATGCGGCCGGAGATCCTCGTCCTGGACGAGCCGTCGTCCAACCTCGACCCCGCCTCGCGGCGCGAACTGGCCGACATCCTCCGCGCGCTCGACCTCACCGTGCTGATGGTCACCCACGACCTGCCCTACGCGCTGGAGCTGTGCCCCCGGGCGGTGGTGCTCAGCGACGGCGTCGTCGTCGCCGACGGGCCGACCGGCTCGCTGCTCGCCGACACCGAACTCCTGCGCGCCCACCGGCTGGAGCTGCCGTTCGGCTTCGACCCGTCGGCGGTGCCGCCGCCCGCGCCCTGACGCCGCGTGCCGGGCGCGGCGCGGGGGACCCGGCCCGGTGCCGGTCCGGGGCACGTAGCACCATGGACGGCGACCCAGCGCGCAGAGACACATCCCCGAGCGGGCCGCCACCGCGGCACCCACGGGACGGCAGGTAGGAGCGGCAGCAAGTGGTGAACGTCCAGGGCACGGTGGCGGACGGTTTCGAACCGGTCCGGGACGCGTTCCGGCACAACCTCGCCGCGCGCGGCGACCGCGGCGCGGCGGTGACCGTCTACCGCGACGGCCGCCCGGTCGTCGACCTGTGGGGTGGCCTCGCCGACGCCGAGGCCCCCGGCGACCACACCGCGCCGACGCACGACGCCGCCTGGCGGCGGGACACCGCGCAGGTCATGCGGTCCGCCACCAAGGGCCCCTCGGCGGCCGTGCTGCACCTGCTGCACCAGCGCGGCACGCTGGACCCGGACGCCCCGGTCGGCACCTACTGGCCCGAGTTCAAGGCGAACGGCAAGGAACGGGTCCTCGTGCGCCACCTGCTCTCGCACCGGGCCGGGCTGCCGGTGCTGGACACGCCCCTGACCCCGGCGCAGGCACTGGACGGCGTCAGCGGCCCCGAAGCCGTCGCCGCCCAGGCCCCCGAGTGGGAGCCGGGCACCGCCCACGGCTACCACCCGCACACCTGGAGCTGGCTGCTGGGCGAACTGGTGTTGCGGGTGACGGGCGAGCCGCTGGGCCGCTGGTTCGCCGAGGAGATCGCCGAACCGCTCGGCCTGGACCTGTGGATCGGCCTGCCCGCCGCGCAGGAGCACCGCGTGGGCCGCGTAGCCGAGGTCGCCGCTCCGGCGGCACCGCCCGCGCAGGGACTGCGGGTGCGCGCCAAGCCGCACGTCGCCGACGCCTACCGCGACCCCGCGTCGCTCACCCGCCGGGCCTTCGGTGCGATCGAGCCGCTGCCCGACGAGAACGCCGCCGCGTACCGGGCGGCCTGCCTGGCGGCCTCCGCCGGGGTGGCCACCGCCCGTTCCCTGGCCCGCTTCTACGCGGCGCTCATCGGCCACGTCGACGGGCGGCGCCTGTACACCGCGGCGACCCTCACCGCGGCCCGCACCGAGGAGTCCGCAGGGCCCGACCGGGTGCTCGTCGTCCCCACCCGCTTCGGGTCCGGCTACATGCTGCACGGGCCCGCCTCACCGATGCTCTCCCCAGCCTCCTTCGGCCACCCCGGACGCGGCGGCTCACTCGGCTTCGCCGACGCCGACGCCGGCATCGCCTTCGGCTACGTCACCGGGTCGCTGCAGAAGTCCGTCACCTCCGACCCCCGTGCGCAGGCCCTGGTCCGGGCGGTCCGCACCTGCCTGACGGACTGAGGCCCGCGCCGCAGAGGACCGCCGCCGGCACGTCGGCCCCTACGCCCGGTCCGCCTCCAGCCGGTGGACGAGTGCGGCCCGGTCGGCGGTGTCCAGTTCGATGCCGAAGGTGTGCTCCAGCACCTTCGGCACCTCGGCGGGCTCCACCTCCCGGACCTCCGTCCGCCCGTCGGGCCGCAGGGCGGTCACCCGCTGCCCGTCCAGCGCGTACTGCACGCCCGGCTCGACGCGCTGGACCCGCAGTCCGGTGACGAACGGCGAGCGCGGCGTCGTCGAGACCCAGTGGTTGCCGACCGCGTAGTCCACCGGGTACTGCGGCAGCAGGGGAAAGGCGTGCGCGTCGTGCGCCTCACCGCCGACCAGCGTGCGCCACACCCACACCTCGACCGGGTCGGTGGACTCCCGCACCAGCCGGAAGCGCCAGCCGCCCTCGGACACCTCGGCGCCGTCGGTGAACTCGGCCGGTTCCAGGGCGTTGCGACCGAAGCCGACGTCGCACAGCCACTCCCGCCCGGTCGCGGGCGTCTCCCGCGTCGACACCCGCAGCACCGCGTGCGTGGTCGGCAGCAACCTCCCCTCCTGGCCCATCCGTACCCGGGCGGCCAGTCCGGTCACGCCGAACCCCAGCCGCTCCAGTGCGGCGGCGAACAGCGTGGAGTGCTCGAAGCAGTAGCCGCCCCGCCGCTGCCGCACCAACTTCGCCTGCAGGCTCGGCAGGTCCAGCAGCACCGGACGGCCCAGGATGATCTCCAGGTTCTCGAACGGGATCGACAGCACGTGTCGGCGCTGGAGTTCGCGCAGGGTGCGCTCGGTGGGCGCGCGCTCGCCGATGAAGCCGATCCGGGCGAGATAGGCGTCGAGGTCGAAGTCCGGTGTGTCCCAGGTGGATGCCATGCCCCGACGGTAGAACCTCAAGTGGACTTGACGTCAAGGCGCGCGAGGGCGGCTCCCGCGAGACCCCCGCCGCTCGGCCGGTCCTCAGCCCACCAGGGTCGCGCCCGGGACGGGGCTGGTGGTGGTGCGGGCGGTGCGGCAGGTGCCGGACTCGCGCAGCGCGGTGGCGACCTTCTCGGCGGTACCGGCGTCGGGGGTGAGGAACGCGCAGGTGGGCCCTGAGCCGGAGACGATGCCGGTGAGGGCCCCCGCTGCGGTGCCCGCCTCCAGGGTGGCGGCGAGCGACGGCCGCAGCGACAGGGCGGCGGGCTGGAGGTCGTTGGCGAGCGACGCGGCCAGGGCGGCGGCGTCACCGTCTCGCAGCGCGGCCAGCAGCGCGGGGGAGGGCTCGGGTTCCGGCACGCCGCTGGGGTTGAGCCGGTCGAACTCCCGGTAGACGGCCGGGGTGGAGAGCCCGCCGTCGGCCGCCGCGAACACCCAGTGGAAGGTGCCGGACACCTCCAGCGGGGTCAGCAACTCGCCCCGGCCGCGCCCCAGCGCGGCGCCGCCGACCAGGGAGAACGGCACGTCGGAACCCAACTCGGCGCACATCGCGAGCAGTTCGTCCTGCGGCGTGGCGGTGCCCCACAGCGCGTCGCAGGCCAGCAGTGCGCCGGCGGCGTCGGCACTACCGCCGGCCATGCCGCCCGCGACCGGGATGTCCTTGACGATGTGCAGGTGGACGTCCGGGGCGAGTCCGTGCCGCGCGGCCAGCAACTCGGCCGCGCGGGCGGCCAGGTTGGAGCGGTCGAGGGGGACGCGGTGCGCGTCCGGGCCCTCGCAGGTGAGGCGCAGCCGGTCGGCGGCGGTCGCGGTCACCTCGTCGTGCAGGCCGACGGCGAGGAAGACGTTGGCGAGATCGTGGAACCCGTCGGGGCGGGCGCCGCCCACTGCGAGCTGGACGTTGACCTTGGCGGGTACCGAGGCGGTGACGCTCACCGTGCTGACTCCTCCGGGGCGTCGGACGCCGGGACCTCCGGCGTGGAGCTGTCCGGCGCGGGGCTGTCAGCCTTGGGGCTCTGCGGCGTGTGACCGTCCGGCACATGGTTCGCCGGCATGTCGCTCTCCGGCGTGTGGCGGTGCTCGGCGACGGCGGCGAAGTCCTCGACGGTCAGCATCTCGCCGCGGGCCTGCGGGGAGACGCCGGCGGCGACCAGCGCGCGTTCCGCGGCGGCGGGCGAGCCGGCCCAGCCCGACAGGGCGGCCCGCAGCGTCTTGCGGCGCTGGGCGAACGCGGCGTCGACCGCGGCGAACACCTCGGCCCGGGTCGCAGTGGTGCGCGGCGGCTCACGCCGGACCAGGGACACCAGACCGGAGTCCACGTTCGGCGCGGGCCAGAACACGGTCCGCCCGATCGACCCCGACCGCTTCACGTCGGCGTACCAGGCGGCCTTCACGGACGGCACCCCGTACACCTTCGACCCGGGCGGCGCAGCCAGCCGGTCGGCGACCTCCGCCTGGACCATCACCAGCACCCGTTCCAGGGTGGGGAAGGTGGCGAGCATGTGCAGCAGCACGGGCACGGCCACGTTGTACGGCAGGTTGGCGACCAGCGCGGTGGGCGGCGGCCCCGGCAGGTCCACGACGCGCATGGCGTCGGCGTGGACCAGCGCGAAGCGGTCCGCCCGGTCCGGCAGCCGGGCCGCCACCGTGGCGGGCAGCGCGCCGGCCAGCACGTCGTCGATCTCCACGGCGACCACCCGCGACGCGCTCTCCAGCAGTGCCAGGGTGAGTGAGCCGAGGCCCGGCCCGACCTCTACGACCACGTCGTCGGGCCGCACGTCCGCGGTACGGACGATGCGGCGCACGGTGTTGGCGTCGATGACGAAGTTCTGGCCGCGCTGCTTGGTCGGGCGTACGCCCAGGGCGGCGGCCAGCTCACGGATGTCGGCGGGACCGAGCAGCGGGCCGCCCGGTTCGTCGGGCGCGGGATCGGGGGCGGTGCTCACTGGTGCAGTTTACGGCCGCACACCGGCCACGGACTCGCCCCCCGCTGCACGTACAGCTTCTTCGCCCGGAACGTCTGCTCGGTGGGCGTCGCGTCCTGCGGCCGTCCGCTGCCGCCGACGCCCTGCCACGTACCCACGTCGAACTGGTAGAGGCCGCCGTAGGTCCCGGACGCGTCCACCGCGCCGGGTCGACCGCCCGACTCGCACGCCGCCAGCGCGCCCCAGTTCAGGTGGTCCGCGCCGCGCACCGAACTGGGCGGCGCCTTCGCGCCCACCTTGACGATCTGCGTCTGCGGCTGCCGCACGACCTCGGTGTCGACCCGCCGGGGCCGCTGCCGGACGCCGTCCACGGACCGCACCTCGTAGCGGATGCGGCGGATGCCCTCCCGTCCGGGCTGCACGACCACCTCGGTGCCCTGCAGCAGTTCCGGGTCGCGGCGCCGCTCCGTCAGGTAGGGGATGCTCTCGTCACGGACCCGCTCGCTCGCGGTGACGCGCTGCACGGTGATGGTCTGCCCGTCGCGGGGGAAGTCGTCCAGCGGCGCGGAGGCGGTGTCCTCGCCGCGCAGCCGCACCCCGGCATCCGCCAGCGCCTCACGCACGGTCGCCGCGTTGGTGCGCAAGCGGTGGGCGCGGCCGTCGGCCAGGACGGTGACGCCGCGTTCGGTGCGCACGTCCAGGGCCAGCCCCTCCAGCCCGATGCGGCGGCTCCGCGACACCGACAGATGGGCGCCCTCGGCCCGCACCCCGAGCTGCCGCAGCGCGCCGTCGACGGTGCTTGCCGTGGTCCACACCCGCTGGTGGCGGCCGTCGAGCGTCAGCGCCACCGGCCGTCCGAAGCGGACGGCGACCCGGTCGCCGTCCGCCAGGCGCTCCTGCGGGGCGGGCGCGACGATGTCGTGCCGGTCGACCTCCACGCCCTCCTCGGCCAGCAGGTCGGCGACGCTGGCGGCGAAGGTGCGCAGTTCGGTGGGCCGCCCGTCGACGGTGAGTTCCACGACCTTGTCGTGGGCCACGAACGCGGAGGTGCCGCCGGCCAGGACCGCCACCACCAGGGCCTGGGGCAGCAGCCTGCGCAGCAGGTCGGGGCGTTCGGTCCCGCGCCGCGCGGCCCGCCGCGCCGCCGCCCGCCCGCCCGGGGCGGTGGTGCCGTCGGCGGCGGCACGGGGCGCGGCGGGTTCGCCGCCCGGGTCGTGCGGGCCGCCGGGAGCGGGCACGGTGGGGCTGAGTGCGGTCGGGCTGAGCGCGTTGGGGATGAGTGCGGTCGGCTCGGAGTCGCTGGTGCCGACGCCGGTGCTGTCCGGGTGCTCCGGCGGGGACCACGGCTCCGGTGCCGGACCGAACCCCCACTCGGCCGCCGGCCCGAACTCCCCGACGGCCGCCGGCCCGAAGCCGGGCACGGGTCCTGCGAAAGCAGCCGCCGGCCCGAAGCCGTCCGCTGGGCCTGCGAACGCGGGTGCGGGGTCGTAGCCGTAGCCGTAGGGCGGTCCGAAGCCGGGGGCCGGTCCGCATGGCGGCGGCGGTCCGAACTCGGCGGGCAGACCGAAGTCCGCGGGTGGTCCGAAGCCGGGCGGCGGCCCGTAGCCCACCGGCGGCCCGTGATCGCCGGGCGGGCCGTAACCGGCGGGCGGGCCGTGGCCCCAGGGCGGCGGGTCGGCCTCCCACGCCGGGGCCGGACCGAAGCCCTCCCCCGCGGCGGGCGGCTGCGGGCCGGGCAGTTGCGGACCGGACGTCTGCGGACCGGACGTCTGCGGACCGGGCGGCTCCGGGTGGCGCGGCGGTGGTGTCGTCGCGGTCCGGGCACGGCGACCGCCGCGCCCGGCGCGATGACTTCCCTGCGATTGGCTCACGACGCACTCCCAAGCGGTCCGACCGGTGCGGGGCGGGACCCTAGCGGAGTGGGCGTCACTCTCCCAAGTGGATCAGGTACTCAGGGTGACGGTGGTGCGGTGTGCTGACGCGCTGGGTTCAGTAGCCGAAAGCCCTGGCGGTGTTGGCCGCGACGTGCCCGGCCAGCACGTCCGCGTCCAGGCCGAGCACCTCGGCCATGGCCCGCAGCGTCACCGGAACGAGATACGGCGCGTTGGGCCGTCCGCGGTACGGGACGGGGGTGAGGAAGGGGGCGTCCGTCTCGACCAGGACCTGCTCCGGCGGGGTCACCGCGAGCGCGTCCCGCAACTGCTGGGCGTTCTTGAAGGTGACGTTGCCGGCGAACGACAGGAAGTAGCCGCGCTCCGCGCACTCCTTCGCCATCGCGGCGTCCCCCGAGAAGCAGTGGAAGACGGTCCGCTCCGGAGCGCCCTCCTCCCGCAGGATGCGCAGCACGTCCGCATGGGCGTCCCGGTCGTGGATGACCAGCGCCTTGTCCGTCTCCTTGGCCAGCGCGATGTGCCGGCGGAACGAGTCCTGCTGCACGGCCACACCCTCGGGACCGGTCCTGAAGTAGTCCAGGCCGGTCTCGCCGACGGCCCGCACCTGCGGCAGCGCGGCCAGTTCGGCGATCTTCGCCAGTGCGTCCTCCAGCGCCTGCGGCCCCTCCTCCAACGCCAGCCTCGGCGCCTCGTTCGGGTGCAGCGCAACCGCCGCCCACACCTGCGGGTGGGCCGCGGCGACCTCCGCGGCCCACTCGGCGCGCTCCGCGGAGCAGCCGATCTGGACGACCGTGGTCACCCCGACGGCGGCTGCCTTCGCCAGCGCCTCCTCGACGGTGGAGTCCTGCATGTCGAGGTGGGTGTGGGAGTCGGCGACCGCGACACCGAGCGGTTCGGGGAGCGGTGGGGCGGGCTGGGCCGCACGGTCGTTGCTGGGCATGCCGCGATCCTAAGGGCGGCCTGCACCTGGACGTTCCCCGCCCACCGTCCCCCTGCCCGCCGCGTACCGCCCACCGCTCGCTGTCCGCCGCGTACCGTCCGCCGTCGGTCAGCGGGGAGGCGTCGTCGACCGCGGTGATCCCGGTGGGGCCGGCGTCGAACCCGTCGCCTCGACCTGGCCGGTACCGACGATGCGCACCTTGTGCTCGTCGCAGTTGAGGCAGGTCAGCCGGACCAGCGGTGAAGGCACCCGCTGACCCTCGGCGAAGTAGAGGAAGAACGGGCGGTCGGCGGCGTCCACATGGTGCTCGATCTCGTACGCCTGCTCCCAGGCGTGCCCGCAACTCAGGCACGCGAACGCGTAGGCCTCGCGGATCGTGCGCGGAAAACGGCGCCTCTCGGGGCCCCGGGATTCCGTCATGGCGGCTCCTCTCCACACCGGTGCACGCCGCGGCGGCCGGGGAAGCAGCCGGCCCGTCCTCCGCCGGGGGACGCGGCGCCGGCGGCGAAGCCGGACGCGCCCGATCGAACGGGAGGACCCGGCCCACCTGCGGAAACACGCGGGGAGGTGCCGACCGGGCCGCCGAGAGCTCTTATCTGAAGGGTAGAGCCTTACCCACCGGTACGCGCGGGCCCGGAGGCGGCTCGCCCCGGTGCCGCTCGCCCGGAGTCCCGCTTCACCGCGACCACCGCGTCGAACACCTCGCGCTTGGGCCGCCGGACCTCCTTGGCCACCGCGGCGATGGCCTCCTTGCGGGACTCGCCCGCCTCCTCCCGCGTGGCGACCAGCCGGGCCAGCCCGGCGTCGTCCCACTCCTGCGGGCCGGGCTCCGGCGCGCCCTCCACCACCACGGTGATCTCGCCGCGCACGCCCTGCGACGCCCAGTCGGCCAGCTCGGCCAGGGGGCCGCGCCGGACCTCCTCGTAGGTCTTCGTCAGTTCCCGGCAGACCGCCGCCGGGCGCTCCGCGCCGAACACCTCCGCCATCGCCGACAGCGTCGCCGCAAGCCGGTGCGGCGCCTCGAAGAAGACGAGGGTGCGCCGCTCGGCGGCCGACTCGGCGAGCCGCGAGAGGCGCTCGCCCGCCTTGCGCGGCAGGAAGCCCTCGAAGCAGAAGCGGTCGACCGGCAGGCCGGACAGCGCCAGCGCGGTCAGCACCGCCGACGGCCCCGGTACGGCCGTCACCGCGATGCCGCGCTCCACGGCGGCGGCCACCAGCCGGTAACCCGGGTCGGACACCGACGGCATGCCGGCGTCCGTGACCAGCAGCACGCGTGCGCCCCCGGCCAGCGCGTCCGCCAGCTCCGGTGTGCGGGCGGCCTCGTTGCCCTCGAAGTAGGACACGACCCGGCCGCCCGGCTGCACCTCCAGCGCCTGCGTGAGGCGGCGCAGCCGCCGCGTGTCCTCGGCGGCGACGATGTCCGCGGCGGCCAGCTCCCGGGCGAGCCGCGGCGGTGCGTCGGCGAGGTCGCCGATCGGTGTCCCTGCGAGTACCAGCGTTCCCGTCACCCGGCCATCCTCCCACCCCGTCCGCTCCTTCCGTCCGCCCCGGCCCGCCCGTCCGCGCCCCGCCCGCCTCCGGCTCCGTCCGGGTGCCGGTCCGCCGCGCGCCGGGCCCGGCAGGCGCGCTGTCGGGGCGAGGCGGGGGGCCGTTCCCTACGATGTCCCGCGTGAGCAGTGACACCGTGCCGTCGGCGCACCCCACCCAGCAGGGGCACCACCCCGAGGTCCAGCAGCCCGCATGGCAGGGGAGACTGCGCCGCTACGGCTGGACGGCGCGCCCGCGCACCACCGTCCGAGACCGGCTCACCGTGCCCTGGCCGGCCCGGGGCCGCGGCCCGTGGTCCGCGCTGGGCATCGAGCCGCGCTGGACGAGTTGGGGCGGTCCGCTGCTCGTCGCGCTCTTCGCCGGGCTGCTGCGCTTCTGGCGCCTCGGCACACCGCACGACGTGATATTCGACGAGACCTACTACGCCAAGGACGCCTGGTCGCTGCTCCAGCAGGGCTACGAGGGCACCTGGCCCGAGGGTGCCAACGAGGCCATCCTCAAGGGCACCGGCTCCCCGCCGCTCAGCGAGGCCGCGTCGTACGTGGTCCACCCGCCCGTCGGCAAGTGGGTCATCGCCCTCGGTGAGCACTTCTTCGGCATGACGCCCTTCGGCTGGCGCTTCATGGTGGCCGTGCTCGGCACGCTGTCGGTGCTGATGCTGTGCCGCATCGGCCGCCGCATGTTCCGCTCCACCGCGCTGGGCTGCCTCGCCGGCGGACTGATGGCCGTCGACGGCCTGCACTTCGTGATGAGCCGCACCGCCCTGCTCGACCTGGTGCTCATGTTCTTCGTGCTGGCCGCCTTCGGCTGCCTGCTCGTCGACCGCGACCGGACCAGGGCGCGCCTGGCGCAGGCCCTGCCCGAGGACCGCCCCGACGCGCAGGTCGGCGGGCGGCTGCCGCTGGGCCTGCGCCCGTGGCGGCTGGCAGCGGGGCTATGCCTCGGCCTGGCCGTCGGCACCAAGTGGAACGGCCTGTACGTGCTCGCGGCGTTCGGCATCATGACCGTGCTGTGGGACGCCGCAGCCCGCCGCACCGCCGGCGCCCGCCGCCCACTGCGGGCGATGCTGCGCCGCGACGCCGTGCCGGCCTTCGTCTCCCTCGTCCCCGTCGCGCTCGCCGCCTACGTCGCGTCGTGGGCCGGCTGGTTCGCCACCCGCGGCGGCTACTTCAGGGACTGGGCCGAGACCGACGGCGCGGGCGGCTCCTGGACGTGGATTCCCGGGCCGCTGCGCAGCCTGTGGCACTACGAGTCGGAGGTCTACCGCTTCCACGTCGAGCTGACCTCGCACCACCCGTACCAGTCGAACCCGTGGAGCTGGCTGGTGAACGCCCGGCCCGTCTCCTACCACTACAAGTCGTGGGAACTGGGTGAGAAGGGCTGCATGGAGCAGAGCGGCTGCGCCCGCGAGGTCCTGGCCCTCGGCACGCCGCTGCTGTGGTGGGTGGCCTGCGCCGCCGTCGTCTACGCCCTCTACCGGTGGGCGATGCGCCGCGACTGGCGGGCCGGAGCCCTGCTGTGCGGCCTCGCCGCCGGCTACCTGCCGTGGTTCCTCTACCAGGAGCGGACCATCTTCTACTTCTACGCCGTGGTCTTCGTGCCGTTCCTCTGCCTCGCGGTCGCCATGATGCTCGGCGCCCTGGCCGGCCCGCCCGGCTGCACCGAACGCCGCCGCACCATCGGCCTGGTGGCGGGCGGCGTGCTGGTGCTGCTCATCGTGTGGAACTTCATCTACTTCTGGCCGGTCTACACCGCCGAGGAGCTGTCCATGGACCAGTGGCGGGCCCGCATGTGGTTCGACAGCTGGATCTAGCTGACTGGGAGTCAGCTCCTGTGCCGCTCCGTGCTCTGCGAGGGCTGTCACCGGTCTACGCGCACCCGCCGTACTGGGGCGACGGACGTGGGGCTGTGAGTGCACCAGGGGGATTCCGGCGGTAACGCTGGACCTCATGACGTTGGCGGAAAGCCAGGCAGAGAACTAGGCGGCCAGACCGTTCGTTCGCTTTCCGTGGTCTCCACCGGCCGAGGAGCAGCCGGGGCGCCGGACGGACCGAAGAGCCCGCACGGTCTCAGAACCCGCACGGTCTCAGAAACAGGTGTCAGTTCCGGCCAGTTCCGGTCAATCGTGTGCGGGGCGGAACCGATCGCGGCGCCGGGGACGTGCTGACGGGTGGTTCGCAGGCCGAACTCGCAGGCGGGATCGCAGCGCCCGGAATCCAGGGACCGCCCGCCGTCGGTGTCGGCGCGGTGCTCTAGGGTGCTCGGACAGGTACCCGGCGCTGCCGGGGCGGGGTGGAGAGTCGGGAAGACTATGCGCGACGGTCAGAAGTTGGCGGTGATCGGTGTCGTCTGCGCCGCAGCGGTGGGAGCTGCCGGCGTGGGGGCCTACGCCCTCGTCGGGGGAGACGGTGACGACGGGGGGAACAACTCCGTCACCGGGACGAGCGCCGACGGCAAGCCGAAGTCCGTCGAGACGGGCCCGCCGTCGGCCGAGGAAGTGCAGTCCACGTCCGAGCAGTTCCTGACCGCCTGGCAGTCCGGTGACGCCGCTGCGGCGGCCGACCTGACCAGCGACCCGAAGGCCGCCGCGAAGGCGCTGAAGAGCTTCGCCAAGGACGGCGGCGCCACCGAGGTCGCCCTCACCGCCGGAACCCCCGTCGCACCCTCGGACAAGACCGCCGACGACGCGAGTGAGGCGTCCGAGGACGCCGCCTCCGAGGACGCCCCCGACGACGCAGCCGCGGAGGTGCCGTTCGACGCGGTGGTGCAGCTGGCCCACGAGGGCGCCACCTCGGAGTGGACGTACGAGTCCGCGCTGACCGTGGTCCGCGACTCCGCCAGCGGTAAGGCCGTCGTCGACTGGCAGCCGTCCGTGCTGCACCCCGAACTCAAGGACGGCGAGCGCATCGTCACCGACGCCGCCGGGGATCCCGAGGTGTCGCTCGTCGACCGCAACGGCGTGGAGCTGACCAAGGAGGAGTTCCCCGAGCTGGCCGCCGTCCTGGACGACGTGCGCAAGCGCTACGCCGACAAGTCCGACGGCAAGCCCGGCGTCGAGACCCGCATCGTCAGCGGCAAGGCCGGTGCGAAGAAGGACGCCGACGGCAAGGCAGCCGGGAACGCCGAGAACGCTGATGACACAGCCGGCCGCGTCACGCTGCACAAGGTGTCCGAGGGCACGCCCGGCAAGGTCGCGACCACGATCGACGCCGCCCTGCAGAAGGCAGCGATGAAGGCCCTCGACGGCCGCGCCAAGGGGTCCGCGGTCGCCGTGAAGCCCAGCACGGGCGAGATCCTCGCCATCGCCAACACCCCCGCTGACAGCTTCAACGCGGCGCTGCGCGGTTCGCTGGCCCCGGGGTCGACGATGAAGGTCGTCACGTCCTCGATGCTGCTGGAGAAGGGCCTCGCCAAGAGCGGCGCCCCGCACCCCTGCCCCAAGTACTTCACGCACGGCGGCTGGAAGTTCCAGAACCTCGACAAGTTCGAGATCAAGAACGGCACCTTCGCGCAGAGCTTCGCCGCGTCCTGCAACACCGCGTTCATCAGCCAGGCGCCGAAGCTCAAGGACGACGACCTCACCAAGCACTCCCGGGACGTCTTCGGCCTCGGCCTGGACTGGCAGGTCGGCACCGGCACCTTCGACGGTGCCGTGCCCGTGCAGTCCGACGCGCAGATGGCCGCCTCCCTGCTCGGCCAGGGCGCGGTCCGGATGAACCCGCTGACGATGGCCTCGGTGGCGGCCACCGTGAAGGACGGCACGTTCAAGCAGCCCTACCTCGTCTCTCCTCAGCTGGACAACCGCGCTCTGGCGAAGGCGCCGCGCAACCTGTCCCCGGCCGTCGCCGCCGAACTGCGCGCGCTGATGAAGACGACGGCCACCAGCGGCACCGCCGCCGAGTCGATGGCCTCGGTCGGTGGCGACAAGGGCGGCAAGACCGGTTCCGCCGAGGTGGACGGCCAGAAGAAGCCCAACGCCTGGTTCATCGGCTACCGCGACGACATCGCCGCTGCCGCCGTCATCCCCAACTCCGGCCACGGCGGCAAGAACGCCGGCCCGGTGGTGGCCCGCATCCTCAACGCCGGCTGACGGCCCCTTCGGACGCGGCGCCCGCGCACCGCGCGCCCCCCGGGTGACGGGCCCCGGGGCGCGGTCCGGGCCGCACCGGGCACACCGTCCGCAGGGGGCGGCGGCCGGGGCGACTAGGCTGGACCGCTGACCAGTCAGCCCGCACCGCACCAGTGCACCAGTCCTCCACAGAGCCGGAGCCCCATGGCCGTCAACCTCGTCAACCTGGAAGCCGTCAGCAAGGCGTACGCCCTGCGATCGCTGCTCGACGGCGTCTCCCTCGGAGTGAACGAGGGCGACCGGATCGGCGTCGTCGGCCGCAACGGCGACGGCAAGACCACGCTGATCCGCATCCTGGCCCGACTGGAGGACGCCGACACCGGCCGTGTCACCCACCAGGGCGGCCTGCGCCTCGGGGTGCTCACCCAGCACGACTCGCTCGACCCGGCCGCGACCGTGCGGCAGGAGGTGGTCGGGGACCTCGCCGACCACCAGTGGGCCGGCGACTCCCGCGTCCGCGACGTGCTCACCGGCCTCTTCGGCAGCCTCGACCTGCCGGGCTTCGAGCAGGGCATGGACACCGTCATCGGCCCGCTCTCCGGCGGTGAGCGCCGCCGGATCGCGCTGGCCAAGCTGCTCATCGCCGAGCAGGACCTGATCGTGCTCGACGAGCCCACCAACCACCTCGACGTGGAGGGCATCGCCTGGCTCGCGGGCCACCTGCGGGAGCGCCGCTCGGCGCTGGTGTGCGTGACGCACGACCGGTGGTTCCTGGACCAGGTGTGCACGCTGATGTGGGACGTGCAGCGCGGCACGGTGCACGAGTACGAGGGCGGCTACAGCGACTACGTCTTCGCCCGCGCCGAACGGGAGCGCATCGCCGCGACCGAGGAGACCAAGCGGCAGAACCTGATGCGCAAGGAACTGGCGTGGCTGCGGCGCGGCGCTCCGGCCCGCACCAGCAAGCCCCGGTTCCGCATCGAGGCCGCCAACGAGCTGATCGCCGGCGAACCTCCGGTCCGCGACTCCGCCGAGCTGATGCGGTTCGCCAACTCGCGGCTGGGCAAGACGGTCTTCGAGCTGGAGGACGTCACCGTGCAGGCCGGACCGAAGGTGCTGCTCAAGCACCTGACGTGGCAGCTCGGCCCGGGTGACCGCGTCGGCCTGGTCGGGGTGAACGGCGCGGGCAAGACGTCGCTGCTGCGGGCCCTGGCGGACGCCGCCCGCAGCGAGGGCGAGGACCAGCCCGCGGCCGGACGCGTCAAGGTCGGCCGCACGGTGAAGCTGGCGTACCTCTCGCAGGAGGTCGCCGAGCTGAGCCCCACGGTGCGGGTCCTGGAGGCCGTGGAGCAGGTGCGGGGCCGCGTGGACCTCGGCAAGGGCCGTGAGATGTCCGCCTCGCAGCTGTGCGAGCGGTTCGGCTTCGTGAAGGACAAGCAGTGGACGCCGGTCGGCGACCTGTCCGGCGGCGAACGCAGGCGGCTGCAGATCCTGCGGCTGCTGATGGACGAGCCGAACGTGCTGTTCCTCGACGAGCCGACGAACGACCTCGACATCGAGACGCTGACCCAGCTGGAGGACCTGCTGGACGGCTGGCCGGGGTCGATGGTCGTCATCAGCCACGACCGGTTCTTCCTGGAGCGCACCACCGACCGGGTGTTCGCGCTGCTCGGTGACGGCACGCTGCGCATGCTGCCGCGAGGCGTGGACGAGTACCTGGAGCGCCGAGAGGCGGTCCGGCGACAGGCGGCCGGCTCCGCCGCGTCGGCACCCGCGTCCGCGTCCGCGTCGGCGGTGTCGGCCCCGGCGAAGCCGGCGGCGGTCTCACGGGCGGCGCAGAAGGAGCTGCAGCGACTGGAGCGGCAGCTGGACCGCAACGCGGAGCAGCAGGCGAAGCTGCACGCGGAGATGGCGGAGCACGCCACGGACTTCGAGCGGGTGGCGGGCCTCGACGTGCGTCTGCGGGAGCTGGCCGAGCAGCAGGCGGAGCTGGAGATGCGCTGGCTGGAGCTGGCCGACGACTGACCTCCCACCGGAGGCAGGCCGGAGACCAGGCACCATCCGTCGGACGCCAGGGGGCGGTCGCGGGTGCTCGGAGGGGCGGTCGGACCCGTGGGTAGGGAACCGGTCCGGCGTCTTCTTGTGTCCGGTGATACAAAGGGCTTCGCTCAACTGCCAGTGAGTTGTCGAGAAATCGGCGGGCCAAATGTCCGATTCGCTCGTCCCTACGGGGGATTGAGGGGCAGGGCAATCGGTCCGCGTGTGGAGAAGGAACCCCGCTATGTCCCAGCCGCCTCCCCCGCCGAACCAGCCGCCTCCGGGCGGCTTCGGCCCCCCGCAGGAACCGTCCGACGGCCAGCAGCCGCAGGCGTCCGGCAAGGACGAGCCGGCGACGCCGGCCGAGTCGCCGACGCCGTCCGGTCAGGCACCGACCCCTCCGCCGGCCCAGCCTCCGGGGCCGCCGCCCGGCCAGGCGCCCGGCCAGGCACCGAACAGTTCCGGCCAGCAGCCGCCCGCCGCCGGCTATGGCTACCCGCAGCCCCCGCAGGGGCCCGGCTACGGCTACCCGCAGGGCCCGCCGCAGGGCCCCGGCCAGCCGCCGCAGGGCTACGGCTACCCCGGTCAGCCGCCGACCCCGCCGTACGGCCAGCCCGGCGCCTACGGTCAGCAGGCCCCATACGGCCAGCAGCCCCAGTACGGCCAGCAGCCGCAGTACGGCCAGCAGCCCGGCTACGGGCAGCCCGGTGCCTACGGTCAGCCCGGCCCGTACGGGCAGCAGCCGACGTACCCGTTGCCGGTCACCGGGCAGAAGGGCCCCGGCGACAACAAGAAGCTGATGATCATCATCGCGGCCGTGGTCGCGACGGTGCTGGTCGCCGTGGGCGGCGTGTTCTTCCTCACCCGGGGCGACGGCGACGGCAAGGACGAGTCCAAGCCCGACACCCAGGGCTCGACCGAGGGCGGCGGTGAGGAGGGCGGCACCGACGGCAAGGGCGGTGACGGCCCCGCCGCGCAGGACGGGCAGGCCGAGCTGGCCTGGCAGAAGCCCGCGCCGGCGCTGGTGGACTCCGACATCCTGATGGACACCCCCGGCACCTGGTTCGTCGGCGACACCGTCGTCAAGTACGAGGTCGACGCGGTCCGTGCCTACGACGTCAAGGACGGCAAGGAGGCGTGGTCGATCAAGGCCGTCCGCGGCGACCAGTGCGTGGCCGCCAACGACAGCTCCAAGGACCGCACGATGATCCTGTGGGGCCGCAAGTGCGAGAAGGCGATGGGCATCGACCTCGCCAACGGCAAGAAGCTGTGGGACAAGGACCTGCCCGGGCGTGAGGCGGGCGAGATCCCCCGCGTCAGCTTCCCGCAGGCCGGGGTCAGCGGCGAGATCGCCGGTGTCGCGTGGATCGGCGGTTCCGTCGCCTACGACCTGGCCGACGGCAAGGAGCTGTGGAAGGCCAAGCCCACCACCGAGTGCCGGGACCGCGCCTACGTCGGCGGCAAGCAGTTCCTCTCCATGGTCCAGTGCGGCTTCGGCGAGGACGACATGTCGCTGCAGGCGCTGTCGAAGTCGGGCAAGAAGACCGCCGAGTGGAAGGCGCCGTCCGGCGTCAAGATCCAGCGGGTCTTCTCCACCGACCCGCTGGTCGTCGGGGTCAACGCCGGCGGCGCGTCGAGCATCGCCGTCACCGACCTGATGGTCCTGTCGGACGACCTGAAGCTGGAGCAGAAGATCGGCCTCGACCCCGAGCGCTACCAGTACAACTCCAACGGCATCGGTCTCGCCGAGGCGTACAACGTCATCGCCGACAAGGAGCGCAACACGATCTACCTGGAGACGAAGATGCACCAGGGCGACGCCTCCCAGACGAACGAGATCGTGGCGTTCAACCTGGACACCGGCAAGTCCGCCTGGGTCTCCAACCCGACGGAGGAGGGCCGGACCACGCCGGTCGCCGTCGACGGGGACAAGCTCATCGCCTTCGAGGGCGGTGACTACCGCAGCGCCGGCCGGATCACCGCCATCGACACCAAGACCGGCAAGGCGGAGCTGTACGCCAAGCTGCCCGACAAGGAGAGCGAGCTGGTGCAGGGCATGAGCATCTCCAAGACGCAGCCCTTCTGGAAGGACGGCAGCCTCTTCCTCGCCACCCAGAAGCTCTACAAGAAGCCGGAGCTGAACAAGGGCTGGATCGCGGTCTTCCGCTGACCGGCTGACCGGCCAACCCGCAGACGGGCCGACCGCCTGACGGGCCGACCGGCCAACCCGCACCCCGCGTGAGGGCCGGGCGAGTGCATGCACTCGCCCGGCCCTCACGCCGTTCCCGCCACCGGTGGCGGGGAGGCGCACGGCGACGGCTTCGCGCGGCTCCAGGAGGCGTACGCGCTGCTCGACGCACTCGCACACGGCCGCGCCCGAGGTACCCGAGGCGCACTGGATGTGTGCCGGACGAGAGCCCTGGCGGCGGTCGCGCCCGGACCTGTAGCCGGCCTTGCCGCCGTGTCGCCAGGCACGTTGGGTGCAGCTGTTGCCGGCTTTGCGGATGTGCAGAGATCCGCGTCGCAAGAGGTGTTGCAGTCCCCGACGCCCCGATCTACCCCTAGGGCGGCGCGGCACCGCGCTGGTGGTGCGATGCCACGTCGACGACCCCCGGGCGATGATCACGGCGCTTGCTGCGGTGAATCCCGGCCTGCGCACTGGCCCCGCGCGGCGCTGAGCCGGGCTGCCCGAGTCCCCACGGGCCCCGGCGTCCCGGTCCCGATTCCCGTGCCGCAGGTCCGTGCCCCGCCGGCCGGCGGGCGCGGGTGCCGGCGCTCTGCCGCTGGTTGCGACGATTGGGGAGAATGTGGGCATCGCGCAGGTAGTTGAAGGTAGCGGGCGCGTCGCGTCGAACAAGCGTGTAGCTTCCCGGGCAGTAACGCCCGGCGGGGTCCGGGGAGATGACAGGGGGCTGGATGAGCGTGCGGCTCATGGTGGTGGACGAGCACCGGTTGCTGGCGGAAGCACTGGCCTCGGCGTTGAAGCTGCGCGGTCACCGGGTGGTCGCCTCGGCGGCGCCCGCCGCGGGTGCGGCCGAACTCGTGGTGGCGAGGGCGCCGGAGGTGTGCCTGTGGGGCACCGCGTCCCCCGCCGAACCGGGCGTCTTCGACCCGGTCGAGCGCATCAAGCGCAACCGGCCGCAGGTGGCCGTGGTCGTGCTGGGGCCGGTGCCGAGCCCGAAGGGCATCGCCGCCGCCTTCGCGGCCGGCGCCTCCGGCTACGTCCGCCACGACGAGCGCATAGAGGGCGTGGAACGGGCGATGGTCAAGGCCAGGGCGGGGGAGGCGGCGGTGGCGCCGCAGCTGCTGAGGGAGGCGTTCGGCCAGCTCCTCAACCCGGTGGCGGAACCCGACGACGAGGCGGGGCGCCTGCTGCGCCTGCTGACGCCGCGTGAGGTGGAGGTGCTCACCCGGGTCGCCGAGGGTGAGGACACCCGCCTGATCGCCGTCGGCATGGGCATCGCCCCCAGCACCGCTCGCACCCATGTGCAGCGGGTGCTGGTGAAGCTCGGCGTCGGCTCCCGCCTGGAGGCCGCCGCACTGGCCGCCCGCACCGGCCTGCTGGACCGCACCTCCCGGGGCTGACGCCACCCCGACCGTCACCGCCGGGTCGCGTCGGCGTGACGCGCCGGGTGGCCCGACGACCCCTGGGTGGTGCGGGGCCTCGGGCGCGCCCCCGTGTGTCCGGGTGCGCGGGCGCGGGGGGTGCGTGCGCTGCGCGAGGGGGCATCGGACCTGCCGCAGGAGTGCCACCGGCAGTCAGGAGAGCGCTTTCACCAGCAGGTGGTCGGTGCAGCCGGGCGGGTAGTCCGGGACGGTGCCGATCAGCCGGTAGCCGAGCTTGAGGTAGAAGCCGGGGGCCTGGAAGTCCCACGTCTCCACGCGGGAGTGCAGGCAGCCGTGCTCGGTGCGGGCCAGTTCCTCGGCCCGGTGCACCAGGTGGCTGCCGAGGCCGCCGCCGCGCAGGCCCTCGGCGACCCAGAGCAGTTCCACGTGCAGCCAGCGCCCCCAGGCGTAGCCGATCAGCCCGGCCGCGAGCCGGCCGTCATCGGTGAAAGCGCAGACCTGCACCGGCACTTCCTCGTCGGCCGTGGTGCCGCGCAGGGCGCTCATGACCGGCGAGCGCAGCGAGTTGGTGTCGGAGAGGCGCGCCTCGATCATTCTGCGGCGTTCGGGGCTGACTTCCGTATCAAGTTGCCACACGCACCTCACCATAAGCGGGCCCGAGCTGTCAGTTTGGCCAATCCCCTTCCGCTCCCCGGTACCGCCCTTACGCTGAGGAACGGCATCGGTGGGGGCCGGTGCCTTTTTTGGGGGCGGGCGGGTCGGCTGCGGACCCGGGAGCGGCAGCGGTACGACGGGCACGGCGGCGGCCGGGCGGTCGGTCCGGGGCGCGCTCGCGGTTCTGGCCGGCGGGCAGCTCGTCCCTCTTGGGCGCAGGGGGTGGATGTGCAACGTATCCGGGTTCTGGTGGTCGACGACCATCGTATTTTTGCCGAGTCGCTGGCCGCGGCGCTCGCCGCGGAGCAGGACGTGGAGGTGATGGCGGCCGGCAGCGGTCCGGTGGCACTGCGCTGCCTGGAACGGGCGGCGGCCGAGGGCCGGCGGTTCGACGTGCTGCTGATCGACGCGGATCTGAGCGGCGCGCTCACCGCCGAGGCGGGCGGGGCCGGTGACGGTGCGCCGCCGCTGGTGGTGCGGCTGCGCGGGCTGCATCCTGAGCTGCGCACGGTGGTGCTGGCCGAGCGGGACGAGCCGCGGCTGGCGGCGGTGGCGCTGCAGGCCGGGGCGTCCGGCTGGGTGGCGAAGGACTGCTCGCTGTCGCGGCTGCTCCAGGTGATCCGCGGAGTGCTGCGGGAGGAGACGCATCTGCCGCCCGCGCTGCTCACCGGGGTGCTGCGGGAGCTGACGGCGAGCCGCAAGCACCGTTCGGAGAGCGAGCGGCTGGTCGCCTCGCTCACCCCGCGCGAGCACGAGGTGCTGCGCTGCATGGTCGCCGGGCTGGGCCGCAAGGCGGTGGCGGAACGGCTGTTCCTGTCCCCGCACACCGTGCGGACCCACATGCAGAACGTGCTGGGCAAGTTGGGAGTGCACTCGACCCTGGCAGCGGTGGCGCTCGCCCGGCGGGCCGGTATCGGCCCGGTCGACCTGGAGCAGGCAGCCGTCTGACGGCAGCCGGCTGCCGTCAGACATCCCCGGCTGGCCCGGGCTGATCCCGGCGGGGCCGCCGCGATCAGCCGGAGTCAGCCGGGGATGTTGTCGAACGGGGCGGTGAGCTGCCGCAGCAGTCCGGCGAGTTCCATGCGCTGACCGGGCGACAGCTCCACCAGGATGGCCCGCTCCTGGGCGAGCAGTCCGGCGAGAGCCTGGTCGGCGCGGTCCCGGCCCTCCGGGGTGAGCCGCACCAGCACGCCGCGCCGGTCGCTGGGGTCGGGCAGCCGGGCCACCAGGTCCTTCTTGACCAGCCGGTCGATGCGGTTGGTCATGGTGCCGGACGTCACCAGGGTCTGCGTGAGCAGCTGGCCGGGGGAGAGCTGATAGGGATCACCTGCCCGGCGCAGCGAGGTGAGCACGTCGAACTCCCACGGCTCGAGTTGGTGTTCGGCGAAGGCGATCCGCCGGGCCCGGTCGAGGTGGCGGGCGAGGCGGCTCACCCGGCTGAGAACCTCCAGCGGTTCCACGTCGAGATCGGGGCGTTCGCGCCGCCATGCTGCGACCAGTCTGTCGACCTCGTCCTCCATGGTCATCAGTGTAGTAGTTCTGTCGGCATGAAGTTTCTTGACATCAAGACAAAATCCCGTGGATGCCCGCCCTCCGCCGGTGGAAGGCTCCGAGCGCGACACGCACACGCAAGACGCCCGCAAGGAGGCCACGTCCGATGCCAGCCGCTCCTGTCTGGGACCCGCAGCAGTACCTCCGGCACGCCGACCACCGCACCCGGCCCTTCCACGACCTGCTCGCCCGGATACCCCGGCTGCCCACCGGCGGCCGTCCGCCCCGCATCGCCGACCTGGGGTGCGGGCCCGGCAACGTCACGGCGCTGCTCGCCGACCGCTGGCCGGACGCCCTGATCACCGGTTTCGACAGCTCCCCGGACATGCTGCGGGCCGCCCGCAGGCACGCCGGCCCCACCCCGGGCGGTGGGCGGCTCGACTTCGCTCCCGGTGACATAGCGCACTGGGACCCGCCGGGGGCCTTCGACCTGATCGTCTCCAACGCCGCCCTGCAGTGGGTGCGCGGCCACGCCGAACTGTTCAAGGGCTGGCTGGAGGCGCTGCCGCCGGGCGGTGTGCTCGCCTTCCAGGTGCCAGGCAACTTCGTCGCGCCCAGCCACGCCCTGCTGGGCGAGCTGTGCGACTCGCCGCGCTGGCGCGACCGGCTGGGCGAGCAGGGCCGCCGCTACGTGCACATCCTCGAACCGTACGAGTACCTCCAGCGCCTCACCGACGCGGGCTGCGCGGTGGACGCCTGGGAGACGACCTACGTGCAGCTCCTCCAGGGCGAGGACCCGGTGCTGGACTGGGTGCGGGGCACGGCGCTGCGGCCGGTGCTGACCGCGCTCGCTGACGACCCGCAGGCCGGCGACGCGTTCGTGGCCGAGTACCGGGACCGGCTGCGGCTCGCCTACCCGCCCGGCCCGCACGGCACGGTCTTCCCGTTCCGCCGCATCTTCACGGTGGCCAGGAAGCGCGACTGAGCCCGGTTGCCCCGGCTCGCGGAACCGCAGGTTCCGGCAGGAAAGGGGCCGGACGCGGTGGACTTCCGCAAACCGGGGCAACGTCAATCGCAGGTTGACCAGCGGGGCCGTGATGGCCAAGTATCGCGGCCATGCCGACCAGCACCGCCAAGCGCAGGCACGTCCGGCGGCCCTCCAGGGGCCGCGGACTGCTGCTGCTCGCCAGGAACACCGTGATGGGCCTGGTGGCGCTGCTGCTGCTCGCCGCGGGAGTGTGGACGTCCTGGGACAGCGCCCAGCACACCATGCTCACCACCGGCCGCGAACAGGGCACCATGACGGTCGAGAACTGCGACGACGGGACCTGCACCGGCCCGTTCGCCCCCACCCAGGGCCGGGGCAGCGTGCGCGCCGAGGTCACGCTCGACGAGTTGCTGGCCCGCAGCACGGGGGAGCGGCTGTCGGTGGTGCTGCGCCCCGGCACCGACGACGCACTGCGCACCGGCCCGGCCGGCATCCTGCACTCCTGGACGCCGCTGGCCGGCGCCCTGCTGCTGGCCGCCCTGGTGGTGGCGGGCGGCCTGCGCATGCGCCGCACCGCCTGGACGCTGGGCCTGCTCGGCGGCGCCCTCATGGGCGCCGCCTTCGCCGCCCTGCAGCTCTGACGCCCGCCCGAGCCCGAGCGGGCCGCTCCCCGGACCCGAGCGGGCCGGTCACCCCCGCACCTGTGCGGGGGTGACCGGCCCGAAGGGACGGCCCGGTGCGGGTCAGCCGGTGTTGGCGATCAGCCGGTGTTGCGCAGGCCGGCCGCGACGCCGTTGACGGTGAGCAGCAGCGCGCGGGACAGCACCTGGTCCGGGGCCTCGCCGCGCTCGGCGGCCTTGCGCTGCCGGTCCAGCAGGGCGACCTGGAGGTAGGAGATCGGGTCCAGGTAGGCGTCCCGGATCTTCAGCGTCTGCTTCAGCACCGGGTTGGCGTCGAGCAGCGCGTCCTCGCCGGTGATGCGCAGAACCTCCCGCACGGTCAGCTCGTGTTCGGCCTCGATGGTGGCGAAGACGTGCCGCAGCTCCTCGGGCACCAGCGTGTCCACGTAGTGCCGGGCGATCCGCAGGTCGGTCTTGGCCAGCGTCATCTCGACGTTGGACAGGAAGTTCTGGAAGAAGTGCCACTTGCCGTAGGCCTCCTCCAGCACCCCGTCCAGGCCCGCCTCGCGGGCCGCCTTCAGGCCGGTGCCCACACCGAACCAGCCCGGCACGATCTGCCGGGACTGGGTCCAGCCGAAGACCCACGGGATGGCCCGCAGCCCGTCGAGCCCGGCGCCGCTGTCCGGCCGCCGCGAGGGGCGCGATCCCAGGTGCAGCTCGGCGAGCTGGTCGACGGGGGTGGCGGCGAAGAAGTACGCCGGCAGGTCCGGGTCGTCCACAAGCCGCCGGTAGGCGCCGTGCGCCGCGTCGGAGACGGTGTCCATCGCCGCGTCCCAGCGGGCCAGCGCCTCGTCGGACTGGCGGGGGGCGGTGTGCAGTGCGGACGCCTGGAGGGTGGCCGAGACCGTCAGCTCCAGGTTCTCCCGGGCCAGCGACGACACCAGGTACTTGTCGGAGATGACCTCGCCCTGCTCGGTGACCTTGATCTCGCCCTCCAGCGTGCCGTAGGGCTGGGCGAGGATCGCGTCGTGAGTGGGGCCGCCGCCGCGGCCGACCGTGCCGCCGCGGCCGTGGAACAGCCGCAGCCGCACACCGTGCCGGTGGGCGACGTCCCGCAGCCGGCGCTGGGCGCGGTGGATCTCCCACTGCGAGGTGGTGATGCCGCCGAACTTCGAGGAGTCGGAGTAGCCGAGCATGACCTCCTGGAGGTCGCCGCGCAGCGCCACCAGCTTGCGGTAGGAGGGGTCGGACAGCATCGCGTCGAGCAGTTCGTCGGCGATCTTCAGCTCGTCGGTGGTCTCCAGCAGCGGCACGATGCCGATGCGGGCCCAGTCGGCGTGCAGGTCGATCAGACCGGCCTCGCGGGCCAGCACGGCGGCGGCGAAGACGTCGTCCGCGCCCTGGCACATGGAGATGATGTACGACTCGATGACCTCGGGGCCGAAGGTGTCCAGCGCCTTGCGGACCGTCTCGAACACGCCGAGCGTCTTGGTGCCCGCCGCGTCCAGCGGGGCCGGCGCCGGGGCCAGTGGCCGACGCGAGCGCAGTTCCTTGGCGAGCAGCCGGTGCCGGTAGTCGCGCGGCATGTCCTCGTAGCGCCAGGACTCCTCGCCGAGCCGGTCGAACAGCTGGCCCAGCGCGTGGTGGTGCGCGTCGGCGTGCTCGCGCACGTCCATGGTGGCGAGCTGGAGGCCGAACGCGGCCAGGGTGCGCAGCACGCGCTCCAGCCGGCCGTCGGCGACCAGCGCGCCGCGGTGCTCGCGCAGTGACTGCTGCACCACGGACAGGTCGTCCAGCAGCTCGCCGGTTCCCAGGTAGTCGCGGCCGGGGACGTGAGCGGTGCTGTTCGCCAGCCGCTCACGGGTGTTGAGCAGCTTCTGCCGGACGCAGGTCACCTTGAGCCGGTACGGCTCCTCGGAGTTCAGCCGCTTGTAGCGGGGGGTGATCTCCGGCAGCTGCTCCAGGTCGGCGGCGAGCGAGTCCAGCAGCTCCTGGGTGGCGCCGCAGTTGCGGATGGAGTTGGACAGCGCGCCGCGCAGCTCGTCGATGTGCTCCAGCGCCTGGCTGATGCCGTGCTCGTGCTGGAGCAGCAGTACGTCCCACGTCACCTGCGGGGTGACGTTGGGGTTGCCGTCGCGGTCGCCGCCGATCCAGGTGCCGAAGGTCAGCGGGCGGCTGCCGGGGGGCAGCGGCGCGCCGGCCCGCTCCAGCTCGGCGGACAGGTCCTCCAGCAGGTCGCCGACCGCGCCGCGGTGCAGCTCGTCCAGGTAGTAGACGGCGTTGCGGGCCTCGTCGGTGGGCTCGGGCCGGGCGACGCGCAGCTCGTCGGTCTGCCAGATGAGGTCGATGTTCTCCGCCAGCCGCAGGTCGGTGCGGCGCCGCTCGGCGTCGTCCACCGTGTCGAGCAGTTCGGCGATCTTCCGCAGCTTGGTCAGCACCGAGCGGCGTGCGGCCTCGGTGGGGTGCGCGGTGAAGACGGGACGCACGCCGAGGTTCCCGGCGGTCTGCCGCAGGTGCTCGGGGTCGGCGTCCTTGAGCATGTCGGCGGTGCGGGCGAGGCTGCCGCCCTCGGCCGCCCGGCGGGCGCGCAGTTCCCGGCCGCGGTGCACCTGCTCGGTGACGTTGGCCAGGTGGAAGTAGGTGGAGAAGGCGCGGACCAGCTTGGCGGCCGTCTCCAGGTCGGTGTCACCGAGCAGCTCGGCGGCGGCTTCGCCGTCACTGCGGGTCAGCGCCCGGACGCGTTCGACCAGCTCCAGCGTCTCCGGGCCCTCCTGCCGTACCAGGGTCTCGCCCAGCAGGTCCCCCAGGCGGCGGATGTCGGCGCGCAGGGCGCTGCCGGTATCGGAGCCCTCGGCGCTCTGCGGGGTCTGCGGGGTCTGCGGGTTCACCGGGCGGGCGTCGGCACTGCTCATGAGGGGCGGCTCCTTGCAGCAATCTCGGCGGCATTTCGCTTCTGGCAGGTCACGGACCGCGCTGTCCGACCGCCTCAGGATATGCGGCTGCCCCGAGGCCGGGTCGTGGATGTCCACCCAACGGTCAGCGGGTGCTTCCGGGGGCCGCGTCTCGGCGGGGTGCGCGGAAGAGGGGCTTCCGTACCTACGAAACCGTAGGTTACGGTGGCGTAAGGGGCCGGGTCGACGAACCCGGCCGTCAGCCCCCGAACGCGTTACCGGAGTTACCCCAGTGACCCGCGTGACATGAGCCTTCTGAGTACCCGAGTCGCTGAAGCATTCCGAGGACGCAGTATGACCGCCACACCCGACCTGGCGCCCGACGCCGCCACCAGCACCCCCGCCACCAAGGGCATCCCCGCCCCCGCAGGCGCCACAGCCCCTGCAAGCGCAGGGGCGGCCCCCGACGGGACACTGAGCGGTGACGGCCGCGGCACGCTGGAGCAGGTCACCCTGCTGCTGTTCATCGCCGTTCCGTTCGCCGCGCTCGTCGCGGCCGTCCCGCTCGCCTGGGGCTGGGGCGTGAGCTGGCTGGACCTGGGCCTGCTCGTCGCGATGTACTTCATCGGCTGCCACGGCATCACCATCGGCTTCCACCGCTACTTCACGCACGGCTCCTTCAAGGCGAAGCGCCCGCTGCGCCTCGCCCTCGCAGTGGCCGGCTCGCTGGCCGTCGAGGGGCCCGTGGTGCGCTGGGTGGCCGACCACCGCAAGCACCACAAGTTCTCCGACGCCGAGGGCGACCCGCACTCGCCGTGGCGCTACGGCGAGACCGTGCCGGCGCTGATGAAGGGCCTGTGGTGGGCCCACATCGGCTGGATGTTCGACACCGAGAAGACGCCGCAGCACACCTACGCGCCCGACCTGGTCAAGGACCCGGCCATCCGGCGCATCTCCCGCCAGTTCCTGCTGTGGACGGTCGTGTCGCTGATGATCCCGCCGCTCGTCGGCGGACTGGTCACCTGGTCCTGGCAGGGTGCGCTGACCGCGTTCTTCTGGGGCTCGCTGGTGCGGGTGTCGCTGCTGCACCACGTCACCTGGTCGATCAACTCCATCTGCCACGCCGTCGGCAACCGCCCCTACCGGTCCCGCGACCGGTCGGGCAACGTGTGGTGGCTGGCCGTGCTGTCCTGCGGCGAGTCCTGGCACAACCTGCACCACGCGGATCCCACCTGCGCCCGCCACGGTGTGCAGCGCGGCCAGATCGACTCCAGCGCCCGGCTGATCCGCTGGTTCGAGAAGGCCGGATGGGCGTACGACGTGCGCTGGCCGCAGCAGAGCCGGCTGGACGCCCGGCGTGTACCGGAAAGTCCTTCCCGGCGCAAGGCCGAACCGGCCGACGCGGCATGATGGAGCCTGTGGCGACCGACGAGACGAGCAACCAGACCAAGCCCGCCGGCCCCACCCGGCGGGCACGCCGGCGCATGACGGGCAAGGAACGGAGGGAACAGCTGCTGGACATCGGACGGCGGCTGTTCGCCGAACGGGGGTTCGAGGGGACGTCGGTGGAGGAGATCGCGGCCAAGGCCGGGGTTTCCAAGCCGGTGGTCTACGAGCACTTCGGCGGCAAGGAGGGCCTGTACGCGGTCGTGGTCGACCGCGAGATGCGGCAGCTGCTCGACATGGTCACCGACGGGCTGACCGCCGGCCATCCGCGGGAGCTGCTGGAACAGGCCGCGTTCGCACTGCTCGACTACATCGACCAGTACACCGACGGCTTCCGCATCCTGGTCAGGGACTCGCCCGTGGCCCAGTCCACCGGTACCTTCGCGTCGCTGATCAGCGACATCGCCACCCAGGTCGAGGACATCCTCGGGCATGAGTTCAAGGCCCGCGGCTTCGACCCGAAACTGGCGCCGCTCTACGCGCAGGCGCTGGTCGGCATGGTCGCGCTGACCGGCCAGTGGTGGCTCAACGTGCGCCGTCCGAAGAAGGCCGAGGTCGCCGCGCACCTGGTCAACCTGGCCTGGCACGGCCTGGACGGCCTGGAGCAGAAGCCCCGGCTCATCGGCCACCGCCGCTCCTGACCGCGGCCGGCGGCCCCCGGCTCAGCGGGACGGCTGCGGGCCGTCAGGAGTTGTAGGTGGTCTGGGCCCGTTCCAGCCCGTCCACCAGCAGCGTCTCCACCGCGTCGGTGGCCCGGTCGACGAGGTAGTCGAGTTCCTTGCGCTCGGCGGACGAGAAGTCCTTGAGCACGTAGTCGGCGACAGGCATGCGCCCCGGCGGGCGGCCCACGCCGAAGCGGACCCGGTGGTAGTCCGGTCCGAGCGACTTGGTGAGGGACTTCAGGCCGTTGTGGCCGTTGTCACCGCCGCCCTTCTTCAGCCGCAGCTGGCCGTAGCCGATGTCCAGCTCGTCGTGGACGACCACGATGCGCTCGACGTGCACCTTGTAGAAGTCGCGCAGCGCGGTGACCGGTCCGCCGGACAGGTTCATGTACGACATCGGCTTGGCCACCACCACCCGGCGGCTGTCCGGGCCCGGCGCTCCGACGCGGCCCTCGGCGACCTGGGCGCGGGACCTGTGGGTCTTGAACCGGGCGCCCATGCGCGAGGCGAGCAGGTCGGCGACGAGGAACCCCGCGTTGTGCCGGTTGCCGGCGTACTCGGGGCCCGGGTTGCCCAGGCCGGCCACGATCCACAGGTCGCTGGCGGTGTCGCTCATCGGTGTGCTCCCGAAAGGCGTCGAACGGACGGTGTCGGACGGGCGGTGTCGGACGGGCGGTGCCGAGCGGGCGGTGTCGCACGAACGGTGTCGCACGACGGTGCCGTACCCGGGCGCCGCCGGCTCGGCGGGCAGCCGCGCGCCGGGCCGGGCCCGCCACCGGTGGTGCGGTGGCGGGCCCGGCCCGGCGGTGACAGCGGGTGTTACGCGGCGGACTCGTCGGTCTCGGCGCCCTCGGCGGCGGGCTCCTCGGCCTGCGCGGCGAGGACCTGGAGCACGACGGTGTCGTCCTCGACGTTCAGCGTGGTGCCCTTGGGCAGCGGCACGTCCTTCGCCAGGACGGTGTCACCGGAGACGAGGCCCTCGACGGACACGTGGAAGGACTCGGGGATGTGGGTGGCCTCGGCCTCGACCGGCAGCGCGTTGAGCACGTGCTCCAGGATGTGCTGGCCCGGGCCCAGGTCGCCGTCGGCGATGACGGGCACGTCCACCTGGACCGTCTCGCCCTTCTTCACCGTGAGCAGGTCCAGGTGGACCAGGAAGCCGCGGATGGCCTCACGCTGCACGGCCTTGGGGATGACGAGCTCCTTGCGGCCCTCGATGTCCAGGGTGATCAGGACGTTCGACTTCTTCAGGGCCATCATCAGGTCGTAGCTGGGCAGCTCGATGTGCACGGTCTCGGCACCGTGGCCGTAGACCACCGCGGGGACCTTCTGCTCGCGGCGCAGGCGGCGCGCGGCGCCCTTGCCGAACTCGCGGCGGATGGTGGCGGAGATGTTGACGTCGGCCATGGTGGCTCCTCGTACTGGGACGGATCGGACCGTCACCCGGCCCACGACAGGCCTGCTACGAAGAGCACGTCGATAACGGACAGCCGCACCGAACAGGTACGGCCTCCCTCGCCGAGCAACATCGCGATGCTACCCGGCGGGGAGGCCGCAACAGAAATCGATCACCGGTGGGTGAACCGCTCACCGGTGGCCATGGGCAGTCAACCCTGCTCGTCCTCGAAGAGGCTGGTGACGGACCCGTCCTCGAAGACCTCGCGGACCGCGCGGGCGATCATCGGGGCCATGGAGAGCACCGTCACCTTGTCCAGCGCCAGATCCTCCGGCGTGGGCAGGGTGTTGGTGAAGACGAACTCGCTGACCTTGGAGTTCTTCAGCCGGTCCGGCGCGGGGTGGGACAGGATGCCGTGGGTGGCGGTCACGATGACGTCCTCGGCCCCGTTGGCGTACAGCGCCTCCGCGGCGGCGCAGATGGTGCCGCCGGTGTCGACCATGTCGTCCACCAGCACACACACCCGGCCGCGCACGTCGCCGACCACCTCGTGCACGGTGACCTGGTTGGCGACGTCCGGGTCGCGGCGCTTGTGCACGATGGCCAGCGGAGCGCCGAGGCGGTCCGCCCAGCGGTCGGCGACCCGCACCCGGCCGGCGTCCGGCGAGACCACGGTCAGCTTCTCGCGGTCGACCCGGTTGGCGATGTAGTCCGTGAGCAGCGGCAGCGCGAACAGGTGGTCCACGGGGCCGTCGAAGTAGCCCTGCACCTGGTCGGCGTGCAGGTCGACGCTGACCACGCGGTCCGCGCCCGCGGCCTGCAGCAGGTCGGCCATCAGCCGGGCCGAGATCGGCTCCCGGCCGCGGTGCTTCTTGTCCTGCCGCGCGTAGCCGTAGAAGGGGATGACCACCGAGATGCTGCGGGCCGAGGCCCGCTTCAACGCGTCGATCATGATGAGCTGTTCCATGATCCACTTGTTGATGGGCGCGGTGTGGCTCTGGATCAGGAAGCAGTCGGCGCCGCGCACCGACTCCTCGAAACGCACGTAGATCTCGCCGTTGGCGAAGTCGATCGCCTTCGTGGGGACCAGGTCCACTCCCAGCTCGCTGGCCACCTCCTCCGCCAGCTTCGGGTGGGCGCGGCCGGAGAAGAGCATCAGCTTCTTCTCGCTGGTCGTCTTGATCCCGGTCACTGCACCGTCTCCTTGGAATCTGCCAGATGTGCGTCTCTCACCGTACGCCCTTCGCCGAACTCGACCGCTCCGGCCGGTGGGCCGGAGACGGGTCAGACCTGGTCGCCGGAGTCCTGCCCGCCGGCGGACCTCGCCGCCTGCGCGGCGGCGCTGCCGGGGCGCTTGCGGGCCACCCAGCCCTCGATGTTGCGCTGCTGACCGCGTGCCACGGCCAGGGAGCCGGGCGGCACGTCCCGGGTGATCACGGACCCGGCGGCGGTGTAGGCGCCGTCCCCGATCGTGACGGGAGCCACAAACATGTTGTCCGAGCCGGTCTTGCAGTGCGAGCCGATGGTGGTGTGGTGCTTGGCCTCGCCGTCGTAGTTCACGAAGACGCTCGCCGCGCCGATGTTGGTGTACTCGCCGATCGTCGCGTCGCCCACGTACGACAGGTGCGGGACCTTGCTGCCCTCGCCGATCCGGGCGTTCTTCATCTCTACGTACGTGCCGGCCTTCGCCTTCGGCCCCAGCTCGGTACCCGGCCGCAGGTAGGCGTACGGGCCCACCGAGGCGCCCTCGCCGACCCGGGCCGACACCGCCACCGTGTTGCTGACCTGTGCACCGGCGCCCACGTGGGTGTCGGTGAGGCGGGTGTTCGGGCCGACCTCGCAGCCGGCGGCCAGGTGCGTCGCCCCCAGCAGCTGGGTGCCGGGCAGCACCAGCGCGTCCGGCTCCACGGTGACCGCCGCGTCCAGCCACGTGGTGGCCGGGTCCACGACCGTCACACCGGCCAGCATCGCCCGCTCCACCAGCCGCAGGTTCAGCAGCCGCCGCGCCTCGGCGAGCTGCACCCGGTTGTTGATGCCCAGGATCTCCCGGTGGTCGGCGGCGACGGCCGCGCCCACCCGGTGCCCGGCCGTGCGCAGGATGCCCAGGACGTCGGTCAGGTACTCCTCGCCCTGGCTGTTGTCGGTGCTGACCTTGCCCAGCGCGTCGGCCAGCAGCTCGCCGTCGAACGCGAACACGCCGGAGTTGATCTCGCGCACCGCGCGCTGCGCGTCGGTGGCGTCCTTGTGCTCGACGATCGCGGTCACCGCGCCGTCCTCGCCGCGCATGATGCGCCCGTACCCGGTGGCGTCCGGCACCTCCGCGGACAGCACCGTCACCGCGTTGCCGTCGGCGGCGTGCACGTCGGCCAGTGCCTGGAGCGTGTCGCCGGTCAGCAGCGGCGTGTCGCCGCAGGTCACCAGGACCGTGCCGGAGAGTCGCACACCCTCGGCGCGCAGCGCCTCCAGGCCCATCCGGACCGCGTGCCCGGTGCCGTTCTGCTCGGCCTGCACGGCGGTCCGGGCGGCGGCGTCCACCTCGGCGAGGTGCGCGGCGACCCGCTCCCGGCCGTGCCCGACGACCACCACCAGGTGCTCGGGGTCCAGTTCGCGGGACGCGGCGACCACATGGCCGACCAGCGTCCGGCCGCAGATGTCGTGCAGGACCTTCGGCGTCGACGACTTCATACGGGTGCCCTCACCCGCTGCGAGAACGACGACGGCTGCCGGGCGGTTGGCGCTCACGGGTGTGCCCTTCGGCTTCGGGTGAATGTCACCGGAAGGATACCGGGCCGTAGCTCTACCCCCGAGGTCCCCCTGAACCGCCGGTCCCGTCACCGGTCCCACCGCCGGTCCCGGGCGGCGGCTCGTCCTGCGGCGGCTCGTCCTGGGGTTCCTCGTGGCCGCGGCCGGTCAGGGCGGCCAGGCTGGCGCGGACGTGGTCCAGGTGGTCGCGCAGCTCCTCCTTGCGCCCGTCCTGCTCGCGCAGCACCCGCTGGGTCTCCCACTCGATCCGCTCGGCACGTGTCCGCGCCTGCACGAGCAGCTCCTCCGCCTGCCGCTCGGCCCGCTCGTTCTCCTGCCGAGCGGCCTGCTCGGCCTCCGCGTAGGCCCGCTTGGACGCGGTGCGCGCGGCCTCCCCGGCCTGCTCCAGCTTGTTGATGCGGGCGTCCGACTCCGCCTCGTGCCGGGCCAGTTCGCGGTCCAGCGCCTCCAGCCCCGACTTGTGCTCCTGCTCCTGGCCGGCCAGGAGTTCGGCGCAGCTCTGCTCGGCCCCGGCCAGCTTCTGCCGCGCCTCGTCGCGGACCTGCCCGGCTTCGGCGGTCGCGCTCGCGCGCACCTCGGCCGCCTGCCGCCCCGCCGCGTCCAGCGTGCCGCGCGCGGCCTCCTCGGCCGCCCCCCTGATCCGGGCGGCCTCGGCGCGTGCCGCCTCGCGGCGGGCGGTCGCCGCGGCCTCCGCCTCCTCGTGCAGCGCGGCCACCTCGGCGTCCACGTCCTGCCGCAGCTCACCGGCGGCCTGCTCGGCCTCGGTGAGGATCAGGGCCGCCCGCTCGCCCAGCGTCTCGAAGGCCGGCGGCGACAGCGACTCCACCACCAGCCGCAGCCGCTCGGCCTCGGCGGCCAGCCCCTCACTCGCCCGCTCCAACTCCCCGACCCGTTCCAGGGCGAGGCGCTGCTCCTCGTCCAGCGCGGCCAGGCGGGCGTCCACCTGCTCCGGCCGGTAGCCGCGTCGCGCGGTCGCGAACCCGGCACGGTCCGGCCCGGTCCGACCCCCCGGCCCGCCGGCACCCCTGCTGGCACCCGTGAAAGAAATGGCGAGCCCCTCCTTCTGCGCGATCCGCCCGAAGCGTGCCACTTCGGCGGCTGTCGTCCCCAAGCATGCTGCATCCGTGCGGATGCCGGTGTTCCGGGGTATTCGGCCTTTTTCGGAACTGTCCGGTCGTGCGGCTTCCTGTCCGTTCCCACGGACCCGGCGGACGCGTCCCGACCCGCGGACGGCACCGCCCGGGCCCGCCCGCGGCCAACGTGCCGCGCCCCGCAGCGACACCCTGCCCGTCCGCCGCCGTCCGCACTCCTGCGGAGGCACGCCGGCGGGAGAACGACGCCGAAGGGGAGCACCGCTGAAGGGGAGGAGCACAGAAGGGGACCGGCCTGGCGGTCGCGCCGTGCGGCGCGCGCCCTGCCGGTCCCCTTCGGCGGCTCGGATCAGAGCAGGCCGTCCCACATCTGCTCCAGCAGCACCGACCACCAGTTCTCCGGGCCGGACAGCGCCGCCGGGTCCAGTGCGGCCAGCTGGTTCTGGAAGTCGACCGTCCAGCGCCCCGCCTGCTCCTGCGTCAGCCCGTAGCGCAGCCGCCACATGCGTCCCAGCAGGCCCAGACAGCGGGCGAACTCCGGCAGACCGCTGTTCACGAACTGCGGCACCGCCGGACGACCGCTCGCGTCCGCCTCCATCGGCACCGCCACGATGTGCGCGGTGCCGTACTGCACACACAGCTGACGGCCGAAGTCGCTGCCCATCACCAGGTAGGAGCCGGCGTCGGACGCCGGCTGCACGCCGCGCTCCTGGGCGAGTTCGGCCAGCGTGGGCACCGGGCGGCCCGGCTGGGCCTGCGCCCAGAAGAACGGCCCGAAGTCGACCGGCAGGCCCGCCCAGACCAGCGTGTGGGCGACCACCTCGGGCACACCCTGCCGGGAGACCGCGCGCTGGTCGAAGCGGAACACGCCCTGCGGCCCGAACGCCTGGGCCAGCTCGTGGCCGATCGCGTCCGGCGGCACCGGCGGGGCGGGCGGCACCTGCTGCAGTGGAGCCCGCACCGGCGCGGGCCGCGCCGGGCCGTCCGCCACCTGGTGCAACTCGCCCTGGTGCTCGACGAGGTGACGCATGCCCTGCTGCCGGGACGCGTGGTCGCGGCCGTAGGGCGCGGTGTGGCTGACCCGCACCTGCGGCCAGGTCTCCCGGACCATGCGGGCGCAGTAGCCGCCGGGCAGCTCGCAGGACTCCAACTCGGTGTGCAGCTCCAGTACCTGCTGCGGCGGCACGTTCATCTGCCGCAGCTCGTACATGATCTGCCACTCCGGGTGGGGCGTGCCCGGCGCCGAGCGCCGGATGAGCTGCTGCTCCGAACCGTCCGGGGCCCGGTAGCGCAGCACCGCCATGTAGCCGGGGCCGACGGTCGGCAGCCCGGTGGGCTGCTGCGGATAGCCGTACCCCTGCGGGGGCATGCCGCCCTGCGGGGGATGGCCGGGGGTGTGCGGGGCCGGGCCCGGGGCGTGCGGGGCCGGGCCGGGCGGGTGCGGGCCGGCCGGGGGGCCGCTGGGCCCCGACAGCACGGTCGCCGCCTGGTGCACGCCTGCTGCGGGCGCGCCCGGCGTGCCCGGTGCGCCGGGGGCGTGCGGTGCGGCCGGGGCGGACGGCGGGCGCTGTCCGCTTCCGGGCCCGCCGGGCCCGGAAAGCACCGTCGCGGCGTGGTGCACGCCGCCGGAGTTGCCGTCCCCGCCGGGCGGCGGGGTGCGCTCGCCGCGCGCCTGCGCGGCCAGCTCGTCGGCCGGCACCATCCGCGTCGGCACGTAGCCGTCACCGCTGCCTCCGTCACCGCCGCTGCCGCCCGCGCCGCTGCCGTCGCCCTGCGGGCCGGGGCCGCCCGGCCGGGGGCGGGCGCCCGGGGTGCCCGGCGCGCCGGGCGGCGGCGGCACGGACGGGCCGCCGCTCCGCGAGGGGCGGGACGGCACGGAGCCGCGCGGCGCGCGGCTGGTCGCCGCGTCCGCGATGTCGGCCGCGCCCGGCGTGCCAGGCGCCGGGGGCGGCGTCGAGCCGCCCGGCGCGGACGGCGGTCCGAGCGGGCCGGACGACGGGTCGTCCAGGGCCGGGGTGATGCGGGTACTGGGCAGCGAACTGCCGTCCGGCATCAGCTCGGTGCGGGCCTCGCCGCTGCTGGGCGGCGGCGTGCCCTCGTCGTCGCTGCCGCTCAGCGGCGGCGCGAACACCGTCGCCGGGGGAGCCACCGAGCCGCCCGCGTCCGAACCGGAGGTGTCCGCCCAGGGTGAGCCGCCCGCCGAGCGGTCGGCCGGTGCCGGGCCTCCGGAGGAGCCTCCGGCTGCGGGCCAGCCGCCGGACGTGCCGCCGGGCCCCGGAGGCGGCGGTGTGTCACCGGGCCGCGCGTCCTGCGGGACGCCCGACGGGGTCCCCGGCGCGGCCGGCGGCGTCGCGGAACCGTCGGGCTGCGTGTGGCCACCGGACGGGCCGGGGGAGGGGACGGGAGCGGGGCCGCCGGACGGAGCGGACGGCTCGGGATCACCGGCCGCGGCGGAGGCAGCAGGCGCGGCGGACGCACCGGACGTGCCGGAGGCTCCGGACGTGCCGGAGGCTCCGGACGTGCGGCGGTGGTCGGGCACGCCCATGCGGTCCGCTGCCGCCTGCAGCCACTCCGGCGGCGTCAGCAGGAACGACGTCGCCTCCAGGTCCACCGGCTGCGCGGGCGGCGGCGGGGCGTCCGAGGGCGCCCTGACGGCGTACTCCTCCTGGTACCGGCGGATCACCTCGCCCACCGGCAGCCCCGGCCACAGCGTCGACTCGCCGCTGTCGCGGGCGATGACCAGCCGCGTCCGGCCGCCGTCGGACCGAGGACCGTCGGGACGGTCCTCGGCCCAGGCCACGAACCCCAGGTCGAACTCGCGGACCCGCACCTCGCGGTGCTGGTAGGCGGGCACGCCGCCGTTGACCCAGCGCTCGGCGCGCTCCTGCGCCTGTGCGAACGTCACCATCGCCGTCACCCCTCCACCGGGACGGCGCGGGCGAATCCGCCGTCCACCATCAGATTGGCCACGGTCTCCAGCTCCGGCGGATTGCCCGCCAGCCGCAGCAGGAACGCGTCGAAGTCCTCGCCGCACGGCATCAGCAGTTCCGACATGCGCTCCTCCACACCCAGACCGTCGCGGTCCCGGGCGTCGTCGTAGGCGCAGAACCACACCGAGCCGGCGTCCGCACCGCGCACCCGCACCGCGACCAGGCCGCCCTGTACGAAGCCCACGCCGAGGAAGTCCTTCGTCAGGTGGTCCCGCAGGCACTTGTTGACGTAGACGAGGTCGTTCACCGCCGGTTCGTCGCGGACGGTGAGGAACGGCTGGTCCACCAGCAGGCCCAGCTCGGCGTCCAGCGCCACCCCGACCGGCGCGCAGCCGCCCGCCGCCTTCAGGAACGCCCGGTAGGCGCCCGGCAGCCGGTAGCCCAGGGCCTCCTCCACGTGCAGTACGTGCTCCTCGGCGACCGCCACGCCGTGCGGCACCTCGAAGTGCACCGGGCGCGTCTCCTGGAGCGGCCGGGTGCCGCGCTTGCCGTGCTCCACGGCCGCCGTGGCCAGCCCGCCGTGGTGCCGCAGCAGCGCCTTCACCTCGACCGGGACCAGTTCCAGCCGCCGGCCGCCGGGCACGTGGTGCCACGTCCAGCCGTGCGGCGTCGCCACCGGCGGCAGCTCCGCCCACAGCTCGTGCCCGGACGCGTGCAGGGCCGCGTTCGCCGACACGTAGTCGGTGAGCCGCAACTCGTCGACGCCGAAGCCCTCCGGGGGCTCCGCGATCTCCGCCGCGGCCCGCGCGTAGGGGGAGAAGTCGGGGAAGCCGCTGCCGTCCATCCGCAGCCCACCGGGGTAGCGAGCCGCCCGGACCGGGTCCGGGAAGTGCACGACCTGCCCGGCGTAGGCCGTGTTCGGCGGCGCGGCTTGCTGCCCGAGCCGACCTGTAGTCATGACGGTGCTCCCTGGGTGCATCTGGCTGTTCCGCACAGCCTAAGCGAGACCCCCACCACCCCACCCGCCCCGGGCGGCCCCGTTCCCCACCCGCCCGGACACCGCCGCCCGCACCCCCGTCCGCACGGCTGTCCGCACCGCCTGGCACCCCTGCGCAGGCCCTGCCGAACCCGTCCCGAACCACCCGTTCCGGTTACGTCCGGGACCCGGCGGAACGCCGCGTTCCCGGCACTGCGAGATGCCCCACGGGCCAGCCGACTTCCACAACACCCGCAATGTTTGGCAAAGTCTGATCTCGCACACGGGGGATGTACGGGGAGGAAGCACCACCATGCACACCGCTCAACACTCGGGAGACCCCCGCGTCGACTGGTTCGCCACCGCCGACGGCAGCGCGCCGCTGGCGCAGCACCGACGCGACGGCATCATGCCGACCGTCGCCGCCGCCCTCTCCGTACGGGGGAAGACGCTCACCTGTACCGCGGGCAAGTCCGACCAGCCACCGCAGCTGCACCCCCTGGTGCAGGACTTCCTCGACACGCTCACCACCGACCGCCGCGAGCGCCACACCGGCCGCTGCCCCGAGGCGCTGCTGCTCTCCCGGCACCTCGCCGACGCCGAGGCCGGCCGCTCCAAACGCGCGGCACGAAAACCCCTCACCGGCGGGGACGCCCGCCGGGCCCTGAAGCACGCCAAGATCACCACCCGCCGCCTCCGCGAGGACGGCGACCCGCTGCACGGCACCTTCGCACCGCCCTGCCGGTCCTGCACCGCGCTGCTCGCCCACTTCGGGGTGCGGACCGTCGACCCCGACGCCACCCGATGAGCGCTCGCTTCGCCGCACCCGTCGAGGCGGTCCTGCGTTCCGCCGGCTGGCAGCCCGGCCGCTGGGACATCAGGCAGGCCGAGGTCTGGGCGGACAGCCTGCGCGCCCACGTCTCGCCCACCGGCCACCGGCACGCGGTCTTCCCCGCCGCCGTCGAGGCCTGGGCGGAGTTCGGCGCGCTGCACCTCACACCCACCGAACCCGGCCGGCACCTCACCCCGGCCGAGCTGCGCATCGACCCGGTGCACGGACTGCACTGGGCCCGGACCCTCACCGACCTCGGCCGCGCCCTGGGGACGGAGATCGCCCCGCTCGGCGAGGAGGGCGACAGCGCCGCGCTGCTCGCCATCGACGCGGAGGGGCGCGTCTACAGCATCGACCACAGCGGCGACTGGTACGTGGGCCCGCACTTCGACGCGGCCCTCACCACACTCGTCACCGGCACCCTGCCCACCCGCATCCGGTACGGCCGCGGCTGAGGTCGCCCGCTACGGCTGGGGGCGAGCACGCCCGGCACGGCCGGGGTGACGCGGGACGGCCGACGGCTTGTGCGGCCGACGGCTTGTGCGGCGGGTGGCGGGCAGCGGGTGGCGGGCGGCGGGACCGCTCAGCCGCGGTCGGGGATGACGGCCGACACCCGGAAGCCCCCGGTGGCCGTCGGCCCGGAGACGAAGCCGCCGCCGAGGGCCGTCACCCGCTCCCGCATCCCCACCAGCCCGTTGCCGCCACTGGGCAGCCCGGCGTCCGCGCCGCCCGCCGCGGGCACCCCGTTCTCCACCAGGACCGCCACCTCGGCGGGCCGGTGCGCCACCCGCACCCGCACCTCCGCGCCCGCCGCGTGCTTGTGCACGTTGGTAAGGGCCTCCTGCACCACCCGGTACGCGGTGCGTTCCACCGCCGCCTGATACGGCCGGGTGCCGCCCTCCACGGACAGCTCCACCGGCGTGCCGGCCGCCCGCGACTCCTCGACCAGGCGCGGAACCCCCGCCAGGCCCGGCCCCTCCGCCGCCTCCCGCCGGGCGGCGGCAGCGGCGACCTGCGCGACCCGCTCCAGCGGGCGTCCGCCGCTGTCCGGCGGCGTCGGCACGGTGGTCGTCTCGTGCGCGCGCAGCACGCCCAGCATGGTGCGCAGCTCGGTCAGCGCCTGCCGGCCCATGTCACCGACCAGCTCCGCGTTGCGCGCCGCCTTCTCCGGGTCCTTCAGCGCGACGGCCTGGAGGGCGGCGGCGTGCACCACCATCAGGCTGACCCGGTGCGCCACCACGTCGTGCATCTCCCGCGCGATGCGGGTGCGCTCCTCGTTGCGCGCCCACTCGGCTCGCTCCTCGGCCCGGTCGGCGAGCAGCGACAGCTCCCGTTCCAGCCCGTCGGCGCGCTCGCGCAGTGCGTCCACCAGCCGCCGCCGGGCCCCCGCGTACAGGCCCAGCAGCACGGGCGGGACCGTCGCCACCAGCGCGAGCAGAGCCGCGACCAGCACCAGGAACCACATCGGGCCGGGCAGCTCCTCCTGCCCGCTACTCTGCCGCATCCGGATGAAGGCGATCACGAAGATGCCGGTGATCTCCATCCCGGCGAGCAGCGTGATGATGCGCCGCGGTACCTCGGACGCGGCGAGGGTGTAGAGGCCGACGGTCGCCAGCACATAACCCATCTGCGCGGGGATGACGGCGATGGCGACGAGCACCACCGCGATCGGCACCCGCCGCCGCAGCACCAGCGTGCTGCCGACCAGCACCCCCAGCAGCACCCCCGCAGCCGTCGGGATGCCCGCCTCCTGCGCGAACGGAACGCCCTGCGCGGCGCACTCCAGCGCGGACACCGCTGCCAGGGCCACGTCGAGCACCACGCTGCGGCGGCGCGGCCACCACAGCACCGCCCGCCGCTCCCGGCCGCGATCGACTTCCCCCGTCTCGGTCATGGCCACCAGACTACGACCGGCCGCCACCGCGTTCCCGACGGGCGCGCACCGCGCTCAGCGGGAGCGCGGGATACCTGCCGCGCACCGGATGTTGGAGGCTGATCGCCGAAACGCGTAGGCTGTTTCCGCCATCCCGAGTTGCTCTGCTGGCATGGGCAGCCAGACTTTGAATCTGGTCTTCGCAGGTTCGATTCCTGCCTCGGGAGCGAGTACGAGGAAGGGCCCTGGTCTGCGACGACCGGGGCCCTTCCGCATGTCCGGCCATGGGCCCCGCGGGCGCCGTGCGGCGGTTCAGGGCCCGCCCAGCCGTTCCCCCGCCGCACCGCCCGGGAAGGGGGCGACGTCGAGGCTCGTCACGTTGCCGGGCTGAACGCCGGAGGGCAGTCCTCGTTACGAACGTCCATGACGGGGCCCATTCCCGTGCGGCGACGGCTTCTGCGACGGCGGTTACGGGAACGGCTGTCGGTCATCCGCCTTCACCAGAGGGCGCTCACGCCAGCCCGGCCCGCTGGGCGACGGTGGCGAGGGCGACTCGGTTCGACGCGCGTAGTTTTCGCTTCAGCGCGGTGATGTGGGTCTTCACGGTGGTGACACCGATGGCCAGCTGTTCGGCAATGTCGGCGTTGGGTAGGCCGATGGCGATGAGGGTGAGCACCTCACGTTCCCGCCGGGTGAGCTCGGGAAGCGGCGGCTCAGCGAGTGCGGACACGGGTGCCGGTACGGGCCGGCCGGTGAGGTGACGGGCGAGGACGGCGTGGCTGCCGCCGGGAGTGCAGATCACCCCGCCGGCGGCGAGCACCCGCACCGCCTGGGCCAGCAGCGCGGGCGCACTGTCCTTGAGCAGAAAACCGGCCGCGCCGCCGAGCAACGCAAGCTCCAGCTGGTCGGAGGCGTCGAAGGTGGTCAGCATCGCGACGGGCGGCGGGTCGGGCAGCTCACGTATCGAAGCCAGCAGGGTGAGCCCGTCGGGCGCGGGCATCACGACGTCGAGGAGGACGACATCGGGGGCCGTGTACCGCACGGCGTCCAGCGCCCCGCTGCTTTCCCGGACTTGGACCCGGATGCCGTCCTCGACATCCAGCAGTCGCTGCAACGCCTCCCGCACCAACTCCTCGTCGTCCACGACAAGTACCCGAATCACCTCGGCCCCCTCCTCTCCTCCGAAAAATTGTTGCGATTTCAAGAACGCGGCCTCAAGTAGGAGGTGGAAGCTCCTCCCCGGGTCGGACCTGACGGCCTGTAGCACCTGGCAGGGTGGACCTGACCTTACGCACGACGCTGATGCGTGTGTATGTCCGACTGTTGATGGTCTCAGGTCGCAAAGGGAGAAAGAGTACGCCGAGGCAGGGGACGGCCACCTCTGCCGGCGGCCAAGGCGGATCGCTCCCGAAATGACGGCCTGGCAGAATCCAGTCCCGCGTCGATGGAGCTCGATATCTCACGGAGAGATCACTGAGTGATCAGGAAAGGCACGCTTGCACGTCTCCTCACTGGGGCAGCCGCCACGGTTGTCACGGCAGGAGCCCTCGTGCTGACGGCTTCCCCCACCGCTCACGCGGGTGGCTCTCCGCAACGTGTCCGCCAGTTGAAGGAGAAGAGCGCGACCCGGAAGGGGGCGCTGCTGCCGGTTGGGCGCTTCGGCGCCCAACCGGGGCGTATAGCAGCTGTTCTCGTTACGACTGCCGCAGTGTTTCTGAGCGGCTGTGCCACAACGTCCGACTGGGAGCGTGTGGTGGACGAGCTTGATCGGTTCCGCGTCGCGGACGGCGTCTACTCGCCCGTAGCTCCTGTCGACCGGGATGAGGACGACGGAGTGGTCCATGACGTGACCGCGATGTACTTCGCCGCCGCGCTGGCGGACTCGTCTCGACGGGGAAGCGAGGTAATCTCGGTCGAGAAGGTGCGAAGGTACGCCGCCACGCGGCCGGGTTGCGACGGTGAGCTCTTCTCTGCAGCGATCCTCCGTATCGCCGATGAGCGCGACAAGGCGCTGGAGAAGAAATCTGCCTCGTGCACTCTCAAGCGTCTGGCTGCCGAAGGCGTCACACAGATGAACGCTGAGGGTGCAGCTCTTGCGCTTCAGATGTTGGAGCGGCTCGGATACGCCGACGAAATCCCGCCACTGAAAGCCGACCTTTTCGAGGTCGAGAACCGAACAGATCGCTATCACGCCTGGCAGACGCTGGCCCTCGCCCCCTACTTGGCGAACAAGGACGAGGTGCTCAAGCACTTCGAGAAACAGGTGTCGGAATCCGGGAAATTTCTGAAGTCTCCGGACAGCGGCACCCAATTCGGCGAGGTTGTTGCGGCAAGCCAGGTGCCGGGAAACGGGATCGGTGCGAACGAGGTGCCGGAAAAGCTTAGGTCCTGGCTCGACGATTCACGCGGATGTGACGGCATCAAAGAGTTCTACCGACCCTTTCCCTCTGCTGACGTGTGTGCTCTGAAAGAGACATGGGCAGGTTTCTCAAGCGGGCTGGTGAGCCCGTAGTGAATCTGCTGGAGCTCGACTCCGTGACCAAGGAGTTCCCAGGCCCGCTGACCGTGCTGCGGGACATCTCACTCACTGTGACAACCGGTGAGGTGGTGTGGCTGCGCGGACCCTCCGGCACTGGCAAGACCACGCTGCTTTCGCTAGCCGGACTGCTGGCGGAACCCACCAGCGGCGCTGTGCGGGTATGCGGCAGCAGTAGCCTGGCAGACGCCCAGGCAGCGCGTACCCGGCGCGAACGCATCGGGTTCGTCTTCCAGAAGCCGGTGTTCTTCCCCGCACTGAACACGGTCGAGAACGTGGCGCTGCCTTCGCTGGCCCACCGTGCCGAGGCACTCACCGCTGCCGCGGAGCTGCTCGACCGTTTCGGAGTGGCCAACAGGGCAGTACACCGCACCGCATTGCTGTCAGGGGGCGAGGCGCAGCGCGTTGCCTTGGCGCGGGCACTGATCAACGACCCCCAGCTGCTCCTGGCCGATGAACCCACAGCCGGACTCGATGACAAAACCGGCGACCTGGTACGCAAGCACTTGGCACAGATGGCGGCCGAAGGGCGAGGGGTCCTTGTGGCCTCCCATGACGGCGCCTTCGGGACGATCGCGACGCGCACCATCGAACTGCGGGAAGGTGAACTGTCGTGACCGAAGCGCCCTTGATTCGCGGCGAGGTGCTGCGTTCCCTGCGCCGCCACTGGGCGATGCCGTTGTTCCTCGCCCTCCTGGTCGGATTCGTCGTTCTGGCCCGCGGCCCCGTACACGAGGCACGCGCTACTGCCACAGACCTGGACACCGGCGACGGCAGGCTCCGCACGATCAGTGTGTGGGCCACCACGCCCGAAGGCCGCACCCCGCTCACCCGTGAGCGCATCGACGAGATCGCCGCCATTCCTGGCGTCACCAAGGTCACCCCGTACGACGGGGGCGGCGCAGAGGTCTATCTGGCGGATGATCAGCAGCGGGACGACCCTCGTATGCTCACCTTGCTGCCCTGGACCGCCGCACACCCGCCGCTGGTGACCCAGCAGGACACCGAGGCGCCCTCCTCTCTCAAGCCCGATCAGATCGTGTTGCCTGACGGATTCGCCGGGCTGTCCGCCGCCCGGCTACTCGGGCGCGACATCGTCGTCCTGCACACCCCTGTCGACCGTATCGAGACCGACAAGGACGGCAACGAGGATCTGCACGGTGGGGAGCCCGTAGAGCTCCGCTTCACCGTCACCGCCGTACACGACGACTCCATGGGAAACCTGGACGGCCCGGGCACCTCCTACGTCCACCCCGACGTCGCCGCCACGCTGCACGCCGAGTCCCAGGCAATGACCGTGAAAGAGCTCTTCGCCACCGAAGGATTCGAAAACGCCCACGTAGAGGTCGCCTCGGCCAGCAAAGTGCGCGAGGTGCAGCAGCAGTTGCGCCAAGCCGGGTTCTACGCCGCGAGCGTCGCCGCCCAGATGCAGGCCCTGTCGCCCACACTGTCGCTGCTGGAGACCGCCGGCACGACCGCACTGTGGGCGGTGACCGTCCTGGCCGCCCTGTTCGGACTCGCCATGGGCACACAGCGCGTGCGCTCCCGTATGAACGAGATCGGCCTGCTGAAAGCACTCGGGTTCAGCGAGACCCGGATCTTCTGCCTTCTCGCCCTCGAACTGTTCATCATCGGCACCATCGCTGCCCTCACCGGCATCGTGCTCGGCCTGGCTGCCGTCACCGTGTCGACCGGACCGGCCGCCATCCACCTGCCCACCGCTGCCATGCTGCTTCCCCTACCGGGTGTGGCCCTGGTGGTCGGCGCCCTGCTCCCGCTGTACTACGCACGACGCCTCCCGCCCGACAGAGTGCTGCGCGACGCATAGACACGTTCGCCTGCCAGGGACCCGGGGCCCTATCGACTGTTCCTCCACACCCACGGAAATCTCGCAAGCTCTCGTGGGCGTGCCACAGAGCGTGGCACGGCCCCCCGTGCGGCCAAGGGACGGAGGCTCTGTGGCGGGGCGGACGGAAGGCGGTTGCCTGCCGGTACCCCGATGCCGCCGAGGACGGCGAGGTCGAGGAAGGCTGAGGGCCCGGGTCCCGGCCGACGTCGCGGCCGGGACCCGGGAGTGGCTCAGTCGGTCTGGTTGTCGGCCTTCTTGGGCAGGCAGAACATCAGGGCCCACATCAGGGCGAGGAGGCTGCCGACCCACCACAGCACGGTGATGAACGCGTCGCGGTTGAGGTCGGCGTCGGGCGAGCCGTCGGTGGTGGCGAAGAACACCAGGGCGGTCAGCGCGGTGCCCAGGGCGATGCCCAGGTGCATGGCGGTGTTGAACAGACCCGAGGCGGCCCCGGCATCGTCGTGCGGAACCTTGGCGAGCGACATGTCGGCGAGCGGGCCGCTGACCATGCCGAGGCCGAAGCCGATCAGTACCACCGGAACGGTCATCCCCAGCAGGGTCAGGTCCGCCTGGCCTGCGGCGATCTGGAGTCCGTAGCCGACCGTCGCAGCGATCGTGATGAGGGCTCCCGTCTGGGGAAGGCGTCGGGCGAAGCGCCCCGCACTCTTCGCCGCGATCGTCGCGCCGGCCAGCTCTCCAACGGAGAGCAGGACGAAGGCCAGGGCCGCCTGGAAGGGGCTCATGCCCAGTGCCCGCTGGAGGTACAGCGTCCAGGTCATGAAGAACAGCCCGCACAGCAGGCCGTGCATCAGCTGCGCGGCAGTGCCGCCGGGGAACTGCCGCCCCTGGAAGAGGGACAGGGGCACGAGCGGGGCGTTGCCCTGCTTGCGCCGCTGGTGGCGCAGGAACACGGCCAGGACGAGGAGACCTGCACCAAGCAGGGCGAAGCACCACAGCGGCCAGTCGTGGAGGTGCCCCTCGGTGAGCGGGAAGATGATCAGGACGATGGCCAGTGCGGACAGCGCCATGCCGGTGAGGTCGGGCCGGTTGGCCTTCTTCTCGGTCGACTCGGGGACGAACTTGCGTCCCAGGACGAGCACGGCGAGACCGACGGGCACGTTGACCAGGAAGATCGGCCGCCAGGACAGCCCGAACAGGTCGGCCTCGGTGAGCAGGCCGCCCATCACCGGGCCCAGGACGTTGGCAATCGAGAGGACCGCCCCGTAGAGGCCGAACGCTTTGCTGCGGTTCCGACCTTCGAAGGTGACGTGGAGGGTGGCCAGGATCTGCGGGATCATCAGGGCCACTCCCACGCCCTGGAGCGCGCGGGCTCCGATCAGCACGCCCGGGCCGGCGGCGAGGCCGCACAGCAGTGAGGCCGTGGTGAACACGACGGTGCCGATGAGGAGGAGCCTGCGACGGCCGTAGAGGTCGCCGAGGCGCCCGCCGGTGATCAGCCCGATGGCGACGGGCAGCGAGTAGCCGGTGGTCAGCCACTGCAATGCGGCCGGTCCGGCGCCGGTCGACTCCTGGATCGCGGGCAGGGCGGTCAGCACGACCGACTGGTCGAGGATGTCCATGAGCTCGGCGGTCAGCAGCACCAGGAGGGCGATCCGGGCCGCCAAGGCCATTCTCGGGTGGTGGGGTGCTGGGTGGTTCGAGGTCTGGGTGGTGTGCTCTGGCTCGCTGTCGAGCGCGGAGGAAGACACGACGGGAACTCCTGATCCAAAGGAATCGGGGAGCCCTGCCGACAGCCGCACCGGGGCCGGAAAGCGCAGAACCCGGGGCAGACGGCAGAGCTGCACCCGGGAAGGAAGACTGCGGGGAAGGGTGACGCAACTCAGGCCAGCGCGACGTCCGCCCCCGGACACGTGCGACAAGACAGCACGTGGGGAACACGGACGACTACATGGCCTGGTTGATAGGACGTCACCTCAAGATCGACGCAGAAGGAACAGGAAATCGGGCGCTGCTGCCGAGACCTCCGGCGCAGAAGCCTGACCACGATACGACATCTCGGGGCTCTTTGTACATCGGATTGCGAAGTTCGCCACCTGACCGACTATCCGGGGACTGCTGGACCACTGCTGGAGCCATCCCGGCCCGTCAGGCTCTTGAACAGGGTGAGCGGCACAGCGAGAATCCAGCGCGGACACCCCTGATCGTCGGTGCGCTCGCCCGGTCGGTGGGGTTGAACCGTCATCGCGGTGCTGCCCTTGCGCCGTTGGGATCGCTGTCGAAGCCGCGACCGTACGTCTGTGCGTCGTCGCCCCCCAACAGGGCCCGCCGTTGTGACGGGCCGCAGGTTCCCGGTACCGGGTCCTGGTCATCTCTTCGGCCGGTACTCGGGGAAGTCGCTCTCCGCTTTCAGCTGTGCCAGGTGTTCGGAACCGCACCCACCACCTCAGCCCGCCCCGAACGACGACGTCGGCCCTCACGACCCCCGACCGGGAGCCCCGAGGGCCGACGTCGCACGGGATTAGCCCCACCCCTACCCGAACCCGCCGTTCACAGGCGCGTGGCGCCCGCTCCGGCGAGGATGCGGGCCTCCACGGCCTCGTAGCGCTGGACCTCGCCGTGCTGGTCGCGGCGTCCGCTGAGGACGGTGCCGAGCCAGCCGAAGAGGAATCCGGCGGGAATGGAGACCAGGCCCGTGGTGTGCAGCGGGAACCAGCTGAAGTCCCGGTCGCTGAGCAGCGCGTGCGGGCCGCCGGAGGTGACGGTGGAGAAGACCAGCAGCAGCAGCGCGGTGGCGCTGCCGCCGATGAGCGTGGCCAGCAGTCCGGTGCGGGTGAAGCGCCGCCAGAACAGGCTGTAGACCAGGGCCGGCGACAGGGCGCTCGCGCCGACGCAGAAGGACAGCGTGATGAGGGCCTGGAGCGACCAGTCCTGGACGACGATGGCCAGCGCGACGGCGGGCAGTCCGACGCCCAGCCCGGCGAGGCGGGCGGTGACCAGTTCGCGTGCCGGTGACAGGGTGCCGCGGTGGACGCCCTGCGCGAACAGGTCGTGGGCGAGGGAGGACGCGCAGGCGAGCGTCATGCCCGCCACCGACGACAGCAGGGTCAGGAAGACGGCGGTGGCCACGGCGGTGAAGACAAGCGTGGAGAGGATGCCGGTGCCCTCGACGACGCTCTGGCCGATCTGCAGGATGGCGTTGCTGCCCTGCGGGCTGCCGGCGGCGATGGCGCGGCTGCCGATGAGCGCGGTGGCGCCGACGCCGATCACGGCGATGAGCACCACCACGTAGCTGACGGTGCCGATGGCCACGGACATCGCGCGGCGCACGGCCGCCGCGCTCGTCGCGGTGTACAGGCGCATGGTGATGTGCGGCAGGACGGCGGCGCCGGCGATGACGGTGAGCATGCCGCTGATGGTGTCCAGGCGCCCGACGGTGTCGGTGCCGAACTGGATGCCCGAGCGCAGGTACGCGGGGCCGGCCTGGCTGCCCTGTTCGGCGAGCCGGAACAGGCTGCCGGGGCTCCAGCCGACGCGGTTCATGACGAGTACCGCGACGGTGGTGGCGGCCCCGACCAGGACGACGATCTTGATGATCTGGATCAGGGCGGTGCCGCGCATGCCGCCGATGGTGGCGTAGGCGACCATCAGCACGCCGAACACGATGATGCAGCCGGTGCGGACGCCCTGCCCGGAGAACCCGAGGATGAGGCTGACCAGGTGCCCGGCGCCGGCCAGCTGCACGACGATCATCGGGACGAGGGCGAGCAGGGTGACGGCGGTGGTGGTGACCCGTACCGCGCGGCTGTTGAAGCGCCGCGCAAGCGCGTCGCCCATGGTGTAGCGGCCGGCGTTGCGCAGCGGCTCGGCCAGCAGGAACATCAGCAGCAGCAGGGACAGTGCGGTGCTGAGGGCCAGGGTCAGGCCGTCGTAGCCGGTGAGCGCGATGATGCCGATGGTGTTGAGCACGGTCGCCGCGGAGATGTAGTCGCCCGCGATGGCGAGCCCGTTGCGCACGGGGGAGAGGCTGCGGTAGCCGGTGTAGAACTCGCCGAGGTCCTCCCGCTCGGCGCTGGTCATGATGCACAGCAGCAGGCTGATGCTCACGACGGTGCAGAAGATGGCCAGCGAGAGCGACTGGGCCGAGCTGTCGAGGGTGTTCACCTGACGCCTCCCCAGGGAGCGGTCCGGCTGCCGGCGGACGGCACCGGGTCGGCCGGGGTGGCGGCGGCGCGGACGTGGTCGGCGAGCGGGTCCACGTTGCGGCGGGCCAGCCGCTCGTAGTGGACGACGGCGACCATGGCGACGGGTAGTTGCAGGAAGCCCATCAGCAGTCCGAGGTTGGTGCCGCCGGGCAGCGAGGTCGCCATCAGGTCGGGCGCGTACGCGGACAGCAGCAGGAACAGCACGAAGTAGCCGAGCGCGGTGAGCGTCGTCGCGCGCCGCAGCAGCCGGTACGCGGACCGCAGTCGCGGCAGCCCGTCGTCCCCCGGTCCGCCGCCCGGCAGCCCGTCGCCCGGCCTGGTGGCAGCCGGTCGGTCGGCGTCCGGCCGGGCCGCGTCCGCCCAGGCGGTGTCGGGCCGGCCGGCACCGAACGACTGGCCGTCCAGAGGGGCGGCGTGCCAGCGGTGGGTGGCGGGTGGTTCCGGCAGGCGCGACGGCGGTGGTGGGGGGAAACCGCGGTGGCGCGGTGGATCGCTGAAGGACATGGTGCGGCTCTTCCGCTGCGGGTGGGCACGGGCGCTGTGGGGGAGGAGGGCACGTTACTCACAAGTAGCAAAAAAGCGGAAGGCTCGTTACCGTTTCGCGTGTGAACTGGGACCGATGACGCCCGGTAACCCCCCGGTACGCCCGGTAAGGCACCGGCGTCACGCCCGTCCCGCTCCGCGCCGGGTCCGCCGGACGCGTCGGACGGGCGCAGAACGGGCGCAGAACGGGCACCGCCGCGTGCCGCCGCCCCAGCTCGGACTCCCGGAAACCCCGGCCCGGACCAGCGAGGAGACCGGCCCACGTAGGGGGAGCGGGGCCGCCGGAGGCCATGACCCCTAGGGGGCAGCACGGGGGTTGGTCCGTGGCGTGCTCGTTCTGGCGCAGGACGAGGGATCGGCCGTCGGTGTCTAGCGTGAGTCGTGAACCCGGGGGCTGTCGGCCGCGGGGGTGGGGACAGCCCCCGGGTGAGTACACCGAGAAACTCCATCGCGGCGGCCGGGGCGGGTGCGGGAGGCTCAACGAGCCACCGCACCCGCATCGGGAGGCGGCACCGGGGGCGAACCCACATCTACGAAGGAGAGGCACCGTGACAACGGCTGTAGCAAATCCCAGGACCGGGGGCAGCGGAGGAAGCACGGCCGTCGCGGCGCGAGCGCGGCAGGTCGTCAAGGCATACGGCAGCGGTGAGACCGAGGTCGTCGCGCTGGACCACGTGGACGTGGAGATCGCCCGGGGGGCGTTCACCGCGATCATGGGCCCCTCGGGTTCCGGCAAGTCCACCCTGATGCACTGCCTGGCGGGCCTGGACGCGGTGACGTCCGGCCAGATCTGGGTCGGCGAGACCGAGATCACCGGGCTGAAGGACAAGAAGCTGACCCGGCTGCGACGGGACAGCATCGGCTTCATCTTCCAGGCATACAACCTCCTGCCCACCCTGAACGGGCTGGAGAACATCACCCTGCCGATGGACATCGCCGGCCGAAAGCCCGACCAGGAGTGGCTGGACCGCGTGATCGAGACCGTCGGCCTGCGTGACCGGCTGCGGCACCGCCCCAGCGAACTCTCCGGCGGGCAGCAGCAGCGCGTCGCCGTGGCGCGGGCGCTGGCGGCCCGGCCGGAGATCATCTTCGGCGACGAGCCGACCGGCAACCTCGACTCCCGTGCGGGCGCCGAGGTGCTGGGCTTCCTGCGCCGGTCGGTGGACGACCTCGGCCAGACCATGGTCATGGTCACCCACGACCCCGTCGCCGCCTCCTTCGCCGACCGGGTGCTGTACCTGGCGGACGGGCGGATCGTCGACGAGATGTCCCGCCCGACCGCCGAGGCCGTGCTCGACCGCATGAAGGCCTTCGACACCTTCGGGCGGGTGTCATGACCGTCGTCAGAACCTCGTTGCGCAACTTCTTCGCGCACAAGGGCCGCATGCTGCTCTCCGGCTTCGCCGTGGTGCTGTCCGTGGCCTTCGTCTGCGGCACCCTGGTGTTCACCGACACCATGAACACCACGTTCGACAAGCTGTTCGCCGACTCCTCCGCCGACGTCACCGTCAGCGCACCCGAGGAGGAGGGGCACAACGCCGAGCAGCCCATGACTGGCCGCCCGCAGACCCTGCCGGCCGACGTCGTCGACGAGGTGGCCGCGGCCGACGGCGTCGGCAAGGCCTTCGGCCTCACCGTCAGCCTGTCGGTGACGGTCGTCGACGCGGAGAACAACAACGTCGGACCGACCACGGGCGCGCCCACGGTCGCCTCCAACTGGACCGACCTCGACCTGAAGACGATGAAGGTCACCTCCGGCCACCCGCCGCGCGGCCCGACCGAGGTGATGGTCGACGCCGACACCGCCGACAAGAAGAACCTCAAGCTCGGCGACGAACTGCGGACCATCACCACCGACGGCGACTTCACCTCCCGCATCTCCGGCATAGCCACCTTCCAGATGACCAACCCCGGCGCGGCCGTCCTCTACTACGACGAGCGGACCGCGCAGGAGAAACTGCTCGGTTCCTCCGGCGTCTACACCCACGTCGCGGTGCTCGCCGCTGACGGCGTCACCGACGACCTGCTCAAGCGCAACGTGTCGGAGGCCATCGGTGGCGACTGGAAGGTGCAGACGAAGGAGGAGTTCAGCGCCGAGGGTATGAACGACATCGGCGGCTTCCTCGACGTCATGAAGTACGCGCTGCTCGGCTTCGCCGGCATCGCCCTGCTCGTCGGCGTCTTCCTCATCGTCAACACCTTCTCCATGCTCGTGGCCCAGCGCACCCGGGAGATCGGCCTGATGCGGGCCATCGGCGCCGGACGCGGGCAGGTCAACCGCTCGGTGCTCATCGAGGCGCTGCTGCTGGGCCTCATCGGTTCGGCGCTCGGCGTGGGTGCGGGCGTCGGACTGGCCGTCGGTCTGATGGAACTGATGGGCCTCGTCGGCATGAACCTCAGCACCGACGACCTGACGATCGCCTGGACCACCCCGGTGGTCGGCGTGGTGCTGGGCGTGCTCGTCACCGTGCTGGCCGCGTACCTGCCGGCCCGCCGGGCGGGCCGGGTGCCGCCGATGGCGGCGCTGCGCGACGCCGGGACCAGCTCCGACGGCAGCGCCGGCTGGGTGCGGGGCGTCATCGGCGGCGTGCTGACGCTCGCCGGGGCGGGCGCCCTGTTCGCCGTCACCCGCAGCGAGGAGGCCGGGCCCGGCTCGATGCTGCTCGGGCTGGGCATCGTGCTCACCCTGGTCGGGTTCATCCTGATCGGCCCGCTGCTGTCGCAGCTGGTCGTCAAGGGGCTCAGCCTCGTCGTGCTGCGCATGTGGGGCCCTGTGGGCCGCCTCGCGGAGCGCAACGCGCTGCGCAACCCGCGTCGCACCGGGGCCACCGGTGCCGCGCTGATGATCGGTCTGGCCCTGGTGGCCGGGCTGTCCGTGGTCGGTTCCTCGCTGGTGGCCTCCGCCTCCGACGAGCTGGACAAGTCCGTCGGCGCGGACTTCATCGTCGCCGGCGACACCATGCAGCCCATCACCCCGCAGGTGGCCGACGCGCTGAAGGAGACGCCCGGACTGGCGCACGTCACCGAGTACCGGTGGTTCCAGGGCGTGAAGCTCTCCCTGCCCGCCGACGCGAAGGAGACCGTCGACCTCGTCGCCGCGTCCCCGTCGTACGCCGAGGACGTGCGGGTGGAGACCGTCGAGGGCGCCCTCGCGGACGCCTACCGCCCGGACAGCTTCTCCGTCCACGAGGACTTCGCGAAGGAGCACGGCCTCTCGGTCGGCGACACCGTCGGAGTCGGCTTCCCCGGCGGTGAGCCCGCACAGCTCACCGTCGGCGCGATCACCACGTCCTCCTCCAGCCTGGAGGGCGGCGCGATGTTCACCAGCATCGACACCGCGGCGAAGTACGTGCCCGACGACCGGATGCCGCTCAACGTGATGATGTTCGGCAAGGCGGAGGAGGGCCAGGAGGAGGCCGCCTACGCGGCACTCAAGGCCGAGCTGGAGCCCTACCCGCAGTACACCGTGCGGGACCAGGCCGACTACAAGCAGCTGCTCCAGGACCAGATCGGCGGCCTGCTGAACATGGTCTACGGCCTGCTGGCGCTGGCCATCGTGGTGGCGGTGCTCGGCGTGGTCAACACGCTGGCGCTGTCCGTCGTCGAACGGACCCGCGAGATCGGCCTGATACGCGCCATCGGCCTGTCCCGCCGCCAGCTGCGGCGCATGATCCGGCTGGAGTCGGTCGTCATCGCGCTCTTCGGCGCCCTGCTCGGTCTCGGCCTGGGCATGGGCTGGGGCACCGCCGCCCAGCAGCTGCTGGCGCTGGAGGGCTTCACCACGCTGGAGATCCCCTGGCCGACGATCCTCACCGTGTTCGCCGGGTCCGCGCTCGTCGGACTGGTCGCCGCCCTGGTGCCGGCCTTCCGGGCAGGTCGCATGAACGTCCTGAACGCCATCGCGACCGAGTAGGCCGGGGTGGCCGCGGGTGGGCGGCCTTCCCGGCCGCCCACCCCCGCCCGCCCGTCACCCGCCCCGCCCCCGGTCCGCCGGGGGCGGGGCGCGTTCGTGCGGTGCGGTGCGGTGGAGGGGCCGGGGCAGTCACCGGCCCGGGAGGGTGCGTGCGTCCGGCGTCCCGACGGCCCGCTGGGACCCTCCGTGCCGGGGTGACTGCCGCTACGAAGGCGCTTCTTCCGCCCACCGCGCCCCGGGCCGACTTCACCACCTGGAGCCACTCTCGGTGATCGGCGGCCGATCCTCAGAGAACGTTGGTTTCTTGACGCCGGGAGGCCGGTCTAGGCTGCGACAGTCGTTGGCCACCGAGGCTGGCGCGGCAAAGGAAGGCAGACGATGCCGCAAGCGCGACACGCGACCGGCCCGGTGGGCACGCCAGGCCGGCGAACGCTCAGCGCGGTGGAAGAAGCGGCCCGGATGGACGCGGTGCGACGCTACAACATCCTCGACACCCCGCCCGACGGCGCGTTCGACCGTGTTGCGGCGATGGCGGCCCGGCTGTTCAAGGTGCCGGTGGCGAGCGTGACGATCGTGGACGAGGACCGGATCTGGTTCAAGGCCGCGTACGGCCTGGAGGGCGTAAGCGAGATCAGCCGGGAGCCGGGCCTATGCGGTTCGGCGATTCTCTCCGACGAGGCGCTGGTGATCCCGGACACTCTCACCGACCCCGTCGCCGTCAGCAACGGCCTGGTCGCCGGACCGATGGCGGTCCGTTTCTACGCCGCCGCCCCGATCATCACCGGAGACGGGCACCGGCTGGGCACCGTCAACATCCTCGACACCAAACCGCGCCTGATCACCGAGGACGACACCGCCACCCTCACGGACCTGGCCGCGATCGTGCTCGATGAGCTGGAGATGCGCCTTGCGGCCTTGGCCGCCCTGCGCACCGAGCAGGAGCGGCGCATCGAGCAGGAGGAGGCCCGCGAGCGCGCGGAGCGCGACACGGCCGCCATCCAGGCGTTCGCCTCCACTCTCCAGCGCACCCTGCTCCCGCCGGCACTGCCCGTGGTACCGGGGCTGGAACTGGCCTGCCACTACGCCACCGCCTCCCCGCAGGACGTGGGCGGGGACTTCTACGACGTCTTCCCCCTCGACGGCACGAGGTGGGCGTTCTTCCTCGGAGACGTGTGCGGCAAGGGTCCCGAAGCGGCCGCCGTCACCTCCCTGACCCGCTACACCCTGCGCGCCGCCGCCCTGATCGACCCCGACCCCGACAAGGTCCTCACCTCCCTGAACACGGTGCTGCTCCTCGACCCGGCCGTCGGTACCCGGTTCTGCACCGCCGTCTTCGGCACCCTGGAACCCCACGAGAAGGACGGGTTCACTGTCACGGTGGCCACCGGCGGGCACCCCCCGGCCTACCACCTGCGCGGGCAGGGGACGCTGGAAGCGGTGCGCCCCAAGGGCGGCATGCTCATCGGCGCCCTCGCCGAGGCGCGCTTCGCCTCCCACACCATCCACCTCGCCCCGGGCGAAGGACTGCTTTTCTACACCGACGGACTGACCGAGGCCCGCACCCTGGGCGGAGAAATGATCGGAGAAGAGGGCCTGACCCGCTTCCTCTCCGCACGCACCGGGCCCAGCGGTGCGACCGCGGTCATAGGGGACACCGTCGACCTCATCGACGCCACACCCCAGGGGGCCGGTGACGACGTCGCCCTGCTGGCCCTGTCCGTCCCCCTTGCCGACGCCACAGACGGCCTCACCGCGACCGCCACCGCCCACACCATCGCCCCCGCCGGCGGGACGCCGGGGAGCCGACCGTGACCGACTTCCGTCTCACCGCACAGCACACCGACGGCGACCTCGCCCTGGCCGACATCGCCGGCGACCTCGACCTAGCCACCGCCCCCCACCTGCGCACCCAGGCACTGGCCCTCATCGAACAGGGCCACCGCCATCTGATCCTCGACCTCGCAGCCGTCACCTTCTGCGACTCCTCCGGCCTCAACGCCCTCATCGGCATCTACCGCTGCGCCAAGACCGCCGACGGCACCCTGGTCCTCGCCGCCGTCCCCGACCGCGTGGAGCGGCTGCTGGAACTCACCGGCCTCAGCACCCTGCTACCCGCCCACCCCACCGCCGCCCACGCCCTCGTCGCGCACACCCGCAGCCCGGACACGGCCACCGCAGCGTCAGGGGAGGGCACGATCGACACGTGGACAGCCTCACCAGCGCCCTCAGCACAGGGGACGACGACCCCCTGAGCACCTTCCCCCTCACGAGTCGCTGCCGGGGTGGCACGGGCCGCAGTCGGCGGCCGACGAAGCAGCGGTCCAGCATTGCCACCTGTTACGAGAGAACCGCGACCAGCTACCTGCGATGCTCAGCGTGGACTGGTTCGCGCACTGCGCCCCGGTAGCAGGGACCCGGGTGGAGGTCGACATCAACAGTGGACGGTGGACGGTGGACGTGGTCGGCTGGCTCGGCGAGGTGATCGCCGACTCCGCCGCCCGCCTCGGGGTGCGAACGCCGCTCCTGATCACCGTCACGCGCGCCCCACAACGCTGAGGACCCGTGGCGCGGCACCCTCCGCTCGACCGCCCCGCGCCGGTGGCCGGGCGGTGTCGGACGGACGGCGTACGCTGGAGAACCCCGGTCGGCTCGCCTGTCGGGCCGTTCGTGTTGTCCACGCTGCTGCTGCGGAGACGGAAAACCCCCATGAGTCTGACCGGTCTGCTCGACGCCGTCGTACGGGACCCGGCCCTGGCCGAGGCTGTCCGGGCCGCCTCCGACGGCAACCGGCACCACGTCGACCTCGTCGGCCCGCCCGCCGCCCGTCCGCTCGCGCTCGCCGCGCTCGCCCGGGACGCCGGCCGCACGGTGCTGGCGGTGACCGCCACCGGCAGGGAGGCCGAGGACCTCGCCGCCGCGCTGCGCTCGCTGATGCCCGCCGGGCAGGACGACACGGTCGTGGAGTACCCGGCCTGGGAGACGCTGCCGCACGAGCGGCTGTCGCCGCGCAGCGACACTGTCGGCCGTCGGCTGGCCGTGCTGCGCCGCCTCACCCACCCCCGGGCCGACGACCCGTCCGCCGGGCCGGTGCGGGTGGTCGTCGCGCCTGTCAGGTCCGTGCTCCAGCCGCAGGTCAAGGGGCTGGGCGAGCTGGAACCGGTGAGCCTGCGCAGCGGGGAGACGGCTGAGCTGGACGAGGTCGTGGACGGCCTCGCGGCAGCCGCCTACGCCCGCGTGGAGCTGGTGGAGAAGCGCGGCGAGTTCGCCGTGCGCGGCGGCATCCTCGACGTGTTCCCGCCCACCGAGGAGCACCCGCTGCGGGTGGAGTTCTGGGGCGACGAGGTCGAGGAGGTCCGCTACTTCAAGGTCGCCGACCAGCGGTCCCTGGAGGTCGCCGAGCACGGCCTGTGGGCGCCGCCCTGCCGGGAGCTGCTGCTCACCGACGAGGTGCGGGCGCGGGCCGCCGAGCTGGCCGCGGACCACCCCGAGCTGGACGAACTGCTCGGCAAGATCGCCGAGGGCATCGCCGTGGAGGGCATGGAGTCCCTGGCTCCGGTGCTGGTGGACGAGATGGAACTGCTGCTCGACGTGCTGCCGGCCGGCACCATGACGGTGGTGTGCGACCCGGAGCGGGTGCGGACCAGGGCCGCGGACCTGGTGGCGACCAGCCAGGAGTTCCTGCAGGCATCCTGGGCCGCCAGCGCGGGCGGCGGCGACGCCCCCATCGACGTGGGCGCCGCCTCGCTGCGCCGGCTGGCCGAGGTGCGTGAGCGGGCCCGCGAGCTGGACATGCTGTGGTGGTCGGTCAGCCCCTTCGCGGCGGACGCCCTCGACGACGGCGGGAACCTCGCCGACGACGCGCCCGGTGCCGACGACGCGCCCGGCGCGGACGACGCGGTGGCGCGGGACGCCGACACGCTGCGGCTCGGCCTGCACGCCGCCGAGTCCTACCGGGGCGACACCGCCCGGGCACTGGCCGACACCCGCGGGTGGCTGTCCGGCGGCTGGAACTGCGTCTACCTCACCGAGGGGCACGGCCCGGCGGCCCGGACCGTCGAGGTGCTGGGCGGCGAGAACATCGCCGCGCGGCTCGACGGCGAGCTGACCGCGCTGGAACCGTCGGTGGTCCAGGTGTCCTGCGGCTCGCTCGACCACGGCTTCGTCGCGCCGGGGCTGAACCTGGCGGTGCTCACCGAGACCGACCTGTCCGGGCAGAAGGCCGCCGGGCGGGACGCGGCGCGCATGCCCGCCCGCCGCCGCAAGACCATCGACCCGCTGACGCTCCAGCCGGGCGACTACATCGTGCACGAGCAGCACGGCGTCGGCCGGTACGTGGAGATGGTGCAGCGCACCGTGCAGGGTGCCACCCGCGAGTACCTGCTCGTGGAGTACGCCCCGGCCAAGCGCGGCCAGCCCGGCGACCGGCTGTTCGTGCCCACCGACCAGCTGGAGCAGGTCACCAAGTACGTCGGCGGCGAGCAGCCGTCGCTGCACCGCCTGGGCGGCGCGGACTGGACGAAGACGAAGGCCCGCGCCAAGAAGGCCGTCAAGGAGATCGCCGCCGACCTGATCAAGCTGTACTCGGCCCGCATGGCCGCGCCCGGCCACGCCTTCGGCCCGGACAGCCCCTGGCAGCGCGAGCTGGAGGACGCCTTCCCGTACGTGGAGACGCCCGACCAGCTGACGACGATCGCCGAGGTCAAGGAGGACATGGAGAAGTCCGTCCCCATGGACCGCCTGGTCTGCGGCGACGTCGGCTACGGCAAGACGGAGATCGCCGTGCGTGCCGCGTTCAAGGCGGTGCAGGACGGCAAGCAGGTCGCGGTGCTGGTGCCCACCACGCTGCTGGTGCAGCAGCACTTCGGCACGTTCACCGAGCGGTACGGCCAGTTCCCGGTGAAGGTGCGGGCGCTGTCGCGGTTCCAGAGCGAGAGCGAGGCGCAGGACGTCCTGGAGGGCCTGCGCGAGGGCTCGGTGGACATCGTCATCGGCACCCACCGGCTGTTCTCCTCGCAGACGAAGTTCAAGGACCTCGGCCTGGTCATCGTCGACGAGGAGCAGCGCTTCGGCGTCGAGCACAAGGAGCAGCTGAAGAAGCTGCGGGCCAACGTGGACGTGCTGACGATGTCGGCGACGCCGATCCCGCGCACCCTGGAGATGGCCGTCACCGGCATCCGCGAGATGTCCACCATCACCACCCCGCCCGAGGAGCGGCACCCGGTGCTGACCTTCGTCGGCCCCTACGACCAGCGGCAGATCGGTGCGGCGATCCGCCGTGAACTGCTGCGCGAGGGCCAGGTGTTCTACATCCACAACCGGGTGGAGTCCATCGACCGGGCGACGGCCCGGCTGCGCGAGATCGTGCCCGAGGCGCGCATCGCCACCGCGCACGGGCAGATGGGCGAGAGCGCGCTGGAGCAGGTCGTCGTCGACTTCTGGGAGAAGAAGTTCGACGTGCTGGTGTCCACCACCATCGTCGAGTCCGGCATCGACATCTCCAACGCCAACACCCTGATCGTGGAGCGCGGCGACAACTTCGGGCTGTCCCAGCTGCACCAGCTGCGCGGCCGGGTGGGGCGCGGCCGGGACCGCGGCTACGCGTACTTCCTGTACCCGCCGGAGAAGCCGCTCACCGAGACCGCGCACGAGCGGCTGGCGACCATCGCGCAGCACACCGAGATGGGCGCGGGCATGTACGTGGCGATGAAGGACCTGGAGATCCGCGGCGCGGGCAACCTGCTGGGCGGCGAGCAGTCCGGGCACATCGCCGGTGTCGGCTTCGACCTGTACATCCGCATGGTCGGCGAGGCCGTCGCCGACTACCGGGCCGCGCTGGACGGCGGCGGCAGCGAGGAGGCGGCCCCGCTGGAGGTGAAGATCGAGCTGCCGGTGGACGCCCACGTGCCGCACGACTTCGCACCTGCCGAGCAGCTGCGGCTCCAGGCGTACCGGGCCATCGCCTCGGCCAGCACCGAGCAGGACGTCAAGGCGGTCCGCGAGGAACTGGTCGACCGCTACGGCAAGCTGCCCGAGCCGGTGGAGAACCTGCTGCTGGTCGCAGGGCTGCGCATGCTGGCCCGTGCCTGCGGCGTCACCGACATCACCCTCCAGGGCGGCAAGGTGCGCTTCGGGCCGGTGGAGCTGCGCGAGTCGCAGGAGCTGCGCCTGATGCGGGTCTACCCCGGCTCGCAGATCAAGCAGAACGCACGCCAGGTGCTGGTGCCGCGTCCCAAGCCCGGCGGCATCGGCGGCAAGCCGGTGGTGGGCCGGGACCTGCTGGCCTGGACGGGCGAGTTCCTCGCCACCGTCGTCGGTTCCTGACGGACCGCGGACGGCAGGCCGCGGACGACCGGCCGGGCAGCCGAACCGGCCGGCCGTCCGTCCGCGGACACGCAACAGACAAGACCTGTTGGGTACCCTGCTGTTCGCCGGTCGCGGGGGCGCCGTCCGACACGACTGGATACGCTCCCCCCACCGGGCACCCACGCTGCAGGCACCCACGCTGCGCGCAGGCCGTGCCTGACCGCAGACGTTTCGCCGATGAGGGAGAGCCGATGTACGGCCCGGCCACGCCACCCCCGTCCCGGGCCCCGCAGCACGGCCCGGGTACCTGGGCGCTGATCGTGCGCACGTTCTTCGCCCTGCTGCCGCTGCTCTCCCTCACGCTGCTGGCCTGGGTTCCGCTGCTGCGCTTCGCCGTGCTGCGCCGCCGTTCGCTCGACTGGTGGCTGTTCTTCCTCAGCGTGGGACTGACGCTGGGCTTCTGCTGGCTGCTGTTGGAGATTCCGGCGGACGCCCCGGACGACAACAGTCCTGAGACCAACAGGGCCATCTTCTACATGCTGGTGTACGGCGTGGCGGCGACCGTGTACGGGTTCCTCGGCGACCGCTTCCCCCGCGAACGGCGCAGCGGCTGGCCGGCGGGCCCGCCCGGCGCGTACGCAGTCCCGCACGGACCCGCCGGCCCCGGTGCCGCCGGCCCCGCCTGGGGGCAGCCGCAGGCGGGGCCGCACCCTCAGGCGCCCGGGGGTGCCCCGGCCGGCCCCTACGCCGGTGGCGCGCCCGCAGGACCGTACGGGCCCGGCGGGCAGGCCGGCGCCGGGCAGCAGCCCGGCTCCCCGCGCATGCGGCGGGTCGCCTCCGAGCTGGACGAGCTGGACGCCCTGCTGCGCAAGCGGGAGAAGGAGTGAGAGGCCGCCTCGTGGCGGGCCGGTACGAACTGGCCGAGCAGCTCGGCAAGGGCGCGATGGGCCAGGTGTGGGGCGGCCACGACCGCGGGCTGGGCGGACGGCCGGTCGCCGTGAAGCTCATGCACCCGGGCCGGGTGGCCTCCATGGCCGGCCTGTCGGACAGCTCACCCGCGGACGAGCTGCGGGAGCGGTTCGAGCGGGAGTGCCGGGTCACCGCGCAGATCGACCACCCGGGCCTGGTCACCGTCTTCGACGCCGGGCAGGACGACCGGGAACTGTTCCTCGTCATGCAGCGCGTGGACGGCACCGACCTCAGCGACCACCTGGCCGCGCACCGCCCCTACCCGATGCGCTGGGCGGTGTCCGTCGCGGCGCAGCTGTGCTCGGCGCTGGCCGCGGTGCACAGCGCCCGCATCGTCCACCGGGACCTCAAGCCGGGCAACATCATGGTCCGGCCCGACGGCCGGGTCGTCGTGGTGGACCTCGGCATCGCCGCCGTCGGCTCGGTGGGCGACACCAGCCGCCTCACCCGCACCGGCGCGCTGATCGGCACGCCCGTCTACATGGCGCCCGAGCAGGCACTGGGCGGCACGCCCGTCGGTCCGGCGGCCGACCTGTACGCGCTGGGTGTGGTGCTCTACGAACTCCTCGCCGGACGCCCGCCGTTCACCGCACCCGAGCCCGCCGGGCTGCTCTACATGAAGCTGCACGAGCAGCCCGACCCGATCGCGGTGCTCCGCCCGGAAACCCCCGTCCCGCTCGCCGCGCTGGTGCACGCGCTGATGGACAAGGACGTCGCCGCCCGCCCGGCGGACGCCCACGAGGTGCACGCGGCGCTCGCCCCGCTGCTGCCCAGCCCCGTCGGCCGCTCCGGCCCGGAGCTGCCCATGGACCCGACCCGCCCGTTCCGGGAGCCGCTGGCCCCCTGGCCGCCGCGCCGCCCGGCCCGCTCGCCCGCCCCGGGGCCCTTGCCGTGGCCGCCGCCCCTGGCCGGGCCGGCCGGATACGGGCCGCCGCCCGGTGTGCCGCCGCGTCCGTACCCGGGCGCGTCCTCGCCGCCGTCGCTGCCGGGCAAGCTCGCGCAGGTCCGCCGGCTGCTGGAGGCCGGGCAGTACACGCAGGTCGCCGACCTGCTGGGCCAGGCGCTGCCGGCCGCCATCGCCGAGCACGGCGAGGGCTCGCCGGTGGTGCGCACCCTGCGGCGGCAGTACGCCTCCACGTTGGTGGACACCGGGCAGTACGCCAGGGCGCTGCCCGAGATCAGCCGGCTGCTCCAGGAACTGGCCGCCGAACTCGGCCCGTACGACCCGTCGGTGCTGCAACTGCGGGAGGACGAGGCGTTCTGCCGCGCCCGCCTCGCCGGCCGCTGAACCGGCTGCGACGAGGGCCGCGGGCACGTACGGTGCGAGGGACGGGCGGACGGCGCCGACGGGCGGCCGGTATCGCCGTGGTGCTGACCGGTAGGGGGAAGCGTGCCGCAGCGCATGTGCGGAGAGCGGAGGTACCGCCTGCGGGCGGTACCGGTGGTGGTGCTGCTGGCCCTGGCGGCTGCGGCGTGCACCGGGGGTGGCGGTGACGGGCGGGGGGCCGAACCGACGTCCGGCGCGACCCTGGTGTCCCCCGCCCCGGACCCCGAGCCGGTGCTCGCCGGCCCCGAAGTCCTCACCGGTCACCGCGAGATCGCCTGGCTCGGTCCCCGGCGGGGCGACGGGACGTTCGACCCGGGGCCCTCGACGTCAGAAGCGCCCTGGCTGCTGGTGAGCTGCATGGCCGACTCGGGCACACCCTCGCTGACGGTGGTGTACGACGCCGGATCGTTCACCGCGACCTGCCCGAGCGAGGAGGCCGGATACAGCCAGCACCAGCTGGGTGCTGCCTCCGCTGGGAGCGGGCCGATCCGGGTCAGGGCGCCGAAGAGCGTGGAGTGGTTCGTGAGCCTGCAGACCGAAGGCAGGTGAGACGCGAGGCGCGGGCGTGACGGCAGTGGACGGGCAAGGGGACGCACGCCGGTTCGCCGACCGTACGCGTGAAGTTCACCCGGGCGTCCCCGGGTGGGCATCCGCGCTCACCGCCCGCTGATTACGCTCCTGGTCAGGGGCCTGGTGCCGGGCTGGTCCTCCGATGTGTCGTCGGCGTCTGGAAACCACGTGCCCAAGCTCTCTGTCATCGTCCCCTGCCACAACGTGCGGCAGTTCGTGCCCGACACGCTGCGCAGTCTCGCGCTGAACGCGGGCCCGGGGACGGAGTTCCTGCTCGTCGACGACTGCTCGACGGACGGCACGGGTGAACTGCTCGACCGGGCGGCGCGCGACCTGGTGCCCGGGGCGCGGGTGCTGCGGCACGAGCGCAACCTGGGCATCTCGCAGGCGCGCAACACCGGTATCGACGCGGCGACAGGCGAGTACCTGACCTTTCTCGACGGCGACGACTGGTACGCGCCGGGCTACCTGGACGAACTGGCGGCGACCGCCGAGGACCTGGGGTGCGACTTCGTGCGCACCGACCACGTCCAGGCCACCGGCACCGACCGGGTGGTGCGGCGCGCGCCCGCCCGCCGCCGGGACGCGGTGCTCGACCCGCGGGACGCCATCGCCCCGGCGTCCATGGAGACGATGGTGGACTACCCCTTCGTCTGGGCCGGCATCTACCGCAGGGAGCTGTTCGGCGCGCCCGGCGAGGCCGCGGACCCGGCCGCCGGCCCGCCGCCGCTGCGCTTCGCCACCGAGCTGCGCACCGCCGAGGACCGGGTGCTCACCTGGCAACTCCACCTGCGGGCACAGTCGTTCGCGACGGTGGGCCTGCTCGGTGTGTTCTACCGTCGAGGTGTCACCACCTCGCTCACGCAGATCCGCGACGCACGCCAGCTGGACTTCATCCCCGCCCACGACCGGGTGCTGGCGGAGGTGGTGGCCGACCGTGAGGCCGAGCGCTTCCTGCCCAAGATCGTCCGCACCTACTGCGCGATGCTCGCCTTCCACGCGGCCGGCGCGGATCGCTACGAGCCGTCCGCCGCACGCCTGTTGAAGCGCGACTCGGCGGCGGCACTGCGCCGCATGCCGCCGGAGGCGCTGGAGCGGACCCTCTCCGAACTCGACCACGAACGCAGAAAGGTGCTGCGCCGGTTGCTGGGCGGGGCACGGAAGGCGGCCTGACCCATGGGAGAGCACACCGGCGTCCGGACCCGGGCGCAGATCTTCGAGGTCTCCACCCTCTACGGCGCCGCCACGCTCGCCGCGTCGCTGGACGCCGGGCAGTTCGGCCCCGCCGCCGACGCGCACCGGGTGCTGCTGGTGTCCGGCAACTCCGGCACACCGGAGACCGCCGCCCGCCTCCAGGACATGTCCGGCTGGGCCCGCGTCGCGTCCCGCTTCGACGCGGTCGTCGACTGGAACCACACCATCCGCCCGCACCACCCCAGCGGCTGGACGCCCGCCGCCGCCGACAGCCCGCTGTGGCAGCGCATGTTCCGCGCCGCCTGGGGACTGGGTTCCGGGCCGATCGACCTGGTGGTGGAGTCCGTCCACGTCAGTCCGGCCCGCGCGCTGTGCACGATCTTCGCGGACGCCTCGGTGCACGTCTACGCGGACGGCCTGATGAGCTACGGCCCCACCCGGGAGAAGCTGCCGCAGGCCGTCGCCTGCCGCATCCAGCGGCTGCTGCACCTGGACCTGGTGCCGGGGCTGCGCCCGCTGCTGCTGTCGGAGTACGAGGTGCCCGGCGAACTCGTGCCGACCGCCGCGTTCCGCGCGGTGCTGGAGGAGCTGGCCCGCGGTGAGGAGCTGGTCGTCGAGCCCCGCCCGACCGCGGTCCTGCTCGGCCAGTACCTGGCCGCGCTGAACATCCTCACCGTCGACGAGGAGGAGGCCCTGCACGCGCGCATGCTGCGCGGGGCCGCCGCCGCCGGGCACCGCGCGGTGCTGTTCAAGCCGCACCCGACCGCGCCCGCCCGGTACTCCAAGGTGCTCGACAAGGCCGCCGCCGACCTGGGCGTCACGCTGACCGTGCTGGACCGGCCGATGCTCGCGGAGACCGTCTTCGAGCGGCTGCGGCCGACCCTGGTCGTCGGCTGCTTCTCCACCGCGATGCTCACCGCCGCCGCCTGCTACGGCATCCCCATCGCCCGGGTCGGCACCGAGGAGGTCATGGCCCGCCTGACGCCCTACCAGAACAGCAACCGGGTGCCGCTGACCGTGGTGGACGCCCTGGTGCCGCCGGTGGAGTCCGGCGGGCAGGTCGTCACCGAGCAGCCGGACGCGGTGGCGCGGGTGGCGCCGCTGGTGCGGGCCGTCGGCTACTGCATGCAGTCCGCCCGGCACCCGGAACTGCGCGCCGAGGCCGAGCAGTGGCTCACCGCGCACCTGGACGAGCAGACCCAGCGCTACTTCCGGCGGCGCCGCCTCACCGCGCTGCAACTCCCCGGCGGTTTCACGCCCGGGGTGGTCCGGCGGCTGCCAGGCAGCACCGCCGCGCTCCGGGCGGCCCGACGGGTGAAACGCAGGCTGCGCTGACACTTCCCGCGGAGTTCACCCGAGCGGCCCCCGGCCGCCACCGCGGCCCCCCGTGACGCGGGCACCGTGCGCCTGTCGACGCCCAACCGTGGAGTCTCAATGACGAAGTGGCCCTTCAGAGCGGAACCCGCTGGTCCGCTCACTGACCGCGTACGGCACTGCGCCGCGTACCTGGCGGGGCTGGACGCGTACCCGGACGGGCCGGTCGGGCCGGTCGTCACGGGAGGGCTCGGCGGCACCCGTCCCGAGCCCGCGCGTCAGCGGCTCGTCGCCGCCCTGGGTGCGCTGCTCACCGCACACACCGCGTACTCCGCGCACCCCGGCCGTTCCGGCCGTCCCGGACCGGTCGGCCGGGAGCTGTTCGACGCGCTGCTCGCCGCCGGGAACGCCGCCGTCGAGCTGGGCGGCCCCGCCGAACTGGAACTGGCCCTGTCCCTCGCAGACGGCGGACTGGAAGTGCGCCGCAACTCGCGCGGTGCCTGGCGGCTGCGCGCCCTCGCCCTGCACGGCCTGGGCCGCGCCGCGTCCGCCGCCGAGGCCGCCGGGAGGCACGCCGAACTGGCCGGCGGCGACGAGGCCGCCGCGCTGCTGCCGGCCCGGCTCCGCCAGGTGCGCGGCCGGCTGACCGAGGCCGCCGCCCTGCTGCCCGCCGACACCGACACCGCCCGCGCGTTCGCCACCGCCGTCACCGCCGAGCACCCGCCGCAGCAGGTGCGGGCCGCCTTCACCGCCCACGTCACCGCAGCGCTGCGCGACCCGGGCGCGGCCGACCCGCGGGTCTGCCGGCTCGCCGAGCTGTACGCCGACCACTGCCGCGAGCAGGACCAGCCCCCGCTGCCCGACCCGCTGCTGGGCGGCGTCGTCCCGCTCGGCGTGTGGGACCTGCGCAACCGGATCGCCGGGAGGACGGCCTGCGTCGTGCACGGCCGGGCCCCCTCCGGCGCACTCGACGGCTACGAACTGGTGGTGCGCTGCGACGCGTTCCGCGCGGGGGAACGCGCCGACGTGCACGCCCACACCGCCGGGACCACCGCCGGACGGCAGCACCGCGTGCCGGTGCGCCTGGTCTTCGGCGACCCCGCCGAGCGGTGGCTGCGGGCGGTCCGCCAGGCCGTGCCCGGCGCGCAGGAGTACCTGGGCGACGACTCGCTGCGCCGCCCGCTCACCGACCCCGCGCTGCTCGGCGAGACCGGGACCGGCTCCGCCACCACCGTGTTCACCGTGCTGCGGCTGCTCGACTTCCTCGACGTCAACCCCCGCATCGACCTCTTCGGCTTCGCGGCGCTGCGCCCGGCGGAGCGGGACTGGGTCACCTCCCGCGCGACGCACAGCACCGAGACGAGGACCGCGCTGCGATGACCGCTCCCCGCACCCCCGCCGCCCGGCCTGCGGAGCCTGCCGCCGACCAGCCCGCCGCGTCCCCCGTCGTCGGGCCGCCGCGGACCGCCTTCGTGTGCCGGGCCGCCGCAGACGACGGGCCGGCCCTGCTGACGCTGCTGCGCAGCCTCGCCCTCAGCAACCCGGCCGTCTGCGAGGACTTCCTCCTGTTGCACGGCGGCCCGCCCGGCGGCCCCGGCGGCAACCCCCAGGGCGGGTTGCCCGCCGACGTGCTGGCCGCCGCCCGCCGCCTCCACCCGCGCCTGCACGACCACCCGCTCCCCGGCGACGGCGGCGGCGAGGGCGACGCCGAGGGTGACGGCGGCGGCCCGACCGCCGGGTACCGCTCGGTGATCACCCTGGAACCCGGGTGGCTGGTCCTGCCCGGCCTCGCCGTGCAGCGTGAACCGAACCGGGCCGCCGTCGAGCGCCACCGGCTCACCGACGACGAGTTCCGCTCCGCGTACTGCGCACTGCCCGGCGACAAGCACCCCGACCTGCTGCTGCACCTCGCCGTCCCGCTGCTGGAACGACGGCCCACCGTGGACCTGGCGCGGGCCGTCGGCCTGGTGCACAGCGCGCAGGGCCGCTACCGCGAGGCGGTGCGCGTCCTCACCTCGGTCACCGCGCGGGCCGACCAGCCGCGCTTCCACGAGACGCTGGGCAGCGCCCTGATGGCGGTGTCCCGCTACGACGAGGCCGAGACCCACCTGCTGCTGGCCACCGCCTCCCCGCAGGTCGCGGCCAAGGCGTTCAGCCGCCTCGCCCGGCTGGCCTGGCTGCGCGGCGACGAGGAGACCTCCCGCGTCAGGGCCGGCCTCGGCCTCGACGCCGAACCCGTCAACCGCACCTGCCGCACCCTGCACCTGGCCGCCGAGCAGGCCCCGGAAGCGGACGCGGCGGCGGCCGTGGCGCCGGGGGAGCAGTGGGCGCACGTCGCGCTGTACGCGAGCGGGCAGGAGAACGCCGGGGACAAGGTGCTGCCGGAGGCGGTGCGGGCCTGCCTGGCGGAGCAGGCGGGCGGCCCGCCCGACTCCGGGCGCTGGCACGCCGTCCCCGTGCACCGGCTGTTCGACGACGCCGCGCTGGAGCAGGTCAACAGCCGCCGTGCGCTCGTCGTCGGCGGCGGCGGGCTGTTCCTGCCGGACACCTGGCCCAACGGCAACAGCGGCTGGCAGTGGAACGTGCCCGACGCGGCCCTGCGCCGGATCAGCGTGCCACTGGCCGTCTTCGCCGTCGGCTACAACGTCTTCGCCGGTCAGGGCTACGAACGCGACCGGTTCACCGCCGCGCTGCGAACGCTGGTGGAGCGGTCGGCGTTCTTCGGGCTGCGCAACCGCGGCTCCGTCGCACGCGTCCGGGACCTGCTCCCGGCCGAGCTGCGCGACCGGGTGATCCACCAGCCCTGCCCCACCACCGTCACCCGGCACATCACGCCCGGCTGGCAGGACCCGGTACGGCGCGACGACACCGTGCTGCTCAACTGCGCCTACGACCGGGCGGCGCTGCGCTTCGGCCAGGGGTACGGCCACTTCCTCGCCGAACTGGCCCGCGCGACACGGGTGCTGCGCAAGCACACCGAGGTGCGCTGCGCCGCCCACACGCCCGCCGACGAGCAGGTGGTGCACGACCTGCGCCGCGAGCACGGCCTCACCCTGCCGGTGGAGCCGCTGTACGACCTGTCCAACGACTCGATCCGCGACGTCTACCGGCGGACCCGCCTGGTGATCGGCATGCGCGGGCACGCCGGCATGATCCCGTTCGGGTGCGGCACGCCCATCCTGAGCCTGGTGTCCCACCCCAAACTGGCGTACTTCCTCGCCGACATCGAACGCCCCGACTGGGGTGTCCCGGTGCACGACCCGCACCTGGGCGACACACTCGCCGAGCGGGCCGTGGCGCTGCTCGACGACCACGAGGCCGCCGTCGCCGACGTGCACGGCCGGCAGCAGCTGCTGTGGGACCTCACGCGGCGCAACCTCGGCCTGCTGGCGCAGGCCGTCGGCACCGCCCCGGCCCCCACCGGCGACCTGCCCACTCCCCGCCCGGCCGCGACTCCACCCGCCGACCGCTGACGCCCGCGTCCTCCGCCACCCGGACCGGCGGGACCGGCTGACCCCGGCGGGACGCCCCCGGGTCAGCCCAGCCAGCGGCGGAGCCGGAGCCGTCCCCACAGCAGGCTGGCCGCGTAGGACAGAACCACCGTCAACGCCAGCAGCAGCACCAGCAGCAGCGCGGCGGCCGGGGCACTCAGGCCCGGCGTGACCAGGGGCCGGACCAGTTCCTCCACGAAGAAGACGTGCACCATGTACGCGCCGAGCGCCGCGCCGGCCAGCTTCGCGACCAGCGGACGCAGCCGCTCCGGGACCCGCAGCCGGCTCACCGCCAGCAGCACGCACCCCGTCATCGCGGCGACGAACAGGTGGGCGTTCGGGATCACGTACCGGACCTGCGTGTTGTACCAGAGGCACCCGGCGAACGCGGCGAGCAGCACCGGCACCAGCCACCACCGCCGCCCCGGCGCCAGTCCGGGCAGCGCGAACAGCATGGCCCCGACGACGGCGTAGACCAGGGAGTAGGTGCCGAAGCCCCAGCCGACGTCCGGGGTGTCCCAGCCGGTGAGCGCGCCCGCGGTCTTCAGCGCGCTGGGCGCGCAGGCCACCGCCAGCAGTGCCGCGGCCAGGCCCCAGGGCCGCTGCCCGGCACGCACCAGGACGGCGACGGCCAGCACCGCGATGATCGGGATGTAGGCGTACATGAACCACAGGTGGTAGGCCGGGCGCACCGAGCCGAACACCGCGTCCAGCGCCAGCGAGCTGACCGGGCCCTCGGTGCGGGACCGCAGCCGGGCCCAGGCGAGGTAGGCGCCCGTCCACAGGAACAGCGGCACGCCGTTGCGGACGATGCGCTGCCATATCTGCGCGCTGTCCCGCGGCGGCGCGCCGACCAGCACCGCCCAGCCGGCCATCGCGAAGTACATCGGCACCGCGAACTCGTTTGCGGAGTCGGCGACATGACCCACCCAGTAGACGGCCGGACCGGCGCTCTCCGCGCGCTCCACCGCGCCGATGAACACCGCGCCCACGTGCCCGAGCATCACCGCGCAGGAGCAGATCAGCCGCATCAGGTCGATGTCGTACCGGTGCTCCCTGCGCGGCACGGCCCGCTCGGACGGCGGCGGGCCGCTCGCCACGGGCGCAGCGGCGCCCGCGTCCGGCGGCGCGGCACCGGCGGGGGTGCCGTCCGGGGGCGCGGCGCGTCCGGCGGGACGGGCCGAGGTGTCGGCGCCACCGCCGGGCGGCTGCGGATGCGGAGGGTGCACGGCTGCTTCGTGGGACACGGCGCACACTCTGGGGCAACCGGGTGTACGGCGCGGTAACAGCGGGCCAACTCCCCGTCGGCGGCCTCGTCGAGCCGTCGCGGCGGCCTCGCCGAGTCGTCGCGAGGGCCCGTGAGCGGCCACGTGGGCCGTCCCGCCACCTCACCCGCGGCCCTGCGAGTCCCGGCCCGCGGTGGCCGACGGGGCGAATCGATGGTGCCGAAGTGGTGGAGACCGCAGGGGGCTCTGCCTAAGATCGAACACCGCCAGGTCGCTGCACCGCCGCGCGACCCTCGCCGCCGCCGGGAGGCCCCATGCACCGCCACAGGTCCGCGCTCTCCGTCTCCGCCGTCGCCGCACTGCTGCTGGGCGCACCGCTGCTCACCGGCTGCGGTGAGGCGGCCCACCCGGGAGCGGCGGCCGTCGTCGACGGGCAGCGGATCACGGTCGGCCAGGTGCAGTCCCGGGCGGAGGAGGTCCGCGACGCCCAGCGTGCCGAGCCGGAGAGCGCCCAGCTGATCCAGAGCACCGGCCCGCTGGCCCGCTACACGCTCAACGGCATGATCCGGCAGAAGGTCGTCGAGCGCGCCGCCGAGGAGGAGGGCGTGCGCGTGACCCGCCGCGACGTGCAGGAGTTCCGCGCCGAGCGCGTCAAGGAGGCGGGCGATCCGGCGTCGTTCCGCGCCCGCATGCTCCAGGAGCGTGCCGTCGCCCCCGGCCAGATCGACGAGGTGCTGCGGATGGACCTGATGGTGCTCAAGATCGCCGAGTCGCTGGGCGTGGACCTCAACAGCCCGGACGCGGGCGAGGTCATGGACCGGACCTTCGTCGCCACGGCCGAGGACATGGGCATCGACATCAGCCCGCGGTTCGGCGAGTGGAGCAACGAGCAGGTCTCGCTCACCGGTTCGCAGGAGCCGTGGCTCAAGGCCGCCCCGGAGGAGCAGCAGCCCGCCTGATCCCGCTCTCCTGCCGGGAGTGAGCCCGCCGGCCCGATCCTGCCGGGAGTGAGCCGACCCCGAGTCGCCGCCCGGCGTTCACCCCGGCTTCTCCCGGTGGACGCCGGGCCCGGCACCGCCGTCACTACCGTCCCCCGGGTTGCTGATCACGATCCCGGGGAGCGAACCCAGTGGCGGTGCCCGAGGCACAGCGGCGGCAGGGCCGCGAAGGCGATCACCCGCAGGCCCGCAAGGGCCGGGCAGCCTCCCGGGACCCGCACTGGGACAACGTGCGGTTCCTCTCGGGCGCGCTGGTGGTGGTCGGCCACACCATCGAGTCGCTCAGCGAACTCAACGGCCTGCGCTGGCTCTACGTGGCGAGCTGGGCGCTGCGGGTGCCGGTCTTCGTCATGGTCGCGGGCTACTTCAGCTCCGCGGGCCCGCTGGACGCCCGCGAGGTGCGGCGGCTGACCGAGTCCATCGCACTGCCCTACCTGCTGGTCGGCCTGCTGCACACCCTCCAGCTGCGCTGGCTGTACGGCGACTGGACGTTCTTCGCCGGCGAGCCGCCCTGGGCGATGTGGTTCCTGCTGTCGCTGCTCGCCTGGCGCGTCGCGCTGCCCTACCTGGCGGCGCTGCGGTACCCGCTGCTGCTGTCGGTGGCGGCGGCGCTCGCCGTCGGCTACTTCGAGGAGTTCGGCTCCGCCTTCTCCGCCTCCCGCACGGTCACGTTCCTGCCGTTCTTCCTGCTCGGCTGGAAACTCGGCCAGGGCACCGGCCGCGGGCTGCTGCGGGCACGCTGGACCGCACCGGCCGCCGCCGGGGTGCTGGCGGCCACCTGCGCGGCGACCTGGGTGTTCCGGCACGACGTGCACCTGACCTGGCTGTCCATGCGGGAGCCGTACGGCGACGAGGTGCCCTACGGCCCGGTCGCCGGCTGGGCGGTGCGCGGCGCGGTGCTGGCCTGCGGCATGGTCATCGCGCTGGCCTTCCTGCGCCTCGTGCCGCGCACGCACCTGCCGGTGCTCACCGCCCTCGGCGCGGGCGGCCTGACCATCTACCTGATGCACCCGCTGGTGCTGCGGCTGTTCCTCTTCCACGGCGGCACCGACTGGGTGCGGTCCTGGTACGAGCAGATCGCGCTGGTCCTGCTGGCCGTGGCGCTGGCGGCGGTTCTGGGGGCGCCGCCGGTGCGACGGCTCGTCCGCCCGGTGGTGCACCCGCGGCTGCCGTGGCTGTTCCGTCCCCGTCCGCAGCCGGCCGTTCCCGGGCAGCCCGTCCGGCCGCCGAAGGAGCCGGGGACCGGTCGCGTTACATTCGTCCCGTGACCGCATCCCAGCCCGCCGGCGGCCCCGGCCGCCTCGTCCTGCTCACCACCACGCACCGGGTGGCGCCCGGCCTGCTCAGCTGGCCCGCGTGGCAGGCCCTGCGCGGCGCGGACCTGGTCCTGTGCGGCGACGCCCGGCACCCGCAGCTGCCGTACCTGCGGGAGGCCGGCGTGGAAGTGAGCGTGGGGGAGCGCGAGGCGCGCGCCCTGGTGGACGCCTGCGCCGGCGGCCGTACCGCGGTGGTCGTCGCCGGTGCCGAGGGTGAGCCGCGGCTCACCGACCAGCTGGCCCGGCTGGCCGGGTCGGGCCGCGAGCAGATGCCCGACCTGGAACTGCTGCCCGGTTCGTACGACCTGCCCGGCGCCCGTCTGCTCGACCTGGTCCAGGTCATGGACCGCATCCGCCTGGCATGCCCGTGGAGCCGGGAGCGGACCAGCGCCGACCTGGTCAAGTACGGGCTGGAGGAGGCGTACGAACTGGTCGAGGCCATCGAGGAGGGCGACCGGCAGGCGCTGCGCGAGGAACTGGGCGACGTGCTGCTCCAGGTCGTGTTCCACTCCCGCATCGCCGAGGACGACGCCGAGGAGCCGTTCTCGGTGGACGACGTGGCCGCGGGCATCGTCGCCAAGCTCATCCACCGCCACCCGCACGTCTTCGGCGACGAGGCCGCCGAGACCGCCGAGGACGTGAAGGCGCACTGGCTGCGCACCAAGGCCGAGGAGAAGCAGCGGGACTCCGTCACCGAGGGCGTGCCGCTGGGCCAGCCCGCGCTGGCGCTCGCCGCGAAGCTCGCCGGCCGGGCCAGGACCGCCGGGTTGGACGTGCCGCTGCCGGCCGGAGAAGGTGTCGGCTACGCGCTGCTGGACCTCGCCGTCCGGGCCGAGGCCGAGGGCGTCGACCCCGAGACCGCGCTGCGCGCCGCCGCCCGCGGCTACCGGGACGCCATACGCCTCGCCGAACACACCTGACCGACGGGCCCGTGGGGGCGGAACGGACGTGCCCGTGCGGTGGAACGGACGGACTCGCGCGGGGTGAACCGGGCAAGGCGGACCAAAAGGTCAGGGGCCGGGCTGACTGAGCGGGGCGCTTCCGGGTACCCGGAGGACATGAACGAGATCCTTGCGCAGGAGCGAGACCTGCTCGTCGGCATCGGCCCGTTCCTCGCCGGTATCGGCGTGGTCACGGTCCTCATCCTTGCCGTGTGGCTCGGTGTACGGCAGGTCAGGCGCGGCCGGCGGATCAGCCGCCCGGCCGCCGACCCGCCCCCGTCCCGGCCCGTCGGCTACGAGACCGGGCCCACCGACGACGTCGAGGTGCCCCGGGACGGCCAGCGCCGCTCGCCCCACGGTCTGGGGGACCACGGCTCCGCGGGCGAGGGCATGCCCGAGCGGCGCGACCCAGGCCACTGACGTGACCTGACCTGACCCGGACCGGGCTCCCGCAGCAGCCCCCAGCGGGTCGGCCGAGAGGCCGCCCGCACCGCCGCACCGCCGCATCCCCCCGCGGCGGTGCGGCGCCGGCGTGAGAAGCGCCATTGACGGGGGGACGCCCGGTCGCGAGACTGCCCGGCATGGTGATCACCGGGCGCGGCACGCGCTCCATGCTGCGGGCGGCAGCCGGACGGCTGACCCGCACCGACGGACACGGCCGCGGCGCACTTGCCGCATTCGGCGCGCTCGCCGCCGCCGACCTGCTCGCCACCGCCGCCGGCCCGCGTGGCTCGCGCGGTCCAGGCAGCCCGCGCGGTCTGCGGCGGGCGGCCAAACCGCTGCTCATGCCCGCGCTCGCCGTGCACGCGCTCCGCCGCGACCCGCGGGCCCCCAAGCCGCTGCTCGCCGGGCTGGCCTGCGCCACCGTCGGCGACACCGCGCTGCTCGCCGACCGCCACCGGCCGGCGTTCCTGCTCGGTATGGCCGCCTTCCTCGGCACCCAGCTCAGCTACACCGCCGGCTACCTGCGGCTGGGCGCGCTCGACGGCCTGCGCCGCCGACCGCTGGCCGCTGCGGGCTGCCTGGCCGGCTGGGCGGCCGTGAACGCGGCCCTCAGCCCGGCCCTCGACAGGCAGCTGCGGCTCCCGGTCGCCGGGTACAGCCTGGCGTTGACCGTGATGGGCGTCGCCGCGCTAGGCGTGGGCGGCGCCGTCGGCGCGGGAGCCGCCGCGTTCCTCGGCTCGGACCTGCTGATCGGCCTCCAGCAGGCGGGCCTGGCCTTCCCCTCGCAGGAGACGCTGATCATGGCCGGCTACCTGCTCGGCCAGTACCTCATCACCACCGGCTGGCTCGACCTGGCCGCCGCGGACGCGGCGACGGCCTGAGCCCGCCCCGGGCCCGGCCGCGGTCGGGAGCCGGGCCGCGGCCGGGTTAGCTTCGGAGGGTGAACGACACCGCGCCCGCCTGCCCGGCCGCCCGCCCGCCGGCGCCGACGCTCTTCGACTGGGAGTTCGCCGCCGACCCCTACCCCGCCTACGCCTGGCTGCGCGAGCACGCACCCGTGCACCGCACCACGCTGCCCAGCGGCGTCGACGCCTGGCTCGTCACCCGCTACGCCGACGCCCGGCAGGCGCTCGCCGACCAGCGGCTCAGCAAGAACCCGGGCCACCACAGCGAACGGGCGCACGGCAAGGGCAAAGTGGGCATCCCCGGCGAGCGCAGCGCCAACCTGATGACCCACCTGCTCAACATCGACCCGCCGGACCACACCCGGCTGCGCCGCCTGGTCTCGCAGGCGTTCACCCCGCGCCGCGTCGCGGAGTTCGCGCCGCGGGTCCAGGAGCTGACGGACCGGCTCATCGACGACTTCGCGGGCCGCGGGGAGGCCGACCTCATCCACGAGTTCGCGTTCCCGCTCCCCATCTACGCGATCTGCGACCTGCTCGGCGTGCCCGCGGAGGACCAGGAGGACTTCCGGGACTGGGCCGGCATGATGATCCGGCACGGCGGCGGGCCGCGCGGCGGTGTGGGCCGGGCGGTGAAGAAGATGCGCGGCTACCTGGCCGACCTGATCCACCGCAAGCGGGACGCGCCCGGTGACGACCTCATCTCCGGGCTCATCCGGGCCAGCGACCACGGGGAGCACCTGAGCGAGAACGAGGCCGCAGCCATGGCCTTCATCCTGCTCTTCGCCGGGTTCGAGACGACGGTGAACCTCATCGGCAACGGGGTGCACACCCTGCTGCGCACCCCGGACCAGCGCGAGCGGCTCCAGGCCGCGCTGGCAGCCGGGGACACCGGGCTGCTCGCCACCGGCGTGGAGGAACTGCTGCGCTACGACGGCCCGGTGGAGATGGCCACCTGGCGGTTCGCGACCAGGCCGCTGACGTTGGGCGGCCAGGACATCGCGCCGGGTGACCCGGTGCTGGTGGTGCTGGCCGCCGCCGACCGCGACCCGGCGAAGTTCGACCGTCCCGACACCGTCGACCTCGCCCGCCGCGACAACCAGCACCTCGGCTACGGGCACGGTATCCACTACTGCCTGGGGGCGCCGCTGGCGCGGCTGGAGGCGCAGACCGCGCTGGGCACACTGCTGACCCGGCTGCCGGATCTGAGCGCCGCGGGTGATCCGGCTGATCTGCGCTGGCGGGGCGGCCTGATCATGCGCGGACTGCGAACACTGCCGGTGCGATTCACGCCCGTGACCTTTACGTGATCTGCACGACACTGGGTTGTGATGGACGGCTGTTCGAGGCTACGTTCAGCCGTCAGTCAGGGCAGCTGCCGCCGCCCGCCAGGCAGCGGCAGCAGAACCACCGCCACAGGACTGCCATAAGAAAGGCAACTGCATGCTCTCCGGGACAGGCCGACACCGTCGACCCCGTCAGGCCCCTGCCGTCTTCGTCACCGCGGGGGTGACCGGAGCCGGCTTCGCGATGCCCCTGCTGGCCGCCTCCGGCGCGTCGGCCGCGGAGACCGCCACCTGGGACCGCGTGGCCGAGTGCGAGAGCGGCGGTATGTGGAGTGCCAACGCCAACAACGGCTACTACGGCGGCCTCCAGTTGACGCTCAGCACCTGGAAGAAGTTCGGCGGCACCGCCTACGCGGAACGGCCCGACCTGGCAAGTCGCAGCCAGCAGATAGCCGTCGCCGAGCAGATCCTCACCACCGAGGGCCCCGACGCGTGGCCCGGCTGCGCCGTCACCAGCGGACTGCACGAGGACCCGACCGCGGTCCCGGACGTCGACCCCGGTGACGTGCCCGGCGCGTCGGCTGTTCCCACCCCCCTCGACTCCGACTCCGGCGGCACGGGCACCGGCGACCGTTCGCCCCGGCCGCAGGCCAGCAGCTCGCCCGGCGAGGTGCCCTCCAGCGCCACCGGCAGCCCGGCGGCCGGCGCCGCCGCCGACCCCTCGGCTGGCGGGGACGCCGCCAGCCGCGACTCCGACGGCGGACGCACGTCCGGGGAGCGGTCCGTGGGCCAGGACCGCGGTACCGGTGCGCAGCAGGACGAGCGGGAGACGGCCGAGCGCGGCGCGGGCCGTGGCGCCGAGCGGACCGCGCCGGCGGGCGGCGACCACGTGGTCGCCAAGGGCGAGTCGCTCACCGCGATCGCCGTCCAGCACGCCGTGGACGGCGGCTGGCGTGCCCTCTACGCGACCAACGAGTCGGTGGTCGGCAGTGACCCCGACCTGATCCTGCCCGGCCAGCGCATCACTCTGGAGTCCCCGGAGCCGCTGGACGCGCCGGAGTCCGCGGAGTCGCCGAAGTCCTGACCGGACGGCGTCCGGCCGCCGGGCGTCCGCCGCCCCGCAGGCAGTGCACTTCTGCACCTCACGCGCGCAGTGCACGCCCACACGTCACGCGTGCAGCGCCCGCCCCACGCCCTGCGTGCAGTGCACGCCCGCACACCCGTCGGGTGCCGCCGTCACGGCGCCCGCCGCCCCGCCGCCTCTTCCGCTGCCGCCGCCCGTCCGCGGCGGCACGGAGGGGCGGCGTCGTGCTGCCGCGGGCCGGTGCGGGGGAGGCGGTGCGGGCGTGCTGGCGCGGCGAGCCGGTGCGGGGGCCCGCCCTCGGGCGCTCTGCCGGACGGACCCACCGGCGGCCAGGGGCTGTCGGACGGCCCG
>NZ_JASKMT010000022.1 GCF_030124175.1 Streptomyces sp. 549 | reverse complement strand
GCATGGTCACACCACCACTACGACCTCACCGCTTGACATCCAACGTCCAGGGATGTCTGACCCCGGCGCCCCGCGCCCCGCGAGGCGTCCGGACCTCTGCGGCCGCCCAGCCACCTCGTGCCTGCATTCCCGGACGAATCCGGCGTACCGGCCGTCATGGCCGCCGTCGTGCTGAGCGCGTGTTCGAAACCCCCGAGTTCTGCGCTGAGTTGCCTGTCCGGAGTGCGGTCTTGGCCGCTGTGAGCAGTCTGGAGGGCCGTACGATGGCGCGGTGCTGGTCAAGTGGATGCGCTGCTCCGTGGTCGATCGACGCGGATTCGAACGAGGTCAGCGAAAGTGGGCCGGGCTGCTCGGCGAGCCCGGATTCCGAGGCCAGGGCGGTGGGTGGAGCAGGTCGCAGCCGCAGGTCGCGCACCTCTTCGGTTTCTGGGAGAGCCGCGCCTTCTACGACTCGTTCATGGCCCGCTCCCACGACCGACTGCACGCCTCCCAGGTCGGCACCTACAAGGACATGCGCACTCTGCTCTTCGAGTACCGCTTTGACGTGAAGACCGGGTTCCGGCCCGAGTTCACCGACGCCGACCTGCTGCGGGTGGCCCACTGCCGGGTGCACAGGGAGCGCATCGACCACTACACGCTGATGCAGGAGAAGGTCTGGAACCCGGCGATGGCGGGGTCGCCCGGCATGCTGCGCGGCGCCTTCGCCCAGGCGAGCAGCGAGGACGAGTTCCTCGTGCTGTCGATGTGGAACTCCGCCGCGGAGCACGGCAAGTACCGCATCGAGCGCATCGAGAGGCTCTCCCTGCGCGCGCAGACCAACGCGGACATCGCCGCCATCGACGGTGACGTCATCGATCTGGAGTCCGCCTGGACGGTCTGAGCTGCCCACCGGACGCCTGCACCGCGCGCCGCCGAGCCTCCTGGAAGGAGCAGCGTGCCGGCATGCCTAGGCTGGGCGGCATGGCACGTCCCCGTCGCATCGTCCTCATCCGGCACGGCGAGTCCGAAGGCAACGTCGACGACTCCGTCTACGAGCGGGTGCCCGACCACGCGCTGCGGCTCACCGCACGCGGCCGCAGGCAGGCCGCGGAGGCGGGGGTGCAGCTGCGGCGGGAGTTCGGCACCGAGCGGGTGTCGGCCTACGTCTCCCCATACCGCCGCACCCACGACACGTTCCGTGCGCTGCGGCTGGACCCGACGCTGGTCCGGGCGCGGGAGGAGCCCCGGCTGCGCGAGCAGGACTGGGGGAACTGGCAGGACCAGGAGGACGTCCGCCGCCAGAAGGCCGCCCGCGACTCCTACGGGCACTTCTTCTACCGCTTCGCGCAGGGTGAGTCGGGTGCCGACGTCTACGACCGGGTGGACGCCTTCCTGGAGAGCCTGTGGCGCAGCTTCGACGCGCCCGACCATCCGCCCAACGTCCTGCTGGTCACCCACGGGCTGACCATGCGGCTGTTCTGCATGCGCTGGATGCACTGGAGCGTCGCGGAGTTCGAGTCGCTGTCGAACCCCGGAAACGGGGAGACGAGAGCGCTCGTGCTGGGGGCGGACGGCCGCTACCACCTCGACCGGCCGTTCGAGAAGTGGTGTGCGCCGGAGCCCTACGGAGTGCTGTGACCTGCGGTCCGTGCTGCCGCGGAGAACGCCGCCGGATAGAGTTCCGGTCACCATGAGAGTTGACTCCGCTCGCACAGACCGCGCCCTGGCGAGCCTTCGCGGGCTTTCCGTGGGGGACGCGCTGGGCTCGCGGTTCTTCCTGCCCGACCACTACCCGCTGCTGCGGCGGCGGGAGCTGCCGCCCGCGCCCTGGCGGTGGACAGACGACACCGAGATGGCGTGCTCGATGGTCGCGGTGCTGACCGGCCACGGCGCGATCGACCAGGACGCCCTCGCCGAGAGCTTCGCCACCCGCCACGACTCGGCGCGCGGCTACGGCCCGGCGGTCGACCGGCTCCTGCGGGGCATCCGCGAGGAAGGCGCCGACTGGCGGGAGCTGGCGTCGTCGCTCTTCGACGGCCACGGCTCGTGGGGCAACGGGGCGGCGATGCGGGTCGCCCCGCTGGGTGCCTGGTTCGCCGACGACCCGCAGCGGGCCGCACACGAGGCGCAGGTCTCTGCCTACACCACCCATCAGCACCGCGAGGCGGTCTGCGGTGCGATGGCGGTCGCCGTCGCGGCGTCCCTGCGGGCCGGGCTGACCCGCTGGGACGCGGGCAGCGGCGCGGAACTGCTCGACGGTGTCATCGCCCTGGTACCGCGCAGCGCCGTCCAGGCGGGACTGCGCAGAGCGCGGGACATGCTCGACTACGCGGACGTCCACACCGTGGCCGCGGTGCTGGGCTGCGGACGCCGGACCAGCGCCCATGACACCGTGCCGTTCGCCCTGTGGGCGGCCGCCCGCCACGGCGACGACTTCACCTCCGCGTTCTGGACCACCGCGCAGGCCGGCGGTGACATGGACACCACCTGCGCGATCACCTGCGGAGTGGTTGCCGCGGCCCCCGGCTCCGCACCGCCGCCGGAGTGGGCCGCCGGCACCGAATCCCTCCCCGGGTGGGTACCCGGCACCGGTCCGCACCGCGCCCAGTAGGGTGACGGTGTGCCGTACGAGCCACCCACCCACCGCGTCGAGCGTTCGCTGCGGGCCACCACCGGAGCCAAGGTGATCGCCGGCGTGGACGAGGTCGGCCGGGGAGCCTGGGCGGGACCGGTCACCGTCTGTGCGGCGGTCACCGGACTGCGTCGGCCGCCCGAGGGCCTGACCGACTCCAAGCTTCTCGGCGTGCGACGCAGGACGGAACTCGCCGAGCTGCTCACCGGCTGGGTGACCGCTCACGGACTGGGCCACGCCTGGCCGGCCGAGATCGACCGGCTGGGTATGACCGCGGCGCTCCGGCTCGCCGCTCAGCGCGCGCTGGAAGCGCTGCCCGAGCGTCCGGACGCGGTCATCCTGGACGGCAAGCACGACTACCTGGGCTCGCCCTGGCGGGTCCGCACAGTCGTCAAGGGCGACCAGTCCTGCGTCTCGGTCGCCGCGGCCTCGGTGATCGCCAAGGTCCACCGGGACGGGCTCATGGCCGAACTCGGTTCCCAGCACGCCGAGTTCGGGTTCGACGGCAACGCGGGTTACCCCGCTCCGGTCCATCGTGCCGCGTTGGAGGAGCAGGGCCCCACCCCGCACCACCGGCTGTCCTGGTCCTACCTGGACGCCCTGCCGCGCTGGCGGCACCTGAAGAAGGTCAGGACGGACGGCGTGCAGCCCGCCTCGGCAGGCGGCACACCGGCTCAGATCGGCCTCTTCTGAACCCGACGGTGCGAAATGCGCCGGCGTTTGATAGACATCCCACATGCCTCACAGCTCCGAGGAGCCAGAGATTCACCCCAGTGTTCCGGGCCCCCGCACCTCAGCGGATGCCGCCCGCACCCCGCAAGCACCCCGCCCCGCTGTTCCGCGCCCCGCCGCGCCCGGACCCCGTCCCGGCCCGCGCCCTGGGCCGCCGCGTGCGGAGCGTGGCAAGCCAGGACCCGGCCGCTCCGGCGGTGCGCGCACGGCAGTGGCACCAACCCGCCCCGCAGCCACCGCTGTTGTAGCCGAACCGGCTGCGTCGCCGGCTGGGACGGCTGCGCCCACCGGTACTGCCGCCGCGCAGATCCAGCTCGTCGAGGCGCAGGAGTCCGCCGCCGTCCAGGTCGCTGACGAAACGGTTGACCGACTGCTCGACGAAGGCCGGGCACCCGCGGACATCCTCGTCCTCACCACCGGCGAACAGCACCCCTGGGCGCAGCACGAGCTGAGTTTCGGCGAGGACGCCTACTGGACCCAGCAGGCCGCCGGCGACGACGTGTTCAGCGCTCACGTCTCCGCGCTGCCGCGCATCGCGGGCCGTCCCGTGGTCGTGCTGGCCGTCAACGGCGGCACGGACGCCGAGGTCGGCTCGGCTCTGCCCGCCGTCATGGAACGAGCCGCCGCGCAGCTCATCGTCTGCGGTGACACCAAGCGGCTGGGCCGTCTGCTCTGACGCGATGAGCCCGGCGGCGTCCCGGTCGGCTCGCCCGACCGGCGGCGCGTTCCCGGGCGCAGGCCCGGGGGTCAGCCGGCCGCCAGTTCCGGCGGCCTGTTCGCCGCCGGGCGGCGGCCCCCGCGGTCCTCGCCCATGACCCGCCAACCGCTCTGCGTCAGCGTGACGTAGGCCCCGCAGCGCAGACCGTGCAGCGAGCAGGCGTCCCGCAGCGCCCACATCCAGGCGCCGTCCTCCTCCGTCCAGCCGCCGTCACCGTCCCGGCAGGAGAGCACCAGAGCGGTCCGCACCGGACAGCGGAGCCGCAGGTCGTGGGGTATGACGCGGCGCAGCCGCGACAGCAGCGCGTTGCGGAACTCCCACCCGTCAGGCATCGCGGTGCGCACGGTGAACGAGGCGCTGGCCCGCAACCGTTCGTCGGGCTCCAGCACCGCCACGACCACCGTGCCCGGAACGGGGCGGTGGCGCAGGCACAGGCCGTTGACCACCTCGCGCGGGTTGCGCAGCAGTGGGATGCCCCCCGCCGCCCACTCCGCCGGCTCCAGGGTGCGCCCGAGCCGCGTGACGGAGTGAGCAGCCGGGCCGGAAGTGGTGCCGAAGGCCATGCGTGCTCCTGTGTCTGCGCCCATGGTTCGACACGGTGTCGGGCATGGGCGCACACCGCGACAGGGCCTGGAGGACAGGACGCTCCGAAACGGGAGTCACACAGATTGTCTCCGCCCGAACCCGTAGTCGGCAACGAGTAAATCGGCTGAGCGGACCTAATCAGCCGGTGCGACAGCTTTTGTCCTCCCTCGCTCGGCCTGCCGGCCGCCGCCGATCGTCGCGCGGCTGGCAGGCGGTGCGCCGGTGCGGATGTCGCGCTGGGTGAATTCGCCGATTGTCCTCGCCATCGGGTTGCATGGGGGGCATGGACAACCTGGAGCTCCGCGCTGAAGCCGATGCCGTCCTCGCAGAGCTGGTCGGTGACCCGGGGGGCTCCGCACGGCTGCGGGAGGACCAGTGGCAGGCGGTGGCGGCCCTGGTGGAGGAGCGCCGTCGTGCACTGGTGGTCCAGCGCACCGGCTGGGGCAAGTCGGCGGTCTACTTCGTCGCCACCGCACTGCTGCGGCGGCGCGGGGCCGGCCCGACCGTGATCGTTTCCCCGCTGCTGGCCCTGATGCGCAACCAGGTCGAGTCGGCGGCGCGGGCCGGTATCCGGGCCCGCACCATCAACTCCGCCAACCCGGAGGAGTGGGGCGCCATCCACGAGGAGGTCGAACGAGGCGAGACCGACGTGCTGCTCGTCAGCCCGGAGCGGCTCAACTCGGTGGACTTCCGCGACCAGGTACTGCCCAGGCTCGCGGCCACGACAGGCCTGCTGGTGGTCGACGAGGCACACTGCATCTCCGACTGGGGACACGACTTCCGCCCTGACTACCGGCGGCTGCGCACGATGCTGGCGGAGCTGACGCCGGGCGTGCCGGTCCTGGCCACCACCGCGACCGCGAACGCCCGGGTGACCGCGGACGTGGCCGAGCAACTCGGGACGGGGGGCGGGGACGCGCTTGTCCTGCGTGGACCGCTGGACCGGGAGAGCCTGCGACTGGGTGTGCTGCGGCTGCCGGACGCGGCGCACCGGCTGGCGTGGCTGGGGGAGCGGCTGGGGGACCTGCCCGGGTCGGGAATCATCTACACCCTCACGGTGGCGGCGGCGGAGGAGGTCGCCGCGTTCCTGCGGCAGCGAGGGCACCCGGTGGCCTCTTACACGGGGAAGACGGAGAACGTCGACCGCGTGCAGGCTGAGGAGGACCTGCTGGCGAACCGGGTGAAGGCGCTGGTGGCGACCTCGGCGCTGGGAATGGGCTTCGACAAGCCGGACCTGGGCTTCGTGGTGCACCTCGGGTCGCCCTCGTCCCCGATCGCCTACTACCAGCAGGTGGGGCGTGCCGGGCGCGGAGTGGACCACGCGGACGTGCTGCTGCTGCCGGGGCGGGAGGACGAGGCGATCTGGGCGTACTTCGCCTCGGTGGGCTTTCCGGCCGAGGAGCAGGTACGGCGCACCCTGGCCGCTCTGGAGCAGGCGGGCCGCCCACTGTCGCTGCCGGCGCTTGAGCCGTTGGTGGACCTTCGCCGCTCGCGCCTGGAGACGATGCTGAAGGTCCTGGACGTGGACGGCGCGGTCAGGCGGGTCAAGGGAGGCTGGACCACCACCGGGCAGCCGTGGGCCTACGACGCCGAGCGCTACGCGTGGGTGGCCCGGCAACGGGAGGCCGAGCAGCAGGCCATGCGGGACTACGTGGCGACCACGGGGTGCCGGATGGAGTTCCTGCAGCGCCAGCTCGACGACGAGAAGGCAGCGCCGTGCGGCCGCTGCGACTCCTGCGCCGGTCCCTGGCTCGACTCCGCCGTGACGCCCGGGGCGCTCGCGGCGGCGACGGGCGAACTCGAGCGTCCCGGGATCGAGGTGGAGCCGCGCCGCATGTGGCCTTCGGGCATGGCGGCGGTCGGAGTCGACATCAAGGGCCGTATCCCGGCGGGCGAGCAGGCCGTCACCGGGCGGGCGCTGGGAAGGCTCTCGGACATCGGCTGGGGCAACCGCCTGCGTCCGCTGCTGGCGCCCCAGGCCGCGGACGGGCCGGTCCCGGACGACGTGCTGTCCGCCGTGGTGACGGTGGTCGCCGACTGGGCGCGTTCGCCGGGCGGCTGGGCCGGTGGCGGCCCCGACGCCTCGGCCCGGCCGGTGGGCGTCGTCGCCCTGCCCTCCCGCACCCGTCCGCAGCTGGTGTCCTCTCTGGCCGAGGGGCTTGCCCGGGTCGGCAGGCTTCCGCTGCTGGGCAGCCTGGCCTACTCGGCCGAGGCCGGTGAGTGGGCGGCACACCGCAGCAACTCCGCCCAGCGGTTGCGCGCGCTGGCGGCGTCGTTCACCGTGCCCGACGACCTCGCCGCCGCACTGGCCGACATCCCCGGCCCGGTGCTGCTCGTCGACGACTACACGGACTCGGGATGGACCTTGGCCGTGGGCGCACGCCTGCTGCGCCAGTCCGGCGCAGGTGACGTGCTGCCTCTGGTGCTCGCCGTGTCCGGGTAGGCGATCGCCCCTCGGACCTGCGTGATGCGTGGGCTGCACGCCGGGGAGCGGGAGGGCGCGGGCAGCGGTGCGGAACCGGTGTGTGGTCATGCGCCCAGGCAACACGGTGGGGCCGACAGCCCGCACGCCGAGCTGTGGACAAGCGGGCGATCATCAGATCATCAACGCCGCCTGTGGATGACCGGCGACGAGCGATCGGGCTTCGGGTCCATCGTCGGGGCATGACACACACCGGACCCGTTCACGACCAGCCGCTCACCGACAACCGCGTCACCCTGCGCGGACCCGCGGAGCTCGCAGACGCGCTGCCCTACCTGCTCGGATACCACCCCGACGACTCCGTCGTGGTGGTCGGCCTGCACGGCGGCAACGGCCGCTTCGGCGGCCGCATCCGCCTGGGTATCCCCTCACTGCCCCAGGAATGGCCGGACACCGCCCGCCAGGTCGCGGAATGCTTGCTCGACAACAGCCGCGCCCGGGGCAACCGGCCTGACGGGGCTCTGATCTACCTCTGCCAGGAGCCGTCCCCCGGAGAGACGCCACAGCAGGCCATGGAACGGCTGCGCCCCCTCGCCCACGAACTGCGCACCGCATGCGGGCGTCTGGAGATGCCCGTCCAGGAAGCCCTGTGCCTCTCCGGCGGCACGTACTGGTCGTACTGCTGCCCCGACCCCCGCTGCTGCCCGGCCGAGGGCAGTCCGCTCGCACCCGTGGGGCGCTCGACCATGGCGGCGGCCGCCGCGTACGCGGGCATTCAGGTACGGGGCTCACTGCGGGAGCTGACCGCCCGCCTGGCGCCGCTCACCGGCCTCGCGGCGGAGGACCAGGAAGGCGTACTGGACGAGGCGGGGGCGGTGCTCCTGCCGAGGATGCTGGGCGAAGCCGACCGGACGGAGGTCCGGGCCGAGACGCTGGCCCTGGGGGCGCGGCTCCTGCGGCGCTTCCGCAACTCCTCCCGGGCGGTCGACCACCTGTCCGCCACGGACGCCGACGCCGCCGACGACCGGCTGCTCTCCGACACGGAGGCCGCCGCACTGATCGTCGGGTTGCAGGACCGCCTCACCAGGGATCGGGCCGCCGAGTGGATGGAGAGCCGCGAAGCGCAGCCTGCCCTGCGGCTGTGGCGGGCGCTGAGCCGCCGCTGCGTCGGAGCGTACGCCGAGCATCGCGCGGCACCCCTCACCCTCGCGGGCTGGGTGGCCTGGGTGACCGGTGACGAGCCGAGCGCCCGGGTGGCGTTCGGGCTGGCACTGGAGGCCGATCCCCGCTACGTCTTCGCCCGGTTGCTGCACTCGGCGTGCAACGGCGGGCTGGATCCCGAGCCGCTGCGACAGTGCCTGCGAAAGCAGCGCACCTCCCATGACGCGCGATCGCCACACCACGCGTGACCAGCCGGGCCGCCGCGCGTTCACCGCTGTGCGGGCCACCGCGCCCGCCCCGCCGAAGCCGTCACCGCCCCGCCCGCCGCGTCCGCCTCCCACCCCACATCCTCCCAAACCACCCCTCCGCCGACGCCACGCTCCTGCGGCGGTGCGAGGAAGACCGGAGCAGCCCATGCGTTCATCCGCCCCCTCCGTACCCGGCGCCCGCCCACCGGCTCGCCCCGCGGCGCCACCGCGCCCCGTCGCCCACGAGCCCGTTCACTCCCTCATGATCTGTGTCGCCGCCCCCGCGTTGGCCGTCTCCGCCCAGCACGGGCAACTCACCGGGAACGGGCTCGAAGGCTTCTACCGGGCTGGCCGCCGGGTCCTGTCCCGCTGCACGCTCACCATCGGCGGCCGTGAGCCGGTCCCGCTGCTCGGGCGCATGCTGGGCGCCGGGCGGGCACGGTTCGTCGCGGCGGCCCGCACCTCGGCCGACGACGGCCCCGACCCCGCCGTGACGGTGGAACGCACCCGCGAGGCCGAAGGCGTCGAGCGCATCGTCCTGCGCAGCACCGCCGACCGGGCACTGCGCATTCCGCTCGAACTCAGCCTGGGCACCGACCTGGGTGAACTCGCCGCCCTGGCCAACGGCCACCGCGGCGCGGAGCTACCGGCGGCCGTCCAGGGCAGCGGCCTGGCCTGGACGGCCGGGGACGTACGCGCGGTCGCCACCGCGCTCCCCGCCCCCGACACCGCGCTGGCAGCGGGCGGAATCCTCCGGTGGGAACTGGAACTCCCCCCAGGCGGCAGCCGAAGCATCGTGCTGACGGTGACACTCGACCGGCCAGCCGGTCGAGTGGCTCGACCGCCCCGTCCGGTGGTGCCGCTGCCCGGCCCGCGACCGGACACGGCGGCGTTCCCCTGGCACCGGCCGGAGGCGCAGGGCGACGACGTACGCGTCACCGCACTGCTGGGCACCAGCGTCGACGACCTGCAGAGCCTGCTGATCCGTGATCCCGACCACCCGGCGGACGTGCATCTGGCCGCGGGGGTACCCTGGCGCTGCCTGCTGGCGCCTGCCGAGTCGCTGCGCGCCGCCCGCCTGCTGCTGCCCCTGGGGACGGCACTGGCCGCCGCCACGCTGCGCACCCTGGCGCGCGGGCAGTCACCCGGCCCGGGCCCCGATTCCGGGCGCCTGCCCGGATCTCTGCGGCAGTCGGGGCCGCACGCGCCACCCAGCTGCACCGGCGTGGAGACCACACTGCTCTTTCCTGTCGTGCTGGCCGAAGCCCGCAGGTGGGGGCTGCCGGATGCCGAGGTCGAGGCGCTGCTGCCGACGGCGGAACGCTGCCTCGACTGGCTGCGTTCCGCCTCGGTGGACGGCTACGTACCCGATCCCCGGCCCACGGGCCCCTACCGGTGCGAGACCCAGGCGCAGGCCCACCGCGCTGCCTACCTGGGCGCCGCCCTGCTGGACGCGGCGGGCCGCCCGGGAGCGGCACGGTGGCGGGACTGGGCCGCTGAGCTGCGGGGGCGCTTCCGCACCGACTTCTGGCAGGACGACGCCCGGGGTGGCCGTCCCCTCGCCATGCGCCGGCGCGACGGCACGGTGTCCACCCGCTGGACATCGTCCGCTGCCGAACTGCTCGACACCGGTCTCGACGAGGGCGGTGACCATGCGCCGGGCCTGCTGGACAAGGTGCAGACAGAGCAGTTGGCGCGGCTGCTCGGAGACCCGTCGATGGACTCCGGCTGGGGGCTGCGCAGCCTCGGTGCCGCGGAACCGGGCCACCAGCCCTTCGGGCACCGCAGCGGCGCGGTGCGCGTCCAGGAGACGGCGACAGCCGTGGCGGCGCTGGCCGCCGCCGGCTACGAGCGGGAGGCGGTCTCGCTGCTCCGCGGCCTGCTGGACGCGGCGGAGCGCTTCGAGTACCGCCTGCCGGAGATGTTCGCCGCCGAACAGCGGTCCGCCGGCGGTGTGCCGATCCCGCATCCGGCGGCGGCCCGCCCGGCGGCGGTGGCCGCTGCCGGTGCGGTCCACCTGCTGCTGTCCCTCGCCGGTGTCCGGCCCGATGCGCCGGGCGGCACGGTCTCGGTACGGCCGATGCGCTCGGCTCCCCTGGGGGCCGTCCAGTTCACCGGCCTCCGGGTGGCGGCCGAGCCGTTCTCCGTCCGGGTGAGCCGGCTCGGCGTGGGAGTGGTCGAAGAAGCGGGGGAGGGGTTGCAACTGGGCGTGTGAATCAGGCGCAAGGCCCCCCGGCGCAGACGGGTGGCGGGCGACCCGGCACCTGCCGGGGACCGCAGATGTGCCGCCGCCGGCAAGCAGTTGGTCCGGTCCGCGCGAGGCCCTGTTTATCGTCAGGCAGACGACTATGATCACGGTATGCCCTACGACCCGTCGGCCTTCCCGCCCTTCGCCGTCACCGTCGACCTGGTCGTGCTCACCGTGCGCCGGCACGAGCTGTGTGCTCTTGCCGTGCGACGCGGCGAGCCGCCCTTCCAGGGGCGCTGGGCGCTGCCCGGCGGCTTTGTCCTGCCCGATGAGGACCTGGCGTCCGCGGCGGCCCGTGAACTGGCCGAGGAGACGGGGCTGCGGGTTCACGAAACCGACGGGCACCAGGTCGGTGCGCACCTCGAACAGCTCGCCACCTACGGCGAGCCCGATCGTGACCCCCGCATGCGGGTGGTGAGCGTGGCCCACCTGGTGCTCGCGCCCGACCTGCCCGCTCCGACGTCCGGAGGTGACGCCCAGACGGCCCGGTGGGCGGCGGTCAGCACTCTGCTGCCCGGCCCGTCAGGCGTCCGGCCCGCAGAGAGCGGTCACACCTCCGCCCTGGCCTTCGACCACGAGCGGATCCTCACCGACGGAGTGGAGCGCGCGCGTTCAAAGATCGAGTACTCCTCGCTCGCGACGGCCTTCTGCCCACCGGAGTTCACAGTGGGGGAACTGCGCAGGGTCTACGAGGCGGTCTGGGACGTGGCGCTGGACCCCCGCAACTTCCACCGAAAGGTGACCGGCACACCCGGGTTCCTGGTGCCGACCGGCGGCACGACAACCCGTCAGGGCGGTCGGCCCGCCCAGCTGTTCCGTGCGGGCGGGGCCACCCTGCTGAACCCGCCCATGCTGCGTCCGGAGCTCTGACCGGGTAGTTCGCCTCGCCCGGGAGCCTGCCTGCGGTGGGGGCAGAGGCCGACGGGGGCGTTCCCGGAAGGGCCGTGGCACGGGCGGTCGAGGCCGACACCCGGAACCAGGGCCAGCCCAGCTACCGTGAAAGTCGGACATATCGCGTTATCTTGCATGCGTCCCCCATGCTTTCGCGGGAGAAGCGATGATTCAGGCAATCGGACTCACCGACGCCCCCCGTCGCGGCAAGCCCCCCGCCGTCGACGACCTGACCTTTGAGGCCCGTCCGGGCCGGATCACCACACTGCTCGGCCCGGCGGGGTCCGGCAAGTCCACCGCGCTGCGGCTGATGCTGCAACTGCGCTCGGGGCGGGGGGTGGCACTGTTCCGCGGCCGGCCGCTGCATCGGGTGCCGCATGTCGCCCGTGAGGTCGGCGTGCTGCTCGGTGACGTCGCCGGGCACCCCGGCCGAACGGCGCGCGGTCATCTGCGCATGCTCACCGCCGTCGCCGGTGTTCCCGTCTCCCGGGCCGACGAGATGCTCGACGTGGTGGGTCTCAGCGGCCTCGCCGACCAGCCCCTCGGTACGTTCTCTCTCGGCATGGACCGCAGGCTGGGCCTCGCGGCGGCGCTGCTCGGGGACCCGCACACCCTGGTGCTGGACGAACCCGGACGCGGTCTCGGGCCGCGGGAGGCCGCGTGGTTGCACGGCCTGCTGCGGGAGTACGCCGACCAGGGCGGGTTGGTGCTGACCACCGATCGCGACCCCAGGGAGGCGGCCCGCCTCGCCGACCAGGTGGTCACGCTCGACGGCGGCCGGCTTGTCGCCGACCAGGAGGCGGCCGACTTCGCCAGGACCCGTCTGCGTCCCCGGGTCGTGGTCAGTTCACCGCATGCCGAACGCCTCGCGACGCTGCTGGTTCAGGAAGCGCGCAGCCCGGCTCTGACGGCGCGTCCGCCCGCCGCCCGGAGCGCGGAGCCGCTGGAGGTGGTGCGGGAGTCGGGCGGCCGCATCGCGGTCTACGGCAGCGACTGCGCACGCGTCGGGGAGACGGCCTACCGGCACGGCATCCTGATGCACCGGCTGGCCGAGGAGTTCGGCGTGGCCGGCGACCGGGTCGCGGCGCCCCCTCTCACCCGGGCCGACGGACGCCCCGCTGCTCCGGCAGCCCTGCTCACCCCCGCGCGCTGCGAGGCCGCCGGGTTCGGGACCCAGCCGGCCCTTTCGGGTGCGCCCGTGCCCTCCGACGCCTCAGCGGCCTGGGATGCCATGGTCGGACCGGAGGGCCGGACCGTTGACGCCCCGCTGGAAGGCTCCCCCCGTCCGGCGTGCCATCCTCACGCCACCCAGGCGCCCGGTGCCGTGAGGAAGGCAGTGAGCGCACCAGTGAGCCCGGCCGCCACATCCCCCCTCCCCGAGGCGCCCCACCTGGGCGCCGCGGGCACTGCCACCACAACAGGAACAACAGGAACAACAGGAACAACAGGAACAACGTGGGCAACAGGGCTGGCAGGGCCAACGGGGACAGCGACCGCAGGTGTCACAGGCGTCGCGCTCACCCCGATCAGCTCCCCCCGGGCCCTCACATCCGCTGTCCACACCTCGCCCGCCCTCACCTCGCCCGCCCTCACCCCGCCCGCCCTCACCCCGCCCGTCAACGACCCGCCGGCCAACGATCCGCCGGCCAATGACCCGGCCGCCAACGACTCTGCCGCTTCCGCGCCGACCGCTCGCATCCCGGCCGTCCCCGGCGTCGCCGCCTCCCCGGCGGTCGCGGTGGGCCGGGGCCGAGCCGCGTCGGCCGCCACCAGGCGCGGCGGCACCCCGCGTGCGCTGCCGCCGCGCCTGGTGGCGGTTCCGGCGCCCGGCCCCAGCTGGCCGCTGCGCTACGAGGTTCGCAGGCTGGTCAGTGTCCGGTCGAGCTGGGTGATCGGCGGGATCGCACTGCTGGCCGGGGCGGTCGTGGCGGCAGTGCTGGGGTTCGGCGGCGCAGTGCCCGTCCCGCAGGTCCTCACGGGCCGGCCGCCCGCGCTGCCCCTGGCGCCGGTGGCCGCCGCCGCGGGGCTGCTGGGGGCGCTCTCCTTCGGCCAGGAGTTCCGCTACCCCGCTCTGGCCCCCGCACAGGTCCCCGTGCCGCGCCGGCTGGGTCTGCTGGTGGCCAAGCTGCTCGTGACGGCGACACTCGCGGTGCTGCTGTGCGTGGCCTCCACCGCGGTCAACGCGGCCACCGTGACGGCGCTCTACGGCACCGACTTCCTGGCGCTTCCCGGGCACTGGCCGCTCCAGTTCGCCGGGGGAGCCGCGCTGGCGGCCGGTTGCGCCTGGGCCGGGCTGCTGGCCGCAGCGGTGTTCCGGTCGACCGTCACCGGCATCGGCGCGTTCCTTGTCGTGCCGCTGATCATCACACCGGCGATCCGGCAGTTCCTTGAGGGACCCGCGGGCCGCACTCTGGAGTTGCTGCCCGCCCGCCTGGAGTCGGCGCTGCACGCCTCATGGCCGTCGGGGCTCGGTGAAGGGGCGGCGTCAGCGGCTCGGGTGCTGTCCCAACCGGCCGGTGGCGCGATGGTGTTGTCGCTGGTGGTGCTGTTCGCCGCCTACCTGCTCACGGCCCTGCGGACCCAGGCGGGGTGAGGCCCGCCGACCTGATGCCGGACCGTGTGTACTCGTCACCGCACCATGCCCGGGCTGGCGTTCATCGGACGAAGGGAGGGCGATTTCTTCCGAAAATGGCGTCAATGACACACCGGTCGACGATCACCCTTTCGTGTGCTTTTCACCAAAGCCCTCAAGGGCGTGCTCCATGCGGCCGACAAAGGAGGCGTGACTACCCTTGCGCACTCCATGATGTCCGCGGCCCGCACCTCCGACTCCGGCCTCACCGGCTCCGGGGAGCTGGACCGATACACCTACGCAGACACCCCGGGCACCGCCCGCCCTGCCGCCAACACCCCCGGCTGGGAGGGGGGTGACGCCGACATGTCCCGGGTCGGCCGCCGCCCCGCGGCCAACCGCGGGCGCGGACTGCACGGCCAACTGGTCCAGCAGCTCGGCCAGATGATCGTCTCCGGTGATCTCGGCGCGGACCGACCGCTGGTCCCCGAGGAGATCGGCCAGCGCTTCGAGGTCTCCCGCACGGTCGTCCGCGAGTCGCTCCGCGTCCTGGAAGCGAAGGGGCTGGTCAGTGCGCGACCCAACGTCGGCACCCGGGTCCGGCCGGTCAGCGACTGGAACCTGCTCGACCCCGACATCATCGAGTGGCGGGCCTTCGGGCCCCAGCGCGACAGCCAGCGCCGTGAACTGTGCGAGCTGCGCTGGACCATCGAGCCGCTCGCGGCGCGCCTCGCGGCCGGACACGGCCGGGAGGAGCTGCAGCAGCGACTCTGCGACATGGTCGAGATCATGGGCCACGCGCTCGCGCAGGGAGACGGCCTCACGTTCTCCCGCGCGGACGCGGAGTTCCACGGCCTGCTGCTCCAGGCCGCCGGCAACCGCATGCTGGAGCACCTGTCGGGCATCGTCTCCTCTGCCCTGCACGTGTCGGGCGGCCCGGCCACCGGGTGCGAGCGGCCCACGGAGGCGTCCGTCGCCCACCACCAGCGCATCGTCGAGGCGCTCGCCGCCGGAGAGGCCGCCGTCGCCGAGGCCGCCATGCGCCAGCTCCTGTCGGTGCAGCCCGAGCCGGCCGTGCCCGCGCACACCGAGCACGTGGTTCCCGCTCCTCGGGAGCACTGAACCCGCAGGTCCGCACCGCGCTGACCGGTCGAGCCTCCGCCGCCGGCCCCGTTCTCCACGGGGCCCGGCGGGGCCGGGTGCCATGGCCGTTCAGGGGTGAATGATCCGATAAGTGCGGCTTGCGAGTGACGGCCGGGCATACATCGTGTGACTCGGGACACGTGAATTGGGCGTAACGCTTCGACGAGAAGCACGATGACTCAAGAGGTGGCTGCCGCAGAGGGAATACAGCCGAGATCCACAACGCTGTACCGCCCCTCTGCACGCTCCGCCCGAGTCGCCGCACCACCCTTGTCGGCGCTCGCAGGTTCCGGCCCTCGTGGGCGGAACCGTAGCCGTTTCCATCGTTCCGAGAGGTTGTTCGTGTCGGCCAGCACATCCCGTACCCTTCCCGCGGAGATCGCCGAGTCCGAGTCCGTGATGGCGCTCATCGAGCGGGGAAAGGCTGATGGGCAGATCGCCGGCGACGATGTGCGCCGGGCCTTCGAGGCCGACCAGATTCCGCCGACGCAGTGGAAGAACGTGCTGCGCAGCCTCAACCAGATCCTCGACGAGGAGGGTGTGACGCTGATGGTGAGTGCCGCCGAGGCGCCCAAGCGCACCCGGAAGAGCGTCGCAGCGAAGGCCCCGGCCCGGCGTACCGCCACGAAGACGGTCGCAGCCAAGAAGACCGTCACCGTGCCCCCGGTCGAGTCCGAGGCCGCCGTGGGCGAGGAGGCCGAGTCCGAGGCGCCCGCCAAGAAGGCCGCTGCGAAGAAGACGACCGCGAAGAAGGTCGCCGCCAAGAAGACCACCACCAAGAAGGCCGCGGCGAAGAAGACGACCGCGAAGAAGAACGTCGTCGACGAACTTCTCGAGGGCGGCGAGGACGCCGAGGAGACCCCGGGCAAGCCCGGGAAGCCCGGCGAGGAGCCCGCCACCGAGGGCAAGACGGAGAACGAGGGCTTCGTGCTCTCCGACGACGACGAGGACGACGCCCCCGCGCAGCAGGTCGCCGCCGCCGGTGCCACCGCCGACCCCGTCAAGGACTACCTCAAGCAGATCGGCAAGGTACCGCTGCTCAACGCGGAGCAGGAGGTCGAGCTCGCCAAGCGCATCGAGGCCGGCCTCTTCGCCGAGGACAAGCTCGCCGGTGCCGACAAGCTGGCCCCCAAGCTCAAGCGCGAGCTGGAGATCATCGCCGAGGACGGCCGCCGCGCCAAGAACCACCTGCTGGAGGCCAACCTCCGGCTGGTCGTCTCGCTCGCCAAGCGTTACACCGGCCGCGGCATGCTCTTCCTGGACCTGATCCAGGAGGGCAACCTCGGTCTCATCCGCGCCGTCGAGAAGTTCGACTACACCAAGGGCTACAAGTTCTCCACGTACGCCACCTGGTGGATCCGGCAGGCCATCACCCGCGCCATGGCCGACCAGGCCCGCACCATCCGCATCCCGGTGCACATGGTCGAGGTCATCAACAAGCTGGCCCGGGTTCAGCGCCAGATGCTCCAGGACCTGGGCCGCGAGCCCACCCCGGAGGAGCTGGCCAAGGAACTGGACATGACGCCGGAGAAGGTCGTCGAGGTCCAGAAGTACGGCCGCGAGCCGATCTCCCTGCACACCCCGCTCGGCGAGGACGGCGACAGCGAGTTCGGTGACCTCATCGAGGACTCCGAGGCCGTGGTGCCCGCCGACGCGGTCAGCTTCACCTTGCTCCAGGAGCAGTTGCACTCCGTGCTGGACACCCTCAGCGAGCGGGAGGCCGGTGTCGTCTCGATGCGCTTCGGCCTCACCGACGGCCAGCCGAAGACCCTGGACGAGATCGGAAAGGTCTACGGCGTGACGCGTGAGCGCATCCGGCAGATCGAGTCGAAGACGATGTCCAAGCTGCGTCACCCCTCACGTTCGCAGGTCCTCCGGGACTACCTGGACTGAGCGGGTGCCCCGGACCGCCCACCCGGGCGGCCCGGCGGCTCATGCGTGTCCGTGCTGCGGGCCGACCTCCTCCCGGGGGTCGGCCCGCAGGCGTGTGCGGGGCCTGAGCACTCGTCCGCCCTGCGGATGCGCTCCTCCGTCGGGCGTCCGGCCGTGTGCCGGTGGCGTGAGGCGGCGCGGCAAGACGCCCTTCGGCGCACGCACGGGACGCACGGGTGCACACGTGGTGTCACGAACAACTGACGTAGGGTAAACAGGGGGGATGCGTACCTCACTTCGCCTGCTACTGGGCGCCCTTGTCCTGCTGTTGTCCGCCGTCGTGCTGCTGCCCGCGGGGGCCGCGGTCGAGACCCGGATCATCGGCGGAACCCCCGCCAGCGTGGCGGACCACCCCTGGACGGTCGCGGTCGCCAGCCGGGACCTGTTCGGAGGTTCGCGATCCGGGCAGTTCTGCGGGGGTGCGGTGGTGGGACCGCGCACGGTCGTCACCGCTGCGCACTGCTTCGCCAGGGACGTGCTCGGCACGACTCCGAGCCGGATCAGGGATCTCAGGGTCATCGCAGGCCGGGACGACCTGCGCGGACCGGGAGGGGTCGAGGTGGCCGTGCGGCGGACCTGGGTGAACCCGGACTACGACACCCGCACGAACGCCGGTGACGTGGCGGTACTGCGGCTGGCCGAGGATCTGCCCGCCGGTTCGGTCGTCCCGATGGCCGCTCCGGGTGACGCGGCCTACCGCCCCGGAACGGAGGCGTCCGTCCTGGGTTGGGGTGACACAAGCGGTAACGGCAGTTACGCAACGGAGTTGCGTGCAGCCGACGTCGCGATGCTGAGCGACGAGAAGTGCGCCCGGGCCTACCCGGGTGGCCCCGGTGGCACGTTCCAGGCCGGCTCCATGGTCTGTGCGGGTGTTCCCGAGGGAGGACGGGACGCCTGTCAGGGTGACAGCGGCGGTCCGCTGGTGGCCAGGGGACGTCTGGTGGGCCTTGTGTCCTGGGGTACCGGCTGCGGGGAACCCGGCCGACCCGGCGTCTACACGCGGGTCTCGGCCGTGCGCGACCTGGTCTCCCAGCACGGCTGACCAGGACCGGCGCCGGGTCCGCCCTGACGGGGCGGGCCCTCGCGGCCCTCAACCGCCGCCCGGCCCGTGCGCCGCACGTCTGGCGTGGTTGCACTCGGTCAGTTCGACGCCACGTTAGGTGACGAGTCGTTCGGTCAGGGGAATCGACGGGTGTTCTCCCAAGGAGCATGGCTGAGGGCGGTCACCCCGTTTCCGGGGTGACCGCCCTCAGTGCTCCGGCCCTGGGCCGGTCCGAGCTCGTCGGTCGTGGGGGATGTCAGGCGGGCGTCAGCGCTCGTCCTCGGCGTGGGTCACCGGGCTCGCGGTGAGACGCTCCGTCTCATCCTGTATTTCCGCGGCGATCTTCTTGAGTTCTGGCTCGAACTTGCGGCCGTGGTGCGCGCAGAAGAGCAGCTCACCACCGGTGGCCAGTACGACGCGCAGGTAGGCCTGGGCGCCGCAACGGTCGCAGCGGTCAGCGGCCGTCAGCGGGCTCGCGGGTGTCAGAACAGTAGTCACGTCGCCTCTTCTCTAGCTCGACGAGCTGTCGTACCAGGGTCAACATCCAACCAGGCCGAAAACGTTCCCGCCCGGGGCTTTCGCCTCGAACTTTTTCTCTTGGGGTGGCCGAATGCTGCCGGTTGGCGGCGAAAGAGCCGTATTGCTGAGCTGCTAGCGGTCTGTACTTCTTGTCGTGTTCTCCGGTTGCCCGGCTGTGGTGCGTCGAACCTTGCTTGCCGGTTCGTTGATGAGGACGTGCCCGGAGCCTAAATGGTTCATGCCCAGATGGGAACGTGATGTACACGTCACCCTTACGAGTTATCGAACGCGTGCACGACCCTGGTCTAGCATAGGTTTACCCCTGGGTGGCGTCCCACCTGCTCTACTTGGCCTGGGTACCCTCTGACCGGCAAGCCAGCCACCCCCATGGAAATTCAGCGAGGAGCGAACCCGCGTGACCGCCGAGTCGTCTGTGCCGTCGTCCACTGCGCTGCTGTCCGGAGCGGATCGTGACGGCTCCAACTACACCGCGCGGCACCTGCTCGTCCTCGAGGGGTTGGAGGCGGTGCGCAAGCGACCGGGTATGTACATCGGGTCCACCGACAGCCGCGGACTCATGCACTGCCTCTGGGAGATCATCGACAACTCCGTCGACGAGGCGCTGGGCGGCCACTGCGACCGCATCGAGGTGTGCCTGCACGAGGACGGCTCGGTGGAGGTGCGCGACAACGGCCGCGGCATCCCGGTGGACGTCGAGCCCAAGACGGGCCTGTCCGGCATCGAGGTCGTCATGACCAAGCTGCACGCCGGCGGCAAGTTCGGCGGCGGCTCCTACGCCGCCTCCGGCGGTCTGCACGGCGTCGGCGCGTCCGTGGTCAACGCCCTCTCCGCCCGCCTCGACGTGGAGGTGGACCGCAGCAGCCGCACCCACACGATCAGCTTCCGGCGCGGTGTGCCCGGCATCTTCACCGAGTCAGGCCCGGACGCCCCGTTCGACCCCGCCACCGGCCTGCTCAAGGGCAAGCGCATCGCCAAGGACCGCACCGGCACGCGGGTGCGGTACTGGGCGGACCGGCAGATCTTCCTCAAGGACGCCAAGCTCTCGCTGGACCACCTCTACGCCCGCGCCCGCCAGACCGCCTTCCTGGTCCCGGGTCTGACGTTGACGGTCCGCGACGAGCGCCTGATGGAGAGTGACGAGGTCACCGAGGAGGTCTTCCACTACGACGGCGGCATCAGCGAGTTCTGCGAGTACCTCGCGCCGGACCGCGCGGTGTGCGACGTGCTGCGGCTCCAGGGGCAGGGCTCCTTCAAGGAGACGGTGCCCGTACTGGACGACCGGGGCCACATGATCCCCACCGAGGTCACCAGGGAGCTGGGCGTCGACGTGGCGCTGCGCTGGGGAACGGGCTACGACACCACCGTCCGGTCCTTCGTCAACATCATCGCCACGCCGAAGGGCGGCACCCACCTCACCGGCTTCGAGCGGTCCGTGACCAGGACGGTCAACGAGGCGCTGCGCTCCGCGAAGCTGCTGCGCGTGGCCGAGGACGACGTCGTCAAGGACGACGCCCTGGAGGGCCTCACGGCCGTGGTCACGGTCCGCCTGGCCGAGCCGCAGTTCGAGGGCCAGACGAAGGAGGTCCTGGGCACCTCGGCCGCCTCCCGCATCGTGGCCCAGGTGGTGGCCAAGGAGCTGAAGGCGTTCCTCACCTCCACCAAGCGCGACACCAAGCAGCAGGCGCGCGCGGTGCTGGAGAAGGCGGTGGCCGCGGCGCGCACCCGCATCGCCGCCCGCCAGCACAAGGAGGCGCAGCGCCGCAAGACGGCCCTGGAGTCCTCGTCGCTGCCGGCGAAGCTCGCCGACTGCCGCAGCGACGAGGTCGACCGCAGCGAGCTGTTCATCGTCGAGGGCGACTCCGCCCTCGGTACGGCCAAGCTGGCCCGCAACTCCGAGTTCCAGGCACTGCTGCCGATCCGGGGCAAGATCCTCAACGTCCAGAAGTCCTCGATCTCGGACATGCTCAAGAACGCCGAGTGCGGGGCGATCATCCAGGTAATAGGGGCCGGCTCGGGCCGCACCTTCGACATCGACCAGGCGCGCTACGGCAAGGTGATCTTCCTGGCCGACGCCGACGTGGACGGTGCCCACATCCGCTGCCTGCTGCTGACGCTCTTCCAGCGCTACATGCGGCCCATGGTCGAACAGGGCCGGGTCTTCTCCGCCGTGCCGCCCCTGCACCGGATCGAGCTGATCAACCCCAAGCGCGGCCAGGACAAGTACATCTACACCTACTCCGACAGCGAGCTGCGGCAGCGGCTGCTGGACCTGCAGCGCAAGGGCACCCGCTTCAAGGACTCCATCCAGCGCTACAAGGGCCTCGGCGAGATGGACGCCGACCAGTTGGCGGAGACGACGATGGACCCCCGCTACCGCACCCTGCGCCGCATCAACATCAGCGACCTGGACGCGGCGGAGAAGGCCTTCGACCTTCTCATGGGCAACGAGGTGGCGCCGCGCAAGGAGTTCATCACCACCTCCGCGGCCACTCTTGACCGGTCGCGGATCGACATCTGACCGCTCCCGCCCGACCCGTCACCTGATGGGGTGAAGGTCGGGCCATCCGGGCCGTCGCGCGCACCGCCCGCACCATCCTTGGACCTCGGCCGTACGTCCGCACGGCGGACGCGGTCGCGAGCGAGGAGAGTTCGGGTGACACAGCACGACGGTTCGGGTGACCGCGGCGCGGTGCGGTACGAGGACCCCTGGTACGACGCGGTCGCGTCCGGCTGGGGTGAGCCACCGCCCGGGTCGGCGGACGCGGTGGCCGGTCCGGGCAGTAACGCTCCGGGCAGTAACGCTCCTGCGCCCGCCCCCGCAGCCCCCGCCACCCCTGTGGCGCCTGCGCCGGAGTGGACGCACGACGCGGTCTACCTCGCCGTCCACCGCAGCGGTGCCTTCGCCGAAGTGCGGCGCCGCCACCGCCACTTCGTCTTCCCGGCCGCGGGCCTGTTCCTCGGCTGGTACCTGGCCTACGTCATCACCGCCACCGCCGCCCCCGGGTTGATGGCCCGGGAGGTGGCGGGTGGTCCGCTGAACATCGGACTGCTGGCCGGCCTCGGGCAGTTCCTCAGCACCGCCCTCATCACCTGGGCCTACGCCTGGAACGCCGGGCGCCGCCGTGACCGGGCGGCCCTGGACCTGCGCTGGGAGACCCAGCTGCGCACCCGGGAGGCGCGGCGGTGACGCTCAGCCACCAGACCCTCGCCCTGGTCCTCTTCAGCGCCTTCGTCGCCGTCACGTTGGCCATCACCACCTGGGCCAGCCGCCGCAGGCAGGGCTCACCGGAGGAGTTCTACGCGGGCGGACGACTGTTCTCGCCCATGGAGAACGGGTTCGCCATCTCCGGCGACTACATGTCCGCCGCCTCCTTCCTCGGCATCTCCGGGCTGATCGCCCTCTACGGCTACGACGGCATGGTCTACTCGGTCGGCTTCCTCGTGGCCTGGCTGGTCGTCCTGCTCCTGGTCGCGGAACTGGTCCGCAACTGCGGGCGCTTCACACTCGCCGACGTGCTGGCCGCGCGGTTGCGCCAGCGGCCCGTGCGCATCGCGTCCGGCACCGCCTCCGTCATCGTGTCGGTGCTCTACCTGGTGGCGCAGATGGTCGGCGCCGGGACCCTGGTGGCGCTGCTGCTGGGAGACAGCGGCACGCAGGTGCGCACCTGGACGGTCATCGGCGTGGGCGCGCTGATGGTCGTCTACGTGTCCTGCGGCGGCATGCGCGCCACCACCTGGATCCAGATCGTCAAGGCCGTACTGCTGATGGGCGGCGCCATCACGCTCACCGTCATGGTCCTGCTGCGCTTCGGCGGCGATCCCGGCGCGCTGCTCACCGGCGCGGCCGAGCGCAGCGGCCAGGGCAGCGACTTCCTGGCGCCGGGGCTGCTCTTCGGCGAGAACCTGGTCTCCCGGCTGGACTTCGTCAGCCTCGGCATCGCCCTGGTCCTGGGCACGGCCGGGCTGCCGCACATCCTGGCCCGCTTCTACACCGTGCCCACGGCCCGCGCCGCCCGCCGCTCGGTGATCTGGGCGATCGGACTGATCGGCAGCTTCTACCTGATGACGATCGTGCTGGGCTTCGGCGCCGCCGCACTGCTCGGCCCTGACACCGTGCGGGCCGACAACCCCGCCGGCAACACGGCTGTTCCGCTGCTGGCCAGAATGCTGGGCGGAGGGGAGGGGACCACCGGCGGCACCGTGCTGTTCGCGGTCGTCGCCGCCATTGCCTTCGCCACCATCCTCGCCGTCGTGGCGGGCATCACGCTGGCCTCCTCGGCGGCGATCGCACACGACCTGTACGCCCCGCTGCGCAGGTCGCGAGCCGGCGGCGGACGGCCGGAGACGTCCGGACGGGAGGCGGCGGTCGGCAGCGAGGTCGCGGTCGCGCGCGGGTCGGCAGTGGTGATCGGCGGGATCGCCATCGCGCTGGGGCTGCTCGCGCAGAACCTCAACGTGGCCTTCCTGGTCGGTCTGGCCTTCGCGGTCGCGGCCTCCGCCAACCTGCCGGTGCTGCTCTACACGCTGTTCTGGCGCCGCTTCACCACCCGCGGCGCGCTGTGGGCGGTCTACGGGGGGCTGCTGCCCGCGCTGGCCCTGGTGGCACTGTCCCCGGTGGTGTCCGGTAGCCCGGAGGCGCTTTTCCCCGACCTCGACTTCGCCTGGTTCCCGCTGCAGAACCCCGGCGTCGTCTCCATCCCGCTGGGCTTCCTCGCCGGCTGGTTCGGCACGGTCACCGACGACGAGCGGTCCGACCCGGCCCGGCACGCCGAGACGGAGGTGCGGGCACTCACCGGTGCCGGCGCGGTCTGAGCCGCCGCGCCGAAGCCGGCGAGGCCTCACTCGTGACGGATGCCGCGGGGGACACCGGCGTGAGGGCGGTGATCGCGCTGATCTCCATCGGAGGCTGCCGGGTGAGGGCCGCGCCGCAGCTCGCCGCGATCGGCGGCCGGTCCGCGGCCGCGACCACGTTGACCCGCCAGGACCGGCCGTCGCGGTGGCTGACGGTCACCGCCCAGGCGTCGCCGAGGTCCGCAGCGCCACGTGCCCGGTCGCTGTGCGGCCGGGTGCCGGTGACGGTCAGCGCGTCGGCGTGCGGCTCGCCGGTCAGGTCGCGCACGGCCAGCTCGGCCGCCTGCCCGGGGCGTTCCCAGCAGGACCGGCCGCGGCAGTGGCCGGTGACCACGTGCCCGTCGCGCAGCGCGGTCAGGACCTCCTTGACGAGCGGCGCGTCGGCCCGGCCGTAGGCGTAGCCGTGCGGCAGCACGACCAGGGTGGGGGAGAAGCGGTGCCCGCCGATGTGGGTGACCTCCCACACGTCGGCGTCGCCCGACGCGGCCAGCTCGGCCGCCAGCGGGCGGCCCAGCACCGCGCAGCAGCGGTCCCGCTTGCCGTTGGTGCACACCAGGGCCAGCGGATCGCCCCGGTGGGGCTCCCACAGGCCGCTGTGGCGTCCCGCACCGAGCCCGGCGAGGTCCAGTCCCCACAGCTCGTCCAGGGCGTCCAGGCGGGCGCTGCGGATCCAGGAGCGGCCCGGCACGGTGTGCGCGGCGAACACCCGCCGGCTGCCCGTTCCGGAACGGTGCGCGTGCGGGCCCGGCCGGCGGATCAGAGCCACCCGCACGCCGGTGCCCTCGGAGCGTCCCGACAGGTCGGCGCCCAGCCCGGCGTCCAGGCGGCTGTGCCGCAGGGCGTCGACGCCCCAGGGGCCGGGTTGCTCGATCAGCAGCCAGGTCCTGGCGGTCGCTGCGGTCGCCGCGAGCGGCTCGTCGAGTTCCCTGGAGGAGACCGTGCACGTACTCACATAGGCGAGCCTAACCGCCGCTAGGATCAAAGGCCGTTCCGAACGCTGGAGGCAACGACGTGGTCACCCCCCGTATTCCGGTTGTCGTGCTGGCGGGCTTCCTGGGCTCCGGGAAGACCACGCTCCTCAACCACCTGCTGCGCAACCGCGGCGGCGTCCGGATCGGCGCCGTCGTCAACGACTTCGGCAGCATCGAGATCGACGCGCTGACCGTCGCGGGGCAGGTCGACTCGATGGTCTCGCTCGGGGACGGCTGCCTGTGCTGCGCGGTGGACACCGAGGACCTCGACGAGGTGCTGGGCACGCTGTCCCAGCCGTCGTCCGCCATCGACCTGATCGTCATCGAGGCCAGCGGGCTGGCCGAACCCGAGACCCTGATCCGGATGGTGCTCGCCAGCACCAACCGCCGCATCGTCTACGGCGGGCTGGTCGAGGTGGTCGACGCCGCCGAGTTCGACGCGGTCCGGGCCCGCCACCCGGAGCTGGACCGGCATGTCGGCGCGGCCGACCTGGTGGTGCTCAACAAGGCCGACCGGGTCGGTGCGGACCGGCTCGCGGCGCTGCACACGACGCTCGCCGAACTCGGCCGCGGCACCCCGGTGGTGACGGCCGTGCACGGGCGGGTCGACCCGGGACTGCTCTTCGACCGGGATGCCGCCCGGGAGCGCGAGGAGGCCCAGCGGGCCCGGCAGCTGTCGTTCGAGGACCTGCGGATCGAGGAGGAGGCCGAGGGTGCGAACGGCGGCGACGGCTGCTCCGGGCACGGGCAGGACGACGGGCACGGCCATCTGCACGACGGCTACCGCAGTGTCGAGTACACCGGGGCCGTCCCGCTCAGCCCCCGCCGCTTCCTGTCCTTCCTCGACGCCCGGCCCACCGGCCTGTACCGCGTGAAGGGCTTCGTGCACTTCGGCGCGGACGGCTCACCGCAGCGCTGGGTGGTGCACGCGGTCGGCGGGTTCCTGCGCTTCCGGCCCGAGCCGTGGCCGGACGGCGAGGAGCGGCTGACCCGACTGGTGCTCATCGGCGCCGGGCTGGACGGGGACGGGCTGCTCAAGGAACTGGCGGCCTGCGCCGGACCGGAGCCGGCGGACGCCGGGCCGAGCGGCATGTGGGGCGTGCTGCGCTACGTGGACGACCCCGCCATAGCAGAAGCGGCGGCCGGGCCGGCGTCGGACCCGGACGAGGACCCGGACGAGGACGACCTGCCCGTGCCGTGACTGGGCACGCCGAGGGACGGCCACGGCCGTGACACCGGGCCGTCCGGTGGGCGCAACCGCTCGGCGCGCCCACCGGAGACGAGCCGTGGCTCAGACCGGTCCGGCGATCACCGCGACCGGTTTGGCCAGCGGCAGCCCGGAACCGTCCCGGCGCGGGTCGGGTTCCGGCAGTTCCACCGGGGTGCCGTTGGCGGACGCGGCGCGGGCCGGTACGGGGCCCGCCCAGGCGAAGGTGAGGCAGTCCTCGCCCTTGAGGAAGCGCTGGCAGCGCACCCCGCCGGTCGCCCGGCCCTTGCGCGGGTACTGGTCGAGGGGCGTCAGCTTGGCCGTGCCCAGGGTGTCGTCCAGAGTGCCGTGCGTGCCGGCGGCGGTGAACACCACGGCGTCCGCGGCGGGATCGACCGCGGTGAAGGAGATGACCCGGGCGCTCTCGCCGAGCTTCACGCCGGCCATGCCGGCCGCCGCCCGGCCCTGCGGCCGCACCTGCCCGGCCGGGTAGCGCAGCAACTGGGCCTCGTCGGTGATGAAGACGAGGTCCTCCTCGCCGGTGCGCAGTTCGACCGCGCCGGCGATGCGGTCCCCGTCCCTGAGGGTGATGACCTCCAGTTCGTCCTTGTTCGCCGGGTAGTCGGGCACGACGCGCTTGACGACGCCCAGCCGGGTGCCGATCGCCAGACCGGGGGAGGACTCGTCGAGCGTGGTCAGGCAGACCAGCGACTCGCCGTCGGCGAGGGAGAGGAACTCCGACACCTCCGCTCCGCCGGAGAGGTTGGGCGGGGAGGAGGTCTGCGGCAGCTGCGGCAGGTCGATCACGGTCAGCCGCAGCAGGCGTCCGGCGGAGGTCACCGCGCCGACCTGGCCGCGGGCGGTCGCCGGCACCGCGGACACCACGACGTCGTGCCGGACCCGCTTGGCCGCCTCGTCGAAGCCGTTGCCGTCGACGGCCGTGCGGGCCAGCAGGCCGGTGGAGGAGAGCAGCACCCGGCACGGGTCGTCAGGGACCTCCAGCGGGACCGCCGCCACCGTCGAGCCGGCCGACTCCAGCAGCACGGTGCGGCGGTCGGTGGCGTACTTCTTCGACACCGCGGCCAGTTCGGAGGAGACCAGCTTGCGCAGTTCCGCGTCCGAGTCCAGGATGCGGGTCAGCTCCACGATCTCGGTGTTGAGGCGGTCGCGCTCGGACTCCAGCTCCAGCCGGTCGAACCGGGTCAGGCGGCGCAGCGGCGTGTCCAGGATGTACTGGGTCTGCACGTCCGACAGGCCGAAGCGCCCGATCAGCGCCTCCTTGGCCTGCGCGGCGTTCTCGCTGGACCGGATCAGCGCGATGACCTCGTCGATGTCGATGAGCGCGACGAGCAGGCCCTCGACGAGGTGCAGGCGGTCGCGGCGCTTGTCCCGGCGGAACGAGCTGCGCCGCCGGACCACCTCGAACCGGTGGTCGACGTACACCTCCAGCAGTTCCCTCAGGCCCAGGGTGAGCGGCTGCCCGTCCACCAGCGCGACGTTGTTGATGCCGAAGGACTCCTCCATCGGCGTCAGCTTGAACAGCTGCTCCAGCACGGCCTCGGGATGGAATCCGTTCTTGATCTCGACGACCAGGCGCAGGCCGTGCGCCCGGTCGGTGAGGTCCTTGACGTCCGCGATGCCCTGGAGCTTCTTCGCGTTGACCAGGTCCTTGATCTTGGAGATGACCTTCTCCGGGCCCACCGTGAAGGGCAGTTCGGTGACGACCAGGCCCTTGCGGCGGGCCGTGACCTGCTCCACGGCGACGGTCGCGCGGATCTTGAACGTGCCGCGGCCCTTCGCGTAGGCGTCCTTGACGCCGTCGAGGCCGACGATGCGCCCGCCGGTGGGCAGGTCGGGACCCGGCACGAAGCGCATCAGCGTCTCCAGGTCCGCGCCCGGGTGCTTGATCAGGTGCCGGGCGGCGGCGATCACCTCGCCGAGGTTGTGCGGCGGCATGTTCGTCGCCATGCCGACGGCGATCCCGGAGGCGCCGTTCACCAGCAGGTTGGGGTAGGCCGCGGGCAGCGCCACCGGCTCCTGCTCGCTGCCGTCGTAGTTGGGGGCGAAGTCGACGGTGTCCTCGTCGATCGAATCGACCATGAGCCCGGCGGCGGGCGCGGTGCGGCACTCGGTGTACCGCATGGCGGCGGGCGGGTCGTCGTTGCCCAGCGAGCCGAAGTTGCCGTGCCCGTCGACGAGCGGCAGCCGCATCGAGAACGGCTGGGCCATGCGCACCAGGGCGTCGTAGATGGCGCTGTCACCGTGCGGGTGGAGCTTGCCCATCACCTCCCCGACGACCCGGGCGCACTTGACGTAGGGGCGCTCGGGGCGCAGGCCCATCTCGTGCATCTGGTACAGGATGCGCCGGTGGACCGGCTTCATCCCGTCCCGGGCGTCGGGCAGCGCGCGGGAGTAGATGACCGAGTATGCGTACTCCAGAAAGGAACCCTGCATCTCGTCGACGACGTCGATGTCGAGGATGCGCTCCTCGAAGTCGTCCGGCGGCGGGGTCTTCGTACTGCGGCGGGCCATCGGGGCTGCGGCTCCTTCGGGTACGTGCGGCTTTCGAGCGGGTCGGTCGCCGACCATTGTGGACCCGGCCTCCGACAGCCGGTCCTTCGACCCGAACGGTACGGGAACTTCGCGTGTGGTCCGCGCGCTTGCATACAGTGAGCGGACAACCGCTCGCCGACCGGCCAGCTCACCGACGAAGGGACTCCACGCCCATGGGTCACACGGCCACGCCCCCGCCCGCCACCGGAGGGCTGACAGCCACCGAACACCGGTTGGCCAACGGCCTTCGTGTGGTGCTCTCCGAGGACCACCAGACTCCGGTGGCCGCCGTCTGCCTCTGGTACGACGTCGGTTCGCGCCACGAGGTCCCCGGCCGGACCGGACTGGCCCACCTCTTCGAGCACCTGATGTTCCAGGGCTCGGCGCAGGTGAAGGGCAACGGCCACTTCGAGCTGGTGCAGGGGGCGGGCGGATCGCTCAACGGCACCACCAGCTTCGAACGCACCAACTACTTCGAGACGATGCCCGCACACCAGCTGGAACTCGCCCTGTGGCTGGAGGCGGACCGGATGGGCTCGCTGCTGGCGGCCCTGGACGACGAGTCCATGGAGAACCAGCGGGACGTGGTGAAGAACGAGCGCCGCCAGCGCTACGACAACGTGCCCTACGGCACGGCGTTCGAGAAGCTGACCGCCATGGCCTACCCCGAGGGCCACCCGTACCACCACACGCCGATCGGCTCGATGGCCGACCTGGACGCGGCCTCGCTGGAGGACGCGCGGGCGTTCTTCCGCACCTACTACGCGCCGAACAACGCGGTGCTCGCGGTGGTCGGCGACATCGACCCGGAGCAGACGCTGGCGTGGGCGGAGAGGTACTTCGGCTCCATCCCCGGCCACGACGGCAAGCAGCCGCCGCGGGACGGCTCCCTGCCGGACGTCATCGGCGCGGAGGTGCGCGAGGTCGTCCGCGAGGAGGTGCCGGCGCGGGCGCTGATGGCCGCCTACCGGCTGCCGCACGACGGCACCCGCGAGGCCGACGCCGCCGACCTGGCGCTGACGGTGCTCGGCGGCGGCGAGTCGTCGCGGCTGTACAACCGCCTGGTGCGGCGGGACCGGCTCGCGGTCACGGCGGGCTTCGGCATGCTGCGGCTGGCCGGCGCGCCGTCGCTCGGCTGGCTGGACGTGAAGACCTCGGGCGACGCGGAGGTCGCCGCCATCGAGGCGGCGATCGACGAGGAGCTCAAGCGGTTCGCGGAGGAGGGGCCGAGCCCGGAGGAGCTGGAGCGGGCCCAGGCCCAGTTGGAGCGCGAGTGGCTGGACCGGCTGGCCACGGTCGCCGGGCGGGCCGACGAACTGTGCCGGTTCGCGGTGCTGTTCGGTGACCCGCAGCTCGCCCTGACCGCGGTGCGCCGGGTGCTGGACGTCACCGCCGAGGAGATCCGCGAGGTGGCCGCCGCGCGGCTGCGCAGCGACAACCGTGCGGTGCTGGTGTACGAGCCCACCGCCCCGGCGGACGCGCAGTCCGCCGACAACGCCGAAGCCGCCGAGACCGCCGAAGAAGAAGGAGGGGCCGAGCAGTGAGCGACGTGACCCCCGTCAGCCCCGTCACCCCCGTCATGGAGTTCCACCCGCAGCCGGCCGGCGGCCTGCCCAAGCCCTGGGACTTCCCCGCGCCACAGCGTTCCACGCTGCCCAACGGGCTGACGGTGCTGCGCTGCCACCGCCCCGGCCAGCAGGTCGTCGCGGTCGAGGTCAACCTGGTCGCGCCGCTCGACGCCGAGCCCGAAGGGCTGGACGGCGTCGCCACGTTGATGGCCCGCGCGCTCAGCGAGGGCACCGACAAGCACAGCGCCGAGGAGTTCGCCGCCGAGCTGGAGCGGGCGGGCGCCACCCTCGACGCGCACGCCGACCACCCGGGTGTGCGGGTGTCGCTGGAGGTGCCCGCGTCCCGGCTGGAGCGCGCCCTGGCGCTGCTGGCCGACGCCCTGCGCTCACCCGCGTTCCCCGACAGCGAGATCGAGCGGCTGGTCGCCAACCGGCTCGACGAGATCCCGCACGAGATGGCCAACCCGGCGCGGCGCGCCGCGATCGCACTGTCCGGCACGCTGTTCCCCCCGAGCGCCCGCATGTCCCGGCCGCGTCAGGGCACCGAGGAGACGGTCTCGCGCATCGACGCGGCGGCCGTCCGGGCGTTCTACGAGGCCCATGTGCGTCCGGCCACCGCCACCGTCGTCGTGGTCGGCGACTTCACCGGGATCGACCTCGACGCGGCGCTCGGCGGGACGCTGGGCGCGTGGACTGGGGCGGAGGCCCAGCCGCGCCCCATGAGCCCGATCACCGCCGACGACGCCGCCCGCGTGGTCATCGTCGACCGTCCCGGGTCGGTGCAGACCCAGCTGCTGATCGGCCGCATCGGCGCCGACCGGCACGACCGGGTGTGGCCGGCGCAGGTCCTCGGCGTCTACTGCCTGGGCGGCACTCTCACCTCCCGGCTGGACCGGGTGCTGCGTGAGGAGAAGGGCTACACGTACGGGGTGCGCGCCTTCGGCCAGGTGCTGCGTTCCGGGCCTGAGGGCACCGGGGCGGCGCTGCTGGCGATCAGCGGCTCGGTGGCCACCGACGTCACCGGCCCGGCGCTCGCCGACCTGTGGCAGGTGCTGCGGACGCTGGCCGCCGAGGGGCTGACGGACGAGGAGCGCGACGTGGCGGTGCAGAACCTGGTCGGGGTGGCGCCGCTGCGCTACGAGACGGCCGCCGCCGTCGCCGGCACGCTCGCCGACCAGGTGGAGCAGCACCTCCCGGACGACTTCCAGAGCCGTCTGTACGCGCTGCTCGCCGAGACGGGCACGGTGGAGGCGAGCGCCGCGGCGGTCAACGCCTTCCCGCTGGACCGGCTGGTGACGGTCCTGGTGGGTGACGCCGAGCAGATCGCCGACCCGGTGCGTGCGCTGGGCGTCGGCGAGGTGACGGTGGTCTCCGGCCAGTAGCCGGTGCGTCCGGAGGTGGCGGATACGGCCCAGGAAGCGGCCCTTGGTTGCAGATCCCGGCAATCAGGGGTCGCTTTATGTCCGGATTTAGCGCTTTTGTGGTGGCTCCAGGTGTGGGATGGGCGACAAAGACCGAGATCGGTTTGGTAGCGGTCAGATGTCCGGTTTAGCTTCGATCCCGCTGCCCGTCAGAAGCGACCGCATCCGCGGCCGACGGCCGGCGAACGCCGAGTCCCCGTGAGGGAGCCGGGGACCCATCAGAAGTCCTTGGGGTGAATCGGGCGAGCCTCCTCGCAGGCGCCCGTAGGAGACCTTCCTGCTCCGAACCCGTCAGCTAACCCGGTAGGCGTGAAGGAAGGAAAGGAGCACGCCAGCCATGGCGCTTACGCATGCCACCGGGAAGTCCGGCCGATCGAGCCGCGCCCTCCGCGCCGGCCTCGCCGGAGCACTCACCGTCGCCGGTCTGACCGGCGTACTCGTCAGCCCCGCCGCTGCCGCCACCGCCGCTCACGACTCCGGCCTGCTGCGGGCGGTCGCCCTCAGCGGTTCCGCCGCAGACGGCGTCCAGGCCCAGGCCGCCGCACAGAAGAGCGCCGCCGAGGCCCGCAAGGCCGCGGAGGACCGCAAGTCCGCTGAGAAGCGCAAGGCGGAGGAGAAGCGCAAGGCTGACGCCAAGCGCAAGGCTGAGGAGCGCGCCGCGGAGAGCCGGACCCAGCAGGCGTCCGCACGGTCCGCCAAGCGCGCCGCCCCCAAGGGCTTCGTCGCCCCCGTGTCCGCGCCCGTCACCACCCAGTACCGCTCCGGTGGCGCCATGTGGTCCTCCGGCAGCCACAGCGGTGTGGACTTCGCCGCCGCCTCCGGCACCCCGGTGCGCGCGGTCGGCGCCGGCCAGGTCGTCGAGGCCGGCTGGGGCGGTGCCTACGGCAACAACGTCGTCATCCGGCACAGCGACGGCCGCTACACCCAGTACGGCCACCTGTCGGCCATGGACGTCCGCGTCGGCCAGGCGGTGACTTCCGGCCACCAGATAGGCAAGGTCGGTTCCACCGGCAACTCCACCGGCCCGCACCTGCACTTCGAGGCCCGCACCTCGCCGCAGTACGGCTCGGACGTCAACCCCGTCTCCTACCTGCGCTCCAAGGGCGTCGGGGTCTGAGCCCCGCGGCCCACCCGGCCGCCGTGCCCCCAGGGGCACGCGCAGCGGCGACCTGACCCGCCGCACCCCACCCGAGGACCCCCGGCATCCGTGCCGGGGGTCCTCGTGCGCCTGCCCCGGGAGCCGGTCCTCCCGCGTCCGCCGGGCCGTTCCTTTTCCGCCGCATCCGGTCCCGGGATCGGAATTAACCGGTGAATGGAATACAGTTCGGTTCTGCGACGCCACCAGAAATCGTGGGAATCACGGGGTCATGGGATCACGCCGGAGGTCGGACCATGCGCGTTTCCGCGCACACGGTATGCACTGCGATTCGCGACGAAATCGTCTCCGGCGTGTTCCCGCCGGGCGCGCGGCTCACCGAGGAGCAGTTGGCCCGCCGTTACGGCGTCTCCCGGGTGCCGGTCCGCGAGGCGCTGCGCACGCTGGAGTCCGAGGGCTTCGTGACCACCCGCAGGCATGCCGGCGCGTGTGTGGCGGAGCCGACCGAGCGGGAGGCCGCCGACCTGCTCGACATCCGCGCCCTGCTGGAGCCGCTGGGCGCCGCACGGGCCGCGCAGCGGCGCTCCGACGCACATCTGAAGGTGCTGCGCGGGCTGGTGCGGCTGGGGCGCCAGCGGGCGGCGCACGGCCAGTTGTCGGACCTGCGCCCGCTCGGCGACTGGTTCCACGAGACGCTGGCCCAGGCGTCGGACAGTCCCAGCCTGGCCGCGCTGCTGACCCAGCTGCGCCGCAAGACCGTGTGGATGTACTCACCCGAGGTGGTCGATCCGCCGCCGCGGGCCGCGGCGGTGTGGCAGGAGCACGGCGCGATGGTGGATGCCGTCGCCCGCCGGGACGCCGAGCGCGCCAGGGCGCTGGCGGCGGCCCAGGTGGAGCGATTCCCGGTAATTCGCCGCCTCCCGCGCCCGGCGGCTGTGAGGACTTTGAAACCTGCTGTAAACACCGCGCGCGCCCGCGATTAACAGGCGCTGTATACAAAGGTCTGCGGGGCGGGGGAGGCAATTCACGCTGTCGAATTCCGAATGGCGCCTGACGTGTTACGGCAAAAGGCGGCGGAGCACCTGCTCCGCCGCCTTTTGCCGCTGCCGGCTCCCCCGGGTGCCGGGGGAGTGCCGGGCGGGGTGCTCAGACCGATTCGGGGAGCTCCTCCAGCCCTTCGGCCACCAGCTTCGCCAGGCGGTCCAGCGCGGCGTCCGCACCCTCGGCGTCGGAGGCCAGTACGACCTCCTCGCCACCCTCGGCGCCCAGGCCGAGCACGGCCAGCATCGAGGCGGCGTTGACGGGGTCGCCGTCCTTCTTGGCGATGGTGACGGGCACGCCGGCGGCGGTCGCGGCGCGAACGAAGATGGAGGCGGGACGGGCGTGCAGGCCCTCGGGCCAGCCGACGGAGACGCGGCGCTCAGCCATGGTGTTGCCCTTCATTCGGAGAGTTGTCTAGACCAGTTTCGCACGGAGGGGCGCGTGGTCCTTCCCCGCACTCTGCCGTCCCGGAAGCCTGCCACGCACCCGCGTCCGCGAACTGGGACACCCGCCGCGTACGGGTCGCGGCCCGGTCCGGCACCCGGCCGCGGCCCGTACGCTGTGCCCATGCAGCCAGCCCCGGAGCGTGCCTACCCGACCCACTGGGAAGCCGACGTGGTGCTGCGCGACGGAGGGACGGCCACGATCCGGCCGATCACCCCCGATGACGCGGGCCGCCTCGTCAGCTTCTACGAGCAGGTGTCGGACGAGTCGAAGTACTACCGCTTCTTCGCGCCCTACCCCCGCCTGTCGGACCGCGACGTACGCCGCTTCACCCACCACGACTACGTCGACCGGGTCGGCCTCGCCGTCACCGTCGGCGGCGAGTTCATCGCCACCGTGCGCTACGACCGCATCGACGCCGCTGGCCGCCCGGCGTCCGCGCCCGCCGACAACGCCGAGGTGGCGTTCCTCGTCCAGGACGCCCACCAGGGACGCGGCGTCGCCTCCACCCTGCTGGAGCACATCGCGGCCTGCGCCCGTGAACGCGGCGTGCGCCGCTTCACCGCCGAGGTGCTGCCCGCCAACAGCAAGATGATCAAGGTCTTCACCGACGCCGGCTACTCCCAGAAGCGCAGCTTCGAGGACGGCTCGGTCCATCTCGACCTCGACCTCGAACCCACCGCCGAGTCGCTGGCCGTCATGCGCGCCCGCGAGCAGCGCGCCGAGGCGCACTCGGTGCAGCGGCTGCTCGCCCCCCGCTCGGTCGCCGTCATCGGCGCCGGCCGCAGCCCCGGCGGCGCCGGCCGCTCGGTGCTGGAGTCGCTGCGCACCGCCGGCTTCACCGGCCGCACCTACGCCGTCAACCACCGCCTGGAACCCGGCGCGACCGCGCTCGACGGCGTGCCCGGCGTGTCCGCCCACCGCTCGGTGCGCGACATCCCCGAACCCGTCGACCTCGCGGTGCTCGCCGTCCCTGCCGACCAGGTCGGCCCCGTCGTCACCGACTGCGGTGAGCACGGCGTGCAGGGGCTCGTCGTACTGTCCGCCGACTTCGACCGGGCCGAGCAGCGTGAACTCGTCCGCCGCGCCCGCTCCTACGGCATGCGGATCATCGGCCCCAACGCCTTCGGCCTGCTCAACACCTCACCCGCGGTACGCCTCAACGCGACGCTCTCCCCGGAGACCCCCGAACGCGGCCGGATCGGGCTGTTCACCCAGTCAGGGGCGATCGCCATCGCCCTGCTCGCCGGACTGCACCGCCGCGGCGCCGGGCTGTCCTCGTTCGTCGCCGCCGGCAACCGCGCCGACGTCTCCGGCAACGACGTGCTGCAGTACTGGGACGACGACCCGGACACCGACGTGGTCCTGATGTACCTGGAGTCCATCGGCAACCCCCGCAAGTTCACCCGGCTCGTCAAGCGCACCGCCGTGCGCAAGCCGGTCGTCGTGGTCAAGGGCGCCCGGCACAGCGGCAGCGCGCCGCCGCCCGGCCACGCCGTCCCCGCCAGCCGCACCCCGGACGCCACCGTGTCGGTGCTGCTGCGGCAGGCCGGCGTGCTGCTCGTCGACACCGTCACCGAACTCGTCGACACCGGCGTCCAGCTCGCCTTCCAGCCGCTGCCCGCCGGACCGAGGGTCACCACGCTCGGCAACGCCGAGTCGCTCGGCCTGCTCACCTACGACGCCTGCCTCGCCCAGGGCCTGCAACCCGCCCAGGTGGTGGACCTGACCTCCTCCGCCGCACCGGAGGACTTCCGGCAGGCACTGGCCGCCGCGCTGGCAGACCCCGGCACGGACGCCGTCGTCGTCACCGCGATCCCCTGGGTCGACGCCTGGCAGGCCGGTGAGCTCGCCGACGCGCTCCAGTCGGCCGCCGCCGGATCGGGCAAGCCGGTCTCCGTCGCCCATCTGGCCATCGAAGGGCTGGACGCCGCGCTCAGCGAACGCCGCATCCCCTCCTTCCCCGCCCCCGAGCGCGCCGTGCGGGCCCTCGCGGAGGCCGTGCGCTACGCGCAGTGGCAGGCCGACGCGGCCACTCCCGGCCGGGTCCCCGACCACGACGTGGCGGAGACCGCGGCGGCCGAGCTGATCACCAGCGCCCTGCGCTCCGCCGGGCTGGACCCGGCCAGGGCCCCGGCCGCCGACCGCTCCCGCAGTGTCCCGCTCGGCGCCGCCGACACCGCCGCCCTGCTCGGCGGCTACGGCATCCACGTCTCCCCGGCGGTCCCCGCCCCCGACGCCGACGCCGCCGCGGCGGCGGCGGCCTCGCTCGGCTACCCGGTGGCGCTGAAGACCACCGCGCCGCACCTCAAGGACCGGGCCGACCTCGGCGCGGTCCGCCTCGACCTCGCCGGCGAGCCCGCGCTGCGCCGCGTCCACGCCGAACTGACCACCACCCTGGGCACCGCGCAGGAGCTGCGGCCTGTCGTGCAGGCCATGGCGCCGCGCGGCGTGGACACCGTGGTGCGGGCCGCGGTGGACCCCTCCATCGGCGCGGTGCTGTCCTTCGGGCTGGCCGGGCCGCCCTCGGAGCTGCTCGGCGACCTCGCCTACCGGCTGGTCCCCGTCACCGACCGGGAGGCCGCCGGGCTGGTCCGCGGCATCCGCACCGCGCCCATGCTGTTCGGCTGGCGTGGCTCCCAGCCGGTGGACACCGCCGCGCTGGAGGACCTGCTGCTGCGGGTGTCGCTGCTCGTCGACGACCACCCGCAGATCGTCTCGGTAGAGCTGGAGCCGGTCGTCGTCGCCCCGCACGGGCTCGCCGTGCTCGGCGCGGCGGTGCGCCTGGCCCCGCCAGCGGCCACCACCGACCTCGGCCCGCGCCGTCTGCCCGCGTACTGACACCTCCCCGTCCCCGTAGGATGGGCCGCATGGCGAAGACCGGAACGACGACGCAGGGACTGCGTACGGCGATCGAGCGCAGTGGCTACTACCCCGCCCTCGTGGCCGAGGCGGTGGAGGTCGCGGTCGGCGGAGAACCGGTCGCCTCCTACGTCGTGCACCAGGAGACGACCTTCGACTCCAACGAGGTGCGCCGCCATGTCACCGTGCTGGTGCTGACCGGCACCCGGTTCATCGTCAGCCACACCGACGAGCAGGCCGCCGACGGCGACGCCTCCGTGCCCTACGCCACCACCTCCACCGAGTCGGTGAAGCTGGACCGCATCTCCTCGGTGGTGCTGAGCCGGGTGGTCGCGAACCCGGAGTCGTACACCCCCGGCACGCTGCCCCGCGAGGTGGTCCTCACCATCGGCTGGGGCGCGGTCAGCCGCATCGACCTGGAACCGGCCGCCTGCGGCGACCCCAACTGCGATGCCGACCACGGCTACACCGGGTCCACCACCGCGGACGACCTCTCCCTGCGGGTCAGCGAGGCCGGCGACGGCCCGGACACCGTGCGCCAGGCGCTCTCCTTCGCCCAGGCGCTGTCCGAGGCGACGGTGACGTCCCGCTGATGGCACCCCCCGCAGCCCCGGGAGCGCCGCTGCCCGATCCCGAACCCCTCGACCCGCGCAGCGCCCCCGCGCCCCGCTACGGCGACGCCTCGCTCGCCGACCTGCTGCCGACCATCGCCGCCGGGCAGCACGTGCCCGGCCACGCGGCCCGCCTGGCCATCGAGCCGGCCGACCGGGTCTGCGTCTTCCTCGTCGACGGGCTCGGCTGGCACATCCTGCGGGACCACCCCGCCCAGGCGCCGTTCCTCACCTCGCTGCTGGCCACCTCGGGAGGCGGCGCGGGCACCCCCATCACGTCCGGATTCCCGTCCACCACGGCCACCTCGCTCGCCTCCGTCGGCACCGGCCTCACCCCCGCCGCGCACGGGCTGCCCGGGTACACCGTGCTCGACCCCGACACCGGCGGGCTGATGAACCAGCTCCGCTGGCAGCCGTGGACGGACCCCCACGTCTGGCAGCCCTACCCGACCGTCTTCCAGCAGGCGCACGCCGCAGGCGTCGCCACCTGCCAGGTGTCGGCCCCGCACTTCGAGACCACCCCGCTCACCCGCGTCGCGCTGTCCGGCGGCACCTTCTTCGGCCGGCTCACCGGCGAGGAGCGCATGGACCTGGCCGCGGACCGCTTGGGCGCCGGGGACCGGGCGCTGGTCTACACGTACTACGCCGAGCTGGACGGCAACGGCCACCGCCACGGTGTGGACTCCGACGCCTGGCGCGGCCAGCTCGCCCACGTCGACCGCCTGGCGCAGCGCCTCGCCGAGCAACTGCCGCCGCGCTCCGCGCTGTACGTCACCGCCGACCACGGCATGGTCGACGTGCCGCCGGGCGACGCGCACCGCTTCGACTTCGACGAGGACTGGGAACTGAGCGCCGGCGTCCGGCGCCTCGGCGGTGAGGGCCGCGCCCGGCACCTCTACGCCGTTCCCGGCGCCGCCCGCGACGTGTACGCCGTCTGGCGCGAGGTGCTCGCCGACCAGGCGTGGGTCGCCACCCGGGACGAGGCCATCGAGCTGGGCTGGTTCGGCCTGCCCGGCAAGGGCGTCGACGACCGCGTGTACGACCGCATCGGCGACGTCGTGGTGGCGATGGACGGCACCGCGGCCGTCGTCGCCACCCGCACCGAACCCAACGAGTCCGCCCTCGTCGGCATGCACGGGTCCCTCACCCCGGCCGAGCAGCTCGTCCCGCTGCTCGAAGTGCGAACCTGACGCACGCCCGCGCCGCACGTCACCTCGTCACCCTGAAAGGCCGCAACTCCCCATGCCCGAGCTGGTGTTCTTCAGTGGAACAATGGACTGCGGGAAGTCCACGCTTGCCCTGCAGATCGAGCACAACCGGTCCGCGCGGGGCCTCCAGGGCATGATCTTCACCCGCAACGACCGGGCGGGGGAGGGGCGGCTCTCCTCCCGGCTCGGCCTGGTCACCGAGGCGGTGGAGGCGGGCGACGGCTTCGACTTCCACGCCCACCTCGTCGCCCACCTCACCGCGGGCGGCCGGACCGACTACGTGATCGCCGACGAGGCCCAGTTCCTCACCGAGGACCAGATCGACCAGCTGGCCCGGGTGGTCGACGACCTGGGCATAGACGTGTTCGCCTTCGGCATCGCCACCGACTTCCGCACCCGGCTCTTCCCCGGTGCGCAGCGCCTCATCGAACTGGCCGACCGAGTCGAGGTCCTCCAGGTGGAGGCCCTGTGCTGGTGCGGTGCGCGCGCCACGCACAACGCGCGCACCGTCGACGGGCAGATGGTCGTGGAGGGCGCGCAGGTCGTCGTCGGCGACGTCGGACGGCCGCCCGGTGAAGTCGGCTACGAGGTGCTGTGCCGTCGCCACCACCGGCGGCGCCTGACGGCCGCCGCGGCCGGGGCCGGCGCGCTGTCCCCGGACGTGCTGCCGGTGGACGGCGTGCCGCTGCCGGCGCCGCGCCGCTGACCGGCCCCCGGGGGCTCCCGCGCCGGACGTCCGCCCGGCCGCTACCGCCGCGTACGAAGCGGACGTCCGCTACCTGCGCAGCGGACGGGTCACCGCGTCGCTGGGGTCCGTCAGCTGCACCACCGCGAACGCCGCCCCCTCGGAGTCCGCGACGTGGGCGAGCCGGCCGTACGGCGAGTTCCGCGGGTCCCGCAGGATCTGGCCGCCCAGCTCCACCACCCGCCGGGCGGCGTCGTCGGCGTCGGTGACCGAGAAGTACGTCGTCCAGTACGGGCCGCGGTCGGACGGCAGCTCGTCCCCGACGCCGCGCATCCCGCCGACGAGCCGCCCGTCCAGTTTCAGGGCCAGGTACTCGTTGCCGCTGGCGGCCTCCACCCGCTCGGTGTCGAAGCCGAACACCGCCCGGTAGAACGGCCGGACCGCGTGGGCGCTGCGGGTCACCAGCTCGTCCCACACCGCGGTGCCGGGACGGCCGTCCGGCTCGGTGCCGCTGTGCAGCCCCGCCTGCCAGATGCCGAAGGCCGCGCCGCTCGGGTCGGAGGCGATCGCCAGCCGCCCGTCCTCGCCCGAGTCGAGCGGCCCGACCGCCACCGTGCCGCCGCTCTCGCGGATGCGGGCACAGGTCGCGTCGGCGTCGTCGGTCGCCAGGTAGGGCAGCCACGCCCCCAGCCCGGAGGGCTCGTGGCGGGCCTCTCCCAGCCCGGCCACGACCAGGTCCCCGAAGTGCGCCCGCACGAAGGGCCCGGTCTGGCGCGGACCCTCGCGGAACTCCCAGCCGAACAGCTCGCTGTAGAACTTCTGGCCGGCCGCCAGGTCGTGCACTCTCAGGCTGGCCCAGCAGGGTGTACCCGGCGCGGGCCGAGTCACTGCCTCGGTCATCTTCTGTCGTCTCCTCGGACCATCATCGATGCGGTCGTGCGGTGCCCAGGGCACCGTGAACGTCGTACTGCTGCGCGCCGTGACCTGCCGTGTGCGCTGTGTGTCTGTAGGGGTGATGCTCGCATCCTCCGACCTGGTGTGTACCCGCCGCGCCGCATTTCTCGCAGCGGGGGCGGGGATTGACCGGATTTCCCGCCGCCCCGTCCGGGGACCACCGGCTGGGAACGGGCCCCGCGGGAGACCGGGCCGGGTGAGAATGCCCGCATGACGCCTCTCATCAGTGCCGCCGAACTGGCTGCCGATCTAGCCGCCGAACTCGCCCCGGGCCCCGCCGCGGGGCCCGGCGGCCCACTCTGCCCGGTGCTGCTCGACGTCCGCTGGGAGCAGGGCGGACCGTCCGGCCGACCGGCCTACGCGGCCGGGCACCTGCCCGGCGCGGTGTACGTCGACCTCGACACCGAGCTGGCGGGCCCGGCGGGCAGCGGCGGACGGCATCCGCTGCCCGACCCGGACGACTTCGGTACCACGATGCGCCGCGCCGGAGTCAGCGCGGACAGGCCGGTTGTCGTCTACGACGGCGGCCAGGGCTGGGCCGCGGCCCGTGCCTGGTGGCTGCTGCGCTGGGCCGGCCACGAGCAGGTCAGGGTGCTCGACGGCGGCCTGGCGGCCTGGCCGGGCCCGCTGAGCACCGAGCTGCCCGAGCCCGCGCCGGGCGACTTCGAGCCCAGGCCGGGCAGCGTGCCGGTACTGGACGCCGACGGCGCAGCCGGGCTGGCGCGGCGCGGGGTGCTGCTGGACGCGAGGGCGGGGGAGCGCTACCGCGGTGAGGTGGAGCCGATCGACCCGGTCGCCGGCCACATCCCGGGCGCGCTCAGCGCGCCCACCACGGAGAACGTGACCCCGGAGGGCACCTTCCGGCCACCGGGCGAGCTGGCGGACCGGTTCGCCGCCCTGGGGGCCGTGCCCGGAGCCGAGGTGGGCGTGTACTGCGGCTCGGGGGTGTCCGGCGCGCACCAGGTGCTGGCGCTCGCGGCGGCCGGGACGGACGCGGCGCTGTACCCGGGTTCGTGGTCGGCGTGGTCGGCCGACCCTGAGCGGCCGGTCGCCACCGGCCCCGAGCCGGGCTGAGGGGGAAGTCCGTAGCACGCGCCCCGACCGCCTGCACGCCGGGCGCGAACGCCGGAACTCCTAGCCGAGGTATCACCCGGACGGGTGACGGTGTGCGGCTCCCGGGGGTGAGGGCAGGCGCCCCCGCCCCCGGGCGGGCTCACTCCTGCTTCTTGCGCCGGGTGCCGAAGACGATCTCGTCCCAGCTGGGCACGGCGGCCCGCCGGCCCGGCCGGACGCCGTCCGCCTCGGCCTGGCGGTCGGTGGTGCCGGTCAGCCGGTCACGGTGCCCCGCGACCGAGCGGGGCATCAGGATGTCCGCGTACGCCGAACCCGCGCTGGCCGCGGGGGCCGGCGGCTCGATCTCCTCGGCCGGCTCGGCGGCGGCCGGCTCGGTCTCCACCTCCGGCGCGTCCGAGGGCGGCGGCTCGGGCACGATCATGTCGCCGCGGAAGCTCGGTACCGCCTCCAGCAGGCTGGTCAGCGAGTCGCGGTCCTCGTTGTCGATCCGGGCCGGCTCGGCCCGGCCGGAGTCGGCCCGGAGCTCGCCGTCCTCGCCGTCCCGGTCCCGGGGCAGCCGTGCGATGCGCGGCACGAACGGGAAGCTCGGCTCGGGCGTGTCGTCGGTCTCCCCGATCAGCGTCCGCGCCTCGTCGTCGACCGCCTGCACCAGGCGGCGCGGCGGGTCGTACGTCCAGCTCGCGGAGTGCGCCTCACCGGCGACCAGGTAGACCAGCAGGACCTCCCACGTCCCGTCGTCGCGCCGCCAGGAGTCCCACTGCACGGTGTCCTTGTCGGCGCCGCGCATCAGCAGCCGCTCGGCGACCGCCTCGCCTAGCTGCGGGCCGGTGTTCTCACCGGGGCGGCGGACGGGGGTCTTGCGGGCGCGCTCGGCCATGAAGGCGCGCTCGGCGAGTACCGGGCCCTCGAAGCGGCGGACCCGGTCGACGGGGATGCCGGCCATCTGGGCGACTTCCTCGGCCGTGGCACCGGCTCGTATGCGCGCCTGGATGTCACGGGGCCGCAGGTGGCTCTCGACCTCGATCTCGATCTGGCCGAGCCGGGCACGGTCGTTGCGCACCGCGGCCCGCAGTCGTTCGTCGATGGGAAGGGTGTACTGGCTGTCGTCGGCCGCCTTGAGCACCAGCCGTGTGCCGTCGTTACTGACCGCCACGACGCGCAGTTCGGGCATGGGGACCTCCCGGGTGGTGCCTGCCGACGTCACGTGCGTCGCTGCTCTCCCGCTAGACGAGTGTGGCCTGCCCGGGTTCAGCCTGCCACTACCTTGCCGACTTGCCCGGCGTGTCGGGACTGCGTCCCGAACCGCCGTTATGGCACGGTTACCAGTTGGCCACTCTGTGTGATCGAACCGCTCACTCTGTGCTACGCAGGCCGGGTCAGGCCAGGGCCAGGGCTCGTCACACTACTCCATTAGGGCCATGTGGGTGGACCGGCGCGCCACTGAACTTCTTCCAGTGGTGCGGAGTTTGCTGGACGGCGGCCGTTCCCGTTGCCACCGGAAGGTGGCGATCTTCACAGAACCCACAGAATCGGAACCAATGACTTCCCTCTGTCGGTCCCACTTGTGTGCACAGCGGGACTCTTGTGCGAACCGAGGCGGGAGATGAACGGGAAGACACCGGCGGAAGCCGAAGCGGCGGATGAGCCGAACCAGCAGGACAGCCCTGGGAACGAAGGGGTGAAGGGCCACGACGGGCCGGAGGGCGGCGGGCCGAAGAAGAAGATCGACGTCAGCGTGGCCCAGGTGGCAGGCAGCACCCTGGCCGCCGTCATCGCCGCGCTCATCGCGGGACGGCTCGGTGTGTACGGCACGTTCATCGGCGCCGGCGTGGTGAGCGTGGTGGCGACCACGGGCGGACCGGTTTTCCAGCACCTGTTCCGCCGTACGGGTGAGCAGGTCAAGGATGTGACGGTCGCGGCAGCTCCGCGCGCCCGGCGCACGGCCCGCCTGCCCCGGGGGGCGACCCCGGCGGGTGCGAACGCGGGTGCGAACGCGATCGGGGACACGAACGCAGACGGGTCCGCAGACGGGGCCGCAGACAGGGACGTCCGGAGTGAGGGGTACGGGGCGGCCGTCACCCACGGCACCCGGAGCCGGCGCTGGAAGCGCAGCTTGCTGCCCGCCGCCCTGGTGTTCGCCGTGGCGATCGGCGGCCTGACCACCTACGAGCTGCTGTCCGGCACCAACGTCTCCGGAGGCCGCGGCGGCACCACGTCCTTCGGTGAGGCGTTCCAGCGCACGTCCCCCGACGTCACGCCCGACCCCGGCACCGGCACCGGGCCCGAGGCGGAATCCGGCAGCGGTGGAGGCACCGGCAGCAGTGACCAGCCGTGGCAGGGCCCCTCGCCGGACGCCGCCCCGGACACCGGTGCGCCCGACGCCCCGGCGACCGGAGGCACCGGCGGCACGGGTGCGGATGGCGGAACCGGCGGTCAGGTCGCGCCCACCCCCGACCCCGCGCCGACGCCGGAAGCCACCGACGGCACGACCGGCGACCCGGGCGCAACGACCGGCGGCAGCTCGTCCGGCTCCGGCACCTCCTCGGGCTCCGGCTCCGCCGGGACTTCCGGTGACGCCGGGGAGGCGGCCGGTACCGGCGGTGAGCAGCAGGACGGGGGCGGGGACGCCGGCGCGGGCTGATCCGCCCCGGCGTCTCCCGGCCGCACGTCACTCGCCGAGCACGCGCCGCAGGTAGTCGTTGCGGAACAGGCGGTCGGGGTCCAGCCGGTCCCGCAGTGCGGTGAACTCCGCGAAGCGCGGATAGACCGCTGACAGGTACTCCGCGTCGCGGCTGTGCAGCTTGCCCCAGTGGGGCCTTCCGCCATGTGCGGTCATGATGCGTTCGGCAGCGGTGAAGTAGGCCTCGTGCGGTGTGCCGCGGTACACGTGCATGGCCAGGTACACGCTCTCCCGTCCACTCGCGCTGGACAGCGGGATGTCGTCGGCAGGCGCCGTGCGTACCTCCACCGGGAACCCGATGCGCAGGTCCGAGCGGTCGATCATGGCGCGCAGATCGGTCAGCGCCGCGACGGCTGCCTCCCGGGGCAGGGCGAACTCCATCTCCAGGAAGCGCACCCGCCGCGGGCTGGTGAAGACCTTGTAGGGGATGTCGGTGTACGCGCGGTCGCTCACCACGCGCCCGGATATGCGGGCGATGGCCGGCACGGTGGCGGGCACCGCGCGGCCGAGCGAGCAGGCGGCCTGGAAGACGCCGTTCGCCACCAGCTCGTCGTCCACCCAGCCCCGGACCGCGGGCAGCGGCCGGGCGGGGCCCGGGGCCCGGTTGTTGCGCTTGGTGTGGCACACGTCGGTGTGCGGGAACCAGTAGAACTCGAAGTGCTCGTTCTCCGCCGCGAACTCCTCGAAGCGCGAGGTCACCTCGTCGAACGCCATCGGCTGCTCCCGGGCGTGCAGCCAGAACAGCGGCTCGACCGCGAAGGTGATCTCGCTGAGCACGCCCAGCGCGCCGAGCCCGACCCGGGCCGCCGCGAACACGTCCGCGTTCTCCTCCGGCGTGCAGCGCAGCACCGAGCCGTCGGCGCACACCATCTCCAGGCCGGCGATCTGGGCCGCCAGTGAGGCCGAGTCCCGCCCGGTGCCGTGGGTGCCGGTGCTGGTCGCGCCCGAGACGGTCTGCTCCATGATGTCGCCCATGTTGGTGAGCGACAGGCCCTCACCGGCCAGCACCTGGTTCAGCTGCTTCAGCGGAGTGCCGGCCGCCGCCGTCACCGTGCCCGCGGCCCGGTCGATGGCCCTGACACCGCAGAGCCGCTCCGGGCGGATCAGCACGCCCGAGGTGCCCGCGACGGAGGTGAAGGAGTGCCCGGTGCCCACCGCCTTGACCGGCAGTCCGTCCTCGGCGGCCCGGCGCACCACCTCCGCCAGCGCCGAGGTCGTGGAGGGCGCCACCGTGCGCAGCGGTCGGGAACCGGTGTTCCCCGCCCAGTTACGCCAGGTGTCGCTCCTGCGGTCGCTGCGCCTGCTCCAACCGGTCATTCGCCGTCCCCTCCTGCCGCCCCGCCGCCGACCGAGGTCTCAGCCGGCGGTGGCCGAGGACCGCCGCCGCGACCGCCAGCGCCCCGGCGACCGCGGGCACGCCGTAGGCCGCCGCTGCCCCCGCCACGTCCACCACCCGGCCGGTGGCCGAGGCGCCGAGCGCCACTCCCACCGCGACGCCGGTACTCGCCCACGTCATGCCTTCGGTGAGCTTGGTGCGCGGGACCAACTCCCCGACGAGGGCCATCGTGGTGACCATCGTCGGGGCGATCGTCAGCCCCGCGAGGAAGAGCGCGACGGCCAGGAACGGCAGGTTCCCGACCAGTTGGAGGGGGATCATACTCAGGCCCACCGCGCACACACCGGCGAGCCAGCGGCGGACCGCCGGACCTCTCGGGCGGAACATGCCGAAAGCCGCCCCCGCCACGCAGGAACCGAGGGCGTAGACCGCCAGCAGCAGGCTGGCCGCCGCCTTGCGGTCCTGCTCCTCGGCGAACGCCACCGTGGCGACGTCCACCGCGCCGAAGATCGCCCCGACCGCGACGAGTGTCACCACCAGGATCCACAGGCCCGGCGTACGCAGTGCCGAACCGGGGGAGTTGTGGTCCCTGGGGTGCGGGGCGGGCTCGGTCGCGCGCTGCGAGGTCAGCCAGAACACACCGGTCACCAGGAACACCGCGGCGGCCAGCGGACCGGCCTGCGGGAACCAGCCGGTGGACAGGCCGATGGCGAGCACCGGCCCGAAGACGAAGCAGAGTTCGTCGACGATGGACTCCCAGGAGAACGCCGCGTGCAACCGGTCCGGCCGGTCCCGGAACACGGTGATCCACCGGGCCCTGATCATGGAGCCCAGGCTGGGCACGCACCCGGCGAACGCGGCGAAGACGAAGAGCGTCCACTGCGGCCACCCCAGCCCCGTGCTCAGCACCAGCGCGGCCACCGCGGTCAGGGCGACGAGCGCGGCCGGTCGCAGGACTCGGCGCTGCCCGTAGCGGTCCACCAACCGGGAGACCTGCGGCCCGAGGGCGGCCGTCGACAGCGCCACGGTCGCCGCCAGCGCGCCCGCGACCCCGTAGGCACCGGTCAGTTCGGACACCATGGTGACGACGCCCAGGCCCATCATCGCGATCGGCATGCGGCCGACCAGCCCCGCGGCGGTGAAGGACCGGGTGCCGGGCGCGGCGAAGAGCCCGCGGTAGGGACTGGGCAAGGGAAGCTCTCAGAAGGTCATGCCGGTCGCCCGGTAAGGAATCACGTGCGTCCGGTCAGCTTACGGGGCGGGGCGTCACCGCCGCGCGGAATTCGTGATGGCAGGATCGGGGGTATGCCCGATGCGTACCCCGAGCCCTATGACTCCCTGCTCCTGCTCTCCTTCGGCGGCCCCGAGGGGCCCGACGACGTGGTGCCCTTCCTGGAGAACGTCACGCGAGGGCGCGGCATCCCCAGGGAACGCCTGGAGGAGGTCGGGCAGCACTACTTCCTGTTCGGCGGTGTCTCGCCGATCAACGCCCAGAACCGCGCCCTGCTGGAGGCCCTCCGCAAGGACTTCGCGGACCACGGCCTGGACCTCCCGGTGTACTGGGGCAACCGCAACTGGGGCCCCTACCTGACCGACACGCTGCGCGAGATGGCACGCGACGGGCGGCGCCGCGTCCTCGTGCTGGCCACCAGCGCCTACGGCTCGTACTCGGGCTGCCGCCAGTACCGCGAGAACCTGGCGGAGTCCCTGGCGGTGCTGGAGCAGGAGCTGCCGGCCGGTGAACTGCCGCGGGTCGACAAGCTCCGCCACTACTTCAACCACCCCGGGTTCCTGGAGCCGGTGACCGAGGGTGTGCTGCGCTCGCTCTCCGAACTGCCCGAGGAGGTGCGCGGCGGCGCCCGGCTGGTGTTCACCACCCACTCCATCCCGACCAGCGCGGCCGACACCTCCGGGCCCGTGGAGGGCCACGGCGACGGCGGCGCGTACGTCGCCCAGCACCTGGACGCGGCCCGACTGGTGGCCGACGCGGTGCGCGAGCAGACCGGCACCGACCACTCCTGGGACCTCGTCTACCAGTCCCGCAGCGGCGCGCCCCACATCCCGTGGCTGGAACCCGACATCTGCGACCACCTGGAGACCCTGCACGCCGGCGGCACCCCGGCGGTCGTCATGGTGCCCATCGGGTTCGTCTCCGACCACATGGAGGTCCTCTACGACCTCGACACCGAGGCCGTGGCCAAGGCGGCCGAGCTGGGCCTGCCCGTCGCACGGTCCGCGACCGTCGGCGCCGACCCCCGCTTCGCCGCGGCCGTGCGCGAACTCGTGCTGGAGCGGGCCGCGGCCGAGCGCGGCGAGCAGCCGGCGCGCTGCGCGCTGGGCGCGCTGGGCCCCTCGCACGACGTGTGCCCGATCGGGTGCTGCCCGGCCCGCGCGCCTCGGCCCGCCGCGGCCGGCGCGGACAGCCCGTACCTGTGAGGCCGCGGCCGGCACCTGCGGGAACGACCCCCGGGAGCCGGCCGCGGTCCAGATGTGCGGGGACCGTCCCCGTCCCCGACCGGAACACCCCTGGAGGTAGACGTGAGCGATCCGCTGCGGAGCGAACTGCTGGACGTGGCACTGGAAGCCGCCCGAAAGGCCGGTGAGCTGCTGCACGGCAGCCGCCCGGCCGACCTCGGCGTCGCGGCGACCAAGAGCAGCTCCATCGACGTGGTCACCGAGATGGACATCGCGGCGGAGAAGCTGATCACCGGCCTGCTCGCCGAGCGCCGCCCGCACGACGGCGTGCTCGGTGAGGAGGGCGCCAGCACCGAGGGCACCACAGGTGTGCGGTGGATCGTCGATCCGCTCGACGGCACCGTCAACTACCTCTACAACCTGCCCAGCTGGGCGGTCTCCATCGCCGCCCAGGTGGACGGCGAGACGGTGGTGGGCGTGGTGGCCTCTCCGCCGCGCGGCGAGGTCCACCAGGCCGTACTGGGCGGGGGCGCGCTGCGCAACGGCCGGCCCGTGAGCTGCCGTCCGTCGCCGCCGCTGCACCAGGCGCTCGTCGGTACCGGCTTCTCCTACACGCGGGACCGGCGGGTCGTCCAGGGCCGCATCGTCGCGGAACTGCTGCCGCGGGTCCGCGACATCCGCCGCTCCGGCTCGGCCGCGCTGGACCTGTGCGACGTAGCCGGCGGGCGCCTCGACGGCTACTACGAGCGCGGCACCCAGCCCTGGGACCACGCGGCCGGCGACCTCGTCGCCCGGGAGGCCGGAGCGCTCACCGGTGGCCGGCCCGGCAGCCCGCTCGGGCCCGACCTGGCGGTCGCCGCCTCACCCGGGGTGTTCGCCGAGCTGCAGCCGCTGCTGGACGAGCTGGGCGCCTGGCGGGACTGACCCCGCCCACGTGGCCGCTGCCCGCCAGCTGCCCGCCAGCCGCCCGGCAGGCGGCCCGCACACGACGAAGGTGCCCCCGCGACAGCGCGGGGGCACCTTCGTCATGGACCGGTTGCGGACGTCAGCGCAGAGCGCCGACCTCCACGCCGTGCTCGGATGCCAGCCGGTGCAGGTCCTCGAGCTCTGCCTGCTCGACCTCTGCGAGGAAGTCGTCGCCGGACTCGCGAGCGCGGTTCAGGTCGTGTTCCGTACTCCTTATGCGCTGCAGAAGGCCTGCGGTGAACGCGTCCATGGTGCGCCCCCTCGTCGTGGGTCGGCGGCACGGGGGTGTGCCGGGGGTGGGACGATCACGGCGTGTTCCCTGACGGTGGTCGACAGCGCGCGGGTGGCATGCCGCCTACAGGGCGTGATCGGGTGTGGAGGGGATTTCCCCACCCCCGGCCTCAGAGAAACCTCAAGTCCCGGAAAAATCCTTGCCGCGTCCGGCATCCGCGCCTCCCGCGCTCTCTTACAGCCGGTTTATGGGACTTCGGGGCACGATGGAGGTCACATCGGACGTGTGTCGGCCCTGCCGCCGCCGTCACCTTTGGTACCTGAGGGAAGGAAGCGCCGTGCGCGTACTCGTCGTCGAGGACGAGCAGCTGCTCGCTGACGCCGTCGCCACCGGCCTGCGCCGGCAGGCCATGGCCGTGGATGTCGTCTACGACGGGGCCGCCGCCCTGGAGCGCGTCGACCTCAACGACTACGACGTCGTGGTGCTCGACCGCGACCTGCCGCTGGTCCACGGCGACGACGTGTGCCGCAGGGTCGTCGAGCTGGGCCTGCCCACCCGGGTGCTGATGCTCACCGCCTCCGGTGACGTCAGCGACCGGGTGGAGGGGCTGGAGATCGGCGCCGACGACTACCTGCCGAAGCCGTTCGCGTTCACCGAGCTGATCGCCCGGGTGCGGGCCCTGGGCCGCCGCACCACCACCGCCCTGCCGCCGGTCCTGGAACGCTCCGGCATCAGGCTCGACCCCAACCGCCGCGAGGTGCACCGCGACGGGCGGCTGATCCAGCTCGCCCCGAAGGAGTTCGCCGTCCTGGAGGTGCTGATGCGCAGCGAGGGAACCGTCGTCTCCGCCGAGCAGCTGCTGGAGAAGGCCTGGGACGAGAACACCGACCCGTTCACCAACGTGGTCCGGGTGACCGTGATGACCCTGCGCCGCAAGCTGGGCGAACCGCCGGTGATCGTCACCGTGCCCGGTTCCGGCTACCGCATCTGAGGCCGCCGTGTCCGCCCCCGCACCCCACCGGTCCGCAGGACCGCCGCCCGCCCCGCCCAAGCCGACCTGGGACCCCACCGCGCCGCCGCGCTCCTACCCGTGGCTGCGCCCGACCATCCGCATACGGCTCACCCTGCTCTACGGCGGCATGTTCCTCATCGCCGGCATGGTGCTGCTGACGATCATCTACCTGCTCGCCGCGCAGGCCCTGCAGGACGGCAGCCGGCTGTCGCTGCGCATCAGCGGTCCCGTGCAGGTGGCGAGCGACACCTGCGAGCTGCCGCCCAGCGGCAGCGGCGCCGACCTGGGGCAGGCCCTGGACGCCTGCCTGCAGCTCCAGCGCCGCATCGCCCTGGACTCCCTGCTCCAGCGCTCGCTGCTGGCCCTGATGGGCCTGGCGGTGGCCGCGTTCGCCCTCGGCTACGTGATGGCCGGGCGGGTGCTGTCCCCGCTCGGCCGGATCACCCGTACCGCCCGCCAGGTGGCCGGGTCGGACCTGCACCGCCGGATCGAGCTGGACGGCCCCGACGACGAGCTGAAGGAGCTGTCCGACACCTTCGACGACATGCTGGACCGGCTGGACCGCGCCTTCACCGCCCAGCAGCGGTTCGTCGCGAACGCCTCGCACGAGCTGCGCACGCCGCTGGCGATCAACAGAACCCTCCTGGAGGTCCAGCTCTCCGATCCGGACGCGTCCGTGGAGGTGCAGCAGCTGGGCCGGACACTGCTGGCAACCAACGAGCGCAGCGAGCAACTGGTGGAGGGTCTGCTGCTGCTGGCCCGCAGCGAGAACGAGATCATCCACCGCAAGCCGGTGGACCTGGCCGAGGTGGCGGACCAGGCGGTCGAGCAGGCCCGCCCCGAGGCCGAGCGCAAGGGCGTCGAGGTGCGCGGCGTGCGGCAGCCGGTGTACGTCCAGGGCAACGGGGTCCTGCTGGAGCGCATCGCGCTGAACCTGGTGCAGAACGCCATCCGCTACAACGTCGCCGAAGGCGGCTGGGTGACGGTCACCACCGAGGCCACACCGGGGCAGGCGCGGCTGACGGTGGAGAACACCGGCCCGCAGGTGCCCGCCTACGAGGTGGACAACCTGTTCGAGCCGTTCCGCCGGCTGCGCACCGAGCGCACCGGCAGCGACAAGGGCGTGGGGCTGGGACTGTCCATCGTCCGGTCCGCCACCCGGGCTCACGGCGGGGCGATCTCCGCGGTGCCGCGGGAGGACGGAGGGCTGGTCGTGACGGTCACGCTGCCGGTGTGAGGCCCCGAGAGAGGCCGGCGTGAGCCCGGGTGGGCCGACCCGCCCGTCCGCCGCGCTTCGATCCGGTGCGGGCGGGCACCCGACGTGAAACGCCCCAGCCGACCGGTGCCCGGCAACCGGGGTCGGGCATCCGCCGCCGGTCTGATACATGTACGGTGCATCCGCGAGACGGGAGGTTGGTAATGGGGGTAATCCACCCGGTACGTTCCCCGCCGGGCCCTGCTGTGATCGATCACACACCCGATTTTTTGATCCATGTCGCCGTGTGGTCGGGAACCCGGGGAAAAACACCCTAAAATCCAGGTTTTCGCAGGTCGATATTGCGGGAAGTACCCGTGATGGCGTCTGCGAACTGCGACCTTCGGGTCATAACAGGCCCATCGACAGTCCGTCGGACCACTACCGCAGGGGTCCGGTTGGGTGTCGATTGAGTAACAGGCCTTGATGTGAGGCAAAATCTCCGCCTCAGGTCGGGCACAAGTCCGGCCCCTCGCGCGTTACGCGCTGAGACACCAAACGACACCCAGAGGGGGAGAACACGATGGCCACGGATTACGACACTCCACGCAAGACTGACGACGATGCCAACGAGGACAGCATCGAGGAACTGAAGGCCCGCAGGAACGACAAGGCCGCGTCGACCGTCGACGTGGACGAGTTCGAGCAGGCCGAGGGACTCGAACTGCCCGGCGCGGACCTCTCCAACGAGGAGCTGTCCGTACGGGTGCTGCCGCGGCAGCAGGACGAGTTCACCTGCATGAGCTGCTTCCTCGTCCACCACCGCTCCCAGCTCGCCGAGGAGAAGAACGGCCACCCGATCTGCCGCGACTGCGCGGCCTGATCGCGAACGGTGCCCATGTCGGCCGACGACGCACGTGATGCCGAGCGGGGCCCGGACGCCTCGCTCGCTCCCAGGCGTGCGGCCGGGCCGGGCCGCCTGCGCGGTCGGCACGGTGTGCGCAACAAGGCGAAAGCCCGGAAGCCCGACCACGACCGCCACAGGCTGCGGGCGTTTCTCGGTGCTGTCGCCGACCGGCTCATCGACACCGCCCCGCGCATCCCCGCTCGCGATCTCGCCACGCTCCGAGCCCAGTTCCCGGGCCAGGGCCCGGAGGAGATCGCCGACCGACTGGTCTCCACCGCCGTACGCGGCTCCGCCACCGTAGGTGCCGGCGTCGGGGCCGCAGCGATGCTGCCCGTGCCGCCGGCCATGCCGGCCGAGCTCGCCGCCGAGATCATCGGCGTCGCCTCGATCGAACTCAAGCTCATCGCCGAACTGCACGAGCTGTACGGTGCCCGGCCCGCAGGCACCGCCACCCAGCGCGGAACGGCGTACCTCAACGCCTGGTCCTCCGAACGCGGCATCGACCCGGTCGTGCCGGCGACCGTCACCGTCGCCCTGGGCGTGCAGTTCCGCCGGGAACTGCGCCACCGCCTGATGAAGCGGAGCCTGCGCAACCTGCCCAACCTCACGCCGTTCCTCATCGGCGCCGCCGCCGGAGCGGCGATGAACCGCCGGGAGACCCGCAAGCTCGCCGAACGCATCCGCGCCGACCTGCGCGACCGCCCCAGGCAGCCGTGGCCGGCACTCCCACCGGCCGGTCAGACCTCCGAAGACGCCGACTCCAGCGCGGCCACCAGGCGCTCCGGGCGGCGCGAGGACAGATAGACGTACGGCGTCGGATCCGCCGGATCCGTGACCTCCACCCGCACCGCCGTCGGGACGTAGCCGCGCAGCACCATGAAGGCCCTCGGGTCGGCCTTGTACGAGCGCCAGGCCCGCGCCTCCGCCTCGTCCAGCACCTCCGCGCGCCCCAGCGCGCTCAGCGGGATGCGTGCGCTGCCCGCCACCAGCGACCCCGCCACCACACGGATGCGCACCGAACCGTAGGAACTCACCAGCACCGCCGCCAGGGCGCCGCCGGCCACCAGGCCCGCCAGCATCGGCACCAGCCCCAGGGGCAGCAGCGTCAGCCCGCAGGAGAGGCCTGCCAGGCCCGCGATGAGCCACCAGGAGCGGGGCGCGGTGAGTCGTTCGTCGTAAGGCTGCATGACCCAAGCTTTGCACGCGGCGCTGCCCCGCCGACCAGGGACTGCACCCGTCGTGCGCGCGCGGCGGTAGGGTCTTGGGACGTGACAGCTGTGAAGACCTCGTTGACGCCGCCGGAGGGCGCGCTGCCCCCGGTGCGGCACCCGGAAGCGCCCGCGCCCGGTGAGCCCATCGGCGCCCACTACGACCAGTGCTTCGGCTGCGGCGGCGCCCAGCCGCACGGCCTGCACCTCCAGGTGCGGGCCGGCGAGGGCGTCGACGTCACCGCCGAGTTCACCGTCCGGCCCGAGCACCAGGGCGCCCCCGGCCTGGCCCACGGCGGGGTGCTGGCCACCGCTCTCGACGAGACGCTCGGCTCGCTCAACTGGCTCATGCACGTCATCTCGGTGACCGGCCGCCTGGAGACCGACTTCGTCCGCCCGGTGCCCGTCGGCACCGTGCTCCACCTGGACGCACGGGTGACCGCCGTGCACCGCCGCAAGATCTACTGCACCGCCACCGGCCGCGTCGGGGCACCCGACGGGCCCGTCGCGGTCCGGGCGACTGCCGTGTTCATAGAGGTCAAGGTCGAGCACTTCATCGACCACGGCCGCGACGAGGAGATCAAGGCGGCCATGGAGGACCCGGACCAGGTCCGCCGGGCACGCGCCTTCGAGGTGAACCCGTGACCGGCCCGCGCGAGCCCGTGGACGTCCTGATCCGCCGCCTCGACCCCGAGGTCCCGCTGCCCGGCCGCGCGCACCCCGGCGACGCCGGCGTCGACCTCGTCACCACCGAGGCCCGCACGTTGCCGCCCGGCGAGCGGGCGGTACTGCCCACCGGCATCTCGATCGCCCTGCCGGACGGCTACGCCGCCTTCGTCCACCCCCGCTCGGGCCTCGCGGCCCGGTGCGGTGTGGCACTGGTGAATGCCCCGGGAACGGTCGACGCCGGGTACCGTGGAGAGATCAAGGTGATCGTCGTCAACCTCGACCCGCGCGCGGAGGTGCGGTTCGAACGCTTCGACCGCATCGCTCAACTCGTCGTGCAGCAGGTCGAGAAGGTGCGCTTCCACGAAGTGGGGGAGCTGCCGGGATCGGCGCGGGACACGGGGGGCTTCGGCTCGACCGGTGGCCACAGCGGTGCGGCCGGTGGGGCCTCACCGCACATTCCATACGCTGCGGTCGGTGGCGCTGAGCGCCCCGACCTGAAGGGACAGTGACGTGTTCGGACGTCGTCACAAGCGGGACGAGAAGCCGGAAGGCGTCTCGAACGACAGTAACGACAGCGGGGCCGCCGACGGAACGGCGGACGGGGCCGCGGAGTCCGGGGTGGCGCCCGCGAGGGTCAAGCTGCCCCCCGCGCCGCGCCCCGACGGGCCGTGGGACCTCTCCGAGGTCAGCGAGCCGGACAAGGGACGTGTCGACCTCGGTGGCGTCTTCGTGCCCGGGGTCGAGGGCATGGAACTGCGTGTCGAGGTCGCCGGGGACGCCATCGTGGCGGCCACCATCGTGCTGCGCGACAGCGCCATCCAGCTCCAGGCGTTCGCCGCGCCCAAGCGCGAGGGCATCTGGGACGAGGTGCGCGAGGAGATCGCCTCCGGCATCACCCAGCAGGGCGGTGTGATCGACGAGGTCGAGGGTCCGCTCGGCTGGGAGCTGCGCGCGCAGGTCCCCGTGCAGCTGCCGGACGGCAAGAACGGCGTCCAGGTGGTGCGCTTCGTCGGCGTGGACGGCCCGCGGTGGTTCCTGCGCGGCGTCATCTCCGGCCAGGGCGCGGTGCAGCCGCAGGCCGCCGGGCTGCTGGAGCAGATCTTCAAGGACGCCGTGGTCGTCCGCGGTGACGCGCCGATGGCGCCCCGGGACCCGATCGTGCTCAAGCTGCCCAACGACGCCCAGATGGTCCCCGACGGCGTCCAGCAGGACGACGCCGAGGCCGGCTCGAAGTACGCGGGCGGCATCGACAAGCTCCAGCGCGGCCCCGAGGTCACCGAGATCCGCTGACCCCTGCCGCGCCGCACCAAGGCCGAGGCCGGTGAGCCCCCTGCCCGGGGCGCTCACCGGCCTTCGCCGTGCGCCCGCGCCCGCTGCGGCGTATGGACGGCGTCAAGGACGGGCCGGTGCCCGTCAGGACCCCGTCAACAGCGGCCGGAGCCGCCCGGTGGTGCGGTGTGATGGCGGGCGGGGGCCGACCGTCCCCGCCGGCGCTCGGGTGGGCGTCCGGCGTGAACCGCCCCGCCGAGGAGTCACCATGGCCGATGTGGCACTGGTCGCCGCCGCAGTCCTGGTCGGCGTGCTGGCCGTCGTCCTCCTGCGCGCCCTGTCCCGGCTCTGACCGCCGAGCCGGCAGCCCGGCAGCCGGTCGCACGTTCGAGTGGTCAGAATGGACCCATGGCTGGACGAGGCAGGCTGCGGATCTATCTGGGCGCGGCACCGGGGGTGGGCAAGACCTACGCCATGCTGTCCGAGGCGCACCGCAGGCAGGAACGCGGCACCGACGTGGTGGTGGCCGCCGTCGAGTGCTACGGCAGGGCCCGCACCGAGGCGCTGCTGCCCGGCCTGGAGCGCATACCGGGCCGCCGCCACCCGCACCGCGGTACGACCGTCGAGGAGCTCGACGTCGAGGCGGTGCTGCGGCGGGACCCCGCCGTCGCGCTGGTCGACGAACTCGCCCACACCAACGCCCCCGGCGCCCGCCACCGCAAACGCTGGCAGGACGTCGACGAACTGCTGAACGCCGGCGTGGACGTGATCTCCACCGTCAACATCCAGCACCTGGAGTCACTCGGCGACGTCGTCGAGGGCATCACCGGCGTGCGGCAGCCCGAGACGGTGCCCGACGAGGTGGTGCGGCGGGCCGAGCAGGTCGAACTGGTCGACATGACCCCGCAGGCGCTGCGCCGCCGCCTCGCGCACGGCAACGTCTGCAGCCCCGACAAGGTCGACGCCGCGCTGTCGAACTACTTCCGCCCCGGCAACCTCACAGCGCTGCGCGAACTGGCCCTGCTGTGGACCGCCGACCGTGCCGACGAGTACCTCCAGCAGTACCGCAGCGAGCACTCCATCCGCTCCACCTGGCGGGCCAGGGAACGCATCGTCGTCGGCCTCACCGGAGGCCCCGAGGGCCGCACCCTGGTGCGCCGCGCCGCGCGCATGGCGGCCAGGAGCTCCGGCAGCGAACTCCTCGCCGTGCACATCGCCCGCGCCGACGGCCTGCGCCCCGCCTCCCCCCGGGAACTGGCCGTACAGCGCACCCTGGTGGAGGACCTCGGCGGCACCTTCCACCACGTCATCGGCGACGAGGTCTCCGACGCGCTGCTGGACTTCGCCCGCGGTGTCGACGCCACGCAGATCGTGCTCGGGTCGAGCCGCCGCCGGTCCTGGCAGTACGTCTTCGGACCGGGCGTCGGAGCGACCGTGGCCCGCCACTCCGGCACCGACCTGGACGTGCACATCGTCACGCACGACGAGGTCGCCCGGGGCCGCGGCCTGCCCGGGTCGCGCGGCGCCCGCCCGGGGCGGTGGCGGACCGCCGCCGGCTGGCTCACCGCGCTCGGGCTGCCGGCCCTCACCACGCCGCTGCTGCTCGTCCTCCAGCCGGGCATCGGCTTCGCCAACACCGTTCTGGTCTTCCTGGCGATGGCCGTCGCCGCCGGGCTGGTGGGCGGTGTGCTGCCGGCGCTGGTGTCGGCCGTGCTGTGCTCGGCCCTGCTCAACTACTGGTTCGCCGACCCGGTGCACACCTGGACCATCACCGACCCGCGCAACGTGGTCTCCCTGCTGATCTTCTTCTTCGTGTCCGTTGCGGTGGCCTCCGTGGTTGACCTGGCGGTGCGCCGGTCCCGGCAGGCCGCCCGGCTGCGCGCCGAGTCGGGCATCCTCGCCGCCCTCGCCGGCAGCGTGCTGCGCGGCGACGACTCGCTCGAAGCGCTGCTGGAACGCGTCCGGGAGACCTTCGCGATGGACGCCGTCGCCCTGCTGGAACGCCCCGGCGACGGCGGCCCGTGGACCTGCGTGGGCGGTGTCGGCGCCCCCGCCGACGGGCGCCCGATGCGGCGCCCGGAGGACGGTGAGGTGGACATGCCGGTCGGCGACCACATGATGCTTGTGCTGGCCGGGCGGGTCCTGCCCGCCGAGGACCGCCGGGTGCTGGCGGCGTTCGCCGCGCAGGCGGTGGGCGTGCTGGACCGCCAGCGGCTGGAGGGTGAGGCCGCGCAGGCCCGAGCCCTGGCGGAGGGCAACCGCATCCGCACCGCGCTGCTCGCCGCCGTCAGCCACGACCTGCGCACGCCGCTCGCCGCCATCAAGGCCGCCGTCACCTCGCTGCGGGCGGACGACGTGGCCTGGTCGCCGGAGGACGAGGCGGACCTGCTGGAGGGCATCGAGGACGGCGCCGACCGGCTCGACCACCTGGTGGGCAACCTGCTCGACATGTCGCGCCTGCACACGGGCACGGTCGCCCCCCTCATCCGTGAGATCGACCTCGACGAGGTGGTGCCCAAGGCGCTGGGCGGGGTGCCCGAGGGCAGCGTGCTCCTGGACGTGCCCGAGGCGCTGCCCATGGTCGCCGTCGACCCGGGGCTGCTGGAGCGCACGGTGGCCAACGTGGTGGAGAACGCCGTCAAGTACAGTCCGCCCGGCGAGCGGGTCAAGGTCTCCGCGAGCGCCCTGCACCACCGGGTGGAGCTGCGGGTCACCGACCGCGGCCCCGGGGTGCCCGACAGCGACAAGGCCCGCATCTTCGAACCGTTCCAGCGGTACGGCGACGTGCCGCGGGGCGTCGGGGTCGGCCTGGGCCTCGCAGTGGCCCGTGGCTTCGCCGAGGCGATGGGCGGGACCCTGGAGGCCGAGGACACCCCCGGCGGCGGCATGACGATGGTCCTCACGCTGCGTGCCGGACCCACCCGCCCGCCGCTCGCACCGGAACTCTCCACGTCCACCACCTGACGCCGCGCAGCCCCGCTCACGAACCGCTCAGAGAGCCGAAGGAAGCAACCGCCATGCACCGAGTGCTCGTGGTCGACGACGAACCGCAGCTCGTCCGGGCGCTGGTGATCAACCTGCGTGCCCGCCGGTACGAGGTGGACACCGCGCCGGACGGCGCGACCGCCCTGAAGCTGGCCGCCGAGCGGCGGCCCGACGTGGTGATCCTCGACCTCGGCCTGCCCGACATGGACGGCGTCGACGTCATCCGCGGCATCCGGGGCTGGACGCGGGTGCCCATCCTGGTGCTGTCCGCACGGCACTCCTCCGACGAGAAGGTCGAAGCGCTCGACGCGGGCGCCGACGACTACGTCACCAAGCCCTTCGGCATGGACGAGCTGCTGGCCCGGCTGCGTGCCGCGGTACGGCGGGCGGAGCCGGCGCCCGCAGCCGGAGACACCGCCGTGGTCGAGACCGGCACGTTCAGCGTGGACCTGGCGGCGAAGAAGGTGCACCGGGCCGGCCGTGACGTCCGCCTCACCCCGACCGAGTGGCACCTGCTGGAGGTCCTGGTCCGCCACACCGGGCGGCTGGTCAGCCAGAAGCAGCTGCTGCGCGAGGTCTGGGGTCCCTCGTACGGGTCGGAGACCAACTACCTCCGGGTCTACATGGCGCAGCTCCGCCGCAAGCTGGAGGCCGACCCGTCCCACCCCAGGCACTTCATCACCGAGCCCGGCATGGGCTACCGCTTCGAACGGTGACGTCCTGACCGTCCGCGGCGCTCCGCCACCCGGGTACGCTGGCCGACATGAGCGGTGCCCCGAGGCCGTCGAAACGGCCTGGAAAGATACGGCGCTTCCTCGACCGGTTCTCCACCGAGGACGAGCCGGTCGAGGACGAGCCGACGCGCAACGACACGGCGGGCTGCACCCGGATCTGCGACTGCGGTGACCGGCAGATCGTGAAAGTGACCGGAACGCTGCGCAGCGTTACACTCCGACCTCGGGCCGGCGTCCCCGCGCTGGAGGCGGAGCTCTTCGACGGTTCCGCGTCGCTGGACGTCGTCTGGCTCGGACGGCGTGCGATCGCGGGGGTCGAGCCGGGCCGTACGCTGATCGCGTCGGGCCGGGTCGCCATGAACCGCGGCCGGCCCGTGCTGTTCAACCCCAAGTACGAGCTGCGATCCCTGGGACAGGAGTAACGGGTGACCTCACTCGACAAGCCCTCCGCGGACACCGAGTCACCGACGGCCGACACGGAGGTGACCAAGGCCGCCTTCCTCGAAGCGTTCGGCGGCGTTCGCGGAATGGTGGAGACCACCGTCCCCGGCCTGGTGTTCGTGCTGAGCTACACGATCAACCGGGACCTGCACTTCTCGGCCATCGCGGCGCTCGGGCTCTCCGCCGTCATGGGGCTGGCCAGGCTCGCCCGGAAGGACACCGTCAAGCACGCCTTCAGCGGCGTCTTCGGCGTCGCCATCGGCGCGGTGTTCGCCATGATGTCCGGTGACGCGAAGAACTTCTTCCTGCCGGGCATGATCTACACCCTCGGCCTGGCCGTGGCCTACCTGGGCAGCGCCATGGCGGGCTGGCCGCTGCTGGGCCTGATCCTGGGCCCGGTGTTCAAGGAGAACCTCTCCTGGCGGACCCGCAACCCCGGCCGCAAGCGCGCCTACGTCAAGTCCAGTTACGCCTGGGGCCTGATCCTGCTGGCCAAGTCCTGCATCACCTTCCCCATCTACTTCTGGGGCGACGCCACCCAACTGGGCTGGCTGCGCGTGGCGCTGGGGATTCCGCCGTTCCTGCTGTGCGTGTACCTGACCTGGATCTTCCTCGCCAAGGCCCCGCCGCCGATCGACGTGTTCGCGGAGATGGAGGCCGAGGAGGAGGCGGAGAAGCGCGAGAAGCGCGCCCAGGAGACGTGGGAGGCCGCCGACGGCCCGCAGCTGATGGACGTGGTGGCCCGCGAGGTCACCGCCGAGACCGAGCGGCGCATCGCCGCCGCAGGCGACGACCGCCACCCCGACACCCCGCACCGCCCCGGCTGATCCCGCCCGCGTCCCGCCGGGCACCGCCGCACATACGAGGAGGGAGCGCCTCCGGATCTCACCGGAGGCGCTCCCTCCTCGCATGTGCGGGTCGTGCGGGCCGCGGCGGGCGCCGCAGCCGGACGGGGTCAGCCGCGGCGGTCCGTGCCGGAACCGTTCCGCGGATGCTCCTCGCCGTCCTCACGGACGACCGACAGCAAATCCTCCAACTGCTCCTCCCGGTCCTGCGCGGCGACGAACAGCAGCTCGTCCCCGGCGGCCAGCGTCTCCTCGGGGCCGGGCTTGAGCACCCGGGCTCCGCGGATGATGGTGACGAGCGCGGTGTCCTCCGGCCAGTCCACGTCACCCACCCGGGTACCGGCCAGGGCCGCCTCGGGCGGCAGGGTCAGCTCGACCAGGTTGGCGTCGCCCTGGCTGAACCGCATCAGGCGCACCAGGTCGCCGACGCTGACGGCCTCCTCGACGAGCGCCGACATCAGACGCGGCGTGGACACGGCGACGTCCACGCCCCACGCCTCGTTGAACAGCCACTCGTTCTTCGGGTTGTTGACGCGGGCCACCACCCGGGGCACGCCGTACTCGGTCTTGCCGAGCAGCGACACCACGAGGTTGACCTTGTCGTCACCGGTCGCGGCGATCACCACGTTGCAGCGCTGCAGTGCCGCCTCGTCGAGCGAGGTGATCTCGCAGGCGTCCGCCAGCAGCCACTCGGCCTGCGGCACCCGCTCCACCGAGATGGCCGTGGGGGCCTTGTCGATGAGCAGCACCTCGTGCCCGTTCTCCAGCAGCTCGGCGGCGATCGACCTGCCGACCGCTCCCGCTCCAGCAATGGCCACCCTCACGGCTGGACCTCCCGCTTCTCGCGCGCGGACCCGCGGCGGTTCCCGCTCACGATGCCTCCTCGGGGCCGCGGTCGAACGCCGCCTCCACGTCGCCCACCTGGTCGCAGCGCATCAGTGCGTGCACCAGGTCACCTTCCTGGAGCACGGTGCCGCTGTCCGGCAGCATCGCTTCGCCCATCCGGGTGATGAAGGCGATCCGGGTGCCGGACTCCTGCTGGAGCCTGCTGACCCGGTGGCCCACCCAGCTGGGGGAGATGTGCACCTCGGCCAGCTGCACCCCGCCGGTCGGGTCCAGCCACAACGGCTCGGCGCCCGAGGGGAGCAGCCGCCGCAGCATCTGGTCGGCGGTCCACCGCACGGTCGCCACCGTCGGAATGCCCAGCCGCTGGTAGACCTCGGCCCGCCGCGGGTCGTAGATGCGCGCGGCCACGTTGTCCACGCCGAACATCTCTCGTGCCACCCGGGCCGCGATGATGTTGGAGTTGTCGCCGCTGCTCACCGCGGCGAACGCGCCCGCGTCCTCGATCCCGGCTTCCCGGAGCGTGTCCTGGTCGAATCCGACACCGGTGACCCGGCGTCCACCGAACCCGGACCCGAGCCGCCGGAAGGCGGTCGGGTCCTGGTCGATCACCGCGACGGTGTGGCCCTGGTTCTCCAGGGTCTTGGAGAGTGCGGCTCCGACGCGGCCGCACCCCATGATGACGATGTGCATGAGGCTGTTACCCCACACCTTCCCCTGCTGCGATCACCTGGGCATAAACCGCCCACCCTCTTCCCCCGGCCTGGGGCCGGGGCTGGTGAACGGCGAAACACCCACGCTACCCGGCGCCGCCCTGACCGGCCGCACCCCGGTCCCGCTCGGCCGCGCCGGGGCCACCACCGCGAGCCGCAGCCCCCGCGCCGCCCGCCGCCGGATGCGGGTCGCCGCGGTGGCGCAGCGCGCTCGGCCACCACACCACCGGCCCGGCGTCCCGGACCAGTGCGGGCACCAGCAGCGACCGCACCACCAGGGTGTCCAGCAGCACGCCGAACGCCACGATGAAGGCGATCTGCACCAGGAACGCGAGCGGGATGACCACCAGCGCGGCGAACGTCGCCGCGAGCACCACACCCGCGGAGGTGATCACACCGCCGGTCGCCGTCAGGCCGCGCAGCACCCCGACCCGGGTGCCGTGCACCAGCGTCTCCTCGCGGACCCTGGTCATCAGGAAGATGTTGTAGTCGACGCCCAGCGCGACCAGGAACACGAACCCGTAGAGCGGCACGGACGCGTCGGTGCCCGTGAAGCCGAAGCCGTAGCGGAAGACGAGCGCGGCGACGCCCAGGGTGGCGAGGAAGTTGAGCGCCACCGTCGCCACCAGGATCACCGGCATCACCAGGGACCGCAGCAGCCACACCAGGATCAGCAGGATGATCAGCAGCACCACCGGTGCGATGACCATCCGGTCCCGCTCCCCGGTCGTCTGGGTGTCGTACTGCTGCGCGGTGTAGCCGCCGACCAGCGCGTCGCCGTCCGGCACCTCGTGCACCGCGTCCCGCAACCGCAGCACGGTCTGCTTCGCCGCGTCGCTGTCTGCCGCGTCCTCAAGCGTCGCGTCGATCCGCACCTTGCCGTCCACCACCAGCGGCTCGCCGCCGGGCCGTCCGCCGGCCGTGACGGGCGCGGCGTCGGCCACGCCGTCGGTGCTCCCCGCGGCAGCCGTCACCTCCTCGACCCGGCCGGCGTCGGCGATGATCACCGCGGGATTGCCCGAACCGCCGGGGAAGTGCTCGGCGAGCCGCTCCTGGGCGGTCACCGACGGCGCGTCGTTGACGAAGATCTCCTTCAGTGGCACGCCGTCGGACTTCAGCATCGGCGAGAACGCGGCACACGCGGCCAGCGCCACCAGCGACGTCACCCACACGCGGCGCGGCGACCGGTCCACCAGCGCCGCCACCCGGCCCCACACGCCCGAAGGCTTCTCCCCGGGTGTGCCCGGGTCCTCGGCGGGCCGGGGCTTCGCCGGCCAGTAGGCGACCCGGCCCAGCAGCACCAGCGCCGCCGGGAGATAGGTCAGCACGCTCAGCACCGCGCAGACGATGCCGATCGCCCCCACCGGGCCGAGCGCCCGGTTGTTCGTCAGATCGCTCAGCAGCAGCGCGAGCAGGCCCAGCGCGACGGTCGCCGCGCTCGCGCTGATCGCGCCGAAGGACCGGCGCACCGCTGCCACCACGGCCGCGAACCGGTCGCTGCCCGGCACGGCCAGCTCCTCGCGGAACCGCGCCGTCAGCAGCAGCGCGTAGTCGGTGGCGGCACCGATGACGAGGATGAACAGGATGCCCTGCACCTGCCCGTCCACCCGCAGCACGTCCCGGTCGGCCAGCACGTAGACCACCGCGCAGGCCAGTGCCAGCGCGAACACCGATCCCATGATGATGACCAGCGGCAGCAGCACACTGCGGTAGACCAGCAGCAGGATCAGCAGCACCACGCTGAGCGCCACGCCCAGCAGCAGCCCGTCGATGCCCGCGAACGCCTCGCCCAGGTCGGCCTGGGTGGCGGCCGGTCCGCCGATGTACACCTCGGTGCCCGGCACCGCCTCGGCCGCCTTGCGGATCTCCTCCAGCGGCTCCCCGGCCTCCTCACCCAGGTCGCCGGCGAGCTGCACGACCCCCTGCAGCGCCTCGCCGTCCTCGGAGGGCAGTGCGGGGGAGACCTCACCCGCACTCCACTCGGCGTCCCGCAGCCCGGCCAAGGCCTGTGTGGCCGCGCCCTGCTGGGCCTCGGTCACGCGGCCGTCCTCGGCGACCCACACGACGACCGCCGGAACCGAGGAGTCGTCGCGGAACCCCTGCTGCGCCTCGTTGACCTTCGTCGACTCGGCGCTCTGCGGCAGGAACGCGGCCTGGTCGTTCGTCGACACCTCGCCGAGCTTGCCGGCGAACGGCCCGAGGCCACCCCCGACTCCCAGCCAGGCGATCAGCAGCACGATGGGAATCAGCCAGCGGACGCGGCGCGGTGCGGTGGTCATCGGCTCCCCAGGGAAGGTGCACGGGCACGCCTTCGGCGGCCACTTAGCTCAATGAAAAAGAATCTCAATGATTGAACCATGTATATCGTGGGAGGGTGCGCGACACAGACCGTGGCGGGGGCGGTCAGCCCCGAGGCCCTGCCGAAGACGAGCATGCCGAGGGCGAGCGGACCGAGGGCGAGCGGACCGAGGACGTCCCGACGGACCTCCAGGCGTTCGCCGTCCTGCTGCGCCACATGAACGGCGAGTTCAACCGCATCGCCCACGAGTTCGCCCACGCCCACGGCCTGCACACCACCGACGTGCAGGCACTCATCGCGATCCTCGACAGCGACCCCGGCGAGCCCGTCACCCCCGGCGTGCTGCGTGAACGCCTCAACATCACCTCGGGAGCCGTCACCGCCTGCCTGGACCGCCTGGAACGCGCCGGGCACGTCCGCCGTGAACGCGACCCCGGCGACCGCCGCGTGATCCACCTGCGCTACGCCGGACGCGGACGCCAGGTGGCCCGGGAGTACTTCGGTCCGCTCGCCCGCGGTACCGAGGCTGCCCGGGTGCGCTTCAGCGAGGCCGAGCTCCGCGTCGCCGCCCGCTTCCTGGCCGCCGTCAACGACGAACTGGACCACCTGCGCAGCTGAGCGCCTCGGCGGGCGGCCTGCGGCACCTGACCGCCGACGCCATCGCCTGCGGCCCCGCCGACGGCCCGGGGGTCGCACTCCGGCCGCCACTGAGTTCTTTCCAACCTCAGTTTGAGCTGGCACGCAGCGGGTCCTTCTGGACTGCGGCGAACAGCGCGATCACCGCCATGGCCTGCTGCAACACCTCACCCCCGGAACCGTGCAAAGGGCGTACGAAGGTGTGCGGCAGGTTCCTCTGGGCGAAGAACCACTCCCAGACCTCCGCCCGGTCGCCGAGGGGGACCGGTATCTCCTCGCCAACCCGCAGCGCCCGGATGGCGCGCGCGAAGGTATAGAACGTATGGAGTTCAGCCCTGGCGACGGCGTAGCTGACGGCCCACCGGGCGATGACTCGCTGGGTGGCCGCATCGGCGCTGTTCACAGCATCCACCAGGTCACGGTCTAGGGAGCTGAGGCCCCACTTGTTGCCGCCGACCTCGCGCAGCTTCGGGCTCGGCGCCCGCCCGCCCCAGTCGCCTGCTTCCGCTCGCCGCTCCGCCTCATGGACGATCGTCTCTTCCACCTCACGTCGAAGGCGCTCGGCCTCGGCGCGTTTCGCGGGCCCGGGCGGGGGGCGGCAGAGTGCGGGCGTGGTCATGCCAGTATGCGGCGCTCCGCGTCGTCTGCTTGATCACGCAATCCGCAGCCGGCTTGGCCGGCCACAACTGCAGCAGGTAGTGATCGACCACGGGGCCTCCGTCCAGGACGGAGAGCTCGTCGTCCGGTGTCACATCCATGCCTCGTCCGCAGTAGCGAACCCGGTAGTCGGTGACGGGAAGATCGAGCGAGCAGATCGCGCCGTCACCCCACGGCACGACGGCGGTCTCCGCGGACGCAGGACGGAAGGAGACCTCGACGATCTCCTCCCACTGGTCATCCAGGGGTGGCTCGGTCTCGTGGACCTCCACCAACAGGCCCACACGTCCCGCGTGCAGACCCGTCGTCAGGAACAGGATGCCGGGGTTCGCGGCCCCGCACAGCCCGTTGCTCTGACCGGCACAGTGCGCGATGTCCTCGGCCGGAAGGCCGAGGCGGCTATCCACGTAGAACTGCCTGTAGCAGACGTTCAGCTCACCGTCGTACACCGTCCGCATAACTGCCCCCTTGTCAGCTCTTCAATGGAAGGCAGTATGTGACCCCGCACTGACAAGGCCGCCCGGGCACGTGCAGCAGCGGGGTAGGCGGGAGGTACTCGGCAGTCCCGAGCGGAGCGACGGCCGGACCCCAGGTTGGGACGCGGACAGGCGTCGGCCCTCCCATGGGGAGGCGGGGAGGGCCGACGCGGCCCTGGCCAGCGTTCAACGGTCTCCAGCAACCTAGGACAGCGGATGCAGGAAACCAGTGAAGGGCGACTCGCGAAGCGCGAGTGTCACCCCGGCTACCGGTGGACGCGGGAGTGACCAGAGCCGGAGGTGCCCGAGGGGGTCTGCCCTTTCGGTCTGTTCGCCGAGCGGCCCGCCTCAGCCTGCCGCCCGGCCCGCCTGCCGCGCGCGGCGGCTGTCGGCCCCGGCTCGGTCGCCGCCGGCGAGGGGGTCTGCCCTTTCGGTCTGTTCGCCGAGCGGCCCGCCTCAGCCTGCCGCCCGGCCCGCCTGCCGCGCGCGGCGGCTGTCGGCCCCGGCTCGGTCGCCGCCGGTCTGGTCGGCGCCGGTCCCGTCACCGCCAGGCCGCCGCGCGCCTTGCTTCTCCGCCGCCGACGCGATGTTGCGGGCCATGCCGCCGAACACCACCGCGTGGAACGGGCTCACACTCCACCAGTACAGGTGCCCGGCCAGTCCGTGCGGGTGGAACAGGGCCCGCTGCTCGTAGCTCGTGCGGCCGTTCTCGTCCCGCGTCACCCGCAGCTCCAGCCAGGCCAGGCCCGGCAGCCGCATCTCCGCCCGCAGCCGCAGCAGGGAGCCCCGGTCGATCTCCTCCACCCGCCAGAAGTCCAGCGAGTCGCCCACGCGCAGACGGGACGCGTCCCGCCGTCCGCGCCGCAGGCCGACCCCGCCGACCGCACGATCCAGCCAGCCGCGCAGCGCCCACGCCAGGGGGAACGAGTACCAGCCGTTCTCACCGCCGATACCCTCCACCACCGACCACAGCGCCTGCGGCGACGCCCGCACCAACCGCCGCCTGCGGTCGCTGTAGAGGCTGCCGCCCGCCCAGTCCGGGTCGGTCGGCAGCGGGTCACTGGGTGCGCCCGGCAGCGCGGCGGATGACCAGCGCGTCACCACCTCGGCGTCCTGGATGCGCTGCAACGCCAGTTCCAGCGCACGCCGCACGTTCAGGGACCCCTCCGGTGGCGGAGGCACGTACCGCTCGATGTCCCGCTCGGTGCACACCACCTCGTGCCGCAGCGACTCCGCCAGCGGCCTGGCGATGGCCCGCGGCACCGGCGTGACCAGGCCGATCCAGTGGCTCGACAGCCGGGGCGTGAGCACGGGCACCGGCACGATGAGCCGCCGCGGCAGCCCGGCCACCCGGGCGTAGCCCTGCATCATGTCCCGGTACGTCAGCACGTCGGGCCCCCCGACGTCGAAGCTGCGGCTCACGTCACCGGGCAGCTCGGCGCAGCCCACCAGCAGCCGCAGCACGTCCCGGATGGCGATCGGCTGGACCCGGGTGCCCACCCAGCTCGGCGTCACCATCACCGGCAGCCGCTCGGTGAGGTACCGCAGCATCTCGAACGAAGCCGAACCTGATCCGATGATCACCGCCGCCCGCAGCGCCGCCGTCGACACCCCCGAGTCCAGCAGGATGCGCCCCACCTCGGCACGGGAACGCAGGTGCGGCGACAGCTCCGACTCCGGCACCCCGGCCGGCGTCAGACCGCCCAGGTACACGATCCGGCCGACCCCGGCGGCCTTGCACCGGCGGCCGAAGACGCGGGCCGCGCGCCCGTCCGTCTCCTCGAAGTCCCTGCCGCCGCTCAGGCCGTGCACCAGGTAGTAGGCGACGTCCACGTCCTGCATCGCCTCCCGGACGGAGGCCTCGTCCGTCACGTCCCCGGTCGCGACCTCCACCCGGTCCGCCCACGGGTGGTCCCGCAGCTTCGACGGCGTGCGGGCCAGGCAGCGCACCCGGTACCCGGCCGCCAGCAGCTCCGGCACCAGCCGCCCGCCGACGTATCCGGTGGCCCCGGTGACCAGGCAGAGCCTGCCGGGGCCCGCTTCCGTGCCGATCGCCTCCGGGCTCGCGTCTGCGTCACCGTCTCCGCTTCCCGCCACGTGCGGACGCCTCCTTCGAGCAGGGGACACGCGTCACCCGCCATCCTCAGCCAGCCCCGGGGCGCCCGCAACATGCGTCGCTTGTGCGTCACTTTGCGGGGTGGGGCGGTGCGGTGCTCGGGCGTGTGCGCGGGTGCCGCCTACGCGCAGTAGAGTGGAAGGCTGCCGTCCTTTCGCCCGTCGCGCACCCCTGTGCGTGCGCCGGGCACCCCTCGTACTCCTGGAGTCACCCCGCATGACCGAGACCGCCGCCGAATCGCTGGTCGGCCAGGAGTACGAGGTGGAGATCGGCCCGGTCGCCCACGGGGGACACTTCGTCGCCCGCACCGCCGAAGGCCGCGTGCTGTTCGTCCGCCACGCCCTGCCCGGCGAGCGCGTCACCGCCCGCGTCACCGAGGGCCACGCCGAGTCCCGCTTCCTGCGCGCCGACGCCGTGGACATCCTCGAACCGTCCAAGGACCGCGTCGAGGCGCCCTGCCCCTTCGCCGGCCCCGGCAAGTGCGGCGGCTGCGACTGGCAGCACGCGAAGCCCGGCGCGCAGCGGCGGCTGAAGGCCGACGTGCTCACCGAGCAACTCGCCCGTCTCGCCGGGCTCACCCCCGAGGACGTCAAGTGGGACGGCACCGTCGAGCCCGCCCCCGGCGACAAGCTGCCCGCAGGTGAGGTCCCCGGCTGGCGCACCCGCGTCCAGTACGCGGTCGACGAGGCGGGGCGCGCCGGCCTGCGCCGCCACCGCTCCCACGAGGTCGAGCCGATCGACCGCTGCCTGATCGCCGCACCCGAGATCTCCGCACTGGGCATCGAGAAACGCGAGTGGCCGCAGATCGAGTCCGTCGACGCCATCGCCGCCGTCGGCTCCCACGACCGCCAGGTCGTGCTCACGCCGCGCCCCGGCGGCCGGCTGCCGATCGTCGAACTCGACCAGCCCGTCTCGGTGCTGCGCGTCGGCGAGAAGGACCAGGCCATCCACCGCGTGCACGGACGGCCCTTCGTCCGCGAACGGGCCGACGGCCGCACCTGGCGCGTCGGCGGCGGCGGCTTCTGGCAGGTCCACCCGCAGGCCGCCGAGATGCTCGTCGACGCGGTGATGCGCGGCCTCACGCCGCGCAAGGGCGAGATGGCACTCGACCTGTACTGCGGCGTCGGCCTCTTCGCCGGCGCGATCGCCGACCGCATCGGCGACCAGGGCGCCGTCCTGGGCATCGAGTCCGACAAGCGCGCCGTCGAGGACGCCCGCCACAACCTCGCCGACCTCGACCGGGTCCGCATCGAACACGGCAAGGTCGACCAGGTCCTGCCCCGCACCGGCATCACCGAGGCCGACATCGTCGTGCTCGACCCGCCCCGCGCCGGCGCGGGCAAGCGCACCGTCCAGCAGCTCGCCGCCCTCGGCCCCCGCCGCATCGCCTACGTCGCCTGCGACCCCGCCGCCCTCGCCCGAGACCTCAAATACTTCGCCGACGCCGGCTACAAGCCCCGCTTCGTCCGCGCCTTCGACCTCTTCCCGATGACGCACCACTTCGAGACGGTGGCGGTGCTGGAGCCTGCTGCAAAGGGTGTGTGACCTGCGATTTCGCGGTCCGGGTGGGGTGCTTGACCTGTTTTCCTCCGTGTGGCGGGTCGAGCTGACGGATCGGCCCTTGTAGGCCGGCTGACCTGCGTGTTCATGAGGGAGGCGCTTGCACCGGCGACGCCTTCAGGGTCTCGTTCGGAAACTTTTGACGCTCAGATGACGCTCGAAACGGAAGCCCGAACTTCACGCCCCCCGCCTGGGGGCTGTGCGGACTGGACCACCGGCATGGGGCAAGGACTCCACTACCGGCGGCCCCGCTGTACCGTCCCAGCGGCGACGCGAGATTCCATCGAGCCCGTCACTCCTTGGATCCGAGAGCGTGGCCCGTCAGGGCCACAGACGCCGTGGTCCGAGGTCTCGTCTCGAGTGGCTGGTATCACCTAGCCACCTAGATACCAGTCCGGTATCATGGCTGTATGGCGATGACACTCCGGCTCCCCGACGACCTTGACGCGAAGCTCACCGAGCGTGCCAGTCGTGAGCGCCGCAGCAAGCAGGAACTCGCCATCGAAGCCATCCGAGAGGCCCAGAATCGGGCCGAGCTGAGGGTCGATGACGTCTTGGCCGAGCTGATGGACAGCGATGCGGAGATCCTGGACTACCTGAAGTGACCGAGGTGCGTTACATCCAGATCGACGAGATCCTGGCCATTGCTCGCAAGGTCAACGGCACGGAGCACAGCGTGCGTGACATGGGGCTTCTGGTGTCAGCGATCGAACGGCCCCGGGCCAATGTGTTCGGGACCGAGCTCTATCCCACGCTGCACGAGAAGGGCGCGGCACTGCTGCACTCCATTGCCCGCAATCATGCGCTGATCGACGGCAACAAGCGCACCGCCTGGCTCGCCATGCGTGTCTTCCTGCGGCTCAATGGCGTCGGCGCCAGTACCGTCCCACCACCTGCCTCCATTGCCGGTCCGTTCGTCGAGGACGTCGCGCAGGACAACGTCGATGTACCGGCCATTGCCAAGCGTCTGTCGGTCTGGTTCCCCGTTTCCTGACCTTCGGACGTCATGAGGTACGGAACGAGATGAGGTTCCGTGAGCGGTGCTGGGTTTTGGCAGTCCGCCGGGCGGACTGATCCTGTTCTTGTGGGATCCGTTCGTTCAGCGGGTTGAGTCGTATCCCTTCGCGACACGGAGGGTTCACTCGGCGCGCAAGTGACGTTTCGAGAGAGCCTTCCCGTTAGGGCAGCAACAAGTTCCATATCGGCTACGGCGGTCTCCTCCCGACCAACACCCGCCCCTCGTTTCCCAGCGGTCTCGGAACGCGCCGTCTGTGCCCCTCCCGCGCCCCCCGTGCGCGCTGAGCCGGTCCCTTCGCCTCCAACAAGCTGTGTCTGCGGTGATTCATCGTCCGCGTCCGTAACTTGGAGGGGGGCAAGATGCCAGAGGAGTGGGTACAGGCTCTCGTTGCGGACTTTGGATCCGAGTGCAATGAGCGGCTGAGGGTCAGCGACACGGAGGCGTCCATCAGCCTGCCAGTGGCGAAGCTGTTGGAGGCTTTCGGGGCGCGCTGGAAGCTGAGCCCTCGCCTTCATCCTGAGTATCCCTTGCCCGAGGCTCGAGTGCGTCCGGACTACGCGGTGGAGACATCGGGGCGCATCACCGGCTTCCTCGAGCTGAAATCCCCCGGGCACGACATCACGCCTGGCGGCTTCACGAAGCGGGACCGGGAGCAGTGGGAGCTGATGCGTCGGCTGCCCAACGTGCTGTACAGCAATGGTCACACCTGGTGCCTGTACCGAGGCGGTTCGCGGCCTCTCCGTACGGCTCGGCTCGAAGGTGATCTGTACCGGTCCGGCAGTCGGTTGCGTACCAGCGAAGCCGAAGGAGTGGCGTTTCGGGATCTGCTGCGGGAATTTCTCGGGTGGCAGCCTCAACCCATCACTGCTGTTGGTCAGTTGGTGTCATCTATCGCTCCGCTGTGCCAGTACCTGCGAGAGGAGGTGCTGGAGCAGCTCGCCCTCGAACGCAGAACGCCAGACGGTCCGCGCAGCCGCCGGCGGGCTCCCAAGCCTTTCACCGCCTTGGCGCACCACTGGAGCAAGGTGCTCTTCCCCTCAACCGACGGGCAAGACCCCGACCACCTCTTCGCTGACCGTTACACCCAGACGATCGCCTTCGCCCTGCTGCTGGCCCGTATCGAGAACGTACCGCTCGCCGACCGCAACTTCGTTGACGTCGCACGTGAGTTGAAGGCCGAGAACACGGTCATGGGTCGAGCCCTGCAGTTGCTGACGGAGACGGTGGACGCCGAGTTCGCGCGCCGAATCGACACGCTCGTGCAGGTCGTCGATGCTGTTGACTGGGAGACGATCCGAGCCCGGACGCCCGACGCCCACGTTCATCTCTACGAGGATTTTCTCCAGGAGTACGACCGCGATCTGCGTAAACGCTCCGGCACGTACTACACCCCACCTCGTCTGGTGAAGGAGATGGTCCGCTTCACTGATGCTGTCCTGCGCACCCGTCTGAACTGTGTGGAGGGCTTCGCGGACGAGCAGGTGACGATCGTCGACCCCGCCATGGGCACCGGCACATTCCTCAGCGAGATCATCGACAGGGTCGCCGAAGAACGCTCCCGCCGTGGGGAGGGTTTCCGCGGTGAAGCGGTGGAACAGCTGGCGGGCCGGCTGATCGGCTTCGAGCGTCAGATGGCCGCCTACGCGGTCGCCCAGATGAGGATTACCCAGACCCTCCGCGAGCAAGTCACCGACACTCAACTCGGCGATCTGCGGCTCCATCTCGCCGACACCCTTGCAGACCCCTACGAGAGGGCCACGCTCTTTACCTTCCTGCCCGATGGGGATCCTCTGGTCGAGAACACCCGCAAGGCGGACTGGATCAAGCGCGAGCAGAAGGTCACCGTCATGATCGGCAACCCTCCGGACCGGGAGAGAGCCGAGGGGGAGGGCGGCTGGGTGGAGAACGGCCGCGAGGGTGATCACAAAGCACCTCTGCTCGATGCCTTCCGCCTCGGTGGCAGAAACGGAGTGCACGAGAACAAGCTCAAGAACCTGTACGTCTACTTCTGGCGCTGGGCCACCTTCAAAGTCTTCGAACAGCATCGTTCCGAGTCGGACCGCGGAATCGTCGCCTTCATCAGCACCGCGGGCTTCCTCAGCGGGCCCGGATTCCGAGGGATGAGGAAGTACCTGCGTGAGACCTGTTCCGAGGGCTGGATCATCGACCTCAGCCCGGAGGGTATCCAGCCACCTTTGCGGACACGCCTCTTCGAAGACGTTCAACAGCAGTTGACGATCGCCGTGTTCGTCCGCAGCAGCGCCAACACCGCACCCGCCCGCATCAGGTACGTTGCTCTGGACGGCAGCACTCGTGAAGACAAGTACACGCAGCTGGAGGCCCTCGGGCCCGACAGTGACCAGTGGCGTCCGGTACGTGAGGACGTTCAGGCCCCGTTCACGCCCGCGGCTCTCGGAGCATGGGACACCTATCCCGCACTGAACGATCTGTTGCCATGGACCGTGCCCGGCATCCTGCCCAAGCGGACATGGGTCTACTCCTCGGACCCCGACACACTGCGCTCCCGGTGGCGGAGACTGACCGCCGAAACAGACATCGCCGAGAAGCGCGCCTTGTTCAGGGAGACCAAGGGCGGCCGTGCCGTCGACCTGCCGGTGAAGCCGCTCCCGGGCTCGACACAGGGAAGGCGGTCGATGCTGGAGGCAGGTCCCGAGTGTCCGGAACCAGTGCCTGTGGCCTTCCGCCCTTTCGATCGGCAGTGGATCATCCCAGACAACAGGGTCCTCGACAGATGCTCGCCGGAGCTGTGGGACAACCGGGCCGAGGACCAGATGTACATCGTGGAGCTGCACTCCGAACGGTTCGGTGACGGCCCCGCCACTCTGTTCACTGCGCTGATGCCGGATATGCATCACTTCGCCGGCTGGGGTGGCGGCAGGGTGATACCTCTCCTGCAGAAGGACGGCACCTCCAATGCGACCCCCGGCCTTCTCCAGCACCTTCGCAACTCCTTCGGTGGGCTGCCCGTCTCCGTAGAGGACTTGGCCGCGTACATCGCCGCAATCACGGCTCACCCCGGATTCCGGTCCCGCTTCGCCGACGAACTCACGACCGTCGGCGTCCGCGTACCCCTCACCGGAGACGCCACGCTGTGGTCGGAGGCGCTGCACATCGGGCGGAAGGTGATCTGGGCCTCCGTCTTCGGAGAGAGGCTGGTGGACCCGGTGGATGGAAGGCCTGGCGGGCCCCAGGGGGTCTGGGCGACCGCACAGCCAGCGATCACTTACCAAAGACAGGTCGGGAGGGGTGAGCTACCCGAGAGTTTCGACTACGACTCAGACCGTCTGGAACTCCATTTTGGGCAAGGTGTTTTCGGGTCAGTGACTCAACAGATGCGGGATTACCAGGTAAGCGGGCAGAACGTTCTCGACGGCTGGTTGAAACGCAGGACGGGACCACCGTCTCGCAGGGCCGTCAGCCAGCTGGACCACATCCGGCCCGACCGGTGGAACCCTGCCTGGAGCGAGGAACTCCAGCACGTGCTGGCCGTCCTGTGGCATCTGGTCGAGTTGCAGTCGGATCAGAACGAGCTGCTCAACCGTGTTCTCACGTCACCGCTGGTCAGTGTCGCCGAGTTGCAGCGTCGGAATGTCCTGCCCGTCCCGGACACCGCCCGTCGTTCCGCTCCCGCACGGATACAGGCGGACCCCATCCCCGGGACCGAGGGAATCGAGGCGCGCGAGCCGCACGCCGTCAGGCCACTCGCCGCAGACGAGAGCTCTCCGGCCGCCGCTCCGATGGCGCGGTCGCGCAGGAGCAGGAGTTCCGGCGCTACGCAGTCGCCTCGCAGGAAGCGGCAAGCTCCGTAGAGCTGCTACCTGACCCGGTCTCCTGGACGGGGTGTCGGAACGTCGTCAGCGAGACGCACACCGAGAGTGCCGGTGCTGATGCACAATGCAATCTGAGGCTGCGCCACTCGGTGCTACGTCTCCTCATCGACGACGCCGCATGCCAGCGGCGGACTACCCCGCCGCGACCGCCCTCACACTGCACGGACCTGTCGCCTCACCGAGGCTCCTCGGAAGAGCTGGCCCGTGCCCTGACCGAACTCGGCACCGCCGTCGTTGAGGAACTGGTGGCTGACGTCGTGTTGACAGACCTGGCCGAAGCGATTGGGCGAGGAATCCCCTCCGGCCAGTCGTGACGCTCGTTGGACGCTCCAGGTGCCCCAATACTCCTCAGACAGACCGAAGAACAGCCGTTGACCTGCCGGTATGCCACGTCCCTCACTTGGCGGCCTCTTCCCGATGACGCACCACTTCGAGACGCTCGCGGTGCTGGAGCCGGTGGGGAAGGACGTCTGAACTGGTGCTTTGTGCGTGTGCGTGAAGTGCGGTGCGGGCGTTACGGGCGATACTCCGATGACGGAATGACGCTCCTGACCCACTTTCTGATGGGGCGTCAGGCTCCCTGTTGAGCAGGTCCCCCTGCCCAGGTGGCGAATGCTGGACGGAGGCGCCGAGGGCAGCTGACGCTGAGCGCGAAGCTGTGCGGCCTGTCCGCGGTTGAGGCCAAACGGGCGCCGGTAGGACCACGGGGCCGGCGCCCCCGCACAGCCGCGGCGGCTCGACCGGGTTCCCGGTCGAGCCGCCGTTCGTCCCGCGCTCCTCGCATCACCGTGACCACGCCACGCGGCGTCCGCGTCGGAAGTGCCGCACGCGGCGCCAGCTTTCCCGCCCGGTCAGCCTGCCTCCGCAGGCCTCGCGAGCGCGAAGCCCCTGTGATGCCAGACCAGGCCGCCCGCCGGGCTGCCCAGGCAGTCGGAGACCGCCACCCGGCCCACCAGGATCGTGTGGTCTCCCGCCTCGATCACGTCATGCCGGGCGCAGGTCAACCGCAGTGCGCAGTCCGCGAGTTGGGGCGCGTGACGTGATGTCGCGCCGGTGGCCAGCGAGACGCCCTCGAATCGCTGTGCGGTGGGACCGGCGAACTGCCGTGCCAGGGCCTCGTTCGCCGGGCCCAGCAGATGGACGGTGAAGGCGGTCGCGGCGGTCAGTACGGCGTGGGTACGCGATCCCCGGTCCAGGCAGACCAGAAGCAGTGGCGGGTCCAGCGACAGCGAGGACACCGCGCTCGCCGTCAGACCCCGTGCGGCTCCCGTGTCGTCGTAGCACGTCACGACCGTGACGGGGGCGGCGAGGGAGGCCATTGCGGCGCGGAACTCGTCGGCAGGAATGTCGCGCGACATGACCGGGTCCGGCGCGTCGGGCTCCCTGGCGGATGCGACGGCTGACGACCGCGCCCCGGGGTCCCGGGGCGGAACCGTGGCTGTGGACCATGCCCCGGAGTCCCGGGAAGACGTCGTGGTCGGACCCGGCGCCGCGGACTCGGCGAGCATGCTTGAGGCGCTCATCGGGACGCCCCTTCCAGCTCCCGGTGCGGCACCGTCGGCAGAGTCGGCTCGGGGAGACGCCGGGCCGGCCCCCGCAGCCATCGGCCGCGTGGCTCGCCCACCGTGCCGTGGGCCAGGTCCCAGGCCACCCGGCCGCCCGTCACCACCGTCGTGAACCGTCCGGTGAACGTCCAGCCCTCGTATGCCGACCAACCGCACAGCGACTGGACGTGCTCAGCTGACAGCTGCCAGCGCGCGGCCGGGTCGAGGAGCGCGAGGTCGGCGTCCGCGCCGACCGCCAGCCTGCCCTTGCCCGGCAGTCTGAACAGTTCCGAGGGTCCCTCGCCCATCAGCCGCGCGAGGTGGGCGGCCGCCGTGTCGGCCTCGACACCGCGGGCGAGCAGGCCGGTCCATATCGACACGGCGAGTTCCTGGACGCCGGGCAGGCCGGGCGGCGCCTCGGCCGGCGGGCGGTTCTTCTCCTCGACGGTGTGCGGGGCGTGATCACTGCCGACGGTGGTGGCCTCGCCGCTGAGCACCGCCTGCCAGAGTCGTTCCCGGTCGCGCGCGGCGCGTATCGCGGGGGACAGCCGGGTGCGCGGGCCGCGCCTGACCGTGTCGTCGTCGGTGAACGACAGGTGGTGGCCCGTGACCTCGAAGCTGATCGGCAGCCCCTCGGCCGCCGCCGCGGCCAGCATGTCGGTCTCCTCTGCCGACGACACGTGCAGCACGTGCACCTTGGTGCCGTGGGTGCGGGCAAGGTGGATGACCTTGGCCACGGCGACGATCGCCCCGGAGCGCGGCCGGTGCGGTTCGTAGGCGTCGTACGATTCGGGATCGCCGCTCCGGGAGTCCAGCAGGTCGAAGACGTGCTGGTCCTCGGCGTGCAGCACGAGGCGCACGTTGCCGCGCGCAGCGGCGGCGAAGGCCGCCTCCAGCTCGTGTGCCTCGCGGAAGACCACGGGCGCGGTGTGGTGACCGGCCATGAACGCCTTCGCCGAGGTCGCGACCGCCGGGTCCAGGTCGGCGAGGACCTCGGGGTGGTCGGGATCCGCCCCCAGGTGGAAATGGTGGTCCACGTAGGAGCGGCCCGCGATCAGGGCCGCCTTGGCCTGCAGCGAGGCCGCGTCGAGTGAGGGCGGCCGAGTGTTGGGCATATCCATGACCGTGGTGACGCCGCCCGCGAGGGCGGCCCGGCTGCCGTGCTCCCAGGTCTCCTTGTGCTCCAGACCGGGGGTGCGGAAGTGCACGTGGGAGTCGATCAGGCCCGGCAGGACGTACCGGCCGCGGGCGTCCAGGCGTGGCCCGGAGGGGAGCCGGTCGCCCGGGGCGAGGAGGGCGGTGATGCGGCCGTCGCGGACGACCGCGGCGCCCTCGCGGACTCCCTCGGGGGTGACAAGACGGCCCCCTTCCACCACGAGGTCGGCTTCGCCGGTGTGGCCGGACGCCGGGGACGTGCGGGACGAGAGGGCGGTGTTCAACGGTTCCACGACAGACTCACCAGTTCCTTGCAGAGGTCGTTGGTCGGTCCCATCAGGGCGACGGCACGGGCGTCGCGCCCGAACCGGTTGATCGGGTGTGTCTCGACGTATCCCGCCGAGCCGAGGAACTGGGCCACGTCACCCACCACCCGCTCGGCCGCCGCGGAGGCGGCCAGCTTGGAGTGCAGGGTGGTCAGTCCCGGGTCGGCCGCGGTGCGGCGGCCGGCACGTTCCACCACGCCGCGGGCGGACTCGATCTGAGTGGCCAGGTCCACCAGACGGTGGCGCACCGCCTGGTGGCCGTAGAGCCCCCGGCGCGTGGCGTGCTCGTGCGCGGCGTCGAGCGCGGCCTGGGCGATTCCCACGGCGACCGCGCCGAGCGAGGCACCGCTGTTCCGGACGCGGGCGATGATGGACGCGGCGACGCCCGGTGCGCCGAGCCGCGCGGTGTCGGGGACGTGGCAATCCCGCACCGACACGAAACCCGTGGCCGAGCCGCGCATTCCGGTGAGCCGGAGGGAGGTGTCGGGCACCAGGCCGGGGTGTTCGCCGGGGACGAGGAAGAAGGTCTGACCGGCGGCCCCGTACCCGGTGTCCGGCGCAGAGGGCGCCGATGAGGGCTGCTCCTCCTGCGACTGCGCCAGGACGAGATAGACGTCCGCGAGCCCGGCGCTGGTGGTGAAGGACTTGGCGCCGTCCAGCAGCCAGCCCCCGTCGGGGGTGCGGCGGGCCAGGGTCGAGAGGTTCTTCTTGTCGGCCCCCGCCCCGCTCTCCGACCAGGCGGAAGCCGCCAGCCACTGCCCGCCGGCCAGTTTGGGCAGAATCTCGCGGTGCTGGGCGGGAGTGCCGTTCTCGACGATCCGACTGGTGACGGCGCAGTGCTGGAAGAGCATGATCGCTGCGGAGGCGTTCGCCGTGGCGACCTGCTCGATACAGGAGTTGAGCGCCACCGTCTCGGCTCCCGCACCGCCGTACGACCTGGGGACGACAAGAGCGAGCAGCCCGCTCTCGCGCAGCACGGCGACGGCCTCGCGGTCCGGCTCCCCGCTGCGGTCGGCCGCCTCGGCACAGGCCGCCAGACGGCTCAGTACCTCCGGCGAAGGCGCGAGGGGGGCGGGGCGGCCGGGATCGGCGCGACCGGCGGGGTGGGGGCCGGTCTTCGCGTACGTGTCGACGTCGTACGAGTCGGGCAGCGTCCGCGGCGGTGTACTCCCGCGCTCGGTGGTCAGGCTGTCAGCGGAACCCACGGGGCCTCCTCGGATCGGTGGGCGGACGTGGCGAGTACGGGGATACGGGGGCCGGCTGCGGAACCGGGTTGCGCGGCCGGGGTCCGGGAGCGCCGCAGCAGCCCCCGGTACTCGACCTGTTTCTCGGCGACCGACACCCAGGCGAGCCTGCGCACGTGGTCGGGGTCCTGCGTGGAGTGGGCGGCGACCCGTACGCACCCGCCGGGGGTGCGCACCGTCAGCAGCGTGTCGGGGTTCCGCGCCGTCCGTCCGGCCAGTGACCAGGGCACGGTGCCCGCGATCCCGGCGGCGGCGCCCAGGCAGATCGCGCCGGTCAGCGCGACCGTGGGGTGCCAGGACGGTACGGACACGGCGCGCACGAACAGTCCGCCGCCCTCCTGCGGTAGCAGGGCGGCGATCTTCGGGAAGGCCCCGAAGGTGTCCCAGCCCTGCGACTCGCAGACCGCGACCCGCAGCCGGGTCATGGCGGTGAACAGCCGTGGATCGTCCCCGAAGAGCGCGTCGGGGCCGCTCACCCCGAGGTGGGAGGCGTCGACGAAGGCATACGGGTTGCCCATCGACACCAAGGAGACGGGCACGGACCGGTCTTCGAAGGGGACGTCGGTGACCGGTTCGCCCGTCATGAGCAGCTCGGGCGGGCGCAGCGGCGGCGAGCACAGGAAGTGGGCGGTGAACCGGGTGCCGCGGTCGGAGGTCTTCTCGGTCTCGCAGACCACGTTGTCACCGTTGTTCAGTACGTTGACCCGGACCCGGCAGCCCGGCACCAGCGGCTGGATCATGCCGGTGCGGGCGGCTGCCTCCACGGCGGCAAGGATCGAGTGCCCGCAGGAGCCGCGCAGGTCGAAACTGTCGTGGCTGTGCGGAAGGGACTGGACGAACCGGTAGTCGAGGTCGAAGAGCGGGTGCCGGGACGGCCGAACGATGGCGTTCTTCAGCACGTCGCCCGCACCCTGGCCGCGCAGGTCGGCCCGCAGGTCGGCCAGCGCGCTCAGGAGTTCCGGTTCGGACTCGGAGAAGGCTCGGCCGTCGAGGACGGCGGTGGGACAGGGTGCGCCGTGCGCCTTGGCGAGGGAGACGTTCACGCGACCGCCCCCGTCGGTTCGGGGGTGCGCAGCATGGCCCCCGAGGCCGCGCCGAAGAACTCGGTGCGCCACATCTGGTGCGACATCAGCGCCCACAGGGCCAGCGACACCTGGTCGGACGGCCGCATCGACTGTTCGGTGAACAGGGCGTCCACGGCTTCGTACCGCAGCCGCCCGTCGGCACGAAGCGCCTGCGGGGACAGCACGTCGCGAGCCGTCGACCACAGCCGCTGTCCCGGCGCCAGCATCGCCGTGATCGGGAGGGTGAACGGCTGCTTGGGGCGGTTCAGGACACTGTCCGGCAGCAGTCCGTCGGCGGCTCGGTACAAGGCGCGCTTGACCCCTGTGCCGGGGAGGGTGCGGTGGTGGTCGGGCAGCGTCGCGGCATAGCGCACGACGCTGGGCTGGCAGAACGGCAGTCTGGCCTCCACCGAGCTGGCCATCGACAGGTGGTCGACCCGGCGCAGGTGGTAGGCGGGCAGCCGGTAGCGCTGCTCGACGCGGCAGATCCGCTGGAGACGGCTGCCCGGGCCGTGCGAGAGCATCTCGGTGAGGCCGGGCGGCATGGCGGCCGTGCCGTGGTGGTGGACCTGGGCGGCGAAGTCGCTGGTGTAGAGGTGTTCGCGCAGCGAGCGCGGCACCGCGGCCAGGTGGTCGAGGTAGGCCCCGGCCCAGTCCGCGCCCTCGGGGGCGGCAAGCGCCTGTGTCATCCGGGCGTAGCCGCCGAAGAGTTCGTCGGCCGCGTCACCGGTGAGGGCGACCTTGAACCCGGCGTCGCGGACCGCCCGGAAGAGCGAGAAGGTGCTGAGGGTGATCGGGTCGGCGTTGGGCTGGCCGAGGTGCCGGACGACGTCGCCCATCAGGTCGGGGAAGGTGGCCGGGTCGATCTCCACCTGGTGGTGGACGGTGCCGGTGTGCCGGGACACCTCGGCGGCGAAGGCGCGTTCGTCGCCGGGCCAGTCGCCCGTGTAGGCGATGTTGAAGGTGTGCAGGGCGTCGGCCGCACCGCGGTCGCGCAGGGCGCGGGCGGCGAGTGCCGTGACCAGGCTGGAGTCGAGACCGCCGGAGGTGATGGCGGCGACCGGGGCGTCGGCGACGAGGAGCCGGGACACCTCGCGGGTCAGCAGCTCGCGCAGTTCGCCGCCTGCATGTGAGAGGCTGCGCTCCTCGCGGACCGGGGGCGCGCTCTCGTACCCCATCCGCCGGGTGGTGAGGCGCATGCCTCCCTCGCGGCTGACGACCGCGGTGGCGGCCGGCGGTAGCACGTCGACGCCCCGGAACATGGTGCGCCGGCCGAACGGCGTCTTGGCCGACAGATAGGTGTGCAGGCCCAGTTCGTCCTCGCCGGGGCGCACGTCGGTGAAGCCGAGCAGTGCGGGCAGTTCCGAGGCGAAGTGGAACCGGCCGCCGCGCTCCTCCCAGTGGTAGTAGAGGGGCTTCATCCCGGAGGCGTCGGTGGCGATCACCAGACGCGGGGCGGCCCGAAGGTCCATGACGGCGACGGAGAACATGCCGTCGAGCTGCTCGGCGAACCTCTCGCCGTACGTGAGGTACAGCGCCGGCAGGATCGAGCCGTCGCACCGGTCCTCGAAGTGGAAACCCTGCCGGATGAGTTCGGTGCGCAGGCGGTCGTGGTTGTAGAGCTCGCCGTTGAAGACGACGGTGATGTCGCCGAGGCGGTACGGCTGGGCGCCGCCCTCTGGGTCCATGATCGACAGCCGGTTGTTGCCGAGGGCCCAGCCGGAGTGCTGGGCGAAGGACTGGGCGTCGGGCCCGCCGTGGTGCTGGAGGGCGGCGACGTCGCGCATTTCCTGGGCGGTGGTACGGGCGTGGAAGGATCCGTGGATGCGGCACATGGCTCATATCACCTGACGTCGGAAATGAAGCCGGCGGCGGAGTAGAGCGCCGGGTCGTAGGGGCTGGGGCCGCCGCAGGTCACGAAGCGCCGGGCGTCGGGACCGGTGTGCGGGTTGCGCGCGCCGTGCAGCACACCCGGCGCCGCGTACAGGACGTCGCCGGCGGCGACATCGATCCAGCGGTCGCGAAGGTACATCTGGCCGACGCCCTCGAAGGCGATGAACGCCTCGTCGCTGTCGGGGTGCAGGTGGACGTTGAAGGTCTGGCCGGGCTGCTGGATGCCGCAGTGCAGGCAGAGCTGGCTGCTGCCGTTGCCGGGCCAGAAGACGAAGTTCATGGTGGCGCGGTCGGCGTCGGGGGTGACCTGGCCGGTGCCGCCGAAGCCGCGCAGCTGGGTGGTCTCGTCCCAGAGGCTGGAGAAGGGCTCGGGGTCCGTGCCGGGGCGGCGTCCGGCGGCCAGCGGGGTGCGCCAGATGTAGACGGTCAGGCCCTCCGCGCCCGCGGTGAGGGTCAGGGTCTGCCCGGTGGGCGCGTACACGGCGTGCGAACGGCCGACCGGGCGGGTGCGGGAGCCGACCGTCGCGGTGCCCAGGCCGCTGAAGACGACCGCGGTGTTCTCCTCGTCGGCGCTCGCCTCGGGGCTGAAGGACTCACCCGTCGCGATGCGCACCACGTGCAGAGTGACATGGGTGGCGCCCGCGGCGGGGCTTACCGGAGTGGCCAGTGTGGTCCGCCGGCCGGGCAGCGCAGCGAACTCGAAGTCGTCGGCAGCGATGATGCGGGCGTCCCCGAGGGGGGACGCGTCGAGGGTTCCCGAGGTGGATGTGCGCATGATGCGGTGGTCTCCTTGCAATGGGGGAGGGAACAGAACGGTTCTGGCGCTTCCCTTCGTCCTGTGACCTCAGGTTCGCGCCGGCCGATCCCGCTGTCCTCCCGCTCCGCTACCGGTGCGCGGGACATGACCGGGAAGCGTCCCGGATCGCCCGGCCCCTCCCTGCGGCGCAGAACCCTTGTGGACGACGGTGGTTGAGTGCGCAGCGAGCCGGGGCCGGCGCAGGCACCCGGAAGGGTGTCCGCGCCGGCCCCGGCTCGGTGTGGTGCGTTGTCCGGCTCCTGGTGCGCCCCGCCGGCTACGGGCAGGCCTTCTCCGGTACGCGTGCGGGCGCGACCGGCATCGGCGGTGCGGCCTCCGTGCGCTTGCGGAGGGCGGAGATGCGGCCCTCCGCGAGGGCGAGCGCGGCGATGACGATGACGCCGCCCACCGGCACGTTCCAGGTCAGCGGCTCCCCGAGGGCCAGCACACCGACGATCACGGCGAACACCGGCACGAGGTAGTTCACGCCGGACGCCGTCGTCGGCCCGGCATCCGCGATCAGCCGGTTGAGCAGGGCGAACGCGATACCGGTGGAGGCGGCACCGAGCACCAGCAGCGCGAGCAGCGGCTTGGCGGTCAGGTCGCCGTGCAGCGCCCAGCCGGTCATGAAGGTGGTGACCACCACGGTGATGACGGCGGCCGCGCCGAGCTGGGCGGCGGTCACGGAGAGGGCGGGCAGCTTGTGGGGAGCGATGAAACGGCGTACGTACACGAAGCTGACGGCATAGCTGGCTGCGGCGCCGACGCAGGCGAGCTGGCCGCCTAGCGTGCCGAACCCGTCGGTGTTCCATGGTCCGACGACCACGATCAGCCCGATGAACCCGCCGATCAGACCGGCCACCTTGCGGGTCGACGGCCTCTCCTCGGAGAGCGCGAGAACGGCGACGCCCATCGTGATGAGAGGGGTCGCGCCCTGGATGACTCCGGCGGTGGTCGCGGTGGTGTACTGCTCGCCGATGGCGAAGAGGGTGAAGGGGATGACGTTGCCGAAGACGGCGGCGACGGCGATGTGCCCCCACAGCTTGCGGGAGGGCAGGGTCAGCCGCTTCAGGGCGAGGATGCCGAGGACGACGAGAGCGCCGACGATCAGGCGGCCCGAGGCGAGCTGGAGAGGCGCGAAGGCCTCCAGAGACATCTTGATGAAGGCGAAGCTGCAGCCCCACAGGGCGGCCAGCAGGACGAAGCGGCCCCAGTTGGTGAGGTTCATGGTGTGTTTCCTCAATCGGGAGTGAGGTGCGGATCCGGGCGATGTGAGTGAGGTCAGTGGTGGACGTGCGCGGTCCGGTGCGAGTGCGTGTCGCCCGGGCCGTGGTGCCCCTGCCCGTCTCCGGAGAGTGGGTGGTCGTGGTCCGTGTCGGGGGCGTCGACCTCGTACTGGTCGTACTTCTCCATCAGGGCGACCATCTCCTCGCGGGACGGACGGTTACCGTCGGCGAGGAGGGCGGACAAGCCCTCGAAGTAGCCCTCGCGGTGTTCCGCCGGGGTGAAGATGATGAGCATCTCGACGAGCGAGTCGCTCTCGTTGCGGAAGCCGTGCACAGCGTTCTCCGGCACGTGCAGGAAGTCTCCCGCTCTGGCGGTGCGCCAGCCGGTGCCGTCGTGCAGGCGCACTTCGCCCGTCAGTACGTAGAAGGACTCGGAGATCCGGGAGTGGTAGTGCGGGTCGGCGCCGCCGGCACCCGGCAGCATCGAGTGGTGGAAGAGCCCGAAGCGGCCGTCGGTGGTCTCGGCGAGGGCGATGAAACGGGTGGTCGTGGCCACCCCGATCTCGGCCTTCACCGCGTCGGCGTACGCCCGGAACATGGCGTGGCTCATGCTCAGGCCTCCCACATGCTCAGGTAGCGTTCCCCGGTGTCGGGCAGCAGCGTCACCACCACGCCGTCGGTGAACTCGGGCCTGCGGGCGACCAGCTCGCTGGCGTACGCGGCCGCGCCGGAGGAGACGCCGGTGAACAGGCCCTGGCTGCGGGCGAGCCGGTGCGCGGTGTCGAGGGCGCCTTCGTCTGAGACGGTGAGCACCTCGTCGATGAGCGTGACGTCGGTGGTGTCGGCGACAAAACCGCCGTTGAGGCCCGGGATCCGGTGCTGGCCCGCGTAACCCAGGGAGAGGATCGGTGACTTCTCCGGCTCCACGGCGACCACCCGTACGTCCGGGTCCTGTTCCTTGAGGTGGCGGGCGACGCCGGTGAGGGTGCCGCCGGTGCCGACCGTGCACACGAACGCGGCGATGCGGCGGCCGGTGGCGGCTACTGCGGAGTGGATCTCGGGGCCCGTGGTCTCGTAGTGCGCCCGGACGTTGTCCTGGTTCTCGTGCTGGCACGGGAACCAGGAGCCGGCCGTGGCGGCGTGCAGCCGCTCCGCCTCGGCGATCGCCCCCGGGTAGCCGAGCGCGCTCGGCGTCTGGACGATCTCCGCTCCGAAGGCGCGCAGTAGTTTGACCCGCTCAGTGGTGGCGTTGTCCGGGAGCACGATCACACAGCGATAGCCGCGGGAGGCGGCGAAGGCGGCAAGCGAGATGCCCGTGTTGCCGGAGGTGGCCTCGATGACGGTGCCGCCGGGACGGAGGTCGCCGCGGTCCTCGGCGGCGCGCAGCATGTAGAGGGCCGCCCGGTCCTTGCTGGAGGACATCGGGTTGGCGGACTCCAGCTTCGCCAGCACGCGGGCGCCGGGAGCCAGGTCACGCAGGCGCAGCTCCAGCAGCGGGGTGGAGCCCACGAGGTCCTCGATGCGCGAGGCGACTGCGGGACGGACGGGGGCGATGTGGGCCAGGGGGGCCTGTGCGGTGGTCGTCACGGTTCTCATCTCTCGCAGTCGAGGGGCTTCGGGGAGTACGGGGGCCCTGGGAGTCACCAGGAGCCCGCGGAGGCGATGACGGTGAAGACGTCCTCCATCAACTCGGGTCGGCGACCCGGCTCCCTGATGACGGCAGTGGGCGCGAGCACCCGGGCACCGCCGGGGACGTCCTTGTTGACGAGGGCCTGCGCGCCGATGACCGCGCGGTCGCCGAGGGTCACCGGGCCGAGGACGGTGGAGTTGGCGCCGAGGACGACGCCGCTGCCGACGACGGGGTGGCGGCGGTCGCCCTCGGGCCGCTTGTTGTCGCTCCACCAGCCGACCGCGCCCAGCGTGACCTGGTGGTACATCGTCACGTCGTCGCCGACGACAGCGGTCTCGCCGATCACCACGCCGGCGCCGTGGTCGATGAAGACCCGGCGGCCGAGCACCGCGCCCGGATGGATCTCGACGGCCGTCACCCGGCGCGCCCACCGGGCGAGCAGCCGGGCCGGGATCCGCAGCCCGCGGCCGTGCATGCGGTGAGCGACCCGGTGCGCCCACAGGGCGGTGAGCGCGGGGTGGAGTACCGCCTCCTTCGCACTCCGCACGGACGGGTCGCGGGCGAGAACGACGTGCAGGTCCTCGCGGAGGGCGGACAGCAGACGGGGAGTGGGGGAGGCGGGGGTGGCGGCGGGGGTGCGCCTCGCGGCGCCGCTGGCGGGGTCGGAGGCCGGACAGGTCTCCGGATGCGACTCCGTCTTCGTCGGACTGAGCAGGCTCATCGTGGCTCCAGTGGCGGGGCGGGCCTCTTTGACCGAACAGAGCGTGCCGGGTCGCCTTCCCGTTGGAGTCCCGGCCCGTTCCCGCTCGGGGGAATCCCGGGCGGCGTCGGGGGAAGGCGGCGGGAACGTGCCGGGAAACAGACGGGAACGGCCGCCTCCACACTCGCCGGAGCATCACCCCCGCCGCTCACCGACTCTCCGGTGCGCCGCCCCGCCGGTGTGCACCGGCGCCACCGCACATCGACTCACCCGATGTCGAGCAGAGGAGCCCTCATGCCCGTGATTTCCGTCGACTGGTGGAAAGGGAACGACCGCGCACAACGCCAGGAACTGGTCGGTGAACTGACCGCCTGCGTGTCCCGTATAGCTGGGTGCCCCGAGGACGCCGTCACCGTCATCGTGCGGGATGTCGACCCCGGTCACTGGGGGAAGGGCGGCGTTCTCGCCGACGTGTGGCAGACCGGTGCCACCGCGACGACCGCCCCGCAGGACGCGGGGGGACAGACATGACGTCACCCGTCGGACCCGGTCGCCCGGATCCGCGGCATCTCCTTCTCGTCTCCCCGTCGCCCCGGATGGTGGCGGAGGCGACGGAGGCCGGCTTCCACGTCCTCACCGTCACCGACGTGACCGGCTTCCCGGACGAGGTGCTCCGCGAGCACCTCGCACGGACCGCCCGCACCCACCGGGTGAGCAGGCTGATCGCCTGCGGCGAGGCGAGCACTCTGGCCGCCGTACTGGAGACGGCCGAACAAATGGGGCTGTCCCCCAACCCGGCCGCCTCGGCCCGGCTGCTCGCCGACCCGTCACGGATTCGGAGCCTGCTGACACTCAGCGGCCCCCAGTGGGAGGCGGTCGCGCTGCCCACCGGGCACCGGGAAGAGCCGCAGCCGAACCACATCGAGTACGGCGTGGAGACGTTGACGGCGGAAGGGATGCACAGGGTCACCGGCATCGTCGAACTGCGCTTCACGGGAGCGGACGGGACGTCCGCCGGGTCGGCGTCAGGGGCCGGCGCCGTCGACACGGTACGCGGAGGCGCCCCCCTCCAGACCTTTCCCGCGCCGCTCACCCGGCTGGAAGAGGCGGAGATCCGCGCCCTGGCCACTGGACTGCTCGACCTCGCCGGCTACGAGTTCGGTGACGCCTTCACCCGCATCGCGCTCACCGCCCAGGGACCTCGCATCATCAACACCCTCACTCGGCAGACCAGTTGGCCGACATCCCGGCTGATCGAGCTGACCACGGGACTGGTGTCGGAACGGGAACTGGTGCGCGCGCTGTTGGGCAAGCCCTTGGAGGCGCCGACGCTGGTCGGATGTGCCGCGGCCGTCCCGCTGCCCGATCCGCACAACGTGCCGGAGGGCATCACGGCGCTTCCGGGCGTGAGGGAGGTGCGGGACGGGCACGCCCTGCTCACCGCCCTCACCTCCGCCGAGCTAGCGGTCCGCACGGCTGCGGTCAGCGACTGCCTGGCAGCCTGACCGCAGCTCTCCACCTCTCCACCTCGCGAAGGGCCCGCCACGCTGTGGCGGGCCCTTCGCGCACCTGTGTTCCTGGCGCGTTCCCGGCGCCCTTCGGCGTCGGGGGTGGAGTTTCCCGCTCCGTTCCCGCCCGGCGGGAAGGGCGGGTAGCGGAAGCGGAACGGGTCGGGAGCGGATTCCGTGAAAGTCGTCTCTGTCAGCAGGAAAGCCCAGGCAGGACGATTCCGGAAAGCGGGAAATCAGATGCGGAACACGGTGTTGACGATTGCGGGAATCCTCACGGCAGCCGTCCTTGCGCTGGGGGCGGGCAGCGCCGCCGCGGCGGACACGACGGACCGAACCGCACACGCCCTCGCGGCCACCCCGCATCCGGGGACGAACGACGGTGAGGGCCCCAACGTGACTCCGATGCGGGGTGAGGGGCCGAACGCCGCTCCCGATTCCGGTGAGGGCCCCAACTGAGCTCCCGCCTCCGTCGAGGTCCCCGACCTCGTTCCCCGTACCCTCGTCATCCGGATGCCCCGCTCCCCGCACGGGATCGGGGCATCGGCGCGTCCGCGTTGATGAGGGACGTGCCGGAAGGCCGGTGTGTGTGAACGTCCCGGCGGCGCGGAACCGTTCAGGCCCTCCGCCCTGTGGGGATCCCCATCGCGTCGAACGCCTCGTCCGCCGTGGACCTGTGGACCCGAGCGGACTCGTGTTCGCCGAGGTGTTCCAGCGCGTGGGCCATGCCGGCCAGGGCGCGTGCCTCCTCGATGCGGTAACCCACGCCGGATGCCGCACGCTGGGCCCGCTGGTGGAGTTCGAGGGCGCGGGAGTACCCACCGCTACGGGCGTGCAGCCGGCCGACGATGTTGCTGACCGCGGCCTCCCGCATCGGCGCGCCGCTCAGGTCGGCGACCCGGAGCGCCGACTCCGCCCACGCGGCGGCCTGGCCGCTGTCGCCGAGCCGGTCGGCGGCCTCGGCGGACAGGGCGAGCAGCAGGGACATGTCGGCGGGCGACACGACGTCCAGGGCCAGCTTGCGGGCCCTGCGCAGCAGATCGGCGGCCTCGCCCACCGAGCCCAGGCCGAGCCGGGCGACCGCCAGATCGGTGAGGCCCTCCACCTCCTTGTCGACCGCTCCGATACCGCGGGACAGCGTGACGGCGCGAGTGGCGGCCTCCACGGCTTCGGGGAAACGGCCGCATTCGGCGTACAGGTTGCTGAGGTTGGTGAGCGATTCGGCCTCGGCGCGCTCCGCACCGAGCTCCCGCTTGATCGCGATGGACTGCTCCAGACGGGGCAGTGCCTCGGCGTACCGCCCCAGCGCGCTGAGCAGGAGACCGAGGACGCCGGTGTCCTTGGCCTCGCCGCGCCGGTCGGCGAGGTCGACGGCCAGGCCGAACGCCTCCTCCGAAACCTCCATGCCCTCCTCGAAGCGGCCAAGCTTCCAGCAGGCGACGGCGAGGTTCGACAGACTCAGCCGCAGCAGCCCCGGATCGCCGAGCCTGCGGGAAGCGGTGACGGCGGTGCGGCTCAACTCCCGGAATTCCTCCAGGCGTCCGCGAAGGTCCAGCGGAAAGGCAACGTTGGCGGCGAGCAGCCCGACATGCGTGTCCAGTTCCCAGCGGAACGCGAGGAAGACGGCAGCCAGCAGCGAGTCCTGCTCTCGCTCCAGCCACTCCCGGGCCTGCTCGGGGGTTTTCAGCGGCGGGAGCTCCGCAGGCGGCTGGTGCGCGGGGCGGCGGATCCGGACCCGTCCGGGGAAGAGGAGGTCGCAGGCCACGTCGGTGGCGCTGAGCGCGAAGTCGAGGAGGCGGCGTACGGCGCGAGCAGCCTCCTCGTCGCCCGCCCCCGCGTCCCCGCCCCCGGTTTCCGGGGAAGGGCGGCCGCTGACGCGCGAGAGGTTCTGGGCGAAGCTTCGAACCAGGTCGTGGAAGGCGTACCGACCGGTCTCGTGCTGTTGCAACAGGTGCATGTCGAGGAGGTACTCCAGCACGTCCTCCGCGTCCCGCGCCCGTTTGTCGAGCAGGGCTCCGGCCGCGTACACCTCGATCTCGGCCCCGGGGTGCTGGCCCAGCAGCCGGAACGCCTCCCGGGTCTCGGCCGGCAGACCTTCGTAGGACAGCCGCAGGGTCACCTCGACACTGCGCTCGCCGGAACTGAGCTCGGCCAGCCGGTGGGCGTCGTCACGGAGCCGGTCCACGAGGTAGCGGACGGTCCAGCGGGGACGCTTGCGCAGCCGGGCGGCGGCGATGCGCAGGGCGAGCGGCAGATGGCCGCAGAGCTCGGCGAGCTGCGCGACCGCCTCGGGCTCGGCGCGCGCACGGGCGTTGCCGAGGACGCCTTCGATGAGGGCGACGCTGTCGTGCGGAGGCATGACGCCGAGGGAGACGGTGTGCGCGGCGTCCAGGTCCACGAGCAGGGCGCGGCTGGTGACCAGGACGAGGGATTGGGTGGGGGATGCGAGGAGCGGTCTGATCTGGGACTCGTCCACGGCGTTGTCGAGCAGCAGGATCATCCGGCGGGAGCCCATGGTGCGCCGCCACAGGGCGATGCGGCCCTCGGCGTCGTCGGGGATGCGGTCGCCGGGGGCTCCGAGCATGCGCAGCAGCGCCTCGGCAGCCGCCCCGGCACTGAGCGGCTGTTCGCCCGGCGTGAACCCGCGCAGGTCGATGTGGAGTTGGGCGTCCGGGTAGCGGTCGGTGAGCTGATGGGCGGCGCGTACGGCGAGGGAGGTCTTGCCGCTGCCGCCCATGCCGTCGATGGCGACGATGAGCGGTCCGGCGCCGGGCGCCTCCTCCACGTACCCGAGCAACTGGCGGACCTCCTCCTGGCGGCCGGTGAAGTCGCCCAGGTCGTAGGGGAGGGTGGAGGGCGAGCCCTCCGGGGTGAGCGGTGTGGGACCGGCGGCCTGGGCCGGGGCGGCGAGCTCGGGGCTGTTGCGCAGGATGGCGTGGTGCAGGTCGGTGAGGGCGTCGCCGGGGCCGATGCCGAGTTCGTCGACCAGGAACTCGCGGACCTTGGTGAACTCCTCAAGCGCCTCGGCCTGTCGTCCGGACCGGAATAGGGCGAGCATGAGCTGTCCGCGCAGCGTCTCGCGAAGCGGGTTCGCCTCGATGAACTCTCTTAACTCACCGACGAGTTCGCCGGTCTCGCCTGCGGCGAGGCGTAGATCGAAGAGCTGCTCGACGGCGGTCAGTCGTCGTTCCTCCAGCGCTGCGGAAGCCGCGCTGAGTACGGAGCCGCCGCTGCCGGACAGGAGCGGGCCCCGCCACAGGTCGAGTGCCTCACGCAGTGCCGTGGCAGCGTACGAGCCCTGTCCGGCAGCGGTCGCCTCCCTGGCTTGTCTCAACCCCTCGGTGAACCGGCTCAGGTCCACCTGCTCGAGCGTGGTCAACGCTCGGTACCCCGGACCCTCGGTGACGATCAGGTTCCGTCCGTCGGGAATGCGTTGCCGCAACTCGGCAACCGCCTTGCGCACCTGGTGGGCAGCGGTGGCAGGCGCGTTGTCATCCCAGACGGCTTCCACCAGCCGGAAGACGGGGAGTACGCGTTGAGGTTCCAACAGCAGGGTGACCAGCACCCTTTCGTGTACGGGGCCACCCACCCGGACGCGGTCCGGTCCGTCCCAGCATTCGAACGAGCCCAGAATGCGAAACCGCGCTCCGTTCTCCGCAGTTCCCTCGCCCATGAAACGCACCCCTCCGACGTCCCCAGCCTTGTCGGCCCCCGATGTGCCATCACATCAGGCCACTTCGGCGGGCGGCAAGACGGTCTGCCGGGCTGTGGCCGCACATGCCGCTCGCCGCGCGAGAACGGGTATGCCCCCAGCATATTGTCGCGCTCAGGTGCCCTGACGGGAAGTGTGTGCTTCCGGCCGCCCGTCCGAGCGGGGAGAATGACGTCGCATCACAACTCCGGCCAGTGGACCGAAGACATCGGAGGGTGGGGCGACGGAGGGGGTCGGTGGTGGCGGGGGTCACGCTGAACGTGGCGATCGGATTGCTCACCAGCATGATCAGCGCGGTGTTCGTCTGGCCGTGGCAGCGCGGCGGAAACGCGCGTGCACTGCGCCGGAAGGCACAGTTCTTCGGCATGCGGCCCGGTGAGACGTGCGTCATCGTCATGAACCACAAGTGGGACCGGCCCGGGGTGGCCGCACAACACGACGTTCAGGCCATGGTCCAGGCCGCCGTGCTGGCCCAGGACCTGGGCTGCGAGGTGGCGATGCGGATCAGCGGTGAGTTCCGCGGCAGGAACGGATCGTCCGTCGAGTTCTGCATCGGCGGCCCGGAGAACGGCTCCAACGTCCGTACCGGCGGGCACCTTGAGCACGATCTTCCTGGAGTGGAGGCACGGCCCTTCAGCGACCGGCCGGACTCCATGGCCATCGTCGTAGGCGGGGAGGCCTTTCTGTGGGCGCGGGGGCGGCAGGAGCACGTGCTCGTTGCCAGGTTCCGTCCGCCGTCCGCGACGCGGCCGGTGTTCGTCGTCTGCGGCACATCCCGGCCCAGTCGTGCGGCCCTGCGACCGCCGGTTGTGGCGGGTGCATCGTTCAGGGAGTGTCCGCAAGGCGTATCCCCGAGGGGGTACATGCCCCCGTGCCCGAGGTGCGGGGGCCCTGCGACGCCCGGGCTCAGCCCTCCGTGTGGGCCAGCCACAGGTCGGGGCCGAAGACCTCGTAGCGGATGTGGCGGGCGGGGACGCCCGCCTGGAGCAGCTGGGTGCGGACGGCTCGCATGAAGGGCAGCGAGCCGCACAGGTAGACCTCGGCGTCGGCGGGAAGATCCAGTCCCTCCAGGTCCATCAGGCCGGTGCGGGCGCCGGGTTCGGTGGCGGCGTCCTCCTCGTACCAGAACTCTGCCCGGGCGCCCGGCAGTCGGCCGACGAGGCGGCGGGTGTCCGCACGCAGAGCATGGCCGGACGGGGAGCGGTCGGCGTGCAGGACCGTCACCGGGCGGGTGGCTCCGGTCCCTGCGAGGTGTTCGAGCATGCCGACCATCGGGGTGCAGCCGATGCCGGCCGAGACCAGCAGCAGCGGGCTGTCGCCCTCGTCGAGGACCACGTCGCCGAACGGGGCGGACAGGGTGAGTTCGTCACCGGTCCTGGCGGTGCGGTGCAACTGGTTGGAGACCTCGCCCTCGGGGGCGTCGGCCACACTCGTGACCCGTTTGACGGTGATACGGCGCAGCCGGTCACCGGGGGCTCCCGACAGGCTGTACTGGCGCACCTGGTGGACGCCGTCGGCCATCCGCACCCTGACGCTGACGTACTGGCCGGCGCGGGCGGCCGGGACGGTGTCCTCGTCGGCGGGGCGGAGCAGGAAGGAGACCGCGTCTGGAGTCTCCTCGCGCCGCTCCACCACCGTCCACTGCCGCCACGGGTGATGGGGGTCGACCTGGGCCTCCTGGTAGAGGCGTGCCTCCATGGCGATCAGGGCGCCGGCCATCAGCCAGTACACCTCGTCCCACGCGGCGGCCACCTCCGGTGTGACGCCGTCGCCGAGTACGTCGGCGATGGCACCGAAGAGGTACTTGTGGACGACCGTGTACTGGTCCTCGGTGACACCGAGTGCGGCGTGCTTGTGGGCTATTCGGGACAGCAGCGCGTCCGGCCGGGCGTCGGGGTCGGTGAGCAGTGCCTGGGCGAAGGCCGCGATGGAACCGGCCAGAGCGCGCCGCTGGCCGCCGCTGGCCTGGTTGCCACGGTTGAACAACCCGTCCAGCAGTTCGGGCTGTTCGGCGAACATGGTGCCGTAGAAGCGCTCAGTGATCTCGTCCAGGGCTCCGCCGACGGCAGGAAGGGTGGCGCGGACGACGGTGGCCGACTCTGGCGAAAGCATGGGGCTCCTCAGCAAGGGGTGGTACAGGGGGAACTGTGCTCACCATCGTGGCTGGAAACCGACCGGATCGGAGGGGCCGATCGGCCTCTCCGAGCAGGCCGATCGGCCTGCTCGAGGAGGGCCACTCGGCACCGGTGCGCGGGCGCGGGCGCGGGTTCGCAGGCCCGCGCTCGGCGGCTTGTGATGTCGCCTGCGTCTCCCGCCGAGCGGGACCATGTGGACGGGCCTTGCCTGCCGACGGGCCTTGCCGTTTCGCCCGGTTCAGCCCCGGTCTCCGGTGCCTGCCGCGAGCTGTCGGCGCACGTCGTCCATGTCGACAGCGCGGATCTTGGCGATGAGGTCGTCCAGGGCCGGGGCGGGGAGAGCGCCGGGCTGGGCGTAGAGAACGGTCTTGTCGCGAACGGCCACGAGGGTGGGGATGGAGGAGATCTGGAAGCTCGCGGCGAGTTCGGGCTGTGCCTCGGTGTCGACCTTGCCGAAGACGATGTCCGGGTGCCTGTCCGCGGCCTGCTCGAAGACGGGGGCGAACCGGCGGCAGGGACCGCACCAGGCGGCCCAGAAGTCGATCAGTACGATGTCCGCGCTGGTGACGGTCGCGTCGAAGTTGTCCCTGGTCAGTTCAGCCGTCGGCATGGCGGTCTCCACTTCTCCCGGTCGAGTTCTATACCCCTGCGGGTATAGGCTCCAACACGCCGGACCGGGGGTTTGTTCCGTGCGGCCCGGCGGGCGGGCAGACACGCTCATGGCTCCAGTGCGATGACGATCTCGGGCGGCTGCCGGAGGGTGTTGTGGACGGTGCAGTGCGAGGCGACGGCGAGAAGGGCGGCACGGCGCTGCTCGGTCAGTCCGGGAGGCGGCAGGACCTGTACGTGGACCGCGTCGATCCTGGCCGGGCGGTCGGTGGCCATCGTGAACCCGGTCCGCACCCGCAGTCCGGTGCGGTCGAGGCCGTGGCGGTGCAGGTATCGGCCGGCGTAGAAGGCGACGCAGGTGGCCAGGGACGCGGCGAACAGCTCGGTGGGCGTGGGGGCGGTGCCCTGCCCGCCGGTGTCCTCGGGCTGGTCGACGAGTAGCCGGTGGCCGCGTACGTCGACGGCGTAGGTGTTTCCGTCGACATGGGCGACCTCCAGCCTGTGCATGTCCGGTGCCGGTGACTGGGTGGCGGTGGCGGTGTCAGCCGCGGTGTGGGCCATGGCGCGTCTCCTCGGGTCCGCTGACTCGCTTGGTATCCAGTGCACCGCGGCCGGAGCGCCGTCGCGAGGGGACTAGTAGTGCTTCGTTACCTTGAGTGATCTTTCCTGGTGTTGGGCATCCTTTGGTGTGTGAAGC
>NZ_JASKMT010000021.1 GCF_030124175.1 Streptomyces sp. 549 | reverse complement strand
GCCAGCGATCAGTCACACGATCGAGCGATCACGAACCGAGGAAGATCGGACTTAACGTCCACTGAGAGGATCGAGTCGTGGCACGTCCTTCCCAGTACCCGCTTGAGCTGCGCCGTCGTGCGGTGCGCATGGTCGCCGAGGTGCGGACCGACTACGACACCGAGCGGGCCGCGATGAAAGCGGTCGCCTCGAAGCTCGGGATCGGCATGACCGAGACGCTGCGCAAGTGGGTCCGTCAGGACGAGATCGACGCCGGGGCCAGACCGGGGACGACGACGGAGGAGTCGGCCGAGCTGAAGCGGCTGAAGAAGGAGAACGCCGAGCTGAAGCGGGCGAACGAGATCCTGAAGGCCGCAGCGAGTTTCTTCGCGGCCGAGCTCGACCGGCCACACACACGCTCGTAGCGTTCGTTGACGAGCCCCGGGACCGCTTCGGCGGAGTCGAGCCGATCTGCCGTGTTCTGACCGGGCACGACTGCAAGATCGCCCCGTCCACCTACTACGCCCACCACAAACGCCGACTGGCACCCTCGGCCCGCACGGTCCGCGACACCGAGCTGAAGATCCTGATCCAGGAGGCATACGACGCCAACTACCGCGTCTACGGCGCGAGGAAGATCTGGCGGCACCTGAACCGCCAGGGCCAGACCGTGGCCCGCTGCACCGTAGAACGGCTGATGCGCGAGCTCGGCATCGCCGGCGCCGTCCGCGGCAAGAGAGTGATCACCACGATCCCGGACCCCTCCGTGCCCCGGGCGCCGGACCTGGTCGACCGCGACTTCGTCGCGTCCGCGCCGAACCGCTGCTGGGTCGCCGACTTCACCCACGTCGCCACGTTCTCCGGCGTCGTCTACGTCGCCTTCGTCGTGGACACCTTCTCCCGCCGGATCGTCGGCTGGTCCGCCTCGACCACGAAGCAGACCCGGCTCGTCCTGGACGCCCTGGACGCCCTGGACGCCCTGGACATGGGACTGTGGCAACGCGACCGCGACCAATACCCGCTCCTGCCAGGGGAGTTGTTGCATCACTCGGACGCGGGCTCGCAATATCTACGTCCTTCACGCTGGCCGAGCACTTGGAGAAGGCCGGCATCGCCGCCTCGATCGGATCGGTCGGCGACGCGTACGACAACGCGCTGATGGAGTCCACGATCGGCCTCTTCAGAACCGAGGCGGTCAAGCCGCAGCGGCCCTGGCGATCCCTCGCCCAGGTCGAGCTGGCCACCGCCGAATGGACCGACTGGTACAACCACACCCGGCTCGGTGAGATAGGGCACATACCGCCCGCCGAATACGAAGCCAACCACTACCTGAGCACCACGAAAGCCCAGGTCACAACCAACATCTGAGATCTCTGCCGAACCCGGAACGGTTCAGGCGACTGGAGGCCGCGGCCCTCTGGGCCGGGGCGGTGGTGTCCGTGGATGCGCGCATGGAGCCCCGCCTCTCCGGCTGGTGGCCTGTCGGTGCCGTCGACGCTACGCAGCAATAGGCCGCGCCCTCAGCTTTACCCATCGTCGCTCGCGTACCCGGCACCGCGACGAGCCGTACACCGTCGACGGGCGACGCTCCACCCCAGCCGTCCGCCCCGGCCGCACACCGGGCACTCAGTGTGCACGGGTGCCACTCGCTGACGGCACCCACCAACGCCGCCCTTCGGCCGCCGGGAGGAGCGGGGTCACAGCAGTTCCCACCACCACGCGATAGCGGGGTCCTTCTCGGCACGCTTCTGGTTGGGCGTGTCGGTGATCTCGTGCAGGGCTCTGGCGGGCTTGACGACGGCAGCGGGTCGGCCTGCCACGGGAACGTCTAGGGCGGTGGTGTAGCGGGGGAGGAAACGCTGCCACTCGTAGGTTCCGCGCACCAGGTTGGCCATCTGGTCCGCGTAGCGGTGAAGTTCCGTGCTGCCGCTGTGTTGCAGCTTGCTCCGCATCGCGACAAAGAACTCCATGACGCTCTCCAGGAGTGAGCACGAGCGGCTGACCGCCTCCTCCGACGAGCAGGCGTACTCGACGCCGAGAATCTGCACCACGTTCGATTCCAGGCATTCCTGGTGACTCTCGCGCGTGTAGGAGGCCAGGTCCGTGGGAACCGTCAGCAGGATGCCCGCCGCCTGGCTCAGTGCGCGGACTTCAGGGGTGATGCGTTCGGAAGCGGGAAGCGCTGTCCCCTCGGCGACCTCGATCATGTGCGCGGACAGGCAGTCCGCTCCGTCCGCTGCGCGGACGAGCAGGTGCTGGCTCGCAGTCCGCAGTGTTCCGGCAGCCCGGTCGCTCACCCCGCACATGGCCCCGACGGCCCATCTGTAGTGGGCGAGTGAGCAGAGGTGGGCCAGTTGGGGGTCGGCCAGCGTGTGGATTCTGGTGACGATATCGGCGAGTGAGGACGCGAAGGCGTCGAAGGCGGTGTCACCGGTGCGGCCGGTGCGGCCGAGTTCCGGGTACATCGCCCGCGCCATCATCTCCGCGATCAGCGTGTTGAACGGTCCCGGCTGGTCCGACAGCTCCCCAGCGTCGCAGTAGTAGTCGTCGAACAGCAGGGCCCACACGAGCCAGTCGGAGAGGAGCTGCACTCCTTCCCGCGTACCGTCCGGCGCCCAGCTGCACGCGAGAAAGCCGGTGTCGGTGGCGGTCGCGCGCAGCAGGGACCGCTCGTCCAGGCCGTGCCGCTCCAGCCAGGCGTGCGACCGTGCGTCGAACTCCTCCACACCGTCCCGGACCCGTAGTTCCAGCGGACACCAGAGTGGGGGGATGTCGATCGTGACGCTCATGCGATGTTTCCCTTCTGGGGGTACGGGGTCCAGCAACCAGGCGCGCGGTCACCGGTACGAGGGGTCTGGGCAGCGACTCCACAGCCGGTCAGCGGCTTTCGCCGCGGACAGCGCACGCTTCGGCGGTCGTGAGGCGCGCTCGGCGGTCATGAGGCGCGCTCCACGGCGAGGGCCGCGATGTGGCGCAGGGCGCCGGCCGCGGCGGACGGGCAAGGAAGGTCGTCGACGGCGGCGAGGGCCTGTTGGTATCGGGCCGCGATCATGCCCTCGACGGTGGCGCGGGCCCCGGTAACCTCCAGCACCCGCCGGACGTCGACGGCACCGTCGTCGTCCAGCGCGGGAGCACCCACGAGCCGCCGCAGCAGCGCCAGTTGGCAGGGGTCGGCGTTGCGGGCGGCGAGGGCGAGCAGCACGGTGTGCTTGCCCTCACGCAGGTCGTCCAGGACGGACTTGCCAGTCCTGGCGGGATCACCGAACACGCCGAGCAGGTCGTCCCGGAGCTGGAAGGCTTCCCCGAGTGGCATCGCGAACCGGCTCATCGGCTCGAGGATCGCCTCGCCGACCCCGGCGAGAGCCGCTCCGGCGTGCAGTGGGCGCTCGATCGTGTACTTGGCGGTCTTGTAGCGGATGACCCGAAACGCCGCGTCGACGTCGGTGAGGGGCCGGTCGGGAGCGAGCAGGTCGAGGTACTGGCCGTAGATGATCTCCTCGCGCATGCTGTCGACGACGTGGAGCAGCAGGGGCGTGGGGCGTGTGGTGTGGAGGAGTTCGTCGGACCAGGCCAGGGCCATGTCGCCGATGAGGATCGCGGCGCCGGCACCCCACCGGTCCGGGTCCGTGGCGTGGCCGCGGCCGGCGGCGAGCGCGCGGTGCACGGTGGCTCGGCCGCGGCGCGTCGGGGAGTTGTCCATGATGTCGTCGTGGATGAGCGCGAAGGCGTGGAACAGCTCCAGGGACGCCGCGGCGCGCAACACGCGTTCGGGGTCGTCGTGTCCGCCGGCGGCGTACCAGCCGACGACGCACAGGAGGGGCCGCAGGCGTTTGCCGCCCGCGGTCAGGAACTCGCCCAGGCAACGTGTGACGTCGCCTGGCAGGTTGCCCCGCGCGGCGGTGGCGCTCTTGTGCTGAAGGAAGCCGTTCAGCACGGCGTCGACTCCGGCGCGAACGGCGTCCAGGTCGATCGGGCCGGTGGTCACTGGCGTCGAGGTCACGGCGTGTCGCCCGCTTCCGGTAGCTCCGCCTGTTCGCCGAGCCGCAGGGCCTCCTCGACGAGGGCGTCGACGACCTGCTGTTCGGGCACGGTCCTGACGACCTGGCCGCGGACGTAGATCTGGCCCTTGCCGTTGCCGCAGGAGACGCCGAGGTCGGCTTCGCGGGATTCGCCGGGTCCGTTGACCACGCAGCCCATCACCGCGACGCGCAGGGGGTGGGGGAAACCGTCGAACGCGGCTTCCACGCGGGCGGCGAGGCGGTGGATGTCGACCTGGAGGCGGCCACAGCCGGGGCAGGAGACGATCTCTAGCTTGCGGGGGCGCAGGCCGAGCGACTGCAGGATGTGATTGCCGGCCCTGACCTGTTCCACCGGGTCGGCGGAGAGGGAGACGCGGACGGTGTCGCCTATGCCGTCGGCGAGGAGGACGCCGAAGGCGACGGCGGACTTGATCGCTCCCTGGAAGGCCGGACCGGCTTCGGTGACGCCGAGGTGGAGCGGGTACGGGCAGCGTTCGGCGAGCAGCCGGTTCGCGGCGATCATCGTCAGGGGGTCGTGGTGTTTGACGGCGACCTTCAGGTCCTGGAAGCCGTGCTCCTCGAACAGCGAGCACTCCCACAGAGCGGACTCCGCCAGGGCTTCCGGGGTGGCGCGGCCGTGCTTGGCGAGCAGGCGGGGGTCGAGGGAGCCGGCGTTGACGCCGATGCGGAGGGGCACCCCGGCAGCGGTCGCGGCGTCGGCGATGTCGCCGACCCGGTCGTCGAACTTCCTGATGTTGCCGGGGTTCACTCGGACCGCCGCGCAGCCGGCGTCGATGGCGGCGAAGACGTAGCGGGGCTGGAAGTGGATGTCCGCGATGACGGGGATCGGGGACTTGGCGACGATGGCCGGCAGGGCGTCGGCGTCGTCCTGCGTGGGCACGGCGACGCGGACGATGTCGCAGCCCGCGGCGGTGACTTCGGCGATCTGCCGCAGCGTCGCGTCCACGTCGGCGGTCGGAGTGGTGGTCATGGTCTGCACGCTGATCGGCGCTCCGCCGCCCACCGGGACGTCGCCGACGCTCAGCCGGCGGCTGGGGCGGCGCACGGGAAGCAGGCTGGACCGGGAGGGCAGGCCGAGGTCGATGGCGGTCACCGGCGGCTCCGATCCGGTAGGGGGCGGGCACGGTCCACACCGTCGGTCGAGGGGGTCGCCCGCTGGTGGTCCATGGCGTGCAGGACGGCATGGGTGATGCCCGGCGCGTCCAGGCCTGCCTGGGCGAGCAGGGCACTCCGGGAGCCGTGGGGGACGAAGGCGGTGGGCAGGCCGAGGGTGACGACCGGGGTGGTGACTCCCGCGTCCTGGCAGGTCTGGGCGATGGCCGTGCCGGCCGCGCCGGCGCGGATGCCGTCCTCGACGGTCACGGCCAGGCGGTGGCGTGCGGCGAGCGCGGGCAGGGCCGGGTTGGCCGGCAGCGCCCAGCGGGGGTCCACCACGGTGACGCCGAGCCCCTGCTCCTCCAGCAGCGCGGCCGCCCGGAGGCCGGTGGCGGCGAGAGCGCCGACGGTGACGAGCAGGACGTCGAGGGGGCGGCGGGTGCTGCGGTGCAGGATGTCGAGGCCGTCCATCCGGGCCACGGCCTCGACACTGCCGCCGGTGGCGCCTTTGGGGATGCGCAGCACCGTCGGCCCGTCCCCGGTGTCGACGGCTTCGCTCAGCAGGGTGCGCAGCCGGGTGGCGTCGCGGGGTGCGGCGAGCCGGAGTCCGGGAACGGCCGAGAGCAGGGCCAGGTCCCACATGCCGTGGTGGGAGGGCCCGTCGGGGCCGGTGATTCCGGCGCGGTCCAGGACGAGGGTGACCGGCAGCCGGTGCAGCGCGACGTCCATGAGGACCTGGTCGAAGGCGCGGTTCAGGAAGGTGGCGTAGATCGCCACGACCGGATGGAACCCAGCGGTCGCGAGCCCCGCGGCGCTGGTGACGGCGTGCTGTTCGGCGATGCCGACGTCGAAGACGCGTTGGGGGAAGCGGGCGGCCATCAGGTGCAGGCCGGTGGGCCGCGGCATGGCGGCGGTGATCGCCACCACGTCGTCGCGCTGGGCGGCGAGTTCCGTCAGGGCCTGGCCGAACACGTTCGTCCAGGTCGGCGACGCCGGGGCGGGCTGGGCGGGCCTGCCGGTGGCCGGATCGACGGTGCCGACGGCGTGCAGGCAGTCCGACGGGTCCGTCTCGGCGGGCTGGTATCCCTTGCCCTTGACGGTCATCACGTGCACCAAGACCGGGCGCCGCGTCGCCCGCGCGTGACGCAGTGCAGCTTCGAGTTCCGGGGTGTTGTGGCCGTCGACGGGGCCGACGTAGGTGAAGCCGAGTTCGGTGAACCAGTTCTGGCAGGCTTCGGCGCCACCGCCCTGCTTCAGCGCCGCCAGATGGCGGGCCAGAGCGCCCGTGGTGGGGGCGTAGGAGCGGCCGTTGTCGTTGACGACGACGACAACCGGCCGGTCCGGGGCCGCGCCGATGTTGTTGAGGGCTTCGAAGGCCATGCCTCCGGTCAGGGCGCCGTCGCCGATGACCGCGACCACCGCCCGGTCCCGCTCGCCGCTGAGTGCGCGGGCCTTGCCCAGGCCGTCCGCGTACGACAGGGCGGTGGAGGCGTGGGAGTTCTCGACCAGGTCGTGCACCGATTCGCTCCGGGACGGGTAGCCGGACAGGCCGCCCGCTTGGCGCAGTGCGGTGAACCCGCGCCTGCGTCCGGTGAGCAGCTTGTGCACGTAGGCCTGGTGGCCGGTGTCGAAGACCAGCGCGTCGCGGGGTGAGTCGAAGACCCGGTGCAGGGCCAGGGTGAGTTCGACGACCCCAAGGTTCGGGCCCAGGTGACCGCCGCTGGCGCACACCGCGTTGACCAGGAAGGTGCGGATGCGCGCGGCCAGGGACGGCAGTTCCGCGGCGGGCCAGGCACGTACCTCGCGCAGGCCGTCGGGCAGCGCGGGCGGCCCCGGGGACGACGCGGTGGGAGCGGCCATCAGGATCGTTCTCCTTCACGGTGTGCGGGGCGGTGCGGGCAACCGCGCTGGCCTGGACCAGGCTTCACGGGCGGGCGTGACGGGGTATCAACCAGTGCACAACCCCGCGCACGTTCCGCCCAGGGGGGCGGGTGGTCGGATGCCATGCACGGCATCCGACTTCGTGTCCTTGTGAAAGCCGGCATGGGCGCTGTGGCGGACGGGGTGGAGCCGGGTGGGAGGGGACGACCGTGGGAGCCGAACCGAACGTCCTGCTGCGGCGGTTATTGGAGGAGTCCGGGTTCAGCGAGGCCAGGTTGGCCGCGGAGATCAGAGTGGTGGCCGCCGAGCACGGGCACCGGCTGGCGTGCGGCCAGTCGTCGGTGTCACGCTGGCTGTCCGGCGCCTCCCCGCGCCCGCCGGCCCCGGTCTTCCTGCTTGAGGCACTCTCCCGCCGCCTGGGACGGGTCGTCACACCCGCACAGGCGGGCCTGTCGAAGGCTGTGCCGGCCTCGACCTCCGGGCAGCCGCAGCTCGGCGGGACGGAACCGGCGCGCGCCCTCTCCGCGCTGGTGCGGGCCGAACTCGACCCGGCCCGCCGCCGTCTGCTCACCGGCGGCGTCTACAGCCTGGCCACGCTCGCCCCGGACCTGGCCGCCCCGCCCGCCCTATCCGGTGCGCACGGTGACGCCCCGGTGCGGCCCGGTGTCCCCCCGCACGCCCGGGTGGGCCAGATGGACGCGATGGCCGCCCGGTTCGCGGAGGCCGCCGAGCAACACGGCGGCGGGCACGTGCGTGCCGCCCTGGCCGCCTATCTCGCCCAGCCGGTCACCGGTTGGCTGCGCGCACCCGTCGGTGACACCCTGCACCGCCAGTTACTGGCGGGAGCGGCCCGGCTGACCCTGCTGCTGGGCACCATGACCGCCGACGACGGCGCCGACGCCCTCGCCCAGCGCTACCACCACCTCGCCACCCGCCTGGCCGCCGAGGCGGACGACGCGGCCGCCTTCGCGATCGCGCTGAGGCTGATGGCCACCCACGCCCACGACCTGGGCCACCGCACTCCCGCCACGGTGAGCCTGTCCGAACGTGCCATCGAGGCATCCCGGGGCGCGCCGCGCATCGCCCGCGCCTTCACGCAGGCCCACCTCGCGGTCAGCGCAGCCCACCATGACCGGCACGCGGCACTGAGAGCCCTGGCCACCGCCGAGCGTCTCCACAGCCGGGCCGACTCCGCACCCGGGCCGTTCACCGCCTACTCCCTCGCCGCCCTGCTCTACCAGCGCGGTCAGACGCTACTGGCGCTCGGCGACGTCCCCGGCGCGATAGACGCCTTCACCACGTCGCTGAGGAGACGCACCTCCGCCGAACGGCACGCCCGCGTCCTCACCCACGCCGGTCTCGCCGATATCCGCCTCTCCCAGGGGCATCTGGAAGCCGCCCTGGCCCACTGGCACGTCTTCCTCGACGACTACCCACACCTTGACTCGGTGCGGGCCACCCGCCGTCTCGCCGCGATGCGCCGGCGCCTCGTTCCCCATCGCCGCCACCGGCCCACCGCTGCTCTCCTGGACCGGGCAAGGGCCCTGTGAGGCTGCCAGCACGGCGGCACAGTCGAATGGATCCTGCATGAGGAGCAACATGACCGGCCCCCGGCGGTGAGCCGTGCAGGCGCGACCGCGCCGGGGGCATATTCACGCGAGTGCCGGGGCACTGCCGGCGACCACTGCCCGGTTGCCCGGCCGGTCAGCGGGCGCGGGCGACACCGCGACGCCGCCAGTAGAGCGCGCCGCCCGCCGTGGCGAGCAGCAGCAGAGCACCCCCGGCGAAAGCTGCGGGGTCCGTCTCCCCCCAGGACCCCGCCGGAACTTCCGACACCGGTACGGACCGGACCGATGGGACCGCCCAGATCCACCCGGAACGCCGCAGTCCACAGCTCGCTACTTCAGGTGCGGCCGCACGCCCCGCGCTCACCTGCCCACGCGGCGCTGGCAGCAGCTCCTCAGCTCACGTCTGGGGCCAGAACTGCAGAAGGTAGCGCTCGACCCCGTGGGCGACACCCACGTCGCGGGTGAGTCGCTCCACCTCTGGAACCGCGGGAGTTTGGCCAGCCATGCCCTGATCGCCGGGGTCATGTGGGCGCCGTAGTTGTAGACGATCAGGTGGACCTGGAGATGCGCGGGCACCTCTTCGTCGATCCTGATCAGGGATTTCCTCCTGCAGGCGAGGCCCGAACCGATCGTGGACCACCCCTCGTTCGTGCATCCAGGTCAGTGTCCAGGCAGGACGTGATCAGCATGTCAACGACCGTGTCGGCCAGGGCTGTTGTTCCCCGCTTGTCGGGCGGGCGGGTCTGGAGGACCGGCTGCGGAGGGTAGGAGGAGGACGGTGGCGACGGGGCGTTCTCCGGTGGGGTCGCTGGGGGTGTTGCGGACGCGGTCGTGGGTGACGAGGGTGGTGGAGCCGCCGCCGTCGAGGTTGAGGGCGTCGACGGCGCCGAGGCTGCGCATGACGGCCGCCGTCTCCGTGATGGTGAGCCCGGCGCTGTGTCCGGGCTGACGGCCGTCGGCGGTCATCAGGATGAGATGGCCGGAGGCGGTGGTCCCGGCAGCGGTACGCGGGTTCCTGCGCAGGTACCAGTCGTTGTAGAAGGCGCGGCGGTCGTGACCGTCGATGGCCTGCGGACTCCAGCCGTCACGGACAGGATCGAGCACGGTGCGGCCACCGCGGAGGAGCAGGGGGCCGCCTTCGATGATGTCCAGGCTCGGGGTGGGTCGGAGCCGCTGGCGGGTGTCGGGATCGGTCACCTCCTGGCGGATCTGGAGGCGGACGCCGGGGCGGGCGTTGGTGGCCAGCCACTGGGCCGCCGCGCCCCGTCCCTGGACGACGCTTCCGCCCGGAGGCACCGGGCCGCCGCGGTGGTCCTGGAGCGCGGTGACCTGGCCGTTCGCGTCGAGGAGGGCCTGGCGGCCGTCCCCTGCGGGAGCCTGCCGGCCGTAAGTGGGGGTGATGACAACGAGGTCGTCGGAGCTGCCGCAGGTGTAGTCGTGGTGGGCGGCCTTGTCACGGCCGGTGGCCCAGGCGCCGCCGCAGTAAGGGACAAGCCCGGGGAAGCGGTTGAGGCCGGTGACGGGGTGCGCGGCGCCCCGGGAATCGGTGATGCTCAGCCGGGTGGACAGACGGCGTACGGCCGGGCGGAGGCCGGAGGAACCGGGGAGGACGAGGGCGGGCCGGTGCAGGACGGACTCGGAGAGGAGGTCGCCGCCGATGACGGTGAGCCCGGCGGGATCGCCGGGGGTGCCGGCGAGCCAAGGCCCGGGTTCGCGCCGGGTGTTGGGGGTGACGTAGAAGCCGCCGTTCACGGCCGCGAGAGCGCCGGTGCGGTGGGCGGCGGAGCTGACGGACTCCAGGCCCTCGATACGACCTTGGCCAAGTTCGACGCGGAGTCGCTTGGCGGCGGCGGGGTTGAGGAGGAGGACGTTGAGGCGCCAGGGGCCGGTGGTGTGGTGGCCGTCCTCGCTGGTGTGGTGGACGCGGGCGCTGAGACCGGCGCTAACGAGCTCGGCCCTCAGCTGCCCGGCTTCGGCGGAGGTGGGGAAAGCGCCGACGCGGACGGCGGTGGCCATCGGGCGGCCGGGCGGGCCGCGCGGGTCGGGGCCGGCGACGGCTTCGCGGCGCGGGTCGTGGCCCAGTTCCCGCAGCCGCTGTTCGAGGGCTGCGATCTCCGGTTCGCCGGTGGCGAGCCCGGCGGTGACGGTCCAGTAGTCGTTGGCTGAGGCGTGGCCGCGCTTGATGGTGATATGGGTGACGCCGGGCCCGACGGCCTCGCTTGTCCGCGCCTCGTGCAGGTCACCGGACCCCAGGGGCAAGGCCGGTGCCGTGGCGTTCGCCGCCGCCGCCGGGCGCTGGTCGGAATCCGCCGTGGAGGGCGATCCGGCAAGCAGGGTGAGCAGCGTGAGCACGGGGATGAGGAGGGCGAGAACAACCGCGCGGGCGGCGCCGGATGGTCGGCCGATACTAGGTCGCCTGCTGGGGTGCCGCATCCCGTGGGTCCTCCATCTCTCACATGAGTAAGCAGAGTCAGGTGCATCTTCCCGTTCACAGTGGTGAGCCGTGGTTACGGCAGGGTGGCTGACAACGTGTCGGCGGGTGACGGCTTCACCACCGCCAGGGGTGCGGCGCCGGAAGGTGCCAACTGGTCAGCGTTCGACGCGGTTGCGGATGGCGAGGACGGCCAGGCCCAGGAGGACGGGTCCGGTCAGGCGGGAGGCCATCTCGATGTAGGTGCCGACAGTGGCCAGATCCTGGCCGGAGGAACGGAACACCACCGAGTTGATCGTCACGCTCAAGGCCCCACCACGGGCGAGAAGGCCGGTAGAACGCGGGGGTGGTCAAGAACCTTCAGCGCGTCGGCGCGCTTTCCCTCGCCCTCGTTCCGCTCTTTGCTTCGGCACCGGCCCAGGCGTCCCCGGCTTCTCACGGAGCGCGGGTTGCCGAGGTGACGACGCTCACCGATGCCGCCGGCCTGATCCGGGCTGGCTTCGTTCACTCTCAGCAGCAACGTTTGCCTGCTGTTCGGACAGCAGTTGCAGATCTTGGGGCCCCTGGACGTATACGAGGAGTAGCAGCAAGCGGGGTGATGGTCGGGTGTCGGGCTTGGTCATCAAGGCGGGCGCTGGTGGGATCCGCCGCTATCGTGCTCCCGTTACTGGTTCCGTGCAGCGTGCCCTGCTGTTCTCGATGTCGATGGGCCACTCATCCCGTTCGGCGCGGTGTCCCAGCCGTTTCCGGTTTACGCGGCGGGTCCTGAACTGCCCGGTGTGGACGCGAATCCGCTCCTGACCAGGATTCAATTCCGATCACGGGCCTCGGCTGGCGGCGCTGCGGCTTGCTTCTCTCGACTGGGTTCCTCTCCTTGTAGGGGGTCGGCATCGTGGCTGACGGGACGGCCGACCGGCAGACGGACGCGGATCTTCTTTCAGCGCGGGGACGAACCGGGGGCCGTCCCCGGCCGGCCCGGCGACCAGGACGAACGACAGAGGTCGTCGCTTCCGGTCGGCGGGAGGTGAATCTTGCTGGTCAGCCCGCCGCAGGACCTGCCGAGCGGAGCTTCCTTCTGACGGAGCCCGTGTCGGCGGCGGTCGCGTCGGCGTTCTTCCCGCTCGGGCTCGTTTCCGCCTTCCCGCCCGTTCTGTTCCTGAACGCACCCCGTACGCTCCCCACTTGGTCCTGAAATGATCAGTACGGCCGAGTCGGCACCCTGGAGCGGTAGGCGCCCGGGGTCACACCCGTCCACCGGCGGAACGCGCGGATGAACGCCGCCGCGTCTGCGTACCCGAGCCGAACGGCGACCTGGTCGACTCCCAGTCCGAGGGTTGACAGCATCTCGACAGCGCGAGCGTGCCGCGCTCCGTCGGCGAGACGCCGGTAGGAAGTGCCCTCCACGGCCAGACGCCGGTGCAGCGTGCGGGTGGAGACGTGCAGCGCGGCTGCGGCAACACCCATGTCGGGGATCCCGACCGGCCACTGCATGAGCAGCTCCCGTACCCGCGCTGCGAACTCGGTGTGGGCGCGCCGGGCCAGCAGGAGGCTGCACTCGCGTTCGCACACCTGCATCGTGTGGCGGTCCGCCTGCGGCAGCGACTGCTCCAGTACCGCGGCCAGGGTGACGATCGCGTTGCGCGGCGCTCCGAAGGCGATCGGCGCGTCGGCAAACGCCTCGTAGCCTGCGGGGTTTTCAGGCCGCGGGAAGCGCACCTCCAGCCGATGGGGGATGAAGGGCCGACCCAGAATGGTATCCAGGATGGTGCGGATGTTGGCCATTTCCCGCTCAACGAAGAAGTGCCGGACGGGCTGGGGCACAAGCCCGTCGTCCATGACGAGGTGGACCTCGTCCCCTTCATCCTGAAGGTGGATCCCGACCATGGTGAAGGTGAGTTCCAGGTAGCGCAGTCCCACAGCCGCCGCTTCGCGCAGCGTTGGGCTGGCCAGCAGTGCGAAGCCCCACACGCTGTACTTGCGCAGCGGAATCCGGCTCCCGACCTCCAGACCCAGGCCGGGAGCATCGCCTGTGGCACGGATCAGATTCTGCGCCACGACGAGCTCCTGCCAGGCGCGGACGTGTGCGGCGTCGTCGACAAGAGTGTTCTCGTCCACACAGCTGCCGTCCAGGCACGCCGGTACGGGAACTCCGCGCTCGACCCCGACATCCACCATCGCTCGCACGCCTGCGATGCCGCGCGGGAACAGCCTGGGAGCCGTGGGGACTTCGTCGACACCCGCCCCGTGTCCGGAACGGCCCACAGCATGGCCGCCATTGCCTGGAACCAGCACCGCCAACTCCCTAGCATCGGAAGGAATCGCTGCGGCGAATCCCGTCGCAGGCTGTCATTCAGCCTAAGCGGGATGTGCATGCCGGCCAGCGGGCATGCACGGTATCAGCCACGGTCACCAGGAGGGCTCGGCGCACCCCTACAGCCTTCGCGTGTGCAACCACATGTGCCAAATGCATTCTTGACAGCATCCGTGCACACCGGCCAGGAGACCACGGAGTGGAACGGGGACGACACATCCGAATCGCACAGGCGGAGTGATTGATGGACGAGTGCAGCACGTTGGAAGTAATGCTGGTCGACAATGAGGACCTTGTGCGCCGCGGTTTCCGGCACGCACTCGGAGAGGCATCAGACATCACCGTGGTCGCTGATACGAGAGTCGGTGAAGAGGCGTTACGATTGCTCGAGCTGCGGCGACCGCAAGTCGTACTCATCGACGCCGAATGCGAGTTCATCCGAAAAATCACCAAGCCTTCGGGGGCAGCGGCACCCGGATTCGTACCCGGAATCGTCGTCCTCACGAGCATCAGCCTCGACAGCCATCTGTTCGGGACGCTGAAGGCGGGCGCAAGCGGTTTTCTGCTCAAGAGCGCCAGCCAGGAGGAACTGACCTCAGCGGTCCGCGCGGTCGCCGGCGGCGCGGCTTACATCTGCCCCACGATGACCCGACGGCTGATCGATCGGTTCGAGATTCTTCCGCCGCCGCAGGAGCGCTCGCACGCGGTCGCCCTGGCCACCCTGAGCGGCCGGGAGACCCAAGTCCTGTCCGGTATAGCCATGGGGAGGTCGAATCAGGAGATCGCCGCCGAGCTGCATGTGACGCCCGCCACGGTGAAGTCCCACGTCTCGCGCATCCTCGCCAAGCTCGAGCTGCCGAACCGGATGCACGCGGCGCTGATGGCACAGCGGAGCGGTCTGGTGCACCCGACCCAGCCTGCGCAGGCTCCAGGGACCTCCGCAGGCCCTCCAGTACCTCCCGGCCCCTCAAGCCCCCTTTCCTCCGGCCCGTCCCGCGCCCCCGGTCAGGCGGACTTGGTGAAGGCGAGGACCACGTTGTGACCGCCGAAACCGAACGAGTTCGAGATGGCCGCGGTGACCTTGGTGTGCCGAGGACTTCCCGTGACGATGTCCACCTTCACCTCGGGGTCCTTGTCGTCGAGGTTCCTGGTCGCGGGAATCACGTCGTTGAAGATGCTCAGGACCGTGAAGATGGCCTCGACCGCGCCCGCCCCGCCTATGAGATGGCCGGTGATCGACTTGGTCGCTGTGACAAGAGCGTGCGGGCCGATCGATTCCAGCAACGCCGACGCTTCGATGCGGTCGCCGACGGGCGTACCGGGAGCGTGAGCGTTGACGTGAACGATGTCCTGCGGGCCGAGGCCGCCGGAGCTCAGTGCCTGGCGGATCGCAGTGATCTGACCGTCCGCTGAAGGAGCTGTCATGGCGTGCGCGTCGGAGCTCATCCCCGTACCGGCAAGCGTGGCGTACGCCCGCGCGCCACGAGCTCTTGCGGAGTCTGCTCGTTCCAGTACGACGGCTCCGGCGCCCTCCGCCATGACGAAGCCGTCACGCGCGCTGTCGAACGGCCGCGATGCGCTCTGAGGTTCGTCGTGGCGGCTGGACAGGGCTCCCATGCGGGCGAAGGCCGCCATGGACAGCCGCCCGATGCATCCCTCGGTGCCGCCGGCGACAACGACGTCGGCCCGCCCGGCACGAAGTATGGCGAGCCCCATGGCGATCGCCTCGGCTCCAGAGGCACAGGCGCTGGTCGGTGCGTGGGCGCCGGCTCGGGCGCCGAGGTCCAGACTGACGGCGGCGGCCGGACCGTTGGGCATCAGCATCGTCACGGCGAAGGGCGACACACGCCCCGGCCCCTTCGCGGAGGACAGGTCGTGCTGGTCGACCAGGGTCTTCCCGCCGCCGAGCCCTGTGCCGATCACCACGGCCAACCGCTCGGGCGCCACCATGGGCACGCCGGCGTCGGCCCATGCCTGCCGGGCCGCCACCATCGCAATCTGCTGGCAGCGGTCCATCCGCCGGGCCTCGACCCGGTGCAGGACCTCGGTCGGTTCCTGACTCAGCCGGCCGACCAGCCGTACGGGCAGGTCGTGGGCCCACGGTTCGTCGAGCACGGTGACCGGGGATTCGCCGGCGAGCAGCCCCGTCCAGGTGGAGTGGACGTCGGCGCCCAACGGCGTGGTCATTCCCAGGCCGGTGACCACGACGCCGGTTGTGCCGAGGACTTCCCCTTCCGGGGAACCGGGGAGATCGGGGAGCTTCGGATAACCCAAGAAGTAGCCGTCAGATGCTTCGTAGGACATCGCGGTTCCCTTTCTGAAGCCTTCCAGGGAATGGTCTCCCTTGGACATGTGCGTGGGCACGGGCCATTCGTTGTCCACTGGCCGTCGTCATCACGGTAGAGAGCACGAGGCGCTTTCCGTAACGGCCGGCGGACGGAGCCGTGAGGGCGACCGGAGGCTGGTTGCCATCCGCCCCACGGCTTAACCGGCACTCGCCTTCCGGTAGGGGGTGGACGCCGTCCGCCGGTGGATACCCGATGGTTCTCCGCCGACCTAGCATCACTCCGAGGGGAACGAGCGTGACGCAGGCGTACGGCAATGGCTGGGCAATGAAGCCAGGTCCTCGCGGCCGGTGGGGAAGGGCGGGGCAGTAGCAATGGCAATGGCGAACAGGAGGACCACGATGTCAGAGGATGCCATCACAGAATTCCGAGTCGAGCCGACGACCTTGGTCGAGCTCTGCAGGTATCGCGCGTCCAGGGACCCGGATCGACGGATGTTCGCCTTCCTGGAGAACGGCCTCGAAGAGTCCGCCTCGCTCACCCTCGCCCAACTCGACGCCCGCGCACGGGCGATCGCCGTGCGTCTGAGCAGGCATGCCCAGCCGGGCGCCCGCGCCGTTCTGAGTTACCCGCCGGGTCTGGACTTCGTGTCCGCCTTCTTCGGCTGCCTGTATGCCGGCCTGATCGCGGTGCCCGCTCCTCCGGTGCTGCGCGTCGGCGTCGACGACCGGTATACGCGCTTCCGGGCGATCGTCAACAGCTGCCAGCCGGATCTGGTGCTGTCGAACGGGTCCAGGCTGGACCGTGTCGACACTTTGCTGAAGGACATGTCCACACGGCGCCGGCCGACCGCTGTGGCGACGGACGAGATCAGTGGGACGGACGCATACGGCTGGAAAGCCCCCCACATCGGCCCGGACACGATCGCGTACCTGCAGTACACCTCCGGTACGACCGGCCCGCCCCGGGGTGTGGGGCTCACCCATGGCAACGTCCTGCACAACCTCTCGCTGATCCTGGCCAACGGTTCCCGGGACACGGACGACCTCGACCGGCTGCCGCCCGTTGTGTCCTGGCTGCCCGTGTTCCACGACATGGGACTGATCACCGGGGTCCTGCAGCCGCTCTATGTGGGGTACGACGCCGTACTTATGCCGCCGTCGGCGTTCACCCAGGACCCGGTCAACTGGCTCCGCGCGATATCGGACCGCGGGGCGGGCATAGGTTCGGCACCCGGTTTCGGGTACGAGCTGTGCGTGCGGCGCGTCTCCGAGCAGCAGCTGCGTTCCCTGGATTTCAGCGGCTGGCGGATCGCGGTGGTCGGGGACGAGCCGGTGCGTGCAGAGATGATCGACCAGTTCAGTGCCATGCTCGCCCCGTTCGGCTTTCGCCGAGAGGCGTTCTTTCCGAGTTACGGCATCGCCGAGTCCACCGTGATGCTCAGCGGCGGGCCGGTGGAGCCCGAACCGGTGATCCGGCGGTTCGACGCGGTGGCGCTGGCGAAGGGCAAGGTGCAGCGAGCCGGTCGCGAGGACGGCGCCCGCCGACTGGTCGGCCTGGGCCAGTTGCATCCGTCCATGACCATCGCGGTGGTGGATCCGGCCACCGGCGAACCGTGCGCCCCGGACGAGACAGGGGAGATCCTGGCGTCCGGACCGAGTATCGGTGCCGCGTACTGGAACGCCCCGGAGGAGACGGCACGTACGTTCAACGCCACCGTGCACGGCCACGAGGGCCGCCAGTTCCTGCGCACCGGCAGCCTCGGCTTTCTGGACGGCGGTCAGCTCTTCGTCACCTGCCGGGTGGACGACCTCATCGTCGTGGAGGGCATGCAGCACTACCCGTACGACATCGAGGCGACCGCGGGAGGAAGCCACCCGGCCATACGGGAAGGCTGCTGCTGCGCGTTCACCGTCGAGGACGGCGGACGCACGCGCCTCATCGTCGTGGCTGAGATCAACAGCCGGTACCGCGTCGTGGCCGGCCCCCCGTCGGACGCCCCTTCAGGTGCACGCGCGGCCGTCGGGGCGGACGAGGTCGGAGAGGCCGTCCGGGCGGCCGTCTTCGCCGGGCACAGCCTCCGGGCCGACGAGGTCCTCCTGGTCAAGGCCGGTTCGCTGCCGTTCACCACCAGCGGCAAGCTGCAGCGCTCGCAGTGCCGGTCCAGGTACCGGGCGCGGGCCTTCGAGACGGTCTGAACCTCGCTCCGTGCAGGGAGGGCGCGCGGACTGCCGCCGCCCTCTTCCTCCTTCCTCCGTTTGGAGTTGTCTCATGCGAACCGATCATCAGCACAGTATCCTCCTGCCCGAGGGCGTGGCCGGTGAGCACGGCGCACTGACGACGTTGATCGACCTGTGCCGAAGCCGTGCGGCAGCCGAGCCCGACCGGAAGAGCTTTGTGTTCCTGGGCGATGGTGTCGATGAATCCGACTCACTGACCCTGGCCGAACTCGACCGCCATGCGCGGGCGATCGCCGTGACGCTGCTGAAGCAGGCTCCAACCGCCCGCGCATGCGCGCTGCTGAGCTACCCGCCCGGACTGGAGTTCCACGCCGCCTTCCTGGGCTGCATCTACGCGGGGCTGATCCCGGTCCCGGTAGCTCCGCTCGACGGCACGCGGGGCAATGCCAAATGGACTCGGGTTGAGTCGATCGCCGCCAGTTCCGAGTCCCGGCTCTTCCTGTCCACCGGCCCCATGCTCGCCGCCGCGGAGCCCGTCCTCACCGGCACCGAAGGGCTCGCCCAACTCGACCGGGTGGCGACCGACGAGGTGCACCCGGACCTGGCCCTGCAGTGGACCCCACCTGCGATCGCCGCTGAGATGGTCGCCTACCTGCAGTACTCCTCGGGATCGACCGGAGTACCGAAGGGCGTCGCGATCACTCACAGCAATGTGCTGAACAATCTGTCGTTGATATACGACAGCACGCGTCGGCCTGCCGACGACACCGGGCTGCCCCGCCCGTCGTCGGTGTCGTGGCTGCCGCCGCACCACAACATGGGCCTCATCTGCAACGTCCTCGAGCCCCTCTTCACCGGCCGGGACGTCACACTGCTGCCCACGATGACGTTCGTACAGCGTCCGCTCACGTGGCTGCGGGCGATCTCCCGGCTCGGACGCGCAGACAGCTGCGCTCCGAACTTCGCCTACGACCTGTGTGTCCGCCGGGTATCCGACGCTCAGCGCCGGGAACTCGACCTCAGCCGTTGGGAGATGGCTCTGGTCGGAGGTGAGCCCGTCCGCGCCGACACCCTCGACCGCTTCTGCACGGCATTCGCAGAGGCCGGCTTCCGGCGCGGGGCGCTGTCCCCCGCGTACGGCCTCGCCGAGGCAACAGTGATGGTCACGGCCGTGCCGGTCGGCCAGCGTCCGGTGGTCCTGCGCGTGGACTCCGAGGCGCTCACCGCCGGAGAAGTGCGCCCAGCCGCGTCGGCACTGGACGGTCGGGAGCTGGTCGGCTGCGGCCCGATCCATCCGTTGAGCACGGCTGTCGCCGTCGACCCGGAGACCGGCAAGCCCTGCGATGAGGACGAGGTGGGCGAGATCTTCGTGTCCGGCCCGAGCGTCGCATCGGGCTACCTGAACGCGCCCAAGGAGAGTGCCGAGACCTTCATGGGGACCCTGCCCGACCAGCCGGGCGAGCGGCTCCTCCGTACCGGTGACCTCGGATTTCTGCACAGCGGGGAGCTGTTCATCACCGGTCGGGCGAAGGACCTCATCATCATCGCCGGTGCCAACCACTACCCGCAGGACATCGAAGCCACTGTCGAGGCCAGCCATCCGGCAGTCCGCGAGTTCGGTGCTTGCGCGGTGTCAGTCGACGACGGCGCACACGAACGGCTCATCGTGCTCGCCGAGACGACGGCGGCAGCCGGCGGCGGGAGTGAGGAGCCGGTGACCGCGCAGGAGATCAAGCAGGAGATCAGGCGCGCCGTCCATGCGGGACACCGCATCCAGGTACACGATGTCGTCCTCCTCAAGCCGGGTACCCTGCCGCTCACGACGACGGGCAAGCTGCAACGTCGCGACAGCCGGGACCGATACCTGGGGGGTTCCTTCGAGGCGGCCCTCATCGAATGAGGGGCCGCAGTCGAGTGACGCCGGCGGCTGGGGCGGGCGGCCGTCCGCTGAATGCGGTGTACATCGCGAACCGCATACTCGATGGCGACGCCTTCAACGTGAAGATCACCCCTGACCGAGGCAGGAACCAAGTGCCCTGAGCCATCAGCGAGTACGCGGTGAAAGCAACCCCCGCCTGCCGCATCGTGGAGGTCTACGGCGCTGACGCCTACCTCGATGACAACGAGGCTTTCACCGCCGCCCAGGTAGAGGTGGTCGCCGGAAACGGCTACCACCGCTACCTGGGCGGCCTGAAACTGGACATCAAGGTCCGCATGTCCATCCGCGTCCGGGACCGCACCCCACCACTCGCCGCCGTCGCGGTGCTACCTGTTCGTCTTCCGGCTGGCCCTGACGCTGGCAGGCGCTCGGATCGGGCGCACACCGGTCGCCCTCCTGGTGCGGCGGCCCGAGGCTGGTCGCCGCCCACCTGCGGGTGACCGCGCCAAGGCTTCGGCGAGTCGGGCAGCGGCACCCCGCGCTCCCGGTCGGGCCTTGTTGCCGCATCGGTCGGGCCTGTTGCCGCACTCGTCGGGCGGACGCCTCGGCCTCGCGACGGTCCAAGGGAATGCTGACCGCGGCCCGCGCCGTCTTCATTGGCGTCGCCGGGCGTTGAGCCGGGAGGCCTGGCGCGTGAGGTGGTCGCGCTCGGCCAGGTTGGGCGCCTTCCGGGCGGCCTCGGCGTACAGCCGTGCCGCTGTGGCGAGGTCGCCGTCGCGCTCTTGGAGGTACGCCGCCACCGCGGCGTACCGGGGCAGGGAGTCGTCCAGTGCCGCGAGCACCGCCAGGCCGGCGCGCGGTCCGTCGGCCTCGCCGACGGCCACCGCACGGTTGAGCCGGACGACGGGGCTGTCGGTCAGGCACACCAGCTCGTCGTACCACTCGACGATCTGCACCCAGTCCGTCTCCTCGGCGGTGGGCGCGTCGGCGTGCAGTGCCGCCACTGCCGCCTGGGCCTGGAACTCGCCCAGCCGGTCGCGGGCAAGGGCGGCCTGCAGGATGCCTACGCCCTCGGCGATCGCCTCCCTGTCCCATCGCCCGCGGTCCTGCTCGGCGAGCGGAACGAGGGAGCCGTCGGGTGCGGTCCGGGCCGCGCGTCGGGCGTGGTGCAGCAGCGTCAGGGCAAGGAGCCCGGCCACCTCGGGGTGGTCGATCACGGCCGCGAGCTGCCGGGTGAGGCGGATGGCCTCGGTCGAGAGGTCGATGTCACCGGAGTAGCCCTCGTTGAACACCAGGTAGAGCACGCGCAGCACGGTGGCGACGTCGCCGGGCTGGTCGAACCGCACACCGGACACGGTGCGCTTGGCTCGGCTGATGCGCTGCGCCATGGTGGCCTCGGGTACCAGATAGGCCTGGGCGATCTGGCGGGTGGTCAGCCCGCCGACGGCACGGAGCGTGAGCGCGATCGCGGACGAGGGAGTCAGCGACGGGTGCGCGCACAGGAAGTACAGCTGCAGCGTGTCGTCCGTCGCCGGTGCGGGGCCGGGCGCCGGCTCCTCGTCGACGAGGTCCTCACGCCGGCGGCGGGCGGTGTCCGACCGTACGGCGTCGAGGAGCCGGCGCCAGGCCACGGTGACCAGCCAGCCCTTCGGATCCCGCGGCATGTCGGCCGGCCAGACGCGGAGCGCTTCGACCAGCGCGTCCTGCACGGCGTCCTCGGCCGCCGCGAAGTCGGCTCCGCGGCGGACGAGGACTCCCAGCACGCTCGGCGTGAGGCTGCGGAGCAGGACCTCACCGGCTTCGGGGTTCACTCGGTGATGGTGGGCGGCGCGGACAGGAACGGGCGCACCTCGAGCCACTCGTGGATCGGCTTCCCGCCCGCGCCCGGGGCGGCCGACAGCTCGCCGGCCAGCTCGACGGCACGCTCGTAGCTGTCCACGTCGATCACCATCCAGCCGGCGATGAGGTCCTTGGTCTCGGCGAACGGGCCGTCGGTGACCGGCGGGCGGCCCTCCCCGTCATAGCGGACGAACGTGCCCTCGGGGGCGAGTGCCTGCCCGTCGACGAACTCGCCGGTCTTCTCCAGCCGGGCCGCGAAGTCGTTCATGTACTGCACGTGTGCGGAGATCTCCTCCTGCGTCCACCGGTCCATGGGCACGTCGTTGACCGGAGCGGGGGCGCCACGGTAGTGCTTGAGGATCAGGTACTTGGCCATCGGGTCTCTCCTTGTGCCGGTGCGGCCCCGGGTGGGTCGCCTTCACTGCGGGGACGGAGCCGGTCACGGCTTCTCGACATCGCCGCGCGGGGCTTCTCGGATCGGTGACGCCTGCGCGGCCTCCCAGTCTCGGTCAGCCCGCCGCCTTGTGCGTACGTCACCGCCCAGGGCCACCGGATCGGACCAAGCGCACTGTCACCGTCACCTGACCGGCCCGTCAGGCCCCTTTCCCTCGCCGTGCCGTAGGTGTGCAGTCTCTCCTGCCGAAGACCTTCGGTGATGCGGGTCGCCTCCGTCTCGTCCAGGCAGAGGTACACGTCCCGGCCATGATGTGCCCGGCGAGCAGCAGCTGCGTCGCGAAACTGGCGATGTCCTCGTCCGCCAGGCGCTCGCCGTCCAGTTCGGCGGCCACCAGGGTGCCCAGTAGGTCGCCGCATACGTGGAGATGGTGACGGCGGTCTCCTCCATCTGCCGCATGCTCTCCGGATCCTCCGGGTCGGTCGACAGCAGTTGGCCCGCCCGACCCTGGAACAGGTTCCCGTCCGGCCGCAGGTAGGGGATCGTCCCGTTCCTGCGCAAGTCCGCCAACCGCTTGGACAGCCGGTGTGCCAGGAACACCGGCAGCGGCATCAGCGTCGGCGTCTCGTCCGTCGCATAGCCGAACATCAGCCCCTGGACCCCGGCGCCCTGCCTGTCCAGCTCGTCCTCGTCCTCCTCTACCCGCGTCTCGAACGCCGCGTTCACGCCCTGTGCGATGTCCGGGGACTGTGCGCCGATCGACACCGACACCCCGCACGGCGCCCCGTCGAATCCCGTGTTCGAGGAGTCGTAGCCGATCTCCGGGATCGTGCCGCGCACCAGTGTCGCGATGTCCGCGTAGGCCTTCGTCGTGACCCCACCGGCCACGTGCACCAGGCCTGTCGTGATCAACGTCTCGACGGCGACCCGGGAATCCGGGTCCTCACGCAGCAGCGCGTCGAGAACGGTGTCGCTGATCTGTTCGGCGATCTTGTCGGGGTGGCCCTCCGCCGTCGTCACCGCGCTTTCTCGTTGAAGGAGGCGTGTCACCCGTGACCGGGACCCCGGCGCCCGGCCGTCATCCGAGGAGCTGCGCGAACCGCTTGGCATCGATGTTGCCGCCGGAGACGATGACTCCGATCCGCCGCGGCGGGGCCCCGACTCGTCCCGCAAGCAAGGCTGCCAGCGGAGTGGCACCGCTCGGTTCAAGGACGGTCTTCATCCGCTCGAAGGCGAACCGCATCGCGTCCCGGATCTCGTCGTCACCGACCAGGGCGATCTCGTCGACCAGTTTCCGGTTGAGGGAGAAGGTCAACTCCCCCGGGACGTCGGCGGCCTGCCCGTCGGCGATGGTGCGGGGAACGGGGACGGAGACGCGGTGGCCCGCGGCCAGGGACCGCTTGGTGTCGTCCCCCGCCTCCGGCTCCACGCCGATCATCCTGATGTCCGGCACCAAGGCCTTCGCGGCGGTGGCGCTGCCGGCCATCAGCCCGCCGCCTCCCACCGGCACCACGAGGGCGCCCAGTTCACCGACCTCCTCGATCAACTCCAGCGCGGCGGTGCCCTGGCCGGCGATGACGTGCGGGTGCTCGTACGGCGGGATCAGCGCCAGACCGCGGTCCGCTGCCAGCGCCTCCCCGATCGCGACCCGGTCCCCGGTGTACCGGTCGTAGGTCACCACCTCGGCCCCGTAGCCCGTGGTGGCCTCCACCTTCGAACGAGGAGTGTCCTCCGGCATCAGGATCACCGCCGTCGTCCCCAGCTCACGGGCCGCCAACGCCACAGCCTGGGCGTGGTTGCCCGAGGAGTACGCGGCGATGCCGCGCGCAAGCTGCTCAGGCGTCAACCGGGACGCCGCGTTGTACGCGCCGCGGAACTTGAACGCTCCGACGCGTTGGAGGTTCTCGCACTTGACGAAGACCTCGGCGCCCACCAGCGCGTCCAGAGTGCGGGAGCGCATCACCGGTGTGCGGTGGGCGACCCCCTCGATCTGCGCGGCGGCGTCCCGCACGTCGTCCAGGGTGACTGTCATCTCTGCTCTCCGTCGGAGTCGGTGTCCCGGCGCCCGGTGGCGCCCGGTCCGGGGGCGGTCTGGGCGTCTCTGGCCTGGGCGAGGTAGCTGTAGGCGGAGGCCCGGGAGATCCCGAGGCGGTCGGCGACGCGCTGGACCGCGCCGCGCACGGCGAACACCCCGGCTTCGTCCAGGCGGTTGAACAGCCCCAGGCGGGCATCGCGGTCGAGTCCGCTCCAGGGCTCCTCGCGGAGCCGGTGGGCGTCGACGATCGCGTCCAGTACGGACTCGATGTCGTTGCCGAAGGTGGTCGTGGGCAGTTCGGCCGGTGCCTCGCCACCGGCGAGGCGGCCGATCAGGGCGCCGGCCCGCTCCAGGGGAGTGATGTCGAGGTTGACGCAGAAGGCTCCGAAGACCGAGCCCGCGGAGTCCCGCAACACCATGGTGGAGGACTTGACCAGGTTCCCGGAGGCGGTGCGGGTGAGGTAGTTCAGCTCATCCTCCGCGGCGTCGCCCCGCGCGAGCACTCCCATGCCGATCTCGCTCATCGATCCGCCGACAGCACGCCCGGTGACCGACCCGGCCAGGGCGACGACGGAACGCTCGGTGCGGCGGAAGTCGTGCACGACCGCCTCGCAGAACGGCCCCAGCGTGGCGACGATGCCGTCGACAACCGGATTCAAGCCGCGATGATCGCGTCGCGTTCGGCGTCGCGTTCGGGATCGTGCCCGGCGTCGTGTTCGGCGTCGCAGTCCGCGGTGCGTCCCTGTGGGGGGCCGGAGTGCTCACGCGGCACGGGCACTCCCCCGGTCGGTGCGTGTGCGCGCTACCGCGTCGATCTCCACGCAGCCCCCGTAGGCCGGCGCTGCCACCCCGGCGCAGCTGCGGGCGGGCCGCGGCCAGGCGAAGGACTTCCGGTACACGGCGTTCAGCCGGACGCGGTCGGCGATGTCGGTCGGGTAGACGACCTTGACCATGTCGGTGCGCGCGGCGCCGGCCGAGCGCAGCGCCTCGTCGAAGTTGGCGAACGCCTGGGGGCACTCCGCCTCGAAGCCGACCGGCACCAGGACGCCGGGCTCGCTGAACCCCAACCGGCCTGACTCCGCCACCAGATCGCCGCTCCGGAAGGCGACCGAGCAGGGGTGTTCGTCCGTCGCCGCCGCTGCCGTGTCGGGCACTGGGCATCCTCCTGCGCACTCGGCGCCGGATGCCGGAGGGGCACTCGACGCGGTTCCTGGAATCGGAATCTAGCACTTGGATTTCAGTTCCAGGAATCGGAGAGGGGGCCGCGCCGCCTCTACCGGTTCGGCCGGCGTACGCGCGGCCGTCGGCGCACCCTCCGCAGCCTGCGGAGGCGCCCGTCCGAGAGCAGCCTGCGCCCGCGCCTCTCACGCGAGTAGCGGTCGAGTTCCTCCGCGAGCCGCAGGGAGCGCTTCTCCACGTCCAGTTCGTCCAGCATGCGGTCGACCTCGGCGAGCAGCGCACCGTGCAGCTGCCACTGGCGCGGGTCCTCCCGCACCGCCTCCAGGAGCAGTCGGGCGAGGTGGTCGCGGCTGGCCCGGCTTGCGGACAACTCGGTGAGCAGGAAGGTCTCCGCCTCCTCCGCGTTGCGGCTGACCTGGGTGGTGATGAGCACGGCGAAGCTCTCGACCGCACCCGCGGTGTGCATCAGCAGTTCGCGCAGCGCGGTGGCGATCTCGGGTGGGAACAGGTCCTCGTCCGTGCGGTGCTTGGCCAGGTCGGTGAGCGTCCTGGTGGCCACCCGCAGCACCACCGCGCAGATCTCCAGGGTGTCCAGTCCGGTGCGCAGCACGATGCGGGAGAGCAGCGCCTCCTTGACCCGCGGGTTGAACCGCAGGCTCTCCTCGGCACGTGCGAGCGAGGCGTCGACCTGGACGACGTCGTGGTCGAGGCGTCGGGCGGTGTGCAGCCGGGCGGCGGCCTGCTCCACCGGGATCCGGCCTCCGACCTGGTCTGCGAGGTCCAGCATCAGGGTCCGCATGCGGCGGGCGAGGTCCTCGATGGAGTCGCCTGCGGTTTCCACCCAGACCGGCGGTACGAAGACGGTGTTGAACAACAGGCCGACGACCGCGCCGACCAGCGTTTCCAGTACCCGGCTCAGTGCGAGGTCCGTCGAGTGGGACACCCCGAGCACCAGCATGGCGGAGATGGCGACTTCCGGGACGAACTCGCCGGCCCGTACCAGGTGGCCCAGCACGAGTGCGGAGATGATGAGCAGGCCCAGGCTCCACCAGCTCAGGCCCACCATCTCGCTGAAGGCCACGGCGATGAGCACGCCGGCCACCACGGCGTTGACTCTGCGGATGCCGCTGGTCAGGGTCGCGTAGAGGGTGACCTGGACGACGAGCAGCGCCGTCAGCGGGGCGAGCAGGGGCGGCGGCTGTGCGCTGAGCAGCCAGACGGCGGTGGCGTAGGCGATCGTGGCGGCCGCCGCCGAGCGCACGGTCTGGACGACGACGGGTTGGTGGCGGCGCTGCGCCAGCTCACGCAGGCGGCGGGGGACGACTTCGAGCACCTTCTGCCTGTTCCCGTTCGCGCGGCGGGCAGACATGGGGGCCGGCCGGGGCACCCGGCCTGGCGGCGGAGAGCGGCACGCGGGGCCGGACCGGGCTCCCCGGCGCGGCCTTTGCGGGCAGCGGTGTGGCGCACCTCACAGACGCGTGCGTACCTACTGGTCGGTATGGTCGTGGTGTCCATCGACGACTGGAGGCCTCATGTCTGCGCCCAACCGCCAGGTCCGTTTGGCGAGCCGCCCCGCGGGTGAAGTGAAACCGGAGAACTGGGAGCACGTCTCGGTACCCGCCGAAGAACCGGGCCCCGGTCAGTTCGCGGGCAGGACCCGGGTCATCTCGCTGGACCCGGCGATGCGCGGCTGGCTCGACGACCGGCCCTCGTATCTGCCGCCGGTCGGTGTCGGCGAGGTCATGCGGGCGGGCTCCGTCATCGAGGTGACGGCCTCGCAGCACCCCGACTTCCAGGTCGGTGACCACGTCGTGGGCAGCTTCGGCGTGCAGGAGCAGGTGGTCTCCGACGGCAAGGGGGTGCTGCGGATCGACACCTCCCTCGCACCCGCCTCGACCTACCTGGGCGCGCTGGGCATGCCCGGCATGACCGCCTACTTCGGCCTGCTCGACGTCGGCGCCCTCAACCACGGTGAGACGGTGGTCGTCTCCGGTGCTGCCGGCGCCGTCGGCACCATGGTCGGTCAGATCGCCAAGGTCAAGGGCTGCCGGGTGGTGGGCATCGCGGGCGGCCCCGAGAAGTGCGCGCTGCTGACCGACGAGCTGGGATTCGACGCGGCGATCGACTACCGGGCCGGCGGCGTCAAGCAGGCGCTGCGTGAGCACGCGCCGGACGGCATCGACGTCTACTTCGACAACGTCGGCGGGGACATTCTCGACGCGGCCCTCAGCAGGCTGGCCATGCACGCCCGGGTGGTCGTCTGCGGAGCCATCAGCCAGTACAACAACGAGTCGGCGGTGAAGGGGCCGTCGAACTACCTCTCCCTGCTGGTGCGCCGCGCCCGGATGGAGGGCTTCGTCGTCTTCGACTACGCGAAGCGGTACGCGCAGGCCGGGCAGGAGATCGCCGGTTGGATCGCGGAGGGCAAGCTGCAGGTCAAGGAGCACGTGGTGAAGGGAACGGTGGACGACTTCCCCGACACGCTCCAGATGCTGTTCCGCGGCGAGAACGTCGGCAAGCTCGTGCTGGACCTGTCATGAGCGGGGGGAACGAGGCACCGGGCGGGCCGCGCGAACAGGACGAACCGCGCCCGCCGCAGGCGTCGCTGCGCGGCAAGGTCGCCGTTGTCACCGGTGGCGGCAGCGGGCTGGGCCGGGCGACGGCGGTCGTGCTGGCCGCGGCGGGCGCCGAGGTGGTCGTCGCCGACCTCGACCCGCGGGGCGGTCAGGAGGTCGCCGACCTGGTGGGCGGGCACTTCCGGGCCTGCGACGTCTCGGATCTGGAGGCCAACCGCGCTCTGGTCGACTTCGCGACCGAGCGCTGCGGAGGTGTCGACATCGCCGTGCTCAACGCGGGTGTCGCCACGGGCTGCGGTGTCGGTGACGAATTCGACCCCGTCCGGTACCGCCGCGCGATGGGCGCCAACCTCGACGGCGTCGTCTACGGCACCCACGCCGTGCTGCCCGCGTTGAGGGCCCGCGGCGGTGGGTCCGTCGTCGCGACCGCCTCGTTGGCGGGCCTGGCCGCGGTGCCGCTGGATCCGCTGTACGCGGCCAACAAGCACGCCGTGGTCGGGCTGACCCGGTCCCTGGGCCCGGCGCTGTCCCAGGAGGGAGTGCGGTTCAACGCCGTCTGCCCGGGGTTCGCGGAGTCGCGGATCATCGACCCGCTCCGCGACATGCTCGCCGAGCAGGCGGTTCCGGTCATCCCGGCGGAGGTCGTCGCACGGACCGTCCTGCGCATCCTGACCGGAGGCGGCGCGGGTGAGTGCTGGCTGGTCCAGGCCGGCCGCGAGCCGGAACCGTTCCGCTTCCGCAACGTACCCGGACCTGCCGGAGCGGCGGTGGTGTGACCGCTCGACCCGCGTACGAACGGGCGGGACGGGACCGGTCGGACGCGGGCCGCTGTCCGGCGGCCTCGGTACGATGGATGTTCGACGGACAGGGGAGGCCCACCATGAGCGCCGAGACCGAGACCGAGACCGTGAACGTGCAGGACGTCGAGCAGCCGGGGCACGAGTCCCGGTTCAGCCGGCTGCCGGAGCGGGTCAGCCCGGACGACATGATCGTGTCGGTGAAGGCCACTCCGGCCGACCCGGCGAAGGACGCCTACAACGAGGACGAGTGGCTCGTCAGGTACTGCCTCTGACCTCACCTTCCCAGCCAGTGCCCCCGCGGCGAGACCCGCGGGGGCACCGGCTTCCTGGGGGTGGGTCATCGGCCGGCGGCACCCGCCAGGCGACCGCTCCGGAAAAACCGTCGGGCAGCGCCACGTCCCGCAGCCGCCAGTCGGGGGCGACGGCTGCGGGGACCGGGCCGGTGCCCACGTAGTCAAGGGTGGACGAACGGCCCAGGCCGGTGCCGAGGCCCTTGAGGTAGGCCTCCTTGCGGGTCCAGGCGCGCCCGAAGGCGTGCCCGCGGCGGTGGTCGGGCAGCGCGGTGAGTTCCGCCTGCTCCCGTGGGTGCAGCAGACGGCCCAGGTCAGGCGAGGGATGGATGTCGGCCAGCGCCTCGCAGTCGGCACCGACCGGCGTTCCGGCCACCGCGATCAGCCCCAGGCCGCGGGTGTGGGACAGCGAGAAGTGCGGTCCCCCTCCCCCGCGCAGCGCCGGCCGGCCGTGCGGCTGTGCGCACAGCGGACAGGGGTCGCGCACCAGTTCGACCTCGTTCGGCACCGTTCCCGTGTAGGCGGCCAGCAGGCGGCGGAGTGCGACATGGCTGGTCAGGTAGGCCGCCCGGTCGGCGTCGTCCATGAACGCGGCGGCGCGGGCCTGTTCGGTGCCGCACAGCGTCCCGGCGGCGGCCTCCCGGGCGCCCCGGGCGTGGGTGTCGACGTCGACGAGCCACACGCGCAACTGCCCTCCGCTCAGCCGGGGCAGGGCGGAAGGCGCCGGCGGCAGCAGGTCCGCCACGAGCGCCGCGGGTGCCTGCGCGCGGGTGCCTTCCGCGGTGAGCGCGGCCAGCGGGGTGCGGTGGCGCGGCGCGGCAGCGATGCGTGCCATGGGGATGCTCCTCTTCGGGTGCGGTGCCGGGCCTGTCACGTCCCCAGCAGGTGCAGTTCGTCGGCGGCCTGGGCGTCCGTCGTCTCCAGCACGGCCCGGACCGCGGCTGCCGCCTCGCGCAGTGCGCCCGGGTCCGCTGCCACCGCTGCCGCCTCGGCCGCCAGCCGGGCGGGAGTGGGTGCCAGGAAGAGCGAGTTGACCCGCAGCTCCGCGCCAAGGTGCTCGCGCAGGAACATCACCGCCCGGGCGGCGAGCAGCGAGTGGCCGCCCAGGTCGAAGAAGTCGTCGTGCACGCCGACCCGGTCGACGTCCAGGACGTCCGCCCAGACCAGCGCGACGACCGCTTCCACGTCGTCACGCGGCGGCTCGGGCAGTGGCCGTTCGCCGGAGGGTCCGGCGTGTGCGGCGGGGGCGGGCAGAGCGGCGCGGTCCGTCTTGCCGTTGGTGTTGAGCGGTATGGCGTCGAGCAGCACGTAGTCGCCGGGCACGGTGTATGCGGGCAGGACCCGGCCGAGTTCCACGCGGAGTTCCGCCGGGTCGGGCCGGTGGCCCTCGGCGGGCACCACGTAGACGACGAGGCGCTTGTCGCCGGGGGTGTCCTCGCGGCAGGTCGCCACGGCCTCCCGCACCTGCGGGAGCGCGGCCAGCACGGCCAGCACGGCGCTGATCTCCTCCAGCTCCACCCTGACCCCGCGGATCTTGACCTGGTGGTCGGTCCGGCCGAGGTAGTCGAGGCGTCCGTCGGGGCGCCACCGGCAGACGTCGCCGGTCCGGTACAGGCGCGCGCCGGGCTCCGCGGAGAACGGGTCAGGAACGAAGCGCTCCGCGGTCAGCGCGGGCCGCCCGGTGTAACCGACGCCCACCTGGTGCCCGCCGATGACCAGTTCGCCGGGCACGCCGATCGGGACCGGACCCCCGTGGGCGTCGAGCACGTGGACCTGGGTGGTGAGCACCGGGCTGCCGATCGGCACCTGTCCGGGCGCCTCGCGGTCGCACTCCCAGGCGGTGACGTCGATGGCGGCCTCGCACGGGCCGTACAGGTTGAGCAGCCGGGCGTCGAAAGCGGCGAAGAAGCGGCGCTGCAGGTCGGGCAGGAGCGCCTCGCCGCTGCAGATGACCGTGTGCAGCGATCCGCAGCGGGCGGCCTCCGCCGGGGCCTCGACGAAGGCCTGGAGCAGCCCACGCGGGTGTCTTGCGCGGCGGTCGCGGCTTCCAGGAGCAGGCGGTAGTGGCCCGTCATGCGCTCGATGGTCGCGGCGTCGAACAGATCCGTGGCGTACTCGACGGTCAGCTCGATCCGGGTTCCGTCGTCGACGGCCGTGAACGACAGGTCGAACTTGGAGCGGTCCGCTTCGATGAAGTGGACGGAGATGACCTGGACTTCGTTGAAGTCGGACCGGGTGGTGCCGCCGACGTGCGCGTCGAAGGTGACCTGGAAGAGCGGGTTGTGGCTGAGTGAGCGCTGGGGGCTCAGTTCCTCCACGAGCCGGTCGAAGGGCAGTGCCTGGTGGTCGTAGGCCTGCAGGCAGGTCCTGCGGACGTCACGCAGGTGCTCCCGGAAGGACGGGTTGGCCGCCAGCTGCGCCCTGAGTACGACGGTGTTGACGAAGTACCCGACTGCTGAGGCGAGTTCGCGGGACGGCCGGTCCGCCACTGTGCTGCCGACGCTGACGTCCTGCTGCCCGGACCAGCGGGAGAGCAGCACCTGGTACGCGGCGAGCAGCACCATGTGTAGAGCGTCGCGCGTTCAGCACGTGCCGTCGACCGCAGCCGTTCGCTGAGGTCGGCGGGCAGGTGGGTGGTGTGGACGCCGCCGGCGTGGCTCTGGGCGGCCGGCCGGGGCCGGTCGGTCGGCAGGGTGAGCAGCTCGGGCGCCCCGGCCAGTTGCCGCCACCAGTACTCGACGAGCTTCTCCCGCTGGGCGGCGGGCACACCGTCGGCGAACTGGGCGGCGGGCACGGGCCGCCATCGCTCTCCGGCACGGGCGGCGCCGTAGGCCTCACCGAGTGATCCGCTCAGCCTCCAGCAGGTCCAGGAAGTGCCCCACCGAGGTCAGCGCGCGGCGGTAGCCGGCAAGGACCACGGTGGCGCCGCACAGCAGCGACGGGAAGATCTCCTCCAGCACCGCGGAGAATCCGATGGAGGCGAGTTGCGGGAAGCGGTCACCGGGTCGCAGGCCGAACTCGGCCGCGGCGGCCCCGCCCCGGTGGGCTCCTGACCTGCTGATCGGCAGCAGGCCGCCCGCAGCCCCGTGTCCACCCGCGGACCCCGCGGGTTCCCACGTTTCCCCGGATGCGTGGTCCTCCCGGCGCTATGGGGCGACGGTTCGATGCGCAGTGTCAAGGACCTCAGGCGAGATACCGCGTTCTCTCCGGTGGTCGGCGGTACAGCCAGGCCGGGATTCTGTGCTTTCCACCGCGGGCACCGCCGGTGATATCCGCGTGATTTCCCTCCACCGCTGCGCGGGTGGGGCTCTTGCGGGGTAAGGCAAGCACTCCGGCCGCCGGGTGACCGCACGTGGTCCCGCTCCCAGCCGCACCGAAACGGCGGGTGGGAGCGGGGCGGGAGCGCACTGCCTACTTGGCGAGGAAGGCCAGGAGCGCGTCGGTCACTTCCTCCGCGTGGGTCCACAGCAGACCGTGGGGCGCGCCCTCGATCTCGACGTAGTCCGCCTGCGGCAGGGCCTCGCGGAACGGATGGCCGGTGGCCTCGATCGGGAGGATGCGGTCGGCGGTGCCGTGCAGGATCAGCGCCGGGACGTCGATCTTGGGGAGGTCGGCGCGGAAGTCGGTGGTCCAGGTGGGCACGCAGGCGGCCGAAGCGTGCGGGGAGGCTCCCGCGGCGGTGTTCCAACTGGCGCGCACGACCTCCTCGCTGATACGGGAGCCGAGGTTCTCGTCGAGGTTGTAGAAGGCCTCGTAGAACTCGGTGAAGTAGGCGTACCGGTCCTTGGTGACGGCTTCGAGGATGCCGGAGAAGACACTGCCGTCGACGCCGGTCGGGTTGTCCTCCGTCTTGAGCAGGTAGGGCTCCAGGGAGGCGAGGAAGGCGGCCTTGGCGACGCGGCGCGAGCCGTGGGTGCCGAGATAGCGGCCCACCTCGCCCGTGCCCATGGAGAAGCCGACGAGCACGGCGTCGTTCAGGTCGAGCGTTTCGAGCAGCGTGTGCAGGTCACCGGCGAAGGTGTCGTAGTCGTAGCCGGTGGTGGGCCGACTGGAGCGCCCGAACCCGCGGCGGTCGTAAGTGATCACGCGGTAGCCGGCCTTGAGCAGCGCCGCGGTCTGCTTCTCCCAGGAGTCGCCGTCCAGCGGGTAGCCGTGGATGAGGACGACCGGCTGACCGCTGCCGTGGTCCTCGTAGTGGATCTCGATGTCGGCGCTGTTCTCCTGGCCGACGGTGATACGGGGCATGGCGTTCTCCTTCTGGACGAAAGTACGGAGTACGACGGGAGGGCGGAAGGTGGATACGGCGGGCGAAGCATGCCTACCCCTTCCCGTCACCGGCGGCGTTCCCGGCGACAGACAGAACAGTAGCCCACGATTGAGTTGTGCACAATCTTTCTGTTCACAACTTCACCGGACACCACTCAATCGAGTGCGCCTACAGTGGGGGCATGGATACCGACTCCGGCACCGCGGTCGAGCACGACGGCTCACCCGTGCTCGACGACCAGTTGTGCTTCGCCCTGTACGCGGCCTCACGCGCGGTGACGGCGCTGTACCGGCCGCTGCTGAACGAGCTGGACCTGACGTATCCGCAGTACCTGGTGCTGCTGGTGCTGTGGCAGCGCGACGGCCTCACCGTCAAGGAACTGGGCGCGGACCTCCAACTGGACTACGGCACGCTGTCGCCGCTGCTGAAACGACTGGAGGCGAACGGGCTGCTGCGCAGGCAGCGCAGCAGCGAGGACGAGCGCACGGTCCACGTGAGCCTGACGGAAGAAGGCTCCGCGCTGCGGACCCGGGCCGGCTCCGTTCCCGACGTCATCGGTGACGCCATGGGGCTGGGACCGGATGAGCTGCGGCACACGCGTGCGGTGCTGCGCCGGCTGACCGAGAACGTGACCCGGTACCAGCACGCGCGCTGAGCCCCGGCGGCGAAGGCGGGCCGACCGGCTCGGCGAAGCGTCGCAGGCGTGCCTCGTCGAGGAGGCACGGTTGACCGGGACGGACCGGCCCCGCAGGTCACGGCAGCGGCGCCGCCCGTGCGGCCGACCAGAGCGCGTACCACTCCTCGTGGCTGAGCCGGGGCGGCTCCACGGCCGCGTCCCGGCAGGCCAGGATGCGTTCCGGCCGGGCGCTGCCGACGACGGGCGCGATGCGCGCGGGGTGGCGCTGGAGCCACCACAGCAGCACCGTCTCCGGCGTGGTGTCCTTCTCCTTCGCAAGTGAGGCGACCAGCCGAGCGGTGGCCTGCTCGGCGGCAGTCTCCTGCCGGCCGGTGAACCGGCCCTGAGCGAGCGCGCCCCACGCCTGGAGGCGGACGTCGTTGGCGCGGCAGTACTCGATCGTCCCGAACGGGAAGCCGTTGGCGGTTGCCGCCGGGGTGTTGACCAGGACTCCGGCTTCCAGCCAGTCCCTGGCGTGCAGGCTCATCTCCAACTGGTTGGCCACCAGCGGCACACCGAGGCACTCCTGCAACGCCGCCATCTGCGGCGCCCCCATGTTGGACACCCCGAAGCTGCGCACCAGGCCCTGCCGCCGCAAGCCTGTCAGCGCCTCGGCGATCTCGTGCGGGTCGGCGAGCGGGTCGGGCCGGTGCAGCAGGAGGACGTCGATGACGTCGGTGCGCAGCCGGGTGAGGCTTTCCTCGACGCGGCGGACGACAGTGGCCCCGCGCAGGTCGTAGAGCCCGGCCCGGTCGCCCTCGGGGAGGCGGATGCCGCACTTCGTCTGCAGCACGATGCGCTCGCGCAGTTCCGGCGCCCGGGACAGGACCTCCCCGAAGACGGCCTCGGCCTTGCCGAAGCGGTAGATGTCTGCATGGTCGAAGGTGGTGATGCCGCACTCCAGGGCGGCCTCGACGGCCGCTTCCGCCTGGGCGACATCCGGCGCGCCGTACGTCTGCGCGTCCCAGCTGCCGCCGAGTCCCATACAGCCGTAGAGCAGCCGGTCTGCGTGTGGCCCTGTTCCCGTCGTCACCCGCACAACCCTACGTCTCCGGGACGCGGCAGCCGTGTGGCGGCGCACCTCCACCTGCCGACGCGTCAGGTCATTCACCGGCAAGCGGTGTTGCCTCCGGCCGCGGACGCCTGGACCTCCGCCCCCCTCCGGACAGGGACGGAAGGCGGGCAGGAACAATCCCGGCACAGCGGGACGTTCCCCGAGTGGCCCCCGGTTCCCCGACAGGCAGGCAGCGACGCCCCAGCAGCGGGGCGGGCCACCGGCGGGTCCTGACGTCCCGGCGGGGCACCCCGGGTACACGCTGCGTACTGTTCGGGCGGCCCGCTCGCTGCTGCCCGTCGCCCCAACCGGCGGGCAGCCGGGCCGGTCCTCCGCCGGGACGTCCCCTGCGCCGAACCGGCGCGGGCAGCCGTGTCCGCACGACGGCCGGCCCCGGATGGCCACAGGACGCGTTTTGCGGAACCGGCAACAACTTTTGTCCCCTGGTGCGCGGTGATGCGACCTTGTGGCCAGGAGGTGGTCACCATGACCCACAGCTCGGTACACGAGGCAGCCGGATCACCGCAGGGAACACCCGCCGGCGAGGCGCAGGAGCAGTACGACGTGGTCGTCGTCGGGGGCGGAGCGGCCGGACTGAGCGCCGCGCTGATACTCGGCCGCGCCCGGCGCCGGGTCCTCGTCGTGGACGCCGGACGGCCCCGCAACGCTCCGGCGGCACACATGCAGGGATACCTGACCCGCGACGGCATGGCGCCGGCCGACTTCCTGGCGGAGGGACGGCGGGAGGTGGAGGCGTACGGAGTCCGACTGGTCCAGGACGAGGCCACCGCGCTGCTGCCGGACGGCGACGGGGAGTTCGAGGTCGTCCTGGCAGACGGTGGACGAGTGCACGCGCGCCGCGTGGTGGTCGCCACCGGGCTGGTCGACGAGCTGCCCGACATCCCCGGGCTGGCCGAACGCTGGGGCCGCGACGTGCTGCACTGCCCGTACTGCCACGGTTGGGAGGTTCGCGACCAGCCGCTCGCCGTGCTCGCCTCACCCCTGATGGGGGCGCACCAGGCGCTGCTGCTCACCCAGTGGTCGAAGGACGTGACGCTGTTCCTGCACACGGTGGAGGACCTGTCCGAAGCCGAGTGGGACCAGTCGGCCGCGGCCGGGGTCACCGTGGTGGCGGGCAGGGTCGCGGCCCTGGACATCCGCGACGACCGGCTCGCCGGGCTGCGACTGGAGGACGGCACGGTGTTCGAACGGCCGGTGTTGTTCGCCGGCGGGACGCCGGTCGCGAGCGACGGATTGCTGCGCGCTCTCGGTGCGGACACCACGGACACTCCCGTCGGCCCCTACCCGGCGGTCGACGCGACGGGTCGGACGACTGTGCCGGGCGTGTGGGCCGTCGGCAACGCGACCGGGCCCGCGGAACAGGTGATCAACGCCGCGAGCAGCGGATACCGCGCCGGGACCGTGATCAACGCGGAGCTCGTCCTCGGTGACCTGGTACGCGCCGCGCAGTCCAGGTCGGTTCCTGGCGGCTCCTCCCCCGCCCCCGGCGCACGGATCGATCCCCCTTCCGAGCGCATGCGGCGGGAACCCGGGTCCGCCGCGCGGCGGTGAACGGGAACGACGGGGTCCAGGCGGCTCGCCCCGGCGGACGGCGGGCAGCCGGTGCGGCGTGCCGTCCGCACGCGCACCGGTCATGCGCGCTCGGAGGGGGGCGGTGCGAGGTGCTTCTCGAACCAGTGGTGGGCGTACGGCTCGTCGTTGAAGGCCGGGACCTCGTCGAAGCCGCAGGAGTGGTAGAGCGCGATTGCGGCGCTGAGCGACTGGTTGGTGTCCAGGCGCAGGAGGCGGGACCCGTGCCGGGCGGCCCGCGCCTCCAGTTCGGTCAGGAACCTGCGGCCCAGGCCGAGCCTCCTGGCCTGCGGCGCGACCCACATGCGCTTGATCTCGGCCGGGGCGGCGGCGGGGAGCTTCAGACCGGCGCAGCCGACCGGGATGCCGTGCAGGCGGGCGAGAAGGAAGACCCCGTGAGGGGGGCGGAGTTCGCCGGCGTCGGGGAGCAGGCTGAGATCCGGGTCGAAGCCGGTGTCGAGCCGTTCGTGCAGCTCGGCGAAGTAGGAGCGCAGGCAGTGCTCGGCGTCCGGGTGTGCCGGGTCGACGACTTCGAGGGTGACCGTCGCAGCGGTCAGCAGGCGCTCCACCTCCGCCATGGCGGTCACCAGGCGTGCCCGCTGCGAGCCGTTGAGCGGTTCCAGCAGCGCACCGGCGAGTTCGTCGCTGCGTGCGTCGAGCACGGCCCGTTCCGTCCGGCCCGCCTGCGTCAGGCGCACGGTACGCACCCGCCGGTCCCGGTCCTGCGGCTCCACCGTGACCAGCCCCTCCCGCGTCAGGGAACGCAGCAGCCGACTGACGTAGCCGGAGTCCAGGCCGAGGCGTTCGCGGAGTTCCCGGACGTCGCGCCCCTGCTCGCCGATCTCCCAGAGCATGCGGGCGGCCCCGACCGGGCGGTCCAGCCCAAGGAAACGGTCGTGCAGCACCCCCACCCGCTCGGTGACTGTGCGGTTGAAGCTCCGCACCCGGCCGATCTGCGTTTCTTCCGTCATTCTCTGACCCTAGTCAGAGAATGACGGTCCATGGAGCCCGCCTACCAGATCAGCGGAGACGCGTACGACTACGCCGTTGCCGACGACCTGGTGCATCTGTCGATCTTCGACGGGGCACGACTCGGCTGCCGGTCTGACCGCCAACCTCGCGGTCGGCGCCTGCCGCAACCACCGCAGGCAGGGAGCCTCACTGATCGAGCAGTTCCACCAGGCGCAGTACGCGGCCGGCATGCCGGCCGGCCTGAACACCCGCACCGGCGTGTTCTCCTGGGTCAACCGCGGCCACCATGCCCCGGTCGTCATCCGGCGCGGGCGCTGGACCAGCAGGCTCGACGGGCCGCCCGCCCATCCGATGGGCACCGCGCTGGGGCTCACCTCCACGCTCTGCCGCGAGCAGCTGGAGCCGGGCGACCGGGTCGCGTCTACACCGACGGCATCACCGAGGCCCGCCGACCGGGCGAGACGGAGTTCGGGCTCGTCCGCTTCCTGGAGTTCCTCATCCGCCACCACGCCGACGGACTGCCCGTACCTGAGACTCTGCTCCGGCTCATCCACGCCATCCTCGACCACAACGAAGGCCGACTCCAGGACGACGCGACGGTGCTGCGTGCGAATGGGAGGGTCCACCACCGCACCGGGACGCCCCGTACTGAGCCCGCACGCACGGGTCACCGGCGCCGGCAGCCGTGGGCACACCCCCGTGCCGTGCTCCGAGGCGGAGTGCACAGCGGTGGGCCGGACGGGTGAACGGCCCACCCTGGTTGGTGACCTCTCAGCGCCTCCCGACTCGCCCGCCTGGCAGGCCGGCCTCCTCAGAGCCTCCCGTGGCCTTCGCCGTCGGCCGAGTCCTCCTCCACGACGTGCACCGCTGCCTCCTCAGCGCTCGCCGCGCCCGCGTCGATGCCCTCGTCGTGCCCCACCAGTTCCTTGGTGGTGTCGGTGTGCACACCCTGGTCGGGCGCCGTCAGACGTCCGGCACGCGCGTCCCCCACCTCCCGGTCGATCGGCTCGCCCTCCCCACCGGGAAGGTCACCCACGCCGTCCCCCACTGGTTCGGCCGCCTCGGGCACCTCCTGGGCGAGCCGCTGGTCCAGCGTCTCCCCCTCGTGCTGCTCGGCCGCGGTGGTGCCGTGCTTGGTGACCCCCAGCGGCTTCTCCGGCGGGGAGTAGCCCTCGTCCAGGACATCGTCGTACGTGCGCTCGGAGACGGCGTTCTGGAGGTCCAGGGGCGCCGCGTCCTCCTGCTCCTCGTTGCCGCCCGTCGGCTGGTAGACGTCGTCTGCCATCTCGCTGTCACTCATGGCGCTCCTTCGTCCGTGGGTTCTCCCTCTCGGGTTCCCGCTCTCGCGTTTCCACGCTCGGGCACGTTCACTGCTCCTGCGGCTCCTGCCCAGCCGGAAGCGGCCGATTCCCACCGGATCACGCACGCTCCGGCGGGGCGCCGCGATGGAAAACCGGCAGGCGGGCCGCGCGACCCGCCTACCGGGCGGGGTCACCCGGCCGACTCCGAGCCTCTCCGCCTCACCACTTCTGCGCCTGTCGTCGCGGGCTCTCGCCCCGGCGCCGGTCCACCGGCGAACGTCTGCCGACACCCGGCCTCGGCACGCCGTCCTGTCCGACCCCGCCGGTAGGCTTCCCAGCCTCCCGCCAGCCGCCCGGACCGCCGAGAGCAGCCCGGACCGACGAGGAAGAGGATCGTGTGCAGAACTACGACGTCAAGAAGGAACGGCGAGACCTGTACTCGGCAGGGCACGACCGGTTCGCCCTGGTCGACGTGCCACGCATGAGCTTCCTGATGGCGGACGGCCACGGCAACCCCAACACCTCCGCCGACTACCGCGCAGTGGTCGAGGCGCTGTACACGACGGCCTACGCCGTACGCGCGATCGTCAAGAGTACGGAGGGGCGGACACACACCGTCGGCCCGCTGGAGGGGCTGTGGTCCGCTGACGACCTGAGCGTGTTCGAGACCCGGGGATACGACCAGTGGAAGTGGACGCTCATGATCGTCCAGCCGGAGTGGGTCACCTCCGCCACGGTCGAAGAGGCGAGAGAGCGCGTGGCGAGGACGAAGAAGCTCAGCGCCGGCCACCGGGTGCGCTTCGACGACCACACCGAGGGACGGTGTGTGCAGATCCTCCACGTCGGGCCGTACGACGAGGAGGGGCCGACGATCAAACGGATGCACGAGGAGTTCATGCCCGCGCAGAGGCTCGCGCCGCGCGGCCGCCATCACGAGATCTACCTCTCCGATGCCCGGAGGACGGACCCGCGCCGGTTGCGCACCATTCTCCGCCAGCCGGTCCGCCCGGCTCAGAACTGACCCGCCACGCACACCGGTGCCGTCGACGGGCAGCGGCGGATAACCGCTCTCGCCGCGCCGCTCAGAGCACCCGAGAACGTCAACAACCGCTGCACTGGCGTGACTTCACCCCAGGCACGGGCTCCCTAGTCCGCAACCGCGCCCAGCGTGCCGCACACGCCCGTCCGGCGCCCCGGCCCGACCGCCGTTCAGCGGCCGAATACGCAGGTCACGCCTACGCTCGGGGCATGGACCAGGAACTCGCACCGACGCGGCACATCCGGTCGATGGACGACGTACTGCGCATGCTGGACGGCTTGTTCGCACAGGGCGCGGACCGCTGGGCCGACGAAGGGTCCGCATGGTGGGACACCTTCTACCAGGACCGCTCCCGGTCCGTGCCGTTCTTCGTGGCGAAGCCCGACGAGAACCTGGTGACGCACCTCGACCGCGGGGCGATCACCGGGACCAGGGCCCTCGACCTCGGCTGCGGCCCGGGACGCAACGCCCTCGAACTCGCGAGCCGCGGTTGGGACGTGACCGCGATCGACCTATCCTCCGAAGCGATCGCCTGGGCCCGGGAACGGGCCGACGCGTCAGGCGCCTCGGTCCGCTTCGTGCACGGAGACGCGTTCGCGCAGACCGACGAGGTCCTGGGCGATGCCTTCGACCTCGTCTACGACTCCGGTTGTTTCCATCATCTGCCGCCGCACCGCCGCGTCAGCTACCTGGCTCTGCTCGACCGGGCCCTCACTCCGGGTGGCCACTTCGCCATGACCTGTTTCGCGGCCGGACGCATGGGGTCGGAGGTGCCGGATGCCGACCTCTACCGGCGGCTGCACCTGGGAGGCGGCCTCGCCTACACCGATCAGTCCCTGCGCTCGATCTTCTCCCCGCTGGCGGTCGTGGAGTCGCGTGCCATGCGGGACGAGGGCCCCGGGTCGGCACTCTTCGGCGAGCCCTTCCTCTGGACAGTCCTGTTCCGCCGCGGCACACCCTGAACGGTTCGATTCGGATCAGCCGCTCGTTGTGCCGGCCGGGGCGCTCGGTCCCGAAGTAGTGGCTCACTTCCCAGCCGACTGCGCGTCACTTGAGGGCGGCTACGTGCCGCTGTTCATCGCCACCAGGTAGGCGCGACCCGAGACGCGCAGGGGCAACTGACCCGCAGTCCGGCGCCCCGAGGACCTGCGCGAGCAGGCCCACGAGAACTTGGACTCCCTCGGCGTCGAGCCCCTTGACCTGGCCAACATGCGCACGGGCGGCGATCCGGCTGACGCGACGCTCGCCGTGCGGGCTACGGTCGGTGGACGCGCAGGTACGCCACCTCGAAGGACATCTCCGTGACCTCCGGGGGAGGCGGCGGGTGGTAACGGCCGGCGCACACCGAGAGGTTGACGATGAGATAGGCGCGCCACCGCCGGCCCACGCCGCGCCGGTCGGCGAACACCCGTTTGCCGTTCACCCACCAGACCACCGAGTACGCGCCGAACTCGACCCGCAGGTCCACCCACCCACCGGGCCGGATCGCCGGGTCGCGGTAGTACAGGTGGCCGCCCCTGATCCGGTTGGACAGCTCCAGCAGGTCGGGATTGTCGGTGTGGTACTCGAAGACGTCGATCTCCTGCCCGCCGTCGAGCCACGTCCAGATGGCCGGCCAGGCACCGATCTGCTCGGGAAGCCGCACCCTGGCCTCCAGCACGTCACCGGTCCGCGCCATGAAGCCCTCCCGGCTGCCCTCGGTGGTCAGCAGCCCCGCGTTCCACCGGCCGTCAGACCGGCGGGTGGCACGGAAGGTGCCGCTGCGCGAGTAGGAGGCGTCCTCCACCAGGTAGTCGAGTTTGTCGTCGTCGGGATTGACCGGCCCTCCGCCCGGATAGGCCCAGGAGCGTCCGGCCACCCACTGCGAGGTCGAGGCGAAGTCCGCGACGAAGACCGGCGCGTGAACACTCTCCGGGGTGGACGGCCCCGAGTCACCGGAGCCGGAGCCGGTGCCGGAGCCGGGAGCACGGATGCCATCGCCCAGCAGTCTTTGCGCGCGTTGAGTGAGGCGGGCCAGAAGGTCTTTGAGCATGTCACTCCTCCCTTTGCACAGGGAAATTCCTGACCCGGTTGTTACCCCTCGGCCTTGTCGATACACCCGTTCAACAACCTGGAGTTACCACATGACCACAGGTGGTGAACATCTTTTGGTGTTGGCCCGCCAGCGTGAGCCGAGGCTCAGCGGTTGGCACCGGGAGAGCCGGATGGCGTGGCGAATGAGACCGGACGAAGCAGCACCTCCAGGGCGGGTTTGCGTGGGCCGGTCTCGATCCGCGACAGCGTGCTCGGCGGTTACGGCCGCTCCTCCAAGCCCGCCGCGACCGACGCCTACCGAATGCTCGACCTGGTGGAGGACAACGTCGCCGTCGTGCGCGCCCTCGGTGAGGAGAGCGCGGTGGTCGTCGGCCACGACTGGGGCTCCAACATCGCTGCCGCCTCCGCCCTGCTCCACCCGGAGGTCTTCCGCGCCGTCGGCCTGCTGAGCGTCCCGTACGCGCCGCCCGGCGGCCCCCCGCCCAACCGACGTCTTCGGCCGGATCGGCGGCCCCGGGCAGGAGTTCTACGTCTCCTACTTCCAGGAGCCCGGCTCCTACTTCCAGGAGCCCGGCCGCGCCGAGACGGAGATCGAGCCCGACGTCCGGGGTTGGCTCGCCGGCTTCTACGCCGCGTTGTCCGCCGACACCATGCCCGCCCCGGACGAACCCGACCCGCACTTCGTCGCCCTGGGCTGCCGGCTGCGCGACCGCTTCCCCGCCGGCCCGCTCCCGGCCTGGCTGACCGAGGACGACCTCGACGTCTACGCCGAAGAGTTCGAACGCACCGGCCTGACCGGCGCCCTCAACCGCTACCGCAACATGGACCGCGACTGGGAAGACCTCGCCTCCCACCGCGGCGCCCCGATCACACAGCCCGCCCTGTTCATCGGCGGCGCGCTGGACGCCTCCACCACCTGGATGGCCGATGCCGTCGACGCCTACCCCGCCACCCTCCCCGCCCTGTCCGCCTCCCACCTCCTGGACGGCTGCGGCCACTGGATCCAGCAGGAACGCCCCGAGGAGGTGAACCACCTGCTGACCGACTGGCTCGCCACCATCCGGGGCTGAACCAGGCGGGCCGCCCGGCAGCTTGGCGATGCGTTTCGGGGGCCCGCCGACGCAGCGCAGCCCGGTCTGCTCGGCTCCGCTCAGAGTGCCGATGCTGACGGCCGGGTGACCTGGTCGACCGCGGTCTTCTGACTGGCCAGGAAGTGGAGCAGAGACTCCATATGAGGATCAAGAGCGCACCACGCCCTCATCGACCTGCTGAGATGCGGATGCTCAGCTGTCAGCACTCCCTCGGAGACTCGCGCGTACCTCACCACGCCGGTGGCAACCAGCCTGCCTGTGTGACGACTACCGTGCTTCGGTTCACCAGCGGAACCAGCCGGCGGGCACCGAACAGGGCGACTCAGTAATCGAGTTCGACGTAGTCGATGTCGGTGAACTCGACCACCAGGTCGCGGGCGCGGCGGCCGTTGTCCTTGAAGTACTGCTCCTGCAGTCCTTCCGCCGCGATCTCCCGAAGCCGCTGCTCACCGGCTCCGGATGTGCGGGCCTCGAAGAGGCGCTGCGCGTAGGCGGGTGACAGGTGCTGGGTGATGCGCCGGATACGGCCGTCGTCGGTGCTGCCGGGGGCGGCGGTGAAACCGAAGCGGGCGCGCGTCTCGATGACGATGCCGCCGGTGGTGGCGGCGCGTCTGCGGGCCCGCTCCCGGACCCGCGGCTGCCAGCTCTTGCCCACCTCGGCGGCGAGACGCGCGGCAAGGTCCTTGCGGGGGCGTTTGAACGTGCCCTTGAGGTAGCGCTCGACGGTCCGCTGGGTGACGCCCAGCCTGCGGGCGACGGCACGCGTCGAGCCCTTCTCCGCCCGCAGCAGGAAGCGCATCTGCGCTCCGGCGGACTTCGGCAGGGGCCTGGTGGTGGTGTTCTGCTCGGCCTTGTCGAGGCTGTCGCCGATGATGCCCATGCCGGGGTCCTACTCTCCGTCGTTCGCAGCGTCGGTGCCCTTGATGTGCCGCGCCGGGTTGTGGCCCTCGTCGAGCATGCGCACCGCCCACAGCATGTCCTGGGTCCCCTCGTGCTTGACCATTCCCGGGGACACACCGAGGCGGAAGCAGCCCGCGGCCGGCTTGCCGTCCGGCGTGTACGGCAGGACGTCGAGCGGGCTCGGGCCGGGCGAGAGGTAGACGGCGCAGTCGGAGAGCATCGCGATCGGCAGCATCGCGTCCTCGCCGAGGACAAGGCTGCCGGAAGGTGCCGGGGCGCTCTGCGTGGCGAGCGCCGTGGCGAGCACCTTGCGGTGCATGTTGACCCGGGCGGCGGCGATGACGGCTGCCCGGATGTCCGGCCTCCACGTGGGGCGCTCCAGCGCCGGCCACCGTTCGCCGTACCGGTACCCGGCGCCCTGGGGGCGTTCCCTGAGCTTGCCGATTCCGCCCTTGACCGTGGACTTGATCGCCGACAGCACCGCGGCCGTGGCGGGGTCGGCCTCCTTGTGCTTCTCCATCGCGGCCAGGAAGTCGGGGGCGCTCATCCCGGTGACGACGCCGAGGTCGGCCATGGTGGCCTTGTACGCGTCTGCGAGGTGTTTGTACCAGGGGTCGAGGTAGGGCCCGGACTCAGTGCGGAGCCAGGCCTCGACGGGCGTGACCGGGCAGTCCAACCCGTACCGGTCGACGAGTTCCCGCGCGTAGGCGACGGTCGGCGTGGCGTACCAGGCGGGGCCGGTCGGCGGTTCGCCGTGGGGGGTGAAGGGGCTGGGCAGGCGGGGGTCCAGCGTGATCCCGGAGAGGTCCACCAGCCACGAGCCGGGAGTCTTCTTGTCGAACTCCGGCCGGCGGACGTGGGTGGGCGGGCCCAGGCCGACGACGAGCCGGTTGGCTGCGGCGAGGAAGGCGGTGTTGACGTCGATGCCGACCGCGTAGGAGCGCGCGCACTCGGCGTCGGTGAGCAGTTGCGGGTCCCGGATCCAGTCGTACGCCTCCTCGTCCAGCATCTCGGCCGGGGTCCGCTGGTGGCTGCGCGGGTAGCTCGCCACGACCAGCGGATGCTCGGCGGGTGCCTCCACAGGCGCGGGGTCCACCGCCTCGGTGAGCGAGCCGGGAACCGGTCCTGACACCCACCGGCCGGTCGCCGTGTCACGCACCGCCCTGGTCGGCGGGCGCAGCGCCGTCATCGCCTCCAGCCCGGAGACGGCGGTGGAACCTCGCGGGGTGAGCACGCGGCGCGCGTAGGTGCCGAGCACATGGGCGAGTTGGGCCGGGGGCAGGCGGTCGGCGGCACTCCACGAGCGGGCGTCGAGCGCGCCCCACGGCAGCACGGCGAACTGCACGCACTGGCGACGGCCGTGCTGCGCCGGACGGTGGACGCGGGCCCAGGGACCGAATCCGCGTCGGGTCAACTGCCACTCTCCCTCTACGAGTTGCTGGATGACCTGGTGGTCCGGTGGTAGGCGCAGCTCGCGGCGGTCCTCCAGGCGGTCAGGCAGCCCGAGCCGTTCGGCGGCCTCAGCGGTGAGTACGACCAACGGGTCGGCGTCCCAGCCGGACGGGTGCAGGCGGTGTGCGCCGAGTCGGGCTTCCGCAAGCGTCCACGCGGCCAGCGCGGCGACGGTGACGGCCGGGCATTCCAGGAGCAGACCGTCCACGCAGTGCAGCAGGCCCTCCCCGTCGAGCACGCCGAGCGGCCCGTGGGCGAACTCCGCGTCGGGGCTGTGGTCGGCGGTCGACTCGGCGCGCTGCGGTGTCGGCCGTGTGACTCGACGCTTCTTCGCCGCGCCATCGAAGGGGGCGGGTGGGGGCGGGGCCCCGTCGGTGGCGCCAGAGCCGTGACGTGTCGGGCCCACCGGCTCGGCTGCGAGGGGCGGGTCGACGGCTGGGGGGCGTTCGGCGCCCGAGACGGGCTCGGCGCTACGGGCGGGCTCGGTGGCAGCGGGAGGAGGGTGCACGGGGGCCGGGGCCGGAGCTGGAGTGGAGGCAAAGGCGCGGGCGGCGTCGGCGTCGTCCAGCGGGTAGCGCTTGGCCAGTTCCGTCAGTAGATGGGCGTAGGCGTCCCGTTGCGGAGGTCGGGGGTCGGTCCGTCCGGCCTCCCAGTTCACCAGCGTGGCTCGGCGTACTCCGAGGGCTTCGGCGACCTGGTCCTGGGTGAGCCCGTGCGCCCTGCGCAGCCGTTCCCGCTCCGCGGGCGGCGGCAGCACGGGCCGACTGGCGATCAGTGCGTTGATCGCCTCGATGCGCTCGGACATGATCCACCTCCGAGCGCATCTTAAGGGCTGTCCCGCACTCCCTGGTGGATGAGCGCACGGCGTCAGGTGCGGTGCATCGCGAGGCGGAGGGACATCCGCATACTGGTCGTACATGGATGTTCCGACAACACGGTGAGGTGCCGTAGCTGTCGTCGTGCGCCCGCCGGGGAGCGCGGGGCAGCCCTTCGCCACCGATCTGACATTTCCCGCACTTCCCGCGTGCCTCGCGTGGGTGCCGCCCCGGCGGGCGGCGGTCCGCGCGAGGCGGTGCGGACCGTGGGCTCAGCCCTGCCGGGCAGGCACGGGCAGGGCGTCCAAGGTGAGCCGGACGCGGCGCAGGTCGAGAGTCCGGTGGATCTCGGAACCGGGCGCGATGCACCGGCACAGGCCGCAGAGGACCTTGCCCGGGCCGACCTCCACGAACCGGCCGACGCCGTCCGCGGCCATCCGGCTCGCGCCGGACATCAGCTCGCCGCGCAGCCGGACCAGGCGGAGGGCGTCGACCAGTCGAGCACACCGGCGGCGACGAGCGCGGTGTACTCCCCCAGGCTGTGTCCGGCCACGACGTCCGGGCGGGCGCCGTGGCGGCGGAGCACGTCCCAGGTGGCGAGGCTGGTGAGTGAGACGGCGGGCTGGGTCACCGCGGTGTCCAGCAGGGCGGCCTTCGGTCGCTCCCAGCACAGCTGCGAGAGCGGCAGACCCAGCACCTCGTCGGCCGGCCGGTAGTAGGTGGTGAGCAGGTCCGGGTACTCCTGGACCAGGTCGTGTCCCATGCCCACCAGCTGTGAACCCTGTCCGGGGTCGAGACCCGGTCGAGGCGGTCGACCACCGACGGCGGAAGACCGGCACGCATGGAGACCGCTCAGGCGGCTGAGGCCGTCGGGCGGTCCCGGAGGGTCTGCGCGCTGCGGACGGGGCGGGCATCGAGCCTCAGGGGCGTGGCGGCGGCGCCACGGATCCGGACGATTGCCCCGTCCTTCTTCGGAAGCGGAGGCGGGCGCAGGGGCCGCCGTGCCCGTTCCGGACCGTGGAACGTCAAGTTCTCGCAGGCGGGTCAGCGGAAGGTCACGGCTGCGTCAGGGCGCGTCGAAGCGCCGTGACGACTCGGCCGGGATGCACGGGCGAGCCGGTGGCTCAGGCGTGTGCCTTCTCGCCCGGGAACGAGTGGCGGCGGAACACCTGGTCGAGCCCGACGATGCGCAGGACCCGGGCGGTGTTCGGCGGGACGCCGGCCAGAGCGACCTCGGCCCGGGCGGCCTCGGCCGCGTTGCGGGCGACGAGGAAGGCGGTGATGCCGCTGGAGTCGCAGAAGTCCAGCCCGGTCAGGTCCAGCACGAGCAGGTCCCCGGGTTGCAGCGTGAGGTCGTCCAGCAGCTCGCGGAACCGGGGCGCGGTGTGGAAGTCGAGATGGCCGACGACGTCCAGTACGGGTCCGGTGTCGGTGTGCCTGAGTTCGAGTCGCAGGGAGTTCATACGGTTCGGTTCGCAGTCGCGGTCTTCTTCGGGGACGGGGCGGGAACGCTCAGAGCGAGCAGCGCGGTGTCGTCGTCGAGGCCGTCGCCGAAACCCCCGAGCAGGTCGGCGAGCGCCTTGACCAGGTGCGGTGCGCTGGCGGGGGCGAGCTCCTCGGTGAGCGCGAGCAGCGCCTCGTCGCCGAACCGGCCGGCGGGGGTGCGGGCCTCGGTCAGGCCGTCGGTGTACAGCAGCAGGGTGTCGCCGGGGCCCAGGACCGTCCGCGCGGCCGTGAACCCCGCGTCGGGGAAGATGCCGACGAGCACACCGCCGGGAGTGGGCAGGTACTCGGCCGCGCCCGTTCCCCGGGTGACGATGGCCGGCGGGTGGCCGCCGCTGGCGACGGTCACCTCGAACCGGTCGCCGCCGGGTTCGAGTGCCTGGAGCACTCCGAACACGGTGGTGCAGTAGCGGGGGTCTCCTCCCGAGTAGCGCTCGCTCAGCACCGTGTTCAGAGTGCTGAGCACCACCACGGGGTCCCCGTCGTGCACCGCTGCGGCCCGCAGCGTGTAGCGGGCGAGCGAGGTGACGGCTGCCGCCTCGGGTCCCTTGCCGCACACGTCGCCGAGGAAGAACCCGAACCGGCCGTCGCCGAGGGAGAAGAGGTCGTAGAAGTCGCCGCCCAGGTGGTCGGCGGAGGCAATGTGGTACTGCGCGGCCACCTCCAGGCCGGGGACCTCCGGAAGGACGGGCGGCAGCAGGCTCTGCTGGAGCGTGGCAAGGACGCTCTTCAGGTGTGCGCGGTCCTGCTCGGCCCGTTGCTGCGCCTCCTCGGCCTTCCGGCGGCCCCGCAGCAGTTCCTCCTCGTAGGCCCGGCGTTCGCGCGCGTCGCTGATGGTCGTCCGGATCAGCATGGGTGCGCCGTCTTCGCTGCGCTTGACGGTGGAGGTGACCAGGACGGGGAGCCGGGAGCCGTCCGCGGTCCGCAGCTCCAGGGCGATGCCGCGCACCTCGCCCTGCATGCTGAGCAGAGGCGCGAAGTGCGTCTCGTGGTACAGCTTGCCGCCGACGGTGAGCAGGTCGGCGAACCTCATCCGGCCCACGACGTCCTCACGGCGGTATCCGAGCCAGGTGAGCAGAGTGGCGTTGACCTTGGCGATCGTGCCGTCCAGGAGCGTCGACAGATGGCCGCAGGGTGCGTTCTCGTAGAGGTCCACGACACTGTCCTCCAGCAGGGCGGTGAACACCGTGTCCGAGGTACGGCCGTCGTCACCGGCCTGCGGTGTGTGCGGTTCCCGGCCCGCGCCGCACATCACGCCGTCCCCCGCACGAAGGAGAGCACCGCGTCGGCCGTGGCCTCGGGCGCGCTCAGCTGCGGGCAGTGGCCGGTCGCGTCGAGGGTGACCATTCTGCTCCCCAGGATGGCAGCGTGCACGTGGGCGCCCACGCCCTGGGGGGCGATCGCGTCGCGGGCGCACTCCACGACGAGGGTGGGCACGCGCACTCCCGGCAGATCACCGCGGCTGTCAGTGAGGAACGTGGTCCGGGCGAAGACCCTCGCGATGTCGGGGTCGGTGCGGCAGAAGCTGTTGGTTAGCTCCTCGCCCAGTTCAGGGCGGTCGTCGTTGCCCATGATGACGGGTGCCATCGCCGTCGACCAGCCCAGGTAGTTCGCTTCCAGCGACCCGAGCAGCTCGTCGATGTCGGCGGCGCTGAACCCGCCCGGGTAGTCGCCGTCGTCGAGGTAGCAGGGCGAGGGGGTGAGCAGCACGAGCGAGGTGAAGCGCTCGGGTGCACGGGCGGCGGCGAGCACCGCGATCATGGCACTCACCGAGTGCCCGACGAGCACGACCTCCTTGAGGTCCAGTTCCTCGCAGACGTCCAGGACGTCCTGGGCGTAGCCCTCCAGTGAGGAGTAGCGCTGCTCGTCCCAGGCGGACAGGTCGGACTCGCCCGATCCGACGTAGTCGAACAGCACCGTGCGGTACTCGGCGGCGAAGGCGGGTGCGACGAGCCGCCACATGTTCTGGTCGCAGCCGAAGCCGTGCGCCAGGAGCAGCACCGGCCCGCTGCCGCTGCCGCACTCGGTGACGTTGTTCCTCCTGCGTACGTCCATGCCCGCCATCCTGCCACCGCGCCGGGCAGAGCCGGAACCGTCTCCTCAGAGCGGGCTCCGGCGGGCCCGGCCGAGCCGCGCCCGCCGGAGCCCGCAGAACCGGGATGTGTCAGGGCCGCTGCACTGCGGGTCCGCGGAAGGCCCGGCGGTAGGCGTGCGGGCTGGTACCCACGACCCGTCGGAAGCGTTCCCGGAACACCGTGGGCGAGCCGAATCCGGCTTGCGCGGCGATGCGCTCGACGGAGTAGGCGGTGGTTTCGAGTAGGTGCTGGGCGCGGCGCACGCGTGCCCGGTGCAGCCACTTCAGCGGGGTGGTGCCGGTCTGCTCCCGGAAGCGCCGGTTGAGCGTGCGGGGGCTCGTCCCGGCCCGGGCGGCCAGTTCCTCCAGCGGGAGTTCGCGGTGCGCGTTCTGCTCCATCCAGGCGAGCAGGGGCTCCAGTACCGCCCAGGCCGGGGCGGGAGGTGTCGGATGGACGATGAACTGCGCCTGGCCGCCCTCCCGTTCCAGTGGCATCACCGACAGGCGGGCGGCATCCGCCGCGACGGCGGAACCGTGATCAGTGCGGATCATGTGCAGGCACAGGTCGAGGGCGGCGACGGCTCCCGCGGAGGTGAGAACGCCACCGTTGTCGACGTACAGCACGTCGGCGTCGACGTCGACCGCCGGATACCGGGCGGCGAGCAGCGGCGCGGCAGCCCAGTGGGTGGTGGCACGGCCGCTGTCCAGGAGCCCGGTGGCGGCGAGCACGAACGCCCCGCTGCAGACGGACGCGATCCGGGTGCCGTTCGCAGCGGCGGAACGCAGGGCGGAGAGGACCTCGTCCGCCACCGGTACGTCCGGGTCCGAGGTGCCGGGCACCATGATCGTGTCGGCCCCGGCCGTCGTCGAGGCGGCGTCCCCGGGTCGGCATGGGACAGGCGGAGAACAGGTCGCGCCTGTCCTCCGCCTGTCCCATGCTCTGCGGGTCCCGGGTCCCGGGTCCCGGGTCAGCGCCTGCGGCCTCCCGGTGAGAAACCGCTGCCGATTCCGGCCACGTGCAGTGCGAGCAGCATCAGTCCGATCAACATGATGTTGACGGACGAGAAGATGTCGTTCGTCGCGATGTCCGCGGCGTTGATGAGAAACGCGATGAAGAACAGCACTGCCGCTGCGATGCCGAGCATGTGAATCTCCCCTCGTATAGGTGAGGCCCTTATGCCCAGCGTCCGCCGGAGGAGTCCTGTGCGACCGCATCCCGTGAACTCGGTTGCGCGGACCGGCTCAGAGACGGTGGATGCGGCGCAGCACGGCGGCGACCTCGGGCCGTTGGGCGGCGATCCGCGGCGAGTGGATGGTGGGCCGCTCGGTGCGCGGCGCGGGCACGGGCGTGGCCACCGGCTCCGAGGCGGAGAGGGAGGGGTCCTGGTGGGAGGTGTGGTTACTCACGGGAAGGGCCTTTCGGTCGGCGATGTGCGTGACGACGGTCTAACGGGCGGCGCAGACGCGGGAGTCGGGTTAGGCCTGGGCCAGTCGGAGCAGCGCGTGAGGCACGGCGTCCGGCCCTGCTGCGCGCCGGGGGCGGCGCGGGAGCGTGCCACGTTTGCGGCCGGTCGTACGGATCCACTGCGGGCGCCTCCCTCACCAACGGCGTCGGTCCCCGCGGGTACGGGGGCCATTCGATCAGAGGTGCTGGTCCGCTTACCCCGTACCGAGACCGAGTCGACACCGAATGTGTGAGCGCACTCGCCTGTGCGGGCGGCGCGAGGAAAGTCGTGCGCCGCCGGGAAGCTCCCGCACGCCCGCCGGGTGACGGGTGTCCGGGGCACCGCGGCATCGAGCGGCTGTCCGTCGGGGTGCGGACGGTGGCGGCCCTGGCGACGGGACGCAGCACGAAGCACACCCCCGCCGCGTCCGGTCGCCGGTCCGGAGCATGGCGGGGGTGTGCGATCGGGGAGGAGTACCGCCGGGAACGGTGGTCGGCCGGTCCCGGCGGCGAACGGGCGGAGCGGCACGGGCACCGGCGGGCAGAGCTGTCAGATCACCGCTCGTGCGTGGGGATCAGGCGGACTGCCGGGCCCGTCGCCGGACCCCGCCGCGTGGTGCTCCGGTGCTGCGGCGAGGCCTCGGCTCGTGCTTCGGTGCCCTCGGTTCAGCCCAGCGGGGGGTGGGCGTTCCGCATCAGCTCCTGGAACTGCGCGGAGAACCAGTGACCCGAGACCGGCGCGTTCGGCAGGGCGCCGGAGGGACTGCTCTGGTTGCGCGGGTTGCCCTGGTAGGTGGGATCGCACATCCGGTCGAAGCCCTTGCCCTCGTCGTTGGGGATCTCGCTGCTGGAACCGTCGGACTCACCCGGCGGCTTCATCCAGACGTAGGCGTCGATGCCCGGCTCGGGTGAGGCCTTGGGCCGCTCCCCCAACCCGGCGCCGGACTGGTTGCACCAGTTGCCGAGGTGGATGCGCCGGTCGAAGCGTCCGCCGTCGACGTACGCGTCCGCGCTCGTCGTCGGGCCGGGGCCGGCCGGCCGGGCGGCCCCACCCCAGCCGTTGCGGGACGTGTCGATCAGCATGCCGATGTCGCTCTTGAAGCCCGCGGTGACCGCCTGTCGGCGGAAGGCCTGGGCGAACGACAGCTCGTCGGCGTAGTTGTTCCAGTCGATCCACTTGGATGCCTCACGGACCGGGCGGCCCGCGACGACGTCGGTGATGCGGAAGTTCTCCTCCTTCAGCGCGCTGTAGTTGGCCGTGTTGGCGATGAAGCCGTGCACGTCCGCCACCGTGGCGCCTTCGGCGTTCGCAGCCTGGAACATCAGCTGCGCCGACGGGGCGAAGTTGTCCTCCCATCCGATCCAGCCGTGATGGCCGGCGTCGATGTAGTTGTAGACGTTGCCGACGTCCCCGAGCTTGCCCAGGGCGTACCCGACACCCTTGACGTAGTTCCCGTTGGCCTTCATCACGTCGCACTGCGGGGTGGCGGTCGGCCGCGGTGCCACGTTGGTGATGAGGTTGGGCAGGGAGTCGATCTCGATGGTCGTGACGATGCGCAGACTCGCGTACTTGGGGTCGGCGAAGATGGCGGCGATCGGGTCGATGTACTGGGTCTTGTACTTGTCGAGCTCCGTCGGGCCCAGTTCGCCGTTGGAGGCGAGAGCCGCGCAGTCGCGTCCGGGGAGGTTGTAGATGACGACCTGGACGACGAAGGGGTCTCCGCCGGTACCGGCCTGTCGCAGCGCCTCGTCGAGGTGGTCGCGCAGGCCCATGGTGCCGCCGACTCCGGCGATCGCCGCGGTCCGGTCCATCCACACGCCGGTCGGCTGACCGGCGACCCGCGAACCGCCGGGCTCGGCTGCGGCCTTGGCCGCCCACTCGGGGTTGACGTAGACCCGCGCCCCTGCGTACGGGTTGTCGACCCGCTCTCCGGGCGGCGGGTCCCCCGGATCACCGGGGTCACCGGGGCCGCCGTCGTTGCACAGCACGCCGTTGAGACGGAAGGCCGCCGGCTCGGGGTTGCTTCCGGTGTGGGTGCCGTTGAACCCGAAGGTGGCCGCGGCACCGGTGCCCAGGGAGCCGCCCCAGGACGGGTTGGCCGCGGTCACCGCGGTCCCGCTCTGACTGATGTCGGCGTTCCAGCCCTGGGTCACGCGCTGGCCGCCGGCGTAGACCCACTCGAGCTTCCAGGTGCTGAGCGGATCACCGGTGTTGGTGACCGTCACGCTTGAGGTGAACCCGGAGTTCCACTGGTTCGTCACGGTGTACTCGACGGTGCAGCCCGCCGCCGCGGCTGCGGCGGCGCCGGGCATCAGTCCGGCGGTCCCCATACCCGCGAGCAGCATCGCTCCGGTGGCGAGTAACGCGGTGCGGCTCCGATGCCGCGGTGCGGCGCTGGTGGTGGTCATTTCTGTCCCTTCGGATGGTTGCGAAGTCCCGTTCCGTAAGTGATCGACGTGCTCCCTGGCCCGGGCCGGTACTGCCCGGCGCGCGCGGTCATCGCGGCCCTTCCCCCGATGGGCGGCGCCCGGCTCGGCGCGGACCCGGCTAGCTGCGGCCGGTGCTCTCCGTCGAGCGGCACCCGTACGCTGCGGGTACTGGAGACGGCGACCGCGCCGTTGTCGGCAGGCCCGTCGAGGGTGCAGCCGCTCCGGGTGCGGCCGGGCTCGTTCCCCGCGCGGCTCACCTCGGGCAGCCGGTGCGCGGCGGCCCGGTCGCGGTCCCGGTCGGCCGCCACCGGCGCCATCCGCCACAGCACGGTGACGCCCGGTGCCGCCGGGCCAGACCCCGCGCCGGTGGGCTCTCGGGCGCCTGAGGGACCGCAGCGCTGCGGCGTTTCCCGACCGTCCCCGGAACACAGCCGGGACGGCGCCGAGGAGCTGCGTACTGCCGTCGGCAGCCGAAGTGGAATCCGTGGAACGGCTGGGTCCGGCTCTTGGGGAGCAACTGCCTGCTGCCGCCGCACGGCAAGCCCGGTACACCGGGCGGCACGGTCGGGCACGACTGGGTGAAGTGGGGTACGAGCGCGTGATGGGGGGTGCACGAAGCGGTCTCCTGTCGTCCGATGTGTGACTGCCATCGACGTACGACGCGTGGAACCGCTCCCACTGGTTGCCCCAAAAGTAGCGGCAACGTAGCGCCGGCGCCAGACCGGACACCGAATCCGACTGTCGAGATACTTCGACGGAACAGGATCTGCGCGCACCCTTGACGGCGAGCGCGTTCACCCCGAACCTTGGGAGCGCTCCCACTGGTTGCTCGATTTCACGCCGCACCTCTTCACCCGGCCGACCTGCGGTACTCATCGGAAAGCAGCTCTGCCGCCCTTCCCGCACCACCCGCTCGCAACCGGGTTCCCGACCCCGCCCGGCGCGCCCGACTCACTGACACATGGTCAGCTCCGGCGCTCCCCCGGCACACTCGGAAGCGACTCACACCTGAGAAGCGGAATGTGCCCGGACGTCGACGCTCCGGTCACTGGTGCCTCTGACGCTGGCCCACCCGGGCAAGCGACTGCGCCAGCCGCCGGACAGCCGACTCCTCCATGGCACAGCTCGGCAGCAGACCGGAATCGTCATGCGGAACTCTCGAAGGCCGCGCGGAATGCACGGAGTGCCACCGCCGACGCGGTGACGGCGACAACCTGCCCCGAGGCTCGCGGACCCGCAGCACCAGAGGCAGCCGCATCCGCCTCCCGCCCTGGGGACACCGAGCGGTTCCGCGGTGCCGATAGGAGTGTTCTCGCCTCCGCGGCCCTGGCCAGACGGATGGCCGCGGCAAGACGACGGCGTTGCCTCCGGGATCCCCGCACCCGGGGTGCCGCCTTCCGGCACCCCGGCCCTGCTACTCCCAGGACCTATGGTGAAAGGCCATTCCCCTTTCCCTCCGTATAACTGCGGCCTACCCCCTGGCACCTCCCCATTCACTTCCCCGGAAACCCCGGAGGGGGGGCAGGAACGCCTGCACTCCGCGTCAACAGGAGACGTGGTCATCGATATCGCACCACCGTACGGTGGCCGGCCACCCGCACCTCCGTGATCGAGGCCCGGCCGAGGTACGCGGAAACCACACCGGGAGTCCGTCGCTGCTCTCCGCGCACCTGCGCTCGTCGCACCCGTCGGCACTCGGCGGCTGAACACGAGGCAGCGCGGCGATACACACTCCGCTGAAGTCGAGCGAATGCCCCAGCCTTCGCCTCAGTCGCACCCCTGACGCAAGAGGCTGCTCGGAAGCTCAACTTTTGCCCAAGTACCCTGCCGCGAGACGAAACAACGTGAACACCACATGATTCCACCCTTGGGCCTTCCCACCGACTCAAGAGTTCTTTCACCAGGGCCGCGCGATCCGCAGTCGGTGATCGGTCGAAGTGCGCCCAGCATCGAGCCTCAGTTACTTGTGCCTGAAAAAGGAAGCAAGTATCCCGATGCCGTGGCCGGCCGCGGGCGGGCAATTCAATCGACCATTGCTTGGCTGAGGGGTCCGTACGGGCTCCACCTGTGAGGGAATGCTGCGTCATGTTGCTGAACCGAGAATTCGAGCTGGCGTCACTGGCGTCGGCTTTGCGCGCGGAGGACGACGGCTGCGGCTCGCTGGCCCTCGTCGCAGGCCCCCTCGGCGTGGGCAAGTCGGCTCTTCTGGACCAAGGCCGCCTCGCTGGGACAGGAGAGCGACGCTCTGGTGCTGCGTGCCAGTGCCACCCCCACTGAGCGGAACTACGCCTCCGGTGTGGTGCGGCAGCTGGGGGCGCTCGGCCTCGCACTGTCCCTGGTCGCCGAGACCGAGCCCCGGCCCGCCGTCCGACTGTGCACGTACGAGAAGGCGATGGCCTCACTGGACGGCTCCCAGTCCCGACCGGACCTCGTCCGGGTACTGCTGGAGCAGGGCGCCGCCCTGGCGCTGCACGGCGACACCCCGTTCGCCCAGCGGGTGCACCGGCGGGCCCGGAGACTGGCGGCGGAGTGCGTCGCCGAGGTGCTGCGGTCCCGCGCCGCGAGCGAGTTGCTGAACGGCGGGGGCACCCCGCCCGGTGCCGAGACCGAGTCGCCCACGCCCAGCGAGCACCAGGTCGCCCGGTTGGCCGCCTTGAGACACGGCAACAAGGCCACACCCCTTCGCTGTTCGTCACTCGGCGCACGGTGGAGCTGCATCTCACCTCGGTGTACCGGAAGTTGAGGGCGGCCCGGAGCGGGCTGAAGGATCTGGTCGGTGAGGCCGACAGCTGAGGGCCGTTGCCGCGAAACGGTCCTCGGCGCGAGGCCTCTCCTGGGGCCGGACACCTGGGGCGTCTACAGCAGCTCACCCGGGTCCGCCGTGTAGGCGCGGCGGAGGTCATCGACGACCTCGGTCCCGGCGGGCAGCACCACGTCGTCGACAGCGGCGACTGGACGCACCCCGATCGCCGTGTTGGTGGCGAACGCGGCCCGCATGCGCGGTAGTTCCGCGACGGTCAACACGGCGGTCGTGTGCTCCCCGCCGCTTCGCCGCAGCAGCTCCATGGTGACTCCGGGCAGGACGTCCGCTTCCGGCCAGACGTGGCGCGACCCGTCGTGGAAGCCGATGTTCCAGGTCGGGCCCTCGTGGACGACGCCGGACGCGTCGGTGAACAGCACGTCGTCGAAGCCCGCACGTTGCGCGGCTCTCCGGCGGTGCAGCGCGCCGAAGAGGGCCACGTGCTTCACCGCCGGCTGGTCGCGCAGGTAGACGGCTGTGCGCAGGCGCAGCGGCGGGAGCACCGGGTCGGCCGGGGCGGGCCGGGTGGTGACCAGCACACTCGGCTCGGCCGCGGCGGAGGGGCGGCCCAGGTCCAGATGCGGATCGAAGACGGTCACCCGCACGACGAAGACGCCCCCCAGGCCGCCCACGGCGTGCCTGACCAGATGCCGCACCCGTTCGGGGTCCAGCCCGGTGCCGAACACGGTCCGGCAGTCCCGGACAAGGCGGGCCAGGTGCAGAGCCAGCCCGCGGACCCGCCCGTGCTCCACCCGCATGGAGGTGAAGTGCCCGTAGTTGGTGAGCGCCAGGTTCTGCAGGGCCCCCACGGTGACCTCGCGGCCGTCCAGTTCCGCCATGTTCCGGATTCTGCCAGCCCGTGTCCCCAACCCCCTGTCGGACCGCGGTCGCCGGTCGCGCACGGGCGGGACGGAGCGATCCGCTCAGCTCACGGGTGCTTGTGCAGTTCCATGATGTGGCCGGTGGCGGCGAACCGCTCGTTGCCCTCCAGCTTGCCGGTCCGTGTCTCCACGACGGTGAAGCCCTCCCGCAGGTAGAGCTCCAGTGCGCGGTCGTTGCCGGCCAGCACGGTCGTCTCGATCCGCGGCCCGCCCTGCGCGACCGCGTGCCGCAGCAGTGCCGCTCCGGCGCCCTGCCCGTACCGGGCGGGGTCGACGTAGAGCCAGGTCACCTCGTCCTCCTCCAGGACGACGAAGCCCGCCACGGGTGCGCCCTCGCCTGCTGCGGCGTCCTGCGCGACCCACCCGCTGCCGTCGTGGAAGCCCTCGCTCTCGGCCGTCTCCGACAGCGGCAGGAACGCCTCCACGCCGACGGAGTCGCGCAGTTCGTCCAGGCGGGCGCTGTCGTGGATGCGGGCGGCGGCGTCCCAGTCCTCGTCCCGGTAGGGACGTATCCGCCAGGTCGGGCGCGTGGTGTCGGAGCTCATGTCGGCACAATGGCCGCCGGCGGCCGTGTCGGGCAACCGGTTTTTCGCCGGGCGGTCCGCACGGGCCACACCTCCCGCCGGTCCGCCGGCTCAGGACGGCGTGGCCGGCGGTTCGGACGCGGGCCGCCCGACGGCGGCGCGTCCCCCCGCACCGAGCGGACCTGTGTCCGGCAGGTCGAACCGCGGGGCGCGGCGGCGGAACTCGCGCGCCGCGCCCCGCGCCACCAGGCCCGGCACCACGACCCGGGCAGCGGCGACGGCCCGCAGCCAGGGCGGGGTGTGCACGGTCTCGGCCCGGCGCTCGATGCCGCCGACGAGCCGTGCCGCGGCCGGCCCGACGGGGTGGGTGCGCGAAGCAGGCCAGGGCATGGCGTCGCGCAGCTCGCGCAGCGCCGGACTGTGGTCCGCGGCGCGGATCATGGCCGTGTCCGTCCAGCTCAGGTAGCCGACGCCCACTCCGACGCCGAGATGGCGCACCTCGGCGCGCAGCGCGTGCGCGAACGCCTCCGCGCCCGACTTGGAGGCGCAGTAGGCCGTCATCATCGGCGCCGGGGCGAGCGCCGCGAGTGAGGCGACCTGGAGCAGGTAACCGCGGGTCCGCAGCAGGTCGGGCAGGAAGACCCGGGCGGTGACGGCGCTACCCACCAGGTTGACCTCGACGACCCGCCGCCACAGCGCGGGATCGGTGTGCAGCAGCGGGCCGCCGGCGGCGACACCGGCGTTGACCACCACCACCGAGACCGGTCCGAGGCGTTCCCGCACCAGGTCCGCGGTACGGGCCATGGCCTGCTGGTCGGTCACGTCGACGGTCCAGGCGGCGGCCCGTCCGCCCAGATCCCCGGCGAGGCGGTCCAGGCGGTCGCCCTCCAGGCCCAGCAGCGCGACCCGCGCGCCGCGCTCGGTGAGCCGCCGGGCCACCGCCTCGCCGACTCCCCGGGCAGCGCCGGTGACCACGGTTGTGCGACCCCGCAGCGGCGACCTGGTGCGCATGCGTGTTCCTCCGTCCGGTGCCCGGCGGTGCCGGGGGTTCTGCGGTCCCCGGCGGAGCCGGCCCTGGCGGCCGGGCCGCGCGGTTCTCGCGCAGCCCGTACCCCGGCGGACCGCCGGTACCAACCCGGCGGCCCCATGAGGCGCCCGAATGCCGCACCGCCGGGTCCGGTCCCGGCGGGCGAGCCGCGGAGGGAGGGGTGAACCCGGCAGGGCGGGGCACCCGGCACGACGATTCGCCGATCGACACGACGACCGACGGAACAACGGCCCGGCGCCCAGCCCGTCGGACAGCCCGTCGACAGGCTTGTCGATCAGCACCACGTCACGAGGCTGCGGAGGAACCATGGCGGTACGTCACCACTTGATCCACGCGTCACCGGACGCCGTCTGGGCGGTCCTGGCGGACGGCTCGCGCTACTGCGAATGGGTGGTGGGAACCTCGGGCTCCCGTCCGATGGACGGCGACTGGCCGCAGGTCGGCTCCGAGATCGAGTACACCGTCACACTGGGCCCCTGGACCGCCTCCAACCGCACCGTCGTGCGGCGGCACGAACCGCCGCACCACCTGGAGCTGGAGGCGGACAGCGGCTGGCTGGGCACGGCCCGGATCGCACTGGAGATCCGGCCGTGGGGCGAGGAGACCCTGGTCATCCTCGACGAGCACCCGCTGCGCGGGCCGGGCGGCCGGCTGCACAACACGGCCGTGGACGCCGTGGCGCAGGTACGGCACCGCACGATGCTCGCCCGGCTGGCGCAGGCGGTGGAGCGCGGCCCGAAACACACCCGAACGGCGGTCTGAGCGCGGCCGTCCCCGCACAGCGCATGCGCGCCCACGGCACGAAGCACCTGGAGGTAGCACGGACATGCCCGACGCGGTGGTCATCGGAGCCGGCCCCAACGGACTGGTGGCGGCGAACCTGCTGGTCGACGCCGGGTGGTCGGTGGAGGTGCTGGAGGCCCAGCCCGAACCGGGAGGCGCTGTCCGCAGCGACCGCGGGGTGCATCCCGACTTCGTCAGCGACATGTTCAGCGCCTTCTACCCGCTGGCAGCCGCCTCGCCGATCCTGGCCCGCCTGGACCTGGCAGCCGAGGGCCTGCGGTGGAGCCACGCCCCCCGGGTGCTGGCGCATCCGCTGCTCGACGGCCGGTGCGCGGTGCTGGAGCGCGACGCCGAGCGGACCGCGGCCGGTCTGGAGCAGTTCGCGCCGGGTGACGGCGACGCCTGGCGCGAGCTGAGCGACGTGTGGCGGCGGCTGGGGCCGGACATCGTGCGCGCGCTGTTCACGCCCTTCCCCCCGGTGCGGTCGGCGGTCCGGCTGGCGGCCGGGCTGCGCGCCGCGGGCGGTCTGCGACTCGCCCGGACCATGCTGCTGCCGGTGCGGCGCATGGGTGAGGAGGAGTTCGCCGGTGAGGGGGGCCGGCTGCTGCTCGCCGGCAACGCGCTGCACGCCGACCTGCCGCCGGAGGCCGCGGGCAGCGGCGGCCTCGGCTGGCTGATGTCGGCGCTCGGGCAGGCCTACGGCTTCCCCGTGCCGGTGGGCGGAGCCGGCGCGCTCACCGATGCCCTGGTGCGCAGGCTGGAGAAGCGCGGCGGCGCGGTGCGGTGCAACGAGCGGGTGGTCGGCGTCGTCACCCGCGGCGGTCGCGCGGTGGCGGTGCGGACCGCCGGCGGAGAGGAGGTGCCCGCCGCCCGGGCCGTGCTCGCGGACGTCTCCGCGCCGGCGCTGTACGGGGAGTTGCTGGACCCGGCGGACCTGCCCGACCGGGTCCTGTCCGACCTGAAGCGCTTCCAGTGGGACTTCGCCACCTTCAAGGTCGACTGGGCGCTCGACTCGCCGGTGCCGTGGACGGCCGCGCAGGCGTCCGGCGCGGGCACGGTGCACCTCGCGGACGGTGTGGACGGGCTGACCCGGTTCGCCGCGCAGATCGCGACCGGGCACGTTCCCGACGAGCCGTTCGCCCTGTTCGGCCAGATGACCACCGCCGACACGACCCGCTCCCCCGCCGGCACGGAGTCGGCCTGGGCCTACACCCACGTGCCGCACCACGTGCGCGGCGACGCGGGTGGGGACGGGCTGACCGGCAGCTGGGACCGCGGCGAGCAGGAGGCGATGGCGGACCGCGTGGAGCAGCAGGTCGAGCGGTACGCTCCCGGTTTCCGCTCCCGGATCCGCGCCCGCCGGGTGCTGGCCCCGCCGACGCTGGAGGCGCTGGACGCGAACCTGCACGGCGGTGCCATCAACGGCGGCACGACCGCCGTGCACCAACAGCTCGTCTTCCGCCCGGTGCCCGGCACCGGACGGCCCGAGACGCCGGTCGCCGGGCTGTACCTGGCGTCCGCCTCCGCGCATCCCGGCGGGGGTGTGCACGGCGCGCCCGGGGCGAACGCGGCCAGGGCGGCGCTGCGCCCCCGGCCGGGCAGGGCGGCGCTCGACCGTGCCCAGCGCGCCCTGACCACACGCGACCGCCGGGGCCGGCCCGCCTCCTGAGCCGGGTGGGAGCACCGGATGGCGGATGCGCGGGGTGGGGCCGCCGGATGGGCCGCGGCGCACCAGCGGTCAGTGGTCGGTGGCGAGGCGGGCCTGCGCCCGGCTGAGGGCGGCGGGGTGTCCGAAGAAGCCGGGCAGTCCGCCGGAGTGCAGGAAGACGGTGCGCTGCCCGCGGGTGAGGTGGCCGTCGCGCACCGCGGCTGCCAGGCCGGCCATCGCCCGGCCGGTGTAGACCGGGTCGAGCAGAAGCCCTTCGGTGCGGGCGGCGGCGGTGAGCGCGGTCATCACCGGTTCGGTCAGCGCCGCGTAGCCCTCGCCGACCTGGTCGAGTCGCAGCGTCAGCGTGTCCGCCTCGCAGGGCGTGCCGGTCAGGCCGGACACCAGGGCGGCGACGGTGCGGGCCGGGTCGGCGACCGCACCGCAGTGCACCCCGGTCACCCGGTGCGGACCCAACTCGGCGACCAGCCCGGCCATGGTACCGCCGGAGCCGACGGCGGCGAAGACCTGCGCCATGTCCGGCGCCTGGTCGAGGAGTTCGCGTCCGCACTCGGCGTAGCCGCGGGCACCGGCGACGCTGGAGCCGCCGAACGGGATCAGCACCGGCACGGCGCCCCGCCTTCGCAGCTGCTCGACCAACTGCCAGGCGGCGGAGTCCAGTTTCTCGCCGGTGACGTCGCCTGCCCACACCACGTCGGCGCCGAGCAGGCCGTCCAGCGCCAGGTTGCCGGAGGCCGAGCTGCCGGGGTGCCCGGCGAGCACCAGGACGACGTCCAGGCCGAGCCGGGCGCCGGCGGCTGCGGTCAGCCGGGCGTGGTTGCTCTGCGGGGCTCCGGTGGTGACCAGCGTGGTGGCCCCGGCGGCCAGCGCCGCGCCGCAGATCCACTCCAGTTTGCGCACCTTGTTGCCGCCGCCGCCGAGGCCGGTCAGGTCGTCGCGCTTGATCCACAGGTCGCCGGCGTCCAGGCCGAGGGCCTCGCCCAGCCGCGGTGCCGGTTCCAGCGGTGTCGGCCAGGTGCCGAGCTCGGCGCGGTGCGGTGCGCTGCCTCCGACGGTCATCGTGGTCACCTCTCGTCGGCCGCGGCTCCGCGGACAGTCGGATGATCATTTTGCCACGCCGAGCCCGGTTCCCGGGGTGCCGTGACGGGACGGATCACGCGACCGTCCCGGCCGGACGCGCTTAGCGCGGAGACGGCGGGGCCAGGTGCGCTTCGACGGCGAGCAGGCGGGCCTTGTGCATCAGCACCTGCCCGGCGTGCGGGTCGTGATGGTGCGCCTGCCAGAGGGCGTTCTCCACACAGCGGGCCACCGCCCAGGCGGCGACCCGCCGCGGTTCCTCTCCGACGGCCCGGGCGAGCAGCGTGAGACACCCGCCTGCCGGGGCGCGTCGTGGGACAGCAGCCGCACGGCGCCCGCTCCCTTCCACCTCCGCAGGGCGTCCGCTTCACCGGCGGCTTCCGGATGCGGAAGGCTGATCTTCAGCACCGCGCTGCCACCGTCCGGCAGACGTGCGGGCGCGGCCCAGGAGCAACTACCTTCCCGGAAGGGGGCGTCGAGACGAAGCGCCCACTGCTGCCGCAGTTCCGCCACGAGCTGCGGAAGCCGATCCCACCAGAGGTGGCCCTGCTCGGAGCGGTACGCGGCAGCGCGGACCGGCAGCGACTGCGGAAAGTGCTCCACCCGTCCACCGCCCTTCACCCGCGGGCTCTTCAGCCCGCCCGTCCGCGCCTGCCGTCGCACTGTGCCATGCGGGGTCGATCCGTCGCGCGGACCGGGTCGGTCAGCGGAGCGAGGGGCCCTGCCCGACGGTCTCGGGCCGTCCGGCAGGGCGGGGCCCGGCGGCGGCACGGCGGGCCCAGTGGACGGTCCACCACGTCAGCGCGTAGAAAGCCGTGGCGCAGGCGAGGGAGGCGGCACCGGCGGTGACGAGGTGGGTCAGGGCGTGTTCCAGGTCGAGGCGAGCACCGTCCTCCCCCGCCAGTCCGACGAACCTCCAGCCGACACCGGCGGCGACACACAGGGAGAGTCCGGTCAGCACGGCCCGCCGGGCGCCACGGGTGAGGCCGTGCGGGGTGGTCGGCACGGGCGCGGCGGGAGGCCGCTGCCGCCACCACCGCCTGAGCCACCAGGCCAGCACCAGGGCGCCACCGGCGGTGCTGAGGTGCTGGAGCAGGCGGAAGGCGGGCAGGCCGTCCGCTACCTGGAACCTCAGGATCGCCACATGGGTGACGATGTGGCCGTCGGCGTGCGTGAACGCGTCCCAGAGCAGGTGGCTCGCCACGCCGATCAGGGCGGAGACAAGCAGCCAGAACGCCCGTCGCGGCAGTTGCCTCCCAGTCGGCCGGGCTGTGCTGGGCCGGGGCGGGGTCGCCGGGGGTACCCGCCGGGTCGGCAGCAGCGCGAGCACCGGCCGCCGCACCAGGACGACAACGGCCAGCAGCACGCCCGTGATGACCAGGTCCAGGGTGAGGAGCCCGGTGAGGCTGTGGGTTTCGGTGGCGTTGAGGAACGGCCCGTACCAGTCCTGGGCCGACACCGGCACATCGAGGTAGTAGGGCAGGTCAGGGGCGAGCGAACCGGCGACCAGAGCGGCAGGGACGAACGGCTCGCGCAGCAGCGGCAGCACGGCGGCCGGGTGGGAGAAGGTCAGGGGCACGGTGGTCCTCACGGTGTGCGGGGCGTGGGCAGGGCGGGGCAGCCCGGCCGGCAGAGCGTCAGGCGGGCAGGCAGGCGGGCAGGCAGGCAGGACGGGAGTTCGGAGCGCGGGCAGGCGTACCGGTGGGCGGCAGCACGGCGGCCGGGAAAGGCGCCGCTCCGGCAGCCCGGGCGGGTCGGACGCCGGTGAGGGAGGTGCGAGGACGAGCGCGGTGGGGTGCAGGGGTGGGGTGGCGCCGGAGGCGTTGCGGCGGGCAGTCAGAGAGCGGGAGTTCGGCCTCCGCGCAGCAGGTGCAGCGCATAGGTCGGTACCGCCGCGAGCGGGATGAGGGCCCATCCGGCGAGCACCGGCAGGGCCGAGCCCCACACGGAGGCGCTGAGTGCGACAAAGGGCGCGGCGGCGAGTGCCATGGCCGCCAGGTGGAGCAGGCCGCTGCTGCGGGCGGCGAGGGCGGTGCCCGCGCCCGTGGCGGCCAGGACGAGGAACGGCCAGGCACCGTAGTCGGTGGTGATCGGCAGCAGGTGCGCGTACAGGGCCGCCAGCGGCAGCCAGGCCACCGCCGCCGCTGCCCCGGCGAGGGCACGGGTCGACGGCGCGGGGCGCAGGTCGGGCGGGCAGCCCAGCACGATCACCGCGGTGAGGGCGGCCATCACCGCGGTGAGGCCGACCGGGTCGGCGTGGACCGGCCCGACGGCCAGCGAGGTGCCGGTGAGGAGCGTCAGTCCGGCTGCGGTGAGCAGCACGCCGGGCAGCCAGCGGCTGGCCAGCGCGGTGACGGCTCCGACCAGCACGACGAGGTGGCAGGCCATGAGCGCGGTGAGTTGAGGATGCAGGTGGAAGACGGGCTGCTGGGCGCCCGCGCGGGCGCCGACGTACCAGCCGGTGATGTACGCGGCGGACCAGGCGGCGGAGGCGGCCAGGGCGAACGGGGCCGCCGTGGCGACCAGTTCCGCGGGCCGGCCGGCAGAGCCGAGACCGAGCCGCAGGCGCAGGGCGTGCCCCGCGATGTCGAGCGTCTCGCGGTACCGCACCGAGGCGGGCGCGTCCCGGACGGTCTCGCCGTACACCTCGGCGATCTCGTCTCCGTGGGTGCAGCGGTAGTCGGCCGGGTAGAGCCGCAGGACCGAGGGCCTCATGCCGTCGCCGGGCGCTCGGCGGCGAGGCGGAGCCGCCGGGTGGCCTCGCGCGCCGTTCCGGCGATTCGTTCCGCCTCGGCGGCGAGCCGCTGCCGGCCTTCGGGCGCCAGGGCGTAACTGCGGCGGAGCCGGCCGTCCACCACTTCCTCCTGGTGAACCTCGATCAGGCCCTGCTTGAGCAGGCGTTCCAGGGCGCCGTAGAGCGTTCCGGTCCGCATGACCACCTGCCCGCCGGACATCTTCTTGATCTCCTGCGTGATGGCGTACCCGTGGCGCGGCGTGTCGGCGAGGGCCGTGAGGAGCAGCAGGGTGGGCTCCTGCATCGTACGTTCACTCATGTCAGCAATATATGTCGTTGAACGACGCATAGGCAAGCCCGTTACAGCCACGCCCTCCGGGCCGCGGCCCAGTCGGCCACATCGGCGGAGAACGGCCCGGGTCAGCGGCACGCCCACCCCGGTCATCCGAGGCCGAGCAGCAGGCGCAGCCGGTTGTCCGCGGCGTTCAGCGGCACGAAGCCCGCGTCGCTGTCCATGTCGGCCACCAGGCCGTAGGCGAGCAGCACCGGGTACACCGCTCCCCCGCCGACCAGGTACAGGCGGGCCGTCTTCCAGCCCTGGACGTCGGTACCTGCCGATCGGGCGGGTGCCCGGCCTTGCGAAACCCAGCACGCCCGGTCGGCATCCCGCGTGGCGGGACACGACCGGGCGCGTCGCGGACAGAAGGGAGCCCCGGCTGGACGGGGGAGACCAGCCGGGGCGGCTCGGGGGTCGGAAGGGCGGTCGCCTCTCGGCGAGTCGCTCCACGGGGCTTCAGCCGAACGATCTTCCCCGTGGGCGTGGTGTGGGCCCGGGGACACTGTCCCCTCCGTACCCGCACTGGTAAGAACGGCCGACCGGAACGAAACGTTCCGCAGCCAGCGGGGCGGACACGTGTGAGAGGGGCCACAGGTACGTCCGGGGCCCTCAGCCCGTCTTCGGCGGGGCCGCCGACGGGAGCCCGGTTCTCACGGTCGGGCGCTCCGTTCTCGGTGGACCGGGTGCTCAGTTCTCGGTGAAGTCGTCCGGGCTGACGTCCGCCTCCTCCAGCGCCTCCCGCATCGTGCGCCCGCTGGCGCCCTGCGGCTCGGGCGGAGTGTGCTGCGCGTCTCCGAGAACGTCCTCCGTCTTCTGCGTCTTCGGGCGGTTCTCCTCGGGAACGGTCATGAGCCGGCTCCTTGCTTGTCGCTGTGTCGTCTTGCTGTTCGGGGCGGGTGCCCCGGTCAGGTACCGGAGTGCAACCGGGTACCCGACTGCCACCAGCGGAAACTGTCGCCGCGTCCGCCCCTGCCGAGGTGCCGCCCGCTCCACCGGAGCTCCCGACGGGCCGGACGCGGGACCGGCCCTCGGGCGGACGTGTGGGCGGGCGATGGCGGGGCACTCCGGTGGCGGTGAGAAGCGGAGGCGGCGACCGGGCTCCGGCACCGGTGCGAGAGGCGAGGACCCACGTGGAGAACACCACCGACCAGAACCCGAAGACCCGTGCCGCCGAGGCGCTGCGCCGCGTCCACCGGTCGTACTCGGCGGGCAGCGACCGGCCGCTCGGCGGCTACCTGAAGGCGATGGCCGGATTCAGCGCCTACGCGGCCGGCTGCGCGGTGGCGGTCCGGCTCCGCGGACGGCCGCTGCCCGAGCGTCCCGAGCCCTACGACGTGCTGCTGACGTCGGTCGCCACGTTCCGGCTGAGCCGGCTGCTCACCAAGAGCGCCGTGACAAGTCCGCTGCGCGCCCCGTTCACCCGATACGAAGGCCCGGAAGGGCCGTCGGAGCTGAGCGAGGAAGTGCGCGGCGACACGCCCAGCCACGCCGTCGGTGAACTGCTGACCTGCCCGTTCTGCCTGGGCACGTGGGTGGCGACCGGGCTGACGGCGGCCCAGCTGGTGTGGCCCCGCGGCGGGCGGACGGTGACCGGCGCGCTCACCGCACTGGCCGTCTCGGACCTGCTGCAGCTCGGCTACGCCGCCCTGACCCAGAAGGTGGAGGAGGACTGACCACCGGGGACCGGGGCAGCAGGCCGTCCTCCTCGTCCCTGACGCCCTGCCGGACGAGGGCGAAGATCCGGTCCACGTACTCGTCGCGTTCCATCTGTCCCGGCCGGTGGCGGTCGAGAACGGCGAACAGGTCGTTGCTCTGCTACAGGGTTTCGGACGATTCGCGCGAAAAAGCGGAACGGGACGTTTCATACCAACGACAGCGGCCACCAGAACCCACAGCGGACTTTTCCGAGCCGACCGCCGGCATCCGCCGCCGTCCGCGGCAGGCGACCACCGACTCGACCCGCCGCAGCACAGGCCCGTCCGTGCTCCTGCCGCCCTCCACCGCGCACGCACCAGCACCGGCTCAGCGAACGGCCCGACGGCCCTGCGGGGCGCCCTCCCCATCGAGACGGAGACCACCATGAACTGGCGCGAGTACGCCGTGTGCCGCAACGAGGACGCCGAACTGTTCTTCCCCGTCGGTTCCCGAGGTCCGGCCCTGCGGCAGGCCGAGGATGCCAAGCAGGTCTGCCGCACCTGCCCCGTCATCGAGCAGTGCGCCCGCTGGGCTCTGGACTCGCGCCAACAGCACGGCATATGGGGCGGCATGGACGAGGAGCAGCGCCGCGCCCTGCTGCGCCGCGAGGCACGCGTCAAGGCCCGCCTCGCCTCCTGACCTCCCTCCCAGGTGTGAGCCCAGCGAAAGCGGTTATCCGAGTCGTGGGTCCTCACCCTTCCGGGGAGTGACGGCGCGGGCGCTCCGGACGGAGGCGGCACGGCCGCTCCGCAGCTTCCCGGGAAGCCACTCCGCCGCTGCTGTCGGCGAACGAGCCGGCACCGGCCGGCCCGTCCGGTGGCGCGGGACTCCGCGGGCCGTCCACGCAGGCCCGTCGTGCGCACGCTCACGCGGTGCGCGGTACCGGCGGTCGCCGTCCCTCAGAGGCGGCACCGCCACATGTTCGTCCGGTGGAAGCTCCGTGGAAGGGCAGGGTCGATGTCGTTGCTGTCAGGTCTTGGGGGGCCGGTCTCGTCCCTGGTGGGACTGGTGCCGAACGGGGTGACGGCGGGTGCCCGCGGCGCGCTCGGCTTCGCCGGCCGGCTGGCGGGCGTTCCGCAGCGGGCCGTGTGGTCCCGGCCGGGGCGCTGCCACATCGCCGTCCACGGGCTGCACGGTTCGGACGGCACGCGTCTCGCGCGGCGGGTCGAACGGGCACTCGAGGCACACCCGCAGGTGGCGTGGGCCCGCGTGAACGCCCCGGCCGGGCGGGTGGTGGTGGGTCTGGAGTCGCCGCCGCCCTCCGAGCGGGAGCTGGTCGAGCTGGTGGCGCAGGCCGAGGACGACCGGCACGCAGAGAACTGCGACGCCCAGGGCGAGTGGTGCCGGGAGCCGCACCACCCCTGCGAGGGGCCGCGCACCCGCCAGTCGGTGTCGGCGCTCGCCGCGGACGTGGTGGGCCTCGGCCTGGCGACCGTCAACCGCCTGGCGCCGTGGACGCCGCTGCCCGCCGAGGTGCCGGCGCTCGCCGGGGCCCTGACCCACCACCCCACGCTGCGCGAGTGGGTGACCCGGGGCGTCAACGGCCCCGAGCAGGCCGAGTCGCTGCTGCCGGTGCTGACCGCGCTGGCACAGGGCGCGGCCGCCCGCGGCGGCGGGCTGGTGCTCGACGTGGCGCAGCGGGTCGCCCAGTGGCGGGAGGCCGAGGCGCACCGGCAGGCGTGGGAGAAGGCCGAACCGGTCCTGGTCACTGGTCCCGACGACGCGGGCGCCGACCCGGAGGACGACGAGCGCCCCGTGCCGGCCCCCGCTGACACCTCCGACGCGTACGCCTCGCGTGCCATGAAGGCCGGGCTGCTCGCGGGTGCGGTGGCGACGCCGTTCACCGGGCCGCGCCGGGGACTCGCCGTCGCGCTCTCCAGCGTTCCCAAGGCGCCGGAGGCGGGCCGTGAGGGTTTCGCCACGGCTGTCGGCAGGGTGCTTGCGCTGCGCGGCGCGACGGTGATGGACCGCGGGGTGTTGCGCCGGCTTGGCCAGATGGACACGGTGCTGCTTGACGAGGACGCCCTGAGCGGAAGCCACTGCGAGCTGTCGGAACTGGTTCCGCTGAGCGGCACGGACGAACGCGAGGCCGCTGAGCGCCTGTTCGCGCTGTTCGACCCGGACGCGCAGGAGGGCACGCACCGCGAGGACGGGTGGGTGCTCGGGCCCCTGGAGGAGCTGGACCTCACCGGTCGCACCGGTGTGCGGGCCGCCAGGCGGCTCCGCGCCGAGGGCAGCGAGCGGGTGCTCGGGCTGGCGAAGGGCAAACGGCTGCAGGCCGTCGCGGGCCTGGCGCGGACCACCGCGCCCGGGGCCGACGCGGTGGCCGCCGCAGCCCGCCGGGCGGGCGCCCGGGTGATGCTCGCCAGTGACCGTGCGGAACCGGCGTTCGGGTTCGCCGACGAGGTCGTCCCGGCAGGCGACCGGCTGGCGGCCTCCGTGCGGGAGGCGCAGCGCGCGGGCGCGATGGTGCTGGTGGTCTCCGGCAACCGCAGGGCGCTGGCCGCAGCGGACTGCGGCATCGGCGTGCACCGGCCCGACCAGGCGGCGCCCTGGGGTGCCCACGTCCTGGTGGGCACGGACCTGGAGTCGGCGGGCCTGGTCATCGACGCCGTGGGCGCGGCGGCCCAGGTGGACCGGGACTGCAAGGTGCTCGCCACAGGCGGCAGCGGCGTCGGCGCGGTCGCCGCCCTGCAGGGGCCGGTGTCGCAGGCCGCGTCACGCGGCGCTGCGGCCGGCACGACCGCCGGGACCGCGGCGTTCTGCCTGGGCCGCTGGCGGGCCCGGCAGTTGCTGTCCCGTCCGGTGACCCCGCCGGTGGAGAACACGCCGTGGCACCTGATGCCGGTGGAGCAGGTCATGGAGCGGCTGGGCACCGGCGAGGCCGGGCTGAGCGCGTCGGAGGCGGAGGAGCGCGCCGCCCGGCAGCCGGACACCGACAGGCCCGCCCGGACCGGCCTGGCCGCCGCCTTCGTCGAGGAGTTGGCCAACCCCCTGACACCGGTGCTGGCGGCCGGCGCCGCACTGTCCGCCGCCGTCGGCTCCCGTACCGACGCCGCGCTGGTCGTCGGCATCACCGGGGCCTCCGCGCTGCTGGGCGGGGTGCAGCGAGTGCGGACGGACCGGGCCCTGGAGGAGCTGTTCGCCCGGTCGGCGATCGGCGCCCGGGTGCGGCGCGGCGGCTCCGAGCGCCTGGTCGCCGCCGGTGACCTGGTGCCCGGTGACGTCGTCGTCCTGCGCGCACAGGAAGTGGTGCCCGCGGACTGCCGCCTGGTGGAGACCGAGGGTCTGGAGGTCGACGAGTCCTCACTGACCGGTGAGTCGCTGCCGGTGGCGAAGGACCCGGCGCCGACCGTCGCCGCGCAGATCGCCGACCGGCACTCCATGCTCTACGAGGGCACCACCGTCTCCTCCGGCTCGGCGGTGGCCGTGGTGGTGGCCACCGGTTCGGCCACGCAGGTCGGCCGGAGCATGGTCACCGCACGGCAGAAGGCCCCTACGACGGGCGTGGAGTCGCGGCTGACGTCGTTGACGAAGACAAGCGTGCCGGTCGCGATCGGTTCCGCGGTGGCGGTGGCCACGGCCGGCCTGGTGCACGGCCTGCCGCTGAACCGGACCCTCTCCTCCGCGGTGAACCTGGCGGTCGCCTCCGTGCCCGAGGGGCTGCCGTTCCTGGTCAACGCCGCCCAACTGGCCGCCGCGCGGCGGCTGGCCGACCACGGCGCGCTGGTCCGCAACCCGAAGACCATCGAGGCGCTGGGCCGGGCGGACGTGCTGTGCTTCGACAAGACCGGCACCCTCACCGAGGGCGATCTTCGCCTGGCCGCGGTGGGCGACGGCGACCGCGAGGTGTCCGCCGCACGGCTGGACGCCATGGGCAAGCGGGTCCTGGCCGCCGCGCTGCGGGCCACCCCCGCGGCCCGGGAGTCCGAACCGCTGGCCCACCAGACCGACCACGCGGTGGTGACCGGGGCACGCCGGGCGAAGGTCGGCGTGCGGCACGACGCGCCACGCTGGAAGCGCACCGACACCCTGCCGTTCGACCCGTCCCGGGCCTACCACGCGACGGCCGGGCACAGCGGTGACGGACTCCTGCTCAGCGTGAAGGGCGCCCCCGAGAACATGCTGGACCGCTGCGACCGCAGGCAGGTCGGCGACGCGCGGACCGAGCTGGACGACACCGCGCGCAAGCACCTCACGGAGGCCGCCGAGCGGCTGGCCGGGGCCGGGCGGCGGGTGCTGGCGGTCGCCGAGCGGCGCCTGGGCAAGGACGAGCAGCTGACCGACGACGCGGTGGGCGAGCTGGTGTTCCTGGGCTTCGTGGCCCTGGCCGATCCGGTGCGCGACGGCGCCGCACCGGCCACGGCCCGGCTGCGCGAGGCGGGCGTGCAGACGGTGATGCTCACCGGCGACCACCCGGCCACCGCGGACGCCATCGCCGCCACGGTCAACGACGACCCGGACCAGAAGGTGTGCACGGGAGCCGAGATCGACCGGCTCGACGACGACGCCCTGGACGAGCTGCTGCCGACGCTGGACGTGATCGCCCGCTGCAGCCCGCACCACAAGGTGCGCATCGTGCAGGCCTACCAGCGGATCGGCAAGGTCGTGGCGATGACCGGTGACGGCGCGAACGACGCTCCCGCCATCCGACTGGCCGACGTCGGCATCGCGCTGGGCCGCCGCGGCACGCCCGCCGCGACCGCGGCGGCGGACCTGGTGGTCAGCGACGACCGGCTGGAGACGATCATCGCCGCGCTGATGGAGGGCCGCGCCATGTGGGGTTCGGTGCGCGACGCGCTGGCCATCCTGGTCGGCGGCAACCTCGGCGAGGTCGCGTTCAGCGTCCTGGCGTCCGGGCTGACCGGCAGCGCCCCGCTGAACGCCCGTCAGATCATGCTGGTCAACCTGCTGACGGACCTCGCGCCCGCGCTGGCCATCGCCGTGCGCGAGCCGTCCACGGAACACGGCGAGCGCCTGCTGCGCGAGGGCCCGGACCGGTCCCTCGGCAGCAGCCTCAACCATGAGATGGTGCTGCGCGGCGGCACCACCACTCTCGGCGCGGGGCTGGCCTGGGGGGCCGCCCGACTCACGGGACGGCAGCGCCGCGCCGGAACGGTGGCGCTGGCGGCCGTCGTCGGCACCCAGCTGGCACAGACACTGCTCACCGGCGGCCTGGACCGCAACGTGCTGATCGCCGGACTCGGCTCGGCCGCCGCGTTGACGGCCGTCATCCAGACGCCGGGCGTCAGCCAGTTCTTCGGGTGCACCCCGCTCGGCCCGATCGCCTGGGGCATCACCCTCGGTTCGATCACCACGGCCACAGCGGCGGGTGTCGTCGCCGGGCCGCTGGTGCGCAGGCACCTGGCGTCCCAGGAGGCGGCGAGCGCGGCGGACGCGGCGGCTCCTGAGGACGGTGACACGCGGGGCGCCGGGACCACGTCCGGGGACTCCTCGGACAGGAGCGGGGAGCACGCCGCGGAGCCGGCGGCATCCAGCGCGAGGTGACCCCGTCCGGAGGGCCGGCACTCCGCGACGCGGTGCCGGCCCTCCGGCGCGCGCGGTGCGCGGAGTGTCGTGACGCGGCGACGTGAGGGGGCGTCGTGCCGCGGCGTCCGGTGCGCTGGAAGGTCGCGGGACATGCCGGCCCGGCGGAGGCTACGGTGGCCGTCTTCCGGGGGAGGTGGGCGTGGTGAGCAGGGGGAACGAGACGGGTGCGGCGGGTGGCCCTCCGCGCGAGGCCGTGATCTTCGACATGGACGGCACTCTGTGCGACGTGCGCGGGGTGCGTCATCTGCTCGACGGACCGGGCGGGTTCCACGCCTTTCACACCGCGTCCGTGGACTGCCCGCCGCACGGCGAGGTGGTCGCCGCGGCCCGCGCGGCGCACGAGCGCGGTCAGGCGGTGCTGATCGTCACCGCCCGCACGGTCCGGTACCGGCCGCACACCGCGATGTGGCTGGCCCTGCACGGCGTGCCCTCCGACACGATGTGGATGCGCGCCGCACACGACGGCCGCCCGGACTACGAGGTGAAGCGGGACGTCCTGGCGAGCATCCGGCGCCGCTTCCGCCCGGTGCACGCCTGGGACGACAACCCGAACGTGCTCCGCCTGTGGCGCAGCGAGGGCATTCCCGTCACGGTCGTCCCCGGATGGCACGAGCCGGAGTGAGGGCGCGGCCGTGACGACCGCGCGACCGTGCCCCGCGGGGGCCTGGCACCGACGGGTAGCCGGGACCGGGCGGCCCTGCGCGGGGCACGGGAGCGGGCGGACGGTCAGATGCCGCTGACGTTCTCCGCCTGCGGGCCCTTGGGGCCCTGGGTGACGTCGAACTCGACCTTCTGGCCCTCGTTCAGTTCCCGGTATCCGCTGCCGGAGATGGCCGAGTAGTGGACGAACACGTCCGGGCCTCCCCCGTCCTGCTCGATGAAGCCGAAGCCCTTCTCTGCGTTGAACCACTTCACTGTGCCGGTAGCCATACTGGATCTCCTTGGCCGGGACGGCGGGCGTCCCGTGTGGTGCGGGTAGCGAGGAGATCGTCGTGCGCCACCAGCGCGGAGGGAAGCCGACACGCCGCGCCGACACCGGGAGGGTGAGCCGCACCCCGCACGACACGCCGGGCACCGGCCGTCAGTCCCCTTCCGTGAGGGCTTCGAGGTCGCGCCGCGTGTCGTCGCCGTAGACCCCCGTCTCGTCGCCCCGGATGCCGTACCACTCCTGGAACCGGGCGACGGCAGAGGTCAGTTGGGCGTCGAACCGTCCGTTGACGCTGCCTCCCGCGTAGACGTCGGGCACCCGCAGCAGCCGCACCTGGAGGTCGGCGACCGCAGGGCCGGCGTCGCCCTCCCGGAGCAACCCGACCCCGCTCTCGACGTCTGGGGAGGCACGCGGCGCGGGCGTCGACGCGGCTGGGCCCGGGGGGACGGGTGGCGAGGCGGGGGTGTCGTCGGCGCGCGAGGGCGAGGCCGTCGAACCGGCGCCCACCGCCGAGTCGCCGCGCGGGAGGAGTTGCGCGACCCCGAAGCCCACCAGTCCGGCAGCCACCACGGCTCCGGCAATGCGCGCGTGCCACTGGCGCCGGTCGCGACCGGCCGCCGGCAGGCGCCGCCTGCCGCGCGCCCTGACGGTGGGAGGCGTCTCGTCGACCTGCTCGGCGCGGTCGGCCCGCCGCCGGCCGGCGCTCCGCCGCCGAGCCCGGGCGGGGGCCGCCGCCGGGGCCGCTGCGGAAGACGCCGCCGAGCCGGACGGCTTCGCCGCGGCGGCAGAACCGGCCGTGCCCGACGGGCCGTCCGGCTCGGGCGGGTTGCCGTCCGCGACGGGGACGGGCTCCCAGTCGTCGTCCTCGGGCTCCTCGTCCGGGTCGCTGCCGGATTCGGGCGCGGCCCGGCGCCCCTCCTGCGGGCCGCGGAACAGGTCGGCGAAGTCCGCCATCACCTGCGACCGGGGGCGCTGGATGACCCGGGTCGGTTCGAGGACCGGTTCGTGCTCCGGCTGTCCGGGGTCAGGTGGTGTCGCCACCGGCTCTCCTCTCGCCCTGCGCTCGTCTGCGCGCCCGTCCTGCACCGTCCGGCACGAAGGGCCCCGCCCTGCCGCGCGGCGGCCTTGGACACGACTTCACCGTGAGTACGTCAACGAGGCCCCATCGCCTCATTCCGCGCCGAAGTCGGTACCGGAACGGGCCGCGGGGCTAGACCTCGGAACCGGGTGCGGGGACGGCGGCGGGTGCGGGGACGGCGTGGTCACCACCGGCGTCAGCGGCGCACACCTCCCCCGCAGGCGCGGGCGGCGTGCCGCAGGCCCTCCGCAGGCGCGGGCGCCTGCGGCAGCCCCTCCGCCCGTCACACCGGCACCCCCGCTGACAGCGGCAGTCGGTCGGTCGAGACCGAGGACCGCTCCGGTTGCCCCGCCTGCTGCTCCCCGCCGTGCGACTCAACTTCCCTGGCACCGGGCCATACTGAGTCGGGACCGACCGCATACGGCGGGTCGGGTCGGCCCCTCGCGGGTCGCACCGACCGACACGGCGACGAACCGGAGGAATGGCATGGCGGAAGCGGCGAACCGTACGGCCGACGGCTCGCACCGGGGCTCCCCGTACCGGAGAGCCGACCGACCGGTGCGGCACGCCGTGGTGATCGGCGGGAGTCTCGCCGGTCTGCTGGCCGCACAGGTGCTCGCCGACCACTGCGACCGGGTCACCGTGATCGAACGCGACCGGCTGCCGGACGGCCCCGAGCCCCGCCCCGGTGTGCCGCAGAGCCGCCACACCCACGTCCTGCTCGAAGGCGGCCAGCGCACGCTGGAGACGCTGCTGCCGGGGCTGGTGGCCGAACTGCGGGAGCACGGCGCGCCCCGGATCGGCATGCCCAGCGACATGGTCCAGTGGCAGGACGGCCGCTGGTACCGGCGTACCCGGGCCACCGCCCACCTCCTCACCGGCTCCCGTCCGCTGCTCGAATGGCTGGTCCGCCGCAGGGTGCTGGCCAACCCCCGCATCGACGCGGTCACCGGCACCGAGGTGGTGGGACTGCTCGGCGACGCCGCCCGGGTCGAGGGCGTGCGGTTGCGGGCGCGCGGCACAGGACCGTCCCCCGGACCGGAGCAGTTGCCGGCCGACCTGGTGGTGGACGCCTCCGGTCGCGGCAGCAAAGCAGCGCAGTGGCTGGTCGCGCTCGGTGCCGAGGCACCGCACGAGGAGACGCTGGACACCGGTCTCGCCTACACCACCGGCGTGTTCCGCGGGATCCACGACGGCACCGACAGCTCCGGCTACTACATCGTGCCCAACCCCCGACAACCGTTCGGGGCCGTCGTCCTGCCGGTGGAGGGCGGGCGCACCCTGGTCACGCTGTCCGGCCTGCGCGGCAGCGAACCACCCACCGACAGCGCCGGTTTCACCGAGTTCGCCGCCCGGCTCCCGCACCCTCTTGTGCACGACTGGCTGCTCAAGGCCGAGCCGGAGTCGGCCCCGCACGGGTTCCGCAACACGGCCAACGTGCGCCGCCGGTACGACCTCCCGGGACGCCGCCCGGCCGGTTTCCTCGTCACCGGTGACGCGCTGTGCACCTTCAATCCCGTGTACGGGCAGGGCATGACCGTCGCCGCACTCAGCGCTGCGGCGCTGCGCGACACGCTGCGGGACCACCGCCGCACACCCACCACCCGCCGTGTGCAGCGTGCACTGCTGCGCGCCTCCCAGCAGGCGTGGGACATCTCCGCCGGCGCCGACAAGACGATGCCGGGCGCCGAGGGCAACGCCGTCGCGTCCCGGGCCGTCGACCGGCCCGCCACCTGGTACCTCGCCCGGGTGCAGCAGCGCTCCGCCGGGGACCCGGTCGTCGGCGCCGCCTTCCGCTCCGCCCTGTCGCTGTCGGCACCGCTCAGCGTGCTCTTCACCCCGCGGGTGGCCCGCGCAGTGCTGTTCGGCCCGGCGCCGTCCACGCCGTCCGCCCCTCCCATGTGGCGGGAGCCGGAAGACCACCCGGCAGCGGACTGACGCCTGCGGCGACCGGTGGCGACCGTCAGACGGGCAGACAGGCAGCGGCCCCCGCGCCGCCGCCCGCACCCGCACCCGCACCCGCACCCGCACCCGCACCCGCCTGACCGTGGATGACGCCCGTGTGCCGCCATCTCGACCACGCGGCCCGGTGGCGCGAAAATGTGGCGCACACCACTCCCCGGCGCGGTCATGAACCGGCCCGTACGGGTTACTCCGCTCCGGAACAGCTGCGGGCGCCCTTTCGGCCCACCACCCGGTACAGGGTGGTGGGCCGAAAGGGCGCCCGCAGCACCGGGTAGCGGCGCACCGCTGCTTCCCGGGTCACGGCGAAAGGGCCGCCATGTCGCTGCCGTCCGGTCTGCTCACGATTCGTACGCGGTCTGGACAAGGGCGGCTTGGCAGTATTCTTTCGCCGATCAGATGAATGGACGGCCACGGAAGGTGTGTGCGAGGTGACATGGGGTCCTGGCGCACCCGTGCCGGCTCGGGGGCTCCGCGAGGCGGCTCCGGCCGAGTCGACGGCCGCGTTCCGGCCGACGATCGGAACGGGCGCGTGGCGCCCGGCGATCCTCCTCGTGGAGGACGATCCGGGGGACGCGCTCCTTGTCGAGGAGATGGTGGCCGACAGCCCGACGGAGATGCGCTTCGTCTGGGCTCACTCGCTCGCCCAGGCGCTGGAGGAGCTGCGCGGCTGGCAGCCCGACTGCATCCTGCTGGACCTGCACCTGCCCGACGCGCAGGGCCTGGAGGCGCTGACCCGGCTCCAGGCCGGAGCCAAGGACGTCGCCGTGGTCGTCCTCACCGGCCTCGCCGAGGACGGCACCGGGCTTGAGGCGGTCGCCGCAGGCGCCCAGGACTACCTGGTCAAGGGACGGGTCGACCCGGAGCTGCTCAGCCGAGCCGTACGGTACGCGGTCCAGCGCAAGCAGGCCGAGGTGACCACGGCGGCGCTCCAGGCGGGGCAGCTGCGCGCCCAGGAGAACGCCCGCTTGGAACGAGGGCTGCTTCCCTCTCCCAGACTGCGCGACGCCGCGGCCTTCGGCGTCGTCGCCCGGTACCGGCCGGGCCGCGCCCAGGCGCTGCTGGGCGGCGACTTCTACGACCTCGTGCAGGTGCCCGACGGCACCGTGCACGCGGTGATCGGCGACGTATCCGGGCACGGACCCGACGAGGCGGCGCTCGGCGTCGCCCTGCGCATCGCCTGGCGCACGCTGGTCATCGGCGGCGCGACCGGCGTGGAGCAGATGTCGCTGCTGGAGGAGGTCATGACGGCCGAGCGCACCGGGCCGGAGATCTTCGCCACCCTCACCAGCATCGAACTGCCGCCGGACGGGAGCGTCGCCCGCATCGTGCGGGCCGGGCACCCGGGCCTGCTGGTGCACCGGCCCGGGAGCGTGAAGTGGATCGACCCGCCGGGCGGCCCGGCCCTGGGCATGGTGCCCGGCCTGTGCAACTGGCCGGTCAGCGAGCTGCCGTTGACCGGGAGTGACGCGCTTGTCGTCTTCACCGACGGCCTCTTCGAGGGCCGCACCGGTCCCGGTTCGGAACGCATGGGCGAATCGGGCCTGCTGAAGCTCGCCGAGGACGCCGCCGACCAGCCGGCGGAGGCGTTCGTCGACACGCTCATCGCCCGTGCCGCCGAGGCCGCAGCCGACCACGGCGGCCTCACGGACGACATCGCCGTCCTCCACCTCCACTGGCGCACCACGACAGGAAGCAGCACGTGAAGACCGAACGGCGGTTGACGGTTCAGCACTGGTTCCACCTGGTCCTCGCCTTCATGGCGATCCTCATCCTGGCCGGCGGCGCCCTCGGCGCGCATCTGCTGAACCGCACCGCGGAGATCCACCAGCAGCTCATCGACCGGACCATGCCCGCGCGCGCCGAGGCCCTGCGCATGCAGACGGCCCTGGTGGACCAGGAGACGGGGGTGCGGGGATTCGGGATCACCGAGGACCCGCAGTTCCTCGCCCCCTACACCGAGGGCCGGCAGCTCCAGCAGCGCTCGGCGGACCGCATGCGCACCCTGCTCGCGGACCGGCCGTCGCTGCTGGCGGACGTGGAGGCGATCCAGGAGGCCGCCGACACCTGGCGCACCGAGCACGCGGAGCCCGCGCTGGAGGCCGCCCGGGAGGGCGGGCCGCCCGACACGGCCGCCACCGAGCGGGGCCGACAGTCCTTCGAGCAGTTGAGGGAGCTGGTCAATCAGCAGAACACCCGCCTCGACCAGGCCAGGGCCGACGGCATGGCTGAGCTGGCCAAGGCCCGCGACCTGCGCAACATGGTCTTCCTGGCAGTCGCCGTAGCGCTGCTCGCGGCCCTCGTGCTCATCGCCGTGCTGCTGCGGGTCATCGTCTCCCGCCCGCTCCGGGAGCTGCGCAAGGCGTCCCGCCGCATCGCCGACGGCGACTTCAGCCACCGCATCGAGCCCAGCGGGCCTGCGGACCTGCGCGAGCTGGCCGCGGACGTGGAGGCGATGCGCGAGGGCATGGTGAAGGCGCTGGACAGCGCCGAGGGCAAGCGGGCCCTGCTGGCCCAGCAGACCGCCGACCTCGACGCGCAGGCGGTCGAGCTGCGCCGGTCCAACGCCGAGCTGGAGCAGTTCGCCTACGTGGCCTCGCACGACCTGCAGGAACCCCTGCGCAAGGTGGCCAGCTTCTGCCAGCTCCTGGAGAAGCGCTACGGCGACAAGCTCGACGAACGCGGCGTGCAGTACGTCAACTTCGCCGTGGACGGCGCCAAGCGCATGCAGGTCCTCATCAACGACCTGCTCACCTTCTCCCGGGTCGGCCGGCTCGACGACGCACGGCAGGAGGTCGCCCAGGACCGCGCCCTGGACAAGGCGCTGAGGAACCTCTCCACGGCGGTCGAGGAATCCGACGTGCAGATCGAGCGGCCGGACGAGCTGCCGGAGGTGACCGGCGACCCCACCCTCCTGATCATGCTGTGGCAGAACCTGATCGGCAACGCCATCAAGTTCCGCGCTCCGGAGCGCCCTCCGGTCGTGCGGATCAGCTGCACCGAGGTGGAGGAGGCCGGGGCTGCCGCCTGGCAGTTCTGCGTGGAGGACAATGGCATCGGCATCCCGGAGGAGTTCGCGGAGAAGGTCTTCGTCGTCTTCCAGCGGCTCCACAGCAGGGAGGCCTACAGCGGCACGGGCATCGGTCTCGCCCTCTGCCGGAAGATCGTCGAACACCACCAGGGGAGGATCTGGGTGGACTCCGGACAATCACCCGGCACCCGCATCTGCTTCACCCTGCCCGCGCTCCCCGCCCAGGACGACGCGCCACTTCCCGCCCCCGAAGGAGCAACGGCATGACCGAACAGCAGCCCATCGAGGTCCTGCTCGTCGAGGACGACCCGGGTGACGAGCTGATGACCCGGGAGGCGTTCGAGGACAACAAGATCGGCAACACGCTGCACGTGGTGCGGGACGGCGAGGAGGCGCTGGACTTCGTCTACCGCCGTGGCGCCCACACCGACGCCCCGCGTCCGGACCTGATCCTGCTCGACCTGAACCTGCCCAAGTACGACGGGCGCCAGGTCCTGGAACGCCTCAAGTCCGACCCGGAGCTCGCGCCGATCCCGGTGGTCGTGCTCACCACGTCCTCGGCGGAGGAGGACATCCTGCGCAGCTACCGGCTGCACGCCAACGCCTACGTGACCAAACCGGTCGACCTGGACCAGTTCATCGCGGCCGTGCGGCAGATCGACGACTTCTTCGTCAGCATCGTCCGCCTCCCCCGCCCGCACTTCTGACCGGTCGGGCTGCCGGGCGAACGCCGGGCAGGCCCGATGCGGGTCAGGGCACCGCCACCGCCACCGCCGCGAGGTAGCCGGGGTCCGTGTCGACGTCGGCCAGGTTCCAGCCCGGCAGCGACGGCGGCACCGCGCCGGTGCCCAGGTAGGTGCTCTCCAGACCGCCGGCCAGCCCCTCCCCCGTGCCCTTCAGGTACGCCTCCTTACGCACCCAGCAGCGCGCGAAGGCGGCCGGACGCTCTGGGGCCGGGAGTCCGGCGATCTCCTCGCGCTCCCGGCGGTGCAGCGAGGACGCGACCTCCCGGGCGACGGCGGCGGTCGGGACCGTCTCCACGTCCACGCCCACGGGCACCGGCGCGAACCCCAGCAGCACCAGGTCCCCGCTGTGCGACAGGGAGAAGTGCACACCGCCACCGCGGACCGCGGGCCGGCCGTGCGGGCCGCCGCACATCGGGCAGTCCTCACGAGTGAGGTCGACGTCGGCCGGCGGCACTCCGAGTCCGCTGCCGAGCAGGCCGCGCAGCGCCAGATGCGCGACGGCGTACCGGTCGCGGTCCTCCTGCCGCACGTAGGCCGACCACCGGCCGCGCTCCTGCTCGTCGAGCCCCTCCGGCGGCCCCTCCGTCACCACCCGGTGCTCGCTCACCCGCAGCAGGTACAGCCGCGGGCGGCGGGCGCTGTCAGGCGGCGCGAGGTCCCACGAGCCGATGCCTGCGGGCACCACGGTGAGTTCAGGCCGGACACCGGGGTCGGGCATCGGTTCCTCTTCTCTGACGTTTCTCTGGTCTGACGTTTCTCTGGCGTTGCTCTGGCGCTTCTCTGGCGATCTGATCCGACAGCCGGAAGGACACCGCGCGGACGAACCGACCGGCTGTCCACCCGGGAAGGCCCGGCCGACGGACCGCCCCTTCCCATGATCGCCGACGCCGCGCGCTGCGCGGTCCGCGGCCCGGTACACGCCCGGCCGCCGGCGCCCCTGACCGTGCGAGGGCGCCGGGCCGGGCGGTGTCCTGCCCGGACCCGCGCCCTCGCACGGTGGTTCAGCCGAGCTGGCGGACGCGATGCGACCCGAGCTCGTAGCGGGCGCCGACGACGGCCAGCCTCCCGGACCTGATCCGGGCGGCGAGGTCCGGTTCGGCGGCAAGACGTGAGCGGACCAGGCCGACCTGGGCGTCGATGGTGGCGTCGACGCGCTTGTCACCGTGCTGGCTGTGGTCGATGGCGGGACGTATCTGGTCGGCGAGGTACTGGATGTGGGCGGGAAGTCGCTCGCCCGTCTCCTCGGCGTGGACGGCGGCGGTCACGGCACCGCAGGACTGATGGCCGAGGACGAGTACCAGGGGGATGTCGAGCTCCAGCACGCCGAAGGCGATGCTGCCCAGGACTGCCTCGTCCAGGACCTCACCCGCCGAGCGGACGGTCATCAGGTCTCCGAGGCCCTGGTCGAAGACGAGTTCCGGCGGTACGCGCGAGTCGACGCAGCCCAGCACCAGCGCGAACGGCTGCTGGCCGGTCATGAGGGCACGCCGCACGGAGGCGGACTCGTGCGGGTGCTCCTGCCGGAAGGACCGCCAGCGGCGGTTGCCGGCGGCGAGTGCGCGCAGCGCCTCGGCGGGAGTGGCAGGCCGTGCCGCGGCGGGGCGGTCGGAGGTACGGGCCGAGGCGGACGCGATCGCCGACGGCATCGCGGCGGAGGCCAGTCCGCTGCCGGCCACAACGGTTCCGGCGAGGGCGGCGCGCAGCAGGGTGCGGCGGCCCGACGGGGTTGTTTCGGGGAGGTGTGGGGTGTTGTTCACGGACGGAACGTAGCCGCCGCGACGCCCGGAATCCCTTGCGCAGATGATCTGTTGGCACATTCTTTGAATGTGAATGACCGACTCTTGTTCAAAGTTGTACACATGGAGGGTGTCGGAGCGGCCCGCCCCATGCATCCGCGTACTTCGTGGGGCTTCCGAGGTCAGGTGCCTACGCGCCCGGGTCCGGCGGGGAGGCCCCGTGGGGCGGCCGCGGCGGAGGCGGACAGGTGCCCGGCGGGGGCGTCCCCGGCGGGTACGGGTTCGGGTTCGGGTTCGGGTTCGGCGGATACGTGCCCTGTGCGTGTGGCAGGTGCGGGTACGGCGGGTACATGCCCGGCGGGTACGGCGGGTACGGCGGGTAGCCGACGGGCACGAGGGCGGGGGGCGGGACGAGGTCCGTGGCCACCGCTTCCGTGGCCGGCTTGCGGCGGCGGGCCCACCACGTCACCGCGAGCGCGTAGAGCGAGATCGACACCACGTCCAGTGCCACCAGCTGCCACGGTGCGTCGGCCGCGGTCTCCTCCGACCGGAGCCCGTCCACCACGGCTGCGCTCAGCCCGAACGCGACCAGGTTGTTCACGACGTGCAGACCGATCGCGGCCTCCAGACCACCGGTGCGGATCGTCAGCCAGCCGACGACCAGGCCGAAGAAGACCAGGTCGGCGAAACCCCAGACGGTGCCCCACCCGTGCGCGGCGGCGAAGAGCACGGCCTGCGGCACGACGGCGATCCACGGCGAGCGGAAGAGCCCGCCGACGGCCTGCAGCAGCCAGCCGCGGAACACGTACTCCTCGGCCGCGGCCTGGAAGGGCACCAGGAGTACCAGCATCAGCAGCGCGGGCAGCAGCACACCGAGCCCGGCCCACTCGACGGGCTCGGCCCCCGGCTCCTCCGGGAGCAGCAGGGCCAGTCCCGTCATCACCGTCACGACCGGTGCCGCGATCAGCAGGCAGGCGAGCAGCCACCGCCACCGCAGCCGCCCGGTCACCGAGGACAGGGTCCCGGCGGGGCGGCGCTCGACCCACCGCACGACGAGCAGCGCCGCCGGGATCGCGACGGCGAGCGCCATCAGGTCCAGCGCCGTGTCGCCGACGGCTCCGAAGTCCATGACGCCGTCGGAGACCTCCGGCCGGCCCGCGACGGTGCCTGTGACGTAGGCGGCGATGTCGAGGACCACGAAGAGCACGAGCCACACGCCGACCAGGACGACACCGCCCAGCAGCGGTTTCCACCAGGGGTAGCGGCCGGGCAGGCGGGCCAGCCGGTGGTAGGCGAGGGAGCCGTCGGGGGCGGGGGTCGTCATGTGGTCCATCCTTCCCCGGCGCCGAGGCTGCTTCGTCCACCCCCGGTAGGAGCGGTCCGTGCTTCCGGGGGTGGAGACGTCCCGTCCGCGGCGTCCGCGCCTGCGGTGGTGACGGCCGCTCGTGCCGCGGGCGGGCCGGGAGGCGGGAACCCGTGCGGGCCGGGCATGGGCAGCGGCCACCTCGGACGCCCCGGCCCGGAGCCCGACTCGCCCTGAGCAGGGCTCGGCCGCGGCACGGAAAGCGGCGGACCCCGCCCGCACGGTGTGAGGAACCGGCAGGGCGGGTACGCGCGGCGGCATGGAAGCCCACCGCCGTATGATCACGGCAGAACGGCTAGCGGAGGTGCACAGGTGGAAGCCGGTCACTCCGAGGACGGGGACGACACACCACGTCGACGCGGCCCTCGGGCCCCCAAGGACATGGACGACTTCCCGCAGGCCCTCGCAGACGCCATCCAGGGCCCCGGCATCGAGCAGGTGCCGGAGCAGCTGTGCCGAGCCTGCGTGGACCTGCTGGACGTCAGCGGCGCCTCGGTGTCCCTGCACGGCCGGGACGACGCCCGCACCCTTTGGTGGTCGAGCAGCCCGCAGGCCGGCCAGCTGGCCGAGGCCCAGTACACGTTGGGCGACGGCCCGTGCCAGAGCGCGATGACGTTGGCCGCTCCCGTACTCGCGGCGGATCTCACCAAGGGGCCTGACGCCCGTCAGTGGCCGGTCTTCGCCCAACGGGCGGTCGAGTTGGGCGTCGAGGCCGTCTTCTCCCTGCCGCTGGGCAGCGAGGCCAACGCCATCGGCACGCTCGACCTGTACCGCGGGGAGCCGGGTCCGCTCAGCAAGCGGGACCTGTCCTACGCCTTCCCTGCCGCCGACGCCATCGCCTACGCCCTCCTGGTCCTCCAGGCAGGCGCGAGAGCCGTGGATCCCACCCAGGTGTACTCATGGCTGGAGTCGGCGGAGACCAACCACGACGAGGTGCACCAGGCGACGGGCATGGTCATGATCCGGCTCAACCTCGGGGCGGAGCAGGCCCTGGCCCGGCTGAGGGCCCACGCCTTCTCCCACGACCAGACGCTCACCCAGACAGCGCGGGACGTCATCCGCGGAAGCGTGACCCTGTATGAGGACTAGAACCTGCCCGGTGGAGGCACCGGGACGAGGATCGGCCCCCTCACGTGACCCCCGCTCCCCCAGCCCGGTCTCCAGCATTTCGACTCCAGAGACGGTGAGCCGACAATGAGCCGCGAACAGAGCATCGCCGAGGCGTTCGTCGGTCTGTCCGACGTCTTCGAGGAGGAGGTCGACCCGGTCGTCCTGCTGGACCGGCTGGTCCGGGAGTGCGTCCGGCTCACCAGTGTGGAGACGGCCGGCGTCTTGATGATCACCGCCCGCGGCGAACTGCGCACCATGGCGGTGTCGGACGAACGGGCCGAGCTGCTGGAGCTGTTCCAGCTGACGCTCCGGCAGGGTCCGTGCGTGGACTGCTGGCGCACCAAGGAGCCGGTGGAGGCTCCGGACCTGTCGGCGCAGACGGAGCGGTGGCCGGATTTCGTGGCGCTGGCCGCCGCGGAAGGCCTGCACGGCGCGTACGCACTGCCGCTGCGGTTCCGGCGGCAGCACGTCGGCGCGCTCAACCTGCTCACGGACGGGCGGACGGCCCTGACCGCCGAGGAACTGCGGTTGATGCAGGCGCTCGCGGATGTGGCCACCGCTGCCGTCGTCCGGTGGAACGCCGAGCCGCTGCGCGCACAGGACGTCCTCACCCGCACCCAGGCCGCCGTCTCGGCCAAGGCGGCGGTGGAGATGGCCAGCGGCATGCTCGCTGCGCACGCCGAATCCGGCATACGGGAGGGTGCCAGGGCCCTCTACGCGTACAGCGCTCGGCAGGGGCAGCGCCCCACGCAGGTCGCCCGGGCCCTGGTCAGCCGGGTCCTCCACCCGGGCGCGGTCGCCGAGTCGGGCCCGGACCGCACCGGGCGGGCCGACGCCGGACAGACCTGACCGTCACCCCTGGGACCGCTTCGGCGGCTTCGCGAAGGCCGGGCGGTCCGTGCGCTGCCGGGTCGGCCGGCGAGTCACTGCGGCGGGGTGCGCAGGGCCTGGCGGGCCCCGTGGGCCCGGTGCTGCAGGGAGCGAAGCTCCAGGTGGGTTCGCAACTGCCGACGTCCCTCGTCCACGGCGGGAGAGGTCTCTCCGGCCCGGGAGCCCTGCAGGTGTGCTGCCAGGTCGTACAGCTGCCCCGGCTGCGCCTGCCAGCCCCGGGAGTGCAGGTCGAACCGGCGGCGGGCGGCAAGGCGCTGCAGCCGCAGCAGGAAGCGCATCCCGGTGGCGTCCATGAACGGGACGTCGCACGCCTCCACCACCAGAGAGGAGAGCCGTTCCGGCAGCCCGCCGATCAGGGCGTCCAGGGCCGGGCCCGCCCGGTGGTCGATGCCGCCGTGCAGCGTGACCAGCACGGAGTCGTCGAGATGGAGGGTGGTGAAGGTGAAGTTCTTCGAAGTCATGCGGGCGCCCCAGAAGAAACGGTGGCAGCCCTCGGCGGTCAAGACACCGCCAGGTGCCCGGCCGGGATGGCCGCGCAAGGCCCGAAGGGACGGGGATCTGACAGCGGCGAGCGTCCGCGGCATGCCGCCGCATCTTGGGACGCCGCCCTGACCCGAGCCGACGGAACCAGACTGGTTCTACACCATCCACGGTCGCACACCCCGCGGCCTGTGGACAACCCGACCCACGCGGCAGGTGCTGCCGGCCCCCGCCGGATCAGCCGGATGCCGGGCTCCGGGCCTGGTCAACGCGCCTTGGGCGGCTCCTCGGCGCAGTGCACTTGTACGCGCTGCACGGCGTTGTTGCCGAATCCTCCTCGGTTCCACGGCTGCTCGACGGGCTGGGCGGTGCCGTCGGCCTCCGTGGCCCGTGCGGTGAGCACGTGACTGCCGGGCTCGGCCGTCCAGGTCGCCTGCCAGCGCCGCCAGGCCCACGGATGGGCGGACACCCTCGCCAGTCGGGCCTCCTGCCAGGTCGCTCCCCCGTCGGCGCTGAACTCGACCCGAGCCACCGGCGAGCGACCCGACCACGCCCGGCCCTCCAGCTCGACCGGGCCGGGGCGCACCACACGGGTACGGGACATGAAGTCCGGGAAGCCCGGCGGCACGACGAGGGCCCGGGGCCGTATCCGGGTGACGGCCTCGCCCACCTCGTCGGCGGACTGCCGGTAGCGGTAGGCCACGTCCTGCTGGAAGCCGGTGAAGGGCCGGTCGGTGAGGGTGATGCGGCGCAGCCACTTGACGCTGGCCATGCCGTACCAGCCGGGGACGACCAGCCGGACGGGGAATCCGTGCTGCGGCGGCAGCGGCCGGCCGTTCATCTCGTAGGCGACCAGCACCTCCGGGTCGGGACCGCTCGCGGTGGCGGCGGACAGCGGCAGGCTCCGCTGGTAGTCCTGCTCGACGCCGCGCTCCACTCCGTGGTCGGCGCCGGTGAGGACCGCCTCGACCGCGTCCGGCTCCGGCTGCGCCTCGGCGAGCAGGGTGCGCAGCGGTACGCCGGTCCACTCGGCCGTGCCGACGGCTTCCACCAGCCATGGCTGGCTGACCGGCCGAGGTGTGAGGTGGGCGCGTCCGTTGCCGGCGCACTCCATGGTCACCCGGTGGGTGACGGCGGGGAACGCGCGCAGCGCCGCGAGGTCCAGCGTCAGCGGGCGGCGCACCCGGCCGTCGATCGCCAGCCGCCAGGCCCCGGCGTCGGCCAGGGGGATGTCGTAGTGCACCAGCACGTAGTGCAGGCCGGGTGGCGTCACGTCGTAGCGCAGTGCCTCCAGCGGCAGGCCGTGGTTGCGGGCCGCGAGGCCGAGCTCCTCCATGCTGACGGCTTCGCCGTCGTCCGCGAGGCGTCCCGGCCGGCTGATGTCGCTCAGGTCCCGGTGCATGGGTCCATCGTGCCCCCGCCGGCCGCCCCGCACCACGGGCCAGCGGAGACGGAGACGGGCGGTCAGGCCTGGAACTCGGTGAGGTCGATGGCGTGCACGCTGAGGGCGTAGCCGTGCTCCGGATGCGTCGCGGACCTCTCCGCGTCCATGCCGAGCTTGCGCAGCACGTTCTCCGAGGCCTCGTCCCCCGTGCGTACCAGAGCCACGACCCGCTCCAGCCCCCGGTCCTGGAGGGCGAACTCCAGCGTCGCGTGGGCGGCCTCGGAGGCATAGCCCTGCCCGATGAAGGGGGTGCCCAGGCGCCAGCGCAGCGACACCTCGTGGGCGGCCTCCGGCAGGAACTGCGGCACGGTCAGGCCGACGAAACCGGCCAGTTCGCCGGAGGCGAGGAGTTCGACGGCGAAGAGGCCGAAGCCCTCCTCGTCCCACTCCTCCTCCCACCGCTCGACGGCATCCGCCGTGTCGTCGAGGTCGCGGACCGACCCGTCGCCGGTCCAGCGCATGGCGCGGCTGTCCGCGTTGATCTCCGCCATGGGGACGAGGTCGTCGTCCCGCCAGCGGCGCAGGAGCAGTCGGGGCGTGCGGATCTCGGTCATTCCGGCATTCTCCCGGACGGGCTCCGTCCACCCCGAGCCGCCCCCCGCAGGCGTCCGGGTGCAGGCGGGAATGCGGAGGGCCGCCGGACGGCGCGTTGCGGCGCTGTCCGGCGGCCCTCCTCGGCTGCACCGGCGGGCATTCGGATCCGCGCCGTCGGTGAGCGCGTGCGGCTACGGGGTCTTCGGCGCTACCCGCAGGGCGCTGAAGTCCAGCGCCTCGGTGATCTCGCGCTGGGTCTGCTCGGCGACCTCCCTGGTCTCGGTGAGCACGTCACCGTGCTCGGCCACGAGACTGTGGTAGATCGGCGCGTCTGCTCTGTCCGCGGAGCTCACGTGGAGAACGTCCCTTCGAAAGGCGGTCGGCGTTCGGCCCCCGACCCGCTGTCGGAAGCGGTGGACGAGTGTACGGGGCACCGGTCAGGCGGTGAGCAGCGAGTCGTCCTCCGGACGCGCTCCGGGAAGCTGGTGTCGGGCGGCGATGAGCGCCGCGTCCACGTCCGCCGTGCCGGTGGAGACGCACAGCGTGTACGCGATGTCGTCCATGCGCTGACGCACCTCCGCATCGCCTTCTTCGGCGTGCAGGAACAGCAGTGCCTCGTACTGCTGGACAAGGTTGCGCAGCACCGCCGGGTGGGCCATCAGCATGCGGGTCTCCCCTCCAGGACGCGGGCGGCCCCTCGGCCGCCGCTCACAGCCGCCTGCTACCCGGCCTCTGAGTACTCATGCAGGGTGAAACAAGTCGGTTCACGCGGCGGCTCGGGCGCCGCGTCCGACGGATGACGCACCCGCGGGTCCGCCCGGAGAGGGAGGTGCCGGCATGAAGCCGGCCCGTCCGGGCACTCCGGGCGTCGGGCTGCTTCGCCGCATGTGCGCCGATATGCGGGAAGGGCCCGCATATCGACGACCACCGCCGTTCCGCGCAGAGAGGTTCCCCATGACGAGCAGCCCCGCCCCCTACGACGGCTTCACCTCGCTCCCCCTGGCGGGGACGTGGCGCACCGGCAAGGGTGAACCGCGCCAGGACGTGGACCCGTGGACCGGTGACGTCCTCCTGGAGATCCCGCAGGCCGACCTCGCGGACGCGGAGGAGGCGATGGACGCGGCCCGCTCGGCCCAGCGCGCCTGGGCCGAGCGGCTGCCCCGGGAGCGGGCCGCAGTGATGGCCGCCGCGGCCGACGTGCTGCGACGCCGCAAGGACGAGGTGACCCGCTGGCTGATCCGCGAGGGCGGCAGCACCGTCGCGAAGGCCGAGGCCGAGTGGGCCGCCACGGTCGCCGACTTCACCGAGGCCGCCTCGCTGCCGCACCGCGCGTCCGGGCGCATCATGCCGTCCGACGTCCCGGGCAAGGAGAGCCGGGTCTACCGCACGCCGCTGGGCGTCGCCTTGGTCATCAGTCCCTGGAACTGGCCGCTGCACCTGTCCTGCCGCTCCGTCGCGCCCGCCCTGGCGCTGGGCAACGCCGTCGTTCTCAAGCCCGCAGGCGACACGCCCGTCACCGGAGGCCTGCTGATCGCGAAGATCCTCCAGGAGGCCGGCCTGCCCGCGGAACTGCTCAGCGTGCTGGTGGCGCCCGGTGGCGAGGTCGGCGACACGCTCGTGGAGCACCCCGTTCCGCGCCTGGTGTCGTTCACCGGCTCCACTCCCGTCGGCAAGGGCATCAGCGCCAAGGCCGGCATCAAGAAGCTCGCACTGGAACTCGGCGGCAACGCACCGCTCGTCGTCCTGGACGACGCGGACGTCGACCGGGCCGTGGACGCGGCCGTCTTCGGCTCCTTCTTCCACCAGGGCCAGATCTGCATCCGGACCAACCGGGTCATCGTCGACGACACGCTGCACGACCACTTCGTCGAGCGCTTCACCGCCCGCGTCGGTGAGCTGACCGCCGGCGACCCCTCCGACCCAGCCACCGACATCGGCCCGGTCGTCAACCGCAAGCAGCTGGACGGCATCACCGACCTGGTCCAGCGTTCGGTCGACTCCGGCGCCGAACTGCTCACCGGTGGCGACGCCCGCGGGCCGTCGGGACTGCTGCTCCCGCCGCACGTGCTGCTCGGCACCGCGGGATGCCCCACCGCGGCGGAGGAGGTCTTCGGCCCGGTCGCCACCGTGCTGCGCGCCGCGGACGAGGAACACGCGCTGGCCCTCGCCAACGACACCGAGTACGGCCTGTCCAGCGCGGTCTTCACCGGCGACGCCGAACGCGGCGTCCGGTTCGCGCTGCGCGTCGACGCGGGCATGACCCACGTCAACGACCAGACGGTCAACGACCAGGCCAACACGGCCTTCGGCGGCGAGAAGGACTCCGGGCTGGGCCGCTTCGGCGGGGACTGGGCGCTGGAGGAGTTCACCACCGACCACTGGGTCAGCGTCCAGCACACACCCCGCACCTACGCCTTCTGAGCGTGCGCCGGGAAGCACCGCATCCACCACTGCGGCCGTACGGGAAACGCCGACAGGCGCTGACATACGCAGGCAGACGCCGACGCCGTTCCGTCCCGAGGGAGTCCGCATGACCGCAGCGACCTCGTCCCCCCGCCGGGCCCCCGGGGGCAGCAACTGGCTCTCCCTCGTGGTGCTGGTCGGCGTCTGCTACCTGGTGGCCGCGCTGGGCGCCCTGGCCAGCTCGAACGCCGGTGAGGTCTACGCCTCACTCGACCGCCCCGCCTGGGCGCCGCCCTCGTGGCTGTTCGGACCGGTGTGGACGGTCCTGTACGGGCTGATCGGCGTGTCGGCCTGGCTGGTGTGGCGCCGGCACGGCCCCGCGGCCCGCACGGCGCTGGTGTGGTGGGGCGTGCAGCTCGCACTCAACCTGGCGTGGACCCCGCTGTTCTTCGGCGCCGGCCAGTACGGGCCGGCCTTCGTCGACATCGCGGCGCTGCTCGCCGCCGTGGTGGTGACCCTCGTGCTGTTCCTGCGGCTTCGGCGGGCCGCCGCGCTCCTGCTGGTGCCGTACCTGCTGTGGGTCGCCTTCGCCGCCGCGCTCAACCTGTCGATCTGGCTGGCGAACACCTGACCGCGCCCCCGCCCGCCCGCCCGGCCGCGCCCGACCGGCGCCGGGCGACGGGGCGCGTCACGATGAGAGCACCGGCTGCCCGGGGGCGGCCGGTCCCGTCGAACACGGCGGGTTCCGGTACGTGGCTCCGGTACCTGACTCCGGGAGGTCGGCTTGACGAGCAGCGGTACGCGGCCGGGCCGGGTACGGCCCTGGGCGGTCGGGCTCGGTGCGCTCTGCGGTCTGTCCGCCGCCTACGCCCTGCTGCCGCTGGACTTCTTCGGACCCGAGCGGCCGGTCCACGGCTGGCTGGTGCTGCTGGCGCTGCTGGCCCTCGTCGCCGTCCTGCTCCTGCGGCAGATCACCCAGGTGCTGCTCGACCGGCACGACACCCGGCCCGGCCTGGTCATCCCGGTCCTCATGTGGTTCACGGTGCTCGTGTTCGCCGCGGCCTACCTGTCGCTCGCCAAGCAGCCCGGTCAGTTCGCCGGACTGCACACCCGGGTGGACGCGCTCTACTTCACCGTGGTCAGCCTGGCGACGATCGGCTACGGCGACATCGTGCCCACGGGCCAGTCGGCCCGCCTGGTCGTGATAGCCCAGGTCGGGTACGCGCTGGTCTTCCTCACCGCCGCGGCCACCGCCCTGAGCCGCCGGATACGCGGCCGACTCACCGGTCGGCCGGAGCACACCGACGGCGGTTGACGGCCCCTCGTCCCTCGCCGGCTGCCCGCGCCGTCCAGGGGAACGGCGTTCCCCTGGACGGCGGACAGGCCGCCCCCGGACAGGGGACACCGGCGGCGACCCCGCGCGTGCCGCCCGCACCCCGGCGCCGCGTTCCGCTACGAACGCCCCATGACCGCACAGCGAAGGATCCCCGCTTCCCTTGCCACCGCCGCACTCACCGGCGCCCTCGTCCTGGGGGCGGTGCCCGCCGCGGCAGCCGCCACCCCGCCGGCCTCCTCCACCCTGGTCTCCGAGAGCGGCTACGGCGACGTGACCGTGCGCTGCCCCGGGGGCCATGTGGCCACCGGCGGCGGCGTGGACGTCGACCACGACGACGAGGTCACCGCGTTCCGCTCCCGGCCGACCGCGGACGGCCGGGGCTGGGAGGGCGGCGCCTGGGGCGAGGTGGAGGTCAAGAAGCCCAAGAAGGGCAAGAAGGAGTCCAAGAAGGGCAGCAAGGACACCGACGAGGAGATCCAGGGGCTGCCGGTGACGGTCTACGCCGTCTGCTTCCCCGGCTGACCCGCCACGGCGGTCGGTTCCGCCGCGGTCGGGCTCAGACCCCGGCCGCGGCGAAACCGCCCTCGATCAGCTCGACGGGATTGCACGACGGCAGGTCGTCGAAAGGCTGGTCGGTGCAGAACAGCGCGACGAGTTCGGAGAACTCGGCCATGCGCTCCACGGGCGCGAGATGGTCCGACTCCTTGAGCGTGGTGAACCGGGCCGCGGGCAGGCACCGGGCGACGTCCCGCCCCATGCACGGTGTGGTGAGCGTGTCGTGCTCCCCGGTGACGACCAGAGCCGGCAGCCTGGGCAGCGGCTCGGGGCGGTACCACTCGTGTGCCGCCAGTCGGGTGTTGTGCTCCACCCACATCTCCAGCTCTCGCGGCCCCTGCTCGACGAACTGGCGGTGCAGGAAGCGCGCCATCGCCGCCTGCCTGCGGACCGGGCCGGCGGCGGGCGAGGAGACGAAACGCTGGACCAGTTCGTCGGCGATGTCGGCGGTCCTGCCCTCGGCGACCATGCCGCGCCATCGTGCGGCACTCTCCGCGTAGTCGTCGGGGACCCGCGTCGTCATGCCGACCAGCATCAGGCGTTCCAGCATCTGCGGGTAGTGCTGGGCGAACCGCACCGCGATGGCGCCGCCGAAGCAGGCGCCCACCAGGTTGACGCGGGTGATGCCCAGTTCGGTCAGCATGTGCCGGGTGGCGGCGGCCAGGAAGTCGATCCCGTAGCGGGCCGGGAGGAAGTCCGAGGTGCCGTAGCCGGGCAGGTCGACGGTGATCACCGACGACAGCCGGCCGAGCCAACGCTCGTGCCGCACCCAGGAGTACCGGTCCTGCGAGGACCCGCCGAGCAGCAGCAGCGGCGGCGCCACCGGCTGCTCCTGCGTGAGCACGCGGCACGTGAAGGCGAAGTCCGCGAAGCGCAGGTGGTGTTCCTCGACGCGGCCCGCAGCGACCGGCTCGGGCCGTGCCACGCCTGCGGTGATCGCCGCGGACTGATGAGGAATGGGGGTGTGTGACACCGAAGGGCTCCCAGGAACGCGGTTGTCGAACTGCGATCTCTACCACCCGAAGCACCTCGAAAGCACGCGAGCCACCCCTTCGAGGGCATGCCGCGCACACCAGTCCGACCGGTCGCCGTCAACCGGCGGCCGGGACGTCCTCCCGCATCGCCCAGGGAGAGCCGTACTCCCCCAGCAGGTCGAGGAACGGAATCGGTGGGAACGCCTCGGGCCCCAGCACGCCCGAGCCCGACCAGACGCCGTGGGCGAGCAGTTCCAGGGCGACGACCGGGTTGATCGCGGTCTGCCACAGCACCGCCTGGCTGCCGTACTCCCGCATCGACCAGGCGTTGTCCACCACGTGGTACAGGTACACCTCGCGCCGGCGGCCGTCGCGCAGGCCCGTCACCCTCGTCCCGGCACAGGTCCGGCCGCGCATCCGGTCGCCCAGCAGCGCCGGGTCCGGCAGGCAGGCCGCGACGACGTCCCGCGGTGAGACGCGGGCGGTTCCACCGCCTGCCGCAGTGACCTCGACCGGGTCCGTTCGGTCCAGCCCCAAGGTGTGCAGGGTGCGCAGCACGTCGGTGAACTCGGCGCCGAGCCCGTACTTGAACGTCACCCGCCGCGCGTCGAGCCGGCGGGGCACGAGCAGAACCTCCTCGTGCTCGACGTTGACGCACTCCACCGGGCCGATGCCCTCGGGGAAGTCGAAGACCTCCGGCTCACTGAAGGGCTCGGTGGTGAACCAGCCGCGGTCCCGCTCCCAGACCACCGGCGGGTTCAGGCACTCCTCGATGGTGGTCCAGATGCTGAACGTGGGCGCGAACGTGTACCCGTCGATGCGCAGGTCGGCGCCGTCGCGTACGGCGATCTCGTCGACGGTGTCGAACAGCTCGTCGCTGGCGTAGCGGGCGAAGACGTCCGACAGCCCGGGTTCGACGCCCATGCCCACCAGCGCCAGGAGGCCGGCCTGCCGCCAGTCGGCGTGCCGCGCGAACTGCGCGTCGCCCAGCTTCACCCCGCACTCGGACCAGGGGCTGGTGGGGTGCGGCGAGGACAGGGACATGGCCATGTCCAGGTAGTGGGCCCGACCGTCGAGCGCCGCCTCGAACAGCGGCATCACGAACCGCGGGTCGGTGGCGTTGAGCAGCACATCGCAGCGGTGGGCGCGCAGCAGTTCGCCGACCGCGCGCCGGTCCGTCGCGTCGACCGTGGCGGCGGTGAACCGCGGATCGCCGCCGCCGGTGCCGGCGACCGCCCGGTCGGCCCTGGCCGGATCCCGGTCGGCCACCACGAGGTGCTCGAAGAAGTCGCGACGCGCGGCGACACGAGTGATCGCCGTGCCCACCCCACCGGCACCCACCAGGAGAATCCGCATCCGGCCACCTCTTCCCGGTCCGGTGCCGGCGCTCGCCCGGCACCGCGCCGCCCGACACGGACAGCCCGGACGGGTGTCCGACACACCGACACACCGACACACAGCACTCTCTGTATAGGGCGCGCCGCTGACGACGGCAATCCCACCGCGTCCACTGCGGCCCCGAGTCGCGCACAGCCGCACCCGGACACGGGCAGCGCACGACCGTTCGACACTGCCGATCGGAAGCGACCGGCTTCGACCGCTTGCGCCCGCCGCGCTCACCCGTTGAGCCCATGTCATTCGTGGGCTTGTCGTACGAGTCCGCCGTTTCTGCACCGACATGCAATGATCCGGCTGCTTCGGCCCCGTGGTGGGGGCCGGCGGAAGGAGAGCGTGCAGATGGCAGCAGGACAGCGGCTCCGCGTCCGAGGACGGGCCGGGGCGGTGGCGTCGTGTGTCGCGGTGGCCCTGCTGGTTCCGGCCGGCGCGGCCCAGGCCGCCCCCGGCGGCCCCTCCGGGGTGCGGGCCCAGGGCGCCTACCTGCTGGACGGCCAGCGGAACAAGGCCCTGTGGAACCGCACCGCCGACACCCAGCGGCCGATGGCCAGCGTCACCAAGGTCATGACGGCCGTCGTGGTACTGGAGACGCCCGGGATGGACCTGTCGAGGCGGGTCACCGTGAAGCAGGCGTACCGGGACCATGTCGCCGAGCACGGCGCCAGCACGGCCGACCTGAAGAAGGGCGACCGGCTGACGGTGGGCCAGTTGCTGTACGGACTGATGCTGCCCTCCGGCTGCGACGCCGCCTACGCCCTGGCGGACACGTTCGGCACCGGCACCACAGCCCAGGCCCGCACCAGGTCGTTCGTCGCCCGGATGAACAAGAAGGCCGAGTCGCTCGGCATGACCAGGACCCGCTTCGACTCGTTCGACGGCGTGTCCACCGGAGGCCGCAACCACTCCACCCCCAGGGACCTGGCCAGACTCGGGCGCCGCGCGCTCGGCAACACGACGTTCACCACCGTCGTGAAGTCCCCCAGCACCCGGCAGAAGGCGGCCAACGGCCGCGTCTACACCTGGTACAACACCAACAAGCTGCTCGGCACCTACTCCGGCACCGTCGGAGTCAAGACGGGGTCCGGCACGACCGCGGGCCCCTGCCTGCTGTTCGCCGCGAAGCGCAACGGCCGCACGGTGGTGGGAGTGGCACTGAACAGTGCGGACCGCTTCCGTGACGCCCAGCGCATGCTGGACTGGGCATACGGGCCGGGCTCACCGAAGTGACCGCACCGCCGCGCCCCTCCCTCGCCGTGCCGGCCCGCCGTCGCGGGTGCCGCCGCCTGCGGCGGGCCGGTGCCCGGCGGCGTCAGCTGCTCGACGCCCAGGTGTGGGCGACGTCCACCACGACCCGTCCGCCGGTCTGGAACGCGCGGAACGGCAGCCGGGCCCGCACCCCGAGGCCTACCTGCGTGTCGCCCTCGAAGCTGCCGCCGAACCGGGCGTCACGGAAGGTGCGGTAGCCCGTCAGGTCGACGTTCGGCAGGGCCCGTCCGGCCCGTCCCGGATAGGTCGGGCTGCCGGTCTCCGGGTCGTAGCTCGGGGCCGCGACCCGCACCTCGATGACCGCGCCTCCGGAGACCGGGATGCGCTTGCCGCTGCCGTCCTGCCGCAGCTCGCTCACGTACTGCACGCGGTAGCCGACGGGCGTCGACGAGGTGGCGCCCCGCACGTCGAACACCATCCGGTCGAAGCAGTCGTGGCGGCCGGTCCTGATGTTCTCCAGCGGCCGGTGGGTCGAGGCGGCCGACGACTTGGGCAGGCTGCCCCAGGTGGTCGAGCAGCTCGCCGACGTGGCCGCCGGCGCCGAGGCCAGTGTGAGTCCGGCCCCCAGCAGGGCCATGATGCTGAGCACCGATGCCGATCTGCGCATTTCCCTCACCCCTCTGGTTGTCACCGCATCTCGGTGACAACCACGAGCAGACGCCGGAAATCACCCGGCGGCAAGAGGGCGATCCTCACTTGGGACACGGACCGGACATTTGAGTTCTGTCCGTTATGTACTACTGATCACCTTGCGGGTCACGGACGCCCGCCACCGCCCCACGGACGGGAGGGCGGCAAGCAGAGCCACGATCCGGCCGACCGCGCTCGGGGCAGTCGGAGGTGGCCGAATCCGGTCGGTGGGATCGGCCGGTTCCCGACCCTGCTGCCCCTTGCTACCCGGCCCGCGCGATTGTCAGACGGTGTGCAGCGCCAGGCCGTACCGGGCCAGGATCTCGTTGACCGGCTGGTGCCATGTCTCACCGCCCGTGGAGCGGTTGCCCCAGCCACCGGAGGTCACGCCCTGCGCCTGGTCGCCGCCGATGTAGGCGCCTCCGAAGTCGTCCGGCTGCGCACACACGCTGGTCTTGGTCATCTCGCGGACCTGCGTGCCGTCGCTGTGGTTGACGGTCTCGTTCTTCGCCGGCGCCGTGCCAGTGCCAGCCGGTGGTGGACCCGGAGCGGCAGACCGACGCCCCGACGGGCGCCTCCGCCGAGCCGCGCACCAGCCGGTCGGAGGTCGCGCCCCAGCCGAGGACCACCGGTTCCGTCCACCAGCCGTGCCCGATGCTGGCGTAGGCGTAGTCGTCGCCGGGGAACGAGGAGCCCCGGAAGGTGCCCATCTGGGAGCCGCCCCAGCCGCGCACGGTGTCCCCGGCGCGACCGCAGTGCCCGGCCGTCACGAAGCCGCCCCGGACGGAGAAGCCGATGGAGCAGCGCACTCGTTGCCGGTGTAGTAGGGGTCGCCGCCGACGGTTCCGGCGCGAAGGTGGTGGGGGCCGACCGCACGTCCGACCACGAAGGTGAGATCGATCTCAGCCTTTCGGGGTAGCGTAGGAACTCAGAAGCGCCATGTCCATACCAAATGACGCCATGCGCCGGGGAACCCGGAGGCACGCCGAAACTCCGCGTGCATGGCATGCGGTTGAAGGGGTAACTGCTGCCGAGGCAGCGCATACTCTGACCGGGGAGCCGCTCGTGCGCACATTCAGGACCCGCAGTCAGCCCAAGGCCGTCCCCGCCGGCGCACCACCGGCGGACCGGCCGCCCAGCCCGGAGGAAGCAGGCACGTCCGAGCGTCCCCGCGCCCCCGTACCGGCCGAACCGGCGCCCCGCGGCGGGCTGAGGCCGGCGCTGCGTGCGGTGCTGGTGGTGGTGGCCTTCGCGGGCATGGTGGTGTTCGCCGCGGTGCTCTCGCGGCTGACGCTGGAGCCCTCGGCGGCGTCGGAGTCCCTGACGTACAGCAACCTGGAGCCGGGCGCCTCCATCACCAACTACCTCGCGCAGCCCGCGTTCCAGGACGCCGTCAAACAGGTGGGCGGCAACATCGCGCTCGGCGTACCGTTCGGCATCCTGCTGCCCGTGCTGGCCCCGCAGACCCGCGGGCTGCTCCGGGTCGTGTTCACCACGGCGGCCGTGATGATGCTGGTGGAGCTGGTGCAGGGTGCGCTGATCACGGGCCGCACCTTCGACATCGACGACGTCATCCTCAACACCTCCGGCGCCCTGCTCGGGTACCTGCTGATCGGCCGCCGCCTGGGACGTGCGGTGCATCCGCACCGCCGGCACTGGTGGCAGCGCCGCAGGAAGCCGGCGGAGCCGCAACCCGAGCCGGATCCCGCGCCCTGATCCGCCGTGTGCCGTACCCGGGCCCGGGGCCACAGCGCGTACGGCACACGGCGGGTCAGGCTCGGGCGCGTACCTGGGCGGTGGCCTTGCGAGCGGCGACCAGCACCGGGTCCCACACCGGGGCGAACGGCGGCGCGTACCCGAGGTCGAGCGCCGTCATCTGCTCGACCGTCATGCCCGCGGTGAGCGCCACCGCCGCGACGTCCACCCGCTTGGCTGCGCCCTCGCGGCCGACGATCTGCACGCCCAGCAGCCGCCCGGTGCGGTGCTCGGCGAGCATCTTCACCCGCATCGGGGCGGCCCCGGGGAAGTAGCCGGCCCGACTGGTGGACTCGACGGTCGCCGTGACGAAGCGGAACCCGGCGTCCGCCGCCTGCTGTTCGAGCAGGCCGGTACGGGCGATCTCCAGGTCGCACACCTTGCTCACCGCGGTGCCCACCACACCGGGGAAGGTCGCGTAGCCGCCCCCGATGTTGGTGCCGATCACCTGGCCCTGCTTGTTGGCGTGCGTGCCGAGCGCCACGTGCCGGGTGCCGCCGGTGAGCAGGTCGGTCACCTCCACGCAGTCGCCGCCCGCCCAGACGCCCTCGTGGCCCCGGACCCGCTGGGCGAGGTCGGTCAGCAGGCCGCCCGCCTCCCCCAGGGGAAGTCCCGCCTCACGGGCCAGCGCGGTCTCCGGACGGACCCCGAGGCCGAGCACCACCAGCTCCGCCGGATAGCGCTCCTCCTCGGTGAGCACCGCGACCGCCCGGCCGTCCTCACCGGTCTCCACCTCGGTGACGGCGGCGCCCATGGCGGTGGTGATGCCCATACCGCGCATCGCCTCAGCGACCAGTTCACCCATGTCGGGGTCGAGGGTGGCCATCGGCTGCTCGGCGCGGTCCAGGACCGTCACCCGGTAGCCGCGGCGCACCAGCGCCTCCGCCATCTCGACGCCGATGTAGCCGGCGCCCACCACCACCGCCCGGGGCGCCTCGGCGGCGTCGCGCAGCCGGTCCACCTCGGCCAGCAGCGCCTCGCCGTCGGAGAGGGACTGCACGCCGTGCACCCCGGGCGCGTCGACGCCGGGCAGGGGCGGGCGCAGCGGCCGGGCGCCGGTGGCGATCACCAGTTCGTCGAAGGGCGTCCAGCTCTCCTCGCCGGAGTCCGCCGAACGGGCCAGCACCCGGCGGCGGTCCAGGTCGATCCGGGTCACCTCGGTACGGGTGCGCACGTCGATGCCGCGGGCCCGGTGCTCCTCGGGGCTGCGCGCGATCAGGTCGTCGCGCGACTCGACGTCGCCACCGACCCAGTAGGGAATGCCGCAGGCGGAGTACGAGGTGAAGGCGCCCCGCTCGAAGGCGACGATCTCCAGTTCCCCGGGCCTCCTGAGCCGGCGGGCCGCTGACGCGGCCGACATGCCCGCCGCGTCACCGCCGACGACCACCATGCGCTGACCGGCTCCCATGACCCGCACCCGCTTCCGCTGCGTTGACGTCGGTTCGTGTGGACGCGCCGACGGCAGGCGTCCGCCGCCGACTCTGCCACATCACACCTGGAGGGCGGATCGGCCCACCGGCCCCGTGGGGGAAGGCCGGTGGGCTGCCCTGCGGTGCCCCGGCGCCGCGGCCGAGGGCCGACGGCCGGAGAGCCGACGCGGCTCGCGGGGGCGGGGGCGGGGGCGGGGCAG